>NZ_AYVL01000007.1 GCF_000502835.1 Mesorhizobium sp. LSJC280B00
ATTGCCTCGTTTGCGGCAGCGGTGCCGGAGAATTCGGCCTCGGCCTCGCCTAGTGCGGCCATCGCCGCCGGATCGCTCGCCAGCCATTCCTCGATGGCTTCGAGCTCGGTGCCCTCCAGCGAGCCGTTCAGATAAAACGGCAGCAGCATTTCCATTTCGTCGCGGCGTGACATTTTTTCAGCGGCGCTCATGGCCACCCCCTGTCGTAACCGGCGGCCTTGAGGGCTTCGCCGAGTTTCTTGCGGGCGTAGAACATCCTGGTCTTGACCGTTGCGACCGGGATGCCGAGTACCTCGCCGATCTCGCTCACCGATTGCCCGTGATAATAGGCAAGGTCGATCACCGTGCGGTGCTCTTCCGGCATGGCATCGATAAAGCGTCGCAAGGCGGCGGCCTTGTCTTCCTTCATCGTCACGACTTCCGGCGTGTCGGCGCCGTCGGCGACCCGGGCCGCGTCATCGTCGTCGATCCAGTCTTCCTTCTTCTTGCGCAGCAGGGACAGCGCCTTGAAGCGGGCAATGCCGAGCAGCCATGTCGAGACCTCCGAGCGCCCCTCGAAGGCCGGTGCCTGCCGCCAGAGTTCGAGGAACACCTCGTTCGCGATATCGTCGGCCATCAGTTCCGATCCCGTCTGGCGTGCCACGAAGCGGTAGACCCGCGCGTGGTGGCGCATGAACAGGAGCCGCACGGCGGCACGGTCACCTTTCGCGACCCGCTCGACAAGCGCGCGATCGGTCTCCGCGGCCGTCATCGCCGGTCGAGCCGCCTGGCTCCTGCCTGCTCTGTCGCTGATCGGCCCAAAAAGGTTCACCGCATCCGCCCGTATATTTGCGGAGGCTAACTGAAGAGCGGGAGCGTTGCCAGAGGGAGAAGAGGGCGCGCGCTCAGCTCAGGAATGGCTCGGCCTTCATCGTCGCCGGCACCGGCACGCCGAGGCGCACAAGCACCGTCGGCGCGAGCTGCAGCTGATCGAGCAGCGTATTGGCTTCCGGACCCTCGCCGGATCCGAAGTAGTAAAGTGCGAAATCCTGCATCTCCTCGTCGTGGCCGCCATGATGGCCGCGATCGGTCTGGCCATGATCGGCGGTGACGATCACCTCGTAGCCGGCTTCCCGCCAGCGCGGCAGAAAGCCGGCGAGCATGGCGTCCATTGCATAGACGGCATGATCCATCTCGTGGCAGTCATGGCCGAAGCGGTGGCCCATCGAGTCCAGCGTGCAGCTGTGCAGGATGCCGTAGTCGATGCCGTAGCGCCTGGTCAGCATGGTCAACGTCGCGAACAGGTCGACGTCGCTCGGCGTCATCTGGTTCCTGGCATTGTAGCCGGTCATGGTGTGGAACCGGCCATGGCTGATCGGCCTGCCCGGCTGGTCGAACTCCATGTCCTCGACCAGGTCGAACGGATAGGCCCGAAAGAATTCGGACCAGTAGGAGTGGGTGACCGCACCGGTCTTGCCGCCGGCCCTGCTGACTTCGGAAAAGATGTCCGGCTGTTCGACGCGAAACCGGTTCTCGTTCGACAGGATGCCGTGCACTTGAGGCGGCACGCCGGTGTGGATCGAGGCATAGCAGGATGCCGAGGTCGACGGCAGCACGGAGCGCATCTTCCACACGCGGGCTTCGCCTGATTGCACCCAGCCTTCGAGATTGCCCATCAGCCGTCGCCAGTTCCGGTAAGGCACGCCGTCGAGGATGATGAGCAATAGTTTTGTGTTGAGCGCCAAGGGCGCCTCCATGCGGCTTAATCGGAAAAGTCAGGGCGGGCCTGCCGTTCAATCCACGCCCGGACAGGATCGTCGGGCGCAAAGGGCGGCCCGCTAGTTCCCCGCGCTGGCCATGCGCCGTCCCTTGATCGCTTTCTCTAGCCAGCCGATCTCCATTTCTGGCACCGACGATAGCAAAAGATCGGTGTAGGCATCGAAGGGTGGCGTCAGCACGGTGCTCTTGGCGCCGTAGCGCACCACTTCGCCGCGATACATCACGGCGATTGAATCGGCGATCGACTTGACCGTGGCCAGGTCGTGGGTGATGAACAGATAGGCGACGTTTTCCTCTTTCTGCAGCCCGAGGAGCAGCTCCAGTATGCCGTGGGCGACCAGCGGATCGAGCGCCGAGGTCACCTCGTCGCAGATGATCAGCTTCGGCTTTGCGGCGAGCGAGCGGGCGATGCAGACGCGCTGCTTCTGGCCGCCCGAAAGCTCGGCCGGATAGCGGTCGACATAGCCTTTGCCCATTTCGATCTTGTCGAGCAGTTCCGCGACACGGGCGTCACGTTGCCTTCCGCGCAGACCGAAATAGAATTCCAGCGGCCGGCCGATGATGGTGCCGACCGTCTGGCGCGGGTTCATCGCCACGTCGGCCATCTGGTAGATCATCTGCAGTTGGCGAAGATCCTCTTTCGGCCGGTCGGCAAGCCGGTTGGCGAGCGGCCGTCCGTCGAAGGTGACGGTGCCTTGTTCGGGCGGCAAGAGGCCGGTGATGGCGCGCGCCAGTGTCGATTTGCCGGAGCCGGACTCGCCGACCACCGCCAGCGTCTGGCCGGGGAAAATATCGATCGAGACGTTCTTCAGCACCTTGATGTGACTGCGGCCATAGGCGGCGGTGATGTTCTTGACCGACAGGAACGGGCTCGTGCCAGGCTTCTGCTCCTGGTGTTCGATCTCATGCACCGAAACCAGCGCGTTGGTGTATTCCTGGCGCGGCTCCTTGATGATCTGGCGGGTGCCGCCCCATTCGACCAGCCGGCCGTGGCGCAGCACCATGATCTCGTCCGAGACCTGGGCGACGACGGCAAGGTCGTGAGTGATGTAGAGCGCCGCGACATGCGTGTCGCGGATGGCATCCTTGATCGCCGCCAAGACGTCGATCTGCGTCGTCACGTCGAGCGCCGTGGTCGGCTCGTCGAAGACGATCAGGTCGGGTTCCGAGCACAGCGCCATTGCCGTCATCACGCGCTGCAGCTGACCGCCCGAGACCTGGTGGGGGAAGCGCTCGCCGATGCTTTCGGGGTTCGGCAGGCTGAGCTTCTTGAACAGCGCCACGGCGCGCTTTTCGGCTTCGGCCCGCGTCGCCGTGCCGTGCAGGAGTGCTGCCTCGACCACCTGGTCCATCAGCCTGTGCGCCGGATTGAAGGCGGCTGCCGCCGATTGCGCGACATAGCAGACCTCGCGGCCGCGCAATTTGCGAAATCCTTCGTTGCCGCCCTTCAGGATGTCGCGGCCATTGAGGATGACCTCGCCGCCGGTGATGCGCACGCCGCCGCGGCCGTAGCCCATCGACGACAGGCCGATGGTCGATTTGCCGGCGCCGGACTCGCCGATCAGGCCAAGCACCTTGCCCTTCTCCAGCGTCAGCGAGACATCGTGCACCAGCACGATGTTCTTCGGCGCCTCACCCGGCGGGTATACCGTGGCCTCGATGCGCAGATTGCGAATGTCGAGCAGCACGCCGGACTTCGGTTGCCCGGGCTTCGGTTGCCCGGGCTTCGGTTGCTTGTCAGCCATTACCCGCGTCCTCCCTTCAGGCTTGTCGTGCGGTTGAGCACCCAGTCGGCGACGAGATTGACGGAAATCGCCAGCGCTGCGATCGCCGCCGCCGGAATGAGGGCGGCGCCTATGCCGAAGACGATGCCGTCCTTGTTTTCCTTGACCATGCCGCCCCAATCGGCGCTAGGCGGCTGCACGCCAAGGCCGAGGAAGGACAGCGTCGACAGGAACAGTACGGCATAGATGAAGCGCAGGCCGAGTTCCGAAACCAGCGGCGACAGCGCATTGGGCAGGATCTCGCGGAAGATGATCCAGCCGCTGCCTTCGCCGCGCAATTTGGCCGCCTCGACATAATCCATGACGTTGATGTCGACGGCGACCGCCCTCGACAGGCGGTAGACGCGGGTCGAATCCAGAACGCCCATGACCAGGATCAGCGTCACCAGATTGGATGGCAGCACCGACAGCACGACAAGGGCCATGATCAATGTCGGGATCGACATCAGGAGATCGACGAGACGCGACAGAAGCGTGTCGAACCAGCCGCCGAACACCGCGGCCGAGAAGCCGAGGATGGCACCGAGCGAGAACGACAGCGCGGTCGCCAGCACCGCGATGAACAGGGTGATTCGGGCGCCGTAGATCATGCGCGACAACAGATCGCGGCCGAGATTGTCGGTGCCCAGCCAATGCGCCGCCGACATCGGTTCCCAAGGGACGTCGCTGACGATCTCGGCATTGCCATGCGGCGCGATCCACGGCGCAAAAATTGCTGCCAGCACGAACAGCGCCGTCAGCACGATGCCGACCAATGCCGGGATGGGGATGCGTTTGATGACGAGCATACCCGCCCCCCTCATTTCGGATGTCTGAGGCGCGGATTGGCGATGATCGCCGCTATGTCCGCGATGATGTTCAGGCTGATGTAGACGGCGGCGAAGATCAGCCCGACCGCCTGCACCACCGGCACGTCACGCTTGGTGACGTGGTCGACGAGGTATTGGCCCATGCCTGGATAGACAAAGATAACTTCGACCACGACGACGCCGACGATCAGGTAAGCGAGATTGAGCATCACGACGTTGATGATCGGCGCAATGGCATTGGGGAAGGCATGCCTGCGGATGACCGCGAAGGCCGAAAGCCCCTTGAGTTCGGCGGTTTCGACATAGGCCGACTGCATGACATTGAGGATCGCGGCGCGCGTCATGCGCATCATATGGGCTAGCACCACCAGGGTCAGCGCCGCCGCCGGCAGTGCGATGGCCTGAATGCGTTCGCCGAAAGGCATCCCGTCATAGACAGTGGAAATGGCGGGAAACCATTGATGTTGCACCGCGAAGAAAAAGACGAGCACATAGCCGACGAAGAATTCCGGGAAGGACGTCGAGGCCAGCGCCAGTCCCGAGATCAGCTTGTCGACCCAGCCATTGCGGTAGCGCACCGCGATCAGCCCGAGGATGATCGCCAGCGGCACCGCGACGACCGCCGCCCAGAAGGCGAGGAACAGCGTGTTCCACAGCCTTCCCTTGATAGAGGTTGCGATATCCTGACCGCTCGACATCGCCGTGCCGAGATCACCGGTCAGAATGCCGCCGAGCCAGCGAAAATAACGGATGTAAGCGGGATCATTGAGGCCGAGCTGCTCGCGCAGATTGGCGAGCGACTCCGGTGTCGCCGACTGTCCTAGGATGGCTTGCGCGACGTCGCCGGGCAGGATCTGGGTGCCGGCGAAGATCAGGACCGAAACGGCCAACAGCAGCAGAATGCCCAGCGCAATGCGCTGGGCCACCAGTTTCACGATGGGTGAGGACATATCCGCAAGGCCGGGCTCAGGCTTCGAGCCAGCACTTCGCCAGAGCATATCCGTTCATCAACTCCTGATGCGGATCATCCACCCACCCGGCAACCTTGGCGCCCGTCGCGTCGATAAACTGATTGAACATCGGCAGGATCAGGCCGCCCTCGTCGCGCACCATCACAGCCATGTCGTGGTACATTGCCTTGCGCTTGGCCTCGTCGAGCTCGGCGCGAGCCGCCAGCACCATCTTGTCGAAATCCGGACGCTTGAACCGTGTGTCGTTCCAGTCGGCCGTCGACAGATAGGCAGTCGAGTACATCTGGTCCTGCGTCGACCGGCCGCCCCAGTAGGAGGCGCAGAAGGGCTGCTTGTTCCAGACTTCCGACCAATAGCCGTCGCCCGGCTCGCGCTTGATCTCCAGCGTGATGCCGGCCTTGGCAGCACTCTGCTGGAACAGCTGTGCAGCATCGACGGCACCGGGGAAGGCGACGTCCGACGTCCGGAGCAGGACGGCACCGTCATGGCCCGACTTCTTGTAGTGGAACTTGGCCTTGTCGGGATCGTATTTGCGCTGCTCGATTTCGGTGAATAGCGGGTACGATGCATTGATCGGGAAGTCGTTGCCGAGCGAGCCATAGCCACGCAGCACCTTGTTCAGCATCTCCTCGCGGTCGATCGCCAGCTTCAACGCCATCCGCAAATCGTTGTTGTCGAACGGCGCGGTGTTGCAGTGCATGATGAAGACGTAGTGGCCGGGTCCCGAATGGTTGCGGATGGTGACGCCGGGCACGCGCTTGATCAGATCGACGATCTTCGGCTCGACGCGGTTGATCATGTGGACCTGGCCGCCCTGCAGGGCGGCCGTGCGCGCCGTGGCGTCGTTGATGACGATGATCTCTATCTGGTCGGCATGGCCCATCTTGTCGCCCTGCCAATAATTGGCGAAGCGCTCGCCGCCATGGCGCACGCCGGGCTCGTTGGTGGTGACCTTGTAAGGACCCGCCGAGATGCCGGCATCGGCCTTGTCCTTGCCGCCATTCGGCTGAATGATCAGGTGATAGTCGCTAAGCAGGTAGGGCAGGTCGGCATTCGGCTCCTTCAGCGTCAGCACCACTTCCTTGCCGCTGGCCTTGATGCTCTCGATGCCTTTCATATAACCGAGCGCACCGGACTTTGACTTCTCGTCCGAATGGCGTTCGAGGGTGGCGGCCACGTCCTCTGCGGTCACCTTCTTGCCGTTGTGGAACTCGACGCCATCGCGGATCTTCAGCGTCCAGGTCTTGGCGTCGTCCGACGAGCCGATCTCCTCGGCGATGCGGTTCTCGAGCTTGCCTTCGGGAGACAGTTCGACGATCAGTTCGCCCCACATCTTGCCGAAGGCGAACGGCACCTGCGTCATAAACAGCGCCGGATCGAGGCTGTTGGTGGACTCGCCACCGACCAGGCCGGCCTTGAGCGTGCCGCCCTTGACCGGACCCGCCGCGCGGGAAGCGCTGGATAGCAGCGAATTGGCGATGGTTGCGGTGACGCCAAGCGCTGCTGCCCGGCCGAGAAAATCGCGACGGCTCAGCTTGCCGGACGCAACGCGCCGGCTCAGATATTCCAGTTCGTTTGACATGTTGAGTTCCTCACTCTGCTGGTCCGACCTTATGGTCGTTTTTCTCATTTCTATCGGGAGAATAATGACCGTAAGGGAAAGCGGTAAGCAAGACCGAATGCGACATGCCGTGGCGTAAATCGTGCGTCGCAATTGGACCAATCGCTATAAGCGCTCAAAGCAGTGCGCGCGGGATTTTCTCCTCGAAGTTGCGCTCGAAGACCAGTTTTTCGCCTTCGTAGGCTTCGATTCTGGCGCTAACCACGAAGCTTTGCGCGTCGGACCGCATTTCGGCGAAGGTTTCGGTGCGCACCGACCATCCATTTCGCGACAGCGTCTGGGTCCAATGCGTCTTGCCCGAGGCTGACAGCGGATTGTCGGGATGGATCGCCCATGTCTCTCTGGCGATGCTGCCATTGGCGAGGCCATGCTCCAGGTCGCGCACCTCACCGAAATCGTCGACGATGGAAAGCGTAATCATTCCGGTCTTTTCGTCGCGATCGACATGACGCTCGGAATTGGCGGCGCGGACCGTTTCGGTTGCCCAGGGCGTGGCGCTTTCGGGGGCGGGGAAGGTGACCTCGTCGCCTGTCGCCGGCGGGCGTACCGGCAGCATCAATGTCGCGGCCGACAATTCCAGCCGGACCGGCTCCGGCGACGGCCAGATCATCGGCCAGTAGGCGTTCGAAACGGCAACGCGCAAGCGATGGCCGGCCGGCACGCGATAGGCGCATTGGTCGAGCACCACCCGGGCGCTGACGGTCTCGCCGGGCACCAGCGCTTCGGGAAATTCGTGCGAGTTGCGATGTGTCAGGTTGAGCACGCCGTAGGAAATCAGCTCCGATGCTCCGTCCGGATGGACGTCGCACAGCCGGACCGCGATGTTCGCCTGGCGCCGGTCCGACGAGACCCTGACCACAACTTCGGGAGCACCGACAATGTCGACCGTTTCGGTCAGCACCGGCTGGTCGAAGCACACCGACAGCGCATCGTCGGGGCGCTGGTCACCCGGCAGTTCCGGGCCGAAGGTGAAGGGGAAATATTCGCCGCCGGCGAGGCCGCAGCTTTGCGGCGAAGCGACGATAGCGTGGTTGCCTTCAGCGATAAGCTCAACCTCTTGCGTCTTGATGTTAGGTGACGGCCATTCCGATTCAGCGACCCAGCGGCCCGGCCGCTCGGGATGCCAGCGCGCCGGACGCACGCTGTCCATGACATAGGCGCGGTAGGCGGGGTCGGCCTCGACGCCGGTGTCGATGTCCTTCAGCCAGCGGTCCCACCAGCGCAAGGCCTCCTGCAGGAAGCCGATGCGCGGTTCGGGCGCGGCGTAATGCGGGTATTTGTGGATCCACGGGCCGACGATGCCCTTGACCGGCGCCTCGATATTGACGGCGAGATGGGAAATCGTATTGCGATAGCCATCATGCCAGCCGCCGATCGACAGCACCGCGGCATGGATGGCGGAATAGTCCTCGCCGATCGAGCCGCGCTTCCAATAGGCATCGCGATGCTGGTGCTTCAGCCACAGCGGTGCCAGGAAGGGCTGGTTCTCCAGCCTGGTCAGCCACAGGTCGCGCCATCTGTTGTCGCCGGCCAGCAACGGATCCGGCGGCCTTGACGAATAGGACAGCATGGTCGAGGCCCAGCCGAAATTCTCGATCAGCAGGCAGCCGCCCTTGTAGTGGATGTCGTCGGCATAGCGGTCGACCGTCGAACAGAGACTGATGACCGCCTTCAGCGCCGGCGGCTGCTTAGACGCCACCTGCAGGCAGTTGAAGCCGCCCCACGAAATGCCCATCATGCCGACATTGCCGTTGCACCAGGGCTGGTCCGCCGCCCAGGCGATGACGTCGCAAGCGTCCTGCAATTCCTGCTCGGAATATTCGTCGTCCATCAGCCCTTCGGAATCGCCATTGCCGCGCATGTCGACGCGGATCGAGGCGTAGCCGTGGCCGGCAAAATAGGGATGCGTCAGCTGATCACGATAGATCGTGCCGTCGCGCTTGCGATAGGGCAGGTGTTCGAGGATTGCCGGCACTGGGTCGTCGGCAGCATCGGCCGGCATCCACACCCGCGCCGACAGCCGGCAGCCGTCCGGCATGATGATCCCCATATCCGGAAATTCGACGATCTTTCGGGGGAATTCAGTGACGATTTTCATGCGGGCGAACTCCAGGAGCGCCAGATGATGGAGCCCGTGAGAGCGCGTCATGGGCCAGTCAACGAATTCGGCTGGTCAATCCGCGTCAATTCAGCGGAATGTCGTTTTCGTCCTTGCCGGCCTGATAGGCGCCGGACAATTCGTCATAGCGCGTTGATATTGTGTGGATGCGCGCTTCCAGCCGACCGCGCTCGGGGTCCGGCAGCGAGCGCACCAATTTGCGGATCGAAAAGCTCTTCCAATAGGCATTCTCGGCATTGTAGCCGCCGGGATCGAGGGTGAAGACCTCTTTCAGGATCTTCAAATCGTGCGGGATGTCGAAGCTGTCGCGCGAGTCCTCGTGGCTGAACAGATAGAAGAAATTGTCGAAGCCGGTCCAGGTGATCGCCGATAGACAGAGCGAGCAGGGCTCGTGGGTGGCGAGGAAGATAGCCTCCCTGGTGTCGACGCGCTCGGCTTTCGGCAGTTCGTAGAAGCGCTTCAGGCAGTGCACCTCGCCGTGCCAGAGCGGGTTTTCGGTCTCGTTATTGGTTTCGGCAAGCACCAGCGAGCGGTCGTCCTTGCGCAGGATCGCCGCGCCGAACAACTTGTTGCCATGCGCGACGCCCTCGGCCGTCTTCGGCACGATGTCGTGCTCTATGACATCGAGCAGGCGGTCGATCAGCGAAATGTCGGTCATCACCGGCTCCCATCGGGAAGATGTATCTCGTAGGCGTGCGAGAAATGGCACTCTTCGAGATTGGAGTCGTCGCCGCCACGGTCGACGACCAGGAAGTCCTGCGGCTCGCCGATCGGCGTCAGCACGCCGTGCCACAAATTGCGCGGATAGTTGATGCCTTGCCCGGGCGCGGTGATGAAGGCATGCGGCTCGCCCGGGCCCTCCTCGCCGTCATGGCAGACGACGACCAGGAACGGCCGTGGTGACAGCGGGATGAAGGCCTGGCTGCCAAACGGATGGCGCTCCACCATGGTAAGCTTCAACGGCAGCTCATAGTGCGTGCCACGCACCATCGAGATCAGCACGCGCGCATTCGGCCCTCGTGCTTCCGCGGTGGCGAGGTCATGGTAGCGCTCGGCCTTGCCGCCATTGATCGGATAATGGTTGTCGCCGCCCATATCGATGACGTCGCCGAATTCGGCGAAATTCTCGCGGGTCAGCGGCCGCGCGACGATGCGGGTCATGGTGTAGGTCTCGCGACGCCGGCGCTGCCAAGCTTGGCGTGGCGGTTGACGTCCTTGTAGAGGAGATAGCGGAATTTGCCTGGCCCGCCGGCATAACAAGCCTGCGGGCAGAAGGCGCGCAGCCACATATAATCGCCAGCCTCGACCTCGACCCAGTCCTGGTTGAGACGATAGACCGCCTTGCCCTCCAGCACATAGAGCCCGTGCTCCATGACATGCGTCTCGGCGAAAGGAATGACCGCGCCCGGCTCGAGCGTGACGATGGTGACATGCATGTCGTGGCGCATGTCGGCCGGATCGACGAAGCGCGTGGTCGCCCATCGGCCTTCGGTACCCGGCATCGGCGTCGGCGCGATGTCCTGTTCGTTGACAAAGAACGCTTGCGGCGGCTCGATGCCGTCGACTGCATCATAAGTCTTGCGGATCCAGTGGAAGCGGACGGCGGCGCCGCTTTCATTGTGCACCGTCCACCCACTCGCCGGCGGCAGGAAGGCAAAGCCGCCCGGCCTTAAGCTATGTTTCTTGCCGGCAAGCGAAACGCTTAGCTCGCCTTCGACCACGAACAGCGCACCTTCGGCGGCGGCGTCAAGCTCAGGGTGGTCGCTGCCGCCGCCAGGCGCGAGCTCGACGATGTATTGCGAAAACGTCTCGGCAAAACCCGACAGCGGCCGCGACAGCACCCAGACGCGTGTCCCATCCCAGAACGGCAAGGCGCTGGTGACGATGTCCTGCATCACGCCCTTGGGGATGACGGCATAGGCCTGTGTGAACACAGCGCGGCCGGTCAGCAATTCGCTCTGGCCGGGATGTCCGCCCTGCGGCGCATAATAGGTTCGCTCGGCCATTTTCATCATATCCATAAATTCAAGCCTGTTGCGGAAGCCAGGGCCTATCGCGGCAGCCAAAGCCTATTGCGGAAGCATGTCCTTGAGACGAAGCAGCGCGATGCGCTCGACCTGTCTGCAGGCGGTTTCGAATTCGACATCGTGGCTGTTGCCAATACGCGCCTCGAACTCGGCCAGGATCTCCCCCTTGGTCTTGCCTTTCACCGCAATAATGAAGGGGAAACCGAAACTGGTGACGTAGGCGGCATTGAGTTTTGCGAACAGCTCGCGCTCCTTGTCGGTCAGCGCGTCGAGGCCGGCCGAAGCCTGTTCCCTCGAGGATTCCGCCGTCAGCCGCTTGGCCTGCGCCAGTTTTCCGGCAAGGTCGGGGTGGGCATTGAGCACGGAAAGCCGCTCGGCCTCGCTTGCCGCGCGAAAGACGCGGCAGAGCGCATTGTGCAGGCCGCCGGCACTGTCATGCGCCGGGCCGAGCTCCAGCTCATAAGCGCGCTCGGCAATCCACGGCGAATGCTCGAACACGCCGCCAAATGTATGGACGAAGGCCTCGAATTCCATTTTCGACGGGCGCAGCGCCGGCAACCGGAACGGATGCGTCTCCTGCCAATGTTTTGCGATGTCGATGCGCCGTGCCAGCCAGACCTTGTCGTGTGATTTGACGTAGTCGATGAAGCGCTTCAGTGCCGCGACCCGGCCCGGCCGGCCGACGAGGCGGCAGTGCAGGCCGATGTTCATCATGCGCGGCCGTCCTGCCTTGCCCTCGGCATAGAGCGTATCGAAACTATCCTTGAGATAGGCAAAGAATTGGTCGCCCGAGTTGAAGCCTTGCGGCGTGGCAAAGCGCATGTCGTTGGCGTCGAGCGTATAGGGGATGACCAGCTGCGGCTTCGCCGACCCGTCCGGTGCCGCATGCTCGAACCAGTAGGGCAGTTCGTCGTCATAGGTGTCCGACACATAATCGAAGCCGCCCTCTTCCGCCGCCAGCCGCACCGTGTTGATCGAGGTGCGGCCGGTGTACCAGCCGGTCGGCCGCGCCCCTGTCACCTCATAATGCAGCCGGATCGCCGCCTCCATGTCGCGGCGCTCGTCTTCTGGCGCATGGTCGCGGTAGTCGATCCATTTCAGCCCGTGCGAAGCGATCTCCCAGCCGGCCTCCTGCATCGCCGCAACCTGGTCGGGCGAACGCGCCAGGGCCGTGGCGACGCCATAGCAGGTGACCGGCACTTGCGCCGCGCTGAATAGGCGCAGCAATCGCCAGAAGCCCGCTCGGGCGCCGTATTCGTAGATCGATTCCATGTTCCAGTGGCGCTGGCCGGGCCAGGGCGCGGCGCCGACGATCTCCGACAGGAAAGCCTCCGAAGCCTTGTCGCCGTGCAGGACGCAATTCTCGCCGCCCTCTTCGTAATTGACGACGAACTGCACCGCGACATGCGCCCCGCCGGGCCATTTCGGATCCGGCGGATTGGCTCCGTAGCCGCGCATGTCTCGTTCGTAACGCATTCTCGCTCCTGCCGGAAATTGTGATCAGGATAGTCGAAAGGAGTGCCTGCGCATTCCCCCGAAATTTTTGAAAGTGTTTTTGTCGCGGTCCGCTCGACCGGGACTTATGCATCGCCTTTAATTGGCGCACAATTCATGAATAGTGTTCGACTGTGCAGGGAATGGAGCAGCCAGTGGCGGAAACGTCGAAAGCCGAAGGCGGGCGCCTGACGACCCACGTCCTCGACACTGCGGCCGGTAAACCGGCGGCCGGTCTGTCGATCGAGCTCTATCATCTTGACGGTCAGGCCCGGACGCATCTGAAAACGGTCGTCACCAATGATGACGGCCGTTGCGATGCTCCGCTGCTTGCCGGCGCGGAATTCCGTACCGGCGAATACGAGCTGGTCTTTGCGGCCGGCGATTATCTGCGCCGGCAAGGGACAAAACTGCCGGAACCGGCCTTCCTCGACCATGTGCCGATCCGCTTCGGTATGGCCGAGCCGATGCACTATCATGTGCCGCTGCTTCTGTCGCCGTACGGTTATTCGACCTACCGGGGAAGCTGAGATGGCAGGGATCAAGACACGCAACGAAATCCGCTTCATCCTCAATGGCGAGGACGTCGCGCTCGGCACGGTTGCACCCGACCAGACCCTGCTCGACTGGCTGCGGCTCGACCGCTCGCTGCGCGGCACCAAGGAAGGTTGCGCCGAGGGCGACTGTGGCGCCTGCACGGTGCTGGTCGGCAGGCTCTCCGGTGGAACACTGGTCTATGAAAGCGTCAATGCCTGCATCCGCTTCCTTGGCTCGCTAGACGGCACGCATGTAGTGACCGTCGAGCATCTGCGCGGCGACGCAGGAAAACTGCATCCCGTGCAGCAGGCGATGGTCGATTTCCACGGCTCGCAATGCGGCTTCTGCACACCGGGTTTCGTCATGTCGCTTTATGCTCTGTGGATGCGGACGCCGGAGCCGTCGGACGCCGCCATCGAAAAGGCGCTGCAAGGCAATCTCTGCCGCTGCACCGGCTACGAGGCGATCATGCGCGCCGCACGTGCCATCTCCAGCTACGGCCCGGCGGCAAAGGATCCGCTGGCGGCGGAGCGCAAGTCAGTCACGGCTAAGCTCGAAGCGATGAAGGACGGTTCGCGCATCGAGATCGNCCGCTGGCGGCGGAGCGCAAGTCAGTCACGGCTAAGCTCGAAGCGATGAAGGACGGTTCGCGCATCGAGATCGGCTCCGGCAGCATGCGGCTGATCGTGCCGGCCAATGCCGACGATCTGGCCAGCGTGCTGGTCAAGGAGCCGGCAGCCACTATCGTCGCGGGTTCGACCGATGTCGGCCTTTGGGTGACCAAGCACATGCGCGATATTGCGCCGGCGATTTTCATCGGCAATCTCGACGGTCTGTGCGGGATTTCCGAGGACAAAGGCGTCATCTCGATCGGCGCCGGTGTCACCTATAGCGAAGCCTTCTCGATGCTGGCGAAACGCATCACGGCGCTCGGCCCGCTGTTCGATCGCATCGGCGGCGATCAGGTGCGCAACATGGGCACCATCGGCGGCAATATCGCCAACGGTTCGCCGATCGGCGACACGCCGCCGCCGCTGATCGCACTCGGTGCCCGCCTGACGCTGCGCCGCGGCGACAAGCGGCGGACGATCCCGCTGGAGGATTTTTTCATCGCTTATGGCCGACAGGACCGGCAGCCCGGCGAATTCGTCGAGGCCGTGCATGTCCCGGTGCCAGGCAGCGAGACGAAATTTGCCGTCTACAAGATCACCAAGCGCCGCGACGAAGACATCACAGCAGCGCTAGGCGCGTTTATCCTGAAGCTCGCCGAGGATGACACGGTGGCGGATGTGCGCATCGCCTACGGCGGCATGGCGGCAACGCCGAAGCGAGCCTTTGGCGTCGAAAAGGCATTGCTTGGCAAGCCCTGGACGGAAGCGACGGTCGAGGCGGCGATGGCCGCGTATGCCGACGATTTCACGCCGCTGACCGACATGCGGGCAAGCGCCGAATACCGGGCGCTGGCGGCGCGCAACCTGCTGCTGCGCTTCTTTGCCGAAACCACCGGCACCCGGGCGCCGATCCAGGTATCACGGCACGAGGCGGCATGATGAACAAGCACGCCACGCCAAACCTGAAGGCAAAAAAAATCGCCGGCGGCGTCGCCACCGACCAGCGCCATGATTCCGCGCACAAGCATGTCAGTGGCACGGCCGTCTATATCGACGACATGCCGGAACCGGCCGGCACGCTGCATGGCTGCCTTGGGCTTTCGACGGCGACGCATGCCACCATCACCAGCATGGACCTTTCGGCGGTGCGCGCCGCACCCGGCGTCATCGACGTGCTGACGGCGAGCGACGTGCCAGGCGAGAACGACATTTCGCCGACCGGCCGTCACGACGAGCCGGTGCTGGCCGACGGCAAGGTGCAATTCTTTGGCCAGCCGATCTTCTGCGTCATTGCCGAAACCCGCGAGCAGGCGCGCCGTGCAACGAGGCTGGCCAAGGTCGAATACAAGGAATTGCCGTTCGTCGCCGATGTCGGTGAGCTCGATCCACGGATGGATAAGCTGGTCACGCCGCCGCTGACGCTGAAGCGCGGTGATGCAGCGGCTGCGATCAAGGCGGCGCCGCGCCGGCTGAAGGGAAAGATGCGCATAGGCGGCCAGGAGCATTTCTATCTCGAAGGCCATATCGCCTTGGCCATCCCTGGCGAGGACCACGACGTCACCATCTATTCCTCGACCCAGCACCCGAGCGAAATCCAGCACATGGTCAGCCACGCGCTCGGTGTTCCGAGCCACGCGGTGACGGTGGAAATCCGCCGGATGGGCGGCGCTTTCGGCGGTAAGGAAACGCAAGGCAATCAGTTTGCGGCATTGGCCGCTATCGCCGCGAAGAAACATCATCGGGCCGTGAAAATCCGGCCCGACCGCGACGACGACATGATCGCCACCGGCAAACGCCACGATTTCCTCGTCGACTACGAGGTCGGCTTCGACGACGAGGGCAATATTCTGGGCGTCGATTTCATGTTCGCGGCGCGCTGCGGCTTCTCGGCCGACCTCTCCGGCCCGGTCACCGACCGCGCGCTGTTCCATTGCGACAACACCTATTTCTGGCCGGCGGTGCACGCGCAATCGGCGCCGCTCTACACCAATACGGTATCGAACACCGCCTTTCGCGGCTTCGGCGGCCCGCAAGGCATGGTCGGCGCCGAGCGCGTCATCGACGAAGTTGCGTTTGCCCTCGGCAAGGACCCGCTCGAAATCCGCAAAAAGAATTTCTACGGCACCAGCGACCGAAACATCACGCCCTATCACCAGACGGTCGAGGACAACATCATCCACCGCATCGTCGCCGAGCTGGAGGCGAGTTCCGACTATGCGAGGCGCCGCCGCACCATCGATGCTTTCAATGCCAACAGCCGCTTCATCAAGCGCGGACTGGCGCTGACGCCGGTCAAGTTCGGCATCTCGTTCACCGCCACCCACTACAACCAGGCCGGCGCGCTGGTGCATGTCTATACCGATGGTTCGGTGCATCTGAACCACGGCGGCACCGAGATGGGGCAGGGCCTCTATGTCAAGGTGGCGCAGGTCGTGGCGGAAGAGTTCCAGATCGACCTCGATCAGGTCAAGATCACCGCGACGACGACCGGCAAGGTGCCGAACACCTCGGCCACCGCCGCGTCTTCCGGCTCCGATCTCAACGGCATGGCGGCGCAGAATGCCGCCCGCCAGATCAAGGACCGGTTGATCAATTTCGCCGTCGAGAGATACCAGGTGCCGCGCGACCAGGTGCTGTTCTTGCCCAACCGCGTGCGCATCGGAAACCAGGAGATCGCCTTCGCCGATCTCGTCAGGCAGGCCTATATGGCGCGCATCCAGCTTTCGGCGGCGGGTTTCTACAAGACGCCGAAAATCCATTGGGACCGCGACAAGGGCGAGGGCCATCCCTTCTACTATTTCGCCTATGGCGCCGCGTGCTCGGAAGTCTCGGTCGATACGCTGACCGGCGAATATGTCGTCGAGCGCACCGACATCCTGCACGAAACCGGCCGCTCGCTGAACCGCGCCATCGACCTCGGCCAGATCGAGGGCGGCTTCATCCAGGGCATGGGCTGGCTGACGACGGAGGAACTGTGGTGGGACGACAAGGGGCGGCTGCGCACCCATGCGCCATCGACCTACAAGATCCCGCTCGCGTCGGACCGGCCGAAGATTTTTAATGTGACTTTGGCCGACTGGGCGCAAGCAGGCGAGCCGACGGTGCACCGCTCCAAGGCGGTCGGCGAGCCGCCCTTTCCGCTCGCAATGTCGGTGCTGCATGCGCTGTCGGACGCAGTTGCGAGCGTTGCCAGCCACAAGATCTGCCCGCGCCTCGACCCGCCGGCCACGCCGGAGCGTGTGCTGATGGCGATCGAACGGCTGAAGCGGGAAGCCAAAACCGGCACTTGAATCCCGGAAAACGTGCAATTCAGGCCGAAAAACTCTATATTTCCCGATAGGGAACGCAAATGATGAACGCGAAAGTGCAGAGCCTGAAAGCCTTTCTTGCCGGCGCCGGCCGGGTCGCCTTCGTTGAGGTGGCCCGGACAAAAGGTTCGACGCCGCGCGAGACGGGTGCCTTCATGCTCGTCTCAGGATCGGCCACTTTCGGTACGATCGGCGGCGGCCAGCTCGAATACATGGCGATCGACAAAGCGCGACAGATGCTTTTCTCCCCCCTTGAGGGGGAGATGGCCGCGGAGCGGCCAGAGGGGGTCGTCTCAGAAGGTACCGCCAGCGCGTCGAGCACTGCCGCGGCGACCCCACCCGGCGGCTTCGCCGCCACCCTCCCCTCAAGGGGGAGGGATATCCGCGCCACCCTCGACATCGCGCTCGGCCCGGACATCGGGCAGTGCTGCGGCGGCAGGGTCGAGCTGCTGATCCAGCTAGTCGACCCCGCGCTTGAAGCCAAGCTGGTTGCGGCGGCGGAAACCGAGGAAGCGCAGCGACCGCATGTCTACATCCTCGGGGGCGGCCATGTCGGCCAGGCGCTGGCCTCCGCGATGGCCTTGCTGCCGGTGCATGTCGTCGTTGTCGAGACGCGAGCCGAGGCGCTCAAAGGCATGCCGGAAGCGGTCGAAACCAAGCTGACGCCGATGCCTGAGGCGATGGTGCGCGAAGCCCCGGCTGGATCCGCCTTCGTCGTCCTTACACATGACCACGCGCTGGACTTCCTGATCGTCGCCGAGGCTCTGAAACGCCGGGATGCCGCCTATGTCGGCATGATCGGCTCCAGAACCAAGAAGGCGACGTTCCGGAACTGGTTCCTGAAATCGGCGGACGGAAGCGAGGCGGAATTTGCCCACCTCGTCTCGCCGATCGGCGGCGATGCCGTTAAGGACAAGCGCCCGCAGGTGATCGCCGCACTCGCCGTAGCCGAGATTATGACAGCGTTGGCCGGCCATGCGGCGGCACCGTCCGCTCAGTCCAAAGCCTCTCACCGCAAGGCGATGGCTGGCTGACGTTTTGGCTATTCCTTCTCCTGCGTGTGCGCCTCAAGGAACCACAGCAATTTGTCGAGCGAGCGCGAATAGGCGGTGAAGATGTCGGCGGTGTCGGCGTCGCCCGCGCCAGCCGCCTCGTCGATCGCCGCGCGTGCCCGCTTGGCGGTTGCGGCATAGCGGTCGATCAGCGCCGCCAGATGGTCTCGGGTCTTGTGGATGTCGGTCGGATAGGCCTCCAGCATAGTCGCCTTCGACACCTCCTGCGAGGTGCCGAGCGCCGTGCCGCCGAGCTGTACGGCGCGCTCGGCAATGGTGTCGACATGGCCGTCGATCTCCTCGCGGAACGTGTCGAGCATCTCGTGGATGGCGATGAATTGCGGTCCCTTGACGTTCCAGTGCGCCTGCTTGGTGATCAAGGCCAGATCGATGGCGTCGGCGAGGCGGGCATTGAGAAGATCGATACACTCTTTCTTGGCATTGGATTGCAGGTCATTGCGGGTGGCGATGGCATCCATGATCGGCTCCTGTGGCGGTTGCGTCCGCGTGGTTTGAAAAGAGGGCGAAGTTTGGGATGGTCAATCGAATATGCGCGCAGACGCCTCATCGCCGCGGCACAGCATCCCAAAACGGCGATCTCCGACTTTCGTTCCGCTCGTCGTTTTACGCCGGCGTTTTCAAGCCCAGATGGTCGCGCAGCGTGCTACCTTCATAATCCTTCCGGAAAAGCCCGCGCCGCTGCAGCTCCGGCACGACAAGCGTGGCAAAGGCTTCGAGTTCGCCGGGAAAATAGGATGGCATGACGTTGAAACCGTCTGCCGCGCCGCCCTCGAAGCGTGCCTCGAGCTGGTCGGCGATCTGGGCCGGAGTTCCGACGACGCGCCAATGACCGCGCGCGCCGGCGAAATGACGGGCAAGCTGGCGAATGGACAGCTTGTCGCGGCGGGATTGCTCGATGACGAGCGCCTGCCGGCTCTGCATGCCTTCGCTGGCCGGCAGCTCGGGCAGCGGTCCGTCGATGGGATAGCGCGCGAGATCGGATATGCTGAGATAGCTGGAAAGCAGCGCGACACCGACATCGTCCGGTATCAGCTCCTGCAGTTCATCATGTCTTGCCCGGGCTTCCGCTTCGCTTGCCGCGACGACCGGCGCGACGCCGGGCATGATCTTGACGTCCTCCGGCTCGCGCCCATGGGGCGCCAGCCGTCCCTTGAGGTCGTCGTAGAAGGCCTTTGCCTCCTCGAATGTTTGCGCCGCAGTGAACACCACATCGGCGGTCCGGGCGGCAAGATCGCGGCCCTCATCCGACGCTCCCGCCTGAACCATGACCGGTGCACCTTGTGGCGAGCGCGGCAGATCGAGCGGGTCGCGCACCGAAAAACTTCTGCCTTCGTGTCCACCCTGGCCTCGCCAAAGGCCGGTAACCACGGCAGCGAATTCGCGCGCGCGTTCGTAGCGGTCCGCATGTGGGCGCAGTCCGGTCGAGCCGAAATTGGCGGCCTCGATCTGGCTCGCCGAAGTGACGAGGTTCCAGCCGGCTCGGCCGCCGCTCAGATGGTCGAGCGACAGGAAGGTCCGCGCCAGTCCGTAAGGCTCGTTATAGCTCGTCGACGCCGTGGAGACGAGGCCGATGCGCTCCGTCTGGACGGCGAGCGCGGCAAGCAGGCTTATCGGCTCGAAGCCGATCGAGCGCGACGTTTGGCTGGCGATGTCGACATTGGCCTCGCGCACGCCGGCGGCGTCCTCGCAGAAGATCATGTCGAACTTGGCTGCTTCCGCCGTCCGCGCCAACTGGACGTAATGGTCGATGTCGATGCCAGCCGTGACATGCGCCTGCGGATGGCGCCAGGCGGCGATGTGGTGGCCTGTCGCCCACAGGAAGGCGCCGAGCTTCATCTGGCCTCGACCGGCGCTCATTGCCGATCCTCCCCTGCAAGCCCGAGATGGGCGCGCAGTGTCGCCGCGCTGTAGCCGGACCGGTCAAGGCCGCGGCGGCGAAGCTCCGGCAGCACGAGACCGACGAAATCGTCGAGCGCCGATGTGAACGGCATGGCGATGTTGAAACCGTCGCAGGCTTTCGAGCGAAAGCACTCTTCGAGCCCGTCCGCAAACAGGTCCGGCGCGGCGGTTATTTCGGCGCTGACGGTAACGTTCATCAGCACTTTCAGCGCCTCCGGACTGCGCCCGAAGGCAAGCGCACGGCGCTTCAGATCGCCAGCCTTCGCCGGCTCGATCGATGCCTCATCCAGCAGGACGACATCGGCGGTGCGGGCGGCGATATCCGTGTCGGGCTCGGACAGGCCGGACATGACCAGCACCGGCGTGTCCTGCGGCGACCGCGCCACGTTGAGCGGCCCGCGCACGGAAAAATATTCGCCCTTGTGGTCGAGCAAATGCATCTTTTCAGGATCGAAGAAGCGGCCGCCACTTTTGTCGAACAGCAGCGCGTCTGCGTCCCAGCCTTTCCACAAGCCTTGCACGATGCCGATGAATTCCTCGGCGCGCAGGCGGAAATCGTCGCCGGAAAACCCTTCCGGTCGGCTGAAATTGGCCGCCTCGCGCGGATCGGGAAACATGCTCGCGTTCCAGCCGGCGCGGCCATGGCTGATGATATCGAGCGAGGCGAAACGGCGTGCGAGGTTGTAGGGCTGGTGGGCGACCGTCGACGCTGCCGCGACGAGGCCGATCCTGCTTGTCACCGTCGCCAGCGCTGCCACCAAGGTCGTTGCTTCGAATCGCATTTGGCGGTTCGGCCCGCCTGCAACCGGTGCGGAATCGCCCAGCAACACCATGTCCAGACCGGCCGCTTCGGCTTCTTGCACGAACCGCGTCAGCAGACTGAAGTCCGGGCCGGCGTCGGGCGGATGGGAAGGGGCGGCTTCCGGAGACAGTGAAACGGCGAGACACATTGTGGCGCCGTTGGCCATCGCTTTTCCCTGTTGAGCGAGATTCCTGGAGAATTATCTCGCCGGCTGGACGGAAAGCAACCGGCCAGCCGGCGATCATTTGCCGGCCAGAATATCCCTGATCAGCCGCTGGCAGCGCTCGGCCATGAAATCGAGCAGCAGCCGCACCTTCGGATCCTGCAGCTTCTTGTGCGGGTAGACGGCGGCGAACTGCACCGGCGTCGGCGGCGTGTTGCTCAGGATCACCTTCAGCCGCTGGTCGCGGATAAACGGCTCGACCTCGAAGCGCGGTTTGTTGATGATGCCGCGGCCGGACAGCGCCCAGCCGGTCAGCACGTCGCCATCATCGGTATCGTAGGGGCCGTGCACCTCGAACTTTTGCGGCCCATTCGGCGTCTGCAGCGTCCAGACATATTCGCGCGCGCCGGAATAGCGCAGCATCAGGCAATCGTGTTTCTTGCCGATCAACTCCTGCGGCTCGCTCGGCTCGCCGCGCACGTCCAGATATTGCGGAGCCGCTACCAGCACGCGTTCGCACTCCATGATGCCGCGCATCCTGAGGCTGGAATCCTCGATAATGCCCAGCCGGAACGCAACGTCGATGCCTTCCTTCATGATATCGACATTGTGATCGGAAAGCCGGAGCCGCACCTCGATATCTGGGTACCTATCGTGGAAATCCGGGATTCCGGATGCTACCAGCCGCCGCCCGAGGCCGAGCGGCGCTGTCACCTTTATGGTGCCGCGCGGCTGGCCGGATAACGCGCTGACCGCCGCTTCCGCCTCGGTGACCGCCTCCAGCACCTGCTTGGCGCCAGAGTAGAACACCGTGCCGTGCTCGGTCGGCATCAATTGTCGCGTCGTGCGGTTGAACAGCCTGACTCCCAGGTGCTTCTCGAGCTCCTTGATCCGGTTAGAGGCGACCGCCGGCGAAATGCGCATGTCGCGCCCAGCCGCCGATAAATTGCCGAGCTCGACGACGCGGACGAAAACGGCGATGTTGTCGAGATAGGCCATGCGGCTTCCGTGGCTCTCATGTGGCAGCGTGTAACGAGCCTAGTATTTTCCAAATTTTTTTGAAAGTCATCGTGCAGCTCGGCTCTTTCCGTTTGCGCTCCAGTCCGTAAAGTCAGTGGATCGGCAGGGACGATTTTTTCATGATGGATTTCGCGATATTCTGGGATTGGCTGAGTTTCGCCGTGCGCTGGCTGCACGTCGTCACCGGTATCGCCTGGATTGGATCGTCCTTTTATTTCGTCGCGCTCGATCTCGGGCTGCGCCAGCGTCCGGGCATGCCTGCCGGAGTCTTCGGCGAGGAATGGCAGGTGCATGGCGGCGGCTTCTACCATGTGCAGAAATATCTGGTGGCGCCGGCTGAGATGCCCGAGCATCTGACCTGGTTCAAGTGGGAATCCTACGCCACCTGGCTGTCGGGTTTCGCCATGCTGTGCGTCGTCTACTATGCCGGGGCGGACCTGTTCCTGATCGATCCGAATGTGCTTGCCATGTCGGTGCCTACAGGCATCTTGCTGTCGCTGGCGACGATCGGCGTCGGCTGGGTGGTCTACGATCTCTTGTGCCGTTCGCCGCTTGGCAACAGCGACACCGGCCTGATGCTGGTGCTCTACGGCGTGCTGGTGTTCATCGCCTGGGGCCTGACCCACCTGTTCACCGGCCGCGCCGCTTTCCTGCATCTCGGCGCCATCACTGCGACGATCATGTCGGCCAACGTTTTCATGGTCATCATCCCCAACCAGAAGATCGTCGTCGCCGACCTGATCGCCGGCCGTAAGCCCGATCCGAAATATGGCAAGATCGCCAAACAGCGCTCGCTGCACAACAACTACCTGACGCTGCCGGTTTTGTTCCTGATGCTGTCGAACCATTATCCGCTGGCGTTCGGCACAGAGTTCAACTGGGTCATCGCCTCGCTGGTGTTCATCATCGGCGTGCTGATCCGGCACTATTTCAACACCAGGCATGCGCGCAAAGGCAATCCGACCTGGACCTGGCTGGCCGCCGCCGTCCTGTTCGTCGTCATCATCTGGCTGTCGACGGCACCGAAGCTGCTGACCGGCGAAGTCAAAACGTCCTCGGCGGCACAGGTCTACGTCGCCTCGGCACATTTTCCCGCCGTGCGTGATACGGTGCTTGGCCGGTGTTCGATGTGCCATGCGGCGGAGCCGTCCTACGAGGGCATTTACCACGCACCTAAGGGCGTGATGCTCGATACCGATGCCGGCATCGCCGAGCACGCCGGCGAGATCTACCTGCAGGCCGGACGCAGCCACGCCATGCCGCCCGCCAACGTCACCCAGATCACCGACAAGGAACGGGCACTGCTGGTAGCCTGGTTCGAAGGCGCGGGGAAATAGCATGACCAGCACGCTGCTGCGCGGCCGCACGCTGTCGTTTTTGCGCTGGCCAGAAACCATCGACGACCATTCCGCCTGGCGCTACGAGCAAGATGGCGGCCTGCTGATGCGCGACGGCAGGATCGTTGCCGCTGGTGCCTATGCCGAGGTCGAGAAAAAGGCTGGCGCGGGAACAAAAAAGATCGACCACAGGCCATATCTGCTGCTGCCCGGGTTCATCGATGCGCATGCACATTTTCCGCAGATGCAGGTCATCGCTTCCTTCGGCGCCGAGCTGCTCGATTGGCTGAACACCTACACTTTTCCGGAAGAGACAAAATTCCAGAACGCCCAGCATGGCCGCCGTATCGCCAGGCTGTTCCTGGATGAAGTATTGCGGCATGGCACCACGACAGTCGCGGCCTATTGCTCGGTACACAAGGAATCTGCCGAAGCGTTCTTTGCCGAGTCGCACGACCGCAACATGCTCAACATCGCCGGCAAGGTGATGATGGACCGCAACGCGCCGGACGGCGTGCTCGACACGCCGCAATCGGGCTATGACGACAGCAAGGCGTTGATCGATGAGTGGCACGGCAAGGGGCGCCAGCACTATGCCATCACGCCGCGCTTCGCCATCACCTCGTCGCCCGAGCAATTGGAGATGGCGGGCGCGCTCTGCCGCGAATATCCTGATCTGCACATGCAGACGCATCTGTCGGAAAACCACGCCGAGATCGCCTTCACGCAGCAATTGTACCCGCAGACGCGGGACTACACCGACATCTACGAACACTATGGGCTGCTCGGGCGCAGAAGCCTGTTCGGCCATTGCATCCACCTGTCGGAACGCGAGGCGGATGCGCTTTCGGATAGCGGCTCGGTGGCGGTGTTCTGCCCGACCTCCAACCTGTTTCTCGGCTCGGGCCTGTTCGATTATCAGCGCTATAGCCGCCGCCAGAAGCCGCTTCGCATCGCCGCCGCCACCGATGTCGGCGGTGGCACCAACTATTCGATGCTGCGCACCATGGACGAGGGCTACAAGGTGATCGCGCTGAGCGGCGAGAAGCTCAATCCGTTCCAGTCCTTCTGGCAGCTGACCCGCGGCAATGCCGAGGCGCTGTCGCTTGCGGAAAAGATCGGCACCCTGGAGGAAGGCAGCGACGCCGATATCATCGTGCTCGACGCCCGCGCCACGCCGGCGATGCGGCTGCGGGTGGAGACGGCGGACACGCTCGCCGAGGAATTGTTTCTGCTGCAGACGCTCGGCGACGACCGCGCCGTGCGCGAGGTCTATGTCGCCGGCCGGGCGGCCAAGGCGGATATAGGGGTGTAGCCGTCGTATGCGGCCGGCTTGACCGGGCGGCAGCCATCCGCCAAAGCAACAGGCGAGATCGACAGGGGAACGACATGGCCGTTGCGGACGATATCGCTCTGATCAAGAAACAGGAAGCCACGCTTGTCTTTTCGGCCTTCGATGAAGCCGTCGCTTTCGAGATCGGCTCGGCGATCCGCGACCGGGCTCTCAAGAAAAACCTGCCGATCATCGTCGATATCAGAACTTTCGACCGGCCGCTGTTCTATGCGGCAATGCCCGGCTCGAACGCCTCCAATCCGGACTGGGCGCGGCGCAAGATCAACGTCGTGCGGCGGTTCTTGAAAAGCACCTACCGCATTGTGCTGGAGCAGCAGCGCCCCGACCGCAGCTTCAAGCCCGGCGAGGGGCTGGACATTGCCGACTATGTGCTGGCCGGTGGCGGCTTTCCCATCACTGTCAAGGGCGCTGGCGTCATCGGCGTGATCGCCGTCTCCGGTCTACCGGAGCGCGAGGACCACGGAGTGGTCGTCGATACGCTGTGTAGCTACTTGGGCGTCGATAGCGAGGAGTTGGTCCTGCCGCCGGAAGCAACATCGTGACGTTGGCGCTGCCCCTCATCCGCCTGCCGGCACCTTCTCCCCGCGTAGTGACGGGGAGAAGGGAAACGCTCCAACGCTGGCGATCCCCTCTCCCCGTCTCTATACGGGGAGAGGGTAAGGGTGAGGGGCAGCGCAAACGCCGCAGAAGCTCGCACAGCGTCCGTGGTAGCTCAGTATGACCGCGCTCGATCCCAAGTCCTTTCTCATTTCGATCTTCAACGCCGCCGTTGCCGCCGCCGATCCCCAGAGGTCGATCAAGGATCATTTGCCGGCAAGGCCGAAGGGGCGGACCATCGTCATCGGTGCAGGAAAAGGCTCGGCGCAGATGGCGGCGGCTTTCGAGAAAGTGTGGGACCGGCCGATCGAAGGTTTGGTCGTCACCCGCTACGGCTATGGCGCGGCCTGCCGGCGCATCGAGATCATCGAGGCGGCGCATCCGGTGCCGGATGCTGCGGGGCTCGAAGCTTCCCGGCGGCTGCTCGAAAAAGTCCAGGGACTGACTGCGGACGACCTCGTCGTGGCGCTCATTTCGGGCGGCGGCTCGGCGCTGCTGCCGTCACCTGCCGAAGGTCTGACGCTAGCCGACGAGATCGCCGTCAACGAGGCGCTGCTCGCCTCCGGCGCGCCGATCGCCGCGATGAACACCATCCGCAAACATCTGTCCTCGATCAAGGGCGGCAGGCTGGCGGCCGCCGCCTATCCTGCCAAGGTGGTCTCGCTGGTTGTTTCTGATATTCCGGGCGACGATCCGGCTCTGGTCGCTTCTGGTCCGACCGTGCCGGATATAGGCAGCCGCGAAGATGCATTAGCGTCGATCGCCGCCTATGACATGAAACTACCGGCTTCAGTGATGGCGCACATCAATTCGCCGGCCGCCGATGCGCCACGTCCGGACGACCCGCGTTTTATCCGCAACGAGGTACATCTGATCGCCTCGGCCGGCGTATCGCTGGAAGCGGCTGCGGCCGAAGCCAGGTACCAAGGTATCGAAGCGGTCATTCTCTCCGATTCCATCGAGGGCGAGGCGCGTGAGGTCGGCAGCGTCCACGCCGCAATCGCGCGCGAAGTGGCGACGCGCAACCGGCCATTCGCAAAACCGGTGCTGATCCTGTCGGGCGGCGAGACGACCGTGACCTTGCGCGCGAAAGGCAAAGGCGGCCGCAACTCGGAATTCCTGCTCGCCTTCGCCATTGGGATCAGCGGCATGGCGGGCGTCCACGCACTGGCCGCCGACACCGACGGCATTGACGGTTCGGAAGACAATGCCGGCGCCTTCGCCGACGGCTCGACAGTGTCGCGGATGCATAAGGCGGGCGTCGATGCCAAGGCCATGCTTGCCGGCAACAACGCCTGGACGGCATTCAATGCCGTAGATGACCTTTTCGTACCCGGTCCGACCGGCACAAACGTCAACGATCTCCGGGCGATATTGATCAAATAGCTCAGGCGGCCATCAGCTTTTTCACCGCTCTCATATCCTGCAGGAACCGGTCGCGTTCTGCCTGCTTGTCCGCCGGCTCGCGAATGCGCAGGATGAAGGACGGGTGGATGGTGACGAAGACACGCAAGCCATCGTCGCGCTCCACGACGGCCCCGCGCATCTTCATGATCGGCACCACCTTGCCAAGCAGCGCCTGCGCCGCCGTTGCGCCGAGCGCCACCGCCAGATTGGGCTTGATCAGATCGATTTCCTTGTCGAGCCACCAGCGGCAAGCCTGCACCTCGCCGGCGTTCGGCTTGGAGTGGATGCGCCGCTTGCCGCGCGGCTCGAACTTGAAATGCTTGACCGCGTTGGTGACGTAGACTTTCAGCCGATCGACGCCGGCATCGTCCAGGATCGCGTCGAACACCTTGCCCGCCGGACCAACGAAGGGCTTGCCCGCCAGGTCCTCCTGGTCGCCCGGCTGTTCGCCGACGAAGATCACCTTAGCTTTATCAGGGCCCTCACCGAACACGGTCTGCGTGGCGTCGTGCCATAGCGGACAGCGGCGGCAGATCTTGGCCGTTTCGCGCAGTTCAGGAATCGTCCTGGCGTCGATTTCTGTCGTTTCCGGAGACTTGCTTGCAGGCAAGCGTCTTGCCTGCACTTTGGCATGGTGCGGCGTCGGGGTTGTCTGCATCCTGGCGATCATAACTAAGGCGGCCTTGCTCGCTCCTGCAATCAGACACGCAATGAGCAAAGCCCGCCGAAGGTTCCGTTGAAATTATTCCGCATGGGCCTTCACCGGCGGATGGCCGACGATGTGATGCCCTACACCTCGTGCAGATAGAGGTGATAATCCAGTTCGCTGACCGTGCGCGCCACGCGCAGATATTCCGACTGCTTGATCGCCACGAACGTCCGGTGCAGGTCTTCGCCCAATGCGCCCTTGAGGAAGGTCGACGCCCTTGCCGCCTCGATCGCGGCACGCCAGTCCACCGGCATCGTCGTGCGCGTGACGGCCGATTCGTAGCCATTGCCGGTGGTTTCGGGACCGGGATCGAGGCCTTCGTCGAGGCCCTTGACGACACCGGCCAGCACCGTTGCTGCCACTAGGTAAGGATTCGCGTCGACGCCCGATGGCCGGTGCTCGATGCGGCGGTTCTTGGCATCGCCGGCCGGCACACGCAGTGCCACCGAACGGTTGTTGACGCCCCAGGTCGGCGCCACCGGCGCATAGGATTGCGAGACGAAGCGCCGCCATGAATTGGCATGCGGCGCGAAGACCAGCATCGATTCCGCCATCGTCTGGATCAGTCCGCCGAGGCCGCGCAGCAGCGGCAGCGACCAGCTTTCGCCGCCGGTTTCGGCAAAGACATTCTTGCCGGCATCATCCAGCAGCGAGACATGAAAATGCATGCCCGAGCCGGCATATTTCTCGATCGGCTTGGCCATGAAGCAAGCGGTGACACCATGACGGCGCGCCTGCGCCCGCACCAGTCGCTTGAGCATCACGAGATCGTCGGCCGCCCGCATCACATCCTTGCGGTAGTTGAGCGTCAGCTCGTACTGGCCGGGCGCATATTCCGAGATGACCGTCTCGGCCGGGATGCCTTGCACCTTGGCTGCGGCGTAGATGTCGGAAAACAGCGGCTCCATGCCGTGTAGATGGTCGACGGAATAGACCTCCGTCTTGGCCGAGCGGCGTCCGTCAAGCACCGCGTGCGCCGGCTGCACCTTGCCTTCGGCATCGCGCTCGTTGGCGAGCAGGAAGAATTCGAGCTCGAAGGCGCCGGCCGGATGCAGGCCCTTGGCCGCGAGGATGTCTACCTGGCGGGCGAGTGCCAGCCGCGGGTCGGACGACATCGGCTGGCCATCGAGATGGTACATCGCCATCAGCACCTGGCCGCGCGGCGGCTGGGTGGCGAACAGCGGCACCAGTGTGCCGGGGATCGGCCACGCCCGCAGGTCGCCGTCGCCCGTCGTCCAGATCAGCCCGGTCTCGTGAACATCCTCGCCGGTGATGTCGAGGCCGAGGATCGAGATCGGCATGTGCCGGCCCCCCTCGTAGATGCTCATCAACTCATGCCGGCGCACGATCTTGCCGCGCCCGACGCCATTGGCGTCGGTCAGCACGATGTCGAACGCTTCGATCTCGGGATGAGCGTCGAGAAAGGCCTGCGCCTCGGCGGGCGTCGAGCCCGAAGGGGATGCCGTGACCAGGTTCAAACTTTGCTTGGGCGCTTGTTTCATGCCGCAAGCTTGTCTCACGCCGTAAGCTTTGCCGCAACCGCGCCGAAGGCAGTGATCAGCCGGTTCACCTGGGCGGCGCTGGTCGTAGGAGAGATCAGCATCATGTTGTGGAAGGGTGCGATCAGCACGCCGCGATTGACCAGCGCGACATGGATTGCCGCCTCGAGCTCCGGCACGTGCGCAGCTTCCGCTTCGCCGCCGTTCCTCAGCGGGCCCGGCGCGCAGATGAACTCGA
The DNA here is from genome assembly GCF_000502835.1 of Mesorhizobium sp. LSJC280B00. Taxonomy (GTDB): domain Bacteria; phylum Pseudomonadota; class Alphaproteobacteria; order Rhizobiales; family Rhizobiaceae; genus Mesorhizobium. The sequence goes on from NZ_AYVL01000007.1 coordinate 29,138, forward strand.
CACGGGCACCGACGCGAGCAACATGCCAGGGCAGACGATAGCGATCGATGACGGCGGTCAGCCCGGCGTCGAGCCGCTGCGCCAGATGGTCCATATGGCTGTAGTTCTCGTCGGTCATGACGTATTCGAGCGTGGCGCGCATCGCTGCGAATTGCAGCGGATTGGCCGACAGCGTTGTCCCCATGCCGGAGTAGCCGGGCTCTTTCCGACTGATATAAGCGGCATAGCGGGCCGCAACGTCTTCGCTCATGCCCCAGACGCTCGCCGGTACGCCGCCGGCAATCGGCTTGCCCAGCACGAACAGGTCCGGCTCCAGCCCGTATTTGCTTGTATAGCCGCCGGGACCGGTCGAAATTGTATGCGTCTCGTCGATTAGAAGCAGCGTGCCGGTCGCACGGGTGAGACGCCGCAAGCCATCATGAAAGCCGGCTTCGGGCAGCACCATGCAGGAATTGGTCAGCACCGGCTCGGCGATGACGCAGGCGACATCGTTGCCCCGGAGTGCCGCCTCGAGCGCCGGCAAATCGTTGAACTCGACGACATCTGTCGCCCGCGTCAGGTCGCGGAATTCGCCGGCCAGTCCCGGTCGATTCACCGCTTTCCCGGCGACCAGCCGCACCATCGTCTCGTCGACCGAGCCATGATAGCAGCCGTTGAAGACCAGTATCTTCTCCCGGCCGGTAACGGCGCGGGCAACCCGCAGCGCGAAGCGGTTGGCATCGGTCGCCGTCGTCGCGATCTGCCACGACAGCAAACCGAAGCGCTGCTGCAGCAACGGTCCGATGGCCAGCGCGTCTTCGGAAGGTAGCATATAGGTCAGTCCTCGTCCGGCCTGCCGGCGGATGGCGCGGGCGACCGGCGGCGGCGAATGGCCGAACATCGAGCCGGTGTCACCAAGGCAGAAATCGTCCAGCCGATTGCCGTCGATGTCGGTGATCGCAGCGCCCTTGGCACTGTCGACCAGGATCGGGAATGGCGTCGGCCAGTCGTTCATCCAATGCATCGGCACGCCGCCGAAGAAGCCGGGCAGGCCATTGCCGATTTTCGCCATCGATTTTGGCCGCGCCCGGCGGAAGACTTCTGCCTCGGTCGCGCGCAACTCGACGATCCGGGCCGGGCCGATGCCGCCGATGCAAGTCTTTGAATGGTTCATGACGTTCATGCCGGCCCTCTCAGTCGCACTTTAGACAATCGGCATCCGCCACCGCAATTGGCCGGGCGGCTGCCCTGTGTTGGGTCAGCGGTCATTTGAATGAAAACAGGCGCTTGACCGCGAGCCGCCTTCGGGCGCCAATGGTACTTCGGCTGGAGGGCATAAGATGGTGCGGGCGATCGTCTGCGCAGCAACGCTGCTGTCGTCGGTTGGTGCGGCTCTGGCGTCCGGCGGCATCTGGTGTTCCGCCGAGGATGCAGCCGTCAAATTTCAGGTCGGTGCCGGGATCACCAGAGGCATGGGCGGGCCGACCTTCAATTTTAGCGGCGAGCTCGAGATTCTGGGCAGGCCGGCTGCCGACAGTCTGCGCGAGACATTGTTCGAGGATCAGAACCTCACGCAATATTGGCTCGACAACAAGGAATTGCGGCTGCTCGTCTACCACGAACGGCAGGTCGAAAACGCCTACGGCTATGTCGAACTGGCGATCCTGACCAAGGCCAGCGACGAAGGCGTCTATGACGGTCGCTATTTGCTCTCAATCCATGATGTAACGGCCGATGCCGAAAAGGACGGCAAGCAGGCTGAATTGACCGGCAAAGTATCTTGCGGAGCCGAGTAAGTAACAGGCTACGCCGAAATATCGATGACGCCGCAGTCGCCCGCAGCGCTGCCAAAGGCGACGCGGCGCTCTTCCTTGTCCCACATCATCGAAGTGACGGCGCCCTTGCCCGGCCGGCGCAACAGCACTTCCTTGGCGTCGGCGAAGCGCACCGCCATCACCATCCCGTCATCATAGCCGATAGCAACGACGTCCTGGCTCGGGTGACAGGCGACGGAGGTGACCATCGCATTGCCGCGCGTGCCGAGTTCCAGCGGCGCCTTGCCCATCGGCCCGTCTTTGCTGGAAAACGGCCAGACGATTGCCGCCGGCGCGCCGGAACTCGCCAGCCATTTGCCCTTGGCGCTCCACGACAGGCTTTTCACCTTGCCGGGGTAGCCGGACATGCGCATGTGCTTGCCGTCGGCGAGCTTCCAGCCATGCAGCGCGTTTTCCTGCATGGTGGTGACGAGGAAGGCGCCGTCCGGCGAGAAAGTGATGCCGGTATGCGCGCCGGCCCATTCGAGCTCGACCGGCTTGCCCTCGGCCGCCGGGAAATGCAGCGTCGCGCCATTGTAGCGGGCGACGCCAAAGCGCATACCCTTGGGCGAAAAGGCCAGTCCCTCGACGGAGCGCGGATGCGCGAATTCTTTCGTCTTGCCGTCGGCAAAGCGCACATAGGCGGTCTTGCCCGACGCGAAGGCGATGGCGCCTTGCGGCCCTGCAGCGACGCTGGTGATCCATTTCTTGCCGGCGCTCGCCAATTCCCCGGCCTCGCCGCCAGCGGTGACGGCAAAGACCTTGCCGTCCTCGCCGCCGGTGATCAGCCGGTCGTTGGCCACGTCATGGAAGGCGGCGAGCAGCCCGTCATTGGCCTGCACCGTCTTGTGGCCATGGTCGAGCCGGTGGATCGCGCCGTCGGCCAGCGCGAAATGCGGCACGTCGCCGAGGAAGACGGCGGCAACGCAGTGGCCTTCGAGATCAAGCGGGGCGACGGTGGGCATGCGAACTGTTCCATTAGATTGTTTGGTCGCCTTGCCGCCATTGGAGGAAAGCGTGGCTAGGTTCGACGCGACCTTCTCCCCTTGTGGGAGAAGGTGGATTGGCGCGCAGCGCCAAGACGGATGAGGGGTGCTGGACGGAGTGCCGTCCTTGCCAAGCTGGAACACCCCTCATCCGACCGAGCTTTCGCTCGGCCACCTTCTCCCACAAGGGGAGAAGGAGAGAAGGGGCAGCGCTAGCGCTATAAAGTCCGGAAATCAAGCGGCCTGGCAGGCCTCGAAGCTTGTCTTCAGTCGCTCGGCGTCGAGTTCGCGGCCGATGAACACCAGCCGGCTCTCGTGCTTCTCGTCGTCCTTCCAGGCGCGCTGGTGGTCGCCCTCGATGATCATGTGCACACCCTGGATGACATAGCGCTCGTCATCGCCTTTCAGCGCAATGATCCCTTTCAGCCGCAGGATGTTCGGGCCTTCCATCTGGGTGATCTTCTCGATCCACGGGAAGAACTTTTTCGGGTCCATCTCGCCGCCGCGCAGCGACACCGACTGCACAGTCACGTCATGGATGTCGGAAGGGAGCGCATGATGATGCCCGTCATGATCGTGGTGATCATGGCCGTCGTGATCATGGTGATGGTGGTCATGATCATGATCATGATGGTCGTGATCGTCATGCGCCTCGAGGAAGTGCGGATCGTTCTCCAGCGCCCGGGACAGGTCGAACGCACCGCGATCGAGCACCTCGGACAGCGCCACGCTGGCGCGTGTGGTGCGATGGATTCGTGCCGCCGGGTTGATGGCGCGGATCGTCGCCTCCACCTTGCTCAGCTCTTCGCGGGTGACGAGATCGGTCTTGTTGAGCACGACTACATCGGCAAAGGCGATCTGGTCCTCGGCCTCTCGGGAATCCTTCAGACGCAGCGGCAGGTGCTTGGCGTCGACCAGCGCCACCACCGCATCGAGCCTGGTCTTGGAACGCACGTCGTCGTCCATGAAGAAGGTCTGCGCCACCGGCACGGGATCGGCGAGGCCTGTGGTCTCGACGATGATGGCGTCGAAGCGGCCAGGCCTGCGCATCAGGCCTTCGACGACGCGGATCAGGTCGCCGCGCACGGTGCAGCAGACGCAGCCATTGTTCATCTCGTAGATTTCCTCGTCGGATTCCACGATCAGCTCGTTGTCGATGCCGATCTCGCCGAATTCATTGACGATGACGGCGTAGCGCTTGCCATGGTTTTCCGAAAGGATGCGGTTGAGCAGTGTCGTCTTGCCAGCGCCGAGATAGCCGGTGAGGACGGTTACGGGGATCTGCGTCTGTGCGTCGCTCATATTGTGCCTCGAATAGGGATTGTCGGCTCCATATAGGATGTGTGCTCGGCTTTTGCACGAGGCAAACCGGTGGGCCAAAGAGGGGCTGGTATTGCCGAACTTTCCTCACATTACCGAACTTTCATTGGCGCCGCCTGACAGCGGGCCCTAGATAGGCGGGGTCATTTACGGAGCTGTTCGCGTTGAAGAGGCGCCAGATGTCCGACAAGTCGTTGCCACTAAGCCGTCGGCAGGCGCTCGGTCTCGTTGCGGTTACCGCTGGCGGCATATTCCTGCCCGCCGGTGCAAGGGCCGGGCAGGTTTCGCCCTATGCCGGGCTTGCTTTGTTCGAAGCCGGTGCCGGCGTCTGCGCGATCACGCCCGAGGTCACCGAAGGGCCGTTCTATTTCGACCCGAAGCTCGAACGCGCCGATATCACCGAGGGCAAGAAGGGCATCGCCCTCAATGTGCGGCTGCAAATCGTCGACGCCGCCTGCCGGCCGCTTCCCGGCGCACGCGTCGATATCTGGCATTGCGATGCCCAGGGCAGCTATTCCGGCTATCCCGGACAGGGCGACGGGCAGGATATCGACACGTCCGGCCAGAGCTTTCTCCGCGGCTGGCAGAGAACCGATGAAAGCGGCATCGCTTCTTTCGCCACCATCTATCCCGGCTGGTATCGCGGCCGCACCACCCACATCCATTTCAAGATCTTCCCCGACGACCGCTCGGTGATGACCGGCCAGATGTTCTTCCCCGACAGCCTCAGCGAGCAGATATTCGCCACCGTCGCGCCTTATAAAGATCGCCCCGGCAAACGCGATACATCGAACGCGCGGGACGGCATTGCGCGGCAGGCCGGGCCGCTGTCGCAGGCAGCGCTGCGGGAAATGGCGGACGCCTATCAGGCGTTGATGGTGGTCGCGGTGAAAGCCGGTTGAGAACACCTCGTCACGTCCTCATCCAGCCATTGCGGAAAGTCGTTTGTCATCTAACTGAAATAAACATCTGGCATTAGCCACGGCGAACACCGCGAAGCTTGCCGGCAAAGCTATTTTCCGAGCCGGAATGTTTTCGATCGTCATTGCCAATCGGCGGCCTGCTTCTATGCTGTCCGCTCCGGTTCGGCCGAGGAGGGATGAGCATGGCCAAGGCGGACAAGACTGCAACAATGAGCCGGCTGCATTCGGCGGCGCGGCTGGCGCGCACGGCGCTCGCCGCCCGGCTTCTGGCGCATGGTTTCTATGCCGGCCAGGACCAGATCATGCTGGCGCTCGACCGCGAGGACGGGCAGACGCCCGGCAACCTTGCCGGCCGCCTCGGCGTGCGTCCGCCGACCATCACCAAGACCATCAACCGGCTGCAGGCGCAGGGCTTTCTGGAGAAGCGGGCCTCGTCCGCCGATGCCCGCCAGGCGCATATTTTCCTCACCGACACCGGCCGCGAAATCATCCACGCCATCGAGAAGTCGGTGAAGAAGACCGAAAAGCAGGCATTGAAGGGTCTCGACAAGAAGGATCAGAAAGCGCTGTTCAAGCTGCTTGCCCGCGTCGAGGCGAACCTGTCGGACGGCGAAATGGTGCTCCCAGATGACGAACTGGATATCGAGGACAAGATGCTTGAATAAGGTCACGCGTTCGCCGCTGACGGCCGTCGCGTCAGTGCCGACCAGCGTCCCGGTGTGACGCCGAACGCCTTTTTGAAATGCCGATTGAAATGGCTTTGGTCACTGAAGCCGGCTGCGATGGCGATTTGCGCCAGTGGCTCGTCGGCTTCGATCATCCGACGGGCTCGTTGAAGCCGGCGCATCAACAGGAACCGGTGCGGGCTGGTGGAGAAGGTGGCGCGGAAATGCCGCGACAGGGCATAACGGTCCAATCCGGTTATCGCCTCTAATTCATCCGAACGTACGATCCGCGCGACATTTTCCTCCAGATAGTCGCGCGCCAGGCTGGCGGCGCGCCACGCAGTTTTCGCTACCGGTTTCGTCGGCTGACCGGCGTGCCGGGCCAAGCTTTGCATAAGCTGCGTCATGAAATCGACGACAAACAGCTCGTCCAGTTCCTGATTCAACGGCCCGAGCGCCGAAAGCAGCGTCGCCCGGAGATCGCGGTCTGTCACCACGGCATTCCCGACGAATGGTAGTGATCCGCCGCCGAGACAATCGAGCATCAGGGACGGCTCCAAATAGAGCATTCTGTATCGCAAGCCGTCTTCGGTGCCGGCACCGCCATCGTGCAGTTCGTCGGGATGAAGGATAATGATCTGGCCAGGCAGGCTCTGATGCGTTTGGCCGCGATAGCGGAAGCGCTGCACGCCATAAAGCGTCACCCCGATCGCATAGGTGTCGTGGCGATGGAGATCGAAGGCATTGCCGTGGAACCGGGCCTCGATGCGTTCCATCCCGGCAGCACCGGGTGCCGGTACGATGCAGTTCTCGGCTGCATCCACGCACAAACGTCCAAGACCCTGAAAGGCTTCCCGGTCTAGATCGTGCGCCATCGCTTCACTCGCAGCCTCGGATTGGCCCCCTTTTCGGATTGGAAACTGTCGCATGTTCGATACGAAATTTGCAATCGTGCTCAAGGATGATCTTCCCGTCTGGCAAAAGCTCAATGTCACCGCCTTTCTGACCAGCGGCATCGTCGCGCAATTTCCCGACATTATCGGCGACCCCTACCGTGATCGCGCCGGCAATATCTACAACCCGCTGTCGATCCAGCCGGTCATCGTGCTTTCGGCGGACGGCCAGACGCTCGGCGCGATCCAGCGGCGGGCGCTGGAGCGTGGTGTGACGGTTTCGCTCTATGTCGAGGATATGTTTTCGACCGGGTATGATCTGGCCAACCGCGCCGTCTTTGCCGAATTTGCGCCGGAGGAGGCCAAGGTGGTCGGCATCGCGCTTCGCGCCGAAAAGAAGCTCGTCGACAAGATCACCAAGGGCGCCCGCATGCACGCCTGAGTCGTCGGCCACTAGGCCGGCCACTGGGAAACAAACTGAGCCTGTCGGCGGCTGTCGTTGTGCCAGACTGTTTTGGCTTGCCCGCAGGCGACAATTGCCGCATTGGTGAGGGACCGCCTTGCTTGCCGTCCGGCCTGAAATTGAATGCTCCCCCAAGACAAGACGAAAGCGCGACATCGCCGGCGGCGATCCTGTGCATGCTTTCCGTCTATGTGTTTTTCACCTTCCTCGACACCAGCAGCAAGTACCTTGTGCTGGCCGGCGTCTCGGCGCTGATCGTCGCCTGGACCCGCTTCGCGGTCCATGTGCTGATCGTCGGCGTCTTTCTGCACGGATGGCGTGAGCCGCTGCGCTTTCGTCCCGCCAACCTGCCGGCGCATCTCACGCGCGGTCTGCTCCTGTTCGGATCGACGATATGCAACATTCTCGCGCTGCGGACGCTGCAGCTGGCGGAAACCACCTCGATCTACTTCTTCGGCCCGATGGTGATCACCGCGCTTGCCGGTCCGTTGCTAGGGGAATGGGCCGGCTGGCGGCGTTGGCTGGCGATCATGAGCGGCTTTGTCGGCGTCCTCATCATCACCCGGCCGGGCATCGGGGTTTTTGGCGTCGGCCATCTCTTTGCGCTCGGCTCGATGCTATCGAACAGTTTCTACGTCATCATGACGCGCCGCATGTCGGCGACGGAAACCTCGGAAAGCCTCATCCTGTTTTCGGCACTGGCGCCGGCCGTGCTGCTGCTGCCGACACTGCCGTTTTCGCTTTCGTTGCCGCAGGATGGCTGGCACTGGTTCATATTGCTGATGCTGGGCGTCTTCGGCGCCATCGGCCATTGGCTTCTTGTGCAGGCCTATCGCCTTGCCACCACCACGGCCCTGGCCCCCTATCCCTATTCGCAGATGATCTGGATGATCATCTCCGGCCTGATCGTCTTCAACCAGTTTCCCGACCGCTGGACGCTGGCCGGTGCGACAGTCATCGTCGCCAGCGGCCTCTACATCGTCCACCGCGAGCACCGGCTTCGTGTGCGCAACCGCGCGACGCTGGACGCGGAGGCGGAAGCGCTGGCAAAAAAACTTTGATTTGCGCGGGATCGATGGCATAAGAGCCGGCCTTTAAACAGTTTAAATTGCTTCGGGAGCGCAGGGCGCTGGCACAGAAGATCAAGCTTTCCACCATCGCGGATGCGCTCGGCGTGTCCACGGCCACGGTCTCGCTGGCCTTGCGCGACAGCCCGCTGGTCGCCGGCGGCACCCGCGACCGCATCAAGGAACATGCCCGCGCCATCGGCTATATCTACAACCGCCGCGCCGCCAGCCTGCGCACCTCGCGCTCAGGCATAGTCGGCGTCGTCGTCCACGACATCATGAACCCGTTCTTTGCCGAGATATTGCGTTCGATCGAGAGCGAACTCGACCGCAGCCGGCAAACCTTCATCCTGTCGAACCACTACGACCAACTCGAGAAACAACGCACCTTCATCGACACGCTTCTGCAGCTCGGCGCTGACGGCGTCATCATGTCGCCGGCCATCGGCACACCGCCCGAAGACATAATCATGGCCGAGGAGAACGGTCTCCCGGCAGTGCTGATTGCACGCACCGTCGAAGGTGCCGACGTGCCGGTGTTTCGCGGCGACGATGCCTATGGCACCGGGCTTGCTACCAATCATCTGATCTCGCTTGGCCACAAGCGCATCGCAATGATCGGCGGTACCGACCAGACCTCGACCGGCCGCGACCGCTATCAGGGATATGTCAACGCCATGGAGGCGGCAGGGCTTGAGGTCAGGCCGTCCTGGCGCATCGCCGGCCCACGCACCAAGCAGGCCGGCTTCGAGGCCGCCGGGCAGTTCCTGGCGCTGAAGGACAGGCCGACCGCGGCCTGCTGCTGGAACGACCTCGTCGCCATCGGCCTGATGAACGGCATTGCGCGCGCCGGGCTGGTGCCGGGCATCGACATCTCTGTTACCGGCTATGACGACCTCGAGGAGGCGGCGATCGCCACGCCGGCGCTGACTACCGTGTGGAACGGCCAGCGCGAGGTTGGCCGCCGCGCCGCCAGCGCGCTGCTCGACAAACTCAACGGACAGACGGTGCGGCCGTCGCAGGAACTGATCAAGCCGGAACTGCATGTGCGCCAGTCGACCGGCAAACCGGTGGAACGTGCATGACAAAAACCAAACAGCAAGCTGTCGCCATTCTGGTGCCGGGCCAGTTCAACGATCATGCGGTCGGCCGCATCGACGGGGTGTTCAGCCGCGTCCGGATCGAACGCGCCGATCCGTCGCTGGTCACCGACGAGATGCGCCTTACGGTGCGCGGCATAGCCGCCTTTGGCGGCATAAGCGCCGCGTTGATGGACGCGCTGCCAAAGCTCGAGATTATCGCCAATTTCGGCGTCGGCTATGATTCGGTCGATGTCCGCCACGCCGCACGGCGCGGCATCATGGTCACCAACACACCGGATGTGCTGACCGAAGAGGTCGCCGATACGGCGCTCGGCCTGTTGATCAATACCATCCGCGAACTGCCGCGCGCCGAGGCCTGGCTACGCGACGGAAGCTGGCTGCGCAACGGCAACTATCCGCTGAGCCGGCTGACCTTGCGCGGGCGCCAAGTCGGTATCTTTGGCATGGGCCGCATCGGCCTCGCCATTGCCCGCCGGCTCGACGCTTTTGGGCTGCCCATTGCCTATCACAACCGGCGCCGCGTCGAAGGCCTGTCCTATGACTATCACCCGACGCTGAAAGGTCTCGCCGAGGCGGTCGACACACTGATCTCGGTGGCGCCCGGCGGGGCTTCGACGGAAAAGGCCGTCAATGCCGAAATTCTCTCGGCTCTTGGGCGGAACGGCGTCTTTGTCAACATCGGCCGGGGCAGCACGGTCGACGAACCAGCCCTTGCCGCCGCACTTGCCAGCGGCAGCATCGCCGCTGCCGGGCTAGACGTCTTTGCCGACGAGCCGAATGTGCCAGCGGCGTTGCTTGCCGCGCCCAACACCTCGCTTTTGCCACATGTCGGCTCGGCCTCGCAGCACACCCGCCGCGCCATGGCGGACCTGTGCGTCGAAAATCTGGTCTCGTGGTTTTCGCAGCGCAAGGCGCTGACGCCGGTGCCGGAGACGGCAAATGTCAAGGCAAGGCCGTAAGCGGGCTGCCATATCTATTAACTTCAGCTTAACCCTTCGGAATCATTCTGGTCCCTTCGCAGTGTCTGTCCGCCTGACAGGACATGACAGCAAGAGGAAGCGCGCCTCCCTGATCTCTTCGAACCGGCGCGCTTGAAATGCGCGGAGAACCAGGATGAAGACGCTTCCTGCATTGATGGCTGTCGCTGTACTGTTCGGCAGCGCCCAACTGTTTTACGCCGGTAGCGGTGAAAGCCGTGCGGCCAGTGAGTCACCGCCTTCATCCGGCAACTACAGGCTGGTAGCCCATGGCGACGAGGGGTCTTGTGCGGTCAGCCGCGGCGCCGAGATTTCGCAAGGCCTGTCGCTGTTGACGGTCGCAGCAAATTGCCGCCGGGTGTTGCCCGGCGTGGAGCAGGCGAAGTTCTGGCGAGAGCAGGATGACGGCACGGTCACCCTCAGCGCCAACGGCACCGATCCGATCGTCATGTTCTCAGTCGCCGACGGCGATGGTTACGAATCCTACGCGCCGGCGCTGCCGCTGCTGACGCTGGCGTCGGCCGGCAACTAGCGAGCGCGGCAGGACTATTCCGCGGCTGCGCGCGCACCCGATTTCGCCGCCTGATGCAGACGTACAGCATCGCCGAAGGCGCGAAATATCTTTACCGAGATACTGTCCGATTTGACCCAGTATTCGGGATGCCACTGGACGCCGACGGCGAAAGCCCGTGCATCGCGCACCGAAACCGCCTCGACGGTGCCGTCGGCGGCGACCGCTTCGACCTGCAGCTTTGGGCCAAGTCGGCCGATGGCCTGGCGATGCACCGAATTGACCATGATGTCGCCGGCGCCGAAGACCCCGGCCAAGCAGCTGCCGGGTTTTATCGCCACGCTCTGGCGGATGGCGAAGCGTTCGTCCTGATTGTCGCTTGCCGGCGCACGATGATCGAGCGAACCGGCGCGTTCCTGGATTTCGGTGGCCAGCGTGCCACCCAGCGCCACATTCATCTCCTGGATGCCGCGGCAGATGGCGAGCAATGGCACCCCGCGCTCCACCGCCCGGCGGATCAGCGGCAACGTCGTCGCGTCGCGGGCGGAGTCGTAAGGACCATTGGCTTCGCTGGCGTCACCGCCATAGAGCGAGGGATGAACGTTCGATTTGGAACCGGTGACCATGACGCCGTCGACGGCGGAAAGCAGTTCGTCGAAGTCGAGCCGGTCGCCGAAGGACGGTACCAGCAGCGGGAACACGCCTGCACCCGAAAGCGCCGCTTCGAGATATTGCTGTGGCGCGGCATGCCAGGTGTAATTGTCGAACTGGCGGACATCGGTCGATACGGCGACGAGCGGCTGGTGCATTTGGTCCGGATCCCATCGGGTGCAACGAATTATCTGCCTGCAAAATAGGCGATCCGAAGGCGCATTTCCATGGCAAGTTTCGGCGTGTCGCGTAGGCCAGTTAATCGACCTTAGACTATAGTTGCAAGATCTGCCCCAACGCCGTGAATTTCCCCGAAATGCGCCGCTCAAACCGGGCTGCCGTGCTGGACTCGACTCCTTGCCTGTGTATTGTCGGCTCGAAGCCGATCCGGGCGCCGAAGTGTCCCGAATGTCGGTCAGTGGATCCAAAAGGGAGGAACTTCATGGATCGTCGTTCGTTCATCCGCAAGGCCGGCACCGCCGGCGTTGGCGCCGCGGCCGCTGCCGCGACACTTGCCGCGCCGGCCATCGCCCAGTCCAATCCGAAAGTGACCTGGCGGCTGGCGTCGTCCTTCCCGAAGTCGCTCGATACGATCTATGGCGGCGCCGAAGTGTTTTCCAAGATGCTGTCGGAGGCGACCGACGGCAACTTCCAGGTCCAGGTCTTCGCCGCCGGCGAACTCGTTCCCGGCCTGCAGGCCGCCGATGCCACCACTGCCGGCACCGTCGAGGCCTGCCACACCGTGGCATACTATTACTGGGGCAAGGACCCGACCTGGGCGCTGGGAGCGGCGGTTCCGTTTTCGCTCAACGCGCGCGGCATAAACGCCTGGCACTATCATGGCGGCGGCATCGATCTGTTCAACGAGTTCCTGGCGACGCAGGGTCTGTTTGGGCTGCCGGGCGGCAATACCGGCGTGCAGATGGGCGGCTGGTTCCGCAAGGAGATCAAAACGGTCGCCGACCTTTCCGGCCTCAAGATGCGTATCGGTGGTTTTGCCGGCAAAGTGGTGCAAAGGCTCGGCGTGGTTCCTCAGCAGATCGCCGGTGGCGACATTTATCCGGCGCTGGAAAAAGGCACGATCGATGCCGCCGAATGGGTCGGCCCCTATGACGACGAGAAGCTCGGCTTCTACAAGGTTGCGCCCTATTACTACTATCCCGGCTGGTGGGAAGGTGGACCGACTGTCCATCTGATGTTCAACAAGGCGAAGTACGACGAACTTTCGCCGGCTTACAAGTCGCTGGTGCATACTGCCGCTCAAGCGGCCGACGCCAACATGCTGCAGAAATACGACTATCTCAATCCGGCGGCGGTTAAGCGGCTGGTTGCCGGCGGTGCCAAGTTGAGCCCGTTCAGCCAGGAGATCATGGCCGCCTGTTTCGAAAAGGCCAACGAAGTCTATGCCGAGATGGAAGCCTCGAACGCGCCGTTCAAGAAGATCTGGGATTCGATCAAGGCGTTCCGCAAGGAGCATTATCTCTGGGCGCAGGTGGCCGAGTACAACTATGACACCTTCATGATGGTCCAGCAGCGCAATGCCAAGCTCTAGAACATTCTGCGACGCCGAGTGGCTCCACTCGGCGTCGCAGAAATGGGCTAAAACAAAGCGGATGCCCGGTTTTATTTGAATGCATTCCGCTCCAGGAAGACGTGGTTCTTGTCAAAGGACCCTGAGCACGCCCCGTGTTCCTTCCTGTCAGCCTCGGACGCACTGACTTCCACCGGTATTCCCGCCCGGAGCATGGCAATAGAACACTGTCGACTTGATGCGGCCACGCATCAGTTGCTGGACCTCACCCGGTTGTAAGCCGGCGTCGGCATAGGTGGCGGGGTCGCCTTTCCCCGGCTTCATCAGCCCGGCTTTATCAGATTGAGGATGAAGCCATCGATGCGACGCAGAACCGCGAAGCCTGCCGGTGGCAACTGGCCCGATGGATCAGCTCTGAGGCACTGCCAGGACTTTGACCTCACCTGGCGCCGGCGGGTTGGCAATGATCGCCACCGCCTCGTCGAGGCTGACTTGTCGTGATATCAGCCGATCTACTTCGATCGCCCCCGAGGCGATAAGATCGGCGGCCCGGCGATGGGTAAAGGGGTTGAGGAAGGAACCCAGGACCTTCAACTCACGGAACAGCAGATCGAACGGTTCGAACGCCACTTTCATGCCTTGCGGCATCACGCCGACGACGACGACGGTGCCGCCCGCTTTGGCCAGCCGCATCGCCTGCTCAACAGTGTCTTTCACGCCGGCGCATTCGAACACCACGTCGACGCCGCCCGGCATCAAACCCGACCGGCCGACGATCGCATCGGTGACATCGAAGGCGCTGGGATCGAGCGTCGCCGTTGCGCCAAATTGCTCGGCAAGAGCCCGCCGCGAGGCCTGACGGGTCGACAAGATAATGGTCGTCGCACCGGCGAGCTTTGCCAGCTGAACGGTGAGCAGGCCGATCACGCCGCCGCCGAGCACCGCGACCGACGAGCCTGGTTTGATCGCGGCAAGGTCCACGCCATGCAGGCAGCAGCCGAGCGGCTCGCAGAAAGCACCATGCGTAGGCTTCAGATCGCCTGGCAAGACGAAGGCCTGTTTCTGCGGCAGGACAAGATATTCGGCAAAGCCGCCATCGCGATGGATGCCGATGGCGCGTAGATTGCCGCAGAGATTGACCCGGCCGGCCTGACAATGCTCGCATCGGCCACAGGCAATGTTGGGATCGCCGGTGACGCGGTCGCCGACCGAAAAGCCGGATACGGCAGGTCCGACCGCCTCGACGATGCCGGAGAATTCATGCCCGAGCGTCACCGGCGGCGTGCACGGGAATTCACCATGGAAAAGATGCCTGTCGGTGCCGCAGACGCCGCACGCCTCGATGCGCACCAGCAGATCGTTCGGCCCGGCGGTCGGTTTCTCGACCTCGCACACGGCGAGGCTGCCCATTCGCTCCAACCGAACCGCCTTCATGGCTGCCGGGCCTTCCTCAGTTGAAACTCGGTGGTTGCGACAGATCAATTGCCGGCGCCGCCGGTTTCGCGGGCGGCTTTTCGTCGAAGCTCGGCGGCTGCGACAAATCCGGTGTGGAAGGTGAGGCCGGGGCAGTGCCGCCGTTGGCTGGCGGCGTGCCAAGCGGCGACAAGCCGATGCCAGGCGTTTCCGGCACCTGGTAGTTGATGGTGCCAGGATCGACGACAGTGCCTTTGTAGTGCATCACCATCTGCGGGAAGGCGATGGTCAGGCCGATCATGATCACCTGGATGCAGACGAAGGGCACTGCGCCCCAATAGATCTGCCCTGTGGTGACCGGCGCGATCTGCTTGCCGGTGAGTCGGTCGAGATAGGGCACGCGCGCGGCGACCGAGCGCAGATAAAACAGCGCGAAGCCGAAGGGCGGATGCATGAAGGAGGTCTGCATGTTGACGCCCAAAAGCACGCCAAACCAGATCAGGTCGATGCCGAGTTTGTCAGCCGCTGGCGCCAAAAGCGGCACGATGATGAAGGCAAGCTCGAAAAAGTCGAGGAAGAAGGCGAGCACGAAGACGAGGATGTTGACGCCAATCAGGAAACCGACTTCACCGCCCGGCAGCGACGTCAACAGGTGCTCGACCCAGATGTGGCCATTGACGCCGTAGAAGGTCAGCGAGAACACCCGCGCGCCGATCAGGATGAACAGAACGAAGGACGACAGCCTGGTCGTCGACGCCAGCGCCTGCTTGACCACGTCGAGCGACAGCCGCCCCTTCATCGCCGCCATTGCCAGCGCGCCGACGGCGCCCATGGCGCCGCCTTCCGTCGGCGTGGCGATGCCAAGGAAGATCGTGCCCAGCACCAGGAAGATCAGCGCCAGCGGCGGGATCAGCACGATGATCACCTGCTGTGCCAGTCTGGACATCAGGTTGATCTTCAGGCCCTGGTCGACGATCGCGACGACATAGATGAAGATGACGCCGATGGTGGCGCCGAGGATATCGGCGTTGCCGCCATGGTTCGGCGCAAGGTAGCGATACGCCGCATAGGAAACCACCACCGCCGCCAGCAGCGCCGCCAGCAGCGACAGCGCGCCGTGGCCGAGCGTGCGGGCCTCCAGCGGCAGGGCCGGCATCGACTTCGGCCGGAAGATCGACATGAGCAGGATGTAGAGCATGTAGATGCCGGTCAAAATGAGCCCGGGGATCAGCGCTCCCTTATACATATCGCCGACCGAGCGGCCGAGCTGGTCGGCCAGGACGATCAGCACCAGTGACGGCGGGATGATCTGGGCGAGCGTCCCGGACGCGGCAATGACGCCGGATGCCAGCCGCCGGTCGTAGCCGTAGCGCAGCATGATCGGCAGCGAAATCAGACCCATGGCAATGACGGAGGCCGCCACCACGCCGGTCGTCGCGGCGAGCAGCGCGCCGACGAAAATCACGGCATAGGCGAGGCCACCACGGACAGGTCCGAACAACTGGCCGATCGTGTCGAGCAGGTCTTCGGCCATGCCGGATCGTTCGAGCACGATGCCCATGAAGGTGAAGAACGGGATCGCCAGCAGCGTATCGTTCGACATCACCCGGCTGCCATAGAAATTATCCGGCAACGCGTGCAGCAACGGCCAGGCGAGATTGATCGAGCCGCCCGAATAGGGCGACAGAAGCACGCCGATGAAGAAGAACATCAGGCCGTTGGCGGCGAGCGAGAAGGCGACGGGGTAGCCGATCAGCAGGAAGACGACCAGCGAGGCGAACATGATCGGCGCCATGTTCTGGGCGATGAACTCGATCACGAGCGCACCTCTTCGACGAGCGCCTTGGCTTCGAGTTCGGCCTGCTCATGCACCGATATGAACGGAGTGGGATCGTCCATCTGACCGCGCATGATGGCGATTTTCTTGATGATTTCGGAAATGCCCTGCAGCGCGAGCAGAAAAAAGCCGACCAGCAGGATCGCCTTCGCCGGCCAGATGATCAGCCCGCCGGAATTGTTCGACATCTCCCCGCTGCGATACGACAGCGACACATAGGGAACGAAATAGACCACCATCAACGTCACGAACGGCATCAGGAAGAAGACGTGACCGAAAAGGTCGATCCAGTGCTGCACGCGGCGCGAGAACATGCCGTAGACGATATCGATGCGGATATGGTCGTTCTGCTTCAGCGTGTAGGCGGCGGCCAGCATGAAGGCGGCGCCGAACAGATACCATTGCAATTCCAGCCAGGCGTTCGAGGACATGTCGAACACCTTGCGGATGACGGCGTTGGCGGCGCTTACCAGGATCGCCAGCAGGATCAGCCACGAAACCCATTTGCCGATGAATTCGTTCAAACGGTCAATGGTTCTGGAAAGAGCGAGAAGCCCTGCCATGCATTCCTCCCTTGTGTCAGAGCGCGGCGGTTCCCTGTCCGTCGCGTCGCTGTGGACCAACGGTATGCAGTGCGTGGTCCGGCGGGTCAACACGGGACAGCCCGCATAAACACAGTTGTGAGATGACGGGCGGCAAAATGCTGCCGCATCCTTTGCATGTCCAAGGACATGCGGCGCTTTCACCCAAGCAAAGTCGGGTGCGGCTCAGGCGATCTTCTGTTGGTCGCGGCCGGCGCCGATCAGCACAAGCATGGCGACGAGGAACAGGTACATCCAGCCGTCCCGCCATTCGAGCGGAAAATAGCCGGCCCATAGCGATTCGGCCATGCCGAAAGCGGCGGCGCCCAGTGCCGCCCGCAAAGGCGAAAGATAGCCGCCCACTGCGGTCACGAACAGGATTTTCAACCCGTAGACCAACCCTGTGCCGAAGCTGATGTTGCCGTAGTAGAAGGCGGCGAGCACGCCAGCCAGTGCCGCGCAAAGGCCGCCGAAAAGCACCGCACGCCGAAACACCGCACGGACATCGACGCCGCACATCGCAGCCGCCTTGGGATCGTCGGATACGGCGCGCCAGCTCCGGCCGAAGCTCGAATATGCGAAGCCCCAAGCAGCCAGCGCTATGGCCGCCAGTACGGCGGCGCAATCGAGCAATTGGATCAGCGTCAACGTCGCCTTGAAGCTGGCATTCTGCGCGAAGACGATGGTCTGGGCCAGCATTGGCGGCAACCATAGGTCATGGGTATCGGCGGCGATGCGGCTGGCTTCCGACAAGACCAGCAATATGCCGAGCGTCGTCACCACGATGGCGTTGGGCGAGCGGTCGGCCAGCGGTTCGAAGATACTTCGCGACAGGACATGGCTGAGCAGCGCCGCATAAAGGAATGCCGCAGCTACGCCGAGCGCGACCGATGCAAACAGCGTCAGCCACAGCGCCTGATAGCCGAACGCCGCGGTGAGGATCATCGTATGCCCGCAAAAGGCGAACAGCGCGCCATAGGCAAGATTGGTACGGTGCAGGATGCCGTTGGTCAGCACGTAGCCGAAGGCAAGCAATGCGTAGAGCGCGCCCGAATGCAGCCCGTTCAGAACCTGCTGGAAGAAATAGAGCATGCAAGACCCTCTATGCATGCCCCGCAATCGGGGCAGAGGTTTGGGACGAACGATATTCTCAGTACGGCGATCGCCTCAGTGACGAGCGTTGCACCCGGAATCTAACTTGTCAAACGCGAGTTATCAGTTAGATTCGCCATATGACAGTATCCTGGACTCCGCACCGCTTTACCGGTGGCATGCTGGCGCTCGATACGGCGAACACCGTCGTTTTGCGGAACGATCCGGAGAAAACTTTCGACCGTTTCGACGATCCGGCCGAGATCGCCCGCTTTGCCGAAGCGGCGAGTGCCTTTCGCGCCGCCGAGCTCGGCGGCAGGCGGCTCGTAGCGCCGGCGCCTGAAAAGATCGCACCGGTGGTGCTGTCGATTCGCGAGACGACCGATCGGCTGTTTCGCGGCGCGGTATCGAAAGGTGCGATCGACACCGCCGATATGCCTGAATTCCTGGAAGCCTGCGCCGATGGCCTCGCCCATGGCCACACCGAAATCGGCACGCCTGGAAAACCGTTCGGTGATCCGGCAACGCCGATCGCCTTCGAGGCGGCGCTCGCGGTCTCGGCGCTGTCGCTGCTGCGTAGCGACACCATCGCCAGGCTGCGGATATGTCCGAACTGCAGCTGGCTGTTTGTCGACAAAAGCCGCAATTCCAGCCGCCTCTGGTGCGACATGGCGGTGTGCGGCAACCGCCAGAAGGCAAACCGACACTATCGCCGCCGGACCGCGGCCAGGGAGGTCACCAATGTCTAGAAGATTCTCACGCGCGATGATTGTCGTCGCGGCGTTGTTCGCGGCGGCCGCGCTCGGCGCCTGCCGTGATTCCGGCAAGGACCAGCTGTTCGCCATTTCCGGGAAGCTGTTCGAGTTCAACTACCGGCTGGGTATCGCCACCTATGTCATCACCCTCAATCCGCTGCGGCCGGTGGGTGAGGGGCAGGTCGCTGTGGTCTCCTTCCAGAACCCGGCCGGTGGTGATCCGATCATCGTCACCCAGAAAATATGGCCGAAGCTGCCGCATGTGACGCTCACCAGCCCGCCGCTTACCTGCGTTGTCAAGAACAAGCCCTATGCGGTGTCGATCCGCATCGAGGATTCCAGCGGCAAGTTGCTGCAGAGTTTCGCGACCACTCTGACGTCCTCGCTCGACCAGTCGGTCCTGCCCGACCGGCCTCTGGTGGTCGGGCCAGTCTACGAGCTCAACAAGGACTTGGCCGGCCATGTCGACGGCAAGCTGCCCGGTGAACCGAAGCCCAGTTGCCCAAAGGCTGCATGATGCATCACCAGCGGCACCGATCGCCGCCGGAATTTTTCATGCTCGGCCATCCTCCCCGACAGGCGTTTCGTGGCGCCACACGGCCGCGCACGGATCGTTTGTTGCGGACCGCCTGGCACCTTCGATTTTGTTTGACCTCCCCGGCAAGGGAAGAAAGACTGTGGGCACTCGACTCCGACGTTGGCCGCGCACCTCCAGGCGCGGCCTCCGCACAGGAAATGCCTGATGACGCTGCACAATGTCGCGCTCGACGACAAGTTCGACCTGGCAAAGGAGCGCATCTTCCTGTCGGGTGCCCAGGCAGTCATCCGCATGCTTCTGATGCAGCGCGAGCGCGACCGCCGGGCTGGCCTGAACACCGCCGGTTTCGTCTCCGGCTATCGCGGCTCGCCGCTCGGCGGCCTCGACATGCAGCTGTGGAAGGCCAGGAACCAGCTCGCGCAGTCGGACATCGTCTTCCAGCCCGGTCTCAACGAGGAGCTCGCCGCCACCGCCTGCTGGGGCTCGCAGCAGGCCGAATTGCTGGGCGAGGGTACCCATGACGGCGTTTTTTCGGTCTGGTACGGCAAGGGTCCGGGCGTCGACCGCTCCGGCGACGTGTTCCGCCACGCCAATCTCGCCGGGTCGTCGAAACATGGCGGCGTGCTGGCTCTGATGGGTGACGACCACATGGCCGAATCCTCGACCAACGCGCATGCCACCGAGTTCCTGTTCGTCGACACCATGGTGCCGATCCTTAATCCGGCCGGCGTCCAGGAGATCATCGACTACGGCCTCTACGGCTTTGCCATGTCGCGTTTTGCCGGCACCTGGGCGGCGATCAAATGCGTCAAGGACAACATCGAATCGACAGCCTCGGTCGATGCCGCGCTCGACCGGCTAGATATCGTCATCCCGGACTTCGACATGCCGCCCGGCGGCCTCAACATCCGTAACGAGATCGACATGCTCGGCCAGGAGGAGCGGTTGCATGAATACAAGCGCGCCGCCGCTTCAGCGTTCATCCACGCCAATGGGCTGAATCGGATCGTCTATTCGGGCGGCACCAGCGCCAAGCTTGGCATCGTCACCATCGGCAAGAGTTATCTCGATGTTCGCCAGGCGCTGGAGGATATCGGCGTCGACGAAGCGGCCGCCAGTCGTATCGGTATCAGGCTGTTCAAGGTCGGCTGCCCGTGGCCGCTCGACCTGCAACACATCGCCGACTTTGCTCGCGGCCTCGATACCATCGTCGTCGTCGAGGAGAAACGCTCGCTGATCGAGGTGCAACTGCGCGAGAACCTTTACGGCACCGCGACGCAGCCGGTCATCGTCGGCAAGAAGGACGAGCGCGGCGACTGGCTGTTCCCGGCCAAGGGCGCGCTCGACCCCAACGATATTGCCATCGCGCTCGGCGAGAGGATTTTGCGAACGATCGGCCCGTCGGAAGAAATCGCCGCGCGGGTGGCGAAGTTGCGCCAGTTCCAGGCGATGCTGGCCGACACGTCAGACATCGCCTCGCGCACGCCCTTCTTCTGCTCCGGCTGCCCACACAATTCCTCGACCAAGGTGCCGGACGGCTCGCTCGCCGCCGCCGGAATCGGCTGTCATTTCATGGCGCTGTGGATGGACCGTAACACCGTCGGCTTCACCGCCATGGGCGGCGAGGGCGCGCAGTGGGTCGGCCAGGCGCCGTTCTCGAAGCGCGAGCACATCTTCCAGAATCTGGGCGATGGCACTTACAACCACTCGGGTGTGCTGGCGATCCGCTTCGCGCTGTCGACCGACGCCAACATCACCTACAAGATCCTCTACAATGACGCCGTCGCGATGACCGGCGGGCAGCCGCACGAGGGCGGCCTGACGGTGGACATGATCGCAAGGCAGGTGCGCGCCGAGGGCGTGGAGCGCATCGCCATCGTCACCGACGAGCCGGACAAATATACCGGCAAGGTGGAATTTCCCGCCGGCGCCACCATCCATCACCGCGACGACCTCGATCTCGTCCAGCGCGAGTTGCGTTCGGTCAAAGGCGTCTCGGTGCTGCTCTACGACCAGACCTGCGCCGCCGAGAAGCGTCGCCGCCGCAAGCGTGGCACCTTCCCCGATCCCGACAAGCGTATCTTCATCAACGAGCTGGTCTGCGAAGGCTGCGGCGATTGCGGCGTGCAGTCGAATTGCGTCTCGATCCAGCCGGTCGAGACCGAATTCGGCCGCAAGCGCAAGATCGACCAGTCGAGCTGCAACAAGGACTTCTCTTGCGTTAACGGTTTCTGCCCCTCCTTCGTCACCGTTCACGGCGCCAAAATCAGGAAAGCCGAAGGCATAGCCGGCGCGGCCGACCCGCTCGCGGGGGTGCCGGCGCCGGCGCAATTTACGCTCGGTGAACAAGGCTGGGCGGCGATCATCGACGGTGTCGGCGGCACCGGCGTCGTCACAATAGGCGCGGTGCTCGGCATGGCCGCGCACCTGGAAGGCAAGGGCTGCGGCATGATCGACATGGCCGGCCTCGCCCAGAAGGGCGGCTCGGTGTTCACCCATGTCCGCATCGCCCGCACGCCGGATGACATCCACGCCATTCGGGTATCGGCCGGCAAGGCCGATCTCGTGCTCGGCTGCGATCTCGTCGTTTCGGGTGCCAAGAAGGTGTTGGCCGCGGTGCGCGAAGGCCATACCATCTTCCTCGCCAACACTGCCGAGATCATGCCGGGCGAGTTCGCCCGTTCGGCCGATTTCTCGCTGCCCATCGAGCGGCTGAAGAAAGCGATAAGAACGGCCGCGGGCGACGACAGGACGCATTTCTTCGACGCCACCCGCACCGCCACCGCGCTGTTCGGCAGCTCGCTTGGCGCCAACATGTTCATGCTCGGCTTCGCCTTCCAGCACGGCGGCTTGCCGCTGTCGGCGGAGGCGGTCGAGAAGGCGATCGAGCTCAACGGCGAGGCGATAGCGATGAATATCGCGGCATTTCGCTGGGGCCGCCGCGCCGCCCACCAGCCGGATTTCGTGCGCAGCCTTCTTGCCCAGCCGGGCAAGGCCACGCAGCATGCCGCCATTGCCGAGACGCTGGACGATATAATTACTCGCCGCGTCGCCTTCCTGACCGTCTATCAGAACGCCGCCTATGGCAAGCGCTATGCCGACAGACTGGCGGCGCTGCGCAAGGCCGAAACCAATGCTGTGCCCGGTTCGACCGTGGTGACCGAGGCTGCCGCAAAGAACCTGTTCAAGCTGATGGCGATCAAGGACGAATACGAGGTGGCGCGGCTTTATACGGACGGCTCCTTTGCCGCAGAGCTCGCAAAGCAGTTCCAGAGCTACGGCAAGCTTGAATTCCATCTCGCACCGCCGATCATGGGCAGGCGCGGCAGTGACGGGAAGCCGAGGAAGTCGAGCTTTGGCCCGTGGATGATGAACGGGTTCTGCCTGCTGGCGGCGATGAAGGGGCTGCGCGGTACCGCTTTCGACCTGTTCGGCTACAGCGCCGAGAGGCGTATGGAGCGGCAGCTTCTTGCCCTCTATGAAGCCGACCTGGAGCTTGTCGCCGGCGCGCTGGCGCCGGGCAAGATCGAGGCCGCCGCCGCGCTTGTCTCGGTGCCGGCGCTCATCCGCGGCTTTGGCCACGTCAAGCAGGCCAGTGCCGAAAAAGCCGCCGGCGAACGCCAGCGTCTGCTCGACCGCCTCTCGACGGCGCCACTGCGGCCGCAACTTCAAGCCGCCGAATAATTCAGCGCTGTGATACGCCTTGTTTACCTGAACTGTAGTTTCCCTGCTTCCGCTTCGTCACCAATGAATGCCAATAGAGCCCGAACCGCTGCTCTAAACCTTTCTTAAGGCCAATGTGACACTGCTGGGTTCCCTAGGGTTGGGATCCAGGCGTGAATCTGAGACGAAAAAACGAGATTCCGGTCGACGTTTACATTCCGTTCGTGGAAACGCTGTTTCGCGACGGGTTCACGCTGTCGATCGGCCTTGTTGCGCAGACACTCCTCGTCATTCTGGTCTATTGGAAGACCATGGACTTGGCGTATCTTCTAGTTGCCGCTGGGCTCATCATTGTCGGTACTCTGCGCCTTCGCAACATCCGAAAATACGGGCGACTTCCTTCCCCGACGACGTGGGAAGAAGCCCATGATCGCGAAAACGATTACATAATTTTCGGTTCGATGCATGGTTTCATGCTTGGCGCGTTCTGTTTCGTCAGTATCTATCTGGCAAATGACAGCCACGACAACTATGCCGAAATAGCCTCTGTCTGCGTCACTCTGGCATCGGTCACGTCGATTGCCGGCCGCAATTATGGGTCGCCGCGCATGGTCATGATATTTATCATAACCACCACATGGCCCATATCGCTTGGCTTTATCCTGCGCGGCGATATCTACCACATCATCCTCGGTCTGATGTCGGCCCCTTTTCTGTTTGCGATCAAGCGGTTCGCCGACATCGTCCGCGAAGTCCTGTTTACCGCCCTGTCGGAGGAAAAGAAGGCGAACCGCATCGCGCAGCGTTTCAACCGCGCGCTCAACACCATGTCGCATGGCCTTGTCATGCTTGGTCCCGACGGCCGGGTGGCGGTGGCCAATGCCGAAGCCGCGCACCTGATGTCGCTCAAATCGGCCGATGCGCTGCTAGGCCGCTCGATCCACGGTCTGCTGATGCGCGGCGCTGCAGGCGGCATGCTGGCGCCGAAAGATTGCCGTTACATCGAAGCCCAGCTGACGCGTGCGTTGCGCGAGGGCCGCGACCGCAAGGTCCTGGTCTCGCTCACTAACGGCCAGCACTATGAATTTTCGGCGCGCGAAGGCAGCCAGGAACTGGGCGTCGTCACTTTCGAGGATGTGACCGCCCGGGTCGAGGCGGAAGACAAGATCCGCTTCATGGCGCGCTACGACAGTCTCACCGGCCTGCCCAACCGCGCCTACTTCCACGAGTTGGTGGTGGAAGCCATGGCCTCAGGGGATCCCGAGCGTCTCTGCGGGCTGGTGGTGCTCGATCTCGATGATTTCAAGAGCGTCAACGACACGCTCGGCCATCCGGTCGGCGACGGATTGATCTACGCCGTTGCCGAGCGGCTGGCGGCAGTCGCTGGGCCAGGCATCACCGTCAGCCGCTTCGGCGGCGACGAGTTCATGATCTTCTTCGAGCGCATCGAGGATGAAAGCCACCTGACCGGCCAGGTTGATGAGATCTTTGTCAATCTACAGGGCGAGGTCGATGTCGCCGGCCACGGATTACGCATCCAGGCCAGCGGCGGCGCGGTGCTGTCGCGGGTCAAGGATACCGACGTTGACGCCATGATCGTCAAAGCCGACCTTGCACTCTACAAGGCCAAGGAGCTTGGCAAGAACGGTTGGCGGCTGTTCGAGGCCTCCATGGATGCTGCCTTCCGCAGCCGTCAGCTGATGAAGGCGGACCTGCGCAGCGCCGTGGAAAACAACGAATTGCGGGTGGTCTATCAGCCGATCGTGGCGATGAGCACGATGCGTATCGCCAGTTGCGAAGCGCTGTGCCGCTGGGATCATCCCGATCTCGGGCCGATTTCCCCCGGTATCTTTATTCCGCTGGCGGAGGAAATGGGGATTATTTCCGACATCAGCACCTTCGTCCTGCATGCGGCCTGCACGGAATGCGCCAAATGGCCGGCCCAGACCAGCGTGTCGGTCAATCTCTCGGCCAAGGATTTCCGCAACCGTGATGTCATCCAGAAGGTTCGCGACGCGCTGGCTAAATCCGGTCTCTCCGCCGGACGTCTG
This sequence comes from Mesorhizobium sp. LSJC280B00, assembly GCF_000502835.1. Lineage (GTDB taxonomy): Bacteria > Pseudomonadota > Alphaproteobacteria > Rhizobiales > Rhizobiaceae > Mesorhizobium. The sequence continues at coordinate 53,951 of NZ_AYVL01000007.1, forward strand.
GAGATCGAAGTCACCGAGACGGCGCTGCTCGACGACAAGTCGCTGACACGCCAATATATCGAGGAGTTGAAGCGGCTCGGCGTGCGCATTGCGCTCGACGATTTCGGTACCGGGTATTCGAGCCTCAGCTATCTCCACAAACTGCCGCTCGACAAAATCAAGATCGACCGCTCGTTCCTGATGGATGTCACTCAGAACAGCCGGTCGCTCGAATTGCTCAAGGGCATCGTCAACCTTTCACGGCCGCTGGGACTTTCGGTTACCGTCGAAGGTGTCGAGACCTTCGAACAGCTCAAGATCCTGGCATTGCAGGTCAAGCCGGACCTGGTCCAGGGCTTTCTGTTCGGGTCGGCACTCAGCGCGTCCGGCATCGAGACGATGTCGAGCACCGTCTGGCCCTTCGCCAAGGACATCCAGACGGCAAGGAAGGCGCCGCGGCGCTGACTTCGCGCTGAAAAACCACGTATTTTAGTATAATTTTATTAATTATTAACCTTAACGAGCGGTAAACGAGCTCCTACTTATTTTCATCTTTACATCTCATGACCCGTCCGTAGTGTCGGCTGGTGGCGGTAATCGCGGGGAATAGAGTTCATGTGTGCCCAGTTGAGTTCGCTCGGCCATGCGGCGGGCGCTGGTGGGAAAGATGCGTCCGAGACCATGTCCAGCTTCGCGCAACATGTTTATGCGCTGCTTGACCGGACGGAGTACCGACGCTGTGAAAGCGGCGAGGACTTCGAAAGCATTTACAGGCTGCGCTACAATTCCTATCGGATGAACGATCTGGTGCCCGAGAATGCGTCCCGTCAGGTCCATGACGAGTTTGACGAACTGCCCAATTGCCATACGTTCGGAATCTACATCGAGGGGCGGCTGGTCAGCACAATGCGCCTGCATAACGTGTCTGCTGATAACGCCACATCACCAGCGCTCAGCGTCTACAAGGACTTGTTGATGCCGCGTCTGGCGGCCGGCGAAGTCTTTATCGACCCGAGCCGTTTTGCCGTGGACGCCGAATGGTCACGGCTTTACCCGCAGATCCCGTATGTGACGCTGCGCCTTGCGGGCATGGCTTGCTTCCATTTCGGCGCGCCTTATTGCATATCCATGATCCGCGAGGACCATGCGGCTTTCTACAAGCGCATCTATCGGGCGCGACCGATTGGCGATGCGCGGCCCTATGCCGGCGTGATCAACTGTTTCGCGCTGCTTTATCAAGCCGATGTCCTGGCGATCAAGAATGAAACCTACGCTCGCTTTCCGTTCTTCCGTTCGACGCCAATGGAGCAGCGCATGTTGTTCGATACGCCCGGTGCCGGCGAACTCGCCCCGCTGACCATCCTGCCCACCGCCAAGTATTTTCGCGAAGCCGCCTGAACGAGCCCATGGAGCCTTCCGGTCGCTTCGGCGTTCTGGGCAAGGGTGCTGGTGGTAGGTCGGCATGGCCGGCATCCGCCAAGCATCGCTTCGATAGCGATCCGATCAAAGGAACCGATATGACCATTTCCACGCTCGCCCTTACCCCGCTTATCTCGCTGATTGCAGGCGTGCTGATCCTGGTGATGCCGCGGCTGCTCAATTATATCGTCGCCCTTTATCTGATCGTTGTCGGCCTGCTCGGTCTGTTCCCGCATCTCGCCGGCTAACGACATAGGCAATAGCGGACCTGCCATCCATTGTGATTGGTATCGCCGCGCTTCGCGCAGCGATTTCAAGTTTTGCTTGAGATTGTTGGCTGCGGCGATGCGGCAATAGCGCCATTGCCCTTAACGCGGCTTTTCGCTATGTGCCTGAAAGATGTCTTCGAAGGGGTATTCCAATGGCTGAACACACGCCGACCGGTCCTGTCGAACTAGGCGCGAAGATGGACTATGCCGAGCACGACCGCACCTATGCCGGCTTTGTGATGCTGGCCAAATATGGGTCGCTATTTTGCGCCGCCGTGCTTCTTGCCATGGCGTTCGGCTTCTTTGTGGGCGGCTTCTTCTCGGGGACTATCCTATTCGTGCTGATCCTGGCCATCGGCGCCTTTATTCTCCGATAACTCCTCCAACCTTTGTCGAAGGCGCCGCCGGGGTCGGTCGATGTCTTGCGGTAACAGGGTTCCGGCCGAAAGGATCATGCGGTGGGACAGACGGTTTTCATCCCTCGTGAGCTCGACGCAAACGAGCCGCGCGTCGGGGCCTCCCCCGATACGGTGAAGCGGCTGGCAGCGCTGGGTTTCGACGTAATCGTGGAAACCGGCGCCGGCACGGCGTCGCGCGTTCCCGACGAGGAGTTTGCCAAGGCGGGCGCCGCGATCGGCAAGGCCGGCGATGCAGCCAGGGCCGATGTGGTGCTGAAGGTGCGCCGCCCCACGGACGCCGAGCTGAAGGGCTACAAGTCCGGCGCCGCTGTCATTGCGATCATGGATCCCTACGGCAACGACGCTGCCGTCGCAGCCCTTGCCAGGGCCGGTGTTACTGCCTTCTCCATGGAGTTCATGCCGCGCATCACCCGGGCGCAATCGATGGACGTTCTATCCAGCCAGGCCAACCTCGCCGGCTACCAGGCGGTGATTGATGCGGCTGCCGAATATGACCGGGCGTTGCCGATGATGATGACGGCGGCGGGCACGGTGCCGGCTGCGAAGNCGAAGGCGTTCGTCATGGGCGTCGGGGTCGCCGGTCTGCAGGCCATCGCCACCGCGCGCCGCCTCGGCGCCGTGGTCACCGCCACCGACGTGCGCCCGGCCGCCAAGGAGCAGGTCGCCTCGCTCGGCGCAAAATTCCTGGCCATCGAGGACGAGGAGTTCAAGGCGGCCGAGACGGCCGGCGGCTACGCCAAGGAAATGTCGAAGGGGTACCAGGCCAAGCAGGCGGCGCTGACTGCCGAGCACATCGCCAAGCAGGACATCGTCATCACCACGGCGCTGATCCCCGGCCGTCCGGCGCCGAAGCTGGTCTCGGCGGCAATGGTCGCCTCGATGAAGCCGGGCTCGGTGATCGTCGACCTTGCGGTCGAGCGCGGCGGCAATGTCGAGGGCGCCGAAGCCGGCAAGGTGGTGACCACGGCCAACGGAGTAAAGATCGTCGGCCATCTCAACGTTCCCGGTCGCGTCGCCGCCTCCGCTTCGCTTCTCTATGCCAGGAACCTCTATGCCTTCCTCGAGACGCTGGTCGACAAGGCGGCGAAGACGCTTGCCATCAACCACGACGACGAACTGGTCAAGGCGACGATGCTGACCGATGCTGGCAAGATCGTGCATCCGGCTTTCGCAAAGGCTGAGCAGGAGCCGCCAAAGGGCCAATATGTCGAACCACCGGCCATTCCGGCCAGGACGATGGTTGCCGAGGCTTCGGCGAAGCCGGCTGCGAAGAAAACGGCGGCTTCGAGGAAGCCCAAGACCACCGGAGGGATCGCGTGATGGATCAGACTCTGCAGAAAGCCCTCGACCAGCTCGACCAAGCGACAGCTGCCGTGCGGCTTGCGGTGCAGAACCTGGCGGCCGCGCCCGGGACCGAGGCGGCGGGTGACGCCGCTCACGCGCTGTCCGGCGGTGCCATCGATCCGTTCGTCTTTCGCTTCGCCATCTTTGTCCTGGCGATCTTCGTCGGCTACTACGTCGTGTGGTCCGTCACGCCGGCACTGCACACGCCGCTGATGGCGGTCACCAACGCCATTTCCTCCGTCATCGTCGTCGGCGCGCTGCTGGCCGTCGGCATCTCGGCCTCAGGGCTTGCCACCGGCTTCGGCTTCGTTGCGCTGATGCTGGTATCGGTCAACATCTTCGGCGGCTTTCTCGTCACCCAGCGCATGCTGGCCATGTACAAGAAGAAGGAAAAGTAGGCCGCTATGAACGCCAACTTCGCCTCCTTTCTCTATCTGGTCTCCGGCATCCTGTTCATCCTGGCATTGCGCGGCCTGTCGCATCCGACCACCAGCCGCCAGGGCAACATGTACGGCATGATCGGCATGGGCATCGCCATCGCCACGACGCTGGCGCTGGCGACCCCTTCGGCCGGGCGCTTCGGCCTCATAGTGCTCGGGCTGCTGGTAGGCGGCTCGGCCGGTGCGGTCACGGCACGGCGTATTGCCATGACCTCGATGCCGCAGCTGGTCGCCGCCTTCCACTCGCTGGTCGGTCTTGCCGCGATCATGGTGGCGGCGGCCGCCATCTATGCACCGGAAAGCTTCGGCATCGGCACCGTCGCCGATATTCATGCCCAGGCACTGATCGAGATGAGCCTCGGCGTTGCCATAGGTGCCATCACCTTCACCGGCTCGGTCATCGCCTTTTTGAAGCTCGACGGCCGCATGTCGGGCAAGCCGATCATGATCGGTGGCCGCCACTTCATCAACGCGGCCCTGGGCATTGCGCTGATCGTGCTGATCGTGCTGCTCGTCACCGCCGAGTCCAAGGTGGTGTTCTGGCTGATCGTTGCCGCCTCGCTGGTGCTGGGTGTGCTTCTCATCATCCCGATCGGTGGCGCCGATATGCCGGTGGTCGTGTCGATGCTGAATTCCTATTCCGGCTGGGCCGCCGCCGCACTCGGTTTCACGCTCGGCAATCTGGCGCTGATCATCACCGGCGCGCTGGTCGGCTCGTCGGGCGCCATCCTGTCTTACATCATGTGCAAAGGCATGAACCGGAGCTTCATCTCGGTCATCCTCGGCGGCTTCGGCGGCGAGACATCAGCCATTGCCAACGACGGCATCGAGCGCACGGTCAAGCAGGGCTCGGCCGAGGATGCCGCCTATCTGATGATGAATGCGCAAAAGGTCATCATCGTGCCGGGCTACGGCATGGCCGTCGCCCAGGCGCAGCACGCGCTGCGCGAGATGGCCGACAAGCTCAAGGCCAACGGCGTCGACGTCAAATACGCCATCCACCCGGTTGCCGGCCGCATGCCCGGCCACATGAACGTGCTCTTGGCCGAAGCCAACGTGCCTTATGACGAAGTGTTCGAGCTGGAGGACGTCAACTCTGAGTTCGCGCAGGCCGACGTCGCCTATGTCATCGGGGCCAATGACGTCACCAATCCCTCGGCTCGTGACGACAAGTCCTCACCTATCTACGGCATGCCAATCCTCGACGTCGACAAGGCGCGCACCTGCCTGTTCGTCAAGCGCTCGCTCGGCTCCGGCTATGCCGGCATCGACAACACGCTGTTCTACAAGGACGGCACCATGATGCTGCTCGGCGACGCCAAGAAGATGACCGAGGAGATCGTCAAAGCGATGGATCACTGAAACGGCGTCGCTGCCAACTCACTGCCGATCGTCGAATACAGCCCGGCTCCGCGCCGGGCTCTTTCTTGGCTGTTACCGGTTCTGAAGCTACGATGCCGACCCGTCGTCTTGCTAACGGCGTCATCGTGGAGGTGCTGGTGCCCGACCCTGGTTCTACTGCATCGCCGGCTGCCGATCTGACCGCAGCAGAGAAGGCGCCACGCAAGCGCAGCCAGGCGGTAGTGGTCGTGCACGGCATGGGCGAGCAGCGGCCCATGGACACGTTGAGGGAGTTTGTCCAGGCCGTATGGAGCCACGATCCGGCCCGTGCACCGTTCTATGCCCATGTCCCCGATCCGGCCGACCCGATGGGTGCGAAGATCAACCAGAGCTGGATCACGCCCGACAGCCGGACCAATTCGCACGAACTCCGCCGGATCACCACGCCCTATGATGTCGATGGCCGCCGCACCGATTTCTATGAGCTTTACTGGGCCGACATCACCCAGGGCACGACCCGAAGCCGCCTTGCTGCCTGGGTGACGACCCTGCTCTGGCGCAAGCCGGCCGATATTCCGCGCGATGTGCTCAAACTCTATGTCGTCACGCTTTTGGCCACCATCGTCGTCCTCGGCGCGGCGCTGGCGCTCGCAACGTCGACCTGGCAAGGCTACATCTCCTGGACGACCGGTGTGCTTGTCACGGTTCTGGCGTCGTTCGTCATCTGGTCGGTGGACCAGTTTGGCTTGCCTTATTTCGGCGACGTCGCCGCCTATGTGCGGGCCGAAGCGGCAACGGTCGAGAAGCGGGCGCTGGTCCGCGAGCGTGGCCTCAAGCTGCTGAAGCGTCTCATGATGGACGATGCCTATGACCGCATCGTGCTGGTCTCGCACAGCCTCGGGTCGATCATCGCCTATGATCTGTTGCAGATATTGTGGGCCGATTTCAGGCCTAGAAAGTTGGAAGCCATTCGCGACAAAGCGAGGCTGAAGGCGATCCACGCCGTCGACAAGGCGACGCTGGCCGCCGATGCCTCCGCTTGGCCCGACAGCCTCGATGACCTCCCCGCATTCCGGCGCAGCCAATGGGAGCTCTACCGGCAGCTTCGCGTCGGCGACGCCGATCATCCGCTGCCGTGGAAGATCAGCGATTTCGTCACGCTCGGCAGTCCGCTGACCCACAGCGAGTTTCTAGTGACCTACAACCTCGCCGAACTCAGGCGCGGCATCGCCGAGCGCCTGTTTTCGGCATGCCCGCCGATCGCCGACAGGGCGGCGGGCGGGACCATGCTCTACCAGGAAGGGCGCAGCCATTCCGGCAAGCCGCAGCGGGCGGTGCATCATGGCGCGGTGTTTGCCGCGACGCGCTGGACCAATATTTTCGACAGGGGCAATGGCTGGCTGACCGGCGACCCGATTTCAGGGCGGATGACGGAAAATTTTGGTCCCGGCGTGGAAAACATCCAGGTCGAGCTGCGCGGCTCGGGCGGCCGCGTCTTCACGCACAGGCTCTACTGGTCGCTGACGGCGAGCGGCGTCGAGGTCAACGCGCCGGCCGGCGTACAGCCGCGCTCGCACCTTGCCGTGCTGCGCGATGCGGTCGATCTCGGCCGCAAACTGGAAGCTGAGCTGTAGGCGGCGAGCAGCGCACGACAATGCCGCGGCGGCAGTTCAAAGCAAGGTCCCCTTCGGGCGTAATCTTCCCGAAGCGGACCGAGTTCACTTAGTCACCGATCAACGATTGGTCAGGAAAATCGCTTCCTCGTCGTCGCGCTGCCTGCCGCCAAGTGCTGCAGCCGCGCTGGCAATGAAGGCCCCGACGACCAGCGACAGCGCGCCAATCAGCGAGAAGGTGGCGCCTGCCTTTCTGGCGGTGTCGGCCGCCTGCTGGGCCTTGACCTTGGCGTCCTGCGCTCTGGCGATTACCGTATCGACGCGAGCGGTGGCATCCGCTTCGGACAGGCCTGTGCGGGCGGCCACCAGCCGCGACAGATAGGTCTTGTCGTCGGCCGATATTTCGCCTGCTGTGGCACTCGCGATTAGAATGCGCGATGCCTGCGCCGTTGCCGCAGCGTCGCTCTCCGGATTGGCGGCAGCGAGCCTTGCCGGATCGGCCGGGCGGAACAGCGTATCGACGAAATACGATGTGGCGTTGTCAGTCGAGGCGCTACCCGCGTTTGCAGCAGCACCTGCCGAAGCGCCCATTGCCGCGCCCGATGCCACAGTCGAAGCAGCCTGGACACCGGTACCTATCGCGGCCGAAAGCGCCGTGCCGAGCACGCCGGCGACGAGCAGCGTCGCCAGCGCCCAGGCCAGGAAGCCGTGAGCGGTATCGCGGAAGAAGACTTCATCGGTGTGGATGCCGACCCATTTGGTGCGCAGGCGTCCGGCGAGGTAGCCGCCCAGGGCCGACGACAGCCACTGCACGACGATCAGCCAGACGGCGGTGGAAACGGCGAAAGTGGTGACTGACGCACCCGAGCCGGACCATGGCGACACCATGCTCAGCCCAAGCCCGGAGCCGAGCAGCATCAAGATGAAGGTAAGCGTTGACGCAGCAAAGGCGCCGGCGACGATTGGCCCCCAGCTGACAGCAGTGGAAGCGGATTCCGTCGGGGCGGAAACGTCGACAGCTGTTACGGTGGACTGCATCGAAGCCTCCCTACCGTGCGAACAGCATGATCAGAATAATGATCGGAATTGGGACTCCGAGAAGCCAGAGCAAAATGCCACGTCCCATGGATGCCTCCTGCGGCGATTGTGATCAACTACAATGCCTTGAAAGCCTTTCCGTTCCGGCGGTCCTGGTGATCTTTGTTGCGTTGCAGCAGTCGTATTGGTGCGCCAAGGCGCACCAATACACTTCATGCCTGCTGGCTGGGTATCTGGATGGCGGCTCAGATGTCCAGATTGGCAACCGACAGCGCGTTTTCCTGGATGAATTCGCGCCTTGGCTCGACCTCGTCGCCCATCAGCCGTGAAAACAAGCTGTCCGCATCAGTCGCGTCATTAACCTTGACCTGTAACAGCGAGCGCACATTCGGGTCGAGCGTCGTTTCCCAGAGCTGCTCGGCGTTCATTTCGCCAAGGCCCTTGTAGCGCTGCATGGTCAGGCCCTTGCGGCCGGTGGCAAACACGGCGTTGAGCAGTGCCAGCGGCCCCGAAATGGTTTCCGAGACATCCTTGCGGCGCAGCACCGGCGGCTCGCTGTAGATTTCCGCCAGGCGCGGCGCATAGCGGTCGAGCTGGCGTGCGTCGGCGGAATTGATCAGCGCCAGGTCGAGATGCGCGAACTCCTTGACGCTGCGCACCGTTCGCTCGAAGACATAGCCGCCAATGCCCTCGTTCGAGGTCGACATGCGGCCGATCCAGCCGCGCTCGGTATCCTCGGCGATAATGTCGAGACGACGGGCAACACGCTCGGCCGTCTCGTTGGCGCGGCGGAGGTCGGTGAAGATCTCCGGGTTGAGCGCGCCGGCAATCGCTGCCTGCTCGACCACGCCTCTGTTATAGCGCGTGTGCAATCCGTTGATGAGCTGGCGGACAGCCAAGGCGTCGTCGATGGCACTGCGCAGGTCCTGCCCGGCCCGCACCTCGCCTGTGCTGAGCGCAAGCGACGCTTCTTCCAGCCCGGAGCCGATCAGGAATTCCTCGAAGGCGGCTTCGTCCTTGATGTATTGCGAGCTCTTCCCGCGCGTCACCTTGTAGAGCGGCGGCTGCGCGATGTAGAGATGACCGCGTTCGATCAGTTCCGGCATCTGGCGGAAGAAGAAGGTCAGCAGCAAGGTGCGGATGTGGGCGCCGTCGACATCGGCGTCGGTCATCAGGATGATCTTGTGGTAGCGCAGCTTGTCGGCGTTGAACTCGTCCTTGCCGATCGAGGTGCCGAGCGCGGTGATCAGCGTGCCGATCATGTCGGAGCCGAGCATGCGGTCGAAGCGGGCGCGCTCGACATTGAGGATCTTGCCGCGCAGCGGAAGAATGGCCTGGTTCTGGCGCGAACGGCCGCCCTTGGCCGAGCCGCCGGCGCTGTCGCCCTCGACGATAAAGATCTCGGATTTCGCCGGATCGCGCTCCTGGCAATCGGCCAGCTTGCCGGGCAGCGAGGTAACGCCGAGCGAACTCTTGCGGGTGATGTCGCGTGCCTTGCGCGCGGCTTCGCGCGCGGCAGCGGCCTGGATGACCTTCTCGATGACCGCCTTGCCCTCGGTCGGGTGCTCCTCGAGCCAGGTGCCGAGCGCTTCGTTGACAAGCCCTTCGACCACCGGGCGGACCTCGGATGACACCAGCTTGTCCTTGGTCTGCGAGGAGAATTTCGGGTCGGGAACCTTGACCGACAGCACCGCGGTCAGCCCTTCGCGGCAATCATCGCCGATCAGCGCCACTTTTTCCTTCTTGGTCAGGCCCGAGGAGTCGCCATAGCCGGTTATCTGGCGCGTCAGCGCACCGCGGAAGCCTGCCAGATGCGTGCCGCCGTCGCGTTGCGGGATGTTGTTGGTGAAGGCCAGCACGTTCTCATGGTAGCTGTCGTTCCACCACATGGCGACTTCGACCGTGATGCCGTCGCGCTCGGCGCGGATCGAGATCGGCTTGTCGAGCAACGGCTTCTTCGTCCGGTCGAGATATCGGACGAACTCTTCCAGCCCGCCATCGTAGTGCAATTCATGGCGCACGATGTCGGCATGGCGGGAATCGGTCAAAACGATGCGCACGCCGGAGTTCAGGAAGGCAAGTTCGCGCAGCCGATGCTCCAGCGTACCGTAGTCGAATTCGACCATGGTGAAAGTCTCGGACGACGGCAAAAACGTGATTTCGCTGCCGCTGCGCCCTTCATAGGTGCCGGGGACCTTGTCTTGTTCATAACTGCCGGTGATGCGCAGCGGCGCGTCGGCATTGCCATGCGTGAAACTCATCTCGTAGATATGGCCGTTGCGGCGGATCTTCAGTTTCAGCCAGGCCGACAGGGCGTTGACGACCGACACGCCGACGCCGTGCAGGCCGCCTGACACCTTGTAGGAGTTCTGGTCGAACTTGCCGCCGGCATGCAGCTGCGTCATGATCACTTCGGCCGCCGAAATGCCTTCGCCGGTGTGGATATCGGTCGGAATGCCGCGGCCATTGTCGATGACCGTCACCGATCCGTCCGGATTGAGCGTCACCGTCACCAGGTCGGCATGGCCGGCCAGTGCTTCGTCGATGGCGTTGTCGACGACTTCATAGACCATGTGGTGCAGGCCCGAGCCGTCGTCGGTATCGCCGATATACATGCCCGGCCGCTTGCGAACGGCATCCAAGCCCTTCAAAACCTTGATGGAATCGGCGCCGTATTCGGCTTCAACGCCGTTGGCGATGTCGGTCTGGTCGCTCATGAAAACCTGTCTGATTGATGCCGTGGGCAGAGCGCGAAAAATCGGCTTCGAATCGCGCATTTCTAATGTCGTAGATATAGGCGCAAAAGGCGGTTTTTCCAAGGTTTGCAGGCATTTCGGAACGGAATGACCATCGCGTGAGCCGGCTACCGGCGCCTGGCTTCGATCCTGGCCAGCCGCTCACGTAAAAACTTGATCATGAACTTGTGGCGCGGTGCCAACCGCCCGCTCCGGTCGAGCTCGAGCGTCATGTCGAGCGCCTTGGAAAGCACAGCCTTCGGGTCCTTTGCGACTTGGGCGTAGTCGATATAGGCGACCACCAGGTCGCGCTGCCAGGTGGCGTTGTCCGGATCGGACCGGGAAAGTTTCTCGCGAATGGCCAGGCTGTCCTGAAGGGCTTGCCGGGCGCCCCTGACGTCGCGCTGCCTGAGGCGCAGCGTGGCGACTTCGGACAGCGTTATCGACAAGTCCCGCTGCCAGTCGGAATTGGCGGGATCGAGCTTGGCCAGCCTCTGCGCAATCGCGTAGCTGTCCAGATAGGCTTTCAGCGCGCCTTTGTGGTCGCCCTGTATCGCCAGGACGCCGGCGACTTTCTCGATGCACACGGACAGGTCGCGCTGCCATTCGGTGTTGTTCGGGTCGCCGGCGGCGAGCGCGCTGGCCTGCGAAAGTGCCTCACGATAAGCCGAAAGTGCCGCCGGCCAATTCTGCTGGTCGTTCAGCGCATTGCCGATCTTGGCGTTGCCGACCGACAGGTCGCGCTTCAACTCGGTGTCGTCCGGATCGCGTTTCGCCAGTTGTTTGACGATCGCCAGACCTTCCTTGTAGGCCGCCAGCGCCCCGGCGGCGTCGCCGCGTTCGCGCAGCAGGTCGCCTATCGTATCGTGGCTGACCGAGACGTCACGCTGCCGGTCGGCGTCTCCCGGTTTGTCCGCCGCCAGCGCCAGCCGCACCTTCAGGCTCTCTTCATAGGCCGCCTGTGCGTTGTCCAGTTGGCCTGCGATATGGGCAAGGTGACCGATCTCATCGTAGGTGATGGTCAGGTCGCGCTGCAGTTCGGCACGGTCGGGCTCTCCGGCGGCGAGCTGCTTCTTGATCGACAGGCTTTCCTGGTAGACCTCTGCGGCGCCGGCCAGATCGCCTTGCGTCGCCAATACGTTGCCGATCTTGTCGTCGGCCATGGCGAGGTCGCCGAACCACTCCAGATTGTCCGGTTCTGCCTCGGTCAGGCCCTGCAGAATGGTCTTGGCGGTCTCATAATTCTGCAGCGCTGACGGCAGATTGCCTTGCGCCATCCGCACGTTGCCGAGCTTGACGTGGCTGACGGCGAAGTCGCGCTTCACGTTGGGATCGGTTTCATGATGCGACCGCCGCTCGAGATCGGCTTGCAGCGCCTCGAAGGCACGGCCAGCCGCATCGATATTGCCGACCGTGGTATAGAGCTTGCCGAGCTCGTCCAGCGTGCGAATCAAGCGGTCGGCGTCGTCGAGCGACAGCACCACCTGTCCGGCTTCGTCATAAAGCGCGAGCACGGACTCATAGTCCCTGATGGCTGTGGCGTAGTCGAGGTCGGCGCGCGCGGCCCCGCCGGACAGATAGCGCGTCGCGGCTTCGGAGAGCGTGCGGCTGACGAAATTGGCCTTCAGCGCGTTGCGCGAGACATTGTCGATCTCGGCTGCCTCGGCGAGCTTTTTACGCGCGGCATCGAACGCTCCCAGCGAAAGCTGCTCTTCGGCCTGCCGGCGCAACGCTGCCACCCGCAGATCGTCGGATCCAAGCGTCTGCATTTCGCTCCGCACCTTGACGAAGGCGTCGGCTGCCTCACGCAGCCTGGTGTTCAGACTGTCTGCGGAGAGATGGCCGGCATCGGAACTGATCAACGCGCCATAGAGCGGCGCCAGCGGCATATCGGCGTCGCTGGCGATCTTTTCCACCTCGCCGCGCATCGCGGGCGTCACCTCGGCCATGGCCAGCAACAAGCGTTCGCGCTCCGGCAATTTCTCCTTGGCCGAGGCGGCAAAGAACAGCTGCGGCAGGCCGCTCTCGACATAGGGCAATTGCTTACCGCGCGAGAGGTCGTAGACCTCCTGCTGCACGAGCGTCAGCACGGAGCGGATCTCGAGACCTTCGGTGCCGAGGTATTTCGTCAGCGCCGCGGTAAACGGCGAATTCTGGCCCGTCCCATCCGCGGCGGTCTCGCCGGGCGCCGCCGAAAAGGCAAACAGGATGTTTTCTGCCCGCCCGATGCGGCCAAGGCCCGGCCGGACCTTGTCGCTGACGTCTTTTGCCAGCGCCGTCGCGCCGCGGCCTTCGCCGCCCGTAGCCGCGAACGGATCGCTACGGCAGGCGTCGAGCACGATCAGTCCGACCTTGCTGGTGGCGGCGACGGTCGCGCGGATCTCCTCCAGCGGCAGGCTGGTCCTTTCCAGCGTAGCGAGCGACGACGCGTCTGCATCGACCGGCAGGAGCCGATTCTCGCCGGCGATCTCGACGCCGTGGCCGGAGAAGAACACCAGCGCCACGTCGGCGCCTTTGGCATCCTCGCGGAAATCGTCGAGCGCCCGGCGCATGCGCCGCAGGTCGCGGTTGGTTTCGAGGAAGACCTCGAAACCAAGCTTCCTCAGCACCGTCTCCATGACCTCACCGTCATTGACGGGATTGGCGAGCGGCCGGATCAGCCGATAGTCGTTCTCGGCGATGACCAGCGCAACGCGCCGCTCCGCCACGGCAGCGGAGGCCGTCGAGAGGATCAGCAGCAAGGCAAACAGAAAACGCAAATCGAACCGCCCCGGCCCGGTCATTTGCCGGAGCATTCCATCTCTTTATGGCATGAGCAAGTTACGGCATCGGCAAGCTCGGCCGTTCGCGTTGTCAGCCGACCCGCATCGGCTTCAGCGCTTCGCTCCAGCGGAACAACTCGTCCAGCATGGTCCTGGCCCCGCCGAGCACCTGCTCGCTGGGCAAGAAGGCGCCGGTCTCGTCGAGCAGCTTCTGGTACATCGGCAGCGCCACGCCTTCCGGGATCGGCATGACGCCGACGGAGGTCAGCAACGGTTTGACCGCCTGCGCCGCCCGCAGGCCGCCGGAGACACCGCCGTAGCTGAGGATGGCGGCCGGCTTGTATCGCCATTCCCTGAGCAGGTAGTCGACCGCGTTGACGATCGCGGGGGCGGCGAAATAATTGTATTCCGGCGCCACGAAGACGAATGCGTCGGCGGCGTCGATTGCCTTCGACCAGGCTTTCGTGTGGCTGTTTTCGTATTTGCCCAGTCTCGGATGATGCGGCTCGTCCAGCACCGGCAGGTTGAAGGCCGCGATGTCGGTGAGCACCGGCTCGAATTTGCCGTGCTCGCGCGCAAAGCTCTCCAGCCAATTTGCGAAAACCGGCCCGGCGCGGCCCGGCCGCGTGCTGCCGATGATGACGTTCAACTGGTGCTTCAAGGCAGGCTCCCGCCGGTTAGTGGCATCTGTGGTGCTGCCACCTAAGACACGCAGCCGGACACAGCAAGCAGGCACTTTCCGGTGCCCCGGTCACATTCCAGAGAGCGGATGCTTCGCCTTGTCGTCCGGTCACATGGACGCCTGCCTTGCCCGCCACTACATTGAGGTGTCAGCGGAGCAAGCCATGGACAGTCAGCCCGTTCCCTTCGTCCCGCCGGCGCCGAAGCCGCGCACAGCGCCGCCCTCGACGCTGGAGATGATCCGCATCGTCTACCGCAATCCGCTCGAACTGTGGGGCGAGCCGACCTATAACGAGCCCTGGATTTCGGTGACCGGCGTCGGCGGGCCGCTAGTCATCGCCAACGATCCCGGCCTCATCCGCCATGTGCTCGTCGATAACGCCAAGAACTACAAGATGGCGACGGTGCGTCAGAAGATATTGCGGCCAATCCTGCGCGACGGCCTGCTTACCGCCGAAGGCGAAGTGTGGCGGCGTTCGCGCAAGGCGATGGCGCCGGTGTTCACGCCGCGCCACATCTTCGGCTTCGCCGAGCCGATGCTGAAACGCACGCTCGAATTCGTCACCCGTTACGAGCAAGGTGGCACGTCGGACATCGCCCACGACATGACGCTGCTCACCTTCGACATCCTGGCCGAGACACTGTTTTCGGGCGAGATATCGGGCGAGCCCGGTAGCTTCGCCAAGGAGATCGACCGCCTGTTCGAGACCATGGGCCGGGTCGATCCGCTCGACCTTTTGCGTGCGCCCGACTGGCTGCCGCGCCTGACCCGCATCCGCGGCCGCAAGACCATGGCCTACTTCCGCAAGATCGTCACCGACACGGTGCAGATGCGCGAGGCGCGGCTGAGGCGCGCTCCGGACACCGTGCCGCAGGATTTTCTCACGCTGCTGTTGAAGGCGGAGGGACCGGGCGGGCTGACCCGGGCCGAGGTCGAGGACAACATCATCACCTTCATCGGTGCCGGCCACGAGACTACGGCCAGGGCGCTCGGCTGGACGCTCTACTGCCTTGCCGAAGCGCCGTGGGAGCGCGAAAAGATCGAGCACGAGATCGATGCGGTGTTGGCGCGTGAGCCCGACCCGACGAAATGGCTCGACGCCATGCCGCGTTGGCGCGTGAGCCCGACCCGACGAAATGGCTCGACGCCATGCCGCTCACCCGCGCCGCCTTCGACGAGGCGCTCAGGCTCTATCCGCCGGCGCCGTCGATCAACCGCGAACCGATCGAGCCCGAAACCTGGAACGGCCTCTACATACCGCGACGTGCCGCGGTGCTGGTGATGCCGTGGGTCGTCCACCGCCATCGGAAATTGTGGGACCGGCCCGACGCTTTCATGCCGGAACGCTTCCATCCGGGAAACCGCGAAAAGATCGATCGTTTCCAGTATTTGCCGTTCGGCGCCGGCCCCCGCGTCTGCATCGGCGCCAGCTTCGCCATGCAGGAGGCGATCATCGCGTTGGCGATCATGCTGTCGCGCTACCGTTTCGACGCCACCGCGGAAACCCGCCCCTGGCCGGTGCAGAAGCTGACGACGCAGCCGCAAGGCGGCCTGCCGCTGCAGGTCACCCGGCGCGGCTCGTAGGCAACCGCACGTCCGCTCGTGTTATGCGGCGGACTTGCGTTGGAACTGGCCGGCGGCGCGGTAGCGCCAGAGATAGCTTGGCAGGATGGTTCCGATCGAACGCGGCTGGATACCGAGGCCGGCGAGCGTCCTGTTGTCCTTGACGGCGGCATCCGACACGACATTGTGCTGGCGCAACAGCAGGACCTGGTCCTTGGTCAACAACGGATTGGGCAGCAGCCCGAGAATTGATGCCTGGAGGTTCGCCAGCCACCATGGCACGGGCAGCAAAAACCGCTTGCGTTCGATGATGACAAGCAGCTCTTGCATGCATTCCTTGAAGGTAAGCACCTGCGGCCCGCCGAGTTCATAGATCCGGCCGCCCTGGACCTTGCCGTCGACCGAGTGCGCCACCGCTTCGGCGACGTCGCCGACATAGACCGGCTGGAATTTCGTCTGCCCGCCGCCGATCAGCGGCAGCACTGGGGAAAAACGGGCCATGTTGGCAAAGCGGTTGAAGAAACCGTCCTCCGGCCCGAAATTGATCGATGGCCGCAAGATCACGGCGTCTTGGACCGTCTCAAGAACGGCCTTTTCGCCGAGCGCCTTGGTACGCGCGTAGTCCGATTGCGCGTGGAGGTCCGCTCCCAGAGCCGAGATGTGGGTGAGGCCGGCGCCGACGGCGCGCGCCGCTTCGGCAATAGCGCGCGCGCCGAACTCGTGGACGGCAGTAAATTTCTGCCGGCCGGCCTCATGCGCGATCGCCACCAGATTGACGACATGGTCGGCGCCTTGCACGGCGCGGTCGACCGACCAGCGCACCCGGACATTGGCCTGCACCGGCTGGATCTGCCCGACATTGCCAAGCGGTTGCAAATGGCCGGCGAGATCGGGCCGACGGCAGGCGACCCGGATGCGGTAGCCGCGCTTGGCCAGCGCCCGCACGACATGACGACCGACAAAGCCGGAGCCGCCGAAAACGACGACGAGCTTTGGGGTCTGAAGGATTTCGGTCATGGCTGGCTCCGGCGGGCTATCCAGATGGCTTGATTGAAGCCGTTTCATAGTCGGTTTCGCGCCAAAGGCAAAGGGCGACCATAGGTCGCCCGGCACTGTTGAAGCATGATTTTCCGGATCCGTTCGAAATGGCAGAAAACGCCGCCGAGGCCCGGCTTTACGGCAACGCCATTAGGAACAGGAACCTTTGTTCCGGCCGGCGATTTTAGATGTATGGTTTGATTCCGAATGGAGGATATTGCCGATGACGACAAAATGCGTTGCGATCTTCGCTCTGGCTTTCGCAACAGGCTGCAGCATGGGTGCCTCGGCATTCGCGGCAAACCGGCATCACCACCAAGCGCAACCCGAACGCTACGTTCCTGCCAACGGCGACATCATCGACATTCTGTTCGGTGGCCCGCGCTACTATGACAACCACCTGCTCACGACGGCCGCCGAACCCTGCTCCTACAACAGGGTAGGACCGGACGCGAATGCGGTGAACGCGATCAACGATCATCATTGCGGGAAGTAGGCTCGCGCTGCCGGATCGGCCGGCCTCGTCAGCCGCTCATCGGACAAACGAATTTCTTCAGGACGAATAGCGCGCGGCGAATTCGGAAATGCGTTGCACCACGGCTTTCGGCGCGCTTATGCCGCGCGCCGCCGCCTTCTCCGCGGCCTCGGCCCGGGCACGCCCCGGCACATGCACGCCATAGCGCCGCCGCAGCCGGTCGAGCTGATCCTTCATCCGCTTTTCGAAGTCCGGATCGAGCAGCTTGGGCTCGACGGCAAGCACGAACAGGCCGGTCCCCGGACTGTCCGGCCCGCCGCTGAACCATGGCGCATCGAGCGACCAGTTGGCGCCCGACAGGCCCGCAGCCAGCACCTCGACCATCAGCGCGATGTTGGCGCCGCGCTGGCCGCCGAAGGCAAGCATGGCGCCCTTCATGGCAGCTGCCGGGTCCGTGGTCGGATTGCCGCTGGCATCCAGTGCCCAGCCTTCGGGTATCTTCTTGCCGTCCTCGGCCGCCTTGCGGATGTTGACGAAGGCGGTGGCGCTCGACGACTGGTCGATGACCAGCGCCGCCCCGTCCGCGGCGGGTGCCGCAAAGGACATCGGGTTGGTGCAGTAGACCGGCTTGACCGAGCCCGAGCCGGCAAGCACGGCCGGGCCGTTGGTGGCGGCGAACGACACCAATCCCTGCGCGGCCAGCCGTCCGGTGAAATAGCCGAGCGCGCCGCACGTATAAGCATTCTTCTGCGAAAAGATGGCGACGCCGAACAGCCGCGCCGCCTTGGCGAGGTCATCGATCGTGCGGTCGAAACCGGTATGCGCTAAGCCGCCGCGCGCATCGGAAAGATAGACCGCGAGCGCCGGCCTGGTGATCACCGGATCGGCGTTGCCGTCGATACGGCCGGCTTCCAGCGCTTCGAGATAATCGATGAAATGCGACAGCCCGACGGTCGACAGTCCTTCCGCCTCAGCCGCGACGATCGAGGCAGCCAGCGACTGCGCCGCCTCTTCGTTGGCGCCGGCGCCAAGTGCGGCCATCCGGCACAGCCCTGTCGCCTGGTCGAGACTGAGTTGCATTGTGATTGCCATGGATATCTGAGGGAATGGGTGAATGGTGAATAGTGAATGGTGAGTGGGACTTAGCCGGTAACACTACGGGCTACTCACTACTGACTATTCACCATTCACTATTCACCTAACCAACCTTGTTCGGAATCCGCGCCTCGATCTTGCCCAGGGTGAAGACGAGGATGCCGGTGATCGCCATATAGATCAACGCCAGGAGCAGCAAGGGTTCATAGGTGAGGTAGGTATCCTGACGCACCTTTGAAGAGACGGCGAATATGTCGATCACGCTGATGGTCGCCACCAGCGGCGTCGATTTCAGCTGCAGCACGGTTTCGCCCGTCAGTGTCGGCAGCGCGCGGTAGAAGGCCTGCGGCAGCCAGATTCGCTGGAAAATCCTCCAGCGGCTCATGCCGAAGGCGCGGGCGGCTTCCAATTGGCCTTTCGGCACGCCGGCGAAAGCGCCTCGCATCACCTCGCCCTCATAACCGGCGAAGGACAGCGTCAGCCCGAGGACGCCATAGGGCCATGCCTGCCTCAGATAGGGCCACATCCAAGACTCGCGAATCCATGGATATTGTGGAAACAGCGAGCCCAGCCCGTAATAGAGCAACCAGAGCTGCAGCAGCAGCGGCGTCCCTCTGATGACGGTGCAGAAGACCTTGGCGGGTGCCGCGAACCAGAACGAGCCCGCAGCCTGCGCCAGCCCGAGCGGCACGGCGAGCAGGAAACCCAGCGTGCAAGTGACGGCAAGAATCCACAGCGCGCGCCAGATGCCGAGCAGTCCTATCCCGTAATATTTAGGCAGCCAGTCCCAGCGCATGAAGACGGCCGCCGCCAAAACCAGCCCCAGCGCGATCAGGATCAGCACGATACGATGCGGCTTCAGCCACAGCGAAGCGCGTGCGGCTATCTCGACGGCCGCTTCGCCAGTCATCACCGGGCCAGCCATCAACGGGCCTCCTTGAGCGACGGCATGCCGCGGCGGGCCCAGCTCTCGATGCGGCCGATGATCAGGTTGGAAACCAGCGTCAACAGAAGGTAGATCGCGCCGGCGGCGACAAAGAATGTCAGATAGGCTTTGGTGACGCCGGCCGCCTGCCGTGTCGCCAATGTCAGCTCGAAAAAGCCGACGACCGCCAGCAGGGCGGTGTCCTTGGTGGCGATCAGCCAGAGATTGGCAAGGCCGGGTATGGCGAACGGCAGCATCGCCGGCAGCGTGATGCGCCGCAGCAGCAGGCCGGGAGACATGCCATAGGCGCGCGCGGCTTCGATCTGGCCCTGCGGAATGGCAAGGATCGCGCCGCGGATCACCTCGGTCGAATAGGCGCCCTGGACGAAGCCGAGCACGGCAATGCCGGCCGCCAGCCCGCTAATGTCCATGCGCTGATAGCCCATTGCCGTCAGCATCTGATTGATCAGGTCGGTGCCGGCGTAATAGAGCAGAAGGATCAGCACCAGCTCCGGCACGGCGCGCACGACGGTCGTATAGACTGCCAGGAGATCGCGCACCACCGGACCACCATACAGCTTGCCGGAGGCGCCGCCGATGCCGATCAAAAGNCCGAGACCGGTGGCGCCGACCGCGATCTCGATCGTATGGAGCAGCCCGACGATGAGCGTTCCACCCCAGCCCGGCGGCACGGGCGAGAGAAGCGCGATGGCAGAGGCGGCCCAAGCCGGAACAAATGCGTCGATCAGCGTCGCCCTCGAATTGCTGGCGCTAAAACCGCCGGCGATCTCCGCCCGCGGAAGCACTCGTCGATGGATTTCGACTAACCACGCGGCTCTATCGGGGCCGCGTGGTTAATCGCTCATGGATGAGGTCGTCAGTTCGACTGCGTGTCGGCGCCGTAAATGTCAAAGTCGAAGTACTTCTTCGAAATCTCGTCATATTTGCCATTGGCGCGGATGGCCTTGATGCCGGCGTTGATCTTTTCCTTCAACTCGGTGTCTTCCTTCCGGACGCCGGCGCCGACGCCGGGCCCGAGAATGGCCAGATCCGGCGCAACCATGCCCTTCAGATCGCAGCATTGCTTGCCCTGGTCCGATTTCAGGAAGGCGTCGAGGGCAATGGAATCGGCCTGCACCGCGTCGACCCGGCCGGCGGCAAGATCCTGGTTGGCCTCGTCCTGGGTCTGGTATTCCTTGATTTCCGCCGCGTCGGCGAAGTGCTTCTTGGCGTAGTCGGCGTGTACGGTCGAGACTTGGACGCCGATGATCTTGCCCTTGAGGTCCTCCGGTGTTGAGCCGAACTTCTGGTCCTTCGGCCCGATGATCGCAGTCGGGGTGTTGTAATATTTGTCCGAGAAGGCGATCGTCTTCTCGCGCTCGGCGGTGATCGACATCGAGGCGGCGATAAGATCGATCTTCTTGGTCGTCAGCGCCGGAATGATGCCGTCCCAGGCGACGGGGGTGATGACGCAGTCGAGCTTCTCCTCGGCGCAGACGGCATCGATGAATTCGATCTCCCAGCCGACCCATTTGCCGGAAGCGTCCGGCGAGGCGAAGGGCGGATAGGGTTCGGCGGCGACGCCGATCTTGACCGGATCGGCCTTGGCCACGCCCATCGCGGCAACGCCGAGCAGCAGCGCTGCGGCAAAGGTCTTGAGAATAATCTTCATCGTCATGACTCCCAGTTTTGTTGTTGTTCCCGGTTTTCGTCCGCCCACAGTTTAACTGATGTTGCGGATGAACTGCTTCAGCCTTTCGGATTTCGGCGCGCCGAAGATCTGTTCCGGCGGCCCTTCTTCCTCGACCAGCCCGTTGTGGAGGTAGACGACATGCGTCGCGACCTCGCGGGCAAACTTCATCTCATGGGTGACCAGCACCATAGTGCGGCCTTCGCGCGCCAGGTCGCCGATCACCTTCAGCACCTCGCCGACCAGCTCCGGATCGAGCGCCGAGGTCGGCTCGTCGAACAGCATGACGCGCGGGTTGATGGCCAACGCCCTGGCAATCGCGGCGCGCTGCTGTTGGCCGCCCGACAGATAGGCGGGATAGACGTCGCGTTTTTCGGCCAGGCCGACGCGGGCGAGCAATTTTTCCGCCTCGCCGATCGCCACATCGCGCTTGACGCCGAGCACATGCACGGGAACCTCGATGACGTTCTCGATCAACGTCATGTGGCTCCACAGATTGAAGTTCTGGAAGACCATGCCGAGCTTGGAGCGGATGCGTTCGATCTGCTTGCGGTCGGCGGGCACGGTGTGGCCGTAGCTGTCGGCCTTCAGCTTTATCTCTTCGCCATTGACCCGGATGATGCCGCTGGTCGGGTTCTCCAGGCAGTTGATGCAGCGCAGCAGCGTCGATTTGCCCGAGCCGCTGCCGCCGATGATGGCGATCACCTCGCCATCGCGCGCCGACAGCGAAACGCCCTTCAATACATGCAGCTTGCCGAAATTCTTGTGCAGGTTCTCGACGTGGATGGCTTCGGCAGCGCCGTTCTGCGCCGTATGCTTCAGGGCGGTGGCCGGCGCTGTCATCGTCGCGGCGCCCCGCGGAGCAGCCGAGGCAGTCCTTGCTGGAATTTTTTACCCATTACCCGTCACTGGACAGCGTTCCGATTCTCAAGATGGACCGTTCCGCTTGCCTCCGTCAACCGCAGTTTTTGGACCATTGATCACGGCCTGCCGAGTGGCTATTGGCAGGAGGGGCGCGTTTCAGGAGAACTTAGTGGGCAAAGCATACGGGTCGCAGTCGATGGCCGGGCTGCTGCA
The DNA here is from genome assembly GCF_000502835.1 of Mesorhizobium sp. LSJC280B00. Lineage (GTDB taxonomy): Bacteria > Pseudomonadota > Alphaproteobacteria > Rhizobiales > Rhizobiaceae > Mesorhizobium. The sequence continues at coordinate 75,855 of NZ_AYVL01000007.1, forward strand.
GCGCGTGCTGATGCGCTCCGCCGCCAGCGCCATGCGTCGGGCCGAAGCGCTGGAGTGGCACTATGGCCCCGGCTTCGATCCACAAAAAGCGGCGGCCCAGCATGATGCACTGGCCAGGCTGATTTCTGTCTCAGGCGCCGATATCGAATGGCTGAGCGACGCCGATGACGGGCTTGCCGATTCGGTCTTTACCCACGATCCGTCGCTGATGACCGACCATGGCGCGGTCATCCTTGCCATGGGCAAGGCGCTGCGCCGGCGAGAGCCCGGCCTGCACGAGGCAGCCTACGGGCGCATGGGCATCCCCATCCTCGGCCGTATCGAGGCTCCCGGCCAGGTCGAGGGCGGCGACTGCGTGTGGGTGGATGCAAACACGCTGGCCGTCGGCCGCGGCGTGCGCACCAATCAGCACGGCATCCAGCAGCTCTCCAACCTGCTTTCACCCAAGGGCATCCAGGTCTATGGCTTCGACCTGCCGCTCTGGCAGGGCGAGGAGGCCTGCCTGCATCTGATGTCGGTGATCAGCCCGCTCGCAGACGATCTGGCGCTGGTCTATGCGCCCCTCCTGCCGGTCGCCTTCCACCAGATGCTGCGCGAACGCGGCATTCGGCTGGTCGAGGGCGACGCCGACGAATTCTTCGTCTCGAATGGGCTCAGCCTGAACGTGCTGCCGACCGCGCCGCGCCAGGTTATCGCCGTTGCCGGTTTTCCGAAGACGGCGGCTGCCATGCAGGCCGCCGGCTGTACGGTCTCGACATTCGAGGCCGATGCGCTGTGCATTGCCTGCGAGGGCGGCCCTACCTGCCTCACGCGCCCGGTGCTAAGACAATGACGACCATCGGCGAAGCGCTCATCACCTTGCTCGAAGCGCACGGCGTCGACACCGTCTTCGGCATTCCCGGCGTACACACGGTCGAGCTCTATCGCGGGCTTGCGCGATCGAAGATCCGTCACGTCACGCCGCGCCACGAGCAGGGCGCCGGCTTCATGGCTGACGGCTATGCGCGCGCCAGCGGCAGGCCGGGTATCGCCTTCGTCATCACCGGGCCGGGGCTGACCAACACCATCACCGCCATGGGTCAGGCGCGCGCCGATTCGGTGCCGATGCTGGTAATCTCGGGCGTCAACGCCACACCGACGCTGGGCAAAGGCCTTGGCCATCTGCATGAACTGCCGGACCAGCGCGGCATGATGGAGAAGGTGGCGCTGTTTTCGCACCGTGTCACCGAGGCCGGCGAACTGCCCGGCGTGCTCGCCCGCGCCTTTGCGCTGTTCTCATCCTCGCGTCCGGGTCCGGTGCATATTGAGATCCCGACCGATGTCATGACCATGCCGGCCAACGGCATCGTGCCGCTGCTGCGGAATTCAGCGCCGCCCGGGCCGGATGTGGCGGCGATTGCAGAGGCGGCAAGGCTGTGCGCGTCTGCCAGCCGGCCGCTTATCCTCGCCGGTGGCGGCGCCAAGGCCACCGAAGCGCCGTTGCAGCACCTGGCCGAGAGGCTGGGAGCGCCGGTCGTCCAGACCGCTAATGCGCGCGGCCTGCTCTATCGTCATCCACTTGGCGTGCCGGCCAGCCCCAGCCTGAAGGCGGTGCGTGCGCTGATCGCCGATGCCGACCTGGTCATTGCCGCCGGCACCGAATTCGGTCCGACCGACTATGATGGCTATGGCGACGGCGGTTTTGTCCTGCCCGCCAACCTGATCCGCATCGACATCGGCGCCGACCAGCTTGCCCGCCGGCCTGCGCGGATTTCGATCCAGGCCGATTGCGGAGCGGCGCTCAAGGCGCTGCTTGCCGAAATCGGCACGCACGAGACGCCATTGGATGATGGTTCAGCCCGCGCCGCCGCGACGCGGCAGGCGGCCTTTGCCGAGATTGGCCCGGCCATGCAGGCGCAACTGCGCGCCGTCGAGACGATCCGCGATGCGCTGCCTGGCGCGATCATCGTCGGCGATTCGACCCAGCCGGTCTACGCCGCCAACCTCTATTACGATCACGACCGGCCGGGCGGCTGGTTCAACGCGGCCACCGGCTTCGGCGCGCTCGGCTATGGCCCGCCGGCGGCGATCGGTGCCGTCCTTGCCAGGCCTGAGGCGCCGGTCGTTTGCCTCACCGGCGACGGCGGCTTCCAGTTCACCCTGCCGGAACTGGGCGCCGCGCTCGACGCTGCGGCGCCGGTGATCTTCACAGTCTGGAACAATCGTGGCTACCGCGAGATCGAAACCTCGATGCTCGACGTCGGCGTCGAGCCGGTCGGCGTCTCCCCGGCACCGCCGGATTTCTGCAAATTGGCCGAAGCCTACGGCATTGCCGCCGAGCGGATTTCCGGCACCGGCGGCTTGGCGGACGCGCTTGCGCGCGCGCGGGCGACTGGACGACCTTACGTCATCGAGATTTCGGTTGAGTGATCGCGCGAAAGGCGCGACCTTCCGCATCGGCGGCGCGCAATGACGGAGCGGTCGAATATGACGGAAACACTGGACGGCAGACATATCGTGGTGACCGGCGGCACCGGTGCCCTTGGCGGCGCGGTCGTAGGAAAACTGCTGGAGCAGGGCGCGATCTGCCATGTGCCCAATGCCCACGCTGCCGCGCCTGCGCATTTTCCCTTTCCGGCGCATGACCGCGTCAGGCTGGCGCACAATGTCGACCTTGCCGACCCTGCCAAGGTCGACGCCTTCTATGCCAGCGTTCCAGATTTATGGGCATCGGTGCATCTTGCCGGCGGCTTCACCGCGGCGCCGGTCGAGAAGATCGAACCCGCCTCCTTCGCCGAGATGATGGACACCAATGCCCGCACCACCTTTCTGTGCTGCCGCGCGGCGATACGCTCGATGCTGGGATCTTCCGTGCCGGGCCGCATCGTCAATGTCACCGCGCGAGCCGGGCTCGATCCGCGGCGCGGCTCCGGCAAGGTGGCCTACGCCGCCGCCAAGGCGGCAGTCGCCGCGATGACCGTGGCGATAGCCGAAGAGCTGAAGGGCAACGGCATCCTGGTCAACGCCGTGGCGCCTTCGACGCTCGACACGCCGGCCAACCGGGCTGACATGCCGAACGCAGATTTCAGTAGATGGGTCAGCCTTGAAGCGGCGGCCGAGGCCATTGCCTACCTTGCCTCGCCGGCCAACATGGCGATCAGCGGCACGCTGGTGCCACTCTACGGCCGGGCCTGAGCCTGCGGTCCGTCGCAAGCAAAGGTCACAAGCAAAAGCCCCGCCGGATCGTTCCGGCGAGGCTTTTTGTTTCGTTTATAACCCGCGCGAGGCGCGGTGTTGGCTTAGCTGCCCTGCTTCTTCAGCGCGGCACCCAAAATATCGCCCAGCGAAGCGCCGGAATCGGTTGAGCCGTACTGAGCGACCGCTTCCTTCTCTTCGGCGATTTCCAGCGCCTTGATCGAGACCTGCAGCTTGCGGGTCTTCTTGTCGAAGGCGATGACGCGGGCGTCGACTTTCTGGCCGACGGTGAAGCGCTCGGGGCGCTGCTCGTCGCGGTCACGGCTGAGGTCGGAGCGCTTGATGAAGGTCTCGATGCCGCTGTCGACCAGCCGCACTTCCAGACCGCCATCCTTCACGCCGATAACCTCGCAGGTGACGACTGCGTTCTTGCGCAGTTCGCCTGACGTCGCTGCTTCGCCGACCGTGTCCTTGGCCAGCTGCTTGATGCCGAGCGAGATGCGCTCCTTGTCGATGTCGACGTCGAGCACCTGCGCCTTGACCATGTCACCGCGATTGTACTCCTCGATCACCTGCTCGCCCGGACGGGTCCAGTCGAGGTCGGAAAGGTGGACCATGCCGTCGACGTCGCCTTCGAGGCCGATGAACAGGCCGAACTCGGTCTTGTTCTTGACCTCGCCCTCGACCTGGCTGCCGACCGGATGGCTGCGCGCGAAGGCCTCCCACGGGTTCTCCAGCGTCTGCTTGAGGCCGAGCGAGATACGGCGCTTGGCCGGATCGACTTCGAGCACCACCACGTCGACTTCCTGCGTCGTCGACAGGATCTTGCCGGGATGCACGTTCTTCTTGGTCCACGACATTTCCGAAACGTGGATGAGGCCTTCGATGCCCGGCTCCAGCTCGACGAATGCGCCGTAGTCGGTGATGTTGGTGACGGTACCCTTGATCTTCTTGCCGATCGGGAACTTGGTGCCGATCTCGGACCACGGATCGCTCTCGAGCTGCTTCATGCCGAGCGAGATGCGGTGGGTTTCCTGGTTGATGCGGATGATCTGCACCTTGACCGTCTGGCCGATGTTGAGGATTTCGGTCGGATGATTGACGCGGCGCCAGGCCATGTCGGTGACGTGCAGCAGGCCATCGATGCCGCCGAGGTCGACGAACGCACCATAGTCGGTGATGTTCTTGACGACGCCTTCGACTACTTGGCCTTCTTCGAGGTTCTGCACGATTTCCGAACGCTGTTCGGCGCGGCTTTCCTCGAGCACGGTGCGGCGCGACACCACGATGTTGCCGCGGCGGCGATCCATCTTGAGGATCTCGAAGGGCTGCGGGTTGTGCATCAGCGGCGAGACGTCGCGGATCGGGCGGATGTCGACCTGGCTGCGCGGCAGGAAGGCCACAGCGCCGTCGAGGTCGACGGTGAAGCCGCCCTTGACCTGGTTGAAGATGACGCCTTCGACGCGTTCGCCCTTGGTGAACTTCTCTTCGAGACGGACCCAGCTCTCTTCGCGGCGGGCCTTCTCACGCGACAGCATGGCTTCGCCAAGCGCATTTTCGATACGCTCGACATAGACCTCGACCGTGTCGCCGACCTTGAGCGTCGTGTCCTTGCCCTTGACGCCGAATTCCTTCAGCGGCACGCGGCCTTCGACCTTGAGGCCGACGTCGATGATGGCCATGTCCTTTTCAATGGCAGTGATGATGCCCTTGACGACCTGGCCTTCGCCGGAATGGCCGGCGGAAAATGATTCTTCGAGCAGGCTCGCGAAATCATCGCGAGTGGGATTTGCAACTGACATAGTTTCTCCTGGAATGCCCCGCAATCTGTCGCGGGGCGGGCGCCGTGGGTTAGCGTTGCGTTGGCCTGCCGGCGTTCCGGGCAAAAAGCCCTTGGCCGCCCTTGAGCGGCAATTCCGGCGCATGAAGAATGCTGGCAGGCTGGTTCATACCCGATATGGGAAGTCTTGTTGTCGCCGGCAATCGGCGGCGGCAGGAAAACCCGGCTCAGGCTTCGTTTCTCTTGGCCAGGACATCGTCGATGATCGCCTGAGCTGCCAGAAACGCGGCCTCTATAGCCATTTCCGACGTGTCGAGCAAGTGCGCATCGGCGGCCGGCTTCAAGGGCGAGTCCATGCGGCCCATGTCGCGCTCGTCGCGGCGCACGATATCGGCAAGGATTTCATCGAAATTAGCGGTGCCGCCGATGCTCTCGATTTCATCCAGCCGCCGCTTTGCCCGCACCTCGGCGCTGGCCGTGACATAGAGTTTTACGTCGGCATCGGGACAGACGACGGTGCCGATGTCGCGGCCGTCGAGCACCGCACCCGGCGGGGTTTTTGCAAAGTCGCGCTGCTTGTCGACCAGTATGCGCCGGACCGACGGGATGACAGCCACTTTCGAAGCCGCCTCGCCGACCGCGTGTGCCGAAAGCACGGCGCGGTCGAGCTTTGCCAGATCGACCTGGCGAGCCGCGGTTTCAGCGGCCGAGACATTGTCGAGCGGCAGGCCGAGCCGGAGCAGCGAATGCGCCACCGCGCGATAGGTAAGACCGGTGTCGAGCAGGTTCAGCCGGTAGTGATCGGCCAGCCGCCGGGCAAGGGTGCCTTTGCCGGCACCGGCAGGTCCGTCGATGGCGATGGTGAAAGTTGAGGTCATTGGCCGCCCACCGGAATCGAAAAGCGCAATGATCCAGATAGGCGTGGCGATCCTTCGCGCCCCCCTCTGTCCTGCCGGACATCTCCCCCACTTGGGGGGAGATCGGCGGCCATCGCGGCTTTCGCCAATTGTCCACGTCGCAGGATTGAGCGGAGCGCCGAAGCTGCCAATCTCCCTCCTTGTGGGGGAGATGTCCGGCAGGACAGAGGGGGGCGCTGTCCCGCCGACGTTCCAGTTTGGCCCCAACCCCCAAGGCTATTGATTGCTATCAAGCTACTCGATCTCCGCCCCAAGCCCTTTCATCAGACCCATGAATTCCGGAAAGCTGGTCGCGATCATCGCCTGGTCGTCGATGGTCACGGGCTTTTCCGTCGCCAGCCCCATCACCAGAAAACTCATGGCGATGCGGTGGTCGAGATGGGTCTGGACGATGGTGCCCTGTCCGTTGGGGTGTTGGCCGAGGCCCTTGCCGCCGGGCTTTCCGCGCACGACAAGCGAGGCCTCGCCTTCGCTGCAGTCGACGCCGTTGAGCTTCAGCCCTTCGGCCACTGCCGACAGCCGGTCGGATTCCTTCACGCGCAGTTCTTCCAGGCCAAGCATCAGCGTTTCGCCCTCGGCAAAGCTCGCCGCCACGGCAAGCACCGGATACTCGTCGATCATCGTCGGCGCCCGTCCGGGCGGCACGGTGACGCCTTTCAGTTCGGAATAGCGTACGCGCAGGTCGGCGACGTCCTCGCCACCTTCGTTGCGCGGATCGATTATGTCGATCCAGGCGCCCATTTCCTGCAGCGTCAACAGAAGTCCGGTGCGGGTCGGGTTCATCAGCACGTTTTCGATTGTAATGTCCGAGCCCGGCACGATCAGCGCCGCCACCAGCGGAAAGCCGGCCGAGGAGGGGTCGCCCGGCACCGCGATGGTCTGGCCGGTGAGCTTGCCCTGGCCTTCGATGAAAATGTGGCGCACGCCGCGCTCGTCGGTCTCGACCGACAGATTGGCGCCGAACCCCTTGAGCATCTTTTCGGTGTGGTCGCGCGTCATAACCGGCTCGATGACGGTGGTGATGCCCGGCGTGTTCAGCCCAGCCAGCAGCACCGCCGACTTGACCTGCGCCGATGCCATCGGCACGCGGTAGGTGATCGGCGCGGCGTGCTTGGGCCCGTGCAGCGTGATCGGCATGCGGTCGCCGGGCGTCGCCTTCAGCACCTGCACGCCCATCTGGCGGAGCGGTTCGAGCACCCGGCCCATCGGCCGGCCCGACAGCGAGGCGTCGCCGATGAAGGTGGTTTTCATGTCATAGGTGCCGACCAGGCCCATGGTGAGGCGTGAGCCCGTGCCGGCATTGCCGAAATCGAGCGGGCCTACCGGCTGCAGCAGCGCGCCGTTGCCGGTACCGCGGATCACCCACTCAGCGCCATGCTTCTCGATATGGGCGCCCATGGCCTTCATGGCAGCGCCCGTACGCATCACGTCCTCGCCTTCCAGCAGCCCGGTGATGCGGGTTTCGCCGGAGGCCAGGCCACCGAACATGAACGAGCGGTGCGAGATCGACTTGTCGCCCGGCACCCGTGCCGCGCCTGAAAGGCCAGATGATTTGCGGGCGGTGGCCTGCTTCGGGGCGGCAGTGTGCGACATGGTTCTTTCCTGAAAACGCCGGCGGCCGGCCATTTTCTGCTGGTTTGCGGGGTCTCCTATCATGGCGTACCGAAATGGTCATCCCCTTGGTATGAAGGCCTTCGAATTCAAGCTTTTTGGGACGCCGGCTTTTCGCTTTGACAGCGCCGTAAACTCTGGTTAAGGGGACCAAACTTTCATCGACGAGGCTTGCTGTGGCAAAACCCGAACTTGGCACCAAACGCATCGACCCGGAGACGGGTCGAAAATTCTATGACTTGAACAAGGACCCGATCGTCTCGCCTTACACGGGCAAGAGCTATCCGCGCTCCTATTTCGAAGAAGGCAAGATCGCCGCTCTCGAGGAGGAAGAGGAAGTTGCCGAGAAGGAAGTGGACGCCGAGGAGGAAGAGGGCGTCGAGGTCGTCTCGCTCGAAGAGGCGGACGAGGACGCGAAGGCCGACGAGCTTCCCGATCTCGGCGATGACGAAGACGACGTTGACCTTGGCGATGACGAGGATGACACGTTCCTCGCCGACGAGGAGGAAGAAGACGACGACGTTGCCGACATGATCGGCGTCGGCGAAGACGACGACGAGGTCTGAGCGAACCGCATTCGCCGGCTTTCGCGGCGCTGCCTAGAAAAAGCGGTTCTTGAAGGCTTGATATTGACTGAAGGCGGGGTTAGAAGCCGCCTTCACTAACGGCGCGGTCTAGAACCCGCGCCGGATCTCTTCGCCGGAAACGGCGCCGGTGAACTGCCGGAGTGGGGCCATAGCTCAGTTGGGAGAGCGCTTGAATGGCATTCAAGAGGTCGTCGGTTCGATTCCGATTGGCTCCACCAGTTCTCTCCGCGAAATCAGCAGAACGCCCGCCCGCCCGCCCGTCCGGGCTGGCCGCCGCCTATCGCAGAACCTAGCTGAGACTAGTTAATCGGCCGCCCGGCTTGGGCTCGCCGATCCATTCAGAAGTAATGAGCCCGTGCCCGGTCAGTGCATGTTTCTGGCTGTGGTTTGAACCGCGAGCACCGGTCTGGACCAGGCAGCGGGCTGAAATGACGGCTGAGCAAAACTCCGTTACTTGTTGCAGTTCTGCATATCCGACGTCATGGCGCCGCTGGGGGTATTGTTGTCGGTATCGCTGCTCGCCGTATCCTTACAGCGGTCCTCCATACCGTTTGTCTGCGGCGTGGTAGCGTTCGTTGCGTTCGGATCGATCGTGTTCGGGGTAGTTGCGCTGCCGGTCCCGGTGTTGCCGCCGGAAGTGCCTGTGTTGACGCCGGTATTGCCATCGGCGCTACCGGTCGCGGAGTCCATGGATTGTGCCATGGCAGATGTGGCCAGGCCGATAGCAAGTAGGGATGCAGAGAGAATTTTCATCATCTTAGTGTCTCCATCGAGTTGCATCGCTCTATCGCGATCTATACCAACGAGAGTTTTTTCGAGATGTTCCGTTGGGCAGAAATATTGATCGATACATCATTATGGATCTTTGTTGCTCGTCGTTTCGTGAATGCGGCTGCGAAATTCCTGCCGCATAGCGGCAATTTCGTCTGGAACCAAATCGAGCATGCCGCGTTCTTGCGCTTGCGGGGAGTTGTGTCGGCCGCAGGGGACAGTTTCACCAGGACATTCAAGAAATCCGTGAGCTGGGAGGGGCGCTGTGAGCGTGCTTGCATCCACAAGGCAATTGGACCACCGTCAAATACTGAACGCGCTGAAGGCTTTTCGGAGCGGTGATTTCTCCGTTCGTATCGACAATGTCTACGCCGGCCTTGATTCCGAGATCGCCGACACCTTCAACGAAATCGTAGAACTCAACGATCAGGTCACGCGCGAGTTCGAACGCCTCAGCAAGGTCGTCGGCAAGGATGGCCGGATCGGCGAACGCGGCCGTGTCCGCAACGCCACCGGCAGCTGGGAATCGAGCGTCCGTTCCGTCAACGATCTGATCGAGGACATGGTTCAGCCGACGGCCGAAGTGGCGCGCGTCATCGGCGCGGTCGCCAAAGGCGACCTGTCGCAGACGATGATGGTCGAAATCGACGGCCGGCAGCTGCGCGGCGAGTTTCTGCGCATCGGCAAGATCGTCAACACCATGGTCGGGCAACTGGCCTCCTTCGCCTCGGAAGTGACGCGCGTGGCGCGCGAGGTCGGCACCGAAGGCAAGCTCGGCGGCCAGGCCCGCGTGAAAGGTGTGGCCGGGACCTGGAAGGACCTGACCGACAACGTCAACGCGATGGCGACGAACCTGACCGGGCAGGTGCGCAACATCGCCGAGGTGACGACCGCCGTCGCTTCCGGCGACCTGTCGAAGAAGATTACCGTCGACGTGAAAGGCGAAATCCTCGAACTCAAGAACACCATCAACACGATGGTCGACCAGCTCAATTCCTTCGCCTCGGAAGTGACGCGCGTCGCGCGCGAAGTCGGTACAGAAGGCAAGCTCGGCGGCCAGGCGCGCGTCGAAGGTGTCGGCGGCACATGGAAGGACCTGACCGACAACGTCAACCTGATGGCCGAGAACCTGACCGGCCAGGTGCGCAATATAGCCGAGGTGACGACGGCTGTGGCGCTGGGCGACCTGTCGAAGAAGATCACCGTCGACGTCAAGGGAGAGATCCTCGAGCTGAAATCGACTATCAACACCATGGTCGACCAGCTGAATTCATTTGCCGGCGAGGTGACGCGCGTCGCCCGCGAGGTCGGCACCGAGGGCAAGCTCGGCGGCCAGGCGCAGGTGCGCGGCGTCGCCGGCACCTGGAAGGACCTGACCGACAACGTCAATTCGATGGCCGAGAACCTGACCGGCCAGGTGCGCAACATCGCCGAGGTGACGACTGCGGTCGCTTCGGGCGACCTGTCGAAGAAGATCACTGTCGCCGTGCAGGGCGAAATCCTCGAGCTCAAGGACACCATCAACACGATGGTCGACCAGCTCAATTCCTTCGCTTCGGAAGTGACGCGTGTGGCGCGCGAGGTCGGAACCGAAGGCAAGCTCGGCGGCCAGGCCGAGGTGAAAGGGGTCGGCGGCACCTGGAAAGACCTGACCGATAACGTCAACCTGATGGCCGCCAACCTGACCGGCCAGGTCCGCAACATCGCCGAGGTGACGACCGCCGTTGCCCGCGGCGACCTGTCGAAGAAGATCACCGTCGACGTCAAGGGCGAAATCCTGGAGCTCAAGGATACCGTCAACACGATGGTCGACCAGCTCAATTCCTTCGCCTCGGAAGTGACGCGTGTGGCGCGCGAAGTGGGGTCGGAAGGCAAGCTCGGCGGCCAGGCGCATGTCGAGGGTGTCGGCGGCACCTGGAAGGACCTGACCGACAACGTCAACGCCATGGCCGGCAATCTGACCGTGCAGTTGCGCGACGTCTCCAAGGTGGCGACGGCAATTGCGACCGGCGATTTGACCCAGAAGATCACCGTCGATGCACTGGGCGAGATCCTGCAGATCAAGGACGTCATCAATACGATGGTCGACCAACTGAATTCCTTCGCTTCCGAGGTGACGCGCGTGGCGCGCGAAGTCGGTTCGGACGGCAAGCTCGGTGGCCAGGCGCAGGTGCGCGGCGTTGCCGGCACCTGGAAAGACCTGACCGACAACGTCAATGCGATGGCCGCCAACCTGACCGGCCAGGTGCGCAACATCGCCGAGGTGACCACGGCGGTGGCGCTTGGCGACCTGTCGAAGAAAATCACCGTCGATGTGCGCGGCGAAATCCTCGAGCTGAAGGACACCATCAATACGATGGTCGACCAGCTCAATTCCTTCGCCTCGGAGGTGACGCGCGTGGCGCGCGAGGTCGGCACAGAGGGCAAGCTCGGCGGCCAGGCGCAGGTGCGCGGCGTTGCCGGCACCTGGAAGGACCTGACCGACAATGTGAATTCCATGGNGCGAAGTCGGTTCGGACGGCAAGCTCGGTGGCCAGGCGCAGGTGCGCGGCGTTGCCGGCACCTGGAAGGACCTGACCGACAATGTGAATTCCATGGCCGAGAACCTGACCGGCCAGGTGCGCAACATCGCCGAGGTGACGACCGCCGTGGCGCGCGGCGACCTGTCGAAGAAGATCACCGTCGACGTCAAGGGCGAGATCCTCGAGCTGAAATCGACCATCAACACCATGGTCGACCAGCTGAATTCCTTTGCCGGCGAGGTGACACGCGTTGCCCGCGAGGTCGGCACCGAAGGCAAGCTCGGCGGCCAGGCGCGCGTCGAGGGCGTTGCCGGCACCTGGAAGGACCTGACCGACAACGTCAATCTGATGGCGACGAACCTGACCAACCAGGTGCGCGGCATCGCCGATGTCGTGACCGCGGTTGCCCAAGGCAATCTCAGGCGCAAGCTGACGGTCGACGCCAAGGGCGAAATCGCTTCGCTCGCCGACACCATCAACGGCATGATCGAGACGCTCGCAACCTTTGCCGACCAGGTGACGAACGTCGCCCGCGAGGTGGGCATCGAGGGCAAACTCGGCGGCCAGGCCCGGGTGCCCGGCGCTGCCGGCCTTTGGCGCGACCTGACCGACAACGTCAATCAGCTCGCGGCCAACCTGACCACTCAGGTGCGCGCCATCGCCGAGGTGTCGACGGCGGTGACCAAGGGCGATCTGACCCGCTCGATCAGCGTCCAGGCCTCCGGCGAGGTGGCGGCGCTGAAAGACAACATCAACGAGATGATCCGCAATTTGAAGGACCAGACGCTGAAGAATGCCGAGCAGGACTGGCTGAAGACCAATCTCGCCCGCTTCTCGCGCATGCTGCAGGGCGAGCGCGACCTGGCCACGATCTCGCGCCTCATCATGTCCGAACTCGCCCCGCTGGTGAATGCGCAATATGGCGTGTTCTATGTGACCAACCGCGACGAGGATGAATTCTATCTGGAGCTCGCCGCCTCCTATGGCGCCGAAAGCAAGGCGGAAATCAAGCAACGCCTCGATCTGCGTGAAGGGCTTGTCGGGCAGAGTGCCGCCGACAAGCGCGCCATCATGCTGGACAATGTGCCGCCGAATTTCCTGCGCGTTACCTCCGGCCTTGGCAATGCCGCGCCGGCGAACGTGATCATTCTTCCGGCTCTGTTCGAGGACGAGGTGAAGGCCGTCATCGAACTCGCCTCGTTCAGCGAATTCCGCGACACGCACCAGTCGTTCCTCAACCAGCTGATGGAATCCGTCGGCATCGTTCTCAACACCATCGCCGCCACCATGCGCACCGAAGGCCTGCTCAAGCAGTCGCAGCTGCTGACCTCGGAATTGCAGGCGCGTCAGACCGAACTGACCAAGAAGCAGGAGGAGCTGCACGCCACCAATGAGGAGCTGCAGGAAAAGGCGCAGCTGCTCGAGAACGAAAAGAAGCAGGTGGAGAACAAGAACCTGGAAATCGAGATGGCGCGGCGGGCGCTGGAGGAGAAGGCCGAGCAGCTGGCGCTTACCTCGAAATACAAGTCGGAATTCCTCGCCAATATGAGCCACGAACTGCGCACGCCGCTGAACTCGCTGCTCATCCTTTCAAACCTGCTCGCAACCAACCAGCAGGGCAATCTCAACGACAAGCAGGTCGAGTTCGCGCGCACCATCAATTCGGCCGGCACCGACCTTTTGAGCCTCATCAACGACATCCTCGATCTGTCGAAGATCGAATCGGGCACCGTCTCGATCGATATCAACGATATGCCCGTGGTGCATCTTCGCCAGCATATGGAGCGAACCTTCCGGCAGCTGGCGACCGACAAGGGGCTTGGCTTCACCATCAATGTCGACCCCGAGCTTCCGGAGACCGTCCGCACCGACGAGAAGCGCTTGCAGCAAATCGTGCTCAACCTTTTGTCGAACGCCTTCAAATTCACCTCGCAAGGCGAGGTCCGCTTGAATTTCCGGGCCGAAAAGACGGGCCGTCACAACGTTTCGGCGCAACCGATGGAGGCGCTCGCGATCGTGGTCACCGATACCGGCATCGGTATTCCGCAAGACAAGCAGAAGCTGATTTTCGAGGCCTTCCAGCAGGCCGACGGCACCACAAGCCGCAAATATGGCGGCACCGGGCTTGGGCTCTCGATCAGCCGGGAGATTGCCCGGCTGCTCGGCGGCGAATTGCGGGTCGAGAGCACGCCGGGCAAGGGTTCGACGTTCACTCTGGTCATCCCATTCGACGGACCCCGGATGGCCTTGGCCCCGCAATCGGCGTTGCTGCCGGCGATGGAGGTGGCCGCGACGACAGCGCAGCCGAGCCCGCCGTCCTCCGAATTGCTCGATGACCGCGACACGATCTCGTCGGAAGATCGGGTCGTGCTGATCGTCGAGGATGACCCGACCTTCGGCGGATTGCTGCTCGGCCTTGCACGTTCGGCCGGGCTGAAAGGCGTCCTGTCGACTGCGGGCTCCGGCACGCTGGCTTTGGCACGCAAGCTGGTTCCCGACGCGATTACGCTCGATCTCGGACTATCGGATATCGACGGCTGGGTGTTGTTCGATCTGCTTCGCCATGACCCGAAAACCAAGGACATTCCCGTTCATGTCATCTCGGGCGCCGAAGACATCGAGGTGCTTGCCCGCAAGGGTGCATCCAGCATTTCAACCAAGCCCGTATCGTCGGACGAACTGATGAAGGTCTTCCAGGATATTCATTCCAGAAAGCTCCGCGTCCAGAGCCGCGTCCTGATTGCCGATCCCGATCCCGAGCGCCGCCTTTCGCTGATCGAGGCGATCCGCGACGGCGTCACCTCGGTTACGGCGATCGGCCGCGTCGCGGCGAATGCGGACGAAATCGGCATGGCCAACTATGATGCCGTTGTGCTCGGCTTTGGCCGCTCGGCCAAGGACAACGCCCAGATGCTGGATGAGATTGCCGTCCTGTTCGGGCAGTTGGTGTCGCGACTGCTGTTCTTTGCGCCTCATCCGGAAGCGCTGCAACAGTCGCTCGCCTTGCATCCGGCATTGGCGGATGTTCCGCGGGCGGAGAATTTCGCGCAGCTGGCTCTCCTGATGTCGGCAACACTCCCCGGGCGAGGCCACGAAAACGATGGTGCGGCAGCCGAACAGCCGGACAAATTCGACCTCGCCGGCGCAAAGGTCCTCATCGTCGACGACGACATCCGCAACATCTATTCGCTTACCAGCGTTCTCGAGACCTATGACATCCAGGTACTGCATGCGGAGCGCGGCCGGGAAGGTATCGCGCTTCTGGAGCAGAGCCCGGACATCGATGCGGCACTGATCGATATTATGATGCCGGAAATGGATGGCTACGAGACGATGCGGCAGATCCGCAGCATGCCGGCGATCGCCCATATCCCGTTGATCTCGGTCACAGCCAAGGCAATGAAGGGCGACCGGCAGAAGTGCCTCGACGCCGGCGCCTCCGACTACATCGCCAAGCCTGTCGACCTCGATCTGCTGTTGGCATTGCTGCGTGTCTGGATCGGCCGTTCGCGATCCCGTGTCCATGGTCCGGAAAAGACGCTCATGGCAGTGAACTGACGGCCGCTCGATGCAGAAGCTGTCGAGAAACGGAGCAAGGAAGCTGGAGGTCATGGCGCCGGCAGCGGGGCCGGCAAAGGCGCGCATCCTGGCCGTGGATGACGACGAGCGCAATCTGCTGGCGATCGGCGAGGTTCTGGCCCCTATCGGTGAAGTCGTCTGCGTGCAGTCGGGCGAAGAGGCGTTGCGCGCACTGCTGAAGGAGGATTTCGCAGTCATCCTGCTGGACGTGCTGATGCCCCGGCTGGATGGCTACGAGACCGCGGGATTGATCCGCCAGCGCGAGCAATCCAGGCGAACGCCGATAATTTTTCTCACCGCCATCAACAAGGAAGACGCGCACATGCTGCGCGGCTACGACGCCGGCGCGGTGGATTACGTGTTCAAGCCTTTCGACCCGGCCATGCTGCGTTCCAAGGTTGCCGTGTTCGTCGAACTTCATGAGAAGACGCTCGAAATCCAGCAAAAGGCGGCTGCCGAGCAACGGCTGCTGGCCCAGGCACTGCAGGCGCAGAAGGAAAAGCTCGAGGCCGAGCGGGCGCTGCGCAGCGCACAGGAGCGGCAGCATGCCATTTTGAGCTCTCTTCCGGTCTGCTTCCACGCAAGGGCGGCGGAGCCGCCGTTCGGCGCCAGCTTTGTCACCGAAGGGGTCGAACGCCTGACCGGCTTTCCTGCGGAACGGCTGACCGCCGATCCAGGCTTCGGCCTGAGCCGCGTTCATCCCGACGATCTGCCGAGAGTGAGGGAGGTCCTGCTCGCAGCCAAGGCCACCGGCTCCTACACCTGCGAATTCCGCTGGCAATGCGCCGACGGCAATTACCGGATTTTTCTCGATCAGGGCGTCCTGTCGAATGGCTCCGACGGCCGGAAGCCCGAGATCCTCGGCACATTGCTGGACGTTACCGAACGGCGCGAGCTTGAGGACCAGCTGCTGCAGTCGCAGCGCCTCGACGCGATCGGCAAGCTTACCGGCGGCCTGGCGCATGATTTCAACAATCTGCTTGCCGCAATTCTCAGCGGATTGGGATTGCTCGAGCGCCATGCCGAGTTCGACGGACAGACCAGGCAGGTTCTGGAACTGACACGCCGGTCGGCAAAACAAGGCGCCGAGCTCGTCAACCGCATGCTTGCCTTCTCGCGCCGCCAGACGCTGCGGCCGCAGGCCGTGCGCCTCGCCGCGCTCGGCGATACAATGAACGGGTTGGTGGCCCCGGTCCTGGGCGGCCTGATCCGTTTCGATTGGCTTGTCGACGACACTGTGTGGCCGGCGCATGTCGATGCCGGCCAGCTGGAGCTCGCGCTGATGAACCTGGTCTTCAACGCGCGCGATGCCATGCCGTCCGGCGGCACGATAATCGTGGAGGCGCAAAATCGAACGCTGGGCAGTGCAGCCGAGGATATTTCGGCGGGCGACTATGTCGTGGTCACGGTCAAGGACACGGGGTCGGGCATACCGGCTGACATTCTCGCCAAGGTCGTCGAACCGTTCTTCACCACAAAACCGGTCGGCAAAGGCACTGGCCTCGGTCTGAGCACGGTGCATGGTTTCGTCAAGCAATCGGGCGGCACGCTTCGCATTGAAAGCACCGTCGGCAGTGGAACATCCGTCCAGCTCTGGCTGCCGCGTTCAATCGAGCGCCCGGTGGAAATCGCCGAGAAGTCCGATCCCGACGACAGCGTCGGGAATGCCGGCGAGGACTATCCATCGGTCCTGCTGATCGACGACAGCAATGTACTACGGGAACTGACGGCCCAATCGCTTCGCCAACACGGCTTTGCGGTTACCTGTGCCGGGGGCGGTGCCGAAGCGCTGGCGATGATCGAGCGGGCGCCGTACGATTTCGATGTCATCGTCACCGATTTTGCCATGCCGCTGGTCTCGGGCCTGGAGGTCATTCGGTTCGCCCGCAATCTGCGGTCCGATTGGCCGGCGGTGATGATAACGGGATATGCCGATGCCGACGCGATCGCCGACCGGCCTCCCGACGTGCCGCTGCTCGGCAAACCGCTGCGCGAAAAGGACCTGATGGAGAGCATTCTTGCGGCGGCCGCGCGCGCCGGCTCGCAGAAAGCCAGGCAGGCCCAGCCGGTGAAAGGCGGGTACCGGTTTTCGACCTGAAGAGGCAAGCCTCATCGAATCGAAACGGTACGTTCCGTATCCTCGATCGTCCGCGACATCCAGCCTGTGTGCAACACGGAGCGCCGGCCATGGCGCGCTCGACGGGCTGTGATGCGGTTGATAAGCCCTCTCCGCAAGGAGAGTCGAGACATGACCGTTGCGATCGAGATGGGCCAGACGAGCGCAGGCGCCCCGGCGGCGCTGGATCTTGAGGAACTGCTGGCGACGCGGCTTCTGGTGCAGGGCAATTCGGGCTCCGGCAAGTCCCACCTGCTGCGCCGGCTCTTGGAGCAGAGCGCGCCCTGGGTGCAGCAGACCATCATCGACCCCGAAGGCGACTTCGTGACGCTGGGCGACCGTTTTGGCCATCTGGTGATCGACGCCGAGGAGCATACCGAGCGCGGCCTGCAGAGCGCCGGCGAGCGGGCGCGCATCCACCGCGTCTCCACGGTGCTCAATCTCGAGGGGCTCGACGCCGAGAACCAGATGCGGCGCGCCGCCGCCTTCCTCGGCGGGCTTTCGAGGTCGCCCGCGACCACTGGTACCCGATGCTGGTGGTGGTGGACGAGGCGCAGCTGTTCGCGCCGGCCGTCGCCGGCGAGGTTTCGGACGAGGCGCGCAAGCTCTCGCTCGGCGCCATGACGAATCTGATGTGCCGTGGCCGCAAACGCGGGCTGGCCGGGATCATCGCCACCCAGCGGCTGGCCAAGCTTGCCAAGAACGTCGCCGCCGAGGCTTCCAATTTCCTCATGGGCCGGACTTTTCTCGATATCGACATGGCGCGCGCCGCCGACCTTCTCGGCATGGAGCGGCGCCAGGCCGAGGCCTTTCGCGACCTCGAGCGCGGGCAATTCATGGCGCTCGGCCCGGCGCTGTCGCGCCGTCCGCTCGGCTTGCGCATCGGCCCGACAGATACAAGCCCGCGCAACGCGACCCCGCGCCTGATGCCGCTGCCGGAATCGGCGTTGGAGGATGCCCGTGCGATCATCCTGGCGGCCCCGCCGCCGGAAACCGTCCGGCCGCAGCGCCGCTCGTCGCCGGATCTGCTCGATCAGCTGATGGCGGCGAAGTCGGCGGCGCTGGAAATCCGCCCGGAAGCAGCGGAGGCGCAAATCAGCGCCGAGGATTTGGCGGAGCGGCGCGAGCGCGTCGACCGGGTGCTGCGCGCCGTGCTGGCGCAACCCGATGCCGGCTTCCGGGTCATCGGCGTGCTTTATCAGGAGTTCGTGGTCCGCTGCCGCATCGAGGGCCTCGCCTCGGTCGTGCCGGACCTGCCCGAGTTCCGCCGCATGCTGACCCGCGCCCGCGCCGGCCTCGGCTCCGACATGGCGGGCGACGACGCCTGGCAGGACGTCTCGGCGCGCGCCTCGCTGCTGCCCGAGGACATGCAAGGCGTGTTCATGATGATCGCTCGCGCCGCCAAGGAGGGCTGGCCCTGCCCGAGCGACGCGGCAATCGCCCGCGCCTACGGCTCGCACTCGCTGCGCCGCGCCCGGCGCCTGCTGACCTATATCGAGGAGCAAGGCCTCATCGTCTGCCAGCTTGATAGCACTGGAAGGCGGACGGTGACGCTGGTTGAACTCGCCTGGGCGACTGCGCCGGGGGATCCCAATGCGGAGGAGGCGGAGCAGAGGAGTTTGGTGTGAAGGGGGAACGAACTCACTCTGGGAAAGCACCGCTTATCATGCAGGGGGCTAAGTTTGTTTTGCGCCATATCCGGCCTTGCCAGTGATGCCGTGAATGTTAAGTCTCGGCTCCGATGCGGACGTTCCGCCCGAGTTCGAAGACTGACCGCGACCGTTCTGCGGCCTTCGCATCGATAGCGCCAATGAGCGGCGTCCCACATCCCACTCCTTGTGTCCATTGGGAGGGGTCGTTGTGGACCAAGCCCTACTACCCAGGCTTGTGACGAAGCCGATCCAGCGCGTCTCGAAGTGCATTGGCGGCATCGCCACGCTCGTCAGGGGACATCAGCTCCGGTTCAAGTTCCAACCTGAAGTGCGGCAGCTCCGTTCGAACAGCACGACGAGTGGCCGCCAAATTGGCCTTCAGATCGATGACGCGGTAGGTGGCGACGGGATAGGCGATCCCCTTGACCTGGACTTGCCCCAGTTCCTCACAGTCGATTGCGTCCTTCACTTGCGCAAACGTCTCGTAGGAAATGAGTATGGCCCCCGGCGGCGCCTCCTGCTCCAGGCGCGAGGCGAGATTCACGGCGCCGCCGATTATCGTGTAGTCCATCCGGTCCTCGCTGCCGAAGTTACCGACGGTGCAGTAGTCGGTATGGATGCCGATGCGACAGCGCAGCGGTGTTTCGATCCCCATGTCCCGCCAGACTTCGGCAAGCTCGCTAATCCGCTTTTGCATTGCAAGTGCCATCTGCGCGCAAGCCAGCGCGTCCTCCTTGACGCCGCGAGTCTCGGGATCGCCGAAAAACATCAGGATCGCGTCGCCGACATATTTGTCGATCGTCGCGCCGTGATCCGAAGCAATTTTCGACATTTCCGTCAGATAGTGATTGAGGAGTTGGGTGAGATCCTCGGATTCCATTTTGTCAGTGGTCTCGGTAAAGCCGGCGATATCGGAGAAGCATATTGTCAGTTTCTTCCGCTGGCTGGCGATCCTGACCTCCTGGCGGCCGGTGAATATCGAGCGATACACCTGGGGCGCCAGATACTTCGCCAGCTTGCTGGAAAGCGCCTCCAGAACCACGGATTTCTCGGCGAGGTTCTCCTCCCTTTGCTTCAGCTCAGTGATGTCCGAATAGACGGCGACCGTGCCGCCGGCGCTGATCCGCCGCTCGCTGACCATGACCCATCGCCCGTCGCCTCGCCTCTGCACCCAAGGTTCGCCAGGGTTGCGGTGCCGCGAGAGGCGCTCGGCGACCCACTCCTCGACCCGCCCCTCGGCGTCCCTGATGTAGCCGCGCTCAGCGGATCGGCGAATGATTTGCTCGAATGTCGTGCCGGGCGTCAGTTCGCTCTCCAGACCGGTGTAGAGCAATTCGCGGTAGCGGCTGTTGCTGAGGACGAGCCGGTCCTCCCAGTCGTACAGAGCGAATCCTTCGGAGATGCTTTCGATGGCATCGATGAGCCGCTGACGAGCTTCCGCAACGTCGCGCAGGTTCTTTTCCTCGACCTCGACAGCAGTATCCCGGAAGAGTCTCAGCGCTTCGGCCATGCGCCCGATTTCGTCGCTGCCCGCGGCTGGCAGCGGCGCACGAAGATTGCCCCCCGCAATCGCGAGCATGCCTTGGCTCACGGCCCCCAGTCGGGCGAGGAGGCTGCGGTCGACATAGAGCCAGACAACCAGAACCGAACTCAGGAGGCTGAGAAAGGCGGAGCCGAGTACAACCGCGGTGCCGTAGCGCTGGACGAGCGCGGCTTCGCGACCGGACGCAGCGATCTCCTGATCTGCCGTGGCGACCAGGCGATCGACGCCAGCGGTGAGATTGCGCGACAGTCGATTGTTCTCGGCCAGAAGCCTTTCGCCCTGTGCCAGGACAGCAAACTCGTCCTCCCGCACCTTGGGGATGCTGTCCTCGCCGTCGGTCAAACCCCTGAACTCGTCAACACGCTGCCGGAAGCGGGTCCGCAGCTTTTCGTCGATCTCCGTGGAAACCTTTTCAAGAGCAGTGAGCGAACGGCGTAGCGGAAAAAGGATCAACGCCAGGTCGCCCGGCGTCGGCGCGTTCGCGACCTTCACCAGCGCGTCGTTGACCGCGGAGATCTCCAGCTGCGCCTTCTGCTGGGGAATGTAAGCCGCAATCGCCTGGACCAGGTCGGCCATCGCCGCTGCGCGTCGATCGGGCGACAGCGACGTGTCGGCCGCGACCGCCCGCCATTGCGGGAGCCTGGAATCCATTACTAGGATGCCGGTGGCCACAAGGCGCTGGCTTCCGGTCGTCGTCGCGGCGAGGCGGTTCAGGAGCTCCTCCTTGCGGGCGACCACGTCGAGCCGGGCGACAACAAGAGAGTCGAGCTCCTTCAGGTTGCGCCTCAGAACAATCGCGGCTTCCTCGATCTCGGCCAAAGGCACTGTGCCCAACGTGGCATCCCGGAGGTCCGTGCGCAGGGCCTCGAGGCGGGACATCTCGAGCGCGACGGCAGCCGAGACCTCGCTGTGCTGAGCCCTGCTTGTCGCTGCCAGCACCGATGGCGCGGCAGCAGCGACCCGTTCGGCCTGGCGCGACAGCTGGAGGGAGGCGAGCGCCGACGGCACTCGATCCGTGGTAATTCGGTCCACGACGTCGCCAACCTGGAGGAAGGCATAAAGCGCCGCAGCGGTTGCCAGCACCGCAAGGGCGCTGATCCCGAAAAAGGCGAGCAACAGCCGGCCGCGTATGCCGAGGCGTTCAAGCTCGGCGAGTCGGAACAGTCCGGCCACACTGGTCTGCATCAGACTAGACATCTCAGCCGGCACGCCGGCGATCAGCGAACCCTATTCAACCGGCACGTACTCTCCGCCGCGCCAGACGTACCAAACCCAACTCTGCTTCGTGAGGTCGCCCTTGTCGTCGAAATCGACCCGGCCGATGACGGTGTCGAATTCCTGTTCGTGCAGTGCCGCAATGATGGCCTTCTGCTCCAGCGAACCTGCCTTCGAGACTGCCTGGGCCCAAACCTGGACCGCGCAGTAGCTCAACAGCGTGTAGCCCGCGGGTTCGAACTTCTCCGCACGGAACTGCTCAACGACCGCGGCCGCTTCGGGGCTTCGCCTCGGGTCCGCCGGGAACGTGAAGAGGGTCCCCTCCGCCGCGGGGCCGGCGATCAGGGCAAATTCCTCGGTCGCCAAAGCATCTCCGGATATGAGCTGAACCGTGTAGCCACTGTCGTGTGCAGCGCGAGCAATCAGCGCAACCTCGGCATGATACCCACCCACATATAAGGCGGAGACGCCGGCGGTCTGCAACGTAGCGACCTCGGCCGAATAGTCGTCCTTCCCGGGAATGTATGCGTCGTAAACGGCCTCAGTCACGCCCCGCTTGTTCAGCTGCTTCCTGGTCTCGTCGGCGAGACCCTTCCCATAGGTCGAATTGTCGTGGAGGATCGCAATCTTCTTGTTGCCCCAGCGATCGGCAAGGTAGTTGCCGGCGATGAAACCTTGCGCGTCGTCGCGGCCAATAGTGCGAAAGACATTGGCACGGCCCTGTTCGGTCAGCTGCGGATTGGTCGAGCCTGGGGATATCTCAACGACGCCCGCCTCCTCGTACACTTTTGATGCGGGGATCGAGGCCCCGGAGCAATAATGCCCGACGACGAGCACGACCCCGTCAGCCACCAGCTTCTTGGCGGCCGCCACAGCTTGCTCGGGATCGCAGAAGTCGTCGACCGAGATGAGCCTCACCTTCTGGCCGAGCACGCCGCCCGCCGTGTTGACGTCGGCCACTGCCATCTCCGCGCCGCGCTGTCCCTGCTCGCCAATCCAGGCGAGCCGTCCCGTCATCGCAGCCGAGACGCCGATCAGCACCTCCGCCCGCGCGGAGCTGAACACGGCCGCGAGAACTAAGATCGCTATGGCGATGATGCGGTGCATGTGTGCACCCCCTTAACTGTAGCTTACGCCAATCCCGTCAAAGCCGACAGCCCCTTCGGCAAGCGCGACTGTCTCGGGCTGCTATTGCAGCGCACACCCAATTTGGCGAAGCAAGCATACACTGGAATGGCGTGTCATAACTTCGTTCGCCGAGGTCGGAATCGCGCCAAATCCGGACGTTACCACTGACCGGAGTGAGCGTCGTGATTGGGTCAAAGCAGCCCCCGCCTCAGCTTCCCCCTATCTCTCCTCCACAATCCGCAAATAGGCCGCCGTCACAAACAGCACGATTAACCCAAACAATATCCACCACGCCCCTTCCGGCATCTGCAAAATCGTCAGCAGCGTCGTCAGCGCGGTAGGGATCAGCGCCGTTGATTGTGCCGGTGCAGCCGCCGCGGCCGCCGAAGATCGAGGTGCCGCCGACGACGGCGGCGGCCACCCAAGGCAGCACCAGCGGGTCGGCGAGCGACGGCCTTGATCAGGCCGATGTAGTGCAGTGCCGACGAGCACGCTCGAGATAACGTAGAGCGCGGTGATCACCTGCCAGCAGCGTACGCCGGACAGGCGCGTTGCCCGTTCGTTGTCGCCGACCGCCGCCCGCGACGCTGGCCGTCGCGTCCAATTCCTCAGGCGGCGCCTGGACGCCGGCTTT
This sequence comes from Mesorhizobium sp. LSJC280B00, assembly GCF_000502835.1. Taxonomy (GTDB): domain Bacteria; phylum Pseudomonadota; class Alphaproteobacteria; order Rhizobiales; family Rhizobiaceae; genus Mesorhizobium. The sequence continues at coordinate 99,084 of NZ_AYVL01000007.1, forward strand.
GTTTCCGTGAATCTCGCGATGCCGCATTGCACAATCGTCTCGCCTGCGCAAAATGCGGCATGATCCGCAAATCCCTCACTGTCCTGGTGATCGATGAGAACCACATCCGCGCTTCGATAATCGAAGCGGGATTGCGGGAGGCCGGGCATCAGCAGGTCACGGTCATCCACGACGTCGCCGGCATAGCGCGGCGGATCGCCGAGATCGAACCCGACGTGATCGTCATCGATCTCGAAAATCCCAACCGCGACATGCTCGAAAACATGTTCCAGCTTTCGCGCGTGGTGAAGCGGCCGATCGCCATGTTCGTCGACCGCTCCGATCAGGCTTCGATCGAAGCAGCGGTGGAAGCCGGAGTGTCGGCCTATGTCGTCGACGGCCTGCGTCAGGAGCGGGTCAAGCCGATCCTCGACATGGCAATCAGCCGCTTCAATGCGTTTTCGCGCATGGCGCGCGAACTGGAAGAAGCCCGCAGCGAATTGGAAAGCCGCAAGGTGATCGATCGCGCCAAGGGCATCCTGATGAAGTCGCGCGGCCTGTCGGAGGACGCGGCGTATACGCTGCTGCGCAAGACCGCCATGAACCAGAACCGCAAGATCGCCGAGATCGCCCAGAGCCTGGTAACGGCGGCAGGCCTGCTGGATCCCGAGGAGAGTTGAGAATGGCGGCCGAGCACCGGATCAATGCTGGTTTCATGCCGCTCTTCGACAGCGCTGTCCTTGTCGCGGCGAAGGAAATCGGCTTCGCCCTGCGTGAAGGCATCGACCTGACGCTCAACCGGGAAACGTCCTGGGCCAACATCCGCGACCGCATCGCCATCGGCCATTTCGATCTGGCTCACATGCTGGGGCCGATGCCGATCGCCTGCAATCTGGGGCTGACGCCGCTCGCCTCCGATACCGTCGTGCCGTTCTCGCTCGGCCTCGGCGGCAATTGCGTGACGGTTTCGAACGCGGTCTGGGCCGGCATGGCCGCGCACGGCGCCCAACCCGATCTCGATCCGGCGCGGGCCGGCAAGGCGTTGGGAGCGCTGATTCGTGAACGGGCGAATGGCGGCGGCGATCCGCTTCGCTTCGCCGTCGTCCATCCGCACTCCGGGCACAATTACGAATTGCGCTACTGGCTCGCCGCCTGTGGCATCGACCCGTCGCGTGAAATCGAGATCGTCATCGTGCCGCCCCCCTTCATGGCCGACGCACTCGCCGCTGGCAGGATCGACGGCTACTGCGTCGGCGAACCCTGGAACAGCGCCTCGGTCGTCGCGGGCACCGGCCATATTGCCACGATCAAGGCGGCCATCTGGAAGACCAGCCCCGAGAAAGTCGTCGGCGTGCGCAAGGCATGGGCGGAAAGAGAGCCGGAGGCGCTTTCGGCCCTGCTGCGCGCGCTGCATCATGCGGCGCGCTGGTGCCAGGATCCGGCAAACCGCGGCGAACTCGCGGCCCTGATGGCGCAGCCGGCCTTCCTCGGGCTTGAGCCGGCGCTGCAGATGCCGATCCTCAGCGGCCATCTTGCGCTCGGCGGCGGCGCCGAACTGAGCGTCGGCGACTTCTTTCTGTCCTTCAGCAAGGCGGCGAACTTCCCGTGGAAGAGCCATGCGCTGTGGTTCTACACGCAGATGGTGCGCTGGGGGCATGTCGCGCACACGCCGGAAAACCTCGCTATTGCCCGCGACTGCTACCGCCCCGATCTCTACCGCTCGGCGTTGAAGCCGCTTGGCGTGGCGCTTCCCGGTGCCAATGCCAAGGTCGAGGGCGCGCTGAAGGCCGCGACTCCGGTCGGTTCGGCGGGGGCAAGCCTGGTGCTCGGTCCCGATGGTTTCTTCGATGGCCAGATCTTCGATCCCGACGAGATCGAGGCCTACATTGCCGGCCAGAAATTGGCGCGCGCCGAAGTCTGATCATTTCGGCGGCATTCTTGTGCGCTGCACAAAAAATGTGCGTGCAACTGCGCTAATGAACAATCTTTGGCTTGCTCGCCCAGCGGGCCGGCGCGCCGACGATTTTGGCATGTCGTTGATCTCGTTGATGTTTGTCATCCATTCCGAAACTGGCACGGTTCCTGCGTTGCAATAGGCAGACTCTTCTCGGGTCACGGAATAGGCGTCCAATGGCGGGCGCTACAGGCAACGCTGCCGCTCAGGTCAACACGCGATCCCGGATGGACGGACGCGCGCGGCCTGGCCGGCGGCTTTTTTGTTTTGGTCGAACACGCAATCGACGGCGCCGATCCCAAGCCGCGCCCAACCGGAGATGACGATGACGAAACGCATCAAGAGCCATTCCGCCCAAACGGCGATCAGCCGCCGCGATTTCCTGAGGATCAGCGCGGCCACCGCGGCAACGCTGGCCGCGGCGCGTGCGCTGCTGCCCTCCGGCGCCTATGCGGCGCCCGCCGCGCCGGAAGTCACCGGCGCCAAGCTCGGCTTCATAGCGCTGACCGATGCGGCGCCGCTGATGATTGCCAAGGAGAAAGGCCTGTTCGAGAAATTCGGCATGCCCGACGTCGAGGTGCTCAAGCAGGCCTCCTGGGGGGCGACGCGCGATAATCTGGTGCTCGGCGGCGAAGCCAACGGCATTGACGGCGCCCATATCCTGACGCCGATGCCTTATCTGATGCACACCGGCAAGGTGACTCAAAACAAGCAGCCGCTGCCGATGGCGATCGTGGCCCGGCTCAACTACGACTGCCAGGGCATTTCTGTCGCCCAGGAATATGCCGGCACCGGTGTCGGCCTCGACGCCTCCAAGCTGAAGGACGCCTTCGCTGCGAAAAAGGCCGCAGGCAAGGAGGTGAAGGCCGCCATGACCTTCCCGGGCGGCACGCACGATCTTTGGCTGCGCTACTGGCTGGCTGCCGGCGGCATCGATCCCGACAAGGACGTCTCGACCATCGTCGTGCCGCCGCCGCAGATGGTCGCCAACATGAAGGTCGGCAACATGGACGTGTTCTGTGTCGGCGAGCCGTGGAACGAGCAGCTCGTCCACCAGGGCGTCGGCTTCACCGCCGCCACCACCGGCGAACTGTGGAAGGGCCATCCGGAAAAGGCGCTCGGCCTGCGCGCCGCCTTCATCGACAAGTACCCGAACTCCACCAAGGCGATCCTGATGGCCGTCATGGAAGCCCAGCAATGGTGCGAAGCCAAGGAAAACAAGGACGAGATGGCCGCCATCATCGGCAAGCGGCAATGGATGAACGTGCCGACTGCCGACATCATCGGCCGCCTCAAGGGCGACATCAATTACGGCAATGGCCGCGTCGCCAACGGCACCGATCTCTACATGAAGTTCTGGCAGGGCGGCGTGTCCTATCCCTTCAAGAGCCACGACAGCTGGTTCCTCGCCGAAAATATCCGCTGGGGCAAGTTCGCGCCGACCACCGACATCAAAGCACTGGTCGGCCAAGTCAACCGTGAGGATCTGTGGCGCGAGGCGGCCAAGGATCTTGGTGTCGCCGCGGCCGATATTCCGGCGTCTACGTCGCGCGGCACCGAAACGTTCTTCGACGGCAAGATCTTCGATCCGGAGAACCCGTCGGCCTATCTCGACAGCCTGAAAATCAAGGTGTCGGCCTGAGCCTGACATAGATGCGCGGCAGGCGGTGGCAGCGCCGCCTGCATTGCACCTGCCGCCAAGGAGTTTTTCGAGAAATGTCTATCCAAGCCATCGAGGACCGCAAGGTGAAGCCGCTCCCCGCGCCTGCCAAGCCCGCCGAAATCATCGCCTTCACCGCCAGGGCGCGGCGCCGCTTCGACCCGGCCGCGATCGCAGGCAAGCTGGCCAGGACGCTGGTGCCGCCGGTCATCGTCATCACCATTATGCTCGTCGTCTGGCAGGTCGCCTGTTCGTCGCCCACAGCCAGCCTGCCACCGCCGAGCCAGGTGTGGAACGAGGCCTATGACCTGATCGCCCACCCGTTCTTCGACAATGGCCCGCAGGACATTGGGCTCGCCTGGCGGGTGCTGATGTCGCTGCAGCGCGTCGCCATGGGCTTCGGCCTGGCAGCAATCGTCGGCGTCGCGCTCGGCGCGCTCGTCGGCCAGTCGATCTGGGCGATGCGCGGTCTCGATCCGGTCTTCCAGATCCTGCGCACGGTGCCGCCGCTCGCGTGGCTGCCGCTGTCGCTGGCGGCGTTCCGCGATTCCAGCCCGTCGGCGATCTTCGTCATCTTCATCACCTCGATCTGGCCGGTGATCATCAACACCGCCGTCGGCGTCCGCAACATTCCAGAGGACTATCGCAACGTCGCCCGTATCCTCCGGCTCAACCAGTTCGAGTTCTTTGTGAAGATCATGGTGCCGGCCGCGGCACCTTACATCTTCACCGGCCTGCGCATCGGCATCGGCCTGTCGTGGCTGGCCATCGTCGCCGCCGAAATGCTGACCGGCGGCGTCGGTATCGGCTTCTTCATCTGGGATGCCTGGAATTCGTCGCGGCTGCCCGACATCATCGTCGCACTCGCCTATATCGGCGTCACCGGTTTCTGCCTCGACCGCCTGGTCGCGGCGGTCGGCGCCTTCGTCACCCGCGGCACAACGGCAAAGTGAGGAGAGGGACGATGACGGCCTATCTGAAACTCGACCATATCGACAAATCCTTCGCCCGCGGCAGCCAGGTCAGCGACGTGCTGAAGGACATCCGGCTGACCATCGACAAGGGCGAATTCGTCTCGATCATCGGCCATTCCGGCTGCGGCAAGTCGACCTTGCTCAACCTGATCGCCGGCCTGACCAAGGTCTCGGCCGGCGCGGTTCTGCTCGAAGACAAGGAGGTCGATAGTCCCGGCCCGGAACGCGCCGTGGTGTTCCAGAACCACAGCCTGCTGCCATGGCTCACCGTCTACGAAAACATCAATTTGGCAGTCACGAAGGTCTTTGGCCGGAGCAAGAGCCGGGCCGAGCGGCATGAATGGATCATGCGCAATCTCGATCTCGTTCAGATGGCGCATGCCAAGGACAAACGTCCGGCCGAGATTTCGGGCGGCATGAAGCAGCGCGTCGGCATCGCCCGGGCGCTGGCCATGGAGCCGAAGATCCTGCTGCTCGACGAGCCGTTCGGGGCGCTCGACGCGCTGACGCGCGCCCATCTTCAGGATGCGGTGATGGATATCCATTCGAGGCTCGGCTCGACGACGATCATGATCACTCACGATGTCGACGAGGCGGTGCTGTTGTCCGACCGCATCGTCATGATGACCAACGGGCCGGCGGCCACCATCGGCGAGGTTCTTCCCGTGCCGCTGGCCCGGCCGCGTCGGCGCATCGAGCTTTCCTCCGACCGCACCTTCCTGCGCTGCCGCGAGGCGGTGCTGAAATTCCTCTACGAACGCCACCGCTTCGTCGAAGCCGCGGAGTAAGGCCATAACGGGAAAACTCGTCATCATCATTGGCAATCTGCATCGGCAATGGGCAATCTACCGCATTGCACAAATATTATGCTGCTGTGCAAGGCATTTTGACTAATCTTTGATCCGCTGCCGAGCTTGGTCAAAAGTCGCGCGGCTGCGGTTCATATTGATTTCATTCGATAATTAAGAGCGCTGTCGAATTGGCACGCTTCCTGCTTTCCAAAATGTAGGGCCCGCAAGGGCCAAGTGAAACGGCGTCCAATGGCGGGCGCCACAGGCAAAGCTGCCGCTCAGGTCCACACGCGCTCCCGGAACCCCGGACGCGAAGACCTGGCCGGCGGCTTTTTTGTTTTGACGCAATCGACGGCGCTGGTCCCAAGCGGCGCCCAACCGGAGACGACGATGACGAAACGGATTGGAACTGGCGCGTGCCTCGCGGACTCACGCGCCGCCATTTTCTGGCCAGCAGCGCGCTGTTCACCGCCGCGCTCGTCCTCTTTCCCGCCGGCGCCAAGACTGACGGCAAGGGTCTCGAAGTGACCGCGCAAAGGTCGGGTTCAACCAGTTCGCCGATGCTGCGCCGCTGACAGTCGCGAACGAACAGACAAGGGCGGTGCCTCCCACGCCGCAAACCGGAGCCAGAAAATGACCGCAAATCTCCCAGCCGCGCCCAGCCAGGACAGCGCTCCCCGGCAGGCGCTTGCCATGTCCACCATCGCCTTCACCGTCTGCTTCGCGGTGTGGACGATCTTTTCAATCATCGGCGTGCGCATAAAGCAGGAGCTGGGGCTGAACGAGACGGAGTTCGGCCTGCTCGTCGGCACGCCGATCCTCACCGGCTCGCTCGTCCGTATGGTGCTCGGTGTCTGGACCGACCGTTTTGGCGGACGGCTGGTATACACCGCGACCATGCTTGCGGCGGCGGTCGCGACCTTTCTGCTCGCTTTTGCGCACACCTACGGGCAGATGCTGGTCGCCGCACTAGGCGTTGGGCTCGCCGGCGGTTCCTTCGCCGTCGGTGTCGCCTATGTCTCGCGCTTCTTCCCGGCCGGCAAGCAGGGTACGGCGCTTGGCATTTTCGGTGTCGGCAATGTCGGCGCCGCGGTCACCAAGTTCCTGGCACCGTTCGTGCTTCTCTCCTGGGGCTGGCAGTCGGTCGCGCTGATCTGGGCGGCAGCACTCGTCGTCATGGCCGCCGTCTTCTGGTTCACGACCGGCGACGATCCAGTCATCCGCGAGCGCCGCGCCGGCAAGGCAGCGCCCGCGAGAAGCTTCTTGCAGGAATTCGCGCCGCTCAAGAACCTGCAGGTCTGGCGCTTCGCCTTCTATTATTTCTTCGCCTTCGGTGCATTCGTGGCGCTCTCGCTGTGGCTGCCCCGCTACCTGATCGGCGTCTACGGCTTCGGGCTTGCGACCGCCGGCATGATCGGGGCGGCCTATTCAATTCCGGCAAGTATTTTCCGCGCCTATGGCGGCGTGCTTTCCGACCGGATCGGCGCCCGCACCGTGCTCTACTGGACCTTCGCTGTCAGTGCCGCCGCGACTCTCGTTCTGTCTCTCCCCTCGGCAGATTACGTCGTGCGCGGTGTCAGCGGGCCGATCGCCTTCCATTTCGAGGTCGGCCCGCTCGCCTTCATAGCCGTTGCCTGTGTGCTCGGCTTCTTCATGAGCCTTGGCAAGGCTGCCGTCTACAAGCACATCCCGGCTTACTATCCGCAGAGTGTCGGCGCGGTCGGCGGCGTTGTCGGCATGATTGGCGGGCTCGGCGGCTTTATCCTGCCAATCGTCTTCGGCGTGCTCAACGACCTCACCGGCGTCTGGTCGAGCTGCTTCATGCTGCTCTTCGTCATCGTCGCCACCTGCTTTGCCTGGATGCATTTTTCCATCCGTCGGATGGAGCGCACGGCGTCTGACGAAGCTTCAGGCCTTTCCTACGCGGCTGAGTGAGACCGGAGTGGATCAGGACATGACCGAGAAACTCGTTATCATTGGCAACGGCATGGCCCCCGGGCGCATGCTGGAGCACCTCCTGGAAAAGGCGCCTGGGCGCTACCAGGTCACCATCTTCAACGCCGAGCCGCGCGTGAACTACGACCGCATCATGCTCTCGCCAGTTCTGTCGGGCGAAAAGGCCTATGAGGAGATCATCATCCATGGCGACGGCTGGTACATCAAGCACGGCATCACCCTCTACAAGGGCCACAAGATCGTCGCCATCGACCGGCAGGCAAAGACCGTCACCTCCGATCATGGCGTGACCGAGCCCTACGACAAGCTCGTCATCGCCACCGGCTCGGTGCCGTTTATCATTCCGGTGCCAGGCCATGATCTGCCCGGCGTGCTCACGTATCGCGATCTCGACGACGTCCGGGCGATGATGCTTGCCGCCCAGTCGCGGGCCAAGGCGGTGGTCATCGGCGGCGGCCTGCTCGGCCTGGAAGCGGCTGCGGGTCTGAACGCACAAGGGATGGACGTCACCGTGCTGCACGTCATGCCGACGCTGATGGAGCGTCAGCTCGACCCGGCCGCCGGATATCTCCTGCAGCGCGCCGTCGAGCAGCGCGGCATCAAGGTCATCACCAAGGCCAACACCCAGGCGATCACCGGCAACGGCAAGGTCGAGCGGGTGGAGCTTGCCGACGGCACAGTCATTCCCGCAACGCTCGTCGTCATGGCGGTGGGCATCAGGCCGAACGCGGCGCTGGCGAAGGAAGCCGGCATTGCGGTCAATCGCGGCATCGTCGTCGACGCCGGCATGCGCAGCAACGATCCCGATATCTACGCAATCGGCGAATGCGCCGAGGTCAACGGCCAGGTCTACGGGCTGGTCGCGCCGCTCTACGAGATGGCGCGCGTCGCCGCCAGCCATCTGGCCGGCAATGAGGCGGCGGCTTTCGTCCACATGGACACGCCGACCAAGCTCAAGGTCACCGGTATCGAGCTGTTCTCGCTCGGCGACTTCGCCGAGGGCGATGACCGCCAGGAGATCGTGCTGCGCGATGCCGCGGCCGGCGTCTACAAGCGCCTGGTACTCAAGGACGACCGCATCATCGGCACCGTGCTCTATGGCGAGACGGCGGACGGCGCCTGGTTCAACGACCTCAAGAAGAAGCAGACCGACATATCCGAGATGCGCGATACGCTCATCTTCGGCCAGTCCTACCAGGGAGGCGCCCCCCTGGACCCTATGGCGGCCGTTGCAGCCTTGCCGGATGATGCGGAAATCTGCGGTTGCAACGGCGTATGCAAGGGAAAGATCACCGGCGCGATCACCGCCAGGGGCCTGACCTCGCTCGACGACGTGCGCGCCCACACCAAGGCGTCGGCGTCCTGCGGTTCCTGCACCGGGCTGGTCGAAAAGCTGATGGTGCTGACCATCGGCGACAAATACAACCCCGCGGCGGTCCAGCCGATGTGCAGCTGCACCGCGCTTGGCCATGACGAGGTCCGCCGGCTGATCAAGGCCAAGGGCTTGAAGACCATTCCCGCCGTCATGCAGGAACTGGAGTGGAAGACTTCCTGCGGCTGCGCCAAATGCCGGCCGGCGCTCAACTATTATCTCGTCTGCGACTGGCCCGACGAATACGCCGACGATTACCAGTCGCGCTTCATCAACGAGCGCGTCCACGCCAACATCCAAAAGGACGGCACCTATTCGGTAGTGCCGCGCATGTGGGGCGGCGTCACCAATGCCGCCGAATTGCGCGCCATCGCAGACGTCGTCGACAAGTTCGAGATCCCGATGGTCAAGGTCACCGGCGGCCAGCGCATCGACATGCTCGGCATCCGCAAGGAAGACCTGCCGGCGGTATGGGCCGATCTCGGACAGGCCGGCTTCGTCTCCGGCCACGCCTACGCCAAGGGACTGCGCACGGTGAAGACCTGCGTCGGCTCGGACTGGTGCCGCTTCGGCACGCAGGATTCGACCGGCTTGGGCATCCGTATCGAAAAATTCATGTGGGGCTCGTGGACCCCGGCCAAGGTCAAGATGGCGGTGTCGGGCTGTCCGCGAAACTGTGCCGAGGCGACCTGCAAGGATGTCGGCGTGATCTGCGTCGATAGCGGCTACGAGATCCATTTCGCCGGCGCCGCCGGTCTCGACATCAAGGGCACCGAAGTGCTCGGCCTGGTCAAGACCGAGGACGAGGCGCTGGAGCATATCGTGGCGTTGACGCAGATGTATCGCGAGCAGGGCCGCTATCTCGAGCGTATCTACAAATGGGCCAAGCGCGTCGGCATAGCTGAGATCAAGCGTCAGATCATGGACGATGGCGAGAAGCGCAAAGCCTATTTCGACCGCTTCGTCTTTTCGCAGAAATTCGCCCAGGTCGACCCATGGTCGGAACGTGCTTCCGGCAAGGACAAGCATGAATTCCGGCCGATGGCTTCGGTCGGCTTTGCCCAGGCGGCGGAGTAGGCGCGTGTTCCCGAAAAGTGGAATGCGTTTTCGGACAAGAACACGCGCAAAAGAGGAATAGCCACATGAACTGGGTATCGATAGGCACGCTCTCGGACATTCCGCGTCGCGGCGCGCGCTGCGTCGCCACGCCCGAAGGCAAGATCGCCGTCTTCCGCACGGCCGACGATCAAGTCTTCGCCATCGACGACCATTGCCCGCACAAAGGTGGGCCGCTCAGCCAGGGCATCGTCCATGGCACGGCGGTGACCTGTCCCTTGCACAATTGGGTGATCTCGCTGGAGACAGGCAAGGCGCTCGGCGCGGACGAGGGCGCGGTGCGCACCATTGCGGTGCGGATCGACGGCGAGCGGCTGTTCATTGCGCTTGAAGCGCTGGCCAGCCGCGCGGCGTGAACCATGCAGATTGATGAAGCGCGCGAGGTGAGGACCACCTGCCCCTATTGCGGGGTGGGTTGCGGCGTGCTGGCGAAGGTCGCCGCGGACGGTGAAATAACCGTTCGTGGCGACCCGGACCACCCGGCGAATTTCGGCCGGCTCTGCTCCAAAGGCTCGGCGCTGGCTGAGACCATCGACCTCGACGGCAGGTTGCTATACCCGGAGATCCACGGTCGCCGCACCGACTGGGACGAAGCGCTCGACCTTGTCGCTTCGACCTTCTCGCAAACCATTGCCGAACACGGCCCCGGTTCGGTCGCCTTTTATGTTTCCGGCCAGTTGCTGACCGAGGACTATTACGTCGCCAACAAGCTGATGAAAGGCTTTATCGGCTCGGCCAATATCGACACCAATTCGCGCCTGTGCATGGCCTCGTCGGTCGCCGGCCACCGCCGCGCCTTTGGCTCGGACACCGTTCCGGGAAATTACGAGGATCTGGAACTTGCCGACCTGATCGTGCTGGTCGGCTCCAATCTCGCCTGGTGCCATCCGGTACTCTACCAGCGCATTGCCGCCGCCCGGGAAAAGCGGCCCGAGATGAAGGTGGTGCTGATCGACCCTCGCCGCACAATGACCTCAGACATCGCCGACATGCATCTGGCGATCGCGCCCGATGGCGACGTCGCTTTGTTCACCGGGCTGCTCGCCTATCTCGGCCAGCACAACGCGCTGGACCGCACCTATATCACGGCGCACACGACCGGCTTCGGGCAAGCGCTTTTCGCCGCCTCGGCGCTCGATCTTGCCGGCATCGCGGCTGCCACGGGTCTCAGTGAGGACGAACTGGCCCGCTTCTACAGCCTGTTTGCCGCGACGGCGAAGACGGTGACCGTCTACAGCCAAGGCGTGAACCAGTCGTCTTCGGGCACCGACAAGGTCAACGCCATCATCAACTGCCATCTAGCCACCGGCCGCATAGGCAAGCCCGGCGCCGGGCCGTTCTCGGTGACCGGCCAGCCCAACGCCATGGGCGGCCGTGAGGTCGGCGGCATGGCCAACATGCTGGCCGCCCACATGGAGATCGAAAACCCCGAGCACCGCGAACGCGTGCGGCGCTTCTGGAATGCCCCAACCGTCGCCGAAAAACCCGGCCTGAAAGCGGTCGAGATGTTCCAAGCGGTGGCCGACGGACGCATCAAGGCGCTGTGGATCATGGCCACCAACCCGGTCGATTCGATGCCGGATGCCGATGCCGTCGAAGCGGCGATCAAGGCCTGCCCGTTTGTTGTGGTCTCGGACGTGCTGGGCGAGACCGACACGGTCCGCCACGCCCATGTCCGGCTGCCGGCCACCGCATGGGGCGAAAAGGATGGCACCGTCACCAATTCGGAGCGCCGCATCTCGCGCCAGCGGGCTTTTTTGGCCAGGCCCGGCGGGGCAAGGCCAGATTGGTGGATCATCGCTGAAGTTGCCAAGCTGATGGGCTTCGGCGAGGCGTTTTCGCATGTGTCGCCGACCGACATCTTCGCCGAGCACGCGGCGCTGTCGGGCTTCGAGAATGACGGCGCGCGCGATTTTGATATAGGCGCGTATGGCGATATCGGTGCAGAGGCCTATGAGGATCTTCTGCCGTTCCAATGGCCAGCGCCGGCCTCACCCTCCCCCTTGAGGGGAGGGTCGGCACGCGCGTTGAGCAAAGCGAAACAAGCGGGACGGGGTGGGGTCGGTGGTGAAGTCTCGACCTCTCCGGGTCGCCCCACCGAGGTGGAGGCCGTCGCAGATGACCCCCTCTGGCCTGCCGGCCATCTCCCCCTCAAGGGGGGAGATCAGCCTGCTGCTCGGCTGTCGCCAGTCTCCCAGGTTGATGAGTGGGCGCAGCCGGCAAAACCGCCAATCTCCCCCCTTGAGGGGGAGATGGCCGGCAGGCCAGAGGGGGGTGTTCAGGCTGGACATAGCTCAGCCAGCATCCGCTTCTTCGCCAATGGCGGCTTCTACACGCCCGACGGCAAGGCGCGCTTCATTGCCATCCGCCCAGCCGCACAAACCCGCACCAACCCGGACTACCCGCTCGTCCTCAACACCGGGCGCGTCCGCGACCATTGGCACACCATGACGCGGACCGGCAAGAGCCCGCGCCTGTCGCAGCACATGGCCGAACCGTTCGTCGAAATCCACCCGGCGGATGCGCAGCACTATGGTATCGGCGATGCCGACATCGTGCGCGTCTCGACTGGCCATGGCGAGGTGCTGGTCCGCGCGCTGGTGACGGTGCGCCAACGCCAAGGCTCTGTATTCGTTCCGATGCACTGGACCGATCAGATCTCCGCCCGCGCGCGTGTCGATGCACTGGTCCCGCCGACGACCGATGCGATTTCAGGTCAGCCGGCCTCGAAGAACGTTGCCGCCCGCATCCAGCGGTTCGCCGCCACTGCCTTCGGCTTCGCCGTGCTTGCCGAACGACCCGCATCGATCGACGCCGATTACTGGAGCCTCGCCCGCTGCCCCGCCGGCTGGCGCCTTGAAATTGCGCTGCAGTCCGGCCGTGACTGGACCGGGTTTGCCGCCTCGCTGTTCGGCCTCGAAGGCGAGACGCTCGCCTATCACGACATCGCCGGCGGGCACCATCGCTTCGCCCGTTTCGCGGGCAGTCGGCTGGTCGGCTCGCTCTATCTGGCGCCTACCCCGGTGGCGGTGTCGCGCGGCTGGGCGGTCGAACAACTTGGTGCTGACCATGCCGATCGGCAGGCGCGGTTGGCGATTGTCGCCGGGCGGCCGGGCGGCAACAGCGTCGACCGCGGTGCCATCGTCTGCGCCTGTTTCGGGGTCGGTGCCAACCAGATCGCGGAAGCGGTACGCGGCGGCTGTACCAGCGTCGCGGCAATCGGCGCCGCCCTTCACGCCGGCACCAATTGCGGCTCTTGCCGCGCCGAGATCAAGACCATTATCGACGGGCGGCGTCTGCAAGCTGCGGAGTGATGCGCGGAGGAACTCTGCCGCGCCGCTGCATGATGCTTACTAGCAATTTACAAACCATGGGCTACCAACGTTCTGACTTCGATTCGCTCGGAACGGGAGCCTCATGAGCAAAGCCCTGACCTCATTCGCGCTTGCCGCCGTGCTGACGGCCTTGCTGATGGCGCTCAGCCTGGCGGTGGCCAGGCATGGCTATCCCTATGGCGCGATCGGCGCCAAGCGCTTGAGCGACGTCGCCGATGCGGGGACGTTCATTCCGCTCGCGGCGATCTATTTTTTCAGCGCACTGCTGATGATGGTTCTGCCGATCAGGCTCGCTGGCATCGTCCTGACACATGCCGCCGATGCGATCTTCTGGACGGTCATCGTGTTGTTTGCGCTCATCGTTGGATGTCTCGCCGCGAGATTTGCTTTCGGTCAGCGCGATGTGCTCTCCGCACTCCTGAACTGGCGCTTCCTGTTTGTCGCAGGCGTCGTCGGATGCCATCTGTTCATCAACGAGCTGCGCCGCAACATCTTGTTGAGAAGCCTGTTCTTCGTCATCTTCGCCGCAGCGACACTGGCCTGCCTGTTTTGGTCCTTCACCGTCTGAGCATGTGCGACCGTCGGCAGGCGGCTTAATTCTTGTCGACCGGCTTCGAACGCATTCGCGAAACGGTCTCACGCTCGGCCCGCTTCGAACGCATCGGCGGCAGGCCGCGGTCGATCAGGTCCATGTCTTCCAGCACCATGTCGCCCATCCGCTTGAAGGCGATGTCAAGCGCGCCGGCCCGGTGGGCGGAGCACAGGAACCCCGGCAACGTACGGACCGGGTGATCCTGGGCCAGAGGCTCCTCAGGAAAAACATCGCTGGCGGCGACGATATGGCCGCTGCGGACGACGTCCATCAGTGCCGGGAAATCGACCACGCCGGCTCGGCTGAGCAGGATGAAAGCGGCTCCCTTGCGCATCCTGGCAAACGCCTCGGCGCCGAGGAAGCCCTGGTTTTCGCTGGTCACCGAAGCGACGACGAAGACGAAATCGCTGTTCGACAGAACGTCGTCAAGAGAGGCCGGCTCGACGCCGTTTTCGATCAGGATCGACGGCGGCAGCCACGGGTCGAAGACTTTTGTCCGCGTGCGAAAGCCTGACAGCAGCCGGTTGAGCGCACGGCCAAGATCGCCGAAGCCGATAATGCCGACATCCGCGCCGGAAAGAAGCCGCGCCGTCCGGTTGCCGTCGCCGCCCCACAGCTCCTTGCCCTGACGAAATGCGAGATCGGCGTCGACGATTCCGCGGGCGAGGTTGAGCGCCATGGCAAGGCCGAGCTCGGCCACCGGCTCTGCAAACACCAGCCCGGTGGTGACGACATGGATGCCGCGCGAAAACAGCGCCTCGTACGGCATGTTGTCGATAAGGTTGCTCTCGACATTGAAGACGCAGCGCAGCGCCTTCATTTTCTCCAGCGTCTCCGGCGTGATCGGCGGCTGGCCGACAATGTAGCGCGCCTCGCCAAGGATATCGGCCGGCAGCGCCGCGACACCTTCAGGCGATGTTTCGACGATGCGGTATTTCGATCGAAATTTCGCCAGCGCAGCCGGCGTGAAGATCAGGTCGAGCGTGCGCGGTTCGGGTGCGCTGATCACCAGCGGCAAGGCGCTGTCGGACATGATACTTTACCTCCCGTGCGATCCGCGTCGCACCACACAAGAATCGTCTTTTCCCGCCCCCGACACCTATCACATGCCTGTCGAGAAGGAGAAGTTTGCCTTCTTCGGCCTTGCGGTGCGGCGGTCGGTGGTCCAGATAGACGGCGATCGAAGGACGACAAGGAAGACAGCAACATGATCCCGTTTCGAAAGAACCTCATCGATGGCGAGTGGGTAGGCGATGCCGGCTCCCGCAACATCAACCCGTCCAATCTCGACGACGTGGTCGGCGAATATGCATCGGGGGGCGCGGAGCATGCTCGGCAGGCCATCGCCGCGGCGAAAGCGGCATTTCCGGCATGGTCCCGATCGGGCCTGCTGGCACGCCATGCGGTGCTGAGGAAGACGTCGGACGAGATCACCGCGCGGAAAGATGAAATAGGCCGGGCGTTGGCGCGCGAAGAAGGCAAGACACTGGTCGAGGGCATCGGCGAGACTGTGCGGGCCGCCCAGATATTCGATTTTTTCGCCGGCGAGGCGTTGCGCCTGTCGGGCGAGCTGGTGCCAAGCGTGCGGCCCGGCGTCGGCGTCGAGATCACCCGCGAAGCGGTCGGCGTCGTCGGCATCATCACGCCGTGGAATTTCCCGATCGCCATTCCGGCTTGGAAAATCGCTCCGGCGCTGGCCTACGGCAACACCATCGTCTTCAAGCCGGCGGAACTCGTTCCGGAGAGCGCCTGGACCATTGTCGACATCCTGCACCGCGCCGGGCTGCCCAAGGGTGTGCTCAACCTGGTGATGGGCAAAGGTTCGGTGGTCGGCCAGGCCATGCTCGACAGTCCTGACCTCAACGCCATCACCTTCACCGGCTCGGTCGGCACCGGCAAGCGCGTCGCCGCCGCCAGCGTCGAGCACATGCGCAAGTTCCAGCTCGAAATGGGCGGCAAGAACCCGCTTGTGGTGCTCGACGATGCCGACCTTGCCGTCGCCGTCGACTGCGCCATCAACGGTGCCTACTTCTCGACCGGCCAGCGCTGCACGGCGTCGTCCCGGCTGGTGGTGACGGACGGCATCCACGACCGCTTCGTCGAGGTGCTCAAGGACCGCATGGCCAAGCTGATCGTCGGCGACGCTCTCGATGCGAAGACCCAGATCGGGCCGGTTGTCGACCAGAGCCAGCTCAAACAGGACGAGGACTATATCGCCATCGGACGTCAGGAAGGTGCCGATCTCGCCTTCGGCGGCGAGCGGCTCGATCGCGAAACCCGCGGCTTCTATTTGCAGCCTGCGCTGTTCACCGAAACCACCAACGCCATGCGCATCTCGCGCGAGGAGATTTTCGGCCCGGTCGCCAACGTCATCCGCGTCAAGGATTATGACGAGGCGCTGGCGGTGGCCAACGACACGCCGTTCGGGCTGACGTCCGGCATCTGCACCTCGAGCCTCAAGCATGCCACGCACTTCAAGCGCAATTCGGAAGCCGGCATGGTCATGGTCAATCTGCCGACGGCCGGCGTCGACTTCCACGTGCCTTTCGGCGGGCGCAAGGGATCGAGCTACGGCCCGCGCGAGCAGGGCCGCTATGCCGCAGAGTTCTACACCACGGTGAAGACCGCTTACACGTTTGCCGGCTAAGAAAAGGCGGCAGACCAGCCAGGCAGCGAGCAAGTCGATGGCATCTGAGAATACGGACCTGACCTGGCTCAATCCGCCGCCGCACCACGCCTTCGGCAACAATACGGTGCATGTACGGACCGGTGAGGAGACCGACTTCTGGCGCGAGACGTTCTACGGCTTCTGGCGCGACAATGGCCATTTCCTCTATCGTGAGGTCGAGGGCGATTTCAGCGCCGAAGTCACGGTCAAGGGGCACTATGAGGTGCTTTACGATCAGGCCGGGCTTATGGTCCGCCTGAGCGAGACGCACTGGATCAAGGCCGGCATCGAATACACCGACGGGCTGATGTATTTTTCCGTCGTCGTCACCAACGATGCCTCCGACTGGTCGCTGGCCAGCATTCCGGCCGATCCGGACGGGGTCAGGATCCGCATGACCCGCCATGCCGAGACGATCCGCGTCCAGTATCGCGACGCATCTGACAAGCACTGGAAACCGGTGCGGCTTGCCTATTTCCCGCCGTCGAAAACGGTCGATGTCGGCATGATGTGCTGTTCGCCGCAGCGCGAGGGCTTCGAAGTGACATTCAGCGATTTTTCGATCGGCCCGCCGATCTCGCGGGAGCTTCACGACTGAGGCGCCGCGATCCGGTCGGGCGGTTTGCGTCCGGCCCCGCCTCAGTAGGTCGCCCGGCCGCCGGAGACGTCGAAGACGGCCGCCGTCGTGAACGAGCATTCCTCGGACGCGATCCAGCAAATCAGCGCCGCCACCTCCTCGACCTCGCCGAACCGCGCCATCGGTATTTTGGACAGCATGAAGTCGATGTGTTGCTGGCTCATCTGCTGGAAGATCGCGGTGCGCACGGCCGCCGGCGTGACGCAGTTCACCGTTACTTTGGTCTTGGCCAGTTCCTTGCCGAGCGATTTGGTCATGCCGATCACCGCCGCCTTGGAGGTGCTGTAGGCCGAGGCGTTCGGGTTACCTTCCTTGCCGGCAATCGAGGCGATGTTGATGATCCTGCCGTAATTGCGTTCGAGCATATGCGGGACCAGCGCCTTGTTGCAGAAGAAGACGCCGTTGATGTTGATGTCGGTGACCCGGCGCCAATCCTCCACCGAATACTCCCAGGTCGTCATGTTCGGCCCGGTGATGGCAGCACTGGTGACAAGGACATCGACCGCGCCAAGCGCTTCGATCGTCTCTCCGGCGGCGGCTTCGACCGCTATGGGGTCGGCGACGTCTAAGGTGACGCTGTGCAGGCCTGGAACAATGGCCTTGGCCTGCTCGATCTGGGCGGCATCGCGATCCCAGACCGAAACACGCCCGCCTTCGTCAGTGATCCTTTGCGCGACGGCCAGGCCGATGCCTGAGGCGCCGCCGGTGATAACAGCAGATCGTCCGGCAAATCGTCCCGCGAAACTCATCGGCATGTGGTCTTCCTCCCAATGGGCGGCGAATGTGAAGTCAACGGCGGACAAGTTCAAGCGCGGACTTGCAACCTCAGAACAGCTTATGATGGGCCAGCACCGGTCAATTGTACGGCACTGCCTTCTGGCCAAATCGTCTCGCCCGGTATGGAGAGAACGGCTGGAACGACGCGCCCGGTTGGCATCCGGGTGACAGGCGGCGCCGGATGGGTTATATTGCACTGCACAATGCGAGCGCCTGCAGGCGAGGCTCCCATCGATCCGACGAATCGGCCCACGAGCGGCCCATGAAATCGGCATTGAGCTGCAAGGACGGAAAACCGCTATCGAGATGAAGATTCCAAAATCTCTGTTGATCGATCCGGACAAGAACACGGTCTATGGCAGCTTTGCCGTTGCCGTCTCGATCTGGGCGTTCTCCTACTCGACCATTTTCGGCCAGGCCATGATCCTGGCTTATTATGCGGTCTGGCTACCGCTCATCCTGGTCGACTACCGCAAGATATTAAGGCACGCTTCCAGCGCCTGGCTTCCGCTGGCCTTTGCAACCTATGTCTGCTTCTCGGTGTTCTGGTCGGCGGCTCCCGGCACCACGGCAAGAACGGCCGTCCAATATTGCTCCCATATCGCCTGCGCCTACATTGCCGCGCGCACCGTCAGCGTCCGGACCTTGACCATAGGCGCCCTGATCGGGATTTTCGTCGTTCTGCTCTACTCGCTCAAGGTCGCAAGTTATTCCTACGACGTTCTCGACGGGACATACAATTTCGTCGGCGCTTTCAGCTCCAAGAACCAGATCGGCTTTGTCGCATCGCTCGGCATTTATTTCTGCGTTGTCTACCTCGCCTTTCTCAGGCGCGGACGCATAAGCTTTTTGTTGATTGTACCGATCGTCCTTCTGTCGGGCTATCTGCTGGTCGTGTCGCATTCGGCCACTTCGATGGCGTCGACCCCGGCGGTTCTCGCTCTGGTCGCCCTGCTTTCCATCGGCAAGCTGCTTTCGCTCCGCCATCGCCGGGTGATTTTCATAATCGGTGCGGGCGGGCTGGTCGCCTGCACCGTGATTGCGCTGAATCTCGGGCTGATGGACTTTGTCCTTGGCCTTTTCGGCAAGGATTCGACGCTCACCGGACGAACCTACCTCTGGCAACAGGGCTGGAATGCCGCGCAGCAATCGCCCATCCTCGGCGTCGGCTACGCGGCTTATTGGGTGCAGGGCTTCTCCGAGGCCGAGCGGCTGTGGAACGAATTCTATATCGCCGCGCGAAGCGGCTTCCACTTCCACAACACCTACATCGAGACCTTGGTGGAACTCGGCTTCGTCGGCGCGACACTGCTTTCGCTGATCATCCTGCGCACGCTCTGGGGTCACGTCTCGGCGCTGATATTCAGGACATGGCAAGCCGACTCCGTGATTCTTGCCGGCGTCATGGTGCTTCTGTTCATCCGATCCTTCGTCGAGGTCGAGACCCTCAATCCCTACATCATGGGATCGTTCCTGCTGTACTACAGCTACTTCAAGCTGGTGAGGGTGCCGGCCGTCGCTCCTTCCCGGTGGAGCGCCGTGAACCATCTCGAGGAACCGGACGCCGTGCGAGGCTAGAGCGGGCGGCAGGCGGTTCGTTGCCCGAAGGCCGCCTTGTTTTCTGACCCATAAGATCCCAAACGCAAAAACCCCCCGCAGACCGCTGCCTGCGGGGTTGGTGCTTTGCTCCGGTGGAAAGAAGCTACTGGATGGCCATGGGCGCCGGTTTGACCTTGATCACGTCCCCTGGCAGCACCGGCGTGTCTTCATCGGCGGTGATTTCGCTGGTCTTGCCGTCGACCACCCGCACCAGGGAAAATGACAAGGCCGCTGGTTCGTTGTTGCCGTAGAATTGCGGCATGGGGCTGCCCGACAAGGCTTCGGACATCAAGGCCTTTTCCATATTCAGCTTCAGCGTCACCTCGTTGAGATCGGCTTCCGTCTGTTGCCGGTCGGTCGCGAGGCTGGAGTTCTGGGTGTTCTCGAGATCGATGGCGTCCTGGGTGGCCTTGCTGATCGACTGCTTGGCCGTGAGAATCGCCGTTTCGTAATCCAGGATCTGGCCCTCGAGGTCGGCGATGGTTTGCTGCGAGTTCAAAACCCGCGTGTTGACGACCAGCCCCTTTTGCGCCAGCGAGCCGATGCCGTTGAGCTGCTCCTTCGCCAGATCAACCTGCTTCTGCTGGTTGACGATCTTTTTCTGCAGCGAATCGATCTCGCTTTGCAGCAGTGCCTTCAAATCGTCGAGCGCCTGCAAGCGCAGCTTGAGTTTCTTCTGGTCGGCCGCCAGGATCGCCGTCTCATCGGCAACGATGCTGGGCAGCTTCGGATCGTCGGCCACCTCTTTCGGCACCGCGAATGTCGGCTTGTCCGCTAGTTCCGCTTCGATGCGGGCGCGCTTGACGGTCAGCCTGACCAATTGGTCTTGTAGTACGTCGAAATTGCCCTTGGCATTGATCAGGTCGCGGTCGTAGCGCTGTCCGCTCTCCGGGTTCCGCCGGGCTCCGCCGGCAATGCTCATCGCTTTCAGCACGGACAACCCAGGCACACAAGGATACTGGCCGGGCGATTGCACCTCGCCAGAGATGTAGAATGGCCGGTACTGCGCCATTTCGACGGAAGCCTCCGGCTTGTCGGCCAGAGCGAGCTTGCGCTGCAGCGCCTCACCGAGCGATGCCGCGATCTCCGAAGTCGTCTTGCCGGATGCGGGCATCTCGCCGACGAAGGGAACCGACAAGGTTCCAGCGGGGCCGACCGTGTATTCTCCATTGATGGCCGACCAGTCACGGAACGTGCCTTCGACGGTCTGCCATTCCGCCACGCGGATGGTCAGCTTGTCCTGTGCTCCTAGGCGATAGTCGTCGGCGAAGGCAAACTGTGGCAGGGCTAGCGACAGCGTCAGGCCGGTCGCCATTGTAAGGCAAGTCGTCAAAAGCCGTACTCGCCGCATGCGTCTGGAGAGAATGCCGGTGCAAAAGATATCGATTATATCTGCTTTCAACTGAGCGTTTCCGATCTGGTTTGCCCCGCCCGATGAGCTGCCGATGCCTGAGTTAGGGGCCTGAGTTCTGGGCCCGAATTCTGGACAGTCGCTCCTCGATGCACGGCCAGCAAGCGGCCGTCAGTAGCAGCCTCGCGACATCCAGACCGCAGGTACGGTCTTGATGATGATGCGAATGTCTTCGAACATCGACCAGTTCTCGACATAGTGCCTGTCGAATGCGACGCGGCTGTCATACGAAACATCGTTGCGTCCGCTGACCTGCCAAAGCCCGGTGAGGCCGGGGCGCGATTTCAGGTAATAGACGGCCGAATTGCCATATATCTCCAGCTCATCGCGCACCACGGGACGAGGCCCGACCAGGCTCATATCCCCCTGCAGGATGTTGATGATCTGCGGCAACTCATCGAGGCTGAGCTTCCTCAGCACCGCTCCGACGCGCGTGATCCGCGGGTCGTTCTTCAACTTGCGGGTCGCTATCCATTCGGCGTTGGCCTCCGGATTCGCGGCGAGATAGGCAGCAAGCACCCGCTCGCCGTCTGGAACCATGGTGCGGAACTTGAGGCACGGAAAAATCCGTCCTCCGCGGCCGATTCGGCTGTGACCATAGAAAATCGGCCCGCCATCGGAAAACCTGACAAGCAGCGCTATCATTACGAACAGCGGGCTGAGAGCGACCAGGCCGATCAGCGAACCGACAATATCGAAGCTGCGTTTGAGCAGGCCGCCAATCGGTGGCGGAAAATCGACGCCGGCCTGCGAAAAATCCGCATCGGCCGGCTTGGCTACGTCCCTCATGCGTAAACTCCATACGTTGAACGGATGGTTTACCGCACGATACCAAAAAAATGTTGCAGCGCAACACACAATTTCTCAGACGGCTGTAATAGTCGCGTCATGAACTGACTAAATAATAAACTCGTCCTGCACAAAATTTCCCATTTATGTCGCAAAAGAGACAGATTATGGGCAATTTTGGAAAAGCTAGTCCAATTTTTGGGCTGATTTTAGGCGAATCGCTCTTTATACCCTCCTGTGGAGCTTTGCCGTCATTTAGAATTTCAAGATAATGACTGATGTTATGATAAAATACTATTCAATATTATGAATCATACTGGAGCGAGTCGATATCCGGCAATCAGTGGTGATGCCGACGTGTGCGTTGCACCATGGCAGAGTCGATCCCGAGGATTCGTTTAAAATTTATTCCGCAGCTGCCCTTGCCGCCTATTGCGCGGCTCAATAGAGTTGTAAATTGTTTCTGTCGGACTATGGACAGATTGGGCTAGGCCGGAAGCAACCGGCCAGACGCGGGCAACCTAAATAAGCTCGCAGAGTTTAAGGGAGGTGCTCGGGGTGGGCTTGTCGACATTTTTTCCCGAGCCGGTTGATGGGCTATCGGGTATGTCACTGCCAAAGTTCATTATCGGAATGTGTTTTGCGCTGGCGATCGTGATCGTCTGGTCCTATTTGGGCGGCGCCTCGCTCGGTACGACGCTGTTTCGCGTCATCGGCTGTGCCATAGTCATCCAACTGGGTTATTTTCTGCTGGTCTTTGCCATGGTCGCCAGAAATGCCCCGACCCCGGCCGACAAAATTCGCGACGCTGAACGAAAGCTGAGTTCGAACGAAGCGGCCGAAGGCGAGAAACTCAGCGCCAGGAGAGGCCTTCACTGATTTCGGGCCTGGCCGC
This sequence comes from Mesorhizobium sp. LSJC280B00, assembly GCF_000502835.1. Lineage (GTDB taxonomy): Bacteria > Pseudomonadota > Alphaproteobacteria > Rhizobiales > Rhizobiaceae > Mesorhizobium. Next base: position 121,589 of record NZ_AYVL01000007.1, read on the forward strand.
GGTCTGCGATGTCCATATGACCTGTGGTTAAGCTCGCCGGTCCTCTGACGAATTGCTCGCCTCAACAACACCGGCAGTCGGCATTCCTGTTCTTTCAATTCCTTGACACTGCGGGCCTCGACGCGCTCGCTCCGCCCCGCCGCCGTCCGGTCGGCGAGGATCAGCAACTGGTTTCTGCCAGTCGAGCGCTCTATAGAGCGTGTAGGAACGGCTCTGCCAAAGCGGCGCATTTCTGGAGCCATCCCGATTGAGGCTCGCCGCCTGCCCAACCGGGCCATGACACCCAGCAAAATGAAAAACTGGACGGCGCCGATGATTTTGGCGATGCTTGCTTCGCACTTGCAGCATAGGCGTTTGGGCCGATGCATTTCAGAATGGGCGGTGGGGCATTGAGCGGACGGGGCGAGGAAATCCGCAACGACTTCTGCAATCGAGAGGCATGTCCATGACATCATTCCAGGTCTGCGTGATCATCGCCGCCCGCAATGCGGCGCGGACAATCCCGGCTGCCATTGCATCGGCATTACGCGAGCCTGAGGTTGCGGAAGTTGTCGTCGTCGACGACGCGTCCACCGACGATACCGCGAAAGTCGCCCACGCGGCCGGCGACGGCACGGGCCGCCTTTCCGTCATCCGCTTCGACGTCAATCGCGGCCCATCCTTTGCACGCAACGCCGCGATAGCCGGTTCCAGGTCGCCGTTCATCAGCATTCTGGACGCTGATGATTTCTTTTTCGAAGGCAGGTTTCACAGACTGTTCGCCAGCACCGATTGGGATTTCGCCGCAGACAATATCATGCTTGTCAGGGATGACGCGGCAACCGACGTTTCGAAAATCGTTGCTCCACCGTTCTCGCCCGAGCCGGAATTCCTCGATTTCGAGGGTTTCATCGACGCCAACATCTCCAGGCGCCGTGTGCAACGCGGGGAACTGGGCTTCCTCAAGCCAGTGATCAGCCGCGCCTTTCTCGATCGGCATGGGCTGCGCTACGACGAGAAGCTGCGCCTGGGTGAAGACTATGAACTCTATGCGCGCGCGGTTGCCCATGGCGCGCGCTTCAAGGTCATCAAATCCTGTGGCTACGGCGCGATCGTGCGCGCCGATTCGCTGAGCGGACGGCACAAGACCCAGGACCTGAAGCATCTGGCCGATGCCGACCTGGCACTGCTTGCGATCGACAGTTTGCCGGAGGCATCGAAGGCTGCGCTGAGAAGGCACGAGCGGCACATCCGCGACAAATACCGGTTGCGGAAGTTTTTAGACGTGAAGGCTGAGCGCGGGCTGGCGCCGGCCGCGGCCTACGCCTTGGCCGGCTCGTCCAACCTCACAGCCGTCGTCCGCGGCGTCGCCTCCGATAAGCTGGATGCGCTGTTTCGCCGCGCCGGCCTCGCCGCGAAGCGTCAGCATGTGCCGCCGCTGCGCTTCCTCATGGCCGGAACCAGCACGGCCAGCGAAAGCTAGGCCCGTCAACGTGCGACGGCGGTAGCTACTCCCTTACCCTTCGGTCGGCTCGGACGGTTTCAACGAGATTCATGAGTTTACGATCTAGGTGGTTGCCTATCCGCGCAGGGAATGGCAATCTATGTTGCGGTGCAGCAATTTTGGACGGCCAACCGAACTGGCCCAAGATATCCCCCTGTCAGAGGAGCTGGACGATGCAAGAAATGTCTTTTGAACGCGGACGGGCGCCAAGGCCGGTCACCAGCTCGACGATGATGGGGCGCTGACTGCATGGCCTCGATCTTTCGCTTCCGATCGAGAGATCCGGCGCGCGACACGCAGACCGACACCTCGCGCCTCGATCGCTTGGCAAAGCTGCTGGACCAGATCTCGGCCGAGGTCGAGGCAGAGAAGAACGGGCTTGAGAACCGCTACAGGACAACGGCTACCAATGCCGCCTTCCTGGTCGAGGCCATGGAGAACGGAGCGGTCTCCTCCCGCAAGTCCTCCGAAGTCGGCGAACTGACCAGGTCGATCCTGAATTGCGAGCGACGCATCGCGGCGCTCTCGCGCCAGAAGCAGATGATGAAGGATCTCCGTCATTCGCTGGATGAAATCTTCGATGAGAATCGGCAGAACGGCCCCGACATAAGGACCGATTTTGTGAAGCCCGCCGATTCCGGCACAGGCTGAGCGAACACCCCGAGTCGGCGCAATGGTTTTAGGCACAACACGGAGCTTGGGAGCGACAGAGGTCAAGATCAGGTTGTTTCGTCACGGTTCGAACGATCGCTTTGGGGGCGCACAGCACAAGGTGAGTTTGATATGAACGCAGATCCTAAAAGCACGCCCGCCCCGGCAACCCGAGGCACCCCGTTCACGCGCCCGATCCCAGGCAAGCTGCGGCGGCTCCGTTCAGACGGCGCGTTTCTGCTGGTCGTTCTCGGCAGCATGGTTGCGGGCCTGGTCCCCGTGCGCGCCCAGGATCTCCCAACCGCGCCGTCCTTTGTCGATGATTTCACCAGCCTCAGTCGCGCGCGCTGGTACATTTCCGACGGCTGGACGAACGGCAAGCATCAGAACTGCACCTGGTCCAAAAGCCTGATCGGGCTTTCCGACGGCATGCTGACGCTCGGTTTCGAGAAGCGCAAGCTGAAGGATCGCGAATTCGCCTGCGCCGAGATCCAGACCAAGCAGCGCTTCGGCTACGGCACTTACGAGGCGCGGATGAAGACCGACACGGGCTCCGGCGTCAACGCGGCATTCTTCAGCTTCGTCGGCGATGCCGACAAGCAGCCGCATGATGAAATCGACTTCGAGGTGCTGACCAAGGACACGTCCAAGGTTCAGGTCAACGCCTACATAGCCGGCAAAGGCAAGAACGAGAAACTGGTCGACGTCGCTGGCGGCACCGACAAGGCCTTCAACGACTACGCCTTCGTCTGGGAAAAGGACCGGCTGCGCTGGTACGTCAACGGCAAGCTTGTCCACGAGATCACCGATCCGGCGAAGCTGCCCACCCATTCGCAAAGGATCTATTTCAGCCTTTGGGGCAGCGATACAATGAAGGGCTGGATGGGGCCGTTCTCCGATCCCGGCCGCAAGCTCACCATGCAGGTGGATCGCGTTGCATTCACCGCACTTGGCCAGCCCTGCCAATTCCCCGAATCGCTGGCATGCAACACAAACTAGAAGCGCATCTGAACCGGCCGGGCCGAAGGTGGTCGGAAAACCGAAGCTCGAACAGGCCCGAAACACTGAACAGGAATGAAACCGAATGAATTTGACTGTCTTTGGAATCGGCTATGTCGGTCTTGTACAGGCGGCGGTGCTTGCCGAAGTCGGCCATCAGGTGGTCTGCGTCGACATCGATGCAAAAAAGGTCGAGCGGCTCAACCAGGGTCATGTCCCGATCTTCGAGCCTGGGCTCGAAAGCATGGTCAAGGAGAACCATGCCGCCGGCCGCATCAAGTTCACCACCGACGCCGCCGCGGCGATCAAGCATGGCCAGATCCAGATGATCGCCGTCGGCACGCCGCCGGGCGAGGATGGTTCGGCCGACCTCAAATATGTGCTGGCCGTCGCCGAGGCCATCGGTCGTGAGATGGACGAGCCCAAGATCGTCGTCGGCAAGTCGACCGTGCCCGTCGGCACCTGCGAAAGGATAAAGGCCAGGATCGCCGCAACGCTGAAGGCGCGCGGGCGCGAGGATCTGGCTTTCGACGTCGCCTCCAATCCGGAATTCCTCAAGGAAGGGTCCGCTGTGAGCGACTGCATGAAGCCCGACCGGATCATCGTCGGCACCAGCAACGAGGACACCGAGGCGGTGATGCGCGAGCTCTACGCGCCGTTCAACCGCAACCACGAAAAGATGATCGTGATGGATGTGCGCAGTGCCGAGTTCACCAAATACGCGGCCAATTGCATGCTGGCGACCAAGATCAGCTTCATGAATGAAATGGCCAACCTGGCCGAGCAACTGGGCGCCGACATCGAGGAGGTCCGCAAGGGCATCGGCAGCGACCCGCGGATCGGCTACCACTTCATCTATCCGGGCCTCGGCTATGGCGGCTCGTGCTTCCCGAAGGATGTGCGTGCCCTGATCAAGACTGCCGAGGCCGTCAAGTTCGACGCCAAGCTGCTGCGTGCCGTCGAGGAGCGCAACAACCAGCAGAAGTCGGTCCTGTTCGAGAAGGTGGACCGCTATTTCAAGGGCAATCTCAAAGGCAAGACATTTGCGCTGTGGGGCTTGGCCTTCAAACCCAATACCGACGACATGCGCGAGGCCCCGGCCCGCACGCTGATGGAAGCGCTCTGGGCCGCTGGTGCCAATGTGCAGGCCTATGATCCGGAGGCGATGCAGGAATGCCAGGCGATCTACGGGCTGCGCGACGACCTGCAACTGTGCGGCACCAAGGAGGCCGCGCTGCGAGGCGCCGATGCGCTCTTGATCGTGACCGAGTGGAAAAGCTTCAGCGCGCCGTCTTTCGATGCGCTGAAGAACGCGCTGACCACGCCCGTCATCTTCGACGGACGCAATCTCTACGACCCCAAGGTCATCGCCCGCCACGGCATCGAATACCACAGCATCGGCAGAATGGCGGCGTGACGCTAGGGCGGTCCAGCAAGGAGCCAGGTCCATGAAAGTTCTGTTTGCGGGCGGCAACGGCTACACGCCGCAGTTCAGCGGTGGCGTTCAGTCGAGCACGCATCATCTGGTCGAGCAGCTGCGCGAGCACGGTCATGACGCCTCGGTTCTGGCGGCGCTGTTCGGTGACGGCATGTTCGGCTTCAAGGCGCGCGCCAAGATGAAGCTGCTTCGCCAGCGAGCGGTCATCGACAGCTATCCCGGCTATCCGGTCGTGCGGGCATGGTTTCCCTGGGAGGCGGCGCGCTTCGCGGTCGAACGGCTCGATCCCGATGTCGCCGTCGTGCAGTGCCACAAATCGGTGCCGATCGGAAAGGCGCTGCAGGCGCTCGGCGTGCCGCTGGTGGTCTATCTGCGGAACGTCGAATTCCACGAACTGGCCGGCGACCTGCGCGAATTGCATTCGGCGCTTTATATCGCCAACTCCGAATTCACTGCGCGCACCTATAAGGAAAGGTTCGGCATCGATTCGACCGTGATCCCGCCGACCATCAATCCCGGGCTCTACAGCACGCCGACCACCGGTGAATTCGTCACGCTGATCAATCCTTACAATGAAAAAGGGTTCGAACTCGCCGTGCGCATCGCCGGCCAATGCCCCGAAATTCCGTTCCTGTTCGTCGAAAGCTGGAAGCTCGACGACGACCACCGGGCGCAGATCGAACGGATCATCGCGCCGCTGCGCAACGTCAGGCTGGAAAGCCGCACCAGCGACATGAAGACCGTCTATGGCCGCACCAAGATCCTGCTGGCGCCCAGCAAATGGGAAGAAGCTTGGGGGCGGGTGGCATCCGAGGCCCATTGCAGCGGCATTCCAGTCGTCGGGTCCCGTCGCGGCGGCCTGCCGGAAGCGATTGGCGCCGGCGGCGTGGTGCTCGACTATGACGCACCGCTCGACGACTGGGTCGCCGCGGTCAGGCGACTATGGAGCGACAAGGCCGAGTACGATCGGCTGTCGGCGGCGGCGCAGCTGTTTTCGGAGCGGCCGCAAATGAACCCCGACAGCCAGTTCGCGACCTTCCTCCGCGTTCTCGACAACGCCAGGCAAGGCGCGCTGGAGCGTGCCGCCTGATGCATTTCGTCCAAAACCATGCACGTTGCCCAAAAGCCGGCTCTCGCGCCTGACCGGGGTGGGAGCTGCCTTGGGACAACGACACGCACAACACCAGACGCTTGAGGCGCCTCGCACGGTAGCGACGGGCGTCAGCCCTCATCCGCGCGAGCAGATCGCCGACCGGCCTCGAAAGATCGTCCATCCGATGAAGATTTGCTTCGTAGTTGATAAGTTCCCCTCTTTGTCGGAGACCTTCGTCCTCGACCAGATAGAAGGGTGCCTCGAGCGCGGCATGCAAGTCGGCGTCGTCTGCAACGAGACGTCCTTCGGCAAGGACCGCAACATCGACGATCGCCGCTGGCAGGCTCTCCCTGGCAAGGTCGTCTGCTGGTGGGGCGGGCTGGGGCGCTTTCGCCCGACGCTCAGGAGATGGTCGGGCAGGTTCTGGGATAAGCTCTCGACCGCTATCGACATCGCTTTTGCGCGCAAATTGCAGGACGCCGATGTGATCGTCGCGCATTTCGGCAATAACGGCATGCGCGTCGCCCGCGCCATGAAACGAGGCCGGATTTCCGCTCCGCTGGTGACCATATTCCACGGCCGCGATGTTGGCGAACCGCTGCATGACAACACGCTCACGCGCTACAAGGTTGTCTTCGACAAGGGCGTTCTCCAGCTCCCGGTGAACGCGTTTTTCCGCGACGCCCTGATCGGCGTCGGCGCACCCCCCGCGCAAGTCATGGTTCACCATATGGGCGTGCGGCCCGGTGAGATCGGCTACCATTGGCGTTCCTGGGACCGGGACACGCTGTCCTTCATCTCGGTCTGCCGGCTGACCGAAAAGAAGGGCATCGAATTCGCCCTTCGGGCGCTCGCCAGCCTGCCGCGGCGCGACTGGGTCTATTCGGTGATTGGCGGCGGCGAATTGCTGGAAGAGTTGAAGAAGCTCGCCGCAAATCTCGGCATTGCCGACCGGGTGACTTTCCTCGGGCCGCGTCCGCACGCCGAGGTCAAGCAGCGCCTGCGCAATGCCCACGTATTCCTGCTGCCTAGCGTTGCCGCGCGAGACGGCGATCTCGAGGGTATTCCGGTGGCGCTGATGGAGGCTATGGCCGCCGGGCTGATCGTCGTCAGCACCTATCACTCGGGCATCCCCGAACTGATCGAGGATCAGGAGACAGGCTTCCTCGCACCGGAGCGAGACGTTGCGGCGTTGGCCCGCAAGCTTGTCTGGGTGGCCGAGAACCCGGACAAATGCGAGCGCATCGCACGTGCGGCGCGCCGCAAGATCGAGCAGGATTTCAACGCGGACGTACTCAACGAACGTTTTGCGCAGATCGTTGCTCAACTGGCCGAAGCCAGGCAGCCGGCATGAACGCCAACCCGCCCCCCCAGTTCGGTCGCGTCGCCCTGCGCGGCGGCGTGGTGACGATCGGCGCGCAAGGCTTTAAGATGGCGATCCAGTTTCTCTCCGTCATCGTGCTTGCGCGTCTGCTCGTGCCCGAGGATTTCGGCCTGGTGGCTTCCGTCGGGCCGATCGTGGCCTTTGTCGGGCTGCTTCAAAATCTTGGCCTGCAACAGGCCGTGGTCCAGCGCAAGGATATCAGCACCGAGCAGCTCAACCAGGTATTCTGGATCAGTGCGCTGGTGGGGATAGGCAGTGCCGTGGTGGTTGCATGCCTGGCGCCCGCCATCGCTGCCTTCTATGGCGATCAACGCATGGTGGGGATCACCATCGGCTCTGCCTTGCCGCTGCTGCTTGGCAGCCTCGCCGCGGTGCCGCTGGCGCTGATGAACCGTCACTTGCGCTTTGGCCAGCTCGCGCTGAACGACGTGATAACCGCTGCTGCCGGACTTGCGACTACCGCAATCGCCGCCTATGCGGGGCTGGGCTACTGGTCGCTGGTCATCGGCCCTGCGGTATCGGCCGTTGTCGCGCTGGCCGCGGCATGGCAGGTGGCGCGCTGGACGCCGTCGCGGCCGGACCTGAAGGTCGATACCGACATATTGTCTTTCGGCGCCAATCTGACCGGCTTCAATCTGGCCAACTTCTTCTCGCGCAATCTCGACAACATCCTGATCGGAAAATATTCGGGCGCGATCGAGCTCGGCTATTATGACCGCGCCTACAAGCTCCTGCTGTTTCCGCTGCAGAACATCAACCAGCCGCTGACACGCGTGATGGTGCCGCTGCTGAGCCGCATCCATGAGGACAAGGCGCGGTTTCGCGACATCTATGTGCGAACCAATTGGATGCTGGCGGCCATCACTATGCCCGGCATCGCGGCGCTGACGCTGACGTCGGACCAGGTCGTCGGGCTTCTCTTCGGCGAGCGCTGGACGGCGGTGGCGCCGATCTTCGCCTGGCTGGGCATCGCCAGCCTGATCCAGTCCGTCTCGAGCACCACCGGCTGGATCTTCATCTGCCAGGGCAAGACCAAGACCATGTTCCACTGGGGCATCTACTCGTCGCTGACGACGGTCGCCGCCTTCATCATCGGCCTGCACTGGGGCGCCGTCGGTGTCGCGGCGGCCTATGCGATCAGCGGCTATGTGCTGCGCGTCCCGGTGCTTGCCGTTCTTGTCCACCGGGTCGGCCCGGTGACCGCAGCCGACTTCCTGGTCATGCAGGGGCTTTTCATCGCGTCATCGCTGCTTGCCTGGTCCGTGTACCGGGAGTTGCCGGCATCGCTGACCAGCCAGTCAGACCTGCTCGCGGTGGTCCTGGCGGTTGCCCTCAATTATTCGATCGGCCTGGTCCTCATGCTTGCCCTTCGCCAGTCGCGCAGCGCCCTGTTCACCACGCTTTCCAGCGCCATGCGCAACGCCCGCTAGGCCGGCAATCACCGGCCTCAAAAGCTCACCTGCCGACATCGCCGACGCATGCTCCTCAAGCACTGCCTGAAGGCTCGTCCTGCGATAGAGGTCGAGATTGGCGGTAAGTCTGCCGAGCTTCTCGCTCGCTTCCTCGGGCGTCACCGTGTCGATGTCGAGCAGCAGGTCGGCGACGCCGATCCGCTTGGCGAGTTCCTTGGTCTTGAATTCATAGGCGATCGGCAGCACCGGCGTGCCGACGCAGAGCGACATGATCATCATGTGCATGCGCGTTGCGACAACGAAGTCGAAGCCTTTCACCAGTGCCATCAGTTGCTCCGGCGTGTGGAACGAAGCGTCCACGCTGACATGCTTGGCGATCTCCGGATCGAGTTCGGCAACGATAGCCCGCGCCGTCTTGGAATCATCATGGGCGTATTCCGGCACGCCCTGGCAGGTGGAGACGAAGGTGACCTCCTTGGCGTGGTCCCTGACCAGGATGGTCGCGATCGCGCGGATCGAGTCGATGTAGCGGCGCATGCCGCCCTCGCCGTCGCTGACATAGTTCCAGTGACGGACGGAAATGGCGACGCGGCCGGTGACGGTCGCCGACTGGCCGGAGGCCAGAATTTTTCCGATCCTGTCGGTGTCGGCCAGGGCAAAGACGGCGTCGGCCACGACGTGGCATTTGCCGGGGTCTTTCACCATGTCCACAATGTGGCCTCGCGAACGTTCGTCGCGCAGCAGGATGAGCGGGCTCCGATCGAAGATTGGGCTCAACTCCTGGCGATTGTAACTTTTGTTGAACGGGCCGAGCGATTGCGTGAAGAAGACGGGGTCCTTGCCCAGAATCGCGTCGATCCGGAATTGATTGAGTCGCCGTTCCAGATTGTAAGTCTCGACAAGATAGGTTCCGCCTGTCGTGACCACGAGGTCGGCGCCTTTGTAGATCTCGAGACCACGGCGATTGCTTGAGCTGAACAAACGCCCGAGAACGCCGCGGATGCCGAACCGCCGCAGGGCATTGAGGACGAGCCGATTGTAGATCGGCTTGAACAGGTTCTTCAGCCCGCTGCCGTATTTGTAGCGGAACAGCGATTCCGACAGCAGCTTGTGGAATTCGAGATCAGGATACTCTTTCTTCGTGTAGAGCCTCGCCGCCACCTCCGGCTGGCTGTCGAAGACGCAGAACTGGATATCGTCTTGCACGATCGTCTTGAAAACATGGCGGATCGCCAGGAGAATCGCTGCATCCCCGGTATTCAGGCAGACGGTGTTTTCAACCGCGATCTTCATGGAATGACCTCATTTCGTGAGTAGTCCCGTGCTTCCATCGACGGGTGCGAAGGGGCGGATTGCAGGCGGGTTGGCCGAAAATGCTGCACGCCAAGGATGGTCCTCGCGTCGTGATTATTGGCGCGCAGCCCGATGGCAGGCCAACGCGCGGTCCATGTGGCCCAAGCAGAGCGAGATTAACCCATCGATTTTGCAGTGCAACAAAAAACGGGGATCTTTGCTACGCTGCAACCAAAAATGTTGCGATGCAGCAAGAGCTGTACTAGCATTGTCGCGGGCGGGCCAACAGCGGTCGAGTTTTCATGCTGCATGTCTTGTACTTGGTACACGACGTCTCCGACCCGGCAGTGCGCCGGCGGATCATAATGCTCAAGGCAGGCGGCGCCCAGGTTACGCTGGCGGGCTTTCGTCGTACGGCAAGCGCAGTTGCTGATGTCGAGGGCTTGCAGCCGATCGATCTCGGCCCGACTCGTGNCGACTCGTGATGGCCGATTCGCCCAACGTCTGGCCGCGATCATGAAGGCAGTCGTCTCGACCGGCTCGAAGCTGGGCTCAATGCCACGGCCCGACCTCATTATCGCGCGCAATCTGGAAATGCTGGCGCTTGCCCGCCGCGCCAGGTCGGCTTTCCAGGCAACGGTGCCGATCGTCTACGAGTGCCTGGATATCCATCGCCTGCTGCTTCGCGACGATCCGCTGGGCTGGGCGATGCGCGGCGCAGAACGCTTCCTGGCCAGGGATGTGAAGCTTCTGGTGACCAGCTCTCCGGCCTTCATCGCCAACTATTTCAAGCCGTTCGGACAGATTGCCGCCCCGGTCGAACTGCTCGAAAACAAGTATTTCGAGCCAGCCGCGGCCTCGCTGGATGACCGCGCGGCGCCGGAGAACCCCGTAGCGCCGCCTTGGCGGATCGGCTGGTTCGGGGCGCTCCGCTGCCGCCGTTCCCTGGAGCTTCTGGCCGAATTTTCGCGCCGCCTCGACGGCCGCTTTGAAATCGTCCTCAGGGGCCGCCCGGCGCTGTCCGAATTTCCCGATTTCCACGGTTTTGTCGAATCGGAACCCTGGCTCTCGTTTGGCGGGCCCTACCGCAATCCCGAGGACATGGCGGCGATCTACCGCGAGGTTCACTTTTCCTGGGCCATCGACTTTTTTGAGCAGGGCCTGAACTCCGAATGGCTGCTGCCCAACCGGCTCTATGAGGGCTGCCGCTTCGGAGCCGTGCCGATTTCGATGGGAGCCACCGAAACCGGCCGGTTCCTCGACCGGCAAGGCATAGGGGTTCTTTTGCCAGAAGCCACGCCCGAGGCGCTCGAAGCCGCCGTCGGCACGATGGAGCAGCATCGGTTCGAGACATTGAGGGCGCGTGTTCTCGCCCGCAATCCGCGCACCTGGAGCTACGACCGCGCCGATTGCCGGGCGCTCGTCGAAAAGCTCCGCGGGCTGACTGCGGCTCCCGGTCCATATGCTGCCGAAGCATTGGCATAGAAGGACTGCCGATGACGCAAACCGAAATTCCATCCTGCATGATCGTGGTTCCGTGCCTGAACGAAGCGGCCCATATCGGCGCGTTGCTTCGAGAGCTCCGCCCTGCGGCCGAGAGGCTGGACGCCGTGATCATCGTTGCCGATGGCGGCAGCACGGACGGCACCAGGACGATCGTCGCGGACATCGCCGCAAAAGATCAGCGGGTGATCCTGCTGCACAATGAAAAGCGCTTGCAGAGCGCGGCAATCAATCTCGCCGTCGCCAGGTTCGGGGAAGGCGTCGACTATCTCATTCGCATCGACGCGCATGGCGGCTATCCTGCGGATTATTGCGACCGGCTGGTCGAAGAAGCGCAGGCCACCGGTGCGGATTCGGTCGTCGTCTCGATGCTGACCAGTGGCAGCGGCATGGTTCAGAAAGCAGCGGCAGCGGCGCAGAACTCCAGGCTCGGCACCGGCGGCTCCAAGCACCGGCATCTTTCGGCGGGAGAATGGGTCGATCATGGCCACCACGCACTGATACGGATATCGGCCTTCACCGCGGTCGGCGGCTATGACGAAACCTTCAGCCACAATGAGGATGCCGAACTCGACTATCGGCTCCGCCAGGCCGGCTACCGTATCTGGATGACCGGCAAGACGCAAATGGTCTACTACCCGCGCTCCTCGCTGAAGGGCCTCTATTTTCAATATCTCGGCTATGGCCGTGGCCGGGCGAAGAACGTTCTCAAGCACCGCATGATCCCGAAGATCCGGCAGATGGTGCCGCTTCTGGTGTTCCCCGTGGTTCTTCTCGCCGCCTTTTCCTTCGTCCACTGGCTGGCGGCCGTGCCGCTTTTGCTATGGGCGTCGGTCTGCCTCGGCTACGGCTTTTGGACCGCCGTCAGCCAGCGCAAAGCCGACATTGCGCTTGCCGGGGTCTCGGCAATGATCATGCATTTCGGCTGGTCGGTCGGTTTCTGGCTGCAACTGCTCGCACCGCGACCGCAGCGCGGGGTAGCGTGATGGACCCGGTCAGGAAAAATCGAAGCATCGATATCTGCGTCTGCACATTCCGCCGGCCGGAGCTTGCCGACACGCTTCGCTCCATAGCGGCCATGGACATGCCTGCGGGGTTCGACGTCGGTATCGTCATCGCCGACAACGACGATACGCCGACGGCCGAAACGCTGGTCGCCAAGCTGGCGGGGGAGTTGAAGCTGCCGGTGACCTACCGGCACGCCCCGGCCCGCAACATCTCGATCGCGCGCAACGCTTGCCTCGATACCAGTGCGGCGGATTTCGTCGCCTTTATCGACGACGACGAGACGGCCACCGCTGGCTGGCTTGCCGAACTGGTGGCGACGGCAGAAGCAACAGGTGCTGCGACGGTGCTTGGGCCGGTGCAAGCCCGTTACCTGCCGGATGCGCCCGCCTGGATGCGCAAAGGCGATTTCCACTCGACCTTGCCGGTCTGGGTGAGCGGCGAAATCCGCACCGGCTACACCTGCAACGTCCTGCTCAGGATTGGCGCTGAGAGCCTGCGCGGCCGGCGCTTCAGCCTGGCACGTGGCCAGACCGGCGGCGAAGATACGGAATTCTTCGACCAGATGGTCAAGGCCGGCGGCCGCATCGCCTTTTCGCCGGAGGCTTGGGTCGACGAAGCGGTGCCACCTGCCAGGGCGGCATTCGACTGGCTCGGCCGCCGCCGGTTCCGCGTTGGGCAGACGCATGGTCATCTTCTGGGGCGCAACGCACACGGCCTTGCCCGGCTCAAGCAGGTCGGCATTGCCGCGGCAAAGGCCGCCTACAGTTTCCTGTCGGCAATTCCGGTCGCCATCGACCCCGTACGCCGGAACCGCAGCGTGCTTCGCGGCATTATGCATGTCGGCGTCGTCAGCGGCCTCGTCGGGGTTCGTGAAATCCGCCAATACGGCCTGTCTTCGCCGCAGCAAGGGGGCAAGCGTGCAGCCTGACGTGAGCTTCGTGATTGCCGCCTACAATGCCGAGGCGACCATCGATCGGGCGATTGCCAGCGCCGTCGCCCAGCGCAATATCAGCGTCGAGGTCATCGTCGTCGACGACAAGTCGCGCGACCGGACGCTCGACCTGGCGAGATCCTACCCCGAAGACATCGTACGCGTTGTCGCGCTTGAGCAAAACCGTGGCCCCGGCGGCGCCAGGAATGCCGGCCTTGAGCTTGCACGCGGCAGGTGGGTCGCGGTCCTCGATTCCGACGACGCGGTCTATCCCGGGCGACTCTGCACCATGATCGAACGCGCGGAGAAAGCGGGCGCCGAAATCGCGGTCGATAATCTGCAGGTCGTTCGCGAGGATGGCGTTGCCGAAGAGACGATGTTCCCGGCCGACTATCTGGAAGGCCTCGGTGAAATCTCGCTGGCGGATTTCATCGGCGGCAACGTCCTCTTCGAATCGAGGTTCAATCTCGGCTACCTCAAGCCGATCTTCCAGCGCCGGTTCCTGAACGAGAACGGGCTGCGTTACGATGAAAGCCTGATCATTGGCGAAGACTATATCCTCCTGGCCAGTGCTCTGGCCAAGGGGGGCAAATGCGTGGTCGAGCCGACGACGGGCTATATCTACCACATTCGCACCGGCTCCATCTCCCGGGTGCTCGAACTTCATCACGTCGAGGCGATGCGCAGGGCCGATGCCACCTTCGCCGCGACCCATTCCATGGATGCTGCGGCCGAGGCGGCGTTCGCCAGGCGCGCTCGCAGCCTGCGCCGGGCGGCATCATTCCTGTCGCTGGTCCAGCACATCAAGGCGCGGTCCCCGCTCAAGGCGATATGGACGGCGCTCAGCGATCCGGCGGCGGTTCGGCATATGAGCATGCCGATCGCCGTCCGGCTGCGAAGGGTAGCGGCACAGTTTGCCGTGGTGGCGGGGAGGTGAAGGGCTGCAGGTGAATGAAGACAGTTTCGCCGCCTGCGACAGGGTTGAAATCGATCTCCTCAGAAGGAACATGCAATGAAAAAAGTCAGGAAGGCAGTCATACCGGTGGCGGGGCTCGGAACGCGGTTCCTGCCGGCGACCAAGTCCATGCCGAAGGAAATGCTGCCGGTGGTCGACAGGCCTGTCGTGCAATATGCGGTTGACGAGGCGTTCGAGGCCGGCATCGAGCACATCGTCTTCGTCACCGGCCGCAACAAGGCGGTGATCGAGGACTATTTCGACCTGCATCCTGAACTGATCGGAACCCTGGAGCAGAGCGGCAAGAAGGCGCAACTCGAATCCCTTGAAAGCCTGCTTCCCGTCGCCGGCGCGACGAGCTTCATCCGCCAGCAGTCGCCGCAAGGCCTCGGCCATGCCGTCTGGTGCGCGCGCGAAGTCATCGGTGACGAGCCCTTCGCATTGCTTTTGCCGGACATGGTGTCCTTCGGCGGGCGCGGGTGTCTCGCCGAGGTCGCCGATCTTTATGCGCAGACTGGCGCAAACGTTATCGCCGTCGAGCGTTGCGATCCGACCGAGACCAGCAAATACGGCATTGTCGGGCGCGGCGCTGATGTCGGCACGGGCTTCGAGGTGACGGCCATGGTCGAAAAGCCGGCTCCTGCCAACGCGCCATCGAACTTCTACATCAACGGCCGCTACATCCTGCAGCCCGAGATATTCTCGTTGCTGGCCAGCCAGCAGCGCGGCGCCGGCAACGAGATACAACTGACCGACGCAATGGTGCGTCTCGCACAGACCCAGGCCTTCTTCGCCCAGCCTTTCGACGGCCGCATGTTCGACTGCGGTTCGAAGGAGGGTTTCATCCAGGCCAATGTCGCTTTCGCGCTGGCGCGGGAGGACATGAAGGGCCCGATCTTCGAGATGCTGCAGGAATTCGTCCGGTCGCATCAGCGTCGGGAAGAAGCCGCATAATGTCCATTTTTTCGAGGCATTGTGGGTGCGGCTGATGACGCAGGACAGGCCGTTGCGCCGCGCGTAACGCGCACTGTCCGGCGCAAGGTTTGCACCCTATGTCCCGACCTTCGAGGCGGTAGCGCCTGCAAACTAGAATTGGACCGAAGATGAACTATGCCAATTTTCCTGTCGACAAGAGGACGCCATTGCCGGCTTCAAATGCGGCAAACGCCGAAGACTTCATCGACATCGAGCGCCTGCTTGGCATGGCCGCGCGGCAGGCGAAAGTGGTTGCCGCCTGCGCCGTCATCGGTCTCTTTCTCGGCGTGCTCTACTTGCAGACAACGCCTCCTACCTATGTGGCGACGAGCAGCGTGCTGATCGACGAAGGATTGAACAAGGTCGTCGACGACATTTCGGCGGCGTCGGTCAGCATGCAGACCGACTCCGCCGTTCTGAGCCAGATCGAAATACTACAGTCGGCCAGGCTGGCTGGGGTGGTCGTCGACAAGCTGAAGCTCGATCAGAACGACGCTTTCATGAACCCTCCGACATCGGCCCTGTCGAAGGTTGCTGGCTTTGTTCGCGGTATCATCCAGTCTGTCCGCCCCAAGCGCGCCGCGAGCACAACCGATGTCGCTCAGCTTGATGCTGCGACGCGTGACGCGATCACCGCATCGTCGTCGCCCCGCGACTATGCAATCTTCAAACTGCAGACCCAACTCGATGCCGAGCGGATCGGCCGAAGCTTTGTCATCAGCATCTCCTTCCAGGCGACGGATCCGGCGCTTGCGACCGCCATCACCAAGGCCTATGCCGACGCCTATCTCGCCGATCAGCTCGATGCCAGCTTCGACGCGACCGAGCGGGCGGCGGTCTGGCTGCAAGGCCGGCTGACCGAGCTTCGTGAGAGCTCCCAGGCGGCTGCACTAGCGGTCGAAAAGTTCAGGGCCGAACACGGATTGGCCGTCAATGACGGCCAGCTGATCAGCGACAAGCAATTGTCCGATCTCAACACCCAGCTGATCGTCGCGCAGGCCGATACCGCACGTGCCGGCGCCCGCTATCAGCAGTACAAGTCGATCGTCGAAAGCGGCTCGGACAATGCATTCAAGGACGCCGCGATATCGAACGACCAGCCGAGCAGCTCCGTCATCACGACGCTGAAGAACCGCTATCTCACCGTCGCCAAGCGGCAGCAGGACGTCGAAGCCAATTTCGGCCCGCAACATCCGCAGGCCGTCGCGCTCGCCAAGGAGAAGGCCGACATATCGGCGCAGATTTTCGGCGAGCTGAAGCAACTGACCGAAAGCTACCGCAACGAATACGAGGTCGCTCTGGCGCGCGAAACCGCGCTCCGCGCAAATGTCGCCTTGGCGGCTGGCAAGAGCTCCATCGACAACCAGTCGCAGGTCAAGCTGCGTGAGCTGGACCAAAAGGCGACGGCGCTGTCGACGCTCTACCAGACGTTCCTGAACCGCTATGAGGAGGCCGCCCAGCAGCAATCCTTCCCGGTCGGCAAGATCCGGGTCATCTCGGACGCGACGATGCCGCAGTCGGCCGCAACCCCGCGCACGGCCATCGTGCTGGGGCTTTCGCTGGCGCTTGGCATAATGATGGGGGCAGGGGTTGGTGGCCTGAATGAATTCAGAGAACGCTTCTTCAGGACCGGCGAGGATGTGCGCGACCGGGTCGGCCTCAAATTCCTCGGCTATCTGCCGGTCATCGGCAAGGCTGGCAAGGATGACCAGCGCAATGGCGGTCAGCCTGACGTCAAGGTCGTTGAATCCAAGACCGCCAAGTCCTCTAAATCCCAGCCCTCCAAAACATTGTCGGCAGCCGAAAAACGTGCGCGGATGCGGGTAACCGTCGATGCACCGGCATCGATGTTCTCCGAGACGCTGCGCAACGCAAAGATCGCCTTCGACGTCGTCATGGAGGGCCAGGGCAGCCGGGTCATCGGCGTGGTCTCGGTGCTTCCCGGCGAAGGCAAGTCGACGGTGGCGGCCAATCTTGCCGGGTTGCTTGCCGTCAACGGATCGAAAACGCTGCTGATCGACGGCGACCTGCGCAATCCCGGCCTCAGCCGCAGCCTCGGTATGGAGGCCGAGCAGGGCCTGATGGAAGCTGTGGTGAGCGGGCAGACATGGCAGTCGGTCGGCAAGATCGACCGGCAGACCAAGCTGGCTATCATCCCGGCTGTCCTGCGTGGCCAGTTTTCGCATACCAGCGAGCTTCTGTCTTCAGCCGGCATGCGGCGTTTCATCGATAACGCCAAGGAAACCTTCGAATACATCATCGTCGATCTGCCGCCGCTCGGGCCTGTCGTCGACGCCAAGGCCTTCGCTCCGCTTGTCGACGGCTTCGTGCTGGTCACCGAGTGGGGACGCACGCCGCGTGCGATGGTGCAATCCATGCTCAGCTCGGAGCCCTACATCGCCAAGAAAATCATTGGCGCGGTGCTGAACAAGGTCGAACTGAAGAAGCTGGCCAAATATGGCGCGATCGGCGGCTCGGAAAAATTCTTCGACAAATATTCGAGCTACTATCTGGAAAAATCGGAAGCGCGCACCAAGGCAGCCGCCTGAGCGACGACATCG
Organism: Mesorhizobium sp. LSJC280B00; assembly: GCF_000502835.1. Lineage (GTDB taxonomy): Bacteria > Pseudomonadota > Alphaproteobacteria > Rhizobiales > Rhizobiaceae > Mesorhizobium. The sequence continues at coordinate 139,275 of NZ_AYVL01000007.1, forward strand.
CGCTCAGGAAAATATCAACCTGGCGCGGTTGTCGATGATCCTGAGGGCGGTCAGCTGGCCGGTTTGGAAGGCGCCGGTGTCTATGCCAAGCCGGCGTCCCTCGAGCTTCGGAGTGTCGACCGGCGTATGTCCGTGCACGACATAGCGGTCGAGAAGATGCGCAGCGTCGAAAAAGTCCGAACGGATATTCAGCAGGTCGTCCTCGTCCTGCGCGGCGAGGTCGATGCCGGGCCTGATGCCGGCATGGACGAACACGAATTTCGCCGAACAGACCATGACCGGCAGCGCGCGCATGAAGCTAATGTGGTCGGCTGGAATGACGTCCCGAATGCGCTTGTCGACCTCCTCGCTTGACCCATAGAGATCGGCCATGCGCGACGGGTCGACGCCGTAGGAAAACAGCGTTTGCAGGCCGCCTATCGCCAGCCACGACTCTCTCGAAATGATCCCGTCGACGTAGTTCAGCATCACAACTTCGTGGTTGCCGGCAAGGCAGATGCGCTGGAAATCATGGAGCGGTGGCGCCAGCAGATGATCGAGCACACGCGCCGACTGGGGTCCACGATCGACGTAGTCGCCAAGCATGATGATGAGCTTGCGCCCTTCGAAGGGCGCCGAATCGAGCAGGATCTTCTGCTCCAGGGCGCGGAGTTCCTTGTAGCAGCCATGCACGTCGCCGATCGCATAGACGACTGCGCCCCGCATATCGATCTCCAGCCGCTGGCGTGCCGCGGCCTGGGGCTTTCTCGATCGCTGGAACAGGGTCACGTATGGCATCTCGCATGGCTGTGGGTGCGTCTCGATTCCGAAACAACATGACGACACCGCGCGTGGATACCACGTCCGGCGCCGGTCGTTCCATACCGGAGCTTCGGACGCAACTCGGCTTCGGCGCCCCTTACAGGCCGATGCCGCGGCGGTTCAGCGCGGCGGTGATCTCGTCGAGGATGGCCGGGTCGTCGATCGTTGCCGGCATGGCCCATTCCTCCTTGTCGGCGATCTTCTGCATGGTGCCGCGCAGGATCTTGCCGGAGCGCGTCTTCGGCAGGCGCTTGATCGTCACCACCGTCTTGAAGGCAGCGACCGGGCCGATCCGTTCGCGCACCAGGGTGACAACCTCGTTTTCGATGATGCCGGCGTCGCGGTCGACGCCGGCATTCAGCACGACGAAGCCGAGTGGAACCTGGCCTTTCATAGCATCGGCAATACCGACGACGGCGCATTCGGCGACGTCGGGATGCGCGGCCAGAACCTCCTCCATGGCGCCGGTCGATAGCCGGTGGCCGGCGACATTGATGATGTCGTCGGTGCGAGCCATGACATAGAGATAGCCGTCCTCGTCCATCATGCCGGCATCCGCGGTTTTGTAGAAGCCGGGGAACTCGTCGAGATAGGCTTGGCGAAACCGCTCGTCGGCATTCCACAGCGTCGGCAGGCAGCCGGGGGGCAACGGCAATCTCACCACGACATTTCCAAGCGTACCACGCTTGACCTCATGCCCGGCATCGTCGAGCACGCGGATGTCATAACCGGGCATCGGCACGCCGGGCGAGCCGTATTTGACCGGCAGCAGGCCCAGTCCGGCGGGGTTGATGGTCATCGGCGAGCCGGTCTCGGTCTGCCACCAATGGTCGATCACCGGCACGGTCAATTTCTGCTCCGCCCATTTGATGGTTTCCGGATCGGCGCGCTCGCCGGCGAGGAACAGCGTCCGGAATTTGGACAGGTCGTATTTCGGGACGAATTCGCCCTTCGGGTCCTGTCCTTTGATGGCGCGAAAGGCGGTTGGCGCGGTGAACAGCGCGACGACGCCATGCTCGGCGATCACACGCCAATAGGTGCCGGCATCGGGCGTGCCGACCGGCTTGCCCTCGAACAGGATCGTTGTGCAGCCATGCAGCAGCGGGCCGTAGACGATATAGGAATGGCCGACCACCCAGCCGACATCGGAAGCCGCCCAGAACACTTCGCCCGGCTTGACGCCGAACTCGTTTTCCATCGACCATTTCAGCGCGACCATATGGCCGCCATTGTCGCGCACGATTCCCTTCGGCTGGCCGGTCGTGCCCGACGTGTAGATGATGTAGAGCGGATCGGTGGCAAGCACCGGAACACAGTCGACATTGGCACCCGCGGCCCGCTCCCGCGCCACGGCGTCGGCATAGTCGATATCGTGGTTTTCCCTGAGTTCGCAGCGCAGTTGGTCGCGCTGCAGGATAAGGCAGCTTTCCGGCTTGTGCCGCGACATCTCGATCGCCTTGTCGAGCAGCGGCTTATAGGCAACGACGCGCCCTGGCTCCAGGCCGCAGGAAGCGGAGATGATCAGCTTCGGCTTGGCGTCGTCGATGCGGGTGGCGAGCTCATGCGAGGCAAAGCCGCCGAAGACCACCGAATGCACGGCGCCGATCCGCGCACAGGCAAGCATTGCGAAGGCTGCTTCCGGTACCATCGGCATGTAGATGATGACGCGATCGCCTTTTTGGATGCCACGATTCTTGAGCACCGAGGTCAGCGCGACCACCTCGCGCTTCAACTCGGCATACGTGAATTTCCTGATTGTGCCCGAAATCGCGCTGTCATGGATCAACGCGATCTGGTCGGCACGGCCGCCCGCCACATGACGATCGACGGCATTGAAGCAGGTGTTGCACGAGGCGCCAACGAACCACCTGCCATAGACGCCGGCATTGGCGTCGAACACCGTCTCGAAGGGCGAGAACCAGTCGATTGCGCCGGCGGCATCGGCCCAGAATTTTTCCGGGTCGCGTTTCCAGCCGTCATAGACCTCGTGGTAGCGTGACGCCATCCAGCTTCCTCCCCAGGAATGTTTGCTGTCCTTGAAATAGCGTATGCTGGTTTGTGTAACCATGTATTTGTGCGTTTCGTTTGCTGTCGTTCTAACTTGGCCGCAAGTGCGGGTCATGGTGGTCTGGGGGCCGGTATCGTTCGAATTTTCGGCATTAGGGGCAGGGCGCGATGAAATTGCGATATGAGCTTGGGTTTGCCGCGGTTGCGACGCTGGCGGTGGTGCTCGCTTCAGCTGCTCAGGCAGGCGACGCGGCGGCCCGGCGCGTCATCGGCTTTTCGCCAGACGGCAACTACTTCGCCTTCGAACAGTACGGCACGCTCGATGCCGGTGCTTCGGATTCGGGCTGGTCGGAGATCGAGATCATCGACACGCGGACCGATGAGTTCGTCGGCGGCAAGCCGATCGTCATCGCCGACGAGACGGAGGATTCGACATTGACGCTTGCGCAGGCGAGGGCACAGGCCGCCGAACTGGCGGCGCCCTTGCTGGCCAAATATGCCATCGCGCCGCGCGGCGAGCGGACTGCCTTGGACAGGTTCACCTTTCCCGACGACATGGTCGCCTACAATGACATTGCGCGCCTCGAGCAGGTTTCGCAAAAATGGCTTTCGCCGGCCTATGACGAGCTTGGCACCATCCAGCTCGAGCAGATCCGTGCCGACAGCACGGCGGATTGTTCAGCGAGTTTCGACGCGACGCAGCAAGGCGAAACGACCGGCAAGGCGCTCGGCTTTCGCCTGACGCTGCAGGGTCAGGACGGCAAGCCGATCAAGCTGCTGCATGAGGACAAGGCGGTGCCCGGTTCGAGGAATTGCCCGACTTCCTACAGCCTGTCGGAATCTTACGCATTCACCCCGGATGGAAAACCGGGCGTGCTTGCGGTGCTCGTGCAGCGCTTCAGCCAGGGATTTGAAGGGCGCGACCGCCGTTTCATCGCCGTGACTGGCCAGGCGCACTGAGGCAACGCGCTGAGACGTAGTCCGCTACCCGAGTTTGTTGTCCCTAAAGCGGGAGGGCAGCGAGCATAAGTCCGACCCCGCCGACGATCAGCAAGGCGGCTGCCAGCACCTTTCCATGGCGCTCGAAACCCGTCGGCGCCCGATCCCAATTGTAACGCATGCTCGAACTCCCCAAACCCGCAGATTCTTTATCTTACGCAGGGTGAGGAGGGCAACTGTCTGGCGATGCGCGGCGTTGCCGATACCGGTCTTGTCACCGACTATTTCTGGGGCATTCTCCGCCGCTACATGCCCCAGCGCAGCGCGGCCGTATGTACCGGTGCATCCCACCAAACAGCCGCCTCGTCGTCGAGCATGCTCAGCGTGATCGAACAGCCGGCCATGTCGAGCGAGGTCACATAGGACCCGACCAGCGACCGGGTCACCGTCACGCCGTGCTTCTCGAAGATTTTGCGGGCGCTGTTGTACATCAGATAAAGCTCCATCAACGGTGTGCCGCCAAAGCCGTTGACGAAGAGTAGCGCCTGGCCTCTGGCACCGTCGCCCAGGTCACCCAGGATTGCGGTACAGATCTCCTCGGCGATAGCATCGGCGCTTTTCAATGTGTCGCGCCGCCTCCCAGGCTCGCCGTGGATGCCGACCCCGAACTCCATCTCGCCATCGCCGATATTGAAGGTCGGCTTGCCCGCCGCCGGCACGGTGCAACTGGTCAGCGCCACGCCCATCGAGCGCGTCGCGCCGTTGACGCGCTCGCCGAGCGCCTTCAACGGCTCCAGTGCCATGCCTTGTTCGGCCGCCGCGCCGACGATTTTCTCGACCACCAGCGTGCCGGCGACGCCGCGCCGGCCGGTGGTGTAGGACGAGTTTTCGACCGCAACGTCGTCATTGGTCACGATTTGCATCACGCCTTCCGACATTTCAGCGGCCATGTCGAAATTCATCACGTCGCCCTCGTAGTTCTTGACGATGAACAGGCAGCCGGCGCCCGTATTGACGACTTCGGCCGCCGCCATCATCTGGTCAGGCGTTGGCGAGGTGAATACCTGGCCGGGGCAGGCCGCATCCAGCATGCCGTGCCCGACGAACCCGCCATGTAGCGGCTCGTGACCCGAGCCGCCGCCGGAGATCAGCGCCACCTTGCCCGGTGTGAGCAGCTTGCGGCGGACAAATTTGTGTTCCTCGCCAAGCGCCAGGATATCGGCATGCGCGGCAACGAAGCCGTCGAGGCTCTCGGTCAGCACCGTATCGACCGAATTCAAAAATTTCTTCATGGCCGTCCTCCCGAAATAGCCCAGCGTCAGCTGCCCTTGCCGGCGATGCTGGTGATCTTCTGGATGAAATCGTTGACCGCCCGGTCGAGCGCCGCGTTCTGCTTGTCGTCGCCGAAATCGGGAACGATCAGCGAGACATGGCGTGTCTTGCGCAAGCCTGCGGCCAGCGACATCTTTCCCGGATGCGCCCGATGGTAGGCCTCAAGGAAATGATCGCGTTCGGCCGGGCTGAAATGGCAGACGGAGAAGATAGCCGGCAAATGCTTCGACGGGATCGGCGTCGAATAGGCCGGGCTGGAAATCTGCGTGACGAAGCTGCGATGCTTGCCCAGCGCATCAGCGAGGCGCTGGCGCATGCCGGACGGGCGCTGGTCGATCACCTGCGACAGGATCGTCTTGTAGGCGCGGATCGCCTCTTCGGGGCCGGATTGCGACGCCTTGTCTGCCATACCGGGGCCTAGATCGAAACGTCCGCGATGGCCGCCTTGGCCATCGCGAGTTGGGCGGGAGCGACGGAGAGGTCACGCAGGCCGGTTTCGAGCAGCGCCGGGATCGAGGCGGGGTCGCCGCCGGCATCGCCACACAGGCTGACCGGGATATTATGCTCGCGGCCGAAGGCGGCAACCGAGGCGATCAGCCGGAGCACGGCTGGGTGCCTGACGGAATTCAGATGTGCGACCGACGCATTGTCGCGCGCGGCGGCCATCACGTATTGGGTCAAATCATTCGAGCCGATCGAGAAGAAGGCGGCCTTGGCGAATGCCTCCGGTGCGATGGCCACCGACGGCACCTCGACCATGATGCCAAGCGGCGGCATTTTGTGCGCGATGCCGCGCGCCAAAAGGTCAGCCTGCTCCTCAGCGAACAGCGCGGTGGCGTGTTCATACTCTTCCGGAACGGCGATCATCGGGAACATCACCTTCAGATTGCCGTGCATGGCAGCACGTAGCAAAGCGCGGATCTGCACACGAAAGACCGCCGGACGCATCAGTGACAGCCTGATCCCGCGCAGGCCAAGGAATGGATTACCTTCCTCGACGGTCAGGCCCGGCACAGGTTTATCGCCGCCCGCATCGACAGTACGGATCGTCACCGGCCTGTCGCCTGCCCATTCCAGCACTCTACGGTAGGCGCGATATTGCGTCTCCTCGTCCGGCAGCGTCTTGCCGAACAGGAATTCGGTCCGCATCAGCCCGACACCGTCGCACGCCGCAGCATCGATGCGGTCGACATCGGACGGATCGGCAATATTCACCTGCACGTGGACCGCTATGCCGGTCTTCGTTGCTGCCGGCCTTGTCAAATAGGCTACCGCATTGTCGCGATGCGCCGCGAAAGACGACGACGATCGCCGGAATGCCTCGATCTCCGCTTTCGAAGGCGCCAACACGATGCCGCCATGTTCGGCATCGAGCAGTGCGATTCCGACAAGCTGAGCCGGCGAAGCACCGGGCCCGGCTACCCCACGCGCTACGAGCCCCAACCCCACCACCATTGGCACGCCGCGTGAGCGTGCCAGCATTGCGACATGACTTGCGGCACTTCCGGCCGTAAGTGCTATGCCGCCGCCGGCACTCCAGTCGGTTTCGAGGAAGCGCGTCGGTGCGATATCCTCGCCGTAGAAGATCGCACCTGCCGGCGCGGCAATGTCGCCGCCCCCGGCAAGCGCGCGTAGCACCTGGTCGCGTATGTCGCGCATGTCGGCCGCGCGCGCCCGGAAATAGTCCTGCTCGGATGTTTCATAGCCGGCTATCTCGGCGTCGAGCGCTTTTCGCCAAGCCACATCAGCAGCCATGCCCTCGGCAATTCGCGCAAAGGCCGGGCCGGTCAGCGCGTCGTCCTCCAGCATGGCGAGCTGGAATTCGAGGATCCCGGCCGCCTCGCTGTCGCTGGTTTCGATCAATGTCGCGAGCCGGCCTGCGGCAATGGAGATGGCGGCCTCAAGCGCCGCCTTCTCGTCCGCGGCAGTCGCCTTGCGGACATAACGCACAGCAGCCTGGCCCAGATCGAACAGCGGCCCCTCGGCATAGCCGGCCGATGCCGAAATGCCCTGCAGCCTAAGCGGTTCGGGCATGGTCCTTGCCTTCGTCGAAATCGCGCCGCACCAGCTCGACCAGTGCGCCGACCGCCTCGCCGGCGCCGTCCCCTTTGGCTCTGATATGCAGGACAGTGCCTTTCGGCGCTTTCGCCGCCATCACCTTGACGATGCTCTTGGCGTCGAACCATGGCCCGTTGGCGGCGAGCGCAATCTCGACGTCGGCCGAAAACGTCTTGGCAAGCTTGGTGAACTTCACCGAAGGACGCGCATGCAGTCCCACCTCATGGGTGATCAGGACGCTGGCTTCGGCTGCTGCGGACATGCTTGTCAAAATTCCCGTTCGTTCACGACGGCGACAATTCGTGCGCCGTCGCCACCACTTCCCTGAGCGAGGCGCCGCCGGAAGCCTCGGTCGCCGCCATCACCGCGCCTTCGACGATCGGCGCATTGCAGACGATGATCTTCTGGGCGCGTGGTTCGCCGATCATCTCGACCGCCATCTCGCTANCATCTCGCTATTGGTCTCGGCACCGCCGAGATCGACGAGGATCGCGACCCCCGCCTCCGACCAGGCCTTGTCGATGGCGCCCATGATCGCCTCGACATTGGTTCCCAGCCCGCCATGGCCGTTTCCGCCGCACCATGCAAGCGGCACTTCGTTGCCGACCATCTGCCGCACCATGTCGGCGGTGCCTTCGGCGACCAGCGGCGAATGCGATACGATGACGATGCCGACATTGCTCATGCGCGCCTCTCGATTGCCTCGGCTACGGCTCGCACCAGAAGCGCAGTCGAGCGTGCGCCGGCATCCATATGACCGATCGAACGGTCGCCAAGGAATGAGGCGCGCCCACGCAGCGCCTTCATCGGCACGGTCGCGTCGGCCGCGTTGTCGGCGATCTCGACGATGTCCGCTGCCGTCTTTCCCTGCAGCAGGGCCTCATGCACCGGCTGCAGCACGTCGAGCATGGTTTTTTGCCCGGCCTGCGACTTGCCTCTGGCGGCAACCGCTTCGATCGCCTTGCCGAAGGCCGCCGCCAGGTCGGCGCGACCCGGCGCGGCGGAAATCTCCTTGCCGAGCGCCATGAACAGCGTGCCGAACAAGGGACCGGAAGCTCCGCCGACGGTCATCACCAGTTTGGTGCCGATCGCCTTCAGCGCCTCGGGCAACGGCTTTGCCGCAAACGCGCCGGCCTCGGCCCGCACTGCCTCGAAGCCGCGTTTCATGTTGAGCCCATGGTCGCCGTCGCCGATGGCCTGGTCGAGACTGGTCAGCTCTTCGGCATGTGCGGCGATCGTGTTTGCCGCCGCCTCGATCAGCCTGGAAATATCCGCTGCCGCCATATCACCCATGCTCCTGGCCCCTGCGCTGCCGGCAGTACGAGAAAATTGCATATCCGGCAATTGAAGCATTCTTTTCCCCAGTCAAGCGGGTTCGAGCAACGCAGCGAGGGCAGTGAAGACCTCGGCGACGGCAAAGGCGCCGGGGTCGACCACGCCGTCGAGCTGGCTGCCAATATAGGCGGACCGCCCGGCCTTGGCCCTGCGCATGGCAGCGGTGGCCTCGGCTCCGCGTTGCGCCGCGACCGCCGCATCTTCCAGACTCCCCCTATCCAGCGCCCTCAAGGCGGGTTCCAGGGCATCGATCATCGTGCGATCGCCGACCCTCGCTCCACCATAGAAGGACATCCGATCGAGGCCGGCGAGAAGCGCCTTGGGAAGCGTTTCGCCAGACTCCAGCGCCAGCGCGGCGGCGGTGAAGAAGATCGACAACAGCACGCCGCTAGAGCCGCCCATGCTGGCGCTCAGGATATCGCCGACGGCGGCGAGCGTTGCGGCAGGGTCAGCGAGCGGCAGTGTCGCAATGCGGCCAAGCACGCTGCGCGCACCGGCCGCCACAGTCGATCCGGTGTCACCGTCTCCCGCCTTGGCATCCAGTCCGTTCAACGCGCCTTCAAGCGAGATCAGCCGGTCGCAGACCGCGACAACCAACCGGTCGGTGCGTGCGTCCTGGCTGGCTTTCGACGCGTTGTTCGGGCCGGCGGCTTTGGCCATCGGCACGACGCTGGCTTGGCGAACGGCTCTTGCCGGCAGCCAGGCGTGAGGGCCTACCGGCGCCCGCAACGCCGCTTCGCGCGATGCATCGAGCCGGATCAGCGACAGGGAAAAGCCGTTCATGTTGAGCGCGGTCATAAGCTGCCCGGGCCCGATTGTCAGCGTCACCTTTTGTGCCAGCGGTGAAGCCAGTACCGCATTGGCGACAAGCAACATTTCCAGCGGTGGCACCGAACCGAGATTATTGATCAGCAAGGCGTAGTCGCTGACCGGATCGAGCCGCGCGGCAAGGCGCTCCGACATGATCGCAACCAGCCTTTCGGCACTTTGCACCGCAATCCGCTCAACGCCCGGTTCGCCATGGATGCCGAGGCCGAGTTCGGCATCGTCCGCCCCGAATCTTTCTTCATGGCTCTGACCGGGGATCGAGCAGGATGACAGCGATATGCCGAGCGAAACGATATCCGCCGCCGCTGCCCGCGCCGCCGCGGCAACCGCCGCCAGGTCAATGCCGGCTTCCGACAGGTGGCCGGCGATCTTGTGCACGAACAAGGTGCCGGCCACGCCACGCGGCTGGGCAATATCAGGCAGGGCAATGTCGTCCGCGACGATCACCATCTCGACGCGGAAGCCTTCGGCGCGCGCCTTCTCGACGGCCAAGCCGAAGTTGAGGCGATCGCCGGTATAGTTCTTGACGATCAGCAGGCACCCGGCGGGACCGGTCACCGCACGGATGGCGGCCAATACCGCTTCCACGCTCGGCGAAGCAAAGATCTCGCCCGAAACCGCCGCCGTCAGCATGCCAATGCCGACAAAGCCGGCATGGGCAGGTTCGTGCCCGGCCCCGCCGCCGGAAATGACCGCGACCTTGGTCTTATCCCAGTTCGCGCGGAGAATGACCTTGATCTCGGGATAGCCGTCGAGGCGAGCGAGATCGCCGGCGCCGGTCGTACCGAGGAAGCCGTCCAGGGCCTCAGTTACGATCGTATCCCTGCGATTGAAAAAATGCTTCATCGAATTGGTCCAGTCCGGTGCCCGAAATTGCCGGTTGAAAGGTGCCAGGAAAACACTCGCGCAGCGCTCACATCAGCCGTCGCCCATCGGGGCCGAAATACAGCGGCGAGCGATAGCGGATCATGATCTTGTCGCCCTGCGCCAGGTCGGTGTCGGGGTCGGTTAGCGTCACCAGCTTCCTGGTCCCCACCGTCACATGCAGATGGTTCTGGTCGCCGAGATGCTCGACCCAATCGACGACGCCGTCGGCATGGCCGTTCGCCGCCTTCTCGATCGAAAGATGTTCGGTACGAGCACCGATCGTCTTTGTTCCCGCCGGCGCGCCGCCATCCGGCAGCAGTCCGACCGGCAACAAATTGATTGCCGGTTGGCCGAGCCTTGCGGCGACGTGAAGGTTTGCCGGCTCAGAATAGATCGTGCGCGGGGAACCGATCTGCACCAGCACGCCGTCGGCGAGAATGCCGATGCGGTCGGCCATGGTCATCGCTTCGATCTGGTCGTGCGTGACGTAGAGCATTGTGGCGCCGAGTTCCGCCTGGATGCGCTTCAGCTCGAGCCTGAGATCGGCGCGCAGCTTGGCGTCGAGCGACGACAGCGGCTCGTCCATCAGGTAGATCGACGGCTTGCGCACCAAAGCGCGGCCGATGGCGACGCGCTGCATCTCGCCGCCAGAGAGTTTGGTCGAGCGATTATTCAGCTTGTGGTGGATGCGCACCATCTTGGCCACGTCCTCGACGCGGCGGCGGATCTGATCCTCCGGCATTTTCCGTGCTGGCGAGCGCAGCGGAAAGGCGAGGTTGTCGTAAACCGACAGATGCGGATAGAGCGAATATTGCTGGAACACGAAAGCGGTGTCGCGCTCGGCCGGCGACAGCGTCGTCGTGTCGTGGCCGGCAATATGGATCGAGCCCGCTTCCGGACGCTCCAGCCCGGCGATCAGCCTGAGCGTCGTCGTCTTGCCGGCGCCGGTCGGCCCGAGCAGCACGACGAATTCCCCGTCGGCGATATGCAGGTCGAGATTGTCGACGGCGACATGCTCGCCAAAAGCCTTGGTCACGCTTTTGATGTGAACGTCAGCCATGATGTGCTCTCCCCTGGGAGGCCGAGTCATGGATTTCGGTGCGCACCGCACGGCCGGATCCTTTTGCGAACAGCGACAGCCGCGCGCTGCTCAGCGCCAGGCCCACATGATCGCCCGGATTGAGCCGGATTTCGGCCGGCACCCTGGCCTTGATGATGCCGTCTGCTGTCTCCACCGCCACGATCTGAGTGGTGCCGAGATATTCCGTGCCGTAAATAGCACCGCGCAGCTTCGAAGCGTCGTCGAAGCGGATGTGCTCCGGTCGGATGCCAAGCGCCATCTCGGCCGGCGCGACGTCCTCGCGGATCTCCGGCACGGCCACCTTCGCGCCTTGCACAACAATTTCCCTGGCGCCCTTTGAAAGCCCGCCGCCGAAGCCGAGGAAATTCATCGGCGGCGAGCCGATGAAGTCGGCGACGAACATCGTCGCCGGCCGGTCGTAGATCTCGCGCGGCGTGCCGAACTGCTCGATGACGCCGTGGTTCATCACCGCGATCTTGTCGGCCATCGACATCGCTTCCATCTGGTCATGCGTGACATAGACGGTGGTGGCGTGGATGCGGTTGTGCAGTTCTCGCAATTCATGGACCATCAGGTCGCGGAATTCGGTGTCGAGCGTGCCGAGCGGCTCATCCATCAGGAAACATTTTGGCCGCCGTACGATGGCGCGGCCGAGCGCCACGCGCTGGCGATCGCCGCCGGCAAGCCCGGAGACCGATTTGTTGAGCAGATGGTCGATCCGCAAAAGCTTCGCCGTCTCCTCCACTCGGCTCCGGATTTCAGCGCCTGGCATGCCTTGCGCCAGCAGTGGAAAGCCGATGTTCTTCCGCACATTCATGTGCGGATAGAGCGCGAACAGCTGGAAGACGAAGGCGATGTCGCGCTCGCGGGCACGCCGCATGGTGACGTCCTCGCCGCCAAGCAGGATCTTGCCGCCGGTCGGCAGTTCGAGCCCGGCGATCATGCGCAACGTCGTCGTCTTGCCGCAGCCGGACGGCCCCAGCATGACGAAGAATTCGCCGTCCTCGACGACGAAGTTGGAATCCTGCACGGCGACGAAATCGCCGAATGCCTTTCTCAGATGTTCGACCCTGATCTCGGCCATCGTCTACTCCGGAAATTTCGAGACGATGATGAACATCGCCGTGCCCGCAAGCATGGTGATGAAGGAATAGGTGTAGAGCACCAGTGCGAAGGGCTGGAACAGCATCAGGAAGCCGATAGCGATGATCGCGGTGGCGACGTTTTCCATCAGCCCGCGCCTGGCCCAGACGGGCCAGCGCGATTTGCGTTTTGCGGTCATGCTCATTTACGCACCGCGCCAAAGGTGATGCCGCGCAGCAATTGCTTGCGAAGCAGGATGGTGAAGACCAGGATCGGCACCAGGAAGATCGTCGTGCCGGCCGCGACCGCCGGCCAGTCCTGACCGCCTTCGCCGATGATGGTCGGGATGAAGGGCGGCGCGGTCTGCGCCGTGCCCGAGGTCAGTAGCGCAGCGAAGGCATATTCGTTCCAGGCAAAGATCAGGCAGAAGATGGCGGTTGCGGCAATACCGGTGGTCGCCTGCGGCAGTACCGTGCGCCAGAACGCCTGCAGCCTGGTGTAGCCGTCGATCATCGCCGCTTCTTCATATTCGCGCGGGATCTCGTCGATGAAGCCTTTCAGCAGCCACACCGCCAAGGACACGTTGACCGCCGTATAAAGCAGGATCATGCCGAGAGCCGTGTCCGACAGGCCAAGCTCCCGGTACATCAGGTAGATCGGGATGGCGACGGCGATCGGTGGCATCATCCGCGTCGACAGGATGAAGAACAGAAGGTCGTCGGCGAGCGGCACCTTGAAGCGCGAAAAACCATAGGCCGACAGCGTGCCGAGGAACACCGCGCAAAACGTCGAGCCGAACGCGATGATCAGCGAATTGACGAAGCGCGGCATGAAGTTGGACGGGCCGGCGATCACCATGTTGCGCTTGCGCACCGTCTCGTCGCACAGGCCCGTCGCCGGTCCCAGCGAGTTGATGTATTCCGGTGTTTGCCGAGTCCGGGTCGAGAACAGGTTGCAGTAGCCCTCGAGGCTGGGCTGGAACAGGATCTTCGGCGGATAGGCGATCGAATCCGGCGGCGTCTTGAAGCTGGTGGCGAAGATCCACAGCAGCGGCACGATCGAGATCAGCGCGTAGGCGACGATGATGGTGCCGGCGACGCGCTTCGACGTGGCCGACGGCGCGACAACGGAATGGGCTGACGTCAGGCTCATCTCTGCTTCACCTTGTTGAGCGCCTTGACGTAGATGTTTGCGAGGCCAAACACTGCGACGAACAGGATGATGGCGAAGGCCGAGGAATAGCCCGTCCGCCAGCTTTCGAAGGCCTGCCGCTTCAGTGTGATCGAGGCCACTTCGGTGGTCGATCCCGGCCCGCCGCCGGTGAGCAAATTGACCATGTCGAACATCTTGAAGTTCTCGATGCCGCGAAACAGCACCGCCAGCATGATGAAGGGCAGCGCCATCGGCAGCGTGATCGACCAGAACTGCCGCCAGTTGGAGGCGCGGTCGACCTCGGCCGCTTCGTAGATGTATTCGGGGATCGAGCGCAGGCCGGCGAGGCAGATCAGCATCACGTAAGGCGTCCACATCCAGGTGTCGACGATGATGATCGACCATGGCGCCAGTGACACGTTGGAGAGCATGCTGATTTCGGTTGCCGGAATGCCGGTGACGAACGAAACGGCGTAGGCGAACAGCCCGATCTGCGGCTCGTAGAGGAAGCGCCAGAAATTACCGACGACCGCCGGCGACAGCATCATCGGCACCAGGATGATTGTCGTCCAGAAGGCGTGGCCGCGAAACTTGCGGTCGATCAGCCAAGCCAGCGTGAAGCCGATCAGCGTCTGCAGCAGGATGGTCCAGAACACGAAATGCGCCGTCGTCTGCATGGCGATCCAGATGTCCTGGTCGGCGAGGATGCGCTTGTAGTTTGCCAGCCCAAGGTTCTTCACAACCTCGTTGGGCCGATTGGCGCGAAAATTGGTGAAGGACAGATAGATTGCCCAGAACAGCGGAAAGATGTTGATAGCTAAAAGCAACAGGATCGTCGGCGAGATGAACAGCCAGGCGAGGCCCTTGTCGCTGATGCCCCGGACCTTGCGGGCCAACGGCTCGGGCGTAGCCCGGGCAACGCTGTCCGCCGTCCGATTGAGCATGGTCAGTCCTGCTTCGGTCACTTGGCTCGTCTCGACAATGGAATTTATCTGAACTGTGTCCCGTGCCAAGTGGCACGGGACGGTTCGGTCACGGGCTCGGGAGGAGCCGGTTACATCTTGCCCCGGCTACATCTTTCCATCGTCCTGGAAGACCTCGGTCCAGTCCTTGACGAGGCCGTCGAGCGCATCCTTGGCCGAGCCTTGCCCGGCAACGACGTAGTCGTGGAAGCGCTTCTGCGATGCCTGCAACAGCGGGGCATAGCTCGGCTCGGCCCAGAAGTCCTTCACGATGGCCATCGAGTCGAGGAAGGTCTGCGCGTAGGGCTGGCTGGCCGGGAAGGCCGGGTCCTTGACGACCGCGTTGAGGCAGGAATAGCCGCCGAGCGACCACCATTTGGACTGAACGTCCTTGTTGGCGAACCATTTGATGTATTTGAGCGCGGCTTCCTGCTTGTCGGAATAGGAGACCACCGAGATGCCCTGGCCGCCGAGCTGGGCGAACTGGTCCCCGTCCGAACCTTTGGGATTGACGAAATAGCCGATCTTGTCGCCGCCGACATTCTCGTCCTTCTGCAGGCCTGGCCAGGTGAAGGCGAAGTTCATGTGCATCGCCACCTGGCCGGATTTGAAGGCATCGACGCCTTCGCCCATGTAGCTGTTCGAGGCGCCGGGAGGGGTGCAGCAATCGTAAAGGGCTTTGTAGAACTCCAGGCCCTTCACCGATTTATCGGAGTTGACGAAGCCTTCCATCTCGTAGGGCTTTTTCGGGTTTTCGTACTGGAAGCCGAAGCTGTAGAGCACGTCCATGGCGCCCATGGTGATGCCTTCCGAGCCGCGCTCGGTGTAGATCGACGCGCCATAGACGGTCTTGCCGTCGATGTCGCGCTTCTGGAAGAATTCGGCGATCTGCTTCAATTGGTCGAAGGTCGTCGGCGGGCCGAGATCCCAGCCGTACTTTTCCTTGAATTCCTTCTGCAGCTCCGGCTTGGAGAACCAGTCCTTGCGGTAAGTCCAACCGACGACGTCACCCATGGCCGGCAGCGCCCAGTAATTCGGCGAGTTCTTCGGCCATTCCGAATAGCCGACGACGGTCGCCGGCACGAAATCGTCCATGCTGATCTTCTCCTTGTCGAAGAAGTCGTTCAGCTTGACGTAATGGCCGTTCTCGGCGGCACCGCCGATCCACTGGCTGTCGCCGATGATGAGGTCGCACAGCTTGCCGTGCGAATTCAGCTCGTTGAGAAAGCGATCGGCATAGTTGGTCCACGGCACGAATTCGAATTTCATGCCGATGCCGGTTTCCTTGGTGAAGTCCTTGGACAATTCCACAAGCGCGTTGGCCGGGTCCCAGGCTGCCCAGCAAAGCGTCAGATCTTCTGCCTGCGCGACATTCGAAACGGCTGTCGACGCAAAGAGTGTCGATGCCAGTCCCAACGCCAATTTCAAGGTCGATTTCATGCCTTCCTCCCATTTGCGAAACGCGTCCGGATGACGGTTTCAAGAGCCCGCTAAACCCCTCCTCGGGGGCCCAAACACAACGACGCGGCGGCGCACCGGATGTTTAGTAATTTGTTTAGTGATGCAATTTTTACTAAACAAGGCAAGCGAATTCGTTGCTGCATCGCAGCATGCTGGATACGAAAGCAACGTGAGAAGTTGCGGCGACCTGCCTAGGTCACCGTCTTGTTGCTGACGGCCACCGGACGGATCACTGGGGCCGGCGGCAGCAGCGCGCGGATATCGGCGAAGGGGAAGACTGGCTCGAAGCGGAAGGCCTCGGCGAACGATCCGGCTGGGCCGTTGCACTGGCCGGCGCGAAAGGCGTTCTGGGTGCGCGCCGCGTCGACGAAACGCTCGGGATCCTGCGACTGGTGCGCCCGGATCGCCTCCGCCTTGAGATCGAAATGCCTGGAGGTATCGACGTAGTGCGTTGGCGAAAACCCGGTGCCGCCGAACGTGTCGGCATGTAGCACCGGCACCGAGAATGACGCTGCGATGCGCACGCCATCCGACAGCGCGCGGTGGTCGCCATGATAGTCGTTCGGCGCATGCGTTATCACCAGATCCGGCCCTATCTCGCCGATCAGTGCTTTGAGCGCCCCGATCAGCGCGGCATCCGCGACCAGCCCGCCATCGGGAAAGTCGAGGAAGCGCGGCGTCAAGCCAAGCAGGCCGGCCGCCGCCGTCGCCTCCTTGCGGCGCCTGCGGGCCAGCGCTGACGGATCGCCGTAGCCGCCCCTGGTGCCATCCGTGGCTATGGCAAAAAAGAGTTCTGCGCCTTGCGCGGCATAGGCCGCCATCGTACCGAACATGAAGATCTCGATGTCGTCCGAATGCGCGCCAAGCGCCAATATCTTCACTCTCATCTCTCCCGGAAATGGAAAAACGTGCCCAACGGAATTCTGCTCGCGCTCATCGCCTATGCAAGCTATTCGTGCAGCGACGCGGTTGTCAAAAGCCTGGGCGGGCAGTTCAACGTCTTCGAGATCGGCTTCTTCTCGACATTGTTTGCCGGCTGCTTTCTGCTCTTTGCCAGGCCGGCAGGCGAGCGCTGGCTCGATTTCTGGCGCACCAACCGGCCCTGGGCGGTACAGGCCCGGGCCTGGGCCGGCATCGCCTCGGGCGTGCTCAGCGTCTATGCCTTCACCACCATCCCGCTGGCGGAAGTCTATGCGCTCATCTTTCTGGCGCCGCTGTTCGTCACTATCCTGGCCACGCTGGTCCTCAAGGAAAAGGTCGGCCCATGGCGATGGCTGGCGGTCGCCGCCGGCTTTGCCGGGGTCATGCTGGTCGTCAGGCCTGGTTTTCGCGAGTTGCAGCTCGGCCATCTGGCGGCGTTCATCATCGCCTTCCTGGCCGCCACCAATGTCATCCTGATGCGTTCACTCGCCGCGCAGGAAAAGCGCACGACGATGCTCGGCGTGCTGATCGGCTACGGCCTGCTCTTCAACGGCGTCGGTGCGGCGGCTACCTCGTTCTCGCTGCCGGATGGCAGGCAATGGGCCTGGCTGGTGCTGGCCGGCGCCTTTACCGCCGGCGGCCAGCTGCTGCATCTGCTGGCGGTCAAATACGCGCCGGCCAACCGCATCGCGCCGACGCATTACTCGCAGATCGTCTGGGCGGTGGTTCTAGGTGCGCTGTTCTTCAGGGAATATCCGGATTTTCTGTCGCTGGTCGGCTTGGCCGTGGTCGGCGGTTCCGGCCTGCTGACGATGGTGCGCGAGGAGGTGCGGCTCGGCACGGTGCGCTGGAACCCGTTTTCGCGGACCAGGCTTTGAGTCGGCGCCGAGGTTGCGTCGCGACCGCCACCGCTGATATGCGGTCGCTGCCAACTGGCTGCACAGCATAGCACAATGACGACAAAACCCTTGCCGGACCTGCCGGTCTCCGTTGTCTTGCCGGCGCTCAATGAAACGCTGAGCCATGGTAACAGCGCCGTGCTGGTGGCGCCGCCCGGTGCCGGCAAGACGACGCTGGTTCCACTGGCGCTGCTCGACGCTGAATGGCTCGGCGCCGGAAAGATCATCCTGCTCGAGCCGCGCCGCCTCGCCGCCCGCGCTGCCGCCCGCCGCATGGCCGAATTGCTCGGCCAAGAGCCCGGCGAAACCGTCGGCTATGCCATGCGCATGGAAAACCGCAGTTCCGCAAAGACCAGGATTCTCGTCGTCACCGAAGGCGTGCTGTCCCGCATGATCCTCGACGACCCGGAACTGCCTGGTGTCGCGGCGGTGCTATTCGACGAGTTCCACGAACGCTCGCTCGACGGCGATTTCGGGTTGGCGCTGGCGCTCGACGTGCAGGGTGCGCTGAGGCCCGAACTCAGATTGCTGGTGATGTCGGCAACGCTCGACGGCGCGCGTGTCGCAAAATTGCTGTCCGGCGCGCCAGTGATCGAGAGCGCAGGCCGCGCCTTCCCGGTTGACATCCGCTATGACGAGCGGCCGGCCGGCGTCACCATCGAGGACGCCATGGCCAAGGCGATCCGCTCGGCGCTTGCCGGGGAGGAGGGCAGCGTGCTCGCTTTCCTGCCCGGCCAGCGCGAGATCGAGCGCACCGCCGAGCGGCTGGCGGGCAAGGTCGGCGCCGATACCGACATCGTGCCGCTCTATGGTATGCTCGACAACAAGGCGCAGGACGCGGCGATTAAGCCGGCGCCGCTCGGCCGCCGCAAGGTCGTGCTGGCGACGTCGATCGCCGAAACCTCCATCACCATCGACGGTGTGCGCGTCGTCATCGATTCCGGCCTGTCGCGGCTGCCGCGCTATGAGCCGGCGAGCGGCCTGACGCGGCTGGAGACGGTACGTGCTTCCCGCGCTTCCGCCGACCAGCGCGCCGGCCGTGCCGGGCGCACGCAGCCGGGCGTCGCCATCCGGTTGTGGCGGGCCGAGCAGACAGCGGCCCTGCCGGCCTTCACGCCGCCGGAAATCCTCGAGGCCGATCTTTCCGGCCTGTTGCTCGATAGCGCGGCGTTCGGCGTCGCCGATCCGACCAGCCTGTCCTTCCTCGACCCCCCGCCGGCTCCGGCGCTCACCGAGGCGAGGGTACTGCTACGTGCGCTCGATGCTGTCGATGCGGCAGGACGCCTGACGGATGCCGGTGCCGCGATGCGCAGGCTGGCGCTACCGGTGCGGCTCGCCCACATGGTCGCCGAGGCGGCAAGAACCGGAGAGGCGCTCGAGGCGGCGATGCTCGCCGTATTGTTGACCGAGCGTGGCCTTGGCGGCGATGGTGCCGATCTCGAACGGCGGCTGCTGCGCTTTCGCGCCGAAAGATCGCCGCGCGCCACCGCCGCCCGGCAGCTGGCTGAGAGGCTGGCAAAGCAGGCTTCACCCTCCCCCTCGAGGGGAGGGTCGGCGAGCGAGCCGAGCGCAGCGAGACGAGGGAGACGGGGCGGGGTCGTCGATGGCGTGCCCGAACCGACCCCACCCCGATCCGCTACGCGGATCGACGCGCCGGGGCGAGCCACGGGGCTCGCTCGTCCTTCCGACCCCCTCAAGAGGGAGGGCAGCACAGCCGGCGCTCTCCTCATCCATGCCTGGCCGGATCGGGTCGCCAAAGCGCGCGGCGAGCGTGGCCGCTTCGTGCTTGCCAACGGCTCGGGCGCCATGCTCGACGCCTCCGATCCGCTGGCCGGCGAGACCTGGCTCGTCGTCGCCGACCTGCAGGGCAAGGCGCAGAACGCCCGCATCACCGCAGCAGCAGCCATCGATGAGGCCGACATCCGCACTGCGCTGGCGGAAAAGACCGAGACCCGCCGCGAGGTGAGCTTCGACCGCGACAGGCGCGCGGTGCGGGTGCGCGAAACGGTTCGCCTCGGCGCCATCACGCTGTCCGAACGCATGCTGCCGGCGCCGACCGGTGCCGACGCGGATCGCGCCATCCTCGACGCCTTGCGCGAACACGGCCTGTCCCTGTTGCCGTGGAACAGGGAGGCGGAGACGTTGCGGCAGCGGCTCGGCTGGCTGCATCGCGGCCTCGGCGCGCCATGGCCCGATGTCTCCGATGCCGCGCTCGTCGAGCGCCTCGACGACTGGCTGCTGCCGTTCCTTTCCGGCGCGGCATCCTTTGCGGCAATCGATCCCAGCGTGCTTTCGCAAGGCCTGATGACGCTGGTGCCGCACGAATTGCAGCGCAAGATCGACACATTGGCGCCGACCCATTTCGACGCGCCGTCGGGCAGCCGGCTGCCGATCCGCTATGGCGGCGAATGGCCGGTGCTGGCGATCCGCGTGCAGGAACTGTTCGGCTTCGACCGGCATCCGGCGATCGCCAACGGCACTGTGCCGCTGACGCTCGAATTGCTGTCGCCGGCTCACCGGCCGATCCAGACGACGCGCGACCTACCCGGCTTCTGGCGCGGCTCCTGGGCCGATGTGCGGGCAGAGATGCGCGGCCGCTATCCCAGGCATGTCTGGCCGGAGAACCCGCTTCTCGCCGCCGCCACCAGCCGCGCCAAGCCGCGCGGTACCTGATGCTTCCAGATTGTCATCCCGAACCGAGGGCCGGCTTCGGCGGTTTTTCGGAAAAGACCTCCGGCTGTTTCCCCTCTATAATCACTGGCCATGATAAACATCCTGCACGCACCCGACTTCCAGCAAAGTCAGCGGCTGCGCCTCAACACGCTGATCAGGTTGCGCTGGCTTGCCATCGTCGGCCAGAGCCTGACCGTGCTTGTCGTCGCTTACGGGCTGAAATTTCCGCTGCCGGTCAGCATGTGTTTTGCGCTGATCGCCTGTTCGGCCTGGATGAACCTTTTGCTGACCTTCCGCTATCCGGCGGCGCATCGGCTTACCCCGTTCTCGGCCTTCGCCATCCTGACCTTCGACAGCCTGCAGCTTGCCGGCCTGCTCTACATGACCGGCGGACTCACCAATCCGTTTTCGCTGTTGATGACCGTGCCCGTCGTCGTCTCGGCGACGTCGCTGCCGCTGCGGCTGACCGCCATGCTCGGCGCGCTGGTGATCGTGGCGGCGACGCTGCTGGTCTTTTACCACCTGCCGCTGCCATGGCATGAGGGCGCGCCATTGGCGATGCCGGTCATCTATGTCGCAGGCATGTGGATGGCGGTGTTCTGCTCCATCGCCTTTACCGCGATCTATGCCTTCCGGGTGGCCGAGGAGGCGCGGCTGCTTGCCAACGCGCTTGCCGCCACGGAATTGGTGTTGCAGCGAGAGCAGCATCTCTCTGCCCTCGACGGCCTCGCCGCGGCCGCCGCGCACGAGCTCGGCACACCGCTCGCCACCATCACGCTTGTCGCCAAGGAAATGGAGAAGGCGCTTGGCGAAGATCCGAAATACGGCGAGGACGTGAGGCTGCTGCGTTCGCAGAGCGAGCGCTGCCGCGAAATCCTGAAGCGCCTGACCAGCCTGTCCTCCGAGAGCGAGGTGCACCTCTCGCGCCTGCCGCTGACCTCGCTGGTCGAGGAGGTGACGGCGCCGCACCGCGATTTCGGCATTTCGATCAAGCTTCGGCCGGGCGAGCGCATCGGCCCGGAACCGGTGGGCCGGCGCAATCCCGGCGTCATTTACGGCCTCGGCAATCTGGTCGAGAACGCGGTCGACTTCGCCCGCAACAGCGTGACAGTGCGCTGGAACTGGAATGAAGCCGCCGTCAGCTTCTCGATCATCGACGACGGGCCGGGCTTTCCACCGGAGATCATCGACCGTATCGGCGAACCCTATATGTCGACACGACAAGGCACCGAAGCCGGCGGCGGCCTCGGCCTCGGCCTATTCATCGCCAAGACCTTGCTCGAACGCTCCGGCGCGACGCTCGATTTCCGCAATTCAAGCGAGCCCGGCGAGGGCGCTATCGTGCAGATATCGTGGCCGCGCAGCGTCTTCCTCAATCCCGAGCAGGCTTCGGCCACCATGTTCGACACGGCCTAAATTGGACAATAGCGTTGCGAAACTATATTTGCGTAAAAATCAGGCAGCAGGATTTTCAGCACGATGAGTACTGACGAAACGATTGGCGCAATGGTCGAAGGCGAGGATACCTCGCTGCTGATCGTAGACGACGACAAGCCGTTCCTGACGCGGCTTGCCCGCGCCATGGAAACCAGGGGTTTCGTGGTCGAGACGGCGGAGAGCGTCGAGGAGGCGGTTGCCAAAGCGCGCGCCAATCCGCCGGCCTATGCGGTGGTCGACATGCGGCTGGCCGACGGCAACGGCCTCGACGTCGTCGCCGCGATTCGCGAGAAGCGCGACGATGCCCGCGCCATCATCCTCACCGGCTACGGCAACATCGCCACTGCGGTGACGGCGGTAAAGCTCGGCGCCATCGACTATCTGTCGAAGCCGGCCGATGCCGACGATATTTTTGCCGCCCTGACCCGCACCGCGGGCGAACGCGCAGCGCCGCCAGAAAATCCGATGTCGGCCGATCGCGTGCGCTGGGAACACATCCAGCGCGTCTACGAAATGTGCGACCGCAACGTCTCGGAAACCGCACGCCGCCTGAACATGCATCGCCGCACGCTGCAACGCATCCTCGCCAAGCGCGCGCCGCGCTAAAGGGCTCTCATTACAGGCTTGCCCGGCCAGCGCTGTTTGCGCATCATCGCTTGGCGGTGTCGGACCTTGCTACTGATACGACGGAGGCGACATGCAGGACGAAAAGCGGCTGGTCTCCATGCTGCGCGAATTCCTCGACAGCGAGGCGGCCGGCGGCCTCGTCCTGATGGCTGCGGCGGCCTTGGCCCTGATCGTCGCCAATTCGCCGCTGGGCGAGGCTTATTTCTCCGCCCTCCATGCCTATCTCGGACCGCTCAGCGTCTCGCACTGGATCAATGACGGCCTGATGGCGGTGTTCTTCCTGCTGGTCGGCCTCGAGATCAAGCGCGAAATGCTTGACGGCCAGCTGTCGACCTGGCCGCGCCGCGTGCTGCCCGGCATCGCCGCCGCCGGCGGCATGGCAGCGCCGGCACTGGTCTACGTCGCCATCAACCACAACAATCCAGCCGCTCTGTCTGGCTGGGCGATCCCGACCGCCACCGATATCGCCTTTGCGCTCGGCGTGCTGTCGCTGCTCGGCAGGCGCGTCCCGGGCTCGCTGAAGATATTCCTCACCGCGCTCGCCATCATCGACGATCTCGGCGCGGTGCTCATCATCGCGGTGTTCTATACCAGCGGCCTCTCGCTCGCCTATCTCGGCGCCGCCTTCGCCGTGATCGCGCTGCTGGTGGTGCTCAACCGCATGCGGGTGCTGACGCTGCTGCCGTACATCTTGCTCGGCATCGTTCTGTGGGTTTTGGTGCTCAAATCGGGCGTCCATGCGACGCTCGCCGGGGTCGCGCTGGCTCTCACCATACCGCTGAAGATCTCACCGGGCAGCGGCCATGATCTCGACCATTCGCCGCTGCACCGGCTCGAACACGGCCTGCACAAGATCGTCGCCTTTTTCGTCATCCCGATTTTCGGCTTTGCCAACGCCGGCGTCTCGCTCGGCGGTCTCAGCGCTGCCGCCTTGATCGAGCCGCTGACGCTCGGCGTCGCCGCAGGCCTCGTCGCCGGCAAGCTGGTCGGCGTGTTCGGGTCTTCCGCGCTTGCCATCCGGCTTGGCTTCGCCGATCTGCCGGTCAATGCCGGCTGGCTGCACATGGTCGGCATTTCGCTGCTCTGTGGCATCGGTTTTACCATGAGCCTGTTCATCGGCCTGCTCGCCTTCGCCAGCGACGCCGCCCTGCAGGACGCGGTCAAGGTCGGCATCCTCGCTGGCTCCTTTATCGCCGCGCTCCTAGGCGCCGCTGTGCTGCTGGTGGCGCCGGCCGGAGGCGAGGCGGAGGAGGCGGAAGAATAGGCGTCTCCTCGCGGGCGCTACCCGTGAGCGACCATGACGTGGCGGACGGCCGTATAGTCCTCCAGCGCGTAGAGCGACATGTCCTTGCCGTAGCCGGATTGTTTCAACCCGCCATGCGGCATCTCGTTGGTCAGCATGAAATGGGTATTGATCCAGGTGCAGCCATATTGCAGCCGGGCCGCCGTCGCCATGGCGCGCGAAACATCCTTGGTCCACACCGACGACGCCAGGCCATAGTCAGAGTCATTGGCCCAGTCCACCGCTTCGTCGACTTCGGAAAAGCGGGTGACCGAGACCACCGGACCGAACACTTCGCGGCGCACGATCTCGTCCTCCTGCAGCGCGCCGGCGACGACGGTCGGCTGGTAGAAGAAGCCGGAGCCCTCGCCCGGCTTGCCGCCCGTGGTGATCTCGATGTGCTTGAGCTCAGAGGCGCGCTCGACGAAGCTCGAGACGCGGTCGCGCTGGCGACGCGAGATCAGCGGGCCGATCTCGTTTTCGGTATCGTCAGGACGATCATACTTGATGGTCGAGACGGCAGCGGAGAGGTCGGCGACGAGCTTGTCGTAGATCTTCTTGCCAGCGTAGATGCGGCAGGCGGCGGTGCAATCCTGGCCGGCATTGTAATAGCCGAAGGCGCGCAGGCCGTTGACCACCGCGCCGAGATCGGCGTCGTCGAAGACGATGACCGGCGCCTTGCCGCCGAGCTCGAGATGCGTGCGCTTGACCGATTTGGCGGCAGCCTGCAGCACCTTCTTGCCGGTGGCGACGTCGCCGGTGATCGAGATCATGTTGACCTTCGGGTGGTTGATCAGCGTGTTGCCGACGCTGTCGCCGCGACCGAGCACGACGTTGACGACGCCTTCCGGCAGGATCTCGGCAAGGATTTTCGCCAGCTTCAGCGCGGTCAGCGGCGTCTGTTCCGACGGCTTGAAGACGACGGTGTTGCCGCCGGCAATCGCCGGCGCCAGCTTCCAGGCCATCATCATCAGCGGATAGTTCCACGGCGCGATCGACGCGACAACGCCGATGGCGTCGCGGCGGACCATCGAGGTGTGGCCGGGAATGTATTCGCCTGCGACCTGGCCGGGCATCGAGCGGACCGCGCCGGCAAAGAAGCGGTAGCAGTCGACGATCGCCGGGATCTCGTCATTGAGCACGGCATTGATCGGCTTGCCACAGTTCAGCGCCTCGAGCGCCGCGAAATCCTGTGCAGCAGCCTCGATGCGATCGGCGATCTTCAGGAGATAGCCGGCGCGCTGCGCCGGTGTTGTGCGGGACCAGGTGACGAAGGCTTTTTCGGCAGCAAGCACGGCCGCCTCGATCTGCGCTGGGCTGGCCTCGGACAGATTGAGGATGGTCGCCCCGGTCTTCGGGTTGAGGATCGGTTCCTCGGTCTCGGTGCCTTTTTCGAATTTCGAGCCGATCAGCATCTGCGTGTCCATGGAAGTCTCTCCCTTATGAACGAGATCATTTGCCCGAACCGGCGATCTGGTCGCCGTCGCGGGTCAGGTAATAGGCAGCGAGGATGGGGAGCAGCGTCACCAGCACTACCACCATCGCCACGACATTGGTGACCGGACGCTGGCGCGGACGGATCAATTCTTCGAGCATCCAGATCGGCACCGTCTGCTGCTGGCCGGCGGTGAAGGTGGTGACGATGACCTCGTCGAAGGACAGCGCAAAGGCAAGCATGCCGCCGGCCAGCAGCGCGGTTGCGATGTTGGGCAGCACGACATGCCGAAAGGTCTGGAAACCATCGGCGCCGAGATCCATCGACGCCTCGATCATCGAGCCGGACGTGCGGCGGAAACGGGCGACCGCATTGTTGTAGACGACGACCACGCAGAAAGTGGCGTGGCCGAGCACGATCGTCCAGAACGAGAACGGGATTTCGGCCAGCGCGAAGGCCGAGCGCAGCGCGATGCCGGTGATGATGCCGGGCAGCGCGATCGGCAGGATGACCAGCAGCGAGATGGTTTCGCGGCCGAAGAATTTTGTGCGGGACACGGCGGCTGCGCATAGCGTGCCGAGGATCAGAGCGATGGCAGTCGAGATCGCCGCGACCCGCACAGACAATGACAGCGCCTGCCAGACGTCGGGGCGGTTCCAGGTGACGGCGAACCATTGCGTGGTCAAGCCCGGCGGCGGCCAGACGAAGCTCTTCTCCTCGGTGGTGAAGGCATAGACGAAGATCAGCAGGATCGGCAGGTGCAGAAAGAGCAGGCCGCCGGTGGCAGCGAGCTTCAGGCCGATCGGCGCGGATGGGCCACGGTCAGAGCGCATCGAAAGCCCCCATGCGCTTGGCGCCCCAGAGATAGAAGCCCATGATAACGATGGGCACCACGGTAAAGGCGGCGGCGAGCGGGATGTTGCCGGCGGTGCCTTGCTGCGAATAGACGGCCTGGCCGATGAACAGCCGCGAGGTGCCGATGATCTGAGGAATGATGTAGTCGCCGAGCGTCAGCGAGAAGGTGAAGATCGAGCCGGCAACGATGCCGGGCAGCGCCAGTGGGAACAGCACGTTGCCGAAGGTCTGGCCGGGCGAGGCGCCGAGATCGGACGAAGCCTCGACCAAATTGCCCGGCACGCGCTCGAGTGCGGCCTGCACCGGCAGGATCATGAATGGCAGCCAGACATAGACGAAGACGATGAAGGTGCCGGTTGAGGAGACCGACAATGAGTTGCCGCCGACGATCGGCAGCGATAGCCAGGCATCAAGCAGCCAGAGAAGATGCAATTTGGCCAGCAGCCATGTCAGGATGCCTTCCTTGGCCAGGATCAGCTTCCAGGCATAGATCTTGACCAGGTAGCTCGACCACAGCGGCAGCATGACGCCGAGATAAAACAGCGCCTTCCAACGGCCGCGCGCATAGCGCGCCGCGTAATAGGCGATGGGAAAGGCGATGATCGCCGCAGCCAGCGTCACCAGCGCCGCCATCGTCACCGTGCGCAGGATGATGTCGAGATTGGCGGCCTGCAGCAGGTCGCCATAAGTCTTCAGCGTGAACTCGCGGTTAATGAGGCCGGAGAACTCATCGATCGAAAAGAAGCTCTGCAAAAGCAGCGCAAACAGCGAGCCGATATAGACGATGCCGAGCCAAAGAACCGGGGGTAGCAGCATCAGGAGCAGCAAGAATTGCGGCCGGCGCCAGAAGAGATCGGAGAGCCCGCCGCGTACGCCGCCACTACCCGGCAGGATGGCGGGGGCCGTGGCCCGCGGCATGGCAGCGTCCAGGCTCATCCTAGCTCGTCCATCAGATGCAAATGCTCGCGGTTGAAGGTGAGCACCACCGCCTCGCCTTCCCGGGGCAAGGCAGCACCCGCCGGCACGATGGCATGCAGCCGCAAGCCCTCTGCATCGAGCGCCAGTCTTGTCGTGGCGCCGAGATAGTTGGTCGAGACCAGGCGGGCGGCAACCCCTTGGCCGTTGGCCCGGCCAATACGGATGGATTCGGGCCGCAGGCTGCCCCAGCGATGCTGGCCGGCATAGCGCTGGACGAAATCCGGCGGCAGCACGTTGGACGAGCCGACGAAATCGGCGACGAAGCGGGTCTTGGGACGCTGGTAGATGTCTTCCGGCGTGCCGATCTGCATAATCTTGCCGTCATTGAAGACGGCCACGCGGTCGGCCATCGACAGCGCTTCGCCCTGGTCGTGGGTGACGAACACGAAGGTGATGCCGAGCGCCTTCTGCAGCGATTTCAACTCCTCCTGCATGTTTTCGCGAAGCTTGAGGTCGAGGGCGCCGAGCGGCTCGTCGAGCAACAGCACCTTGGGCTGGTTGACCAGCGCACGGGCGAGCGCGACGCGCTGGCGCTGGCCGCCGGAAAGCTGGCCAGGGCGACGGGCGCCGTAGCCGGGAAGCCGCACCAGCGCCAGCGCTTCTTCCGCCGCCTTTTGCCGCTCCGGTCTGCCGACGCCCTTGACCATCAGCCCATAGGCGACGTTGTCGAGCACGTTGAGATGCGGGAACAGCGCATAATCCTGGAACACGGTGTTGACGTTGCGGCGATAGGGCGGCACGCCCTCGGCGCGTTCGCCGAAGATCGCGATCGAGCCCGCCGTCGGCTGCTCGAAACCGGCGATGAGGCGCAGGCACGTCGTCTTGCCCGAGCCGGAAGGCCCGAGCATAGCGAAGAACTCGCCCGGCACGATGTCGAGATCGACCGCGTCGACGGCACGCACGCTGCCGAAATGGCGAGAGACGTTTTGGAAGGAAACGGCGGAGGTCATGGGGCTGTCCTGATCTGTCAGGCTCATCAAATTTCAGGCGGTAGCGCTGCCTCTCATCCGCCTGCCGGCACCTTCTCCTCGTATAGTGGACGGGGAGAAGGGAGGCGCTCCAACGCTGGCGACCCCCGTTCTTCACGGGGAGAGGGTAAGGGTGAGGGGCAGCGCCGAGCTTCGTAGGTGAGGCGAACTCACCGCCCGCCGATGACGCCGATATAGTCCGACACCCAGCGGTAATAGGGCACGCACTGGTCGTTCTGGGTGGCGCATTTCGAGACCGGCGTCTTCCAGAACTTGATCTTGTCGAAATTGTCGTACCCGTTGGTCTTGCAGCCTTCTTCGCCGAGCAGTTCGTTGCCCTTGCAGGCGGCGGGCACCACCGGCAGCGAGCCGAACCAGGCGGAGACGTCGCCCTGCACTTTTGGCGACAGCGAATGCTCCATCCACATGTAGGCGCAGTTCGGGTGGGCAGCATCGGCCTCCATCATCGTGGTATCGGCCCAGCCGGTGACGCCCTCCTCGGGGATAGTCGAGGCGACCGGCTTCTTGGCCGCGATCAGCGTGTTGACCTGGTAGGGCCAAGAACCGGAGGCGACGACGCCTTCGTTCTGGAAATCGTCGACCTGGATGGCGGCGTCGTGCCAATAGCGTCCGACCAGCGTACGCTGGACCCGCAACAGGTCGAGCGCCGCCTTGTACTGATCCTCGGTCAGTTCGTACGGATCCTTGATGCCGAGCTCCGGCTTGTGAGCCATCAGGTAATTGGCGGCGTCGGCGATGTGGATCGGCCCGTCATAGGCCTGGACGCGGCCCTTGTTCGACTTGCCGTCGGGAAGCTTCAATTCCTCGAAGACCACGTTCCAGCTCTTCGGCGCCTCCTTGAACACTTCGGTGTTGTACATCAGCACGTTCGGCCCCCACTGATAGGGGACGCCGTAATGGACTCCGCCGACGGTGAACCAGGGCGCATCCTTCAGCCGGTCGTCGACCGTCTTCCAGCTCGGGATGAGGTCGGTGTTGATCGGCTGGACGCGCTTGCCGGCGACCAGACGCAGCGAGGCATCGCCCGAGGCGGTGACCAGGTCGAAACCGCCCTCGTTCATCAGCGAGACCATCTCGTCGGAGGTGTTGGCGGTCTTGACGTTGACCTTGCAGCCGGTTTCCTTCTCGAAGGACGTGACCCAATCATAGCCCTTGTCGGTTTCGCCGCGCTCGATATAGCCCGGCCAGGCGACGATAGTGACCTCGCCTTCGCCTTTGCCGAGCTCCTTGACCTGGGCGATGGCCTGGCCGGAGAAGCTCAGCGCGACCGTCAAGGCAGTGCATGATTTCAGCAATGAATTCATCGTCGATCTCCCATTTTTGCATGACCTCGAAACCGGTTTCGGGTTTCGGAAGAAGATCATGCGCCCGTTCCAAAACGTTGGATGCGCGGCTCTGAAGGGCCGTGCTCCTCGCATCGGCCCGAAAATCGGAATCGATTTTCGGAAAGTCCGATGCGAAAACTAAAAGTCTTAGAGCGTACTATGTGCGTCCAATTGGACGCACGTCGCTCTAACGGCAGCTTTGTTCCCTGACCGAAAAGTGCTGCGAAATTTCCGGTTTCGCAAATTCATTTATCAGAAAGCCGATATCGGTTTTTCCGATATATCAGCGGCCGATCTTCTCAGGCCGTTGGCGCACCATGCGCTGCGACTGGGCAAGTCCGATGAAGTCACGAGCCGCCTGCGGCAGGCCGGAGCCGCGCCGCCAGACCATGCCGACCTGGACGACTGGTAACGACCCCGAAATATCGCGAGATTCGATGCGGTCGCCTTCCAGCGACCATGGCCGGTAGACGAGGTCGGGCAGCAGCGCCACGCCGGCGCCGGTAGCGACGAGGCTGCGCACCGCTTCGACCGAGCGGGTGCGGAAGGCGACATGCGGCTTGGCGCCGATTGCCGTCAGCAGCTTTCCGGTATTCTCCTCGATCTCGTCGACGGTCAGCATGATCAGCGGTTCCGAGGCGATGTCGCCGATGCCGATGATGTCGGCACCGGCCAAGGGATGGCCGAGCGGCAGCCATAGCCGGTAGGCCGAGACTTCGAGGATTTCGGACTGCAGTGCCGTGCGGTCGCGCAGGTTCGAGGTGACCATGACGGCAATGTCGAGCTTGCCGCCAATTAACAGGTGCTCGAGATAGTCGCCATTGTCCTCGATCGCCGAGACCTCGACACCCGGATAGGCGCGGCGGTAGCGGGCAAGAAGATCGGAAAGCACATAGCCGGCGACCAGCGAGGTGACGCCAAGTTGCAGCCGCCCGCTTGCCGCGGCCTGTTCGCCGAAGAAGGCGCGGCGCGCATCGGAAACGTCGGCCAGGATCTTTCTCGCATGGCGCAGGAACTGGTGGCCTTTGTGGGTGATGTTCAAGCCGCGCGGGTGGCGCTCGAACAGCTCGACGCCGAGAT
The DNA here is from genome assembly GCF_000502835.1 of Mesorhizobium sp. LSJC280B00. GTDB lineage: Bacteria > Pseudomonadota > Alphaproteobacteria > Rhizobiales > Rhizobiaceae > Mesorhizobium. The sequence continues at coordinate 169,682 of NZ_AYVL01000007.1, forward strand.
CGTGCTCCAGCTCCTTGATCGCCTCGGTGACCGAGGATTGCGAGATCGACAGGTTCTGGGCGGCGCCCGACACTGTGCCCTGCTCGGCGACGGCGATGAAGAACTGCAATTGGCGGATGGTGAAAGCCATGGCCGGACTAAACACGGCAGAGGCGGCGCTGGGAAGTGGGTGCTGGCGCAGATCTCCCGATAGAGCTCACGATAGAGCTCAGCCCTCGCTTCCGCCATCGGCAATGCTGAGCCGTACGCCGGCCTGGGCAAGGGCGGCGGCGATGTCGTGCGGCGGCGGACGGTCGGTCGCGAGTTCGGAAAAGCCGCCGAAGCCGCAGACCTGAACAAGGCCCTGGCGGCCGAATTTGCTATGGTCGGTGACGACAAGCGAACGCTGGCCGCGCGACAGCACCATGCGGGCGAATTCGGCCTCTTCCAGATCATAGTCCATGACGCCGGTGACGGCATCGACCGCACCGGTCGATATCACTGCATGGCTGACGGAAAAGCGGCTGACGAATTCGATGGCCGAGACGCCAAAGGCAGCACCGGAATCGCTGCGCAGCTCGCCGCCGGCCATGTAGACCTTATTGCCGTTGACGGTGGCCAATGTGCGGGCGATGTCGGAGGAGTTGGTGACGACCGTCAGCCGCCGGTGGCCGAGCAGTTCCCGGGCCAGGAAAGACGTGGTGGTGCCGGTGTCGAGCATGATCGATTCGCCGTCGCGGATGGTGGCGGCGACCATGCGCGCTATTGCCCGCTTGGCATCGGCGTTCTCGCGCATGCGCCGCTCGAACGGCGCTTCGCCGGCAATCGACGGCAGGCCGACGGCGCCGTGCATCTTGAGGATGGAACCGTCGCTGGTCAGTGGCTTGACGTCGCGGCGTACTGTCTCCAGCGAGACGCCCAGCCGGTCGGCCAGGCTCGCAATGGTCACGGTGCCTTCCTCCTTGAGGAGGCGCAGGATTTCGCCATGCCGCTTCGAGTGGACCATCGGTTCCATCCGGTCGGATTGTTGCACCGCTGACCGCTTCTACGGCATAAATGCCACTAACTCCAAGGAATTTAGCAAAATTCGGGCAAAAAACCAGAAAATACCACAATTTCGCGTTGACAACGCCTCCAGCGTGGCGCGACATTATCGCTGTGACAGGCTCGGAACGGAGGACGACGGCTGAGCCGCACGAAAAATCGCTTGCCCGAACGCCCGGGAGATCGTCGGGTGCAAGGGTACCGAAATTCAGGATCCGCGGGGGCGGATGCCGGCGTCGAAGAACCCGGCACAAAGGGGCTCGTCGGTGCGGTGCGGGATACCGATCCCGAGATCTGCACCGACGAGATCTTCGCGTTGCCTCCATTCCTCCGTCCGATTGTCATCGCTGGCCAGCCGTGACATGCNGTGCGGGATACCGATCCCGAATCTGCACCGACGAGATCTTCGCGTTGCCTCCATTCCTCCGTCCGATTGTCATCGCTGGCCAGCCGTGACATGCGTGGAAAATTGACCCAATGTTGGACGAGATCGTGACTGTCGAAGACCGCATCCGTGCGCTGCCTTGCTGGACCGGCAGCATCGACATCGCGCCGCTGCCGGGCGGGCTGAGCAATGCCAATTATCTGGTCAAGGACGCGGCCGGGCGGCACGTCGTGCGGCTCGGCCAGGACTATCCGTTCCACCATGTCTTTCGCGAGCGCGAGATGATGACGGCACGGGCAGCGCACGCGGCAGGCTTCGCTCCGGCCGTCCACTACACTGGACCCGGCGTCATGGTGACGGAGTATCTCGGCGCCAAGGCCTATGTCGCGCAGGACGTGCGCGCCGATCTCGGCCGCGTTGCCGCGTTGCTGCGCGGTTTCCACCGGGAGATGCCCGGTCATGTCTCCGGCGCCGGCTTCATGTTCTGGGTATTCCATGTCATTCGCGACTATGCGCGCACGCTGGAGGAAGGCCGTAGCCGCAAGCTGGGCGAACTGCCGCGCCTGCTGACGCTGGCGGACGAGCTCGAGCGCGCGCAAAAGCTGCTGCCGATCGTCTTCGGCCATAATGACCTCTTGCCGGCTAACATAATCGACGACGGTCACAGGCTGTGGCTCATCGATTTCGAATATGCAGGCTTCAACACCGCGATGTTCGACCTTGCCGGCGCGGCGTCGAATGCAGGCATGAGCGACGAGGAGTCCTTCGCCTTCCTGACCGCCTATTTCATGAAGGAGCCGGACCCGGCGATACGGCGCTCGCACGCCGCCATGCAATGCGCGTCGCTGCTGCGTGAGGCGATGTGGGGCATGGTTTCCGAGCTTTACCTCGACGCGCCTGGTGTCGACTACGCCGCCTACGCCGACGAAAACCTGGCGCGGCTCGAAGCCGCCCTGGAAAACTACAGGACAAAATACGGGACGCGGACATGACCTTGCCCGCCCAGGCCGGGATCGTCGTCATCGGCGGTGGCATCATCGGCTGTTCGACGGCCTATCATCTGGCGCGCGACCACAAGGCCGAAATCGTGCTGCTCGAACAGGGCAAACTGACCTCGGGTTCGACCTGGCATGCTGCCGGGCTGGTCGGCCAGCTACGCTCGTCGGCGTCGATCACGCGCGTGCTCAAATATTCGGTCGATCTCTACAAGGGGCTGGAAGCCGAAACCGGCCTCGCCACCGGCTGGAAGATGACTGGCTGCCTGCGCCTCGCCACCAATGCCGACCGCTGGACCGAGTATAAGCGGCTGGCAACGACGGCTAAGAGCTTCGGCATGGACATGCATCTGCTGTCGCCGGCCGAGGTCAAGGAAATGTGGCCGCTGCTGGAAACCGGCGACCTCGTCGGCGCGTCCTGGCTGCCGACCGACGGTCAGGCAAGCCCTTCCGACATCACCCAGTCGCTGGCCAAGGGCGCGCGCATGCATGGCGCAAAATTGTTCGAGGAGGTGCGGGTCACCGGCTTTGAAATGACCAACGGCCGGATCGTCAAGGTTAGGACGAACAGGGGCGATATCGCCTGCGACAAGGTGGTGAACTGCGCCGGGCAATGGGCGCGGCAGGTGGGTGCGCTCGCCGGCATAAACGTGCCGCTGCAGCCGGTGAAGCACCAGTACATCATCACCGAAAAGATCGATGGCCTGCCGACCGACGCGCCGACAATTCGCGACCCCGATCGCCGCACCTATTTCAAGGAGGAGGTCGGCGGGTTGGTGATGGGCGGCTACGAGCCGAACCCGCAGGCGTGGACGACCGGTCTGCCGGGCGGCGATGTGCCGGACGATTGGGAGTTCCGGCTGTTCGACGATGATTACGATCATTTCGAGCAGCATATGAGCCAGGCGATCGAGCGTGTCCCGGCGCTCGCCAATGCCGGCGTCAAGCAGATGATCAACGGGCCGGAGAGCTTTACGCCGGATGGCAATTTCATCCTCGGTGTGGCGCCGGAATGCGCCAATATGTTCGTCGGCGTCGGCTTCAATGCCTTCGGCATCGCGTCCGGCGGCGGCGCCGGCTGGGTGCTGGCGCAATGGGTCGTCGACGGCGAGGCGCCGCTCGATCTGTGGGTGGTCGACATCCGCCGCTTCTCCGATCTCCACCGCGACCGGCAATGGGTCCGCGACCGCACGCTGGAAGCCTATGGCAAGCACTACACGATCGGCTTCCCGCATGAGGAATATGTCAGCGGCCGGCCGCGCATCGTCTCGCCTTTGTACGAGCGGCTGCAAAAACATCGCGCCGTGTTCGGCTCGAAACTTGGCTGGGAGCGGCCGAACTGGTTCGCGCCGGAAGGCATCGAGCCGAAGGACGTCTATTCGATGGGCCGGCAGAACTGGTTCCCGGCGGTTGGCGACGAGCACCGCCACGTGCGCGAAAAGATCGGTATTTTCGACCAGTCGTCTTTCGCCAAATACGAAATGACCGGAGCCGACGCGCTGAAGGCGCTGGACTGGATCTGCGCCAACGACGTCGCCAAGCCGGTCGGCCGGCTGACCTACACGCAGCTCCTCAATACGCGCGGCGGCATCGAGGCCGATTTGACCGTGGCGAGGCTCGGTGAGGAAAAATTCTACGTGGTCACCGGCACCGGTTTCCGCACGCATGATTTCTCCTGGATTGCCGATCATATCGGCAGGGAGTTCGACGTGATGCTGACCGACGTCACGGAGGATTTCGGCACATTGTCGCTGATGGGGCCGCGCGCCCGTGACGTGCTGTCAGCGGTGACCGATGCCGACGTCTCGAATGCCGCCTTTCCATTCGGCCATGTTCGCGAGATCGCCATTGCCGGCCACGCCATCCGGGCACTGCGCGTCACCTATGTCGGCGAACTCGGCTGGGAACTGCATGTGCCGATCGCGGCGACCGGCGAGGTCTTCGATGCGCTGATGGCGGCGGGCGAAATATTCGACATTCGGCCGGTCGGCTACCGGGCGCTGGAATCGCTGCGGCTGGAAAAAGGCTACCGCGCCTGGGGCGCCGACATCACGCCCAACGACACGCCGCAGGAGGCCGGCCTCGGCTGGGCGGTGAAGCTCAGGAAGAACACCGATTTCCTCGGCCGGCGGGCTCTGGAAAAGCTCAACGGCGCGGCGCTCGGGAAACGCTTTGCCGGCTTCACTGTCGATGATCCGGACGTCGTGCTGCTCGGGCGCGAGACCATCCTGCGCAACGGCGAGGCGGTCGGTTATCTCACCAGCGGCGGCTATGGCTACACCATCGGCAAGAACATCGGCTACGGCTATGTGCGCAATGCCGATGGCGTCAACGATGATTTCCTCACTTCCGGCAACTACGAGCTGGTGGTGGCAATGGAACGGACGCCGGCTAAGATACACCTCGAGCCGCTTTACGATCCGGCAGGAGCAAAGGTGAAGGCGTAGAGCCTTCCGGTTTCAGCCTCAGTTCACGATGAGCACCAGCCCCCGGCTCGGCACGGTATCGGCCTCGCCTGGCATCGAAACATAGGGCGGCGTCTCTTCGGCGCGCGTGACGGTGCCTTGCGCCTCGAGCTCGGCGATCCGCGCGGCAAACCCGGCATCCCACAGCGTGTTCTTCACTGTCAGCACGATCACCCCGCCCGGCCGGCAGATGCGGATCAGCTCGTCCAGACCCTCGGCCCCGACATGGCCGGACGTGAAGACGCCGGCTGAGATGATCCCGGCATAGGCGTCGTCCACGAAGGGCAGCGGTCCGCCAAGCGCCAGGCAGTGAAGCGCCGAATAGACGCCCTTGCGCGCGGCTTGCGCCAGCATGCCTTCCGAGATGTCGAGCGCCTCGACCTGCGGATAACCGGTAATGGCAAGCCATTCGCCGATGAGCCCGGTGCCCGCGCCGGCATCGAGCAGAGGAGCGGCGCCGCGCGGCAGATGGCGGGCCAGCAAGGCAAGGCAGATGGTGGGATGGCGATAGCCAGCCGCCGACATGTCGGCGTCATAGGTGCCTGCCCAACTGTCGTAGAGCGCCGCGACGTCTTCCGGCCGCTTCGCCGCATAGGCTGCGGCGAGTGCGCTCTGCTGATTGCTGTCCGTCATCGCTTTCCGTCGCCTGGTATCGATCCGCAACGCGATCATAGCCAAACGGCGAAAACTGTGGAACCGTCGTCGTCCCAATAACACGGGGAAAGGAGCGAAATCCATGGCGGACGACCGGGCGCGCGCCGCACTTGCGGCCATTCCGATGCTGGCCGGCTATGACGGCCCTCTGGAACGGCTCGGCGGTCTCACCAACCTCGTCTTCAGGGGTAAGGATTTCTGCCTGCGTATCCCCGGCAAGGGCACCGAGGAATACATCAACCGCGCCAACGAGGCAGTGGCGGCGCGGGAAGCGGCGAAGGCCGGCGTCAGTCCCGAAGTGCTGCATGTCGATGCCGAGACCGGCGTGTTGGTGACCCGCTTCGTTGCCGGTGCCGAGACGATGTCACCGGAAAAGTTCAAGACTCGGCCGGGCAGCCCGGCACGCGCCGGCAAGGCCTTTCGCAAACTGCACACATCCGGCGCGGTGTTCCCCTTCCGCTTCGAGCTGTTTGCGATGATCGACGATTATCTGAAAGTGCTGTCAACCAAGGACGTCGCCCTGCCTGCCGGCTACCACGATGTGGTCCGCGAGGCGGAGGCAGTGCGCTCAGCACTTGCGGCTCAACCTCTGCCGATCGTCGCCTGCCACTGCGACCCGCTCTGCGAAAACTTTCTCGATACGGGCGACAGGATGTGGATCGTCGACTGGGAATATTCCGGCATGAACGATCCGCTCTGGGATCTCGGCGACCTCAGCGTCGAAGGGCAATTCGACGCCGCGCAGGACGAGGAGATGACGCTGGCCTATTTCGGCGGCGAGCCGAGACCGGCGGAGCGCGCCCGCATCGTCATCTACAAGGCGATGTGCGACCTGCTGTGGACGCTGTGGGGACTGATCCAGCTTGCCAACAAAAATCCGGCCGACGACTTTCGCGCCTATGCCGACGGCCGGTTTGCGCGCTGCAAGGCACTGATGGAGACGCCGGAATTTTCGCGGCATCTTGCGGCGATGCGAACGGGTTAGAGCAATTCCACATCAGAGCGGTGCCAGAGTTCCAGCGATCCAGCAAAAAGCTTGAATGCTCTAAAAGCGCTTTGCGATTGAGCGGGTCAGGCGACATGACTTGGAGCAAAGCGCTGGACGTCGGCCTCTATTTGAAAACCCTCTCTAATTCACTCATTGTCACTGTATCGTCAGACCTTTTGCAATACCAGACGATCAGCGCGATGGTGCCGATGGGAAATAATCCCGCAAGGAGCTGATGCCAACCGCTTCTGTTGATGTCATGCAGCCGGCGAGTGGTCATGGCAAGTGTCGGCAGAAGGACGGCAAGATTCCAAAGGGACGAGATAATTTCATTATTTAAAACAGCATCAGCTATTATCGCAACGACAGAGATAATGAAAATGAAGAGATAGGAATACCAGAACTCGGAGCGGCCGGCTCTGCCCGAAAAAGTCACATAATTTCCGAAAAAGCTTGAAATAGCTTCAGTAAAATTCATCTGATGCGGTATGTCCCCAAAACGATTGCTACCAGCTGGCGGTGCTCTTAAAACGAGCACCAATGGCAAGCCGATAAGGACCAAAACTATCAGCCAATGCCATATAGAAAAACTCCCCATCTTTCCCCCCTCTACCGCAGTTTCGCGGAAATATTGATCTTGCTTACCCTACCAAGAATCAATTTCGGATTACGCCCGACAGGCAACTTACACCTCAAAATATCGATGTAAACATCGGATTTTTTGACCGAACTCTCCTGCTATTCAGAGCGATAATCAGGCGCCGCTAAAACGCGCCGCTTCGAAACGGCACCATGTGACGCGTTCTATGCTTTGTTTTGATGCAGTCGTGGACGGAAAGCCTTTTCACACCGTCCTGGAATTGCTTTAGTTCACGCCCTTTGGCACGTTTTCGGGCGGTACCGTGTCGACCACCTTCTGGCGGTGGAAGATGAACAGGCCGGCCAGCACGACGATGGCCGAGCCGACCAGGATGCGCGGCCCAGGCACATCGCCGAAGAAGGCCAGGCCGAAGACCACTGCCCACAATAGCAGGCTGTAATGCAGCGGCGCCAAGGTCGAGGCAGGGGCAAGCTTCAACGCCCGGGTGATCATCAGGTGCGCGCCGCAGGAGACGACGCCGAGAAGCAGCATGGCGCCGAAATCGAGCGATGACGGCGTCTTCCAACTGCCTATGGTCAACGCAGCGCCGACCAGCAGCGTGCCGATGGTCTGCCAGGTGACCAGCGAAGTGTCGCTGGTGCCGCGCAGCCGCCGATTGAGGATGATGGCGAAGGCAAAGGAAATGCTGCCGGCGAGCGCGAACATCGACGACAGGGAGAACGCGGCCGACGACGGCTTCAGCATGATCAGCACGCCGCAGAAACCGACCAGGATAGCCGCCCAGCGGCGCCAGCCGACCCTTTCGCCGAGCAGGAAGTGCGACAGCGCCGCGACATAGATCGGCCCGGCCATGTAAAAACTCATCACATCGGCGAGCGGCAGATAGACGACCGCCGCGTAGAACAGCGCCGTGTCGAGCGTCGTCATCACCACGCGCAGCAGCTGCAGCTCCGGCCGCTCCATGCGAAACAGCTTGGCCGCACCCTGATGTGCAATCATCGGCCCGAGTATGAAAAACGCGCCGATCGAGCGGATCAGCACGACCTGGCCGACGGAAAAACTGGCGACCAGCCACTTGCCCATCGCGTCGTTCAGCGCAAACAGGAAGTCGCCGGCGAGCATCAGCAGGATGCCGGCCAGCAGCACGTTCATGATCGTTGAGTACTGGGCTGCGGGCCGCGCCATTCCGTTACCGGTTCCTCGCCGTGGGGTACGGTGACCCGCGTCGTAGTCGCAAGCTGCGGCCATGACGAGGCGAAAATCGAGAATTCGGTAAGACCAGCGCCGGAAATCGGCTGGACTGATGCATGTCGCGCAAAAGTGTGCAGCGGTTTTGCGATAACGACACGCTTAAAAACAAGACCTTAAAGCGCGTCGCGTGGGTCCGTTCAAACGCGACGCGCTTTAAGCGTGGCGCCGGTTCACCGTGCCCGGCCTTCCGGCGATCGAAAGCCGCGTGTCCTGCCGGCTGCGCTCGGCCACCACCTTGCCCCTGGCGATGACGCAGAGACGCTCTGGGCGCAGCCGCAGCGCCTCGACTGGGTTGCCGGCATCGAGAACGACCAGGCTGGCGCGCTTGCCGACCGCCAGGCCAAGGTGGTCGAGGCCCATGATGGCGGCATTGACGTTGGTGACCATGTCGAAGCAGCGCGCCATCTCGGCCGGGCTCGACATCTGCGCGACATGCAGGCCCATGAAGGCGACGTCGAGCATGTCTGCGGTGCCCAGCGAATACCAGGGGTCGAGCACGCAATCCTGGCCCCAGCCGACGCGGATGCCTTGCGCCAGCATCTCCTTGACCCGCGTCAGTCCGCGGCGCTTGGGAAAGGTGTCGTGGCGGCCCTGCAGCATGATGTTGATCAGCGGATTGGGGATCGCCGAAACGCCGGCCTCGGCAATCAGCGGCAATAGCTTCGAAACGTAGTAATTATCCATCGAATGCATCGATGTCAGGTGCGAGCCGGCCACTCTGCCCTGCAACCCGAGCCGCTGCGTCTCATAGGCAAGCTGCTCGATGTGGCGCGACAGCGGATCGTCGGTCTCGTCGCAATGCAAGTCGACCATCAGGCCGCGCTTCGCCGCGATTTCGCAGAGCTCGGTGACGGAGCGGGTGCCGTCGGCCATTGTGCGCTCGAAATGCGGAATGCCGCCGACGACATCGACGCCTGTGTCGAGCGCCCGGATGGTGTTGTCGCGCGCCGTCGGCGAGCGGTAAAACCCGTCCTGCGGGAAGGCGACCAGCTGCAGGTCGATATAGGGGCCAACCGTCTTCTTCACGTCGAGCAGCGCCTCGACCGCCAGCAGGCGGTCGTCGCAAACATCGACATGGGTGCGGATGGCGAGCAGGCCCATCGACACCGCCCAGTCGCAATAGGCGAGCGCACGGTCGCGCACCGCTTCGTGGGTCAGAAGCGGCTTCAACTCGCCCCAAAGCGAGATGCCTTCGAGCAGCGTGCCCGAGACATTGTTGCGCGGAATGCCGAGCGAAAGCGTGGCGTCCATATGGAAATGCGGATCGACGAAGGGCGGCGAGACCAGATTGCCATGGGCATCGATCGCCGTGCCGGCGCTGACGTTCAGCTCGGGCTCTATCGCTGCGATCGTTTCGCCGACGATGCCGATATCCGCGATCCTGCCGTCGGGCAGCGTCCCGCCGCGCACCACAAGGTCAAAATCCATCTAGCGCCACCTCGTTCAAAAAAGCCGTTTCTTTCCATGCAGCGTGCTGCCGCAAGGCGGAACCTTCAGGCGCGCCCCTTCCCTTCTCCCTTGTGGGAGAAGGTAGCCGCGAAGCGGCCGGATGAGGGGTGTTCCAGCTTGGCGCCGACGACACTCCGTCCAGCACCCCTCAACCGTCCTGGCGCTGCGCCAATCCACCTTCTCCCACAAGGGGAGAAGGAAAAGCCTCTATTCCGGCACGTACCGCACCGCCCCCTTGGCGGCACTTGTCGCCATCGCCGCATAGGCGCGCAAGGCCGTCGTCACCTTGCGCTTGCGCTTTTCTTCGGGCTTCCAGGCAGCCGTTCCCCTGGCCTCCATCGCGGCGCGACGGGCGATGAGTTCGGCGTCGTCGACAGCAAGCCTGATGGTGCGGTTGGGGATATCGATCTCGATCGTGTCGCCTTCCCTGACCAGCCCGATCAGACCGCCTTCCGCGGCTTCCGGCGAGACATGGCCGATCGACATGCCGGAGGTGCCGCCGGAAAAACGACCGTCGGTGATCAGTGCGCAGGCTTTGCCGAGGCCTTTCGATTTCAAATAGCTGGTCGGGTAGAGCATTTCCTGCATGCCGGGTCCGCCGCGTGGCCCTTCATAGCGGATGACGACGACATCGCCGGCCTTGATCTCGTTCGACAGGATCGCCTTGACGCTGGCGTCCTGGCTTTCGAACACTCTTGCCGGACCGGTGAATTTCAGGATCGATTCATCGACGCCCGCCGTCTTCACGATGCAGCCATCGAGTGCCAGATTGCCTTTCAGCACGGCAAGGCCGCCATCCCTGGAGAAAGGATGTTCGGCCGAGCGGATGACGCCCTTCTCGCGGTCGAGATCGAGATCGTCCCAGCGGCGGTCCTGGCTGAACGCGACTTGCGTCGGCACGCCGCCGGGTGCCGCCAGGAAGAAATCGCGGACATTCTGGCTGGTGGTGCGCGAAATATCCCAATAATCGAGCGCTTCGCCGAGGCTTGCGGTGTGCACCGTCGGCAGGTCGCGGTTGATCAGCCCGGCGCTATCCAACTGGCCGAGGATGGCCATGATGCCGCCGGCGCGGTGGACATCCTCCATATGGACGTCTGCCTTGGCCGGGGCCACCTTGCACAGCACTGGCACCCGCCGCGACAGCCGGTCGATGTCCTCCATGGTGAAGTCGACCTCGCCCTCATGTGCCGCGGCAAGGATGTGCAGCACGGTGTTGGTCGAACCGCCCATGGCGATGTCGAGTGTCATGGAGTTCTCGAAGGCGCCCTTCGAGGCGATGCTGCGCGGCAGCGCGGTGTCGTCGTCCTGCTCGTAATAGCGCTGGGCAAGATCGACGATCAGGTGGCCGGCCTCGACGAACAGGCGCTTGCGGTCGGCATGCGTCGCCAGCGTCGAACCATTGCCGGGCAAGGACAGGCCGAGCGCCTCGGTCAGGCAGTTCATCGAATTGGCGGTGAACATGCCGGAGCAGGAACCGCAGGTCGGACAGGCCGAGCGTTCGATGGTCCTGACGTCCTCGTCGGACACCTTGTCGTCGGCGGCCGCGACCATAGCGTCGACCAGATCAAGCGCCTGGCTCTTGTCGGCGAGCACCACCTTGCCGGCCTCCATCGGCCCGCCGGAGACGAAGACGGTCGGGATGTTGAGGCGCAGCGACGCCATCAGCATGCCGGGCGTGATCTTGTCGCAATTCGAGATGCAGACCATCGCGTCGGCGCAGTGCGCGTTGACCATGTATTCGACCGAGTCGGCGATCAATTCGCGCGACGGCAGCGAATAGAGCATGCCGTCATGGCCCATGGCGATGCCGTCATCGACGGCAATGGTGTTGAACTCCTTGGCGACGCCGCCGGCTTTTTCGATCTCGCGGGCAACCAGCTGGCCGAGATCCTTCAAATGGACATGGCCCGGCACGAATTGGGTGAAGGAATTGACCACGGCAATGATCGGCTTGCCGAAATCCGAATCCTTCATGCCGGTAGCGCGCCACAGGCCGCGGGCGCCGGCCATGTTGCGGCCATGGGTGGTGGTGCGGGAACGGTAGGCGGGCATTGAACTGTCCTTGCTGTCTGCGTCGCGCCCAAAGGTGCGGAAAACCGGAATTGAGCCGCAGGCCTTATAGACGGCACACTCTGGTCTGGCCACAATTTTGCGCTGCGCCAGGGTGCGGAACGAGCGGCCAGCCAAAGACGCAGCCGGCCCAGGCCGTAAAAAAGTCAGAAGTGCTGTCGGATCGTGTTTTGCTCGAGCGTCCTTGAGCAGACGGCGGGACCGGGCATCAATTGCCAGCCGGCCGTTTTGCGAGTGAAACAAGCCAAAACCAGCCCGAGGAGCAAGAGAATGCAAAAGATCACCCCCTGCCTGTGGTTCGACGACCAGGCCGAGGAGGCCATGAACCATTACATCTCCATCTTCAAGAATTCGAAGGTGCTGAGCGTGATGCGCTGGCCCAAGGGCAGCGGCGATAATGAGGGCAAGGTGCTGATGGTCTCATTCGAGCTCGACGGCGTTCAGTTCCAGGCACTCAACGGCGGCCCGCAATTCAAGTTCACCCAGGCAGTCTCGCTCTCCATCGACTGCAAGACGCAGGAAGAGGTCGACTATTTCTGGGACAGGCTCATCGCGGGCGGTGGCCAGCCCAGCCAGTGCAGCTGGCTGAAGGACAAATTCGGCCTCTCCTGGCAGGTCGTTCCCGAGCAGCTGCCCAGGCTGCTGCTGGACCCCGATACGGAAAAGGCCGGCCGCGTGATGCAGGCGATGATGCAGATGAGCAAGATCGACATCGCCAAGATCGAAGAGGCAGCGAAAGGGTGAACGAACGCGATCTTCCCTTCTCCCCCTGTGGGAGAAGGTGGATCGGCGCGAAGCGCCGAGACGGTTGAGGGGTGCTGGACGGAATGAGACGTTGGTGTTTCCTGGAACACCCCTCATCCGTCGCCTTCGGCGACACCTTCTCCCACAAAGGGAGAAGGGAAGGGGCGCGTCAAGCCGCTCTGTCGCGGACCTGATAATCCTTGACCGCCGTGAAGCGGATCGCCTTCCAGCGCTCGGCCTCGTAGTTGAGCGAGAAGGCGTGCTGGGCGAGGAACACCGGATCGTTGTCGAGATCGCGCGCGATGTCGCCGCGATGCGCCTCGATGAAGCGCTGGAGTTCGGCCCTGTCGTCGGCCGATATCCAGCGGCAGACGGAAAAGCGCGACATCTCGAAATCGACCGGCAGTGTGTATTCGAAGTTTAGCCGCTCCTTCAAGACGTCGAGCTGCAGGGCGCCGACGACGCCGACGATGGCTGGCGAGCCGTCCTCCGGCGAGAACAATTGCACGACGCCTTCCTCGGCCATCTGGTGCAGCGCTTCCTTGAGCTTCTTGGCTTTCATGGCATCGCCGAGGCGAACGCGGCGCAGGATTTCAGGCGCGAAATTCGGCACGCCGCGAAACAGGATCTCCTCGCCTTCGGTCAGCGTGTCGCCGATGCGCAGCGTGCCGTGGTTGGGGATGCCGACGACATCGCCGGCGAACGCCTCGTCGGCCGTGACGCGGGTGCGGGCGAAGAAGAATTGCGGTGCCGACAGGCTCATCGGTTTTCCCGTGCGCACCAGCTTGGCCTTCATGCCGCGCTCGAGCTTGCCGGAGCAGACGCGGACGAAAGCGATGCGGTCGCGATGGTTGGGGTCCATATTGGCCTGGATCTTGAAGACGAAGGAGGTCATCTTGTCCTCGGTCGCCTCGACCTTGCGGCTGTCGGCCTCCTGCGCGCGCGGCGGCGGCCCGTAGGCGCCGAGCGCCTCGATCAGGTCGCGCACGCCGTAATTGCGCAGCGCCGAACCGAAATAGACCGGCGTCAAATGGCCCTCGCGGAAGGCATCGAGGTCGAGCGGGCGACAGGCCGCGCGCGCCAGCTCCAGCTCCTCGATGAAGGCCTCCCGCTCGTTCTCCGGCAACAGGCCGGCAACGCGGTTGGAATCGGGTCCATTGACCGGCGTGCGCTCCTTTTCGGCGTCGCCCTTGCGCACCGCGTTCAGCGCCAGATGGTAGGTCCCGGAAAAGGTCTTGCCGCGGCCGATCGGCCAGGTGATCGGCGCTGTATCCAGTGCCAGCTTCTGCTCGATCTCGTCGAGGATGTCGAATGGGTCTCGGCTTTCGCGGTCCATTTTGTTGACGAAGGTGATGATCGGGATGTCGCGCAGCCGGCAGACCTCGAACAGTTTCAGCGTGCGCGGCTCGATGCCCTTGGCGGCGTCGATCACCATGACCGCGCTGTCGACCGCCGACAGCGTGCGATAGGTGTCGTCGGCGAAATCCTCGTGGCCGGGCGTGTCGAGCAGGTTGAAGACGGTGTCCTCGTATTCAAAGGTCATCACCGAGGTGACCACCGAAATGCCGCGCTCGCGTTCGATCTTCATCCAGTCCGAGCGGGTCTGGATGCGGTCCTTCTTGGCCTTGACCTCGCCGGCAAGCTGGATGGCGCCGCCGAACAAAAGCAGTTTTTCGGTGAGCGTCGTCTTGCCGGCGTCGGGGTGGGCAATGATCGCGAAAGTGCGGCGGCGCGATACCGCTTGTTCGATGTCTTCAGCCAATTTCATGGAATCCTGTCTGTGGCGCGGGCTTCTAGCAGCGCTTTTCCGGCCTGTCGAACGGAAACACCGCTGATACCCCGGCAGCAGGTTCAGTCTCTGACGATAGCCGCCTGCGTGACCGAGCCAGCGTCATCCAGGCGTATAACCAGCCATTCAGAGTCGATCGAAAAAAATCCTCTTTCCGAACCAAGAATATAAACCAGACTCCAGTCTTCGAAATAGTCCGTCTTCGGCGGCTCGCCGAGCATGGCAACAACTTCTGCCCGCGATTTCCCAACCAACGCCCCGGTCAGCACCAAACCGTCAGCAATGCGATGGCGCTTATGCAAAGGATCCAGCCAGTTGTCGTCCTGCCACCAAGATCGAACGATCGGCAGCGGGCCGAAGAAGACGGCATAGACAATGGCGGCTCCGGCTGCAGCAAAAACCAGCCCTTTTATCCAGCGGCGCAAATGACCCTCATGTGATTGAGCTGAACGTTTCCAGTGAGGCGATCGTCATCGACCCGCTTCGAGAGCGGTCCCGGCAACGCTCTTGGCAAGTCTGTAGCATGGTGGCAATGAGGGCAAAAAGTCCTGGGCGTTTGAAGGTACACGGCCGCGAGCAAGAACATCATCGTCATTGGATACGGCATCATTGGCGCCTCCATCGCTTGGCACCGGCAGAGCTAAGCTGTCGACCTCTCCGGCTGCCGCAGCCGCCGGTTCACGTCCCGACGTCAGGCCGATTCGGTCGCTCGGCTCTCGAAGGCCACCTCCGGAATCCACTCGGCAATTGCGGCGCCGATCCTGTCGGCATGGTCCTCCTGCAGATAATGCGAGCCGGGTCCGAGATCGATCAACCGGCAGTTCTTCAGGCCGGCCGCGAATTCCCGTGCCGCCTGCGGCGAGACGAGGGCGCCCGGGTCACCGCAGAAAAGCAGCTTCGGGTAGGAGGAAGCCCGGAGCGCCCGATGGTCGTGCTCGCTGATGGCAGCGACATCGGCGGGCTGGCCTTCAATCGGCAGGTCGCGCGGCAGCCGCAGGATCGGCTTGCGCGATTGCGGCGTCGGGAATGGTGCCCGGTAGGAGGCCATTTCCTCATCGCTCATCGTGCGCAGCACCGCAGCCGGCAGTACCTTTTCGACGAAGACGTTGTCTTCCAGGACAAGCTTCTCACCGACGCCAGGCGTGCGCATTGCCTTGAACAATTCGCGCGCCTGCGGACGCTGGTGAAAATCGTCCCAACTCTCGAAGGGGCGGATGAATTCCATGAAGGCGAGGCCGAGGATCCGCTGCGGCCGCCGTGCGGCGAGATGGAAGGCGAGTGCGGTGCCCCAGTCCTGCGCGACGACCACCACGTCGGTGATGCCAAGCGTCTCGATGAAGGCGTCGAGATAGCGGACGTGGTCGAAGAAGCGATAGTCGATGTCCGGCTTGCCGGATTGGCCATAGCCGATCAGGTCGGGCGCAATGCAGCGGCCGAACGGCGCCACATGCGGGATGATGTCGCGCCAGATGTAGGACGACGTCGGGTTGCCGTGCAGGAAGAGTACCGTCGGGCCAGCCGTGCCTGCCTCGACATAGGAGATGGTGGAATCGAGCACCGCGACTTGCGAGCGTGGCAACATTGTGCGGGATTGCTGCTTTTCGAGTTTCGGGTTCATCGGATCAGCTCCTTTTTGCGAAGACTGTTTTGAAGACGATATTCTTGAAACGCTCGAGCGGTTCGGGACTGCGCTCCACCTTCATGCGCAGCATCGCGCCTTGCCAGGAACTCAACAGGAAATCGGCGAGGTCCTCGGCATCGAACGCGTCGGTGATGTCGCCAGCCGCCTGGCCCTCGGCGATGCATTCGGCAAAGGGCTTACGCCAGCGTTCGAAAATGGCGACGAGTTGCAGCCTCAGCGCCTCGCTGTGAGCCGCCGTCTCGAGGCTGAGATTGCCGATCATGCAGCCCCGTGCCCAATCATGCGCCTCCAGCTTCGACGTGATGATTTCGAGATAGCGGCGCAAGCGCCCGACCGGCGTGCCGTCCCGAGCAAGGGCCTGCTCCGCCAAACCGCTCACATAGGCGAAATAGCGGTCCAGCACCTCGCCGGTGAACGCCTCCTTGGATGCAAAATGATTGGTGAAGGACCCCGGACGGGCATCGGCCGCGGCGACGATGTCGCGTACGCCAGCGGCCGAATAGCCGGAACTCCAGATGGTTTTGAAACCGGCGTCGAGAAGTTTTTCGCGAAGTGAATGTCTAGGCATGCCGGTACAATACGTACGTACGTATTAAAGTCAAGAGGCACATTTGATACGGCGCGCTCTTGGCAGAACCCACGGGCAATGGCATCGCAGTGGTGGCGTTGGAACGAGGAGTGAAGCATGACAGCGGCGAAACAAGTCATCGTCATCGGCGCCGGCATCATCGGCGCCTCCATCGCCTGGCACCTGACCAGGGCCGGAGCAAAGGTGACGGTCATTGCCGGCTGCGGCGTCGGCGGCGTCGCGACACCGAATTCCTTTGCCTGGATCAATGCCAGCTGGGGTAATCCGCAGCCTTACTTCCGACTACGGACTCGATCGATGGCCGAATGGACGCGATTGGCGAACGAGGTGCCCGGCATCCCGTTGCAATGGTGCGGTGGCTTATGCTGGGACCTGCCACGTCCCGAACTTGAGGCCTATGCGGCCGAGCACTCCGCATGGGGCTACGGCATCGAGCGTGTCGACCGTGCCGGAGCGGCGCGCATCGAGCCAAATCTGACCGAGCTTCCCGATTTCGCCCTTTATGTCGCCGAGGAAGGCGTTGCCGAGCCGGTCGCCGCCACGCAAGCACTGCTGGCCGACGCCGAACGGCGCGGCGCGCGAATTGTAGCCGGGACGACCGTCACCGCTCTGGTGCAAGCCAACGGCAGGATTGCCGGCGTCGATACATCCGGCGGGCGGATTGCTGCCGACGAGGTGGTGATCGTGGCCGGAGCCGGCTCTCCGGCACTAGCGGCAACAGCCGGGATAGAACTGCCGATCGAGACGCCGCCCGGCCTGATCGTGCATTCGCGCCCCTACGAAAAGCTGCTCAACGGCCTGGTGATCGGCGACCGACTGCATATGCGCCAGACGGCGGAAGGCCGCGTCGTCGCCGGCTCGGATTTCGGCGGCGCCGATCCCGGCGTGGATGCCGCGGCCACCGCCCGCGACCTGTTTGCGGCGATGAAGGCGATGCTGCGCGGCGCGGATGGGCTGGAACTCGATTTCCACACCATTGGCTACCGGCCGACCCCGGTCGATGGCTTTCCGATCATAGGCCGCGCCGAAGGCACGAGCGACGTCTACGTCGCGGTCATGCATTCCGGCATCACGCTGGCGCCGGCCGTCGGCCTGTTCGCCGCCCGCGAAATCCTCGACGGCGAGCGCGATCCGCTGCTTGATCCCTACGGGCTGGCGCGGTTTACTCAATAACCGGGCGGGCGGCGAAAGCCGCCGGCCAGCGGGTCGATTGCCCTGGCGATCCCGAGCAGGCGCGACTCCGACCAGCGTTTGCCAACAAGCTGTAGTCCGATGGGCAGGCCATTGCTGTCCTGTCCGCAGGGCAGCGACAGTGCCGGATGGCCGCTGTAGTTGAACACCGCGCCATAGGCCGGCAGCATCCAGTAGCTTTGCTTCTCGCCGTCGACCTCGATCGGCGTTCCCGGCTCGCAATGCGGGAAGGCGGTGACCATGGCGACCGGGCACAGCAAGGCGTCGCAGCCGTCGAAGAACCGTTCCCATGCCAGGATGGAGCGGTCGCGGCGGGCGAGCACCTCGAACCAGCGCGAGACCGGCGTCGGCTTCTCCGGTGGTTCGGGCTGCGCCGCCTCCAGCATCATGCCGATCAGCGCACCGCCTTGCTCCAGGTCGTCGTGCAGGTCGAGCTTCGGCAATTCGGCCTCGACGATGGCGCCCGCAGCCTGAAGCTCTTTTGCCAGACTTTCGACCGCCGCGCTGATCTCGCCGGCCACCGGAAAGCCCGGAAAGGACGGCGCGACGGCAATCCGCAAATTTCTGAGATCCAGCTCCGGCATGGTTTCGACCGGTACCGGCGCAAGGTCGGTATCGCTTCCATCCGGCCCGGCAATGAGGCCGTAGATCAGTGCCAGGTCCTCGACGCTGCGCGCCATCGGTCCGAGGCAGGAGATCAGCCTCACGCTGCGCGGCGCCCCGCCTGGATCGGGGAAGGCGCCGGCGAGCGAGACGCGGTGCTCGGTCGGCTTGAGGCCGTAGACGCCGCAAAAGAATGCGGGCAGCCGGATCGAATCCTGCATGTCGGTGCCGACCTCGAACGGCGTCATTCCGGTGCCGAGCGCCGCCGCCGCACCGCCACTGGAGCCGCCGGCGGTGCGCTGGAGATTCCAGGGATTGCCGGTGCGGCCAAACAGCGGATTGCTCGACTGCCAGTCACCGAGCATTGTCGCCACGTTCGTCTTGCCCACCAGTATGCCGCCTGCCGCCTTCAGCCAGGCAACGACCGGACTGTCTGCCCTCGGGGCATAGTCGGCGAAAGCCGGGAAGCCGACAGTGGTTCTCATGCCCGCGGTTTCATGCGTGTCCTTCAATGTGAACGGCACGCCGTGTAGCGGCCCAAGGGCCTCGCCGCGCGCCTGGGCTTCGTCGGCCTTGCCAGCGCGTTGCCGCGCACCGTCCCGATCGAGGGTTACGACTGCGTTGACCGCCTCATTGTGCCTGTCAATTTGCGTCAGATGCGCGTCCAGCGCTTCCACAGCGGAAATCTTGCGGTCGCGAATGGCGGCAGCCAGTTCTGTCGTCGGGGAAAAGACGATATCCATCGTGGATGCTCCGGGCTATCGCGCCGCGCTCCTCAAAATGGCGGATTGCGGCGCGGCTTCAAGCCTGGCTCGACATTTCGACGATGGCGGCGCTTGATCGGGATTGCGCTGCCGGGATCCGTTGAGCGTTGGCGCCGTCCAGCGGCCTCGCCGCGCTCGGTACCTCTACGGCCTACCGTCCTCTGTTATGCGTCCGCTCATAGAGCTCACGGATGATGCCGCTTGCCGTGGTCTCGAACAGAAACGGCAAGAAAGCATGAATGAGCGCGGCAAAGGCCGCCATGAACAATCTCGACGAGAACCATGCGGCGAAAGCCATATGGCCGAAATAGCTCTCGCCGACCGTGGCCGGATGAGAGGTGAAAAGTCTTGCGAGCCGTGCCGTCATGTCGATCCCTCCTGCCGGCATGAAGAGCCGGCGATGAGTATACTGGCATGGGTGTTCGGTTCATCGGTCTCAAATTGTCCTTGTGAAAGGCTGAATTTT
This sequence comes from Mesorhizobium sp. LSJC280B00, assembly GCF_000502835.1. GTDB lineage: Bacteria > Pseudomonadota > Alphaproteobacteria > Rhizobiales > Rhizobiaceae > Mesorhizobium. The sequence continues at coordinate 189,351 of NZ_AYVL01000007.1, forward strand.
GGGACAAACATCCCACATGGCGCCGGAAATCGACGAAATAGACCGGAGATTGCTGGCCGAGCTGCAACGCGACGGCACGCTGTCCGTCGACCAGCTCTCGGCAAGAATATCGCTGTCGCGCAATGCTTGCTGGCGCCGGGTCAAGCGGCTGGAGGAAGACGGCGTCATCACCGGCCGGGTGGCGCTGGTCGACGCCGACAAGCTTGGGCTCGGCCTTTCGGTGTTCATCCTGATCCGCACCTCCAACCACGATCCGGACTGGCTGCAAAGATTCCGAGCGGCGGTGACCGGCTTTGCCGAGATCACCGGCGCTTACCGCATGTCCGGCGATCTCGACTATGTCCTGCGCGCCCGCGTCGCCGATGTGAAGGCCTATGACCGGCTCTATCAACGGCTGATCGCCAAGGTGGCACTATCGGACGTTTCGGCCTCCTTCGTCATGGAGGAGATCAAGGAGACCACGGTCGTTCCGATGGAACTGCGCTGAAGCGGAACTGTGCTGAAAGAAAGCCGTTGATAGCATTGCCGCCGAGTTGACTGAACCGGCGTTCGCGACGATAGGATCAGCCTCATGCGCGCAGCACTTTATCCCACCTCCGTCATCGGTCCGGCTGTCGGCTTCGTCAGGCTGCCGCATGGCGAGGGATTGCCGCTTCCTGCCTATGAGAGCTCGGGCGCCGCCGGCATGGACCTGCGCGCCGCCGTCCCGGACGACAGGCCGCTCTTGATTCTGCCGGGAAAGCGCGCGCTGGTGCCGACCGGGCTGATCCTGGAAATTCCGGAGGGCGTCGAGGGCCAGGTCCGGCCGCGTTCCGGCCTCGCCTTCAAGCACGGGCTCACCTGCCTCAACACGCCGGGCACCATCGACAGCGACTATCGCGGCGAGGTCAAGGTGCTGCTGATCAATCTCGGCGACGAGGATTTCGCGGTGACGCGCGGCATGCGGATCGCCCAGATCGTCTTCGCCCCGGTGACGCAGGCGACCGTCGAGGAGCGCACATTGGCTGGCGGCACAACGCGCGGCTCGGGCGGCTTCGGATCGACCGGCACGGCCTGATGAAAATACCCAAGCTCGTCATCTTCGATTGCGACGGGGTTCTGGTCGACACCGAGAACTTGGCCAATCGGCGCCTCGCCGAGTGGCTGACCGCGGCCGGCTTTCCGGCCAGCTTCGAATATTGCCGCAAGAATTTCTCCGGCCGCAGCATGGTCTCGGTGCAGAAGGAAGTCGAGGCGACCGGCGTCAGCCTCGGCGCCGATTTCGTCGAGCGTTGGAACGCCGGCCTGCCGGACCTGTTCGCGCATGGCGTCGAGGCCATCCCCTACGTTCGCGAGTTCATCGAAACCGTGCACGCCGCCGGCATCGCCACCTGTGTCGCCTCGTCGGCACGGGTGTCCAAAATGCACATCACGCTCGGCCAGACCGGACTGCTGCCGCTGTTCGAGCATGCGCTGTTCAGCTCGACCATGGTCGCGCACGGCAAGCCGTTCCCCGACCTCTTCCTGCATGCGGCAGCGACGATGGGCTTCGCGCCCGCCGACTGCATCGTCATTGAGGACAGCGTCGCCGGCACGGCAGCCGGCATCGCCGCTGGCATGCGCGTCTATTCCTACCACGGCGACCCGCTTTCCGACCGCGACGGGCTGATCGAAGCCGGCGGCATCCTGTTCGACGACATGCGTAAACTGGCCGGGCTGGTGCCAATCCACTGATCGCCTTTGCGCAAGCTGCATGCGCGCCCGATCTCAGACCGGGCGCGGCGCCCCAAGTAGTCGGTCGACCGTGTCGCGTATCAGACTGCGCAGATTGGCCGGCCTGTCGAGATGACTGACGACAAGCAGGCCGTCGGCCGCCACTGTTAGCGCGTCTGCGGTGCGGTCCGGATCGGGATTTGCGTCAGCGATCAGCAGATCCCTGAGGATGCCCCACTTCCAGTGACGATGCTTATCGATTGCCTGGCGAACCGGGCTCCTCGCGTCGGGGTATTCGGCAGCGGCGTTCTGGAACGGGCAGCCGCGGTAGCCCGGCTGATCCGCCGCGTCGGCAATGAGATCGAATATGGCAAGGATCATCTGGCGAGGTGGCCGCCGGCCAAGGCTCGCTATTGCCGCCCGTCTTTCCTTGCTGAGCTCCTCGATGTAGGCGCGGACGAGATCGTCCTTGGCCGCGAAGTGATGATAGAACGTCGCCTTGGCAACGCCGGCCTCGGCGATGATGCGGTCGATGCCGACTGTGCGCACCCCCTCCAGAGAAAACAGCGCGGTCGCCGTATCGAGGATGCGGCGGCGCGCAAGACTTTCGGGACGATCGTTGATTCGGGCTGCGGACATGCCTTGACCGTATAGCAGACAGGTCTGTATACATCCACATGTAGACAGACAGGTCTACCTGTTAACGAAGGGAAGGCGAAACATGGCTTCGATAGTCAGGGAAATCATCGTAGATGCTTCACCGGAAAGCGTATAGGCGACGGTGGGCGACTTCGCCGGCGGCGCCCAACGGATAGCCCCAGGCGTTTTCGTCGACTGCCGGGTGGATGAGGGCGACGTACGGGTCCTTACTTTCGCCGACGGCAAGATCGTGCGAGAGCGGCTCATCGCCCGCGACGAGCAGGGCCGGCGGATCGTGTGGGGATGGCTCGGCGACGAGGTCACTCACGATAACACCTCCATGCAGGTCTTTGCCGAGGGCGAGGGCCGGAGCCGCCTGGTCTGGATTCACGATACTCTGCCCGACGAACTCGGCACGTGGCTCGCAGCCGCCATGGATCAGCTGGTGGCGGTTTTCCAGCAGACCCTGGCGAGCCAAGCCAAACCAACATAGTGAGGCAACGCCAGGTGTTTCCTCTTGGCCGCAAAATGCTATAGCTTGCGCGCGCCCGACATAACGAGCGCGCGCGCATGACCTTCTCCCTGCTTCGTTTCATCGTTGCTTGCCTGCTGCTGCCCTGTCTTTGGACGACGGCCGGCGCGGAGGCCGTCAGCTTCCCGGAGCTCGGCAGCGCCGTCCCCGGCCACGGCGATGTCACCTATCTCGATCTCGCCAGGATGGTCATTCCCGATCTGGCCGCGGACAAGGATGGCTTTTTCCGGGGTTCGATTCCGATCGAGATGCGCCACATCGCTGGACCGGACTACGACGGCTCGCCGCCGGCGACCTCGGGTCTTTCCAGCGGCGACGTGCTCGACATCAAGGCCGGCGGCAAGGACCGGCTGGCGATGCTGCTCGACCTCGGCGACTCGCCTGACAGCGCCGAGGGTTATGCCGTGCTGGCACTCTACGACATCACCGGCAAGCCGGCCTTGCTCGACGCGGTCAACGTTGCCGTCGACCGCAGCACCTACTTTCGCGATCCGGGCAAGCTGTCGATCGGGCCCGGCGATGACGTCATCATCACCACGAGCACGCATTTCAATTCGAGCCAGGGCTATGTGATCGCGCCGCTGGTCATGGTCCGCAACGACAGGTTCGAGCTGATCGACATGATCTATGCGTTCGACGAAAACCTCTGCACCAACCGAAGGACGCAGAATGCGGCCTTCCAGGCGATTGCCGACGGCCAGCCCTATGCAGCCATCAAGGTTACGGTGACCGACGCGACAGTGCCGGGCGATGAAAGCTGCGACGGCCAGCCGCCGCCAGAGGCGTCTTCGCGCGACATTTCCGTCACCTATCATTGGGACAAAAACGCTTCGCGTTACGTCAAGGATTCCGATGCGCTGGACCGATTGGCAGGAGAGAACGCCAAACGCTTCTGAGCCAACCGCATTTGTTTGCCCGGCGCGTTCCGCCGGGCTAGAATTTCCTTCATAGTCCGCACCGGAGGGGAGCATCCATGGATAAGGGCAAGATTTTTCGCGACCTGCATACATCGATCTTCGTCATGGCCAATTCATGGGACGTCGGCACGACCAAGCTCTTGGCCTCATTCGGCTTCAAGGCGCTGGCCACGACCAGCGCCGGCTTTGCCTTTTCGCGCGGCCTGCCCGACGGCGCGGTGACGTTCGAGGCGATGATCCATCATTGCCGTGAAGTGTCAGCGGCGACCGGGCTGCCGGTTTCGGCCGATCTCGAAAAGGGCAAGGGCGACAGCGCGACAAGTGCCGGCGAGACCATCTTCGCCGCCGAGGCGGCTGGCCTCGCCGGCTGCTCGATCGAGGACCATACCGGCGAGCCCGCCAAGCCGATCTATGATTTTTCGCATGCCGTCGATCGCGTCGCGGCGGCGGCGGAAGCGGCACGGGCACTGAAACGCGATTTCGTCTTCACCGCGCGGGCCGAGAATTTCCTGTGGGGCAAGCCCGACCTCGACGACACGATCAAGCGGCTGCAGGCCTTCGAGAAAGCCGGTGCCGACGTGCTCTATGCACCGGGCCTGGGCGACATCGAGATGGTGCGAACCGTCTGCTCGGCGCTGACCAAGCCCGTGAACGTCATGGCCAGGCCCGGCTTCACCATCGCCGATCTTGCCATGGCGGGGGTGAAGCGCATCTCGCTCGGCCCATGGCTGACCAATTTCGCCTTCGGCATGCTGGAGACCGCGGCGCGCGAGATCCAGCAGGATGGCACCTTCGGCTTCACCCGCGCCGCCATGCCGTTCGGCAAGCTGCAGGCGCTGTTTGCCAAATCTTCCGCCTAGACGGGGCCCGGCGAATGACGCTCACCGTCGTCGACATGCACACCGGCGGCGAGCCGCTGCGGATCGTCACCGGCGGCTACCCCGACATTCCCAAGGGCACGATCCTCGAAAAGCGTGCCTATGTGCGCGACCATCTCGATCATCTCAGAAAGATCCTGATGTTCGAGCCGCGCGGACATTACGACATGTATGGCGCGCTGCTGGTGGAGCCCGACCTGCCGGGCGCCGACCTCGCGGTGCTGTTCATGCACAATGAGGGCTATTCGACGATGTGCGGCCACGCCATCGTCGCGCTCGGCCGCTACTCCGTCGACGAGCGGCTGGTGGCGCCACGCGAGCCGATGACGACCGTCAGTATCGAGGCGCCATGCGGGCTGATTTCGGCTGCGGTCGAGGTAAAGGATGGCAAGGCCGGCGCGGTGTCCTTCGAAAGCGTGCCGGCGTTTCTGTTCGCCGGCGACCAGCGGATCGAGCTGCCGGGCTATGGTCCGGTCGGCTTCGACATCGCCTATGGCGGGGCCTTCTATGCACTGGCCGACTGCCGCCAGTTCGGGCTGGAATTCGGCAGGAACCGCGTCCGCGATTTCGTCGATGCAGCGACCGCGCTGACTGATAAGCTGAAGGCCGAATTGCCGCTGTCGCATCCCGACCATGCCGATCTCGCCTTTCTCTACGGCACCATCCTGACCGACGGACAGGATGCGTTCTCCGATACGCCGACCAAAAACATCTGCGTTTTCGCCGAGGCCGAGGTCGACCGTTCGCCGACCGGCTCCGGCGTCACCGCGCGGCTGGCGGCCATGCACGCCAAGGGCCAGATCGAGATTGGCCGAACGCGGCTGTTCGAGAGCATCGCCGGCTCGCGCTTTTCCGGCGCCGTCGTACGCACGGCCACAGCCGGGCCGCATGACGCCATCATCGCCCGCGTCGGCGGCCGCGCCTATTACTCAGGGCGGGCCGAATTCATCGTCGAGGACGATGATGAACTGGGGCGCGGCTTTCTGCTGCGCTAGCTCCCTTCCCGTGCCGAGATCGCCTTGTGCAGATGCACCATCATGGCGGCGGCGAACAGCGGCGTCAGAAGGTTGAGCAGCGGCACGGCGAGGAAAGCGGCGACCACCAGCCCGGCCAGGAACACGGTGATGGAGTGCTTTCTGCGCAGCGCCTTGGCCTCGGCCTCCGGGCGAAAGCGCATGGCGGCGAACTCGAAGAACTCGCGCCCGAGCAGATAGCCGTTGACGACGAAGAAAGCGGCAATGTTGATGCCCGGCACCAAGAGCAGCAGCAGGGCGACGATGTTGCCGAGGATGACGACGCCGAAAAACCGGATCGCCAGCACCAGGGAGCGCAACGCCGGCACGGCGCGGCCGGGCGGGTCGTTTGGATAATCCGTGCGCTCGACCACTTCGGCGACGTCGTCGAGGAACAGGCCGGCGATGATCGCCGTCACCGGCGCGATGAGCAGCGCCAAGCCCAGCGCAAGGCCGATGCCGGCGACGACGGCGCCCAGCCATCCGACCCAGGAGGGTAGGGCGGGCAGCCATGCATCGATCCACGGCCAGGCCAGCCATTCGAACAGGCTCTTGATCCCGAACCAAAGCGCCGCCAGCGCCAGCAAGGTCAGCGCAAACGTCTTCAGGAACACGGAACGGAATTCGGGCGAGAACAGCCGGCTCAAGGCGGCACGGGCGGCGTCGAGGATCACGGCGTTTCCAATTCCATGTCAAACGAGGCCCATCGGCGATATTTCGGGATAGGCGGAGACAGGTCGCGAGACAAGCGCAAACCGCGCGATACGAAGCATCTGCGTTCTGCCCGGATTTATAACTCGCGGCCTAGGCAAAGCCGCATCAAACCGCTAGACCCGCCCGCGCCCGGCGTGGCAGAAAGCCGGTGGGTTTTTGGCGGAGACATGAATTGATGCCGGACTATGACGTGCTTTGTATCGGAAATGCCATCGTCGACATCATCGCCCAGTGCGACGAGGCGTTCCTGGAGACCAACGGCATCATCAAGGGCGCGATGAATTTGATCGACACGAGGCGCGCCGAACTGCTCTACAGCCGCATGGGCCCGGCCATCGAAGCCTCCGGCGGCAGTGCCGGCAACACGGCGGCGGGCGTCGCCTCCTTCGGCGGCCGCGCCGCCTTCTTCGGCAAGGTCTCCAACGACGCACTCGGCGAAATCTATGCGCATGACATCCATGCCCAGGGCGTCGCCTTCGACACAAAGCCGCTCAACGGCGAACCACCGACGGCGCGCTCGATGATCTTCGTCACACCGGACGGCGAGCGCTCGATGAACACCTATCTCGGCGCCTGCGTCGAGCTCGGCCCGGAGGACGTCGAGGCCGACAAGGCCTCGGGCGCGGCGGTCACCTATTTCGAGGGCTATCTGTGGGACCCGCCGCGCGCCAAGGAGGCGATCCGGCAGACGGCGAAGCTCGCCCATGCCGCCGGGCGCGAAGTGTCGATGACATTGTCGGACTCGTTCTGCGTCGACCGCTACCGCGACGAGTTCCTCGACCTGATGCGCTTCGGCACCGTCGACATCGTCTTTGCCAACAGCCACGAGATCAAATCGCTCTACCAGACCGCGTCCTTCGACGAGGCGCTGGCCCAGATCCGCAAGGATTGCAAGATCGCCGCCGTCACCCGCTCGGAAAAGGGCTCGGTCATCGTGCGCGGCGACGAGACCGTCATCATCGAGGCGACCAGGATCCGCGAGCTGGTCGACACCACTGGCGCCGGCGACCTCTACGCCGCCGGCTTCCTCTACGGCTACACGCAAGGCCGCAGCCTGAAGCAGTGCGGCGATCTCGGCTCGCTGGCAGCCGGGCTGGTCATCCAGCAAATCGGCCCAAGGCCACGCCAGAATTTGCGCAGAGAGGCCGAGCAGGCCGGGCTGCTGTAGAGCGGCGCCTCTTTCCTTCTCCCCCTGTGGGAGAAGGTGGATCGGCGCGCAGCGCCGAGACGGTTGAGGGGTGCTGGACGGAGTGCTGCCGGTGCCAAGCTGGAACACCCCTCATCCGACCGAGCTTCGCTCGGCCACCTTCTCCCACAGGGGGAGAAGGGGAGAGGCGCTGCTGCTGCCCCCGCTCCTCAAGCCCCAGCGCTATAAGCCGCAATCGCCGCCATATTGACGATGTCCGAGTCCTTCGCATTCAGCGAGACGATCTGAACCGGCTTGTTGAGGCCGACCAGCAGCGGGCCGATGACGGTCGAGCCGCCGAGCTCCTGCAGCATCTTGGTCGAGATCGAGGCCGAGTGGAAGGCCGGCATGACCAGCACATTGGCCGGGCCGGTCAGCCTGATGAACGGGTACTGCGCCATGGCGCGGGCGTTGAGCGCCACGTCGGCGGCCATCTCGCCGTCATACTCGAAATCGACGCGGCGCTTGTCGAGGATGCGCACCGCTTCCTGGACGCGCTCGGAGCGCTCGCCCTGCGGATGGCCGAAGGTTGAATAGGCGAGCATGGCGAGCCTCGGCTCGTAGCCCATGCGGCGGGCGAAGCCGGCGGCCTCCTCGGCGATGTCGGCGATCTCGACGGCATCCGGCATGTCGTGCACCGCGGTGTCGGCAACGAGGACGGTGCGACCGCGCGCCAGCACGATCGACACGCCGATGACGCAATGGCCGGGCCTTGCGTCGATGACGCGGCGGATATCGTCGAGCGCCGTCGAATAGTTACGGGTAACGCCGGTGACGATGCCGTCGGCATCGCCCAGCGCCACCATGCAGGCGGCGAAATGGTTGCGGTCGTTGTTGATCAGCCGCTGGCAGTCGCGGAACAGAAAGCCTTTGCGCTGCATGCGCTCGTAGAGATAATCGGTGTAGACCGAGTTGCGCCGCGACAGCCGCGCATTGATGATCTCGATGCCTTGCTTGCCGAGATCGATGCCGGCATTCCTGGCGTTTTCCTTGATGATGTCGTCGCGGCCGAGCAGGATGGCGGTGCCGAGCCGCTGGTTCACATAGGAGACGGCGGCGCGCATCACCTGCTCCTCCTCGCCCTCGGCAAAGACGATGCGCTTGGGCTGGCGGCGCACCCGGTCGTAGATGCGCTGCAGCGTCGAGGCGATCGGGTCGCGGCGGGCGGAAAGCTCCTGCGCGTAGCGGTCGAGATCGAGGATCGGCTTGCGCGCGACGCCGGAGTCCATCGCCGCTTTGGCCACCGCAATCGGAATGGCCGAGATCAGGCGCGGGTCGAACGGCACCGGGATGATGTAGTTGGGGCCGAATTTCGGCCGCATGCCCTGATAGGCGGCGGCGACGTCGTCGGGCACGTCCTGGCGCGCCAGTTCGGCGAGCGCTTTGGCCGCGGCGATCTTCATGTCGTCGTTGATGGTGGTCGCCCGCACATCCAGCGCGCCGCGGAAGATGTAGGGGAAGCCAAGCACGTTGTTGACCTGGTTGGGATAGTCGGACCGTCCCGTCGCCATGATGGCGTCGGTGCGGATCTCGGCGACTTCCTCCGGCGTGATCTCGGGGTCGGGATTGGCCATGGCGAAGATGATCGGGTTCTTGGCCATCGACTGCACCATTTTGGTGGTCAGCGTGCCTTTGGCCGAGAGGCCGAGGAACACGTCGGCGCCGTCCAGCGCCTCGGCCAGCGAGCGCGCGCCGGTTTTCACGGCGTGCGCCGATTTCCACTGGTTCATGCCTTCGGTGCGACCCTGGAAGACGACGCCCTTGGTGTCGCAAAGGATGATATTCTCAGGCGCAAAGCCCATCGCCTTCATCAATTCGATGCAGGCGATGCCGGCAGCACCGGCGCCGTTGCAGACCATTTTCGTGGTCTTCATGTCGCGGCCGGTGATTTCCAGCGCGTTGATCAGGCCGGCGGCCGAGATGATGGCGGTGCCGTGCTGGTCGTCATGGAAGACCGGGATGTCCATCAGCTCGCGCAGCCGCTGCTCGATGATGAAGCACTCCGGCGCCTTGATGTCCTCGAGGTTGATGCCGCCGAAGGAGGGGCCGAGAAAGCGCACGCAGTTGATGAATTCGTCGGCATCCTCGGTATCGACCTCGAGGTCGATGGAATCGACATCGGCGAAGCGCTTGAACAGCACCGCCTTGCCTTCCATCACCGGCTTGGAGGCCAGCGCGCCGAGATTGCCGAGGCCGAGGATAGCGGTGCCGTTGGAGATGACGGCGACCATGTTGCCGCGAACCGTGTAGTCGAAGGCGCGGCTCGGGTCCTCGGCGATGGCGAGAACCGGCACGGCGACGCCCGGCGAATAGGCGAGGCTGAGATCGCGCTGCGTCGCCATCGGTTTTGTGGCGACGATCTCCAGCTTGCCCGGACGGCCCATGGCGTGGAATTCCAATGCCTCCTGGGCGCTGACGGAGGGCCCGTTGCTTTCGGTTTTCTTGGCCATGGTACTTTTGGTTTCCTCGCCCGTACGGCACCGCTTGAGATGGGTGCGCATGCTTTCTTTTGTGGAAGGTTCGGGATTAAGGCTACACTTCGCCGCTGTAAACCGCCAAGCATGGCTTGGAAAATTTTGGAAGCAGCTTCTTGAACGACGAGACGCCCATTCGAAGCGACAACGCCACGCCAGCCTTCGCGCCGGCGACGCCGATGATGGAGCAGTATATCGAGATCAAGGCGGCGAACCCGGATTCGCTGCTGTTCTACCGCATGGGCGATTTCTACGAGCTGTTCTTCGACGATGCCGAGAAGGCGAGCCGGGCACTCGGCATCGTGCTGACCAAGCGCGGCAAGCACCAGGGGCTCGACATCCCGATGTGCGGCGTACCGGTGCATGCCGCCGACGATTATCTGCAGAAGCTGATCGGCCAGGGGTTCCGCGTCGCTGTCTGCGAGCAGATCGAGGATCCGGCGGAGGCCAGGAAGCGCGGCGGCAAATCGGTGGTGCGCCGCGACGTGGTGCGGCTTGTAACGCCCGGCACCATCACCGAAGACAAATTGCTGGCGCCGTCGGAATCGAGTTTTCTGATGGCGCTGGGACGGGTCAAGGGCGGCAGCAGCGATACAAGAGGCGGGGAGCGCGGCAGCGCGACAGGGAACCAAGGAAGTTTCGCCCTAGCCTGGATCGAGATCTCGACCGGTGTCTTCCGCGTCGCCGAGACAACCGCCGACCGGCTGCTCGCCGATGTCTTCCGCGTCGATCCGCGCGAGCTGATCGTCGCCGAACCGGTGTTTTACGACCGGGAGCTGAAACCGGTCTTCGACGTGCTCGGCCGCGTCGCCAGCCCGCAGCCGCCGTCGCTGTTCGATTCGGCTTCGGCCGCCGGCCGCATCGCCCGCTTCTTCGACGTGGCAACGCCGGATAGTTTCGGCGCGTTTTCGCGCGCCGAACTGTCGGCGATCTCAGGCGTCATCGCCTATGTCGAGAAGACGCAGAAGGCCGAACGGCCACCGCTGTCGCGGCCGGAACGCGAGGAGCAGGGTTCGACGCTGTTCATCGACCCGGCGACGCGCGCCAATCTGGAGCTGCTGCGCACGCTGTCCGGGAGCCGCGACGGGTCGCTGTTCAAGGCGATCGACCGCACGGTGACCGGTGGCGGCGCAAGGCTGCTCGCCGACCGCTTGATGGCGCCGCTGACCGACCCGGCGGCAATCGCTGCAAGGCTGGACTCGGTGTCGTTCTTCCGCTCCGAGACGCGCCTTTGCCAGGCGGTGCGGGCAAGCCTGAAGAGCGTCGCCGACATGCCGCGGGCGCTGTCCAGGCTGGCGCTCAACCGCGGCGGCCCGCGCGACCTCGGCGCGCTGCGCGCCGGTTTCGAAGCGGCCGGCGCCATCGCCGAACTGTTCGGCCAAACCGCCTTGCCGGGCGAACTGACCACGGCGTTGGGAGCTATCAAGGCACTGCCTAATGAACTGGCGACCCATCTGGCACAGGCGCTCAGCGACGAGCTGCCGTTGCTCAAGCGCGACGGCGGCTTCGTCCGCGGCGGCTACCACGCCGAACTCGACGGGATGCGGGCACTGCGCGACGAGTCGCGAAAGGTGATCGCCGGGCTGGAGCGTTCGCTGATCGACGAGACCGGCATCCGCTCGCTGAAGATCAGGCACAACAATGTGCTGGGCTATTATATCGAAGTCACCGCTAACCACCATGCGCTGATGACCGGCAGCGACGGCGCCAAGGCGCGCTTCATCCATCGCCAGACCATGGCCAACGCCATGCGCTTCACCACCACGGAACTCGCCGAACTGGAAACCAAGATCGCCAACGCCGCCGACCGGGCTCTGGCGATCGAGCTTGCCGCTTTCGAGGCGCTGACGGCGGAAGTGGTCGGCCAGGCCGACACGATCCGTGCCGGCGCCGAAGCGCTCGCCGCGCTCGACGTTTCGGCCGCACTTGCCTTGCTTTCCGAGAGCGAGGCCTGGTGCCGGCCGCTGGTCGATGCGAGCCTTGCCTTCGAGATTTCGGGTGGACGTCATCCGGTGGTCGAACAGGCGCTGCGGCGTTCCGGCGAAGGCCCGTTCGTCGCCAATGATTGCGATCTGTCGCCGCAAGGCGATGCCAAGGCCGGCGCGATCTGGCTGCTGACCGGCCCCAATATGGGCGGCAAATCGACCTTCCTCAGGCAAAACGCGCTGATCGCCATCCTCGCCCAGACCGGCTCCTTCGTGCCGGCGGCATCAGCCCATATCGGCGTCGTCGACCGGCTGTTTTCGCGGGTCGGCGCCTCCGACGATCTGGCGCGCGGCCGCTCCACCTTCATGGTCGAGATGGTCGAGACGGCGGCGATCCTCAACCAGGCAGGCGAACGCGCACTGGTCATCCTCGACGAGATCGGCCGCGGCACCGCCACCTTCGACGGCCTGTCGATCGCCTGGGCGGCGGTCGAATATTTGCACGAGAAAAACCGCTGCCGGGCGATCTTCGCCACGCATTTCCACGAAATGACGGCGCTGGCCGGAAAACTGCCGCGGCTCTCCAACGTCACCATGCGGGTCAAGGAATGGGAGGGCGACGTGGTCTTCCTGCACGAGGTCGGCAAGGGTGCGGCCGACCGTTCCTACGGCGTCCAGGTAGCGCGGCTGGCCGGCCTGCCGGAAGCGGTGGTCGGCCGGGCCAAGGAAGTGCTGCACCAACTCGAGGCCGGCGAGGTCTCGGGCAAGGCCAACCGTCTGGTCGACGACCTGCCGCTGTTTTCCGTGGCGGCGCAGCGGGAAGCGTCGAAGCCGGCGAAGAGTGATGGGCTGGGTTTGGCGCTAGCGGAGATCAATCCCGACGAGATGACGCCAAGGGAGGCGCTGGAGGCGCTGTACCGGCTGAAGGGGATGGTGGGGAAGTAGTGCTCGTCCGATAGCGCTCTACGGCACCCCCCTCTGTCCTGCCGGACATCTCCCCCTCAAGGGGGGAGATTGGCAGTTTCGCTGACAGCGCTTTTCCTTCGACGTTCGAAGTTGGCGAAAGCCGATGCGAAATCCAATCTCCCCCCTTTGAGGGGGAGATGTCCGGCAGGACAGAGGGGGGTGTGACGGAACGCTGCTTTGGCTTGCCTTCCGCCCCACCCCTCAAATCATCGCCAGGCCCGACTTCCGCCTCGGCGGCGGAAAAGCGCGATCAATTTCGGCGAAATCTTCGCTCGTGAGCGCGATCTCCAACGCCGCGACATTCTGCCGGACATGGTCCGGGCGACTGGCCTTCGGAATGGCAATCACCCCGTCCTGCGCCATCACCCAGGCAAGCGCGATCTGCGCCGGCGTCGCACCGTGGCGGGCGGCGATGGCATCTAACCTGGCGTTGCGCGCCAATACCCCCTGATCGACCGGCGAATAGGCCATCAGCGGCATGCCGCGTTGCCGGCTCCACGGGGCGAGGTCGAACTCGACGCCGCGCTGCGACAGATTGTAGAGCACCTGGTTGGTTCGGACGTTGCCGCCGGCCGGCAACCGGACCAGCTCCTCCATCTCGCCGGTATCGAAATTGCTGACGCCCCAGTGGCGGATCTTGCCGGCCGCCTTCAACGCTTCGAACGCCTCTACCGTTTCCATCAAAGGAACGCTGCCCGGCCAATGCAAGAGATAGAGATCGATGCGGTCGGTGGCGAGATGCCTCAGGCTGTTCTCGCATGCCCGTTTCACGCCGGCGCGCGAGGCATTGGACGGCAGTACTTTGGAGACCAGGAAAACCTCGTCGCGGCGACCGGCGATGGCCTCCGCCACCACCTCCTCGGCGCCGCCGCTGGCATACATTTCGGCGGTGTCGATCAGCGTCATGCCGAGATCCAGCCCGAGCTTCAGGGCATTGGCCTCGTCGCCACGGCGGCGGCCGTCTTCGCCCATCTTCCAGGTGCCCTGGCCGAGCACCGGCACGGCTTCGCCGCAGGGCAGGGTGGTCGTTCTTATCGTCGATGGCATGGCATGCTCCAGTCCGAGGCCCGGATAGCACCATAGTCGCCAAGGCAAATCCAGGTGAAGCAGAAATCCAGGTGAGGCCTCTCGCCCGGATTCCCCGGCAGCGTGACGCCTACTTCACCGGATGGGCGGCGAGCCAGTCCTGCATCTGCTTGATCTCGGCTTGCTGCGCGGCGATCACTGCTTCCGCCAGCTTGCGGATTTCCGGGTCCTTGCCATTGGCGAGCTCGACCTTGGCCATGTCGATGGCAGCCTGGTGATGCGGGATCATGCCGCGGGCGAAATCGACATCGGCATTGCCGGAATATTCGATTGCCATCATGTCGGTATGCATCTTGTCCATCGCCGCCTTGTAGCCCTCGGTCGAGGGACTCTGCGCACCCATTGCGCCCATGTCGTGCTTCATCTCCTCGGCCTGCGCCGGAACGCTTTCGAGGAAAACGGCAAGCAGCATTCCCGCCGCCATCATCAGCAGCACGATCTTCTTGGCCAACGTCATTCGTCGTCTCCTTTTTTGAACAGGGTCTATCTGGAAGTTTTACTCAGAGTTTCAACGTCCTGAGCCGCAATGCGTTGGCGATCACCGAAACCGAAGACAGGCTCATCGCCGCCGCCGCAATCATCGGCGACAGCAGCGTGCCGGTGAGCGGATAAAGCACGCCGGCAGCAACCGGCACACCAAGCACATTGTAGAGGAAAGCGAAAAACAGGTTCTGGCGGATGTTGCGGATCGTCGCGCGGGCCAGCGTCCTCGCCCTGACGATGCCGTTGAGATCGCCCTTGACCAGCGTAATTCCCGCACTTTCGACCGCAACATCGGCGCCTGTGCCCATGGCGATGCCGACATCGGCGGCGGCCAGCGCTGGCGCATCGTTGACGCCGTCGCCGGCCATGGCGACGCCGGCGCCGTTTGCACGCAATTCCTCGACCAGCGCACCCTTCTGCTCGGGCAAAAGCCCGGCACGCACCTCGTCGATGCCGAGCTTGGCTGCGATGGCCTTGGCGGTGCGCTCATTGTCGCCCGTCGCCATGACGATCTTCAGCCCGCTGTCATGCAGCGCCTTGATCGCCTCGGCGGTGGTCGCCTTGATCGGGTCGGCAACGGCGACGAGACCGGCGAGCTTGCCTGCGACAGCGACGAACATCACGGTCTTGCCATCGGCCTGCAGCGCCTCGGCGCTGGCCAGGACCGAAGCCGTCTCGATGCCGAGATCGACCATCATCGCGGCATTGCCGAGCGCTACCTTCTGCCCCGAGACCGTGCCGGAAACGCCCTTGCCGGTGACGGCCTCGAAACCGCCGGCGTCGGGGACCTTCACGCCGCGTTCGCGGGCGCCTTCGACGATCGCCTCGGCCAGCGGATGCTCCGAGCCTTTTTCGAGACCGGCGGCGAGCGCCAGCAGCTCGTCCTGTGCCATGCCTTCGACCGCGATGACGTCGGTCAGTTTGGGCCGGCCTTCGGTCAGCGTTCCCGTCTTGTCGACGATCAGCGTATCGACCGAGGCAAAGCGCTCGAGCGCCGCCGCTTCCTTGATCAGCACGCCGGCATGCGCGCCGCGCCCGGTGGCGGTCATGATCGACATGGGCGTGGCAAGGCCGAGCGCGCACGGGCAGGCGATGATCAGCACCGAGACCGCCGAGACGATGGCAAACACCAGGCTGGGTTCCGGTCCGACGATCGCCCAGGCGACAAACGCAATGATCGCGACCAGCACGACGGCCGGGACGAAGTAGAACGAGACGCGGTCGGCCAGCCCCTGGATCGGCGCGCGTGAACGCTGCGCCTTGGCGACCAGCTCGACGATGCGCGCCAGCGTCGTCTCGGCGCCGATCTTTTCGGCGCGCATGATCAGCGAACCGTTCTTGTTCAGCGTGCCGCCGGTGAGGTTGTCGCCTTCGGTCTTCTCGACCGGCAGCGGCTCGCCTGTGATCATCGATTCATCGATGGAAGAGCGTCCTTCGAGCACAATGCCGTCGACCGGCACGGCGTCACCGGGGCGGATGCGCAGGCGGTCGCCGGCCTTGACCGTATCGAGCGGCACGTCGTTTTCGGAACCGTCCGCGCCGATCAGCCGCGCCGTCTTCGGCGCCAGGTCGAGCAGCGCACGGATCGCCGAGCCGGTTTTCTCGCGGGCGCGCAATTCCAGCACCTGGCCGAGGAACACCAGCGCAACGATCACCGCCGCCGCCTCGAAATAGACCGGCACGGTGCCGTCATGGCCGCGGAACTGGTGCGGAAAGAGGCCTGGAAACAGCGTGGCGACGACGCTGTAGAGATAGGCGGCACCGACGCCGAGCGAAATCAGCGTCCACATATTGGGGCTGCGGTTGAGGACCGAGTTCCAGCCGCGATGGAAGAACGGGAATGCCGCCCACAGCACCACCGGGCTGGCCAGCGCCAGCTCCAGCCAGACCTTCGCGCGGTCGTCGATGAAGGCCTGAAACGTCAGGCCGAGCATCGGCGCCATGGCGATGAGCAGCAACGGCACGGACAGCACCGCGCTCACCCAAAAGCGCCTGGTGAAGTCGACCAGTTCGGGGTTAGGTCCCTCGTCGCCGGTCGGCACGCCCATCGGTTCGAGCGCCATGCCGCAGATCGGGCAGGAGCCGGGCTTGTCGCGGATGATTTCCGGATGCATCGGGCAGGTGTATTGCGTGCCCTTGGGCATCGGCTGCGGCGCCGGCCTGTCGCCGAGATATTTTGCCGGCCCGGCTTCGAACTTCGCCTTGCAGCCGGCCGAGCAGAAATAGAAGCCCCGGCCCTCGTGCCGCAAAAAGTGCTTGGCCGTGGCGCGATCGACGCTCATGCCGCAGACGGGATCGGTTGCGGTCAGGTATTTTTCCGGCTCGGCGACGAATTTCGCGCGGCAGCTCTCGCTGCAGAAATGATAGCGATGGCCGTCATGCTCGGCCGTTGGCTTGCCGGCAGCCGGATCGACGGTCATGCCGCAGACCGGATCGCGGACGACGGCGTCCGCAGCAGAGGAGACGCCTTTTGGCGAGCAGCAGCTGCCATGGGCGTGATGATGGTGATCGGAATGCGTCATGCCGAAAGCCCCTGTATTTCGATGTTGCGGCGGAGGTAGTGCTTCCAGTAACTGGAAGGTCAAGGGCTGATTTCGATTTTTCGTGGCCAGGCCCCAAACTGCACCGGCCGCGGGCATGAGTCGTCCCGTTCCACGGCTGCGGAGAACGCGTCCGTCCGCCCCATACCCAGCGCCGCGAAAACGCGCTATAGACGCCGCCGAAACGGCGAGGCCGAACGGCATCTATGGCAAGAATATCCCTGAAGCTCGAGGAACTGATCGACAGCGAAGCCTTGCGCCGCGAGATGATCGAACTGACCGCGGCCACGGCAGGCGACGGCTCGGGCAAGGCCGCGCGCAGCGGCGTTCTCAAGCTTCTCAAAAGCCGGCTCGCCGACGGCCGCACGGTCGCCGAACGCATGCTGATGGACGATGGCAGCGGTACCGCCTGTGCCGCCCGGCTGTCGCATCTGATGGATGAGATCATCCGCGCGCTCTACGACTTCGCCGCCACCCATGTCTATCGCGTCAAAAACCCGTCATCGGCCGAGCGCATGGCGGTCGTGGCCGTCGGCGGCTATGGCCGTGGTACGCTGGCGCCCGGGTCCGACATCGACCTGCTGTTCCTGCTGCCCTACAAGCAGACGCCATGGGGCGAGCAGATCGTCGAATACATGCTCTACATGCTGTGGGACCTCGGGCTGAAGGTCGGCCACGCCACCCGCAACATCGACGAATGCCTCAGGCTGTCGCGCACCGACATCACCATCCGCACCTCGATCCTGGAGGCGCGCTTCCTGTGGGGCGAGCAAAAGCTCTATGACGAGCTTTTGCAGCGCTTCGACCACGAGGTGGTGCGCACCACCGGCCCCGAATATGTCCAGGCCAAGCTCGCCGAACGCGACGAGCGCCACGCCAAGGCCGGCGAGAGCCGTTACCTGGTCGAACCCAACGTCAAGGACGGCAAGGGCGGCCTGCGCGACCTGCAGACGCTGTTCTGGATCGCCAAATATTTCTACCGCGTGCGCACCGGCGAGGAACTGGTCGACAAGGGCGTCTTTACCGACGCCGAATACAGGGAATTCCAGAAGGCCGAGGATTTCCTATGGGCGGTGCGCTGCCACATGCATTTCCTCACCGGCAAGGCCGAGGAGCGGCTGCATTTCGACATCCAGCGCGACATTGCCGAGCGGCTGGGCTACACCACCCATCCCGGCCTGTCGGCGGTCGAACGCTTCATGAAGCACTACTTCCTCGTCGCCAAGGATGTCGGCGACCTGACCCGCATTTTCTGCGCCGCGCTGGAAGAAGAGCAGGCCAAGCATGTGCCGGGCTTCAACCGCATCTTCCTCACCTTTTCGCGCCGCAAGCGCAAGCTCGCCGGCACGGCCGATTTCATCGTCGACAACCACCGCATCAACATTGCCGACGACGAGGTGTTCGAGCGCGATCCGGTTAACCTGCTCAGGCTGTTCTGGTTTGCCGACAAGCATGGCCTGGAATTTCACCCCGATGCGCTGAAGCTGTTGACCCGTTCGCTCGGCCTCGTCGGCAAGGCACTGCGGCGCGACGAGGAAGCCAACCGGCTGTTCCTCGATATCTTGACCTCGGACCGCAATGCCGAGCTAAACCTGCGGCGCATGAACGAGGCCGGACTGCTTGCCAAGCTGATCCCGGACTTCGGCAAGATCGTCGCCATGATGCAGTTCTCGATGTATCACCACTATACGGTGGACGAGCATTTGATCCGCTGCATCGGCGTGCTGGCCGAGATCGAGCGCGGCGACGGGGAAAAGATCCATCCACTCGCCCACTCGCTGATGCCGGGGCTGAAGAAGAGCCGCGAGGCGCTCTATGTCGCCGTGCTGCTGCACGACATCGCCAAGGGCAGGCCGGAGGACCATTCGCAAGCCGGCGCCAGGATCGCCCGGCGCATCTGCCCGCATATGGGGCTCTCGCCGGCCGACACCGAAACGGTCGCCTGGCTGGTCGAGAACCACCTCGTCATGTCGATGACGGCGCAGACCCGCGATCTCAACGACCGCAAGACGATCGAGGATTTTGCCGCCATCGTGCAGTCGGTCGAACGGCTGAAGATGCTGCTTGTGCTTACCGTCTGCGATATCCGCGGCGTCGGGCCTGGGGTCTGGAACGGCTGGAAGGGCCAGTTGCTGCGTACGCTCTATTACGAGACCGAGCTTTTGTTGACCGGCGGGTTTTCGGAGGTGTCGCGCGCCAAGCGGACGGCGGCGGCGCGCGAGCAACTGGCCGAGGCGCTTGCCGACTGGCCGGAAAAGGCACGCAAGCGTTATGTCGGCCAGCACTACGAGAACTATCTGCTGGCGGTCGATCTGCCCGACCAGCTCCGCCATGCCGAATTCATCCGCGAGGCCGATCACGCCGGCAAGAAGCTCGCCACCATGGTGAAAACCCACCAGTTCGAGGCGGTAACCGAGATCACCGTGCTGGCGCAGGACCATCCGCGCCTGCTCTCGGTGATTGCCGGCGCCTGTGCCGCGGCCGGCGGCAACATCGTCGACGCGCAGATCTTCACCACCTCGGATGGTCGGGCGCTCGACACCATCCTGATCTCGAGGGAGTTCGACCTCGACGAGGACGAGCGCCGCCGCGCCGAGCGCGTCGGCCGGCTGATCGAGGACGTGCTATCGGGCAAGAGCTGGCTGCCCGAAATGATCGAGAAGCGCACCAAGCCGCGGCGCGGCGCCAAGGTTTTCCGCATCCCGCCGCGCGCCGAGATCCGCAACACGCTGTCGAACCGGTTCTCGGTGATCGAGGTCGAGGGGCTGGACAGGCCGGGCCTTCTGTCGGAGATCACCGGCATGTTGTCGGACCTGTCGCTCNGATCGAGGTCGAGGGGCTGGACAGGCCGGGCCTTCTGTCGGAGATCACCGGCATGTTGTCGGACCTGTCGCTCGACATCGCCTCGGCCCACATCACCACCTTCGGCGAAAAAGTCATCGACACGTTCTACGTCACCGATCTCACTGGCCAGAAGATCGACAGCCCGTCGCGCACCGCGACTATCCGCAACAGGCTGATCGCGGTGCTCGAGGGCACGGCGTCCGAGCGCGGCAAGACCAAAACGGCCGCCGAGTGACGGTTACCTTCCATTTGCCCCAATCGCACAGGCAGTCTTCAAGCGCATGAGCCTTGTCAAGAAATTCGCCACGGTCGCTTCCGGCACGCTGATGAGCCGCGCCCTCGGTTTCGGCCGCGAGATGCTGATGGCTGCCGCACTCGGCACCGGGCCGATCGCCGACGCCTTCAACGCCGCCTTCCAGTTTCCCAACACCTTTCGCCGGCTGTTCGCCGAAGGCGCCTTCAATGCCGCCTTCGTGCCGCTGTTCGCCAAGGAGATCGAGACACACGGCACCGACGGCGCCAAGCGCTTTTCCGAAGAGGTGTTCGGCGTCTTGTTCACGGCGCTTCTGGCGCTGACCATCGCCATGGAACTGGCGATGCCGCTGATCGTGCGCTACCTGGTGGCGCCGGGCTTTGCCGACACGCCGGGAAAATTCGAGATGACGGTGGCGCTGGCGACCGTCATGTTCCCCTACCTGATCTGCATGTCGCTCGGCGCCATGATGGCCGGCATGCTGAATTCGCTGCGCCGCTATTTCGCCGCTGCGGTGGCGCCGGTGTTCCTCAACGTCATCCTCATCGCCGTGCTCGCCTATGCCTGGTACAAGGGTTCGGACGCCCGCACCGTTGGTTTCGGCCTGGCCTGGGGCGTGCTGGCGGCCGGCCTGGTGCAACTGGCGATCGTCTGGGCGGCGGTGCGCCATGCCGGCATTTCGATCGGCTTCCGGCGGCCGAAGATGACGCCGAACGTCAAGCGGCTGCTGATCCTGGCACTGCCGGCGGCGATCACCGGCGGCATCACCCAGATCAACCAGCTGATCGGCACGGCGATCGCGTCGGCGCAGGACAGCGCGGTGTCGTCGCTGGCCTATGCCGACCGCGTCTACCAGCTGCCGCTGGGCGTCGTCGGCGTCGCCGTCGCCATCGTGCTTTTGCCGGAACTGTCGCGGGCGCTGAAATCAGGCAATCTGGTCGAGGCCGCCAATCTGCAGAACCGCTCGGTCGAGTTTACCCTTTTCATGACCTTGCCGGCGGCGGCCGCGCTGCTGGTCATGTCCGAGCCGATCGTGCGGCTGGTCTATGAGCGCGGCGCCTTTGCCGCCAACAATTCGACGCCGACGGTCGCGGCAATCCTGGCGATCTTCGGCCTCGGCCTGCCGGCCTTCGTGCTGATCAAGGCGTTCACCCCAGGCTATTTCGCCCGCGAGGACACACGCACGCCAATGATTTTTGCCGCCATCTCGGTGGCGGTTAACATTACGACGGCGCTGACGCTGTTTCCGACCATGGGCGCGCCCGGCATTGCCGTTGCCTCCGCTGTCGCAGGCTGGGTCAATGCGGCGATGCTGCTCGCCGTGCTGATCCGGCGCGGCCATTGGGGCCGCGACGTGCCGCTCATGAAACGCATCCCGCGGCTGGTGCTGTCGGCGGCGGTGATGGCCGCGGCGCTCTATTTTGCCGAACACTGGTTCGCCGCAAGTCTCGGCTCCGGCTCGCCGCTGGTGATCAAGGCGGTAACCCTGCTTGCGCTCGTCGCCGGCGGGGCGCTGCTTTACTTCGTCACCGCCTTCGCCACCGGCGGCGCCGATTTCGGCATGATCCGCCGCAATATCGGGCGCAAGGGCTCCCAGCCGGTCAAGCAACAGTCTCCAGATCCGTGAAGCGGAATTCGTCCGCCGTCGAAAGCATCGGAACGGCGTAGTAGCGCGCACAGGCGTAGTGGAAACAGTCGGCCATGTTGAGGCGGCCAGCGTTGTTGCGAAACCGCGACGCAGCCTCGACTGACAGAGATGCTGCGTCAGAGGGAGGCGGAAGCTCCCGCAAGGTGATTCCACGCTCTTCGAGAAAGCGGCTGACTATCTTGAAGCTTGTGGCGATCGGTACGGCCAGCTTTTCCGATCGCGAAAGCGCCATCGCGGCTTCCCAAACCGCGATAGCCGACGTGAACGGAGCCGACGCTTTCATGACCGCCTGCGCGCAGCGCTGGGCTTCGGCCTCCTGGCTCAGCATCGCGACGATAGCGGCTGCATCGATGAACATCAGTCTTCGCCGGACAATTCGTCGTAGACCGAGCGCGGCAGCGGCTTGCGCGCCTGCTCGCTCAGCTCAATCCCGAACTCGGCCCGGAGCCGTGCCGCCGTCTCCAGCGGCGTCTCGCGATTGCGTCGGCGCTCCAGAGCTTCGCGCATGGCGATCACGATTGCCTCGGTGATCCCGACACCTTCAAGCCTGGCAAAAGCCCGCGTCAGGCTGTCCGCTTCCTTGTTGTTGATGTTGATCGTCATTGTTTTGCTTCCGCTGTGTAGCAAATACTATGTAGCTATCTACATCAGTCCGTCAATGTGGCCCTAAGCCAAATCGAAGCGACTGCCGAGGCGAGCTATTTTGTTCTTGCTTTGTGCCGGCAGCTATGCTACTAATTTCTGTATGGTGCTCATTGGCGCCGAGGAACGCGCCGCAAGGCGGGTTTTTGTTTCTGGTCGGCGTCATCCCCTTCAATCAGCCTCCTGCGGCGTCTTGCTCGGCCGACGCCAAAGCCTGCGCGCCCAGTCAATACCCCTCTTGATCGCCTCCTCGCTCTCGTCCATAAGCGCGCCGTCGCAAGACTTTCGCCGCGCGCGAAACGGCCCTCCACAAGCCAGGGAAACACTATGACCGACCTCAACCAGCCCGCCTTCAAGCCGCTCGTCTTTTCCGGCGTCCAGCCAACCGGCAATCTGCATCTCGGCAATTATCTCGGCGCCATCAAGAAATTCGTCGCCCTGCAGGACACTTCCGACTGCATCTA
This sequence comes from Mesorhizobium sp. LSJC280B00, assembly GCF_000502835.1. Taxonomy (GTDB): domain Bacteria; phylum Pseudomonadota; class Alphaproteobacteria; order Rhizobiales; family Rhizobiaceae; genus Mesorhizobium. The sequence goes on from NZ_AYVL01000007.1 coordinate 212,247, forward strand.
TTGCGTCGTCGACCTGCATTCGCTGACCGCGCAGCTCGTCTATGAGGACCTTCAGGACCAGACGCGTTCGATCACCGCGGCGTTTCTCGCCTCCGGCATCGACCCGACCAAGCACATCGTCTTCAACCAGTCGCGGGTGATGCAGCACGCCGAGCTTGCCTGGATCTTCAACTGCGTGGCGCGCATCGGCTGGATGAACCGCATGACGCAGTTCAAGGACAAGGCCGGCAAGGACCGCGAGAACGCCTCGCTCGGCCTGCTCGCCTATCCCTCCCTGATGGCCGCCGACATCCTCGTCTACCGCGCCACCCACGTGCCGGTCGGCGACGACCAGAAGCAGCATCTGGAGCTGACCCGCGACATCGCGCAGAAATTCAACAACGACTTTTCGGACCGCATCGCAGCGCTTGGCGTCGGCGTCGAGATGCAGGTCGGCGAAGAGACAGTGAACGGCTATTTCCCGCTGACCGAGCCGGTCATCGGCGGCCCGGCAGCGCGCATCATGTCGCTGCGCGACGGTTCGAAGAAGATGTCGAAATCCGATCCGTCGGACCTGTCGCGCATCAACCTGACCGACGATGCCGACGCCATCTCGAAGAAGATCCGCAAGGCCAAGACCGACCCGGAGGCTTTGCCCGGCGAACTGGACGGCCTTGCCGGCCGGCCGGAAGCGGAAAACCTCGTCGGCATCTATGCCGGCCTCGCCGAAATCTCGAAAGAGGCCGTGCTGAAAGAGTTCGGCGGCCAGCAGTTTTCGGTGTTCAAGCCGGCGCTGGCCGATCTTGCCGTGGAAAAGCTGGCGCCGATCGCCGGCGAGATGCGCCGCATCTCCGCTGACCGCGCCTATGTCGACGCGGTGCTGCGGGATGGCGGCGAGCGTGCCGGCACATTGGCCGAAGCGACCATGAAGACCGTGCGCGACATTATCGGCCTGCTGCAAGGCTAATGCATGTCGCGCAAAAGTGTGCAGCGGTTTTGCGATAACGACATGCATAAAACAAGAACCTGAAGCGCGTCGCTGGTCGAACGCGACGCGCTTTAAGCTGCACCAGCATTGCCACAGCCGCCGGTCGCTTGCGGGCGGGCTGTGGCGGTGGCAGATTGCGGCCGAAACCATCGAACAGGGTGAATATGGTCTCCAAACGCCTCAGCCGCGAAGTCGGTCATCGCCGCAAGTTCCTGGCGATCATCGACGACACGCCCGAATGCGAGCGCGCCGTCGCCTACGCCTCGAAGCGGGCGCAGAGCACGGGCGGCGTACTGGTGCTGCTCTATGTCATCGAGCCGGATGATTTCCAGCACTGGCTGGGCGTCGAGAAGATCATGCGCGAGGAGGCGACCGCCACGGCGCGTGCCGCACTCGACAGCTACGCCAACAAGGTGCGTCAGAAGCTCGGCATCGAGCCGGAACTGGTGGTGCGCGAGGGCAAGCCGACCGAAGAGATCCACAAGCTGATCGAGGAAGACCAGGACATCGCCATCCTGGTGCTGGCGGCAGGCGCCGGCAAGGAAGGGCCTGGGCCGCTGGTCGGCGCGGTCGCCGGCAAGGGCGCCGCCTTTCCGATTCCCGTCACGGTGGTGCCGCAGAACCTGTCGGACGAAGAGATCGACAGCCTCGCCTGAGCGCGCCTCGCTCAAGGCAGGGTAAAACATTCCGCCTGCCGCTACCGCCGACGATGCCTTTCGCTTGAATGTCGGGCGGATAAAGCCTAATTAGAATTATTCCAAACTAGCTGCCCGAAACGGGCACGGAGACGGCCATGTTCATCCAGACCGAGTCGACGCCAAACCCGGCGACGCTGAAATTCCTGCCCGGCAAGGAAGTGCTGCAAGAAGGCACCGCCGATTTCCGCGATGCCGACAGCGCCGCGACGGCTTCGCCGCTCGCCGGCCGGCTGTTCGAAATCCCCGGTGTCACCGGCGTCTTCTTCGGCTATGATTTCATCACCGTGACCAAGGACGGCCCCGACTGGCAGCATCTGAAGCCGGCTATCCTCGGCGCCATCATGGAGCATTTCATGTCCGGCGCCCCGGTGATGGCCAAGGCCGGCCCCGCCGCCGAGACCAGCCAGACCGGCGAATTCTACGACAAGGCCGACGAGGAGCTGGTCGTCACCATCAAGGAGCTGCTCGACACCCGGGTGCGCCCGGCGGTGGCCCAGGACGGCGGCGACATCACCTTCCGCGGCTTCGAGAACGGCACCGTGTTCCTGCACATGAAGGGCGCCTGCGCCGGCTGCCCGTCGTCGACGGCGACGCTGAAGCACGGCATCCAGAACCTGCTCCGGCACTTTGTGCCGGAAGTGCAGCATGTCGAACAGGTCTCCTGACGCGACGTTCCATCGTCAACATCGATAGACAACAAAAAACCGGGCCAAAGTGCCCGGTTTTCTGTTTGCGACGTCTGTGTTGTTGCCTAGACGGTCCGCGTATAAGGGTTTTATATCACAATGACCTTGGCGCCGACCGAGGTGCGGTCGTAGAGGTCGATAATGTCCTGGTTCATCAGCCGGATGCAGCCCGACGACATCGCCTTGCCGATCGAATTCCATTCCGGGCTGCCATGCAGGCGATAACCCATGTCGCCACCCTTGTTGAACAGGTACATAGCGCGCGCGCCGAGCGGGTTCTTCAACCCCGGCTCCATGCCACCGGCAAACTTGGCCAGCTCCGGCTGCCGCTTGATCATCTGCGAAGGCGGCGTCCAGGTCGGCCATTCGCGCTTCAGCGCGATATGGGCGGTGCCGTGCCATTCGAAACCCTCACGGCCGACGCCGATGCCGTAGCGCATCGCCTCGCCGTCGCCCATGACGAAGTAGAGGAACTTGTTCTGCGTATCGACGATAATGGTGCCCGGCTTTTCCTTGGTGTCGTAGTCGACGATCTGCCGGCGGTATTTGAACGGCACCTTTTCGATCGGAACGCGCGGCAGGTGATAGCCGGCGTCGGTCACCGCGCCGTAGTTGTTGGTGAAGATCTGCGACCCGATGGTGCTGCAACCAGCGACAGCCGTCGACAGCGCCAGGGCAGCGACGATTGCAAGTGACTTCATGCGCATGAAAAGGTCCGATGCCTGCCCAAACAACAGCGGCTCGAGTCGGCCGCTTTTTTCATCTTCATTCATGCTGGCATTTGCTTTGCTTGCCAAGCGGGCGATGCCTATATCCTTGGACTTGCGTGCTGGTAAACCTGCGACTATGGCATTTCGGCAACAGCCCCCGCAGGATTATGTTGCAAAATCAATGGGCCAAGAACAAGAACCAGGAGACGAAGAAATCACCCGTGAATGTCGGTTACGCTGCCCGGCGCTCTGGCCTGCGGCCAAGACCATCCGTTGCTGCGAGGAGATCGGACTGAGACGCGGCCGCTGCAGGAGAAAGTCCAGACGGGCCGGGTTTAATAAAGGACGCCGCGAAGCACGGTCCAAGCCAGAAGCCCGAACGTGCCGATCACCACCAATGCACCCAGGACCGTGCCGATCGTTTCAGGCAGTCCATCGGGGCGACCAGGACCGTCGGCCATTCAACTATCGATCATGACGTAGGCCGCACCAAACACGGCAACGATAATTGCCCCAAGCACCGCCCATCCTCTGATGGCCGGGCGGATTTCCTCCGGCGTCGCTGATTTCCGGTCGTCATCTTCCGTCATCTAATGCTCCTCGTAAAACACCGTAGCCGACATTGAAAGCGCAAGCTGCCGGCGCTGCCAAGAGCCGCAGTGGACTCTTTTGCGCCAAAGTTTAGGAACGTGCGCAGTTCGCGAGCAAGCGTTACCAGCCTTCGACACTCCGCAAAGCGCGGGCGGCGGTCACGATCCCGGTGGGCGATACCGGATCGACTTGGCTTTCCCAAGAGCGTCCATCGTCTCTTCGACACTTAACAGCACGGTGGTCTGGTACGAGCTGAGCGCGCCTCCCGCACCGATGGCGAGCATGACGGATGCCATCGACACGTTGTCCGGCGCCTCCCATAGGTTCCAGCCGTCGTACTCTCCGAAGGCATACCAGAACCCGTGCAGCTTTCCGCCGACCGACTCGATATAGGAACGGGCAGCCTCGCGTCTATCCTCGGGATTATCCATCAAGCGCGCCCAGGTTTCGGGCCTGTAGCTGAATCGCGTGAGATACATCGGCATGGTTCGTCTCCTCCCAGAGCTGCCCCCACCAAGACAGTTAAGCGCCCCAATCCGGGAGAACGCGAGTCGTTTCCGAGGCGTAGTACCGCTGGCTTAGTTGCGGGGCCGCTAATAGACCTGTTTCAATGTTTTTTTCAGGGAGTAAGGTCAATGGCCGCATATCTCATTGCTGATGTCGACATAACCGACGCCGCCGTTTTCGAGGAATACCGCCGGGACGTGCCGGCAACCGAAGCCCGCTATGGGGGGAGGTATATCGCTCGCGGCGGAGCCACCAAAGTTCTGGAGGGCGATTGGGAACCTCATCGCCTCGTCATTGTCGAATTCCCGGACATGGCGTCCCTCCTGGCATGGTACGACTCTCCAGAATACGGCCGCCTCAAAACCATCCGCGAACGCTGCGCAAAGACGAGAATTATTGCTCTGGAAGGGATGATGCCGGTTAGCTGAAGGTCGGGTCGATGACAATGGCAAGTCTGAGTTGCCATATCAGGTGCGGCCCGGCGACGGGACAGGAGCATTCTGATATGAATCAGCAAGCTTTAAACTTGCGGGCGGGAAACGGCCAATGATGGGAGGATGACGCCGGAAACACTCATTGAACGGGACCTACAAATCAATATGACCCAACACCAGATCGGCAGGCGGTGTTGCAGCGTGACCTAGGGTTGTGTCATGGCATTGAAAATGCCGGCGCCAACTATCGCACATAAGGCTGCGGCCCCAAGCCCTCCCACAATGATGCACCACCAGGCGCGGCCATTTCCCCGAAGCACGGGATTCATTTTTATCATCCGTCGCGCCAGAAGCCCCTGGTAGAGTGCATAAGAAGACCCGAAACCGGCGAGCCAAATGACGGAAAATACGACGCCCCGCGTGAGCATCCTATTGAGCCTAGTCTGCTCGACCGTCAAACTTGCATTCTCAGTAACCATGCTTCGCCACCTTTTTGATTATGCTGCGACCACTATCGGGCCTGCAGCGGTGAATATTAGATCAACCGCGACGCCTCGCGAAAACATAGCTCCCCTCACCAGTAGGAAACGCATTCATAACGCGAGCGGCCCGCCTTGTGGAAGGGCGGGCCTTGTAGCGCCCGCTCCACAGTATTTTGCAGATTAGGTTTGTCAGCCAGATAATCGCCGCGACCGGGTTCAAACCGTGAACAAAATCTGGCATGGTGCGGTAATGCCGATCATCTCACCTCTACCCCTCAATCCGCTCATCGACGGCCGCCAGTCGGAGCGCGCCATGCTGGTCAGGCGCGGCGTGCAGCGGCTGCTCAGGCAGATGGGCGCGCATGTCTTGCCCGAACTGTCGCTGGCCACCGGCCGGCGGGCCGACCTGGTTGCGCTGACCCGCCAGGGCGACATCTGGATCATCGAGATCAAATCCTCGATCGAGGATTTCAGGGTCGACCGCAAATGGCCGGACTACCGGCTGCATTCCGACCGGTTCTTCTTCGCCACCCATCCCGGCGTACCCCAGGAAATTTTTCCGCAGGAGTGCGGCTTCATTCTCTCCGACGGTTACGGCGCCGAGATTTTGCGCGATGCGCCCGAGCACCGCATGGCGGCGGCAACGCGCAAGGCGCTGATGCTGAGGATCGCACGCGCCGGTGCGTCGCGGCTGCTGGCGGCGGAGCTTGCCGGCGTGTCGGTGCCCGCGCTGGACGGCGAGAGCGAATAGAGGTTTGCGCTCTCCGTAATTATAGACGTCGCGCTGCCCCTCATCCGGCTGCCGCCACCTTCTCCCCGTAAGTGACGGGGAGAAGGGAGTAAGCCGGACTGCTATTCCACGATGCGGTAGATGTTCCACAGGCTGGTGCCCGACACGACATAGGGCTCCATCTCCTTGCCCCATTTGGCGTGCGCGTCGATCTTGCCGATCCTGGCGAAGAACGCCTCCAATTGGGCGAGGCTTTCGACCTGGTGATGTGACCCGACCGTCGCTTCCCGCGCGCCGTTCGATTCGGTCATGATCTGGAACTTGAGGTCGTCGAGGCCGACCTGCGAGCCGATCTCGCGTTCTCATTCTTTAATAGTTCGAGCACGGTCTGCTTGTGGCCGAACTTGGCGTCGATCTGCCACCTGGCACTGAACATCGCCGCCGCCTCACTCGTCCCATGCCTGCACGACGGTCTGCCGCACGATCAGGCCGTTCTTCAGCTCCAGCATCGCCGCGCAGAACACCTTGGTCCCGTCCGGATAGGCGCAGGCCTGGGTGAAGGCGAGATTGTTGCCGTCGGCGATGGTGGTGTCGACCTTGTGGGTCATCGCCCGGCTGCAGATGTCGTCCCAGAACGTGGTGATCGCAGCGCGCCCGCGGATTTCGCGCGGCTTGCTCGGCGGGTTGTTGCGGTCGATCACCCGCACCAATGCGTCGTCGGCATAGAAGCTCGCCAGCAATTTTCCATCACGGCCCTCAATCGCCTTCTTGATCGCAGCGCCGTCTATCGTCTGTGTCTTGGTCGGCAATTTTTCCTCCATAGGCCCGTCTTCTCGGATCGGGTGGTTGCTTGATCAGGCACTGCCCGGCGCTCGCCGGCCGGGCAGTGGCTTCTTCACTGCGACTTCGCCTTGACGGCCGCGAACACCTCGTCGGACTGCTTCTTGAAAGTGGCGAGATCGACCTGGCTGCCGTTGAGCATCGTCGACCAGTGGCGCACGATCGCCGCCATCGCCACCGCCTCCTTGATCTCCTCGTCGCTGGCGCCATTGAGCTTGGCCGCCTGCGTGTGGAAATAGATGCAGTACTGGCAGGGGATCTGCGAGGCCCGGCAAGACCAAGGAATTGATGGGCCTCGCCGTCGAGCGCGGTGTTTGGGTTGAGCTGCACGCCCTTGATCTCGGCCCAGGCGCCGGCAACGGCGACGTCCGGCAGCGTCTTGAACATGTCCGGTACCGAGCCGAGCGTTGCCTGGATGTCCTTGTAGGCAGCCGTCGCCGAGGCGTCTTCGGCCCTTGGCAGGAACGATCGCCAACAGCGCGCCAACGCCTGCCGCCAGCACCAGTGATTTGAGTGTCGACTTCAGCATTTTATTCCTCCCTTCGCAGCGCCTTTCCCGGCGACATCCGCCTGGCCTGCATGGGACGAAGTGATAGCGCTTACGCATGCCCGGCCGCTTCGCCCGAAAGCGCCATGGCTCCTATGGCCCGTGCGGGCCAGCGTGCCGGGCCGAGAACGCCGCCGCCGCCGCCCGCGACGGCAGGTCCAGCTTGAGCAGAATATTGGCTACGTGGCGCTTGACGGTGTGTTCGCTCAGCCCGAGTTCGGCGGCGATCGCGGCATTGCTCTTGCCATCGGCGATGAGGTTCACCACCTCGCTTTCGCGTGCCGTCAGTGCGGCCGGCTCGGCAGCCTTGGCCTTCGGCCGGCAGGCCGGCTCCAGATGCTGTTCCGAGGTCGCCTGCACCAGCGCCAGCGGCTCATCCAGCTCGTCAAGCGCGATGCGCCCGGCGTCATTGAAATGAAGGCCTGAACCGGCGGCGAGGTCGGCGACCAGCCGCGAAGCGAGGATGTCGCCGCGCCCGGCATGCGCGGCAAGCTGCATCGTCACGCGCGCCGTCAACCCCGTCGGCGGCCCACGCAACTCGACCTCGCCGACATGCACGCCCTGCGCGCTGGCGACGCCGATCA
>NZ_AYVL01000008.1 GCF_000502835.1 Mesorhizobium sp. LSJC280B00
AGATGCCGGAAACGCTCGTCGTCGGGGTGGACTGCGACAGCCGTATCGCCCAGCATCGTCTCCGGCCGGGTCGTCGCAACGGTGATGAAGGTCTTCGGATTTTCCGGATCGAAGGTCATGCCTTCGACCGGATAGCGGAAGTGCCAGAGGTTGCCGTTGACTTCCTGCTGCTCGACCTCGAGATCCGAGATGGCGGTCAACAGCTTCGGGTCCCAGTTCACAAGGCGCTTGTCCTTGTAGATCAGCCCTTCCTTGTAGAGCGTCACGAACACTTCGAGCACGGCCTTGGATAGGCCCTCGTCCATGGTGAAGCGCTCCCGGCTCCAGTCGGCCGAGGCCCCGAGCCGCTTCAGCTGGTTGAGGATGGCGCCGCCGGACTCGGCCTTCCACTCCCACACCTTGTCGATGAACTCATCGCGCGTCAGGTCGCGGCGGTGGATCTGCTTTTCCATAAGCTGGCGCTCTACCACCATCTGCGTGGCGATGCCGGCATGGTCCATGCCTGGTTGCCAAAGAACGTTCTTGCCGCGCATTCGCTCGAAGCGCACCAGAATGTCCTGCAGCGTGTTGTTGAGCGCATGACCCATATGCAGCGAGCCGGTGACATTCGGCGGCGGGATGACGATGGTGAAGGCTTCAGCCCCCTCCTCGGCCCCGGCGCCGGCCCGAAAGGCGTCGGCCTCTTCCCAGATCCTGGCAATCTTCGGCTCGACGGCTTTGGCGTCGTAGGTCTTTTCGAGCATGGGAAAACGGTCCGCGCTGTCCGGAATTTGTGGTCCGGTGTAAATCGGAAGGTTGTTGCCAAGTCAACCGCAAGGGCATGGCCGATAGATAGCGCCGGGATAGTTCGGTGCAACTCGCGGAACTGAATGTTGCACGGCAATCGCTTCAGGTTTGCGCTGCCCCTCATTGCCCTGCCGGGCATTTCTCCCCGTATAGTGACGGGGAGAAAGACGCCTGTACTGAAGCTCTCGCCAATCACGAACGTTGCGGAAAAGGCGCCTAAATTGCGGTCAACCCCTTCTCCCCGTCACTATACGGAGAGAAGGTGCCGGCAGGCGGATGAGGGGCAGCGCCGACTTCGACAATTCGCCGGTCGAGCGCCGCCCCTTGGCGGCTCTCCGAATTGCTACTGCGCGCCGCGCGCGACGCGCTCGATTTCCTCGCGCACCAGCCGCTCGACCAGCGTCGGCAGGTTGTTGTCCAGCCAGTCCTGCAGCATGGGCCGCAGCATCTCCTCGGCCATCTCGTCGAAGGTCTTCTTGCTGCGGCTGGCAAACGCGTCGGAAAGCTCGCCGAAGGCGGCGGCAACCTGCCGGCCCGTATGCTCCGAAAGGATTGCCGGACGTGCGGGCGGCGCCTCGCTGGCCGCCGGACGCGCCAATCCGATTTTCGAAGATTCCGGGCCGGTTTTCGAAGGCTCCGGGCCGCTTCCCGAAGGCTCCGGCCCAATTTCCGAAGGCTCCGGCACAGGTCCAGCAGTCGCCTCGTTCTCGAAAACCTCGGCTTTCGGCTCGGCGTCCGGCGTCCGGAGTGGCTCGGCGCGCTCCGGCTTGGCCATCGCGTCGCCGACCGCGGCGATCTCGCGCCGCCAATCGGCAATGATGGTGTCGGTCGTCTCGGCAGCCTTGGCTGTCGCAGGCCGATCCGGCTTTGCGGGCGGTTCGGGAGCGGTGTTCACCTCAGCCAGCGTCACCGCTGCCTTTACCGGGCCGGCGCGCAGCGGCGTTTCCAGGCGCTCAATGACCGGCGCGGCCGTTGGCTGCACCTCGGCCCGCGTGGCCGGCTTGGCGATCTCCAGTCCGCCGCGCAGTTCGGAGCGGAACGCATCCCCCTCCGCTGCCCGTCCGGCTGCCGGCGCCGGTTGCAGATCCTGGCGCAGCTCGTCCGCGTCGCCCGGCTGCTTGCGGCCGGTATCGCTGTCCTCGATGATCCTTCTGATGGAAGCCAGTATTTCTTCCATGGAAGGTTCGCGCTGTACGCTGCTTGCCGTCGCCATCGTCACATCCGCCGCCCTTGTGACTCGTTCTCAGATTTCCTGTCCGGCAATGCCGGATTCGAATCATGGCAACAGCGTAACCGACGGAACGGCTTGCGAGAATCCCCAATCTGGCGACATCTCGGATTTCAACAGATTAGGGTCGGGAGTTGAAAGCCCGCGCGTCGTTCGAGCGCGGGCTGAAAACACGGCTTGGCGATCAGCGGCCGTCCGGCGTGCGCAGGCCGATCCACTTGTCCTTGACGGCGTTGTAATGCTCTTCGGGCCTGTACTTCGTCACGTTGAGCGCAAGGCGGTCTGCCGACAAATGGCCAACCGCCGAGAGGATGGCATAGCTCGCCACCACCACGTCGCGTTCGGCGCTGACAAGATTGATCTTGGCAGTGATGAGGGTCGCCTGCGCGTTGAGCACGTCGAGCGTGGTGCGCTGGCCGACATTGCGCTCTTCGATGACGCCGTTCAGGGCAAGCTGCGCGGCGGCGACCACCTGCCGGTTGGCCGTGACGCTTTGCTGCGCGGCGGTGTATTGCGACCATGCCGAGGTAACGGCCTGGCGCACCTGGTCGCGACTCACGTCGACTTCGATCCGCGCCTGGCTGAGCGATTCCTTGTTCTGGCGCACGGTCGCCGAGGTCCGTCCGCCGGAATAGATCGGCACGGTCAGTGTCGCGCCGATGTTCGCCGACGTCCTTGTGCCATCCTGCGATGCCCCAAGGACGCCCGGAACCGTGTTGCGATAGTCGCCGGAAACGCCGGCGCTAGCCGAAAGCTGCGGCAGCAGCGCGCCTTCGGCCGATTTAACCGAAAACGCCGCCGCGTCGACCAGGTGCTCGGTGGCGAGGATGGCCGGATGTTCGGCCGATGCGATCGCGATCGCTGCATCGAGGCTCGACGGCAACAGCTTCGACAGCGGCGAAGCCGGCCTGAGCCTGCCCGGCTCGTCGCCGACGATCTGGCGATAGGTCGCAGCGCTTGCCAGCGCCGTCGCGCGGGCGGCGCTCAACTGCGCCACCGCGGAGGCACGCTGCGCGTCGGCTTGCGCGACGTCGGTGCGCGTACCTTCGCCGACCTCGAAGCGCGAACGCGCCGCACGCGCCTGCTCGGTCAGGAACTGCAGGTTCTGTTCGGTCAGCACCGCGATCTGGCGGTCGCGGATGACGTCCATATAGGCACTTGCCGCGTTGAAAAGGGTGTTTTCTTCGGTGTTGCGCAGGCTCTCGACCGAGGCGCTGACCCGCGCTTCGGCGGCCGCGACGTTGTTCCTGGTCTGAAAGCCGTCGAACAGGGTTTGATTGATCTGGACGCCAAAGTTGCCGGTAGTTATGCGCGCGGTTCGACTAGTACCATTGATATGGGTGCTGGTGTAGTCGATGTCCGCGGAACCGGTGATGGTCGGGCGCCAGCCGGACTTTGCGATTGCAACGCCCTCGTCGGTGACGCGAACGCCGGCGCGTGTCGAATTGAGCGAGGAATTGTTTTGGTAGGCCTTTGAAAGGGCCCCGAGAATGGTTTCGGCCGAGGCGGCCATTGGAGACAGCGCTGTCGCCGAAACGAGGACAGCGGTAAAAAGCAACTTGCGTACAGACGGCACGTTATATTCCCTCATTCGTTTTGCACGGGAACTGCGCCACGCTGGCTTCTCCTTCTGATCAGCCGGCGCCGCGTTTTTTATCGTTCCCCCGCTGAAAGCCCCCAGAAACGCCCGGTTATGCAGATCAGCAACGATTGTTCAAACGCAAGCGATCATGACAGAGCCTTCGCTGCAAGGCAAAATCACTCAGAATTCGAAGGCGGGAATGCGTTCGAATCCCGGTAGTGGCTTAATTGCCGCATTAAATGCGCGTCTTCCCGTTACAACCCCTCCAGTCTTAAAAAAAAGCCGGGCTACGCCCGAATTGCCCTGCCCCTCCACGGCGACGAGTCGGCCGCCTTCGGCAAGCTGGTCGAACAGCGCCGCCGGCACCTCCCCGACGCTGCCGCCGATCAGGATCACGTCGTAAGGTGCCTTGGCGGCATGGCCTTGCGGCAGCGGCCCGTGGACCACGGTGACATTGCCGCAACCCAGCGCCGCAAGCATCGAAGTGGCGGTCTCGGCCAGCGCCGGATCGCTTTCCAGCGCCACCACGGACCTTGCCAGCCGCGACAGGATCGCCGCCGCATAGCCGGTGCCGCAGCCGACATCGAGTGCCGAATCGCTTGGGCCGATATCGCCCAGTTGCATAAGCTTGGCCAATGGCGACGGCTCCATCAGATAGCGCGGGCCATCGGCCGTATCGGCGATGCGGATGTCCTCGTCGATATAGGCAAGGTCACGCTGGCCGGCGCCGACAAAGGCCTCGCGCGGCACGACAAGCATCGCCTCGAGCAGCGGTGCGCTGGTCACGTCGGTGGTGCGGATCTGGCCGTCGACCATCTTCACCCGGCGTTCGGCAAAATCAGCGCTCATGTTCCAACCATCCGCTTGCCGCGCAAAGGCCGCGGCTGTTTCGACCGGAACTGAAGCCCCCTGGCGCTGACGCGCGGGAGCTCGGGCATTGGAGGCCTCGCCCGGAATCGAACCGGGGTGCAAGGATTTGCAGTCCTCTGCGTAACCACTCCGCCACGAGGCCTCATTGCTCCCGGCGTTCCACCCGGCTCCAATAGGTTGCGGCGAAAATGCCGTCAAGCGGCCACCATGCATTCCCAACGTTTCCTCGACATTCCATGCCCTGCCTTATCAACGCAATGCTCATGTTAGCAATAACATATTAGCTTATCGTTAAGCATGATTCTGGGCGACGGGAACCCGAAACCGGCGGCCACGTTGGGCAAAGAGGAGGCTCCGCCATGCGTCGAGCAGCTACGAAGGACGGCACGTCGCGCGGATTGTCGCAGTCTGCAGAGCTTGTGCGCTATGCCATCGACCGCCTCAGCATAGAAGGCGCAAACAGCCTGCCGCCGCGCGACCGGGCGCGGCTGGCATCGGCTACCGCCGTTCTCAAGGAGCTTTGCGAACGCCTGGAAAGCTGTTTCGACCAGCCTCGGTGAGGCCTGGACGGACCACGCCGCTCTCCGACATTTTGCCGGATACCGGCCTGTCAGCAGGGCAGTCTCAATCCGGCCGGCGCCGTCGCTCCCACCAGACGACGAAGCGGCGCCGGTGACGGCGCACCAATGCGAATTCGTAGGAGAGCACCAGCAATCCGATCGGCACCATCCAGAAACCCAGGATCGGCAGGAAGCCGAGAATGCCGCCGATGATCAGCACGACGCCGATCGCAATCCTGAGGCCGCGCGAGCGCGGCATGGTGAACTGGCGGCCGAAGACCGAGATTTTCCGGGCCGGTGGCTGTTCGTCGCTCATTGCCGTCATGTGAAATGTCGATCCGTTTGCATCAGTAGCACCATCAGCCGGAGAAAGCCGCAACGGCCTTTTCTGTTCCTTGACAGGCGAAAGACAGCTCATATGAGGGCGCTCGCCGGCCATTGCCAGCAAGCCTCGCGCCAAAAAGCATCGAAAAAATGCGAAATGCTTCTTTGCAAAGCCGAAACGGGTTTGCTATAGGCTGCCCCACTCACGCAAGAGCCTCTGTTCCCCGGTAGCTCAGTGGTAGAGCAACCGGCTGTTAACCGGTTGGTCGCTGGTTCGAATCCGGCCCGGGGAGCCACCGCCTCTTCTACGCCATAGCGCGATATTGCGCGCCAGCGTGCAATTTCTCCCTACGCGTCGATCTCCATAGTCCTGCCTCCAGAGTGTCAGAGCATCGAGGACCGATGAAATCAGGCGTAGAATAGCAGGGCTCGCCCGCCCACGCCTATTCGGCGGCTACCGCGCGGAAATACTGATGACCGGCGGCTTCGCGCCCGAGTGCGCCGTTCAGTTCGCCGCGGCGGCGTCCGAACGTTGCCGCCCGTTATTACTTGCCGTCGCTGCCTCAACGACAGCAGCTTACAGACGGGCGCGAGGTGTTCGTGGACGGCGGATTGCATAGCTTTGAGCCTGCGCGCGCGAGGCGTCGCTGGGACAAAGCGGAGAGGCCTCGCGCCAGATCTGCACAGGCAAGATCTCAACGCCTACTCGGTTGAACATGATCCGCGTGGACGTCGCGCCTGCGGCGTTGCCTGGAGAATTTACCCCCGTGCCTCCTGCCGGTGGGGAGGCTTCGCACCGTTCGTGTCCTAGTTGTCAAGACCCCAAAGATCCGTGTTCCGTTTGAAGTACTCAATTAGCATCTCGGTGAGCACCCGCACTTTCCGCGTGGGATGCTGACCCGGCGGTCGGACGACATACGCGGCCCCTGGAGGTACCGGATAGCGTGTCATGATCGGGACCAGCGCGCCGGAGGCCACATATTCATGTGTGATGCAATCGGGGAGCCAGGCGATGCCGAGACCTGCCGCCGCCGCGGCGGCAAGCGCCGTGGCGCTATCGGCCTTGAACCTGCCCTGCGGCTGGACCGTAACAATCTTGCTGCCATTTATGAACTGCCAGGCTTCCGTTCCCTGCATGAGGGCCTGATGGGTGACGAGTTCGTCCAGAGTCTCGGGTGACCCGTGCACCTCGATATAATCCGGGCTTGCGACAAGCTTTCCATGGATCGGCCCGACGCGCTTCGCGATCAGGTTGGAGTCTTGAAGGTAGGCGCCCCGGATCGCGCAATCGAAACCTTCTGCGATGAGATCGACGAAGCGATCGCTGTAGGAAGTATGGATGTGAAGCTTCGGGTGCAGACGCGCCATTTCCGCGAGCACGGGGGCGAAGTGGGTCGCGCCGAAAGTAAGCGGCATGGCAACCCTCAGGCGGCCGCGCAGCTCACCGGTGGGGAGGATCGTTTCCCGAGCCGTATCGATCTCTGCGCTGGCCCGGGCCGCATGGTCTCTGAACGCGATTCCCGCTTCGGTGAGCGCGGCGCCGCGGGTCGTTCGTGCAAGAAGCTGGACGCCAAGTTCCGCTTCAACCCGAAAGAGCCGCCGACTGACGATTGACTTGGAGACGCCGAGCCGGCGCGCGGCGGCCGATACGCCCCCTGCATCGGCCACTGCGACGAATGTCTGTAGATCTTCGATGTCCAATTCAGCGTTCCTCATTTCGCGACACAGCTTGCCTGATTATGGCACTACTGCATCACCAAAAGGAACGGCAAATTGCGTCAAGGCAACGTCGCCCGCTGGCGCATGTCTCCCGTGAACCCATTGCCGTCCATAGCGGCAGAGAAAGATTGCCGTCCATGGCGGCAGAGAAAGGAAGTCTTGATGACCCCTCGCAACGGCCTTGATTCGCTTCTTCGTCCTGAAGACTCGGTACTCGTTCTGATCGACCACCAGCCTTACCAACTCGCGAACCTGAACAGCCACGATCCGCAAGCTGTGGTCAACAACGCGACCGCGCTGGCGAAGCTAGCAAAAGCCTTCAATGTTCCGACCATTCTCACCAGCGTGATCGCGGGTCGTGGCGGCATCCTCTTCAAGCAGATCACTGACGTCTTCCCGGGGCAGGAAGTGATCGACCGGACTTGGGTGAACGCCTGGCAGGACGAGAAGGTGGTGGACGTGGTCAAGGCGACCGGCCGCAAACAACTGATTATCGCCGGCCTTTGGACCGAAGTCTGCGTCGCGATGCCTGTCATCCAAGCCCTCGGCGAAGGCTGGGACGTGTCCGTGATCACCGATGCGTCGGGCGGCGTTTCGACCGAGTCCCACCAGATCGCCATCCAGCGGATGATCGCGGCTGGCGCAAACATGATGACCGTGATGGCGCTCGCTGGCGAATGGCAGCGCGACTGGGCGCGCACCGAGCATGTCGAAGAGCTGACCGAGATTCTCATCCAGCACTTCGGCGGCAGCGGCATCGCCTTCCTGTGGGAGCAACAACTCCTCAAGACGCCTGTGCCGAGCGAAGGCTGATTCGGGCCGGGATGGCGAGCATTTCGGTGAGGGTCGGAATCGATCCGTTTGCCGGCCCTCGCCATCTCACCTCACAGGGAAGCCTTGTGATGCCGAACCCACCTTCACGAGCAGTCGCTCGTCGCACATCCTGGATAGATAGCATCGGGGATGCCGATGGCCGTGAGTTCAGCCGTGCGCACCTCGCCCCGCCCTCGCGGTAGAGCGATGGCCCGCTCCCTGAGCGTCGGTGTCGGCCCGCCGGCGAGGCGTAGGGCTTCTGCGCCGTCCGGTCACGTTTGCGCATTTTTGGCGACTCTGGTGCATTCTGGTGTAGGGGTATGGCAAATTCGTATTTCTCAGCTTCATCGACTCCGGCGAGCCACCGTCTTTTCGACGCTAAGGCGCGATGCAGCGCGCCGCCGTCCGACTTTTCTCCGCGTAACGATCTGGGTCAAGTTTCCACCAGCCTGGCGGACAGGAATTCGATGAAGCGCTGGGCCTTGGCTGGAATGAGGCGAGTTTCGGTGACGGCGTGAATGCTGACCGACGATCCCTGCCATTCGGGCAGGACACGCCGGAGCCTGCCCGAGGCCAAATCTTCGGCGACGATCTTCTCGGCAAGCAGGGCGATGCCCTGGTGGTTGACCGCCAGGGCGCGGATCATCCCGACGCTGTTGACTGTGAAGCGGCCTCCAACCTCGACGTCGACCTTGTTCATCCCCTGATGCAAGGTCCAGATCTTCGGCATGCAGATGCATTCATGCTCCGCCAGATCCGCTGGTGTCGCTGGCTCGTCGGACGCTTCGATGTAGCCAGGAGACGCATAGAGGTGGCGCGCGTGGCGCCCGATCAGGCGAGCGATCAGGCTGGAGTCTTCCAGCTCGCCGATGCGGATCGCTACATCGAACGGCTCGGCCACCAAATCGACGCGGCGCGGGGTCAGGTCGAACTCGAAAGTGATGCCGGGATAGTGCCGCGCGAAATCGACGATGATCGGCGTCAGGTAAAGCGTGGCGAAGTCGACCGGGAGCGAGACCCGCAGGACACCGCTCGGCTGCTCCAGCATCGCGCCGAGCTGCTCGTGTGCGAGCCGTGCCTCGTCGACGATGCGCTTGCTTCGTTCGTAATAGAGCTGGCCGGCCTCGGTGAGCTCGATCTTGCGCGTCGTTCGATGCAGAAGCCTCAGGCCGATCGCCTTCTCCAGCGCGCTGATACGTCGCGACAGAGTCGAGTTGGGCATGCCCAGAGCCTCAGCCGCCTTCCGGAAGCTCCTCGCTCTCGCCACCTCCACGAACAGCGCCATGTCGTTCAAATGGCTCACGCTATTGCTCCATATTTGGAATATTGATTTCACTTTTGCCAGATTTATCCCGACATTGGAATAGTGGACAAGCGCTCCAGCAAAATGGAGATCCCAATGAGTCCCTTATTCACCCCTGTCCGCGTCGGCCGCTACACTCTGCCTAACCGCCTCGTCATGGCCCCGATGACCCGCAGCCGCGCCGCCTTCGACGGTACGCCGGGCGAGCTGGCCACCGAATATTATTCCCAGCGCGCCGGCGTCGGCCTGATCGTCACCGAAGGCACCCAGCCCTCTGATGACGGCCAGGGCTATCTCACCACACCGGGCATCTACACGCCTGCCCATGTCGCCGGCTGGCGGAAGATCGCTTCCGCCGTGCACGACAAGGGCGGCCGCATCTTCATCCAGCTGATGCACGCCGGGCGCATGTCGCATCCCGACAATACGCTGCATCACCGCCAAGCCGTCGCGCCCTCCGCGATCGCGCCGGGGGCGGGTATGTTCACCATGACCGGGATGCAGGATATTCCCACGCCGCGCGCGCTGACGACCGAAGAGGTGCGCCAGACGGTCGACGATTTCCGCCATGCCGCGCGCTCGGCGGTCGAGGCCGGCGCCGACGGCATCGAGATTCACGGCGCGAACGCCTACCTGGTCCAGCAGTTCTTCGCGCCCAGCGCCAACACGCGCACGGACGAATATGGCGGGTCGATCGAGAAGCGAGCGCGCTTCGCCATCGAAGTCGCCACGGCGATCGCCGAGGAGATTGGCGCGGACCGCACCGCGATCCGCCTTTCACCCGGGACGACGATATGGGGGATCGACGAAGGCGCCGAAGGGCCGGACCTCTACCGCTATCTGGTCGCCGAACTCGACAAGCTCGGGCTCGCTTACGTGCACATCATGCACCAGGGCGACGAGGCGCTGCTGGCCGATATCCGCAAGCTCTGGCACCAATCGCTGATCCTCAATCGGCCAAGTCGTCCGCGTGACCAGATCGGCGCCGACGTAGATTCGGGGCTGGCCGATCAGGAGTCCTACGGCCAGATGGTCCTGGCCAATCCGGACTTTGTGGAACGGTTGAAGACCAATGCGGCGCTGAATGCGGCAGTCCAAGCCACTTTCTATGGTGGCACCGCCCTGGGCTACACCGACTATCTTGCTTTGAGCGCGTAAAGCGCAAGCAAGTAAATCCCCAAGCGCCAGCAGTCGAATAAGCATTTCTCACCCGATGTGTACTGCATAATTAGAAGTTCTTCTTGAGAGATTTCAAACTATATCGTCTAACAGGAAGGATAAACCTGATGAACCTACACAATGACTTCCAAAGTGCCCCCGGCCGGGCTGAACCGCTTGGCTCCGGCCGGGCCCTGCGTCTTCAAGCATATGGCGGCACAGAGAGCTTGAAGGTCGATTGGGTATCCGCCCCCGAGCCTGGTCCCGACCAATTGCTCGTCCAGGTCAAGGCTGCCGGAGTAAACGGAATCGACTGGAAAATCCGTGAAGGCTACGTCCGCGACAAGTTCAAGTTATCTTTGCCCGCGACGCTTGGCATCGAAATGGCGGGGGTCGTGCTGCGGACCGGCTCCAACGTCGAAGGCGTGAGGGTCGGAGACCGGGTCATGGCCGCGCTGGGGGGCCTGGGCGCTTATGCTGACCATTTGCTGATAAATGCCGAAAAACTCGTCGAGACGCCTGCAGTCCTGTCAGACATTGACGCGGCGGCAGTACCGGTGGCGGCGATGACGGCATGGCAAGTCCTTCAGGTCGCCGATTTCGACCTTCGGGGGCGGCGGGTGTTGATCCACGGCGCGGCTGGTGGGGTGGGCAGCTTCGCTGTCCAGTTCGCCAAGACGGCTGGAGCGACCGTCTATGCTACAGCCTCAACCAAGAGCGTGGCCCATGTCCAAGCCTTGGGCGCTGACGAAGTGATCGATTACCAGAAACAGAACTTCGAGCTTCTTGCGAGCGACATTGACCTTATCGTCGATCTTGTCGGGGGTCAGGTCTTGGACAAATCTTGGTCGGTCCTATCGCCTGGCGGCGTCCTGGCCAGCATCGCTGCAACTGATGTGGTTTCGCGCGCCCCGGCAGGCCGTCGTGGCATCTGGTTGTCAGTCAAACCTGACACCGCGCGCCTAGCCACAATCGCTCAAGAGATCGCTGGCGGCTCGCTGCGGTCGACGATTGCAGAAGTGATCGGCTTCGACGATCTGGCATCCGCGATCGAGCGCAATCGCACCGGCCACGCTCCCGGAAAGATAGTCTTAGACCTCACCAGGTGACTTCAGCTCATGGTAATCGTCCCTAAAGGGGGACCGTCTGCATTCGGCTCATGTTGGGACGGCCGTGAACCACAGTTATGCAGGGCCTTTCCGCTCCGCCGCAAATCTCAAATGCGCGTTTTTTAGCCTTCCCTGACCGGCAGCGCCTTTTCACCGGAATCGACCGCCCTATTTTCGCCTCGACAGGTGGGTGGCTGCTTGCTGGACGAGTCCTTGCGGCGAGTACGGCATGTGCTTCGAGGTACCCCACATGAACTTCCACGATCGGCACCTATTGAGGTTGCGGGTGAACGGAGAGGATCACAGCCTTTCCGATCTCGATCCCCGCGTCACGCTGCTCGACCTGCTGCGCGAGCGGCTGCATCTGACCGGAACGAAAAAGGGATGCAATTTCGGCGAGTGCGGCGCCTGCACCGTGCATCTCGACGAACGGCGTGTGAATGCCTGCATGATACTTGCCGTGTCCTGCGAGGGACGCGAGGTCACGACGATCGAAGGCCTGGCAAACGGCGATGCGCTTCATCCCGTGCAGCAGGCGTTCATCGATCATGATGGTTTCCAGTGCGGATTCTGCACGCCCGGCCAGGTGATGTCGGCGGCGGCGCTGATCGAGGAGGGACACACCGGCTCCGATGCGGAGATCCGCGAATGGATGAGCGGCAATCTGTGTCGCTGCTCGGCCTATCCGCAAATCGTCGAGGCGGTGCGCTCAGCAGCCGGGAGGGCGAGCCAATGACCCCATTCGTCTATGCGCGCGCCGATAGCCTGGGCGAAACGATCGCAGCCGGTGCCGCGCCGGACAGCGCCTTTCTCGCCGGCGGCACCGAATTGCTCAACTGGCTGCGCCTTGGCATTGCCGAGCCGACCCGGATCATCGACATCTCCCGCCTCGACGGGCTGGATCAGGTCGAGGCACTGCCCGGCGGCGGCTTGACGATCGGCGCGCTGACGCATCTCAACGATGTCGCGCAGCATGCGCTGGTCATGCGCGACTATCCGGTGTTGAGCCAGGCGATCCTCAACGCCGCATCGCCGCAGCTGAGAAACCTAGCAACGATAGGCGGCAATCTTCTGCAGAAGACGCGCTGTGCCTATTTCCGTGCCGAAGAGCAGTTGCCATGCAACAAGCGTCAGCTCGGCTCCGGCTGCTCGGCATTGCATGGCATCAACGACAATCACGCGATATTCGGCTGGACCGAGGATTGCGTCGCCACCCAGCCATCCGACCCGGCGGTGGCGCTGGCAGCACTTGATGCGGTCATCGTCACCGCGCACCGCAGCGGCGGCCGGCGCATTCCGGCAGCGGAATTCCACCTGCTTCCCGACACGCGGCCCGAGGCAGACAATGTGTTGCAGCAAGGCGAACTGATCACGGCAATCGAGCTGCCGGCGCCGGCGCCGCGATCGGCTTACCTCAAGGTGCGCGAGCGCGAATCCTACGAATACGCCATCGTCTCTGCCGCCGCTGTGCTGGAGATGGACGGCCAAACCATCCGTCGGGCGGCCCTGGCGCTGGGGTCCGTCGCGCTGCGGCCGTGGCGGCTGAGCGCCGCCGAGGAGCAGCTCGCCGGTGCCGAAATCGGCGATCGCGAGGCGTTGAGCACCGCTATCGAGCAATCCTTCGCCGAAGCGCGTCCCTTGTCGCAGAACGCCTACAAGATCGAACTGGCCAAGACCGCCGCTTTGCGGGCGATCGAAAGAGCAGCGAGGATGCCGTCATGATGATCAGCCAGCCTGTTGCCCGCCCTGACGGCGGCGTCAAGGTGACCGGCCGCGCCCGCTATGCGGCCGACTATTTTGCCCCCGATCTGCTCCATGCGGTGCTGGTGACCGCGCCCGTTCCCGCCGGCCGCGTGACGTCGATCATGGTCGACGACGCGCTCGCCGAGGAAGGCGTCGTGCGTGTGCTCACGCATGAGGACATGCCCAAATTCGGCCGGTTCGCATCGCCGAGGGCCGAGCCGGATACGCAGATGCAGCAGGCCGAAGGCCCGCCGGCAGCGCAGAGCTTCATGCCCATGCAGGGCGACGAGATACGTCACGAGGGTCAGCCGCTTGCCATTGTGCTGGGCGAGACGCTGGAGGCAGCGGAGGCCGGTGCCCGCCGCGTCGCATTGCGCTACGAGTTCGCCGAGCCGGAATTGCCGGCACCGCCGGAGTGGACCGCCATCGACAAGGCTGCGGTCGTGCCGAGGGAGAGCGGCTTCCTGTTCCTGGAGCCGACGTTTACCAAGGGCGAGGTCGACCGCGGGCTTGCTGACGCTGCCGCCATGGTCGAAGCCGTCTACCTGCAGCCGTCGCGCCATCACAACGCCATGGAGCCCTCGGCGACGCTCGCCGAATGGAATGACGGAGAGCTGACGCTGCACGACGCCACGCAACACGTCTACGGTGTCCGCCAGGTGGTTGCCGCCCGCATGAATGTCCCGGCCGAGAAGGTCCGCGTGATTTCCCGCCATACCGGCGGCGGCTTCGGCGGCAAGGGCTGGATCTGGCCGCATCAGGTGCTGGCCGCCGCCGCCGCGCGCATCATGCAGCGCCCGGTCAGGCTGGCGCTCAGCCGCGCCAATGCCTATTCCTGCCTCGGGTATCAGCCGCGCATGGCACAGAAGATCGTGCTGGCGGCGGACAGGTCGGGCAAGCTGACGGCCGTGCAGCAGGACGTGGTCAACCTGACCACCGTGACCGACGATTTCGTCGAGTTCGCCACCGAAGCCTCGAAGGGTCTCTACGCCACGCCGGCCATGCGTCTCAGCCAGCGCGTGGAGCGCGCAAACGTCGCCATGCCGACGCCGCTGCGCGCGCCGGTCGAGGGTCCGGGCACCTGGGCGCTTGAAAGCGCGATGGACGAGCTCGCCCACCGCCTCGGCATCGATCCGCTCGACCTGCGTCTGATCAACCATGCGGACACGGATCCGGCCACCGGCCAGCCCTGGTCATCGAAGAAGCTGCGCGAGGCCTATGAGGAAGGCGCCCGCCTGTTCGGCTGGCGCGAGCGCCCGCGCAAGCCGCAACGCGACGGCGATTGGCTGATCGGCTACGGCATGGCAACCTGCAGCATGGGCTGTTTCCGCAACCCGACGCCTGCAGCCGAGGTCAGGCTGCACAGGGACGGCACGGTGCTCATCCGCACCGGCACCCAGGACATAGGGACCGGAACACTCACCATCTTTCCGCAGATCGCGGCCGACGTGCTGGGCCTGCCGATGGAGAAGATCGAGTTGGAAATGGGCGATACGCAGCTGCCGGAGGCGGGGCCGACCTATGGCTCGTCATCGACCATGGGGGTGGGCGCGGCGGTGCTTGCCGCCGCCGAAGATGCGCGTTCGCAGCTTGCCCGTCTTGCCAATCTGCTGCCGGACGAGGTGGAGATGCAGGACGGCAAGATTCGCCGCAAAGGCGCTGCCGGCGGTCAGACGATCGCCGACGTTATGAGCCATACCGACATCGGCGAGATCACCGGCTCCGGCTCGTTCGATCCGGCGCAGCATGGCAAAGGCCTCGCCATGCGCACTTTCGGCGCGATTTTCATGGAGGTCGGCGTCGATCCGGGGCTCGGCCTGCTCAGGCTTCGTCGCGCCGTCGGCAGCTACAGCGCCGGCCGCATCGTCAATCCCCGCACCGCACGCAGCCAGATGACGGGCGGCATCATCTGGGGCTGGGGCATGGCGGCAATGGAGCAGAGCAGGCACGAACCGGTGCTTGGCCGGTTCCTGTCGAAGAACCTTTCCGGGGTCGCCATTCCGGTCAACGCCGACATTCCCGGCGACATCATAATCCACTTCGTCGATGAGGTGGACGAGCATGCCAGCCCGATCGGCGGCAAAGGCATCGGCGAACTCGGCGCCACCGGCGTTGCCGCTGCTGTTGCCAACGCCGTCTTCGACGCCACAGGCAAGCGGATCCGGGAGTTGCCGATCACGCCGGAAAAACTGCTGTAGAAGGATCGGCCCGCGGAAGCGTCTGCTCGACGAGGTTGACGTAATAGCGCATTACCGTCGGCACGATCTCGTCGTTGAAGACGTAGCGGTCGCCGTGCAGGCTTTCGCCCGGGCCGACCTCGCCGGCGCCGATCCACGCATAACAGCCGCCGGCGTCGCGGATCATGAAAGCGAAATCCTCGCAGCCGAGACTGGGGCTGAACGCGGTCAAGACATTCTCCCGGCCGACGACGGAGGCGGCGGCCTCGACGGCGCGGGCCGTCGCATCCGCCGTATTGATCAGCGGCGGATAGCCCTTCCTGTAGTCGAGCCTGGCCTTGAGCGAATGCGCGGCGGCAATACCTTGTGCGATCTCGCCGATCAGCCTCTCGCAATGGTCGGAAAGGCCGTGCTCGAAGAAGCGGCAGGTGCCTTGCAGCCAGACCTTGCCCGGCACGATGTTGCCAACATTGCCGCCATGGATCTGCGTGATGCTGACGACAAGCGCGCTCTGCGGGTCGACCGAGCGGCTGACGATGCGCTGGACGGCTTGCACGAAGGCGCCCGCGGCCAGGATCGGGTCATCACCGAGCTGCGGCATGGCGGCATGAGCGCCAAGACCCTCGAAGGTCAGCTCGAAATTGTCGACGGCCGCCATTTGCGGCCCGACGCGGGCGGCGATCGCCCCCAGTCTGATGCCCGGCCAGTTGTGGACCGCATAGACTGCTTCGACCGGAAAGCGGTTGAACAGGCCGTCCTCGATCATGCGCATGCTGCCGCCTTCGTTTTCCTCGGCCGGCTGAAAAATGAAAGCGACGGTGCCGTCGAAGGTGCGCGATTGACTGAGCAGTTTGGCGGCGCCGAGCAGCATGACGGTGTGGCCGTCATGGCCGCAGGCGTGCATTACTCCTTCTTTCCTGGAGGCATAGGCCAAGCCGGTTTTCTCCAGCACCGGAAGCGCGTCGAGCTCGGCGCGAAGGCCGATGGCGCGTGCGCCGCCACCGCTGCGCAGGACACCGACGACGCCGGTGCCGCCGATCCCTTCATGCACCTCGTCGACGCCGAAGGAGCGCAGCTTCTCTGCAACGAAACGCGCCGTTTCGTATTCATTGAATGCGAGCTCCGGATTGGCATGGATATGGCGCCGCCAGCCTACGACCTCTGGTGTCAGCGCGGCGATGGGGTCATTATGCAACATGATGCCTCCTTTCCGCCGACAAAAAGCGGCTTGGTTTGCCAGCCATAGAAGGCCCGGCGAGAGGCGTCTTGAACCGGATTGACCATGGCAAGGACAAACGAAGCGGCAGAGACCGGGAAATACTGGCGCCATCCGTGCTTCCCCGACCTTGGCCTGTTCGAGGCGCGCTTCACCCGGCACCGCTACGACCTGCACACGCATCCGACCTATGTGATCGCCCTGATCACCTCTGGCTGCGAGCGCATTCGCATCGGCCGCAAAAGCGTTCTCGCTCCGGCAGGCACCATTGCCGTCGTCAATCCCGAGGAGTGGCATGACGGCGAACGCGGGGCGGATGAAGGCTGGGCCTACCGGACGTTTTATCCTTCGGTGCCGCTGATGACCGCGCTTGCCCGCGAACTCGGCCGCGACGGCGCTCCGGTGTTTTCGCGCGCGACGATCGAAGACAGCAGTCTCGCCGCAGCATTGACGGCAGCACACCAGGGCTCGACATCCCCGGACACAATGACGGCCGAGACGTCCCTGCTCGTGGCGCTGCGACGGCTGATCGTTCGGCATGGCGACTCGAGCGGACAGGCCGAAGAGATCGAAAGCTCCGGATCGCAGCGAAGATTTTCCCTCTACCGCGATCTTGTCGAAAGCGAGCTTGGCTCGCAGCTCGACCTCAAGCGGCTTGCCGGCGCGGCTGGCGTGACCCGGTTCCAGGTCATCCGCGACTTCAACAAGGTAATTAGCCTGACGCCGGCGGCCTATATCCGCGACCGGCGATTGCGCCGGGCGAGCGCGCTGATCGAACGGGGATTTGGCCTTGCCGATGCCGCCATCGCGGCAGGTTTCGCCGACCAGAGCCATCTGTCCCGTACATTCCGGGCCATGCATGGCATGACGCCAGGCATGTTCAGAAGAGCGGGATAAGACGCTCCTGAACAGACAAGCTTGCGCCTCAAAGCTTGCTGCGCAATGCTGACGCAGTTCGGGGGGAATCATGCGAAAAATCTTGGCGCCGACGCTGCTGCTCACGGCTGCACTGTTTGCAAACAGCGCCCAGGCGCTGGATGCCAGCGGCACGCCGGTCATCGTGACCCCGCTTGCCTCTCGCACCGAGACCGCGTCCGGCCAGCCGATCACGCTGCCGCAGAAGAACGTCCAGGTCCTGGTCTCGGCCTATCAGATCGCGCCGGGCGCGACCTTGCCGGTCCACAAGCATCCGTTTCCGCGCTATGCCTATGTTGAGGCCGGCACGCTTCAGGTCACCAACGTCGAGACCGGCAAGAGCAACACCTATCAAACAGGTGATTTCATCATCGAGATGATCGGGCAATGGCATCAGGCGACCAATGTCGGCGCCGATCCGGTCAAGCTGCTGGTCATCGACCAGGTCGAAGAAGGCACCAAGAACACGGTGTTGCGCCAGTAACTGCGGTCGTCGGGCACTCCAGCAAGGAACACCGGATTCACTCCGCAGCCTTCACCCGGTCGGCGGCGGCGGCCAGAACGGCGCGATCCCCCTCCTCGTACAACCGATGGATGGCAATGGCGTTGACGCGCCAGCCTTCCGGCGTCCGCACCAGCCGGTGGAGATAGCTGCCGCCGACCGTCCAGAACCGCCCGTCGATCCAGTGGGCTGCGCGGACATGGCTGCGTGCGACCGCGTCATTGCCCGCGCCCTCGACGGTGATGTTGGTGATGAGGTGCTGGGTGGCGTCGAAGCCCGGCAGCAGCCCTTGCCACTGGGCGATCAACGCGTCGCGGCCGCTGGTCGTGACCTCGCCGCCGAAGAGGCTGGTATAGTCGGTCGTGACACGGGCCGCGAGATAGGATCTGACCCGGTTCCATTCACGCAGATCGGCATAGAGGCCGATCCCGGCCACTGCCTCGGTGATTGCGATCCTGTCTTTGACCGTCAGCGCATCTCCCGGCGCGCTCGAGGCGGGCGCCGAGACGGCGGAAATCATCGCAGCGGAAATCGCCGAGACCAGGACATGCCGGCGGGTGACGAGGCTCATTGTCCCGCCTCCCCCGCACTGCCCAGCGTCGCGCGGAAGTGCGCGGCGGCGGCATCGCTCGCCGCCTTCACCGGCGCGGCACGGTCGTAGAAATCGAACTGGGTGACGTTGTCGAGCCACAGCTCCCGCCTGGAGCTGGTCAGCCGCGCGTAAAACTTGTGCGCACCCTGCGGAATGGCAGCCGCCTCGCTGTGCACCATCAGAAAAGGCTGGTTCAGGCGCGGAGCCGCCCGGATCGCATCGAACCTCAACCAGCCGCGCCAGAACGCCGGATCGGCCTCGTTGCGCCAGGCCGGGAGCATGCCGCGATCGGGCTCGGTGTAGTAAGGCATCTTGAACATGACCGCGCGCTCGTCGGTCAGGCTCGCGGCCGGCAAGAACGCTTGCTTGCCGGTGCGGCGATACTCGGCCTCGGCCGCATCGCCGGCGGCTTCAAGCCTGGCGACGCCGTCGTTGCCGCCATAGGTCTGCTCGACCACTTCGGCATCCTGCAACCAGGGCGCAACGAGGGCGACCGACTTGATCGCGGCGTTTCCTGCCGCGGCGGTGACCATATAGCCGGAGCTGGCGCAAATGCCGAGCCCGCCGATGCGGTCCTGATCGGTCTCGGGCCGGGTCGCGAGATAGGCGACGGCCGCTTCGATGTCAGCGATCTTGGCATTAGGATCCTCATACTGGCGGCGCGCGCCGCCGCTTTCACCCCAGCCGCGAAAATCGAAGGTCAAGGCGACGAAGCCACGATCGGCCATCTCGCGGGCGTAGCGGGCCGGCATCTGTTCCTTCACCGTCATCCAGGCGCCGGTCACGACCAGCGCCGGCCGAGGTTTTGCCGCGTCCAGATCCTCAGGCAGATAGAGCTCGCCGACGATCTGATCACCATGCGAGGCGAAAGTGACGCGCTCGACGCGCGGTGCGGCGACGGCATTGGAGGCGGCGAGCGCGGCGGCGGTTGCTACGGCAAGTGTCAGGGTTTTAAGCATCGCAAGTCTCCTTTGGCTTGGAATGAGAAGCGCGGCGCGTTGCGAGAAAGACCGCCGTCTCAGCGCTCGCCAGCCAGTCGGCTGGGCAGTGGCTTCAGCGGGTAATGCGCCCAGTAGAAAGCGTCCGACTGGTACATGTCGGTCAAAAAATTCTGTGCCTCGGCGATCTTGCCGTCCGTGATGCGGAACATCAGCGCGTAGAACTGGTCGATCTCGGGACCTGAGCCGACATTCGACCAGCCGCGATGGACGTCGACCACGAGGTCGCCTTGCGCCTGGAAGAAGATCGGCTCGGCCTTGAACTTGCCATCGGCCAGGCCGCGGAAGAAGGCGACCACCTCGTCCGGCCCGCGCTTGTCGCCGGCGAGCGGATGATGACCGGGAATGCGCCACACGATGTCGGGCGCGAGGAAGGGCCGCACGGCCTCGGGATTGCCGGTCGCGTAAGCTGCGTAGTAGTCTTTGATGAGCTGGATATTGCGGTCTTCCAGTGGCCCGCTGTGCGCCGGGGCGGCAGACACCGCCAGAAGAGTGCCGGCGGCGAGTAAAGCAAGCCTGGTCATCGGTCCTGTCTCCTTGCCCGTTCGAGCCGTTCCCAACACCGAGGCCCGTTCGTCGGACCCAACATGACGCCTTTCGTTCGCCGGAAAAACCAGTAGAGTTCGATAGGGCTATTTGGAAAATCCTTACAATGCGCCTCGACCAATTCAGCGGCATCGTCGCCTTCGTCAAGGTTGCGGAGGCCAAAAGCTTCACCCGCGCCGGCGCCGAGCTCGGCGTCGCTCCGGCCTCGTTGAGCGAGGCGGTCAAGGGGCTCGAGGAGCGCCTGGGGGTGCGGCTGCTCAACCGGACGACCCGCAGCGTTGGCTTGACCGAAGCTGGCGCCCAATACCTCGACCATGTGCGTCCGGCAGCCGAAGATATCTGGGCGGCTGGTGCGGCTCTGCGCGACAGCCGCGATCGTCCCGCCGGCACGCTGCGGCTCAGCCTGCCGTGGATCGCCGCTCCGCTGCTGATCGAGCCGCTGATGCGGCCGTTCATGGATGCTTATCCCGAAGTGCGGCTTAGTCTGATTTTCGACGACAGCTTCGTCGATATCGCCGCCGATGGCTTCGACGCCGGCCTGCGCATCGGCGAACTTCTCGAGAAAGACATGATCGGCGCGCGTCTGGGCGGGCCACTGCAGATGGTCGCGGTGGGTAGCCCCGATTATCTGGCGCGCAACGGCACACCGAAGCGGCCGGCCGACCTCGCCGCCCATCGCTGCATCGCATTCGCCCTGACCCGCACGCGCGCGATTTCGCCCTGGGAGTTCATTGTGGAGGGACGCGAAGTCGCATTCACGCCGGACGCATGCCTGGTCGTGAACACGCTTCCGCTGTGCATTACCGCCGCCGCGCAAGGGCTTGGCCTCGCCTTCGCGGTCGAGGGCCTCGCCGCGCCGCTTCTCGCCTCAGGCGCGCTGGTCAAGGTGCTGGAGCCTTTCTGTCCCGCTTACGAGCCGCTCCACCTCTATTATCCCAGCCGCCGCCTCGTGCCACCGAAGCTGCGGGCCTTCATCGACTTCGTCCGCGCGAATTCGCACAAGCTGCGGATCTGATGTGGCTTTTCGAGAATCCGGCCCCGTTCAGCCCCAGGCGCCGACCATCTGCCTGGTGGTTGCGTTGAGCCGGTTGAATGCGTTGATCAGGGCAATCTGGACGACCAGGGCGGCAAGCGCCTTTTCGTCATAGTGCCGGGCGGCCTCGTCCCAGACTGCATCCGGCACCGGATCCGGCCGGTCGGCCAACCGGGTTGCCGCCTCGGTCAGTGCCAGCGCGGCGCGTTCGGCGTCGGTGAAGTAGGGTGTCTCCCGCCATGCGGACACGGCAAAGATGCGTTCGTCCTTTTCGCCGGCCTTCTTCAATTCGCGCGCATGCATATCGACGCAGAGGCTGCATCCGTTGATCTGGCTGGCGCGCAAATGGACGAGCTTGCGCGTCACATAGGACAGGTCAGCCGTTTCCGTAGACTTGTCCAGCGCGAGCAGCGCCTGCAAGGCGCCGGGAATGAGCACCACCGGGTTTTTCAATCGTGCTTGCATAGTGGTCTCCTTCGGGCGTGTTTTTTCAAGCCCGGACGACGAACATCCGGGGTCTCGATATGTCTTGGTTCTGTCAGTTCGCCGGCCGCCGCGTTGCGGCAAGGCGAGCGCCGGGATCTTCAGCTTTGCGAGGCAGTCACCCGCTCAAGCCGCTCGAGAATGCGCGGCCAACCGCTTCCCATGCCGATGTAGCCGCGCTCGTCCTCGGACCGGAACCCGGAATGCTCCATGCGCACCCGCGTCGCTGTACCTTCGGGCGTCAACGACCATGTCACCACGGTCTTCAGACCGCTGTCGGATTCGGTGCCGTCGCCCCAGCTGTAGGCTAGCAGGCGTGGCGGCTCGATCTTCAGCACCTCGCAGTTCGTCACGCCGGACCAGCCAGGCACCGGCGTCGCGCGAAAGGTAAAGCGATGGCCTTGCTCAGGCGCAAAGTCGTTCTCCATCAGCCATTCGGCAACTAGATGCGGCACGGTCAGTGCGCGCCATATCTTTTCAGCCGCATGCGGGATCAGACGCTCGACGACAATGGATTTGGTTTCGATTGTGGTTGCTTCAGTCATGACTTCGGACCCGTTGTTTGCGGTTTGGCTGGGCTATCAACAACGCGCTCTCCATGAGAACCAATAACCCACCAGCTATGAGTTACGTATAACGCTTAAGTTATGAATGTGTCAAGCGGCGGAATGGCAGGCGCGCCCGCAAGCACATTGAGCCAACACTTCCGGCTTTCATCGCACCATGCCCGATGCTACCGCTGGCCAGCTGAAATCATCGACGGATCGCCCATGACCGAGACCGAACGCCCTCGCCTCCCGTTGATCGAGATCTGCGTCGAAGGCATAGACGGCCTGCTGGCCGCGCAAGCCGCAGGCGCCGACCGTGTCGAGCTCTGTGCCAGCCTGATCGAGGGCGGCATCACGCCGAGCTTCGGCACGGTGCGCGCCGCGCTCGAGCTGGCGACGATCCCGTTCCACGTCATCGTGCGGCCGCGCGGCGGCGATTTTCTGTATGGCGAAGCCGAATATCGTTCGATGCTCGCCGATGTCGGCGCGCTTGCCGAGCTCGGCGTCGCCGGTGTCGTCGTCGGTTGCCTCGCTGCCGACGGCACTATCGACGAACAGCGCATGAGCGAATTGGTTAAGGCGGCGGGACGCTTGAACGTCACCTGCCACCGCGCCTTCGACATGACCCGCGACCCGACCGAGGCGCTGGAAGCGCTGATCCGCTGCAAGGTCGGCCGCGTGCTGACCAGCGGCCAGCGCGACACGGCACTGGAAGGCGCGGACCTGCTCGCCGAGCTTGTCAGGCAGGCCGGCGACCGCATCATCATCCTCGGCTGCGGCGGGCTTGATCCCGAGAACATCAGCAAGGTGCGGAGGAAAACCGGGTTGAGCGAAATGCACTTCGCCGCGCTCAAGGACGTGCCGAGTGCCATGCGCTACCGCAACCCGAAAGTCGGCATGGGCGGCACCGACCTCGACCGCGAATACCGCAACACCGTGACCGACGAGGCGCTGGTGGCGGCGACCATCGCCGCTGCCCGGACATGATCCTGGAAGATCGAAGAAAAAACATGATCGAAATGCGTTTGCCGATCGAACGGGTTTCGCCGCAGGATGAGCCCGCCATCCTCGCGCTCAACAACGAGCACGCTGCGGAATTATCATGGCTCGAACCTGAGCGCCTGTCCTTCCTGCTCGGCGAAGCGTTTTACACGCGCCGCATCGGTGCACTCGAAGCCTTCATCATGACCTTCGACCAGGACGCGAGCTACGACAGCCCCAACTTCCTGTGGTTTCGCGAGCGCTATCCGCGGTTCGTCTACGTCGACCGCGTCGTGGTCGGCGCCAAAGCGCGCGGCCGCGGCCATGCCCGCCGGCTGTATGAGGATCTGTTCGAGCAGGCGTCACGCGCGGGCCAGGCGATCGTCACCTGCGAAGTCAATGCCGAGCCACCCAATCCGGCTTCGGACGCCTTCCATGCCGCACTCGGCTTTGCGGAAGTGGGCGACGCGGTAATCCACGGCGGCAGGAAAGCCGTGCGGTATTATGCAAGACGGATCGCCGGCTGAACGGCGGGCGCCGTTCGCCCTACCAATTGCGGTTCAGCCAGGAGCGGGCCGGCTTTTCGATGATGTAGTAGCCGCACAGCGCGCAAGCGAACGCCGCCGCAAGCATCAACCACGGCGAACTGCCTTTTATGTCGACGATTTGATAAAAGGGCTGCTGCCAAAGATAGAGCGAATACGACCACAGCCCCAGCATCGTCATCGGCAGGGACGATAGAAACCCGGTCAGATACCGGCTGCTGAAGTCGAGCAAATTGACGGCGAGTGCCAACAGCGGCACCGCGACCAGATAGTGGATCGGGGTTGGCACGGCAGCCATGAAAAGGAGCACAGCCACTACTGAGGCCGCCGGGGCGACATGCGGCCCCTTGAGCAGCGCCGGCAGCCTGTCGTCGGCCTTGAGCAGGCATATCACCGCCGACAGCAGGATCGAGGCGATGTGCACGTCGGTGCGCCAATAGGTGCCCTCGTAGCCTATTGCGAGCACCCAGTAGGAGATGGCGCCGTTTGCCATGGCCAGCACCGACAATGCACCGAGCAACATGATGACCCGGGACCGCCCCGAGACGACGACGCTGATCAGCGCCAGGATGATATAGGCGTGCTCTTCGACGCAGAGCGACCAGATATGGTCGAGCGCGCCGGCGCGGGTGACGAGAATTCCGGCATAGTTGTAGGTGAACGTCAGCGCCGTCAGCGCCGCCTTCCATTTGAAGGCGATGAATGTGCCGGACAAGGCAACCATCGCGGCGACGACGAAGATGAGTAGTGCCGGGTAGATGCGGGAGAACCGGCGCTTGAAGAATTTCTTCAGCGGATAGTATTCGACAAACAGGATCTCGGCCATCAGCCGGCCGCTGAGCACGAAGAAGAATTCGACGCCCAGGACGCCGAGATTGATGCCGGGAACGGGGAAGAAATGGCCGATCAGCACCAGCGCGATCGACAGGCCGCGCCAGCCGTCGAGATAGGCAAGCCTGGTTCTTGCCGAGCTGTCGGCCACAGGCCTGGATACGACAAGACGCGTCGCGGAAATGTCCGTCATGCCGGTCCCTTCATTGAACCTGCGAAAGGCGGGCTGGAGGCCGCATTCCTCCAGCTATATTGCAGCGCACCAGAACTTTGTGCAAGTGCGAGATAACGACACGCCCGAAGCACAGGACGGACCGAAAGGGGCTGTCACGTCCGTTCCCCGAAACCAACGGTCGACAGTCTCAGGCGTTGGCGGCAGGCGCTTCGCGCCGTGGCCGGCTTATTCCCAAATGGTACATTGCCATCTGGCCGGCAGAGCAAAATGTACCGGCGATTTCCGCGGCACCGTGCGGCAGGCCTAGCCTTTGCGCGATGCAATGCCTTGCCCGACCGGCCAAATCGGTCGAATGTGCCGGCGACATATCCACTGAAACAGAGACAGTGCATGACCGGCTTCGTCCTTCCCTTGCCCGCAACCCCGTCGGTGGCCGTGGCCGGCTCGCCGGAGCGTTTTGCGGTGCGCCGGATCTTCTGCGTTGGCCGCAACTACGCAGCCCATGCCCGCGAGCTCGGCAATGACGAGCGCGACCCTCCCTTCTTCTTCACCAAACCAGGCGACGCAGTGGTCGACTCGGTGGTCGGTTCGGGCACCACGATCCCCTACCCGCCACTGACCCAAAACCTGCATCACGAAATCGAGCTGGTCGTCGCGATCGGCAGAGCCGGCTTTCGCATCCCGCGCGAGCGCGCGCTGGACCATGTCTGGGGCTACGGCGTCGGCGTCGACCTGACTCGCCGCGACCTTCAGGACGAGGCGAAAAAGGCGGCAAGGCCGTGGGACTGGTCGAAAGCCTTCGACCGTTCAGCGCCCTGCGGCCCGCTGGTCCCGGCGCAAAAATCCGGTCATCCCGAAAAGGGCTGCATCTGGCTCGCGGTCGACGGCGAGATCAGGCAGGACGGCGACCTTGCCGAACTGATCTGGCCGGTTCCCGACATCGTCTCGATTTGCAGCGAGGCGCTAGAGCTTAAGCCCGGCGACCTGATCTTCACCGGAACACCGGCTGGCGTCGGCGCCGTCGGGCCGGGCGAAAAGATCACCGGTGGCGTCGACGGCATCGGCGAAATCGAACTGACCATCGGCCAACCGATCCGATGAGCGACATCGTCCTCCATAACTACTACCGCTCCTCGACCTCTTACCGGGTGCGGATCGCGCTGGAGATGAAGGGCCTGTCCTACGACTACGTGCCGCATCATTTGCGCCACGGCGAGCATCTCGAACCCGCCTACCTCGCGGTCAATCCGCAAGGGCTGGTGCCGGCACTGGTC
Source organism: Mesorhizobium sp. LSJC280B00 (assembly GCF_000502835.1). GTDB lineage: Bacteria > Pseudomonadota > Alphaproteobacteria > Rhizobiales > Rhizobiaceae > Mesorhizobium. The sequence goes on from NZ_AYVL01000008.1 coordinate 26,012, forward strand.
CTGGACGACGGCACGCTGCTGACGCAATCGCTGGCGATCATCGAATATTTCGACGAGACCACGCCTGAGCCGCCGCTGCTGCCCAAGGATGCGCCTGGCCGCGCCCGCGTCAGGATGCTGGCGCAGATGATCGCCTGCGACATCCATCCGGTGAACAATCTGCGCGTGCTGACCTCGCTGCGCACACTGTTCGGCGCCGGCGACCAGGATGTCGTCAACTGGTTCCGGCACTGGGTCAACGAAGGCTTCCAGCCGCTTGAAAAGATTCTGGCTTCCTCGCCCGAGACCAAGACATTCTGCCATGGCGACACGCCGGGGCTGGCCGACATCTGCCTGGTCGCACAGGTCACCAGCAATGCCCGCTTCGGCGTCGACATGACGCCCTACCCGACGATCTCGCGCATCAATGCCGCCTGCATGGCGCTGCCGGCGTTCCAGAAGGCCGCGCCTGAGAACCAGATCGATGCCGAATAGACCGCAAATTGCATGAAGTGATGAGGAACTGCCGATGAAAGCCGTCGTCTTCGAAAAGTTCGGCGAAACGCCAACGATCCAGACCGTTCCCGATCCGGAGCCGGCACCGGAAGGCGTCGTCATCAAGGTGGAGGCGACCGGCCTCTGCCGCAGCGACTGGCATGGCTGGATGGGCCACGACGACGGCATCCGCCTGCCGCATGTGCCGGGCCACGAACTGGCCGGCGTCGTGGTCTCCGCAGGCAACCAGGTGACCCGCTGGAAGGGCGGCGAGCGCGTCACCGTGCCGTTTGCCGTCGGCTGCGGCCGCTGCTTCGAATGCACCTCGGGCAATCACCAGGTGTGCGAGCACCAATTCCAGCCCGGCTTCACTGCCTGGGGTTCGTTCGCCGAATATGTCGCCATCGACCATGCCGACACCAATCTCGTGCGCTTGCCCGATGAGATGGAATTCGCCACCGCCGCCAGCCTCGGCTGCAGGTTCGTCACCTCGTTCCGCGCCATCGTCGACCAGGGCCGGGTGACGCCCGGCGAATGGGTGGCGGTGCACGGCTGCGGCGGCGTCGGCCTGTCGGCGATCATGATCGCCAGCGCCATGGGCGCCAATGTCGTCGCCATCGACCTCACCGACGAGAAGCTGGACTTTGCCAAAAAGATCGGCGCGGTGGCGACGATCAACGCGGCAAAGACGCCGAACGTGGTCAAGGCGGTCAAGCAGATCACCAATGGCGGCGCGCACATGTCGATGGACGCGCTCGGCCACCCCAGTACCTCGTTCAACTCGATCGCAAACCTGCGCCGCCGCGGCCGCCACGTGCAGGTCGGCCTGATGCTCGGCGACCATGCCAGGCCGCAGATACCGATGGACAAGGTGATCGCATTCGAGCTCGAAATCCGCGGCAGCCACGGCATGCAGGCCTTCCGCTACCAGGCGATGATGGAGATGATCCGCACCGGCAAGCTGAAACCCGAACTGCTGGTCGGCAAGAAGATCAGCCTCGAAGAGGCGCCGGCCGCATTGATGGCGATGGGCGGCTTCGAAGGCATAGGCATCGGCGTGGTGACCAGATTCTAGATCACGCCCTGAGTCTGGATCAGCGAAACGACGCGCAGACCTCCCGCACGCAGGCTCGCAGCCAGCGTTGTGCCGGATCGGCATCGAGTCGCGGATGCCACAGCATCGAAATGGTGACCTCCTCGATATCGACCGGCAACGGGAAGCTGTACATGCCCGTGCGCGCGCCCAGCGTGTGCCGTTCGGGGACGCTGGCGATCAGATCGGAGGCGCGCGCCATGGCGAGCGTGGCCGAGAAGCTGGAAACCATGCACACGATCGTCCGCTGGAGACCGAGCAGTTTCAAGGCCTCGTCGATCGGGCCCTTTTCGCGGCCACGCCGCGAAACGCTGATGTGGCGGCCGGCCGCATAGCGTTCCGGCGTCATTGGGCCCTCGCCCAGCCTGTGACCCGTTCGCACCGCACCGATGAAGCGGTCGCGAAACAGCGCCTGAATGCGCATTTCGGGGCTCGTTTCACTGGCAACCCCGATTTCGAGATCAACCGCCGCGTCACGCAACGACATGTCGTTCTTGTCGGATTTCGGCGCAAAACGCAGCCGCACGCCAGGTGCATCCGCTTCGACACGGGTCAGAAGACGCGGTGCGAACTCCTCGACGAAACTTTCGTTGGCGCGCAGCGTGAAGACCTTGTCGAGAGCAGAGAGGTCGAGGAGCTTGGCCGGGCGCAGCAGCGCTTCCGCATCCTGAACGACTCGGCCTACCTGTTGCTGCAATTCGAGCGCGCGCGGCGTCGCAACCAGGCCACGGCCGGCCCGGACCAACAATGGGTCGCCTGTCGCCTGGCGCAACCGCGCCAACGTCCGGCTCATCGCCGAGGGACTGAGGCGCAGCCGCCCGGCCGCGCGCGCCACACTGCCCTCGGTCAGCAGCACATCGAGGGCGACAAGCAGATTGAGATCTGGCGACGACATGGAAGGACCGTAGCACAGCTCGGCCGCGATGTGGCGTTTCATGCACGAATAAGATGCAAATACTGCGCCTTCCGCCACATCATGCGAGGGAATAGCGTCCGACAGCTCCGATTGGGGGCTGCCGGCAAAGGAGTTCACCTTGGCATCGACCGCTGAAAAGACCTGGGACGAAGTTGCCCCGGTGAGCGCACGCTCGACCCGATGGGCATTGGCAAGCCTGTCGCTTTCAACGCTGCTGTCGTCGCTCGCCACCAGCATCGCCAGCGTCGGGCTGCCATCGCTGATGCAGGCGTTCGACGCATCGTTCCAGCTCGTGCAATGGGTCGTCCTGGCCTATCTGCTCGCCATCACCACCTTGATCGTAAGCGCCGGGCGGCTCGCCGATATATTCGGCCGCCGCCCGCTATTGCTCGGCGGCATTGCCCTGTTCACCTTCGCATCGGTGCTTTGCGGGCTCGCGCCGACGCTCTGGCTGCTGATCGCCGCACGGGCGGCACAGGGGCTCGGCGCGGCCATTATGATGGCTCTGACGCTGGCCTTTGTCGCCGACGCGGTTCCCCGGGATAAAACCGGCAGCGTCATGGGCCTGCTCGGCGCCATGTCGGCGATCGGCACCACGCTTGGCCCCTCGCTTGGCGGACTGTTGATTGCCGGCCTCGGCTGGCGCGCGATCTTCCTCATCAATCTGCCGTTGGGGGTGCTGGCCTTTGCGCTTGCCTGGCGCTTCCTGTCGGCCGGAAAAAAGACGCCAGGTCGGCGCGGTTTCGACGGGATCGGCACGGCTTTGCTCGCGCTGACGCTAGCCGCCTATGCGCTCGCCATGACCCTTGGGCGTGGCAGTTTTGGTTCTCTCAATGTCGGCTTGCTGATTGCCGCAACCGTGGCTGGCCTGCTGTTTGTCATTGCGCAGACAAGGGTCCAGAACCCTTTGATCCAACCTGCGAGGTTCCGCGACCAGGCGTTGAACGCAAGCCTCGCCATGAACCTGATCGTCGCCACGGTGATGATGGCGACGCTGGTGGTCGCACCATTCTATCTGTCGCGCGCGCTCGGGCTGGACGCAGCCATGGTCGGGCTGGTTCTGTCGACCGGCCCTCTGGTTACCGCATTGGCGGCGCTGCCGGCCGGACGCCTGGTCGATCGTTTCGGGGCGAACCGGATCATGATCGTCGGCCTGTTCGATCTCGCTATTGGCACCTTTGCTCTGTCGCGGGCGGAATTCGGTATTGCCGGCTATGTCGTGCCGATCATCATCGTCTGCACCGGCTACAGCCTGTTTCAGACCTCCAACAATTCGGCCGTGATGACGGGCGTCGCATCCGACCAGCGCGGCGTCGTCTCCGGCCTGCTCAATCTGTCGCGCAATCTCGGCCTGATCACCGGTGCGTCCGTGATGGGCGCAGTGTTTGCCTTCGCATCGGCTGGGGAAGGCACTGGCTTGGCAGTGTTGGCACCTGCGGCAGCGGCACGAGGGATGCAGGTCACCTTCCAGGTGGCGACGGGCCTGGTGCTGATGGCGCTGATCCTTGCGGTATTTTCAGCCCGCGCCACTGCCGGGCGAACTGATATCGTTGCCAAGCATCCTTGAGGATTCCACCCGGTTCGCATGCAACTCCGGCAGCCGGCGCACCTATCTCGCATATCTCTTGGCACCGACGACGCAAAGCACGACGGCGGCGGTGACGGCGATCATGGCGGGACTGACCTGCTCATGCAGCAGCGCTGCCGCCAGCCCCAGGCCGAAGAAGGGCTGCAGCAGTTGCAACTGCCCGACCGCGGCGATGCCGCCTTGCGCCAGGCCGCGATACCAGAACACGAAACCGATCAGCATGCTGAACAGCGAGACATAGGCCAGACCAATCCATGCGCCCCTGCCGGCACTTTCGAGCGACGGCGGCATGGTGATGAACGTCAGCGCCAGCATGAGGGGCAGCGACAGCACCAGCGCCCACGAAATCACCTGCCAACCGCCGAGTTTGCGCGACAGCGCCGCTCCTTCGGCATAGCCCAATCCGCACACGATGATGGCGGCCAGCATCAAGATGTCGCCGAGCGGCGAGACCGACAGGCCTTGCGTGACTGCGAAACCGGCGACAAGGGCGCTGCCGAGGCACGAGAACAGCCAGAACGCCGGCTTCGGGCGATCGCCGCCTCGAACCACACCGAAGATCGCGGTCGCCAACGGCAACAGGCCGACGAAAATGATGGAGTGAGCCGACGTGATGTGCTTGAGCGCCAGCGCCGTCAGCAGGGGAAAACCGACCACGACGCCAAGCGCCACGATCGCCAGCGGGAACAGATCTCGCCGCTCCGGGCGCTTCTGACGAAAAACGAGCAGCAGCGCCAGGCCGAGGATGCCCGCCGAAGCCGCACGGGCGACCGTTACGAACACCGGATCGAAATCCATCACCGCCACGCGCGTCGCCGGAAGCGAACCGCTGAAGATCAGCACGCCTATGAACCCGTTGACCCAGCCACTCGCCGCCCAACCACTCGCCGCCCAACTACTCGCCGCCCAACTACTCGCCGCCTTGTCCATCGATGCCCCGCTGATTTCGCCCTCTATCGGGCCGGGCGTCTGGCTCCGCCAGAGACAATCAGGTACAGTTTGACAAAACCGTCATGGTAGGGCGAGCAGTACGGATGGATGAGCAGACGACAACTGATGAAGGCAGCCGGACGCTTGTCGAAAGCGTCATGGTGACGATCAGGCACAGGATCGCCGCGCGCAGCCTGACGCCGGGAACGCGGCTGCCTTCGATCCGGGCGTTTGCGAAGGCCATGCAGGTTTCCAAATCCACCGTGGTCGAAGCCTATGAGCGTCTTGCGGCGGAAGGCATGATCCGCTCGCGGCCGGGCTCGGGTTTCTATGCCGCCGGACCGTTGGCTCCGTTGTCGCTGGCCGAGATCGGCCCCAGGCTTGACCGTGCCGTCGACCCGCTCTGGGTCTCGCGCCAATCGCTGGAAGCCGGCGACGGCGTCCTGAAACCGGGTTGCGGCTGGCTGCCGGCAACATGGATGCCCGAGGCTGGATTGCGCCGGGCACTGCGGACGACGGCCCGCGCCGACGACGCCGCGCTGACCGACTACGGCACGCCGCTCGGCTTGCCGGCGCTACGCCATCTGCTGGCGCGGCGCATGGCCGAGCACGGCATCGAAGCCTCCCCGGACCAGATCATGCTGACGGAATCGGGCACTCAGGCGATCGACCTGCTGTGCCGGTTCCTGCTCGAACCGGGTGACACGGTGTTGGTCGACGATCCCTGCTATTTCAACTTCCATGCCCTGTTGCGCGCCCATCGGGCCAAGGTGATCAGCGTCCCCTACACGCGCTCGGGGCCGGACATCGAACTGTTCGCGCAGGCGCTGAACGAGCACCGGCCGCGCCTCTACATCACCAATTCGGCGCTCCATAATCCGACCGGCGCGATATTGTCCCCGGTCGTTGCCCATCGGGTGCTGAAGCTCGCCGACCAGTCGGGGCTGACGATCATCGAGGACGATATCTTCGCCGATTTCGAACACACGTCCGCGCCCAGGCTGGCGGCCTTCGACGGCCTCAGCAGGGTCATCCATATCGGAAGCTTTTCCAAGACGCTGTCGGCATCGGTGCGCTGCGGCTTCATCGCCGCTCCTCGCGACTGGATGGAAGGATTGGCCGATCTCAAGATCGCCACGTCCTTTGGCAGCGGGCGACTTGCATCCGAACTGGTGCTGACGCTGCTGAAGGACGGCCTCTATCGCAAGCACGTCGATCTGCTGCGCGCGCGGCTCTCGCGCGCCATGGAAGAAACCGGCACCCGGCTCAGGGCAATCAGCATCGTGCCGTGGATAGATCAGCCGGCCGGCATGTTTTTATGGTGCAGGCTGCCGGAGGGAATAGATGCCGCGGACGTCGCCCGTCACGCTTTGTCGGCCAACGTCGTGCTTGCGCCCGGCAATGCGTTCAGCCTGTCCCGGTCGGCCAGCCGTTTCATGCGCTTCAACGTCGCGCAGTCCGGAGATGACCGGATTTTCAGGGCGCTTGAACAGGCGATGTCGCGTTGATTCGCGCTGCCGGAACCCTGCTGGCCTGAGGCTGTGCTCTCAGGCCCCTGCCCGCTTGCGGCGTGCATAAAGCATGACGAGCGTCTCGGCGGTCAGCGCCGGCCTCTGCTCGCCTTCGATCTCGACCGTATTGGCGGCCTTCATTAGATATTGCCCCGGACCTTTGTCTTCCATCGACAACAGCGTGGTGCGCAGCCTGATACGCGAGCCGACCCTGACCGGCGCCACGAAGCGCACTTTGTCGAAACCGTAGTTGAACGCGGCCTGCGTGTTTTCGGGTACGATCCCCATCTCGAGCGCCAGCGCGCCGATGATCGACAGGGTCAGATAGCCATGCGCGATCGTGGTGCGGAACGGGCTTTGCCGCTTCGCCCGCTCGGGATCGACATGGATCCATTGATGATCGCCCGTGCATTCGGCAAACTGGTCGATGCGGTGCTGATCGACCAGCGTCCAGTCCGAAACGCCCAACTCCTGCCCGGCCATCGCCCTGAGTTGCTCGAAGGTCGGCGGCGTCCTCGGCCGTATCTGCGTCATTCCTGCTTTCCCGATCGCTTGCCTGTTCCGGACCACGACGGGCCGCCCCTGTCAATTCGCCAATGCGATTCCAGCGCATAATCTTCGGCCCGCGAACCGCCAGTCTTCGCCGCCGGCAAGTGTGCTGCCGGGGAACAGCTACCTCTTGTCGTGGCCGGCGCGGATCTCCTCCATCGCCTCCTTGATGCGGCTGCGCAGGATTTCGATCGATTCGGTGCCGGACGCCCTCGCCAGTTCGGCCATCTCGCCGGCATTCTTCAGCGCGGTCTCGAAGGATTTCCTGGCGAACGCCGCCTGCTTCTGCATCATTTCCTGCGGATTGCCGGGCGCTCTGTAGCTTTGTGCCATGTCGGTGATTTCGCGCAGCGTGTCCTGCAGCATCTCGCGTTGCCTTGACAACAGCGCCGAGGCTCCAGCGGCGCTCGCCCGTGCCGACTTCTCCAGCGCTTCCAGGTTCTTGGCGTGGTGGGCGAGGATCGCCTCGACGTCGACATTCGGCAGCTTCAGGTCGCGGCCGAACTTGCCGAACATGTCGATGAAGGACTCGGACTCCGGTCGTTTTGCCATGCTGGTTCTCTCCCCTTGTTGCCGTGAACGCCGCCACTGCACGGAAGATAGTGCAGCGAAGCTCAGCGGTCCATTCGGACGAGTCAGCCGACAAGAAACAGCCGTTCGGCAGTGTAGAGCACGAGCCCGGCAAGGCCACCGATGATCATGCCGTTGAAGCGGATATATTGCAGGTCCTTGCCGATGTTCATTTCGATAAGCCTTGTCAGTTGCGCGAGGTCCCAGCGCTTGACCTGGTCGGCGATGAACTTCGACACGCCGCTCTTCTGGCTTTCGACGAAGGACGCCAGCGCCACGATGAACCCCTGGTTCATGTCGGCCCTGATCTGCGCGTCGTCGGCAAGATGGCGGCCGACCTCGACGAACATGGTGGCGAGATGGTCGCGGATCATCGAATTCGGCGCCTTGGCGTCCTGTTCGATGAACAGCCGCAGGCTGTCCCACATATCGCCGGCCAGCGCGCTGAGCTCTGGCCGGGCAAGGAAATCGCGCTTCAGCTTTTCAGCGCGCCTGGCATATTGTTTGGATGTCCTCAACCGCTCGACGAAGGTTTCGACGAAAAGGTCGAATTCGGCTCGCATCGGATGGTGCGGATCGGCCCGCACCTCATCGAGCAGCGAGCCGGCCGACGCAATGATCTTCTTCAACAGATAGGCGTCGGCGCGAAACAGGTTGAACAGCGACGGCAGTTCCTCGCGGATCTTCTCGCGCATCGTCGCCAGCGCCTGCTCGTCGCTCAGGAAGCGGCCGACCACCTTGGTGAACTCGTCGAATAATTTCTGGTGACGGCGATCGTCAGTCAGCGCCGACAGCAGCTCGGCGGCGAGCGGCGCCAGCGGCACCTTTTCGATCTGCTCCAGCATACGGCTGGTGACGAAGCCGCGCAGTCCGGATTGCTCGACCGCCGCCAGCGTCTGCGGCACCAGCCGGCCGACGAAGCGCGACAAATCGGCGGCGCGGTTCGGGTCGGCCAGCCAGTCCGCGACCAGCGCGGAAAAGTCGACCTCGGCGAGCTTTTCGCGCACCGGTTCCGGCGCCAGGAAATTCACCTCGATGAAGCGGCCGAGATTGTCGGCGATGCGATTCTGGTTTTCCGGGATGATGGCCGTATGCGGGATCGGCAGGCCAAGCGGCCGCCGAAACAGCGCCACCACCGCATACCAGTCCGCCAGGCCGCCGATCGTCGCCGCCTCGGCGAAAGCGGCGACGAAGCCCAACCACGCATGCCGGCTCTCGAGCGATTTCGCCACCGCAAAGACCAGCACGCAAAACGCAAGCGCTGCGGCGGCAACGAACTTGGTGCGCCTGAGCGCCGAAAGCTTGGCGTCGGCATCGGCGTCGAACCGGACGGACACGACGGATGCAAATACCGGGGCTGGTCGTGACATGATGGGGCCGCTCCTGATCGTGTATGCGAACTTATCTAGTGTCGCCTGCCCCAGAAAGCGCGCCGCTGGTTCCGGTGCGCGCAATCGTGCACGCAAACTTGACGCCGGAATTCATCTATTATGCAGCGCCAGTCTGGAATTGTTCCAAACTATAGGCCATATTGACGCCAACCACTGTTATGTGAGGACACAATGCGGCTTACCCGTCAGACCAACTACGCCATGCGCATTCTGATGTATTGCGCCGCCAACACCGAGCGGTTGAGCCGCATCCCCGAGATCGCCGCCGCCTATTCGGTATCGGAACTTTTCCTGTTCAAGATCCTGCAGCCGCTGGTCGAAAACGGCCTGATCGAAACGGTGCGCGGCAGGAATGGCGGCGTCAGGCTCGGCCGCGCGGCCGAATCAATCAGCCTGTTCGATGTCGTGCGGGTAACGGAGGAAAGCTTTGCCATGGCCGAGTGCTTCGAGAACGACGCCGCCGAATGTCCGCTGGTCGATAGCTGCGCGCTGAATTCGGCATTGCGCGAAGCGCTCAACGCCTTCTTCGCCGTGCTGTCGCGCTACACGATCGCCGATCTGGTGGCGGCGCGCCCGAATGTGCGGCACCTGCTCGGCATCGACATGCTGGTGCAAAGGGCGCCGGCCGCCTGATTTCTGGTCGCATCTCAGTTGGTGAGGTCTGTTGAGATTCAGGTCAGGCCGAGCCGAAAATGGTGGGTTCCGAGAACCGGAACGGAGCGTACGTTTGGGTACGTGAGTACCGGCCTGCGCCGGCCATAGCCTTAACTGCCGCGCCTCTCATGAATGCTTCGGCCGGCGAAGGCCGGAAGCGCAGGAAACCGCCATTTGCGGGCCGGCATCACCTGGATATCAACAGACCGACTGCGGCAATACGAACGGCATGTTTGCGGCCGGCAACACACCGACCTTCAGCCGGCAATCGAAGACCTTTTCGATCAGCTCGTCGCTGAGCACCTGTTGCGGCGAACCTGTAGCGGCGAGCCTGCCGCGATGCATGACGAAAATCCGGTCGGCATACATCGCCGTCAAATTGAGGTCGTGCAGGATGGCGACCACGCCGCCGCCGCGTCTGGCGAAATCGCACGCGATGTCCATGATGATCAGCTGGTGTTTGATGTCGAGGCTGGACACCGGCTCATCGAGGAACAAATAGCGCGGCTTGCCGTCGAGCACCGGCTCCCACACCTGGCACAGAACGCGGGCAAGCTGCACGCGCTGCTGCTCGCCGCCGGACAGCTCCTGGTAGAAGCGGCCGGCAAAACCCTCGAGGTCGACGCGCGCCAGCGCCGGTGCGGGCAGGCGCTGGTCCTCGCCGGGCAACGCGCCGGAGCGCCCGCCGACCAGGCCTAGCCTGACGATCTCACGCACGGTGAACGGGAAGGACAGCGTCGTCGCCTGCGGCAGCACGGCGCGCAGCGTCGCCGCTTCGATCGGCTTCATCGCCGATAGATTGCGGCCGTTGACGGTGACCTCTCCCGAATAGCCAAGATCGCCGGACAGTGCTCTGAGGAAGGTCGTCTTGCCCGAACCGTTGGGGCCGACGATGGCCGCGATTTCGCCGGGCCGCGCCTCGAAATCGACATTGGCGACAATGCGCTTGCCGCCGATCGCCACCGAGACATCGCGCGCTTCGATCATAGGCAAACTTTCACAGGTCGATGACGCCGCGCTTGCGCAGCAGTATCCACAGGAAGAACGGTGCGCCGGCGACAGCGGTGACGATGCCGATCGGCAATTCGGCCGGCGCGACGATGGTGCGGGCGACGGCGTCGGCCAAAAGCAGCAGCGCCGCACCAAGCAGGGCCGATGCCGGCAGCAGGTAACGGTTATCGGGGCCGATCAGCAGACGCAGCAGATGCGGCACGACGATGCCGACGAAACCGATGCCGCCGCTGACGGCGACCGACGCGCCGACCGCTGCCGAGACGCCGACGATCGCGGTGTATTTCAGCCGCTGCACCGGAATGCCGAGATGGCCGGCCGTGGCCTCGCCGAGCGCCAGCGCGTTGAGGCCGCGCGCCAGGAACGGCATTGCCGCCAGCGCCAGCACGATGACCGGCCCGACCGAGCCGATCTTCTGCCAGGTTGCGCCGCCCAGCGAGCCGAGCTGCCAAAAGGTCAGGTCGCGCAACTGCCGGTCGTCGGCCATGAAGATCAGGATGCCGGTCAGCGCCATGGCAAGCGCCGCCAGCGCGATGCCGGCGAGCAGCATGGTGGCGACCGAGGTCTGGCCTTGCCGTGTCGCGACCTGATAGAGCAGCAATGTCGTCGCCAGCCCGCCGCAGAACGCAGCCAGCGGCAAAGCCAGCGTGCCGAGCGCCGTAGTCAGCGGCGCCAGCATGGTCGAGCCAAGCACGATGACGGCGACCGCACCGAGGCTCGATCCGGCCGAAACCCCGATCAGGCCGGGGTCGGCCAGCGGATTGCGGAACAACCCCTGCATGACGGCACCGGAGACAGCAAGCGATGCGCCGATCAGCACGCCCATAATGATGCGCGGCAGACGGATGTCATGGATGATCAGGCGGTCGCGGGCGCTCAATGCCGCGTCGCCGGGCAACGCGCCGAACAGCCAGTCGTGCATGACGCCGATGGCCGAGGCATCGGATGCGCCGGAGGTCAGCGACAACAGCACGGCGATAGTCAACCCGACGCAGAGCAGCACGACGACGAGGCGGGCGCGCCGCGAACGGTCACCCTCGGCTGCCGTCGCCATGATGCCCGCCGCACCGGCGATCGAATGATCGGCCATCGCGCTCAATCCGTGACCTGGCCGCCATAGAGCAAGACGGCAAGGTCGTGGATGGCGTCGGCCGTGCGCGGGCCGAAGCCGAGCAGATAGCCGCCGTCCATGCGGATCAGCTTGCGGGCGGCACCCGCCGGCGTCGAAGCCACGGCAGGGTTCGAAAACAGTTCGTCATCCGCGGTGGCCGGTCCGGCATTGTTCATCATCAGGATCACGTCGGGCCTGGCGGTGATGACGGCCTCGTCCGACAATTGCTTGTAGCCGGCAAAGCCGTCGATGGCGTTGATGCCGCCCGAAAGCTTGATGATGCCGTCGGCGGCGGTGTCGCTGCCGGCGGAAAGCAGCCTGCCGCCCTGCATCGACAGCACGAACAGGATGCGCCTGCGCTCCTTGATCGAGGCGGTCTGCTTTTCAGCTGCCTTCAGCTTGGCGTCTATCTCGGCGGCCAAGGCATCGGCCTTGGCGCCGACGCCGAGGGCCTTGCCGACGATCTGGATCTTTTCGAGAATGCCTTGATTGTCATAGCGCTCGGGCACCTCGATGAACGGGATGCTCGATTTCTTCAGCACGTCGACGGCTTCCTTCGGTCCGCTGCCGTGCAGCGCCAATATGCCCGACGGATTGACCGACAGCACACCCTCCGGCGACAGCTGGCGCATGTAGCCGACATCAGGCAGTTCCACCGCCGCTTGCGGATAGCGGCTGGTCGAATCGCGCGCGACAAGGCGATCCTGTTCACCGAGCGCATAGACGATCTCGGTGATCGAGCCACCAATGGCCACGATCCTCGAGCGGTCGGCGAAAGTCGCGATGCCCTCGGCGGCTTGAGCCGGCATCAGCGCGGCGAAGGCCAGGAAAACAGCGGCCGCAGGACCAGGCGCCGACCTGGAGACCGATGCCAGCCTGGAGAAAAGAACCATCGTCGTTTTCCTCAGGCTGCGGTCGGGCTTGGGATACGCGGCAGGTTTTCGGCCAGAAAGCGCCAGTCTTCGCGCTCGCTTTCGCCTTCATGCCGCTTACCGAAGAACTGGATGATCATCTTGCCGTCGGCGCCATAGACTTCGAGCGACGTGACATAGCCGTCCTTGGTCGGCTTGCGCACGGCCCAGACCTCATCGATGTGGTCGGTCCGCAGGTGCAGATGGAAGGTCTGGTCGAGCACGTTGAGCCATGGTCCCATCGGCTTGATCGAGGCGACGGGGCCGGAATGGATCTGGATGCAGCCGCGATTGCCGACAAAGCACATGATCGGCATGGCGCCAGCAGCGGCGTGGTTGAACATGGCGTTCACCGCATCCTTGTCGACCAGCCAAGCGTAGTCCTGGCCGACCATTCGCACCGCCTGTCGGCGGCTGATCTTCAGTGTCTTCAGCATGCCGAAGAACTGGTGCACGTCGGTCAGCTGGCTCCAGCGGTCGCGCAGATCGTCGATGCTCGCCGGGTTGTCCGCAGTCTCGGTCTCGTCAGCCGTGCCCGCTGAAATCGCCACCGTCGGCTCCTGGTTCGGCGATTCCAGCCCGGCCACCAGTTTCTGATAGGCGTAGAGGTTGGAGGCTGGCCTGAGATGCACCTTGTGTACCGCCTCGCCTGCGGTGTCGAAGAACTGCAGGCTGCGGCGGATGTCGGCGCCATCGCGCTTTTCCACGGCAAAGCCGTGCGACCAGACTTTTGGGAAAATACGCAGGTCGATATTCTCGCCGAGCACCATGGCATTGTGATTGCCGGTGACGACCTTGTCGTAGACGCCGATCTTCTCGTGCACCGCGCTTTCGTTGCGGGTCAGCGCCATCACCTCACCGACAGCTTCGAGGCCAGTCAAAAGGTCGTTGACATGCGGCTCGACGCGCACGACGCCGTCGCCGCAATGCGCGGCGACCAGTTCGGCCTCCGAAATACCGAGCTGGGCGGCGAGGTCGCGCTCGCGCATTTTCGGATTGTCTGCCCGTGCCCGCCGGATCTCGTGCGGGGCGGGTTTTACGCGCTGGTCCATTTCTACCACCTACTTGTTGAGGATGAGCTTGCCCTGCCGGGTGATCTTCAGCCGGTACAGCGCACCATGATGCTCGATGCCGATCTCGTGCTCCCCCTGGAACAGCGTGTTGCTGGACAGCATTCTCACGGCCGATTGGACCCGGTCGAAACGGACGGAATTTTCGTCGGAACGGCGGACGCGATAGCGAAAGTCGCTGGGATTGTGCGTGTTCATGGGTTCGATCCCTTTCCTGTGCCTGGCATCTGGCTCGGCGCCTGCGTGAAATGCCGATTCAATTCTTGACTCGAATGATCATGTTATCTAGCAGTGCAATACCGGAGTAAATGAGTCAACATTTAAGACGCCGGACGCGATGAAAAATGCCAGCGAGCCCCAAGCCAGCCAGCATCGAACATGGATTCTTGGAGTTGCAGCATGGGGTTGGCGAATTGGAGACGGCTGGCGGGCAGCGGCCTGACACATTGTTCTATGACAAGCAAAATGGCCGCGTTGCTGGCCGGCACGGCGGCGATCCCGCTGCTCGCCACACCGGCCGGCGCCCAGCAGGTCGCCCAACCGGCAGCCGACCAGCAGCAGACTGACCCGTCTCAACAGCCCGAAAAGGTAAAGCCGGCCCCGGCGGGTACCACACTGCTCGACAAGATCCTGATCCTCAGCCGTACCGGCGAGACGGCGATCGAGTCGCTTGCTTCAGCCAGCCATGTCGACGAGGAACAGCTCGAGCGCCGCATGGCGACCACGCCCAACGAAATGCTGTTCGGTGTGCCGGGTGTCGCCGTCCAGGCCGACGCAAGGCGTGTCAGCTCCAGCATCAACATCCGCGGCCTGCAGGATTTCGGCCGCGTCTCCGTCATCGTCGACGGTGCCCGCCAGAATTTCCAGCGCTCGGATCACGGTACGCAATCGACCTTCTACATCGATCCGGAATTGATCAAATCCGTCGATGTGATCCGCGGCCCGGTCGCCAACACCTATGGCTCCGGGGCGATCGGCGGCGTCGTATTTTTCGACACCAAGGATGCGCAGGATTTCCTCAAGCCGGACGAGACCTGGGCGGCATCCGCGACCGGGCGCTACGAAACCAACGGCGAAGGCTGGACCACCAGCGCCACCGGCGCCTATCGGATCAACGAGAACTGGGACGTGCTCGGCAATATCGTCTACCGCGACTATGACGACTACAAGCATGGCGGCGGCGACACTGTAGCGGGCACCGGCTTCGACGTTTTGAGCGGCCTCCTCAAGACGACCATCCGCCCCAGCGAAAACAGCGAGCTGAAGCTGGGCTGGATCGGTTCGAACGACGGATGGACCGAGACCAGCGGCAGCGCGCCGGTGAACGACGCCGACCTGAAGGCGAATACGTTCACGGCCCGCTACAACATCACCGACGAAGACAAGAGCTGGCTCGATCTCCACATCAATGCCTCTTACAACAAGACCAAGCTCGATCTGACGACCCTTGTCGCGCAAAACCGGTTTGATCCGGTCACCGGCCTGCCCGTGGTTTTGCCGGCGGGTTCGAAATCGACGTTCGACATCGGCACCTCCGGCATCGACATTTGGAACACGTCGAGATTCGAGACCGTTGGAATCGCGCATGAGCTGACCTATGGCGGCGACTGGGTTGGCGACGATGTCGAGACAGGCGGCACGGCGGGCGGCGACAGCTTCTATACGCCCTCGGGCAACAGGAACGTCTCCGGCGCTTACGTTCAGGACAAGCTCACCTGGGACTGGCTCGAGGTCATCGCCGGGCTGCGTTACGACAGCTACAAGCTCGACAGCGATGTCGGCGAAACCTCTGGCGACCGGCTGTCGCCACGCATCACAGTGGGCATTTCGCCCTTCGAAACTGCCAGCCTTTCCGGCCTGCAATTCTACGGCACCTATGCGGAAGGCTACCGTTCTCCCTCACTGTCGGAGACCCTGATCAGCGGCAATCATCCGGCCGGCGTCAGCTTCCCGTTCCTCCCCAATCCCAATCTCAAGCCTGAAACCGGCAAGACCGTGGAATTCGGCGTCAATTACAGCACCAACGGCGTCATTGTGGCCGACGACGCGCTGCGGCTGAAGGCGGCCTATTTCAACAACAATGTCGACGATTACATCGACGGCGTGACGCTCTCGCCGTTCGACCCGACCAGCGGCTGCCCGTTCGGTCCGGGCATCCCGATCTGCTTCCAGTATCAGAATTTCGCCAAGGCCAAGATTCACGGCTTCGAGATGGAGGGCGTCTATGATGCCGCCTGGGGCTTTGCCGGGCTTTCGGCGTCGTTCACCGACGGCCACACGATTTCCTATGAAGGCGAACGGGCGGACCTTGTCACCGTCCCCTCCTCCCAGGTCACCGGGCAACTCGGCTTTCGCTTCCTCGAGGACAGGCTGACCATCGGCGGCGAGGTGCAATACAACGGCAAGCCGCAGGGCAACCCGGTGGCCAGGGACTACACGCTGGTCAATGCCTTCGCCAGCTACCAGGCGACCGACAATTTCAAGGTCGATTTCCGCGCCGACAATCTGTTCGACGTCAAATACGCCAACCCGCTGAACGCATCGACCACCAGTGTTGTCTACGAGCCAGGCGTCACCCTGAAGCTGGCGGCGACGATGAGGTTTGGAGGCTGAGACAATGAAAGGCATGACGGCATCCCTTCATCTGTTCGCCGCGGTGCTGGCAATATTGCTTGCGGCGGCTCCGGCGTGGACACAACAGCAAGCACCGGCGCTGATCCTCGAGCTGAACGGCGCGCGGCCCTCCGACAAGGGCTGCCGCCTGACCTTCGTGGTCACCAACAATCTCGGCGCCGACCTTTCCAAGGCGGCATTCGAGATCGCGCTGTTCAACGAGGCCGGCGTCGCCGACCGGCTGACCGTGCTCGACTTCAAGGATCTGCCGGCAGGCAAGACCAAGGTGACGCGTTTCGATCTTGCCGGCACGGATTGCGGCAAGGTCAGCCGCGTGTTGATCAACAGCGCCACGGAATGCGCCGGCGCCGAGCCGAATGCCTGCATGCGCGGGCTGAAGACGCAGACCAGGACCGGCATCGCCTTCGGGGTCTGAATTTTGGGACCGGAACCCGCATTCGCACGAAACACCATGGCGTGGCCACTAGCCGGTTTCCTGCCGCCGGAGCCGGACGATCCGGATTTCGCCATCCCGCGCGGGGCCCTGCGTGTTTCGCCGCGCGACAGGCCGGAAGACAGTTACATCGCCGATGCCGACGGCGACTTGACTGCGGTACCTATGGAGCCATTGCGGCAGGCACGACAGACGCGGCGGCGCCGCAACTGGACGGTGGCGATCGCCTGCTCTTGCGCATTCCACGTGGCGGTGGCGCTGGCCTTCCTCACGCTGCCGGACGACCGGCCAAGCATCGAAGGTGCCGACCAGCAAGGCGAAATGCTGCTCGGCGCCGACCCGCAGCAGGCGGCCGGCGATGTCGGAGACGATCCGGAAGTGTCCAACGTGACGATGGTGACCATGCTCGACGCCAAGCCGGTCGAAACGGTCGAGGCGCAGGCGGCCGCGGCAGAGGAGACGCTCCAGCCGGTCACCGATGCGGCGGAGACATCGGACAAAGAAGTGGTTGAGCCGGTCAACGAGGCCGCCACGGAAACTGCTGCGCCTGCCGATCGCACCGAACCAGCACCTGCGCAGCCGGCGCGCCAGGACCCATCGCCCGACGTTCTTGCGACCGACAGACTGGTGTCTGCCGACGACAATGCCGTGCCGCCGCCAGTCAGCGCGGCCGAAACGGCCGAGGCTGCCGAGACAAGCGCACCGGCACCAGCCGACCCGGCGCCGGCGGAAACAGTTCAGACGACCGAGACAGTCGGCGCGGCGGAAGAACCGAAGCCGGACAGGCCGGAGCCCAAGCAGCCGAAGAAGGCAACCGCAAAGAACAAGCCGGCCAGGAAGGCCGAACCAAACGAGCCTGAAAAGCCGGCCCTGCGCAGGAAGGCGAGCAAGGCACTTGCGAAAGCCGATTCCAAGAAGAAAAAGACCGGCTCCGGCGGCCGTCACGAAACGGATGTCGCGCGCGGCATGGCCGACGGCAGGAAGGACGGCAAGATCCTGACCGCCAGCAGGGGCGGCAAATCAGGCATCGGCAATGCAGCCGTCACGAACTATCCCGGCAAGATCAGGTCAAAGCTGGTGAGGGCCTTCAATTCGACACGCACGCGCGCCACCGGCACAGCTACGGTTGCCTTTACCGTCGGCTCGAACGGCAGCGTCCGGTCGGCCAGGCTGACGGGCAGTTCGGGTGTTGCCGCGCTGGACAAGGCCGCACTCGACGCAGTCCGCCGGGCTTCTCCCTTTCCCCCTATTCCAGACGGAGCCGGTCGCTCGGCCTGGCAGTTCGAAGTGCCGCTCGGTATCAGATAGCGACCGTCCCCATGCCGGCACCAAAGTTGGCGCCGCCCTGCCCGCGATACGCGAGCCCTGGCGAACCTACGCAGCGGCCAGCAGGCTGGCATTGCCGCCCGCCGCCGTGGTGTCGACGCAGACGGCGCGCTCGTGGGCGTAGGCGGCCGGATAATAGACTTCGCTGATCAGCGGCACGATCGGGCCGGCGCGCTCGGCGATGACCTTGCGCACGATGCGCGCGGCCTCGGGCGTGCCGGAAAAGGCAACGACATCGACCCGCAGCGAGCGCGCTTCGACCGGGTCCGGTCTGCCGTCGATGGCCGCCAGCGGCAGTCCCTTGCCGGTCAGTGACGAAAGTGCTGCCGGCGCGCCGGGCGCGACGGCGAGCACCGCATTGCCGGCGGCCAGCGCCTGGATCGTCTGGGCAAGCAGCGTATCTGCGTCCGGGCCAAGGCAGAGCACGCGGCCGCGCGGCGACAGCGACAGCGTGTTGGCCTCACCGGTCGGCCCGGGCAGGTCGACCTGGCCGAAATCGATGCCGGCGGCAGTGCCGATAGCCGCGGCACCCTTGCCGCGCAGATGTTTCCTCAGGATGGCGACGCGATCCGGCCGCGTCGACCAGCCGCCAAAGGCCGGGTCCGGCAGATTGTCGGCGAGCTCGGTCGCCGTCACCTTGCGGCCTTCGGCAAGATGGGTGCCGGCTTCCGGCCCCTTGCGGAAGCGCCGGAGATAATGTGGCCCGCCGGCCTTCGGCCCGGTGCCGGAAAGGCCCTCGCCGCCGAACGGCTGCGCGCCGACGACGGCGCCGATCTGGTTGCGGTTGACGTAGATGTTGCCGGCATGGATGCCATCGACGAAATGCTGGGCGCGGCCTTCGATGCGGGTGTGCAGGCCAAAGGTCAAGCCATAGCCTTTGCGGTTGATCGCAGCGATCACCGCATCGATCTCGTCGGCATCGAAGGTGGCGACATGCAGCACCGGCCCGAACACCTCGCGCTCCAACTCCTCGATGCCCTTGACCCGAAAGACGTGCGGCGCAACGAAGCGGCCGTCCTTCGGCGCTTCGAGCTTGGCGATCAGCCGGCCCTGCAGGCCCATTTTGGTGCAATAGTCACGGATCGACGCTTGCGCCTCGTCATCGATGACCGGGCCGACATCGGTCGATATCCGCCACGGGTCGCCGAGGCTGAGCGCTTCCATCGCGCCTTTCAGCATCTCAAGCATCTTCTTCTCGACGTCCTTCTGCACGTAGAGAATGCGCAATGCCGAGCAGCGCTGGCCGGCGCTCTGGAAGGCGGAGGCGAGGATGTCGCGCACCGCCTGTTCGGGAAGTGCGGTGGAATCGACGATCATGGCGTTGAGGCCGCCGGTCTCGGCAATCAGCATGGCGTCGGGCACGGCGGTCTCGGCGAGCTGCTTTTCGATCAGCTTGGCGACCTCGGTCGAGCCCGTGAAGCAGACGCCGGCAATGCGCGGATCGGCGGTCAGCGGGCCGCCGACCGTGGGGCCGTCGCCGGGCAGAAGCTGGATGATGTCTTCCGGCACGCCGGCCTCGCGCAGCAGCTGGACAGCGCGGAAGGCGATCAGCGGCGTCTGTTCGGCTGGCTTGGCGATCACCGAATTGCCGGTGACGAGTGCCGCTGCAATCTGGCCGGTGAAGATGGCGAGCGGAAAATTCCACGGCGAGATGCAGGCGATGGCGCCGCGCGCCTCGGTGCCCGCCTCGGCATTGGCGGCCTCGGCCGCATAGTAGCGCAGGAAATCGACCGCCTCGCGCACCTCGGCAACGCCGTCGGCGAGCGACTTGCCGGCTTCGCGGGCGGCGAGCGCAAAGAACTCGACGGCGTTCGCCTCGTAGAGATCGGCCGCCCGGTTGAGGATGGCAGCGCGCTCGGCGACCGGGCGTCTTGCCCATGCCGGTTGTGCCTCCACCGCTATGCGTACCGCGGTCTCGACCTGCTTGGCGCCGGCCTCGCTCACCGTGCCGACCACTTCGGAAGGTTTTGCCGGATTGACCACCGGACGCTGCTTGCCATAGCCGGCAGCGCGGCTGACCGGCTTGGCGTGCCAGCGGTCCGGCCCGGCGAACTCGGCCCTGGCCTTGTCGATCGCCGCCAGCGTCGGCGTGTCGGTGATATCGAAGCCCTTGGAATTGCGGCGGGCCGCACCGAAGATCGCCGGCGGGCGGGGGATAGCCGGATTGGCGGCGGGACCCTGTTTCTCGACGGTTTCGAGCGGGTCGCGAGCAATATCCTCGGGCTCGACTTCCTCGTCGGTGAGCTGGTGGACAAAGGAGGAATTGGCGCCGTTCTCCAGCAGCCGGCGGACCAGATAGGCGAGCAGGTCGGAATGCGCGCCGACCGGCGCATAGATGCGGCAGCGCGTGCCTTCGGTCCGCCGCACCGTCTCATGCAGCGCCTCGCCCATGCCATGCAGCCGCTGGAACTCGAATGTATCGCGGTCCGTCGTCATCGACAGAATGGCGGCGACGGTGTGGGCGTTGTGGGTGGCGAATTGCGGGTAGATGCGGTCGGTCATCGACAAAAGCTTCTTCGCGCAGGCCAGGTAGGAGACGTCGGTATTGGCCTTGCGGGTAAAAACCGGATAGCCGTCGAGCCCGAGCGTCTGCGCCCGCTTGATCTCGGTATCCCAATAAGCGCCCTTGACCAGCCGCACCATGATGCTGCGGTCGTATTTCCTCGCCAATTCGTAGAGCCAGTCGATGACGAAGGCGGCGCGCGGGCCATAGGCCTGGACGACGACGCCAAAGCCGTTCCAGCCGGCAAGCTCCGGTTCGGCCAGCACCCGCTCGATGACGTCGAGCGACAAATCGAGGCGGTCGGCTTCCTCGGCGTCGATGTTGAGGCCCATGCGCGAATGGCGCGCCGCCAGCGCCAGCGACAGCAGCCGCTCGGCCATGACGGGCAGCATCGTTTCCTTCTGCGTCACTTCATAGCGCGGATGCAGCGCCGACAGTTTTACCGAAATGCCGTGGTTCTGGCGGATGTCGGGGCCGTTGGCGCCGGCATCGAGCGAAGAGATGGCATCGGCATAGGCCTTGAGGTAGCGCAGCGCGTCGGCCTCGGTGCGGGCCGCCTCGCCCAGCATGTCGAAAGAATAGAGATAGCCCTTCTGCGTCATCGGTCGGCCGCGCCTGACCGCCTCGGCAATGGTGCGGCCGAGCACGAACTGCTCGCCCATCTCGCGCATCGCCGCCGCAACCGCCTTGCGGATGACCGGCTCGCCGAGCCGGCGCACCATGGCGCGCAGCGTGCCTTCGATGCCGCCCTCGCCTTCGTCGAGCACGCGGCCGGTCAGCATCAGCGCCCAGGTCGACGCATTGATGAAGATCGAGCTCGAGCCGCCCGAATGTGCCGACCAGTCGTGCGGCGCGATCTTATCGGCGATGAGGTCGTCCATCGTCTCGGTGTCGGGCACGCGCAGCAGCGCCTCGGCCAGGCACATCAGCGCCACGCCCTCCTTGGTCGAGAGGCCGTAGGCGGACAGGAAGACCTCCATCAGCCGCGGATCGGACGAGCCGCGCACCGCGCGCACCAGATCGGCGGCACGGGCCGAAATCGCCTTGCGGTCTTGCACGGACAGCCCGGCCGCCTCGGCCAGCCGCTTCACCGCCTGGTCTTCGTCGGGCAAATAATTGGCACGGATCTGCTGGCGGATGGTGTCGAGCGCTGGCATGGCGGTCCTGTAGAACGAGCATAAGGGAGCGGGCCGGCGGTCACCGGACCGAATGGCGCAAGCTAACATAAGTAGGGATTGCGGTCGGTCCAAAGAAATCGACAAGACAGATCGATCGATCTATCATTACGACTGATCACCTCCAATTCGACCAGGAATCCAGTGACAGAAGACCAATTGGACCGGATCGACAGGAACATCCTGTCGGCTCTGGGCAGCAATGGCCGGCTTTCCATGTCGGAACTGGCGGCGAAAGTCGGCCTGTCGAAGACGCCGGTGCAGGCGCGGGTGAAACGGCTGGAGAAGGACGGCTTCATCAGGGGCTACCAGGCGATCATCGACCGCGAGCGCATGGGCGAAGGCCATGTCGCCTTCGTCCAGGTGAAACTGTCTGACACCCGCTCGGCCGCGCTCGACGCCTTCAACCGCGCCGTGCAGGCGGTGCCGGAGATCGAGCAGTGCCACATGATGGCGTCGAGCTTTGACTATCTGCTGAAGGTCCGCACCACCGACATCGCCGCCTACCGCCGCGTGCTCGGCGAGCGCATCTCCGCCCTGCCGCACGTTGCCCAGACCTCGACGTTTGTCGCGATGGAGACGGTGAAGGATCGGTAGGAAACGCCGGCGGGACAGCGCCCCCTCTGTCCTGCCGGACATCTCCCCCTCCAGGGGGGAGATCGGTTGTCACTGCCGCTTTCGCCAATCTCTAAACGTCGCAGGAGTGAACGGCGCACCGAAGCTGCCAATCTCCCCACTAGAGGGGGAGATGTCCGGCAGGACAGAGGGGGGCGCGAAGGATCGCTACCCCGCCACCCTCACTCCGCCAGCGTCTTCAGGAACGCCACCAGCGCCGCGCGTTCGCGATCCGAAAGCTGCAGCGGGTGGACCTCTGACACACCCTCGACACTTGCCGGCGCCTTCGAATAATGCGCCACCACCTCGTCCAGCGAGGAAAACTGCCCGGCATGCATGTAGGGCGGACGGGTGGCGCCACCGCGCAGCGACGGCGTCTTGTAGGCGCGGACGAGTTCCGGCCCGGTCTTGACCATGAAGCGCAACTCGCGGCAGGCGCTGGCATCGCCGTCGCGAAAGGCGCCGAAACAGTTGAACGGATCGGCCTCGACCTGCGCCACCGCGTCGACGCGGCCGCGATCCGGCGGCAGGCCCGCGACCGGCGGCACGCCGGTGTTGTGGAAGCTGCCGTCGGTAAAACGCGGGCCGTTGTGGCACGTCACGCAATTGGCCTTGCCGATGAACAATTTCAGGCCGAGGATTTCCTCCGACGAAAAGGCGGCGTCGCCTTTCGGCTTGGCGCCGGCCACCAAATCAATGGCAAAGCGGTCGAAGCGCGTCTGCGGCGGCGCGATCGAGCGCTCGAAGGCGGCGATCGCCTTGCCGATATTGGCAAAGACGCGATTGACCTCCTCGGCTTGGCTGGCGGGCATGGCGTTCCAGGCCGCCCTCTCGGCATCGGTGCCGAGCGGGCTGGCATTGGCCGGCACGCCCGAAAGGTCCGGCAGCGGCCCGAAGATGCGCTCGTAGCGCTCGCCGAAGCGGGCCTTGATGTAATGCGCGAAGGCGGCGCGGTTGCCGGCCTGCTCCAGCGGATTTTCGAGCGGTGTCAGCGCTTGCGCCCACAGGCTGTCGCGCCGCCCGTCCCAGAAGAACCAGGGATCATGCGCGACGCCGGCCAGCGGCATGGTCCGCCGGTTGGTGCGGCCGACGCCGACCGCTTGCGGCAGGTCGTCCTGGAATTGGCGGTCGATCTTGTGGCAGGTCGAGCAGGATACCGTGCCGCCGCCGCTCATCCCGGTGTCGAAGAACAGCGTCGAGCCGAGTGCCGCGGCGGCCGGCACGTCGGCAAAGCGATTGGTGGTATCGGGCTTCAGCGGCGGCAGCCTCGACAGCGCCAATGAGGCGATGGTCTGCTTCTCGGCGTCGGAAAACTCCGGTCTGCCGCAGCCGGCGAGCACCGCCACCATCACCAACGCGAGAAGACTGGAAAACCGGCTCATCTATGGCTCACAGCACCACGTTGAAGACGACAGTGTCCGAGCCGGCCGCGGCGGAGATGGCAAAATGCAATTGCCACCACCCGCTCATCGTGAATTTCACGCCGTCGATGCGATAGCGTCCCTCGCCGAGGTAATCGGTCGCCTGCGGGCTGGTCGGCAGACCGTGCTTGTGCTGCGGCATGCCGCCGGAAATCGTTATCGCAGCACCTTCCACCGGCGCACCCTCGACGGTTTTGAGCGTGAGCAGCCAGGATTCCAGTTCGCCCTGCCGGATGACGCCTTTCTCGGGCTCGAAAGTCGCCACGAACAGCTTGTTCGCCGTCGTCTTGGAACGGCCTACATCCGAGCTTGGTTGCGGCGCACGCGGCGCCGTCAGATAGACGATTGCCAGCACGCCGGCGAGCAAGGCAGCCAGGCCGAGGCCTCCAAGAAGATAACGCCATAACGATGCCAAACCCATTNAGCACGCCGGCGAGCAAGGCAGCCAGGCCGAGGCCTCCAAGAAGATAACGCCATAACGATGCCAAACCCATTCCTGTTCTGCGGATAACGTTTCGCTGGGCAGATCGCGTCCCACGCCCCTGTGGGAAATCGCGCCCAGTGCAAGAATCCGCCGTTGCCAAGCATGGCGCTGCCGGTTGCAAAAAGCTACAGCACCGCAATTGCAGGATGGAGGAGTGCTTCATGGCAGGAAACGGCATCGCCTCGATCGGCGAGTGCATGCTCGAGCTTTCGGGCCAGGCCGGGCCGAACTGGCGCATGGGCTTTGCCGGCGACACGTTCAACACTTTATGGGCGCTGCATGCCTTGAGCGGCGACCGGCCGGCGACCTATGTGTCGGCCTTCGGCGACGACCCGTTCTCACGCGACCAGATCAAGTTCCTGGCCGAGAACGGCATCGGCATCGGCGCCAGCCCGGTGATAGCGGGCGCCCGCCCCGGCCTCTATGCGATCACGCTGACCGGCGCCGAACGTTCTTTCACCTATTGGCGGGCCGATGCGGCCGCAAGGCAGTTGGCTTCGGACCCAGCCGCTTTGCAGAAAAGCCTTGAAAACCAGGCGCTTGTCTATTTTTCCGGTATAACTTTGGCAATCCTCGACGACGACGCACGCACGGTGCTGCTGACGGCCGTGGCCAAGGCGCGCGCGGCCGGCTCGCTGATCGCCTTCGATCCCAACTACCGGCCGCGGCTATGGCGCCAAAGCGAGGAAGCGCAGGCCGCGATCCTCGAGGCGCTCGCCGTCGCCGACATCGCGCTCCCGACCTTTCCCGACGAGCAGATGCTGTTTGGTGATACGACACCGCAGAAAACAGCTGAACGGCTGCGAAAGCTGGTCGGCGAAGTCGTCGTCAAGAACGGCGAGGAACCGGCGCTGATCGCGCAAAACGGAACCTTGCAATCGGTGCCGGCGGTACACGTCGCCACCCCGGTCGACACCACCGGCGCCGGCGACTCCTTCAACGGCGCCTATCTCGCCGCTCGCCTTGCCAGCCATGCCCCGGCAGAGGCGGTGCTGCGCGCCCATCGCGTCGCCGCCGCCGTCGTGCAGGTGCGCGGCGCCCTGGCGCCGTTCGAGACGCTCAAGGCTGCGTTCGAGGCAACTGCTATCTGACCTTGATGACGACCTTGCCCTTGGCGCGTCCTGTTTCGACATAGGCCAGAGCGTCATTGGTCGCTTCGAATGGAAAGACCCGATCCACAACCGGGCGGATCGCGCCGGCTTCGATGAGAGCGGTGATTTTGCTCAGCTGATCGCCCTGCGCCCACATGAAAAGGAACGAAAACTGCACGCCGCGGCGCTTGGCTTTGGCCCGAATTCCGCGACTCAGGAAGCGCAGCACCAGCCTCAGCATCAAGTTCAGTCCCTTTTCCCTGGCAAATTCGGGATCCGGTGGACCGGAGATGGAGATGAGCTTGCCACCCGGTTTCAGCACGCTCAGGGATTCTTCCAGTGTCTTGGCGTCCTGGCTGTTCAAGACGACATCGTAGCCCGACAGAACTTTCTCGAAGTCGTCTTTCCTGTAATCGACGACGACATCGGCGCCGAGACTTTTGACCAGATCGGCACTCGCCGCGCTCGCGGTTGTCGCAACGGTCGCGCCGAGGTGCTTGGCTAACTGAATAGCAAATGTCCCGACGCCGCCGGAACCAGCCTGAATGAAGACCTTCTGTCCCTTCTTCAGGTTTGCCCGTTCGATGAGCGTCTGCCAGGCGGTGAGACCGACCAGGGGAATCGACGCCGCCTCTTCCATACTGAGATTCTCGGGCCTCAAGGCTACGTCGGCCTCATTCACGGCAATGAATTCGGCGAATGTCCCAATCCGGCCATCGCGCGGCCGCGCATAGACCTCGTCGCCTGCCTTGAACTTGCTGACTTTCGATCCCACGCGGATAACCTTCCCAGCCACGTCGTGGCCCAGGATGAAGGGCCGGCGGTAGGGCAAGATGAGCTTGAATTCTCCGGTTGTGACCTTGGAATCGAGCAGGTTCACCCCTGCGGCATGGACCTCGACCAAGACATCGCTGTCCTGGAGCTCCGGCTCCGGCATTTCGGCCAGCCTCAGGGTGCCCTTTTTATTATACTTATCGACAACGAATGCCTTCATGGCAGTTACTTTCTAAGAATGTCTGTTGTTGTTCGGGACGAAACAAGCCGAACGTTTTCAGCTGCATGGCCGCCCTGCGGCAAGGCCTCAGCCTCGAGGAAGGACAGGGCTTTCGGGACAAAATCGGCGTAGTTCTGAAATACCCCGCCATGCCCGGCATCCGGATAGATAACCAGATGCGCCCCCGGGATACGCCCGGCGAGATCATAGGTATTGCTGCTCGGCACCATCCTGTCCTGGTCGCCATTCGCAACCAAAGTGGGAATGCGGATGGTGCTCAGGTCTTGTGGCGCCTGGAGTCCGTAGGCCTTGATCGCCTTGAGTTGCGCGCCGAACGCACTCAGCGATACCGCTTTGTCCCGGTTATTCCGGCGCTCTTTCAACCGTCGCAGAAATGCGTTTGCGGCGCGGCGGCCATTCGGCGTTCTTGTGAAGAAGAGATAGTACTTCGGATCCCGAAAAGTCAGCGCGCCCTTGATCATGTCCACGATCGTCAGCGGCGTCACCCTGTCGATGCCTTGCCCACCGGCCGGCCCCGTGCCAGCCAGGATGAGTTTGCGCACAAGCTTGGGCTCGGTCAGCACAATCTCTTGCGCCACGAAGCCGCCGAGTGAAAAGCCGAAGAGATCGACTTCTTCGAACCCCAGCGCCCGGACAAAGGCGACCGCATCCCGCGCCATGCCGGAAATGGTCGACGGAGTTTTGCCACCCGAAGCACCGATGCCGCGATTGTCGAAGGCAATCACCCGCCGGGTCGCAGCGAGGCCATCGACGATGCGCGGATCAAAATTGTCCAGCTGAGCAGCCAGATGGTTGAGCAGGATCACCGGCACGCCCGTCCTGGGCCCGAGTTCCCTGTACGCAAAAGCTATGCCGCCGACATCGACCGAGCGCGTTGGCGCGTCCTGGAACAACGCCGGTGAACGCGGCGACCGATTGGATCTATGTGTCATGCTTGGCGCCTCCGTTTCGAAGGGCCTGGCCAAATGTGTCGTAGTTGCTAGTCGCATGTGCGTGAAATCCTCTGGCTCGCCGTTGTTCAGACCGGCAGTCGGAACTGCTTGCGCAGGCTCTTGTCGAAAATCCCCGCGGGGGCAAAGCGGCGCAGCAGGCTGACCTGGCGCGCTGCCTTACCAGCGGTATAGCGCCGCCGCGGACGGGCATCGGTCGCTGCCTTGACAACCACATCCGCCACCACTTCCGGCCGATCGGCCTTGGGCATCACATCGCCCAGCAGCGCCTTGAACCCGGCTCGAGCCCGATCGTATTCCTTCAACAGCGAATCCGGCTCGATGCCGTTCTGGTCGAAGACGGTGCGGACGAATGCCGGCTCGATGACGGAAACGCGGACGTTGAAGGCGCGCACCTCGTGGTCGAGCGATTCCGAATAGCCTTCGAGCGCGTGCTTGACCGCCGAGTAATGAGCTGTGTATGGCGCGGGTACCAGTCCCAGAATCGAGCCGATATTGATGATGCGCCCTTCGCCGCGCCGCCGCATCGACGGCAACACCGCATTGGTCATCCGCATGACGCCGAACAGATTGACGTCGAATAGGGCTTGTACCTGTGCGACCGAGGATTCCTCGGCGCCTCCTAGCAGACCGACACCGGCATTGTTGACCAGGAGGTCGATCCGGCCAGTCTGCGCAAGCACGGTGGCAACGAGCGCATTGACGGCCGCATCATCGGTCACGTCGCATGCCAGCATGGTCACTCCGCCCGGACCATTACTGGTCTTGCGGCGACTTGTCCCGAAGACAGTGAAACCCGCCCGCGCCAAGGCCTCGGCGCTGGCGCGGCCGATGCCCGAGGAGGCTCCGGTCACGATTGCGGTTTTTTCAGAATTCCCATTCATTTTTGATGTTCCAGGTTCGAGAGGTCTAGCTTATTTCCACGAATTGAATTATGGTCGTAATATCAGATTATGAACATAATGCAATAGCAGGACAGGAAAGAAAGACCATGCGCTACGAAAAGGGCCGAAAAGACGCGTCACGCAGCCGGATCATGGAGGTCGCCGCCGAACGTTTTCGATCTGACGGCATCGCGGCGTCCGGGCTGGCGACCATCATGAGCGACGCCGGGCTGACGAACGGCGCCTTCTATCCGCACTTCCAGTCCAAGGCGGAGCTCGTCCGTGAAAGCGTGGCGGCGGCGCTGGACGCGCAGTCGCATCAAGTGCAGGAAGCGTTGGCCGCCGGCGGTCCGGAAATGGCCATAGAGACGTATCTATCGGCCGAGCACCGGGACAATCCTGGAAAGGGTTGTGCTTCGGCCGCGTTGTTGCCGGAAATCGCGCGGCAGCCGCCTGAAACGCGAGCCCTCTATGCCGAGCGCGTTCAATCCCTGGTGCGCCAGATAGCCGAAGCTCTGCCGCCGACCGAGGATCCCGAGGGCGCTGCGTTGGGCATGTTTGCAACGCTCATCGGCGCGCTTCAACTCGCGCGCGCCGTGGAAGGGACGGAATTGTCGGATCGCATCCTTGCGGCGGGAGCAGTTGCCGCAAAGGCGCTGATCCGGCCGGTTCAAGACGAGGTGGCCCCCTGAGGGCAGCCCGGATTATTCGGCCGGCTCGAATCTGCCTTGCACCAAGACTGTCTCCACCGGCCCAAGCGGATTGATGATCCGGCTCTCCAGGACTTCGATAAGTTTGCGTCCAACACCCGCCATATCCACGGAATGAACTCCGATCTTTGCCGGCAGGAAGCGTGCCAGCCGCGTGCTGTCACGGGTGACGATGTGGACGTCGCGGCCTGGTGTAAGACCCCGCTTGCCGAGAGCGTGCAACGCTCCCAGAAGGCCCAGTTCGTTGGCGCACGCCAAGCCCGTTGGCGGATCTGATGACGCCAGCAAGCGATCGAACCAGCCTGCGCTCGATTCCATGGTGAACATGCCATGACCGATCAACGATGGGTCGATCGGAATACCAGCCTCGGCCATTGCCCTTCCATACCCGGAAAGACGCATGGCACTCGCCTGGTCCTCCGGAACGAGAAGTTGCAGCGCAATGCGTCGACAGCCCTTATCCATGAGCCGCCGGGTCGCCTCGTAGGCAATCTGTTCATTGTCGACATCGACATAAGGATACGCGATATCCATGTCGGTTCTTCCAAACGCGACGAACGGCATGCGTTTATCCAGCAGCAGCTTGACGCGCGGATCAGCCGACACCAGGCGCGTGATGACCAGGCCGTCTGCGCTGCGAGCCTGAAGCTGCCGCTGCACACTCTCAACGGGATCGTCGTCGGGAGTGGTGGAATAGATGGACAGACTATAACCGGCTTGCCGCGCCGCCAGCGTCATGCCTTCGATTAAAGGAAGCTTCAACAGATCGGACAGATGGTCTCGTGTTTCCATCGGGAGTACGGCCGTCAGCGTCTGCGTTCGACCGGTTTTGAGCGCGCGACCATGATGATTTGGTAAATAGCCGACCCGCTTAGCCGCCTCCTTGACGCGGGCTATGGTCGAGGGCTGCACTTCCGGTCCATCTTTCAGAGCGCGGGAAACCGTGGTCACCGACAGGGAAAGTTCCGCGGCGATCTGCTTTAGATTGGCCATTGTTCGCCCGACTTCATTTGCGAAAGCGCCGGCTGATTTGCTGACCGCCATAACGTTACCGAATTCGACATCCCGGTCAATCGAAACTCCCGTAGGAAGCAGCTTGACTCCAGCGCATTGAGATGCAATCGTAACGTTACGATTACAAAATAATGGCTCTTTTGAGCGATGTTTGATAAAGTTGGGGAGGAGAACCTATGTCCTGGCTACGCATTTCCTTAACAGCATTCGCAATCTCGGCTGCCCTGCCCGTTCATGCGCAAACAGTCACCATCACGACCGCAGGTGGGGATTATGGTAACGCCATGAAGGAAGCCATGTGGGGCCCTGCTGCAAAAGAGCTTGGCTATGATGTCCGCGAGGAGACCCTAAGCGACGGCCTGGCCGCCTTGAAGATGCAGGTCACCTCGGGTGCGGTCACGACCGACGTCATTCACCTGGGCTCACCGGAAGGTGCCCAGGCCGCCGCACAATCGCTGCTGGAGCCACTCGACTACAAGATCATCGATCCGAAATCCGTCCCGGAGGGTGCGAAGTCCGACTACTGCTATCCGTTTGACTCCTATGGCACCGTCATGTCGTGGAACACCAAGACCTATGGCGAGAACCCGCCGAAGACATGGGCGGAATTCTGGGATGTTGCCAAATTTTCTGGCCGTCGCGCGTTGCGCGCCAATGCGCAAGACTCGATCGAGATCGCGCTGCTCTCCGATGGCGTGGCACCGGCGGACGTCTATTCCGTGCTCAGCACCCCGGAAGGGCTAGAGCGCGCCATCAAGCGGCTTGAAGCGATCAAACCAGATGTCGCCGTGTGGTGGACCTCGGGCGCCCAGTCCGCGCAGTTGCTGAAAGACGGTGAGGCGGATTTGGTCATTACCTGGAACGGACGCGCGCAAACCGTGAAAGCAGATGGCGGCGCGGCTGACTACACGTTCAAGGGTTCGGTCATCGGCACGGACTGTCTTGGGGTGCCGAAGGGAGCGCCGAACAAGGAAGCCGCGATGAAGCTCATCGCAGCGATGACGCAGCCCGCGCGGGTTGCCAAGCTGACCGATTTCATTGCCTACGGCCCAGTCAATCCTGCGGCATATGAGGGTGGCCTTATTCCCGAGGACCGTCTGAAGACCCTTGCGACCGCACCTGAAAATGCTGGCACTTCGGTGTTTTCCAATTCAGAATGGTGGGTCAAGAATGGCGAGGCTGCCCAAAGAGCCTTCGATGAAATGATGGCTCGCTGACTCTCAGCTCTGACGCATGTCGCGCAAAAATGTGCAGCGCGACAACGACATGCATGAAAACAAGAACCTAAAGCGCGTCGCGTGAAGCCGGTCGAACGCGATGCGCTTCAAGGCTGGAGCACATGATGAAGTCGCTCGCGATCACCATCGAAAGCGTGCACAAGGCTTATGGGTCCTACGTCGCACTGGATGATGTTTCGCTCGACATTCAGGCTGGCGAATTCCTCACGCTGCTTGGACCATCGGGATCGGGCAAGACCACGTTACTCATGGCTCTGGCCGGTTTTGTCAGGCCGGATTCCGGTAAACTTTTCTTGGGCGATCGAGACATCACCCGCCTGCCGCCCGACAAACGAGACATCGGCATAGTATTCCAGAATTACGCCTTGTTTCCGCACATGAATGTCCTGGCGAATGTCGCGTATCCGCTGGTGCTGCGCAAGGTACCGAGAGCGGAGGCGCGTCAGCGGGCGCTTGATACCTTGGCCCGCGTGAAGCTGGATGGTCTGGCGGAGCGCAATATTGCCGCACTATCCGGCGGCCAACGTCAACGGGTGGCATTGGCGCGGGCTATCGTCTTCGAACCGCGCGTGATGTTGATGGACGAGCCGCTGTCGGCGCTCGACAAGAACCTGCGCGAGACCATGCAGTATGAGATCCGGCGTCTGCATGATCATCTACGGATCACCACGATCTATGTAACCCACGACCAGCGCGAAGCGCTGATTATGTCTGACCGGATTGCGGTGATGAATTCTGGCCGCATCCAGCAGATAGATACGCCGCAGCGGATTTATGATCGTCCATCGACCCGCTTCGTCGCGGAGTTCATGGGCGAGGCCAACATTGTGGCCCCGGGCTCAGCGCGCAGAATCGACGGCGCCGAAGCATCACGCGAAACTCTGATGATCCGCGCCGAAAGCTTCCATCTTGATGCGAAGCTCGTCGGGGGAGACGGAGTGGCTCTCGAAGGAATACTGCGCGCCAAAGCGTTCCGCGGCGAGAACTGGCTTTTGACGCTGGCGCTTGACGGCGGGCAAGAGGTTCTTGTCTGCATTCCGGCAGCGCTGGCCGGCGGCTGCGCCGAGCTTGCCGCCGGTCAGCGGATGACCGCATATGCACCAGCAGCGAAGGTTCACGCGATACCGGGAGCGATGGCGTGATCGTCGTCCGGGACCCGGCGCTCGCGGCGGATGCGCGGCGCGAGCGGCGGTTTTTTCTTTCACTTTCGCTCCCGGCGCTGTTCATCGTTGGACTGGCGGCGATACTGCCCATCCTTTGGATCATCCGGCAATCCTTCCTGACCACCGGGGGTGAGTACACCGTCGGCAACTACCAGAAGGTCCTTTCGAGCGGACTGACGTGGTCGGCGCTCGTCACGACCCTCGAACTGTCCTTGGGTACGCTGGCGGGCTGCATTGTTCTCGGCACCCCGCTGGCGCTGGCGCTGGCCAGTGTCAGACCAAGGCTGGCCAACGTGCTCATGGCGTTCGTCATGCTGCCGCTGTGGACCTCTATTCTGGTGCGTACCTATGGTTGGCTCGTGCTCTTGCGGCGCGACGGCCTGATCAACGCGGCTTTGACCGGTTCAGGCCTGACGGCGGAGCCATTGCCGCTGGTCTACAACTTCACGGGAACGCTCATCGGCATGGTGCACTACATGCTGCCACTTTTTCTGCTGCCTGTTTATGCTGCGATGCGCGATATCGACCCAAATCTCATTCGCGCGGCTGCGAGCATGGGGGCCACTCTCAGGCAGGTCATCCGCACAGTCATTATGCCGCTTTCGGCGGGCGGCGTCTTCTCGGGTTCGATCATCGTCCTCATCTACGCCATAGGTTTTTTCATCACGCCGGCGGTGCTTGGCGGCGGCAAGGTAAATCCGCTCTCTACCCGGATCGAGCGTACACTATCGACCTTTCAGGACTGGGGGTCGGCAAGCGTCCTGGGCATTCTGCTCCTCGTTCTTATGGCGCTGATCGGTGTGATGTTGCTGGCGGCACGCCGTCTGGTGGCCCAGAACACCGTGGAAGCCTCCCATGCTTGAAGCCTATCCGCAAAACAGGCTCGCCCGCATTTTGCTCTGGAGCTTTGCCGCTCTTGTCATGGCATTTCTGATGCTGCCGACGCTCGTGGTGGTGCCGCTTTCCTTTTCGGCGTCGAATCTCCTCGAGTTTCCGCCGCAGGCCTACTCGTTGCGCTGGTACGAGAACTTCTTCGGCTCGGCAACGTGGATGGCCGCGCTCAGAACGAGTTTGATCCTTGGGACGTTGACGGCGTTGATCGCGGTGCCCTTCGCGCTGCTCGCCTGCATTTCAATGAATCGGCTGGGCGGAAAGACCGCTGCGGCCATCCAGAGCGTCCTGCTGACCCCCTCAATCACCCCAGGCATCCTGCTTGCAATCGGTCTCTTCTTTGTGTTGGCCGCACAACATCTGATCGGAACGCTATTCGGTGTGCTGGTCGGACATGTGGTGCTGGCTGTTCCGGTCGCCTGCATTGTGTTGCTACCCGCTCTCGCCCGCTTTGACTGGAACCAGGTTCAGGCGGCGCGCAGCCTCGGTGCAAACTGGGCCAGGTCCATTGGCGGAATCATCGTTCCGCAACTTCGGATCAGCTTGCTGTCAGCGACATTGATGGCGTTCCTGACTTCGCTCGACGAGTCCGTGATTTCGATCTTCATCGCAAGCGGTCGCAACAGCACGATGCCGAAGCTTATGTTCCTGTCGCTGCGCGATCAGATCGATCCGACCATTGCGGCGATCTCGACATTGTGGACCGTCATCGTCGTGGCCGTGGTCCTGATTGTGACCCTTCGCCAAAAATCCTGACCGAGACTGGAAACATGCCCACCAATTATCATGCAGCCGACGATCTGACGGATCATTCGACGGACATCCCTCAGGTAGGGTTGGCCATCATCACCGGGTCGGCAAACTGGGGGCTTGCCTTCCCGGAAGATGTCGAATTCGATGGTGTGCGCACCTTGCGGCGCGACATGAGTTTTGAAACACCTTTCGGTCGCACCGACAACTGGAAGCTGCTCGAGTTCGATGCGTCGATCACAGCGGAAGGGAGAGCAAAACGCGCGCTGTGCATGTATTCGCACGGCAATCCCCGCGACCGTATCGACCATTCCTGCCATCGCCGCGCGTTCTGGGTATTGATGCGGGCGGGTGTACGGCAAGTTCTCGCCTGCTCGACTGTAGGCGCCGTCAACAAGGCGATCCAGCCGGGCGACATGGTGGTGACCGCCGATATCATTGAACTGACGCAGACCCCGTTTTCACTGCTTCCTGACCGTCAGAGCTTTGACTGTTCGGGCAAGCAAATCGTGTGTCCAAGATGTGCGGCGGTTCTGGTCGAAACGGCCCGCCGTCATTGGCCAGCCGAATGCCGCGTTTATGGCATCGAACAGCAGTTGGTGGCTGCCCATTGTTATGGGCCCCGGCTGACAACGCCTGCCGAAGCCTTGGCATATCGGGGCATGGGGGCGGATGTACTCAACCATTCCATCGCCCCTGAGGCGACCTTGTCGCGCGAGATCGGCGCGTGTTTCGTGCCTTGCGCGTTCGTGACGGCAGGCTTCAACGACTATATGGATCGCAATCGCCAGAAATTGCTGCAGGAGGACGTGCTGCCCAGTCTCTCCATGACAGCCTCGCGGGTCGCGCTGGAGACCGCCGCGCGACTTCCCGCTGATCCAGAATGCTCCTGTCACGGCTTGAAGTCGCCTCAGCCGAAAGAACGCTCCAGCCGGTTCTGAGATAACCCGCCAGATAGCTGAAGCTCTGCCACCGACCAAGAATCCCGAGGGCGCTGCATTGTGCGTGTTTGCGACGTTCGAAACGCTGAGGGCGGCGTTTGAGGATTAGGGTCAAAACTCAATCAGACTGGCTGCCGCCAATGGCCCAGATGGGCGGAACTTGCCGTTTGAATTAGTCGGCGGGAATGAGCACAGAGCGCCATTTGCTGACAATCATGGCGCTTCACCATTGCGGTCGTTCTCGCTACGACCTGATGCGGACCCGAAGCGGATGGTCGTTTGATCCGGTTAAACTCAACGCGCCACCCTACCACGTGCGCCATCTCGAGACGTTCGCGAAAACCTCCACGTCGGTCGCGACTCGACCATGGAGCGGAAGTACAGGCGAAGTCCTGTTTCGTTCGAGATGGCCTGGTTCAATCTCCAGCATCCTCCTCCTGCCATACTGGCCGGAGCGAGTGCCGGCCGCGAGCGAGTGGCCTTTGAGCGTAGCTCAGAGCGTCTTGCTCATCATCAGGATCGGAACCGGAGCGCCGCCACGGTCATCGACGAATTTCTCGGCGGGTTGGTAGCCGCAGGCTCGATAGAGCGGCTCTCCTGCCATCGTGGCTGCCAGATCGGCACGGCGGAAGCCCTCAGCCTTAGCGGCACGTTCACACAGCGAAAGGATAAGGCGGCCGACGCCTCGCCGGACAAAATCCGGATGCGTATACATGGCTCTGATACGCGCCGCGTCCGTGGCTGGATCAAGCAGTGCCGCGTTGCGTCCCGGTGACTGATCACCACCATACATGGTCGTGCGCCGGCTCCAGCCACCGCACCCTGCCAGGACGCCGTCGTGCTCCACGACGAAATAGGTGCCATCATCGACAAGCTGCGTGTCCAGCCCCATGATTGCGCGGCTGGATCGGATCTGTTCATCGTCGAGAAACGGTTTCTGGAGTTCGGAGATCGCTGCATCCATGAGCGCAATCATGAAGGCGAGGTCCTCGCGTCGCGCTATCCGGTGCCGAAAGTCTTCACTGGCCATGTTCAAGCACACCATGAGGCGAAACAAACGCACGATATGGCGAATTTCGTTCCGTCAGAAGACCAAAATATTCGCTGCGGCAGCCTTGGGACGCCTGTCGACAGCAGGCCGAAGGTATAACCAATGACAGTCATTCTGGCAGCCCCGCCATGCGATAACCTTCCACGATATGCCGGCGCACGTCTTCGGCTGGGAATGGCTGCGAATCCGACCAGTGCCGGATAGTGAAGTGCGGATTGCTTATCATGAACATTTTCGCCTCCCAGCGCGCTTCCTCCAAACGGCCAAGTTGCGCAAGGCTTGCTGCAAGCAGGCGTCGTGAAGTCGTGCGATAGGTTTCGGACCTGCGCAGCGTTTGGATCGCGGATTCGTAGTCGCCCATGGCATATTGGGCCTGGCCCAACATCCAGTAATACCAACCGGGCGGGTGAGGGTTGAGTCGCAGTGCCCTGCGGACCTGCTCTATGGCTTCGGCAGGTCGGCCCTTTTCCGTCGTCAACTCGGCCTGCATTGCCCAAGCGTCGGCGTGGTTGGGGTCCAGCTCGTGGGCAGCATCGAATTCGGCATCCGATTCCACCCAGCGACTCTCATGTCCCAGTATGACGCCCAATACCCATCTGTTCCCGGCGTCGTTCGGGTCGAGTTCGACCGCCAGCTGTGCTTCGGCGAGCGCTCTTGCGCGGTTGGGGTCCATCGGTTCGTCCCAGAACTCCCAGCCCAGCCAGAGGTTGAGTGCCAGCCAACGGTGCGCCTCCGCGTATTCCGGGTCGAGCGCGATTGCCCGGTTCAGCAGCAAAATGGCCTCTTTCGCGGTGAGCGCCGTTTGCAGGCCAAGGGCCCGGGCACGCACACAGAGATCATAGGCCTCCAGGTTGCTCGGTCTGTTGCGCGCCGGCGCGGCGATCAGGCGGCCAACCAGAGCCTCGACAATCTTGCCGGTCACCTCGTCCTGAACGGCGAAGATATCTTCTAGGCTCCGGTCGAATCTTTCGGCCCAAAGGTGGTCACCCGCGATCGCGTCGATCAGTTGGGCGTTGATACGCACCCGTCCAGCGGCCCGCCGTGCACTACCTTCAAGAAGATGGCGAACTCCCAGTTCTCGCGCGATGCGACGCACATCCACGTGCCTGCCTTTGTATGCAAATGCCGAGTTGCTGGCGATGACGAACAACTCGCTTGTCCTCGACAGATCCGTGATCAAGTCTTCGGTGAGGCCATCGACAAATGCCTCCTGCTCCGGATCATTGCTCATGTTCGTAAAGGGGAGGACGGCAATGGAGGGCTTGGCGGGGAGCTGCAGAGGCGCTTTCTCCGCGAGCCCGCCATCGTCCGATGCGGTCGACAGCCGGATCCGGTAGACAGACACCGGTTCGGTGACGTTCTTGATCGCTTGCGGACCAAGTTCGTCGAAGC
This sequence comes from Mesorhizobium sp. LSJC280B00, assembly GCF_000502835.1. Taxonomy (GTDB): domain Bacteria; phylum Pseudomonadota; class Alphaproteobacteria; order Rhizobiales; family Rhizobiaceae; genus Mesorhizobium. The sequence continues at coordinate 63,472 of NZ_AYVL01000008.1, forward strand.
CGCAATCGAGCTTCCGCTTGACTTGGTCGTAGACGCTGCCGGACACACAGACATCTCCTGCCCCGGCCATTGCCTGGAGCCGCACTGCGACAATGACGCCGTCGCCGAACAGATCGCCGTCCTCGACAACGACATCGCCCAGATTGATGCCGATATGCAGGTAGATTCTCCGGTCGGCGGTCACACCCTCGTTTGCGGCCGCCATCCGCTTCTGAAGGTCCACGGCGCATGACACGGCGTTCACCGCGCTTCCGAACTCGACCAGAACGCCATCACCCATCACTTTCACAATACGGCCATGACGGTCGCGGACGAGTGGTTCGAGGATTTCCTTCCTCCTCCTCCTTAAAGCGGCCAACGTTCCTTGCTCGTCCAGGTCCAGAAGTCGACTGTAGCCCACCACGTCGGCAGCCAATATGGCGGCAAGGCGGCGTTGGGCGCGTTCTTCGGCCATTTCGCGTTGCTTTCATTGAAAGCAGAAGAGCGAATTTTATGCCGCCCATTTCAAAAGTCTATCAGGTTGACTTCGAGGCTCGATCGCCAAGCAGCTACATAGGGTGATCGCGCCTGTCGATTGTCCCCACTGGGGCCACGACTTGCGCTTGGGGCTCGTCTTGGAGAAGGTCAGCAAGGCGTCAGTGCCGAGTGCCGCGAATGTCGGCTATCGGGGGTAAAATGGGCTGACGAAGGGCAGCTCAGGGTCAGATCGCGTCATGCGACGCTCGCAACTGATCGACTGCAAGGGTCGGAACTCGGTCGTCTTAGAGTGATTTGGGTTTTGGCGGCTAGAGCGGCCCGGCATGAGGTGGTCCGGACTGTGAACGAGGGTGTCGGCAGAGCGCGTCTCATAGGGGGCCACAAGCCAGTGCCCCGCCGCCGACAAACACCGGCGGGCGGGTGCCTTGGGGACACGATGGTAGATTGCCAATGCGTTCGCGGGTGTGGCCTTAAGTCGCAAACTATTGGCTTCAGAAGCAGGGCGTCGGGCTTCATTGACGGTGCTACCAACACCATATGGTCCGTAGCCCTCCCAAACGAGAGAAGCTCGCCCCGACGGGTCGCACTGCGGCCGTCAGCCGGCAATTGCTGTGAACTAGGAAACCATCATGCCTGAAAATATCAGACTAACTTCGAGAGACGTCCCTCTCATTCAGCTAGGCCTCTATCAGTGCCGCTTCCCGGTGAGCGAAGACCCGTCAGTACCCGGCGGCTATCGTTTTTGTGCTGGGCCAACTTCGCCGGATCGCGTCTACTGCGATCACCACCACCACATTGTGACCGCCGTGGACCCTCGTCGAGCCCGTTCGGGTCTCCACCTCGCTCAACGACGCGCCGCGTAAGTCTGGCTGGCGGCGGCCTCCCGGCCAGGCGCTATGCGCTCCAATGGCTACGACCTTTCCGTCGGCTCGGTCTGGCCCATCCTCCCTTATGCCGTCTTCGCCGATGTCTCCCCCTTCGCCCGATTGAGAACGACGACTTCTCGCCGAAGCGATCGCTTCGGAATGCCGTCGTAGCCCGACCCGAAGCTCAGTGAGCTTTTGTAGAGGTCGAGGGTCCAATCCAACGTCTGGACTCCACTGGAGTGCCTGCACTCGAGAGCGATTGGCTCTCCGGCAGCCGATAAGGATCCAAATTTAAGCGCCACTTGCCGCCATTCATCGTTTGGCCAGTGAACTGTCGCTTTCGATGCACAGCGGTCGTTCCTGGCAACGCGCGCCGTTCGCGCGCTGGCGAGCAGCGACCCTCGCCTTTCTTTGCACAGGGGTGTTCTATGGCTGCCCGAGAGGCTTCGCCTCCCCCGCCTCGCATTCCGACAATCGCACAGGTTTGGCGAGTTTCGCCAGCGCCTCGGGCTTGGCGCAAGCCGGAAAGCCGGCGAGCGGCATTGTTTCAATAAACCGGCTGCGCTCTTTAGTGCTCAAGCCCACTTCATTAATCATGCTCTCGACGGTCAGGTCCGGGTACTGCTTGAGAGTTTCCCTAACCGAAGCATTCGCCTCATCCATTCGACCCAGAGCCGCAAGGGAGCTGCTAAGCACCACCCACTTCCACTTGTCGTAGTTGTTAGGCGTCATGCGCTCCAGCATCTTCAACGCGTCCTCATATCGGCCGGCCATAAAATAGGCAGGGGCGAAGAAGTTGGACGTCCACATCGGGTAGTTCGGGTCGAGCCGCATTACTTGGTCGACCATCTGAGCGCCGCGTTCGGGTTCATTGAAGCGTGCCGCAAAGCCGGTATAGAATGTCAGGATTTCGGACGAACCGGGAGCTAGACGAAGGGCCGTGTCCAGCTCAGCCTTGGCGCGGGCGTTGTCGCCCTTCTGGCTGAGGCTCATACCAAACACGGCGTGTGCCTCAGCGTCACTTGGATCGAGCCGCACCGCGCGTTCGGCCACATCGGCAGCCGCCTTGATCTCGCTCTCGGGATTGATACCGAAGCCAGCCAATATACCATGAGCATGATAAAGTTCTACCCAGGCCCGGGCCAGCCCGGGGTCCAGCTCAACGGCGCGGTTGAGAAGCGCGATGGCCTCCTCCTCATCCGCTATGGTGATCTTTTCAATCTTCTCGGTCCCGAGCAGATAATAATCATAAGCATTCAGGTTTTCAGGTCGTTTACGTTTGGCCGCGGCCCGCCCGGCCGCCTGAATCAACCCTACGCCGCCGCCCAGACGGTTGGTGACTTGCTCTGCGATCTCGGTCTGGACGGCGAAAACGTCCTCAGCAGGCCGGTCCCAACGATCCGACCAAAGATGGTTGCCGGTTTGTGCATCGATCAACTGCGCGGTGACCCGCACCCGCCCATTTTGCCGCTGGATAGAGCCTTCTAGTACGAAGCCGACATGGAGCGCACTTGCTACCTGGCGGGCATCCACCGGCTTGCCTTTGTAAACTTCCGTCGAATTCCGGGCCACGACCTTAAGTTCGGGAAACCGCGCGAGGTCGGCTATGATATCCTCAGTCAAGCCATCGGCCAAACGCCCGGTGGCCTCGTCGCCGCCATAATTATTGAAGGGCAGCACCGCGACCGATGGCTTGGCCCCCAGCGGCGCGGGCTGAAAGAACCACCAGGTCCCTCCACCCGCCAGAGCCAGCACGACGATGGCCGCTGCAGTCGTCCTGGTCCAGCGCGGCATCGCCTTGCGTAAGGTCCAACGCACCCGCTTGCCATCGAGCCTCAGTCGGTACATCCGCACGGGGCGGCTGATGTTCTTGACCTGCTGCTCGCCGGCGAAATCGAGGGGCAAATCAAGCTTGCCCTGCAGATGGTCAAAGGCCGTGCCCGATACGATCACGCCGCCCGGCTCAGCGAGTTGCTGCAACCGCGCGGCGACATTGACGCCGTCGCCATAGACATCGCCGTCAACCAGCGCAACGTCGCCCAGATTGACCCCGATGCGGAACACGATGCGCTCAGGCTCTGGCAGACCTTCATTGCGCGCGGCCGCCGCGCTTTGGATTTCCGCTGCGCAGGCGACTGCGTCGACCACGCTTTCGAAGGCGACAAGCGCGCCATCGCCCATCAACTTGACGACGCGGCCATGGTGCTGGGAGATGGCGGGGTCGAACACCTCGGAACGAACGGTTTTCAATCGCTCAATGGTTCCGGCCTCATCGGCCTCCATCGCCTTCGAGTAGCCAACCATATCGGCCGCCAGGATCGCCAGCAGCTTCCGATTGAGAGGGGGAACCGCCATATGCGCCTCTTTATGGCACAACCCTACACCCATGGAAGCGTCGGAGCCAGAACGCGCCGTTGGCCGCGCGGTGAATGACCGCTCGTCAGCCGTTCCTGACTTTCGACCGGGTGCGGATGAACGTCTTCAACGGGTCAACTTGCGTCGTCAGGGCTCTCGGCGTCAAAGGTCCGAGAGGGTTCGAAGTCGGTCGTTCAGAGTGATTGCGTTTTGACTCCAGAGCGCCGCGCGTCATTGGACGCGCAAAGGACGCTATAACACTTTGAATTTTGCATGATCCTTTCCGAACCGGAGGTCAGCGCAGCAAAACCATGCCGGTTTCCGGGGGTCATGCCCTAAGGCAGCCTGAACCGGTATTCGGTCACGTGATGATAGATCTGGCCCGGCCACAGCGTGGCTTGCGGGAAATACGGCCGGTTCGGCGCATCCGGCCAGATTTGCGGCTCCAGGCAGAAGCCTGAAAACGCCTTGTACTGGCGTCCGCCCAGTCCAGGCGAGGACGGTGCCAGATACTGGCCGGTATAGAGCTGGACGCCCGGCTCGGTCGTCCAGAGCTCCATCTCGACGCCGGAATTCGCGCCTTGCGCCCATGATGCCTGCTTCAGCGGCCCGCGCGTCGAAGCGAGGCAGAAATTCTGGTCGTAGGGGAGTTGCTCGCCCTCGGTCTCCATGCGCAGCGGCCGCGCCTGGCGAAAATCGAAGGGGGTGCCGTCGACCGGCTTGACCGTGCCTGTCGGGATCAGATCCGCGTCGACCGGCAGATAGGCGCCGGCATTCAGCATCAGCCGGTGGTCGAGAATGTCGCCGGTGCCGCCGTCATCCAGGTTGAAATAGGAATGCTGCGTGAGGTTGCAGAGCGTCGGCTCCTCGCAGGTGGCGGTCAGTTCGACGCTGAGCGTGCCGGGGATCTTGAGCCGGTAGGTGCAGGTCACGTCGAGCGCGCCGGGAAAGCCCATCATGCCGTCGGGGTCGTGCAGGGTCAGCGTGACAAAATCCCTGCCATGCAGCGAAACCGCCCAGGCACGGCGCGAAAAACCTTGCGAACCGCCATGCAGCGTGTGCTTTTCGAGGAAATTGCGCTCGGTCTGGTAGCGTTTGCCGGCAAGCGTGAAGCGGCCGTCGCGGATACGGTTGGCATAGCGCCCGACGACAGTGCCGAAGAAGGCGGTGTCCGTCTCATAGTGCTCGAAACGATCATAGCCGAGCACCAATGGCGCCTCGTGCCCGGCCAGGTGCAGATCCTGGATGATCGCACCCAGGCCGATGATGTTGGCGGTAAGGCCGCCGCCACGAATGGTGAAACGGCGGACTTCCTCGCCCGCCTGCGTCGTGCCGAAAACCTCGCCGTCCTTCATCGCCATGCCCGCAAGTTCATTGATCGATGCCAGCCTGGCCTTTTCCGAAGCGGCTCAGGGTCTTTTTCGGTATTACCGCATGAGGCTTCTAGAGACCAAGTCCGCCGATGCAGACATATTTGGTGTCGAGATAGTCCTCGATGCCCTGATGGCCGCCTTCCTTGCCGAGGCCCGATTCCTTGACGCCGCCGAACGGCGCCTCAGGTGTGGTGATGAGCCCTTCATTGACGCCGACCATGCCGTATTTGAGTCCTTCCATGACCCGGAAGGCGCGGCCGAGATCGCCGGTGTAGAAGTAGCAGGCCAGGCCGAACTCGGTGTCGTTGGCGAGTGCCACGGCCTCTTCCTCGGTCTCGAACTTGAACACCGGCGCCACCGGGCCGAAGATTTCTTCCTTCATGAAGCGCATCTTCGGCGTCGCATTGGCGATCACCGTCGGCTGGAAGAACGAGCCGCCGAGCGCGTGGCGCTTGCCGCCGGCGACGACCTTGCCGCCCTTGGCGGTAGCGTCGGCAATCAGCTCCTCGACCTTCTCCACCGCCTTTTCGTCGATCAGCGGCCCCTGCTGGACGCCGTCTTCGAGGCCGGAACCGACCTTCAGTCCGTCGCTCGCGGCAGCCAACTTTTCGACGAACTGGTCATAGATGCCGGCCTGCACCAGGAAGCGGTTGGTGCAGACGCAGGTCTGGCCGGAATTGCGGTACTTGGCGGTGATGGCGCCAGCGACGGCCCGCTCGATGTCGGCGTCGTCGAAGACGATGAACGGCGCATTGCCACCGAGCTCCATCGACACTTTCTTGACGGTCACCGACGACTTCTGGATCAGGATCTTGCCGACCTCGGTCGAGCCGGTGAAGGTGATCTTCTTGACCAGCGGGTTGGCACAGATCTCGTCGCCGATCTCACCGGCGGCGCCGGTCAGGATATTGATCACGCCTTTGGGGAAGCCGACTTCCTCGGCAAGCGCGCCCCAGGCAAGACCGGAGTAAGGCGTCTGCGACGCCGGCTTAACCACGGCGGTACAGCCGGCGGCAAGCGCCGGACCGAGCTTGCGGGCCAGCATCGAGGACGGGAAATTCCATGGCGTAATAGCGGCGATGACGCCGACCGGTTCCTTGGTCACCAGGATACGGCGGTCCGCCCAGGGCGACGGCACGACGTCGCCATAAGTGCGGCGGCCTTCTTCGGCGAACCACAATATGTAGGACGCGGCCGAGCCGATCTCGCCCTTCGATTCGAACAGCGACTTGCCCTGCTCGATGGTTAGTAGTTCGGCCAGCACGTCCTGATTGTCCATCATCGCGTCGTGCAGCTTGCGCAACAGCTTCGAGCGTTCGAGCGCGGTGGTCTTGCGCCATGTCTTGAAGGCAGCGTCGGCGGCCTCGATGGCGCGGCGGGTCTCGGCCTTGCCCGACTTCGGCACGGTGCCGATCTTGAGGCCGGTGGCAGGATTGTTGACGTCGACCGTCTGGCCTGAATCGGCCTGCACCCATTCGCCATTGATGAGATTGGCCTGCCGCATGAAATGGCTGGTTTTCTGAAGCATGATCTCGCCTCCGTTCGGCACCTGGCGGGCCGGTCGCTGATTTCGTGAATGGACGTGCGCGATAGCATCGCTAGAGCCACTGCTCTTAGCCCAGGGCAAGCCCCGCAAGCAATCACAAGATGGCATATAGGGTTTGGGCCAGCCAAAGCGAGAGCGATGCAGCCGGGTTCTTATCCAAAAACCCGGGCTCTTATCCAAAAACATGGACGACCACGGTCAGCCAAAACGCAGTGGTCACGACCGCACAGGCGGTGGCGATGGTCATCTGGTTCGACGCCAGCGCCTGGCCGGTGTTGAACTGCACCGCGATGAGATAGGAATTGATGCCGGACGGCAACGCCGCAACCATGACCGCCACCTTGGCCGTCAATGGCGGCAGGCCGATCAGCCAGACCAGGCCGAGAACCAGCGCCGGCATTAGGAACAGTTTCAGCGCCGACAGCGCCAGCGCCGGCCTTACATTGCCGGAAATGCCGAAACGGCGCAGGCTGAGCCCCATGGCGAACAGCGCCACCGGGGCGGCCGTGCCGGCCAGCGCGTCGCTCAGCCGCGTCGCAAGCACCGGCAGCGGCGCACCGGTGAAGCGCCACGCCAGCCCGGCCAGTATGCCGATGATCAGCGGATTGATGAATACCCTCCTGAGAAAGCTCCTGACGACGCGGAGCGGATGCACAGGCTCGCTGCCGCCGCGGCCGAACATCTCGAACAGGATGATCGAGGCCATCATCATCACCGGCAGGTGAATGGAGACGAGCAGTGACAGCACTTCGAACCCGGCCGGCCCGAACACGCCGATGATGAAGGGCGCGCCGAGCAGGACAACGTTGGAGTAGGACGACGATACGCCGCCGACGACGCCGGCGCGGGCGTCTCGTCCGAAAATGCGCGTAATGACCAGATGGCCGGTGGCCCAGGTGAGCGCGACCGCCGCGAAATAAGCGCCCCACAGCGACCACGGCGCCACGCCGTGGAAATCAGCCTTTACCATGGTCTGGAACAGCAAAAGCGGCATTGCCACGTTGATGGCGAATTCGGATACGCCCTCGCCGCTCGCCGGCTTCAAATAACCGGTGAACCCGGCAAGATAGCCGAGGCCGACGAGACTGAAGACGAAGAGGACGGTTTCGGTAAGCGGAGACATTTTTCCCGTGATAGGCGAGCCCCGGCGGCGGCGCAATCGCCCTTCCCTCGCGAATGTACCGGCCAACAATCCGGCCGCTCGGATCTTGCCCGAATTTGCTCATGGTTGGATGCCAGCGCTATACAGGGTTGTCGGGGGACACGCGGCGAATGGGCCTTGTCGGAAATCAGCACTTCTTCAAGCAGGCGTGGCTGACGGCTTTCGTCGGCGCCATGCTTTGCCTCGTGGTGACCTCGGCTCATGCCGCGGAGCCGGCGAGCCTCAAGGGCGTGGCGCTGATTGTCGGCCAGTCGAAATACCAGCACATAGCGGCTCTTCCCAACCCCGCCAACGACGCCCGCGACATCGCCAAGATGCTGACCGACCTCGGCTTCGACGCGCGCAGTGTAACCGACCGCGACACGGCAAAGCTGAAGCGCGACCTCGAGCGTTTCGCCGAGGATGCAGAGGACGCCGACGTCGCCTTGATCTACTATTCCGGCCACGGCATCGAGGCCGGCGGCGAAAACTATCTGGTGCCGGTCGACGCCGACGTTTCTTCATTGAAGGACGCCGATCAGGCCCTGGTGCCGATCTCCGCCGTCATGGACGAATTGAAGACGACCGTGCCGGTAACGATCATGTTTGCTCGATGCCTGCCGCACCAACCCGTTTCCGGCGGATGCGGTGCTGCGCCGGGCGCCGACGGCCTCGGCCTCCCCGATCAGCGCCGGCGGATTGGAGCCGGTGCGCGGTGCCAGGGCACTGGCAAACGCGACCGCGACGGAAAATCTGGGAACGGTGATCGGCTTTGCCGCCGAGCCGGGGCGGCCGGCACTCGACGGCATCGTCGGCGAAAACAGCCCCTACGCAGCGGCACTTCTGCGCCACCTAGCGGCAATGAAGGGCACCGAGTTCGGCTCGGTCATGCGCATGGTGACCGAGGAGGTCTATCTCGACACCAAGGCAAGGCAGCGGCCATGGGTCAATGAAAGCCTGCGCCGGCTGCTCTATTTCGGCGTTGCACCGCAGGAGCCGACCGGCGACGACGACCTGATCACCGGCGAGCGGCGGCAATTGCTGCTGACGATCGCCGAGTTGCCGAACCCCAAGCGGGCACAGGTCGAACTGGCCTCGCTGCAGGACGGCGTGCCGCTCGACGCGCTTTATGGCGTGCTGAAGGCGCTCGGCACCGAAAAGATGCCGGAGGACCCCACCGACCTGCAAAAGCTGCTCGATGCGCAGGCCGAGCGCCTGAAGAAGATGATCTCCGAGCGCAACGCGCTGCGCACCGACGACCCCGAGATCAGCCGCCTCGTCGCCTCGGCCGACAAAGCGATCGGCCAGGGCGCCATCGTCACCGCGCGCAACTTCCTCGACCAGGCGGTGGGCCGGGTCGAGCAGGCCAGCGGCGTGGTCGATCGGGCAGAGGATCTGGTCAGGCAGAAGCGTCTTGCCGACGCGGCGATCTATGCCAGGCGCGCCGACGCTTCGGCGCTGGTCTTCGACTATCTGTCGGCCGCCAACGACTACGGCGAGGCCTTCTCGCTGGTCGAGAGATGGGACGACAGGCTGCGCTGGAACTACAAGAACCAGGAGGCGGAAGCGCTCAACGCGCATGGCAACGCCACCGGCGACAGGCAAGCGCTGCAGCACGCTATCGACGCCTACCGCGTCATCCTGAACTTCATCCCCAATGGCGAGCAGAACCGCGACTGGGCGATCACCCGCAACAACATGGCGGTGGTGCTGCAGACGATCGGCGAGCGCGAGCGCGAAACCGACCGGCTGGAAGAGGCAGCGAAAATCTTTCGCGATTCGCTTGCCGTGTTCGAGCGCGAGAAGGACGACATCAACTGGGCCGCGGCCCAGAACAACCTGGCCAATGTGCTGTTGAAGATCGGCGAACGCGAGAGCGACCCGAAACGCCTGAATGAGGCGGTGGTGGCGATGCGCGCCACGCTGGAGAAGCGGCCCCGCGACAAAGTCCCGCTGGACTGGGCCGCCTCGCAAAGCAACCTTGGCCTTGCGCTTTACGCGCTTTCGGAGCGCGAACCGGACGGCGAGCGCCTGACCGAGGCCGAGGCCGCCTACCGGCTGGCGCTTGAAGAATACACGCGCGAAAAGGCGCCCGTTCAGTGGGCGATGGTCCAGAACAATCTCGGCAACACGCTGGTGTCTCTCGGCACGCAACGCAACGACAAGGCAAAAATCGACGAGGCAGCCGCGGCATTCCGCGCCGCGCTCGAAATCCGCACACGCGACACCTTCCCGCTCTCCTGGGCGAGCAGCCGTCTCAATCTGGGTAACGCGCTGAGCAGTGCTGCCCGTTTCGATCTCGGCACCGGCCTGCTCGAAGAGGCGGCTGCCGCCTATGGCGACGCGCTGACCATATTCACACGCCAACGTTTTCCGACGGATTGGGCTTCGGCGGAGAACAATCTCGGCTCGATCTACCAGACGCTCGGCCAGCGCACGCGCGATCCTGCCAGGCTTGAGCAATCGGCGGCCGCATACCGGGCGGCACGGCGCGTCTACACCAAGAAGGAGTTTCCGCTCGACTGGGCGATGACCCACTACAATCTCGGCAACACGCTGCAACTGCTCGGCGGCGTGACCGACAAGCCGGTGCATTACGAGGAGGCGATCGAGGCCTATCGCGATGCACTTCGCGAATACAAGCGCGAGACGACGCCGCGGCAATGGGCACTGGCGCAGGCCGGTCTAGGCTCGGCGCTGCAATGGCTGAGCATGAGCGAGGCCGATCCCCGCAAACTGGCCGCTTCGATCGCCGCGCGCCGGGCAGCGCTGGAGGTGCTGACCTTCGAGACCTCGCCCGTCGACTGGGCGAACGCGCAGAACGGCATCGGCATGAGCCTGATCAATCTAGGCAATCTCGAACGCACCGGCAAATATCTGGACGAAGCCGAAGCCGCCTTCGAGGCAACGCTCAAGGTCTTCACCCGCGAAAGCCAGCCGATGCAATGGGCCTTCGAGCAGAACAATCTCGGCGACGTCCACTGGAACCGCGGCAGCTATGGCGGTGGCAATGCCGAATACCAAAAGGCGATCGAATTCTTCGAGAACGCCAAGCAGGGCTTTACCGATGCTGGCTATACACTCCCCATCCCGCTGACCGACCGCAAGATCGATCTGGTGAAGAAGCAGATAGCGAAGAAATAGGCGTCTCGGCCGCAGGTTGCACTCGGCTTGTCTTTCAGCCGGCTTTGCCGTCCCTATATGCCGGTCACCGGGGACCTGCCTGCCGGTCACCCGAAAAGGATGTCTGATGCTTCGATTTGTGCTGGCGCTGCTGTTGCTTGCCGTTTCCGCCACAGCCCATGCGACGGAAGCCGGCTGGGCGCTGCTGCGCGACGGCGGGCATGTCGTGCTGCTTCGCCATGCCATGGTCACAGGCACCACCGATGCGGCCAATTTCGACCTCGGCAAATGCACCACCCAGGTCAATCTCTCGGAGCGCGGCAAGCAACAGGCGCGCAAGATCGGCGCGCTGTTTGGCGCCCGCGCGGCACCGGTCGAGCGCGTGCTGTCCAGCCGTTATTGCCGCTGCCTCGAGACCGCCCGCATCGCTTTCGAAAGCGAGCCGGAGCCGTTCGCACCGCTTGACCTGCTGAAGACCGACGAAAAGGAGAAGGCCGCTCAGATCGCTGCGATCCTGGCAGAGATCCGCGGCTATTCCGGCTCCGACAATCTGGTCATGGTCACGCATCTCGAAGACATCAAGGAATTGACCGGCATCTCGCCGCGCGAAGGCGAAGCCGTGGTCGTCGAGCCGCAAGGCGACGGACTGCGCGTGCTCGGCCGCGTTACCTTCTGACCGGGCCGGTCGCTCCTCGCGTCGAGCGAGATAGGTGTTGCCGAAATGCCACTGCCACGAGAAGCCGTGGTTGGATTCCGATCTCATCTTGCTCTGCCTGGGCAGCAATCCCATCTGCGCCCGGCGTATCAGGCCTTTTCCTGCCCGGAAAAACCGATTAGACAGCCCAAAACACATGCGGACAGATTCCGCCCGCAATCGAAGGAAAAGCCCTTGTCCACCACGTTCGACAAAGTCGCCAAGATCATCGCCGACACCAGCGAGATCGACATCGAGACGATCACGCCCGAAAGCCACACCATCGACGATCTCGGCATAGACAGCCTCGACTTCCTCGACATCGTCTTTGCCATCGACAAGGAATTCGGCATCAAGGTGCCGTTGGAAAAGTGGACGCAGGAGGTCAACGACGGCAAGGCCTCGACCGACGACTATTTCGTCATGAAGAACCTGTGCGCCAAGATCGACGCGCTCGTCGCCGCCAAGAACGCCATCTAAGCACAGCGCTTGACGCGCCCTCACCCACAACAGCCGCCCATGAACCCCCGCGACGTCGTCATATCAGGCATCGGCCTTGTCTCGTCGTTGGGCGAGGGTCCGGATGCGCATTGGCAAAAGCTCGTCCAGCCGCGCCTTGAACCGGTTCTGGAGGCCTCGCGCTTCTCGCCCTATACGGTCCACCCGCTGCCGGAGATCGACTGGAACCTGCAGATCGCCAAGCGTGGCGACCAGCGGCAGATGGAGACCTGGCAGAGGCTCGGCACCTATGCGGCCGGCCTTGCGCTCGACGATGCCGGCATCAAGGGCAATGACGAACTCTGCGCGACCATGGACATGGTGGTGGCCGCCGGCGGCGGCGAGCGCGACGAGGCGGTCGACGCGGCCATTCTCGCAGCATCGGAAAGCCGCAATGACCGCGACGTGCTGCTCAACGAGAAGCTGACCACGGAATTGCGCCCCACGCTGTTTCTGGCACAGCTCTCCAACCTGCTCGCCGGCAACATCTCGATCGTCCACAAGGTGACGGGATCGTCGCGCACCTTCATGGGCGAGGAAGGTGCCGGCGTTGCCGCTGTCGAGACGGCGGCCGCGCGCATCCGCTCCGGCCAGTCGACGCATATACTGGTCGGCGGCGCTTTCCAGACCGAACATTCCGACATGCTGCTCGGCTATGAACTGGCCGGCTACCTGCATCGCGGGGCGTGGCGGCCGGTCTGGCAAAGGCAAGGTGCCGAAGGCGGCGGCGTGGTGACCGGATCCGGCGGCGCGTTTCTCGTCCTGGAGCAACGCGAGCATGCGGAAAGCCGTGGCCGGAAGATCTATGCGGAACTCGGCCCGGTCCTGTCCGGCCGCGCCAGGCGCCGGCGGGGCGAACTCGATGGCGAGATCGACACGCTGCTGAAGCAGGCCGCATTGCCGAATGGCGAGCTGCTCGCGATCTCCGGCGCTTCGGGCGCCCATGCCGCGACCGCCGCCGAGAAATCGGCGCTCGACGCCAATCCGGCGATCGCCGCACGCGGCTTTTCGACGTTGACCGGCCACATGAAGGAAGCGCAGTTCCCCTTTGCCGTTGCGCTGGCGGCCCTGGCTGTCGACCGCAAGGCCGCTTACCCTGTCTTCGACGCCACAGTCGAAAAACCGTTTGCCGGTGTCCCGAAGACCGTCCTTGCAACGGCGATCGGCTATCACCAATTCGAGGGCATGGCGCTGATCAAAGCCGCCTAGAGCATCGGACCGAAAAGTGTGACGCGGTTTTCGGGCGATCCGACGCTCCAAGAGAAACAGGTTTTTGGACAACAAATGGCCAATCTGAACGACCACATGGGCAGGCCCATCGTCGCCGTCACCGGCATCGGCGTGGTGACGTCGCTCGGTGTCGGCAAAGCCGACAATTGGGCGGCGCTGACATCGGGCAAATCCGGCATCCATCCGATCACCCGCTTCCCGGTCGATCATCTCAACACCCGCATCTCCGGCATGGTCGACTTCCTGCCGTCGAGCTCCAAGGGCGCCAGTCTCCTCACCTATGAGCTTGCCGAAACCGCCGCCCAGGAAGCGATGTCGGAGGCAGGCCTCGATGCCGGCGATTTCGGCGGACCGCTGTTCCTCGCTTCGCCGCCGGTCGAGCTCGACTGGAGCGAGCGCTTTTCGCTCTACAATTCCGACACGCACGACACCGGTGCCGAGAGGCTGCTGCGGGTGGCGCGCGGCCTCAGGGAACTCGACATCTTCGAGACCACCCAGTTCGGCTCGATTGCCGACCGGCTTGCCGACCGTTTCGGCACGCGCGGCCTGCCGATCACGCTGTCGACAGCCTGCGCTTCGGGCGCCACGGCGATCCAGCTCGGCGTCGAGGCGATCCGCCGCGGCGAATGCGACAGGGCGCTGTCGATCGGCGCCGACGGCTCGGCGACCGCCGAGGCGCTGATCCGCTTCTCGCTTCTGTCCGCGCTCTCCACCCATAACGACATCCCTGAAAAGGCCTCAAAACCCTTCTCCAAGGATCGCGACGGCTTCGTGCTCGCCGAAGGCTCGGGCGCCCTGGTGCTGGAATCGCTGGAGGCAGCACTTGCCCGCGGCGCCACCGTTCTCGGCATATTGCGCGGCTGCGGCGAAAAGGCCGACGACTTCCATCGCACCCGCTCCAAGCCGGACGGTTCGCCGGCGATCGCGGCGGTGCGCGCCGCTCTTGCCGATGCCGGCTTGAGCGAGGACGGGATCGATTATGTCAACGCCCATGGCACCTCGACGCCCGAAAACGACAAGATGGAGCATTTGTCGCTGTCGACGGTGTTCGGCGAGCGGATCTCGTCAATGCCGGTCTCGTCGAACAAGTCGATGATCGGCCATACCCTATCGGCTGCCGGTGCTGTCGAGGCAGCATTTTCGCTGATGACGATGCGCGAAAGCGTCATTCCGCCGACCATCAACTACGACAATCCCGACCCGGCGATCGTCCTCGACGTGGTGCCGAACACCAAGCGCAACGCCGAGGTCGGCACGGTCCTGTCGAACTCCTTCGGCTTCGGCGGCCAGAACACCTGCCTTGTCATGGCGCGGGAACCGGTCTAAGCGACCTTTTTCAGCCAGACTGAACCGACAGGCACCATGCGCGCATTGCAACTTATCGAGGACCGCCGCCTTGAAACGGTGGACCTGCCGCCGCCGCCGCCGCCTTTGCTCGGCGAGGTGACGCTGCGCATCAAGGCCGTGGCGCTGAACCATATCGATGTCTGGGGCTGGCGCGGCATGGCCTTCGCCAAGCGCAAGCTGCCGCTGGTTGTCGGCGCCGAGGCCTCGGGCGAGGTCGAGGCGGTCGGCCCAGGCGTTTCCAGCCTTGTGACCGGGCAATTGGTGTCGATCTATGGCGCCCGCACCTGCGGTCTTTGCCGCGCCTGCCGCGAAGGCCGCGACAATCTCTGCGAGCATGTTTCGGGCGTGCACGGCTTCCATCTCGACGGCTTTGCGCAGGAAAAGATCAACCTGCCGGCGCGCCTTCTGGTCCCAGCTCCGCCCGGCGTGAGCGAAATCGGCGCGGCGGTGGCGCCTGTCACCTTCGGCACGGTCGAGCACATGCTGTTCGACAATGCCCGGCTGCAGCCCGGCGAGACGATACTGGTCCATGCCGGCGGCTCCGGCATCGGCTCCGCCGCGATTCAGCTGGCCAAGAAGATGGGCTGCACGGTCATCACCACCGTCGGCTCGAACGACAAGATCGACAAGGCCAAGGCGCTCGGCGCCGACCACGTCATCAATTACCGCGACGACCGCTTCGAAGGCGTCGTGCGCAAGCTGACCAAGAAGAAGGGCGTCGACGTGGTGTTCGAGCATGTCGGCGCCGACACATTTGCCGCCTCGATGCTGTGCCTCAAACGCGGCGGTCGGCTGGTCACCTGCGGCTCGACCTCCGGCGTGTCGACGCAGATCAATTTGATGCAGTTGTTCCAGCAGCAGCTGAAGCTGCTAGGCTCGTTCGGCTGCCGCATGGAAAACATGGCTGACGCCATGCAGAAGATGGCGGCGGGCCTGGTCGCGCCGGTGATCGACACCGAGGTTGGCTTCGACGGAATCGATGCGGCGCTGAAGCGCATGGAAGGCCGCGACGTCTTCGGCAAGATCATCCTGCGCGTCGGCTGAAATGATCGGCAACGCCTTCAGGAAGATCCGCAGGGACGTGGGATTCCGCTATGGCAGGCGGCTTCGCCAGTTCAACTACTGGCTGGTCGCGCGCGTCGCGATGATCATCATCTCCGCGCTGCGCCTGCTGCCGCCCGACAGGGCGCTCAATTTCGCCGACCGCGCTGCCCGCCGCATCGGCCCTTGGGTAGCGCGCCATCAGGTTGCTGTGGACAATCTGCGCAAGGCCTATCCGGAAAAGAGCGATGCCGAGATCGAGGCGATCGCTTCCGACATGTGGGGCAACATGGCCCGCCTGGCCACCGAATACATCTTTCTCGATGCTTTGTTCGACTACGATCCCACTGCGACGAAGCCGGGCCGTGTCGAGGTCAAGGGCGTGGAGCATTTCGTGCGCATTGCCGGCGAGGACAAGCCGCATATCGTCTTCACCGGGCATCTCGGCAATTTCGAGCTGCTGCCAGTGGCGGCGGCGACCTTCGGCATGAACATCACGGCGCTCTTTCGCCCGCCCAACAACCCTTACCTCGCCGACTACATCCTCTCGACCCGCCGCTCGAGCATGGGATCGCTGCTGCCGTCTTCGACCGGTGCCTCGTTCGCGCTTGCGG
Source organism: Mesorhizobium sp. LSJC280B00 (assembly GCF_000502835.1). GTDB lineage: Bacteria > Pseudomonadota > Alphaproteobacteria > Rhizobiales > Rhizobiaceae > Mesorhizobium. Next base: position 79,777 of record NZ_AYVL01000008.1, read on the forward strand.
CCATCCTGGAGAAAGGCGGCAATATCGGCGTGCTGGTCGACCAGAAATTCACGGGCGGGCTCGAGACGACATTCTTCGGCCGCCCCTGCGAGAGCAACCGGGTTCTCGGCACCCTGGCGCGGCACTATGATTGCGATGTCTACCCGGCGCGCTGCGTGCGCCTGCCGAACAACCGTTTCCGGCTCGAGATCGAGGACAAGCTCACCTTGCCGCGCACCGCCGGCGGCAGTGTCGACGTCCGCGCCACCACCCAGCTTCTCAACGACGTGGTCGAGCGCTGGGTGCGAGAAGACCCCGGCCAGTGGATGTGGTTCCACAAGCGCTGGGAGATCAGCGGCCGCAAAAAGCGTCGGCCGGCGACAGTGCGCGACAAAGCCGCCTGAGCGGAACGATCTTTTTGGGCACAGGCCCTATTTTGTTCTTGCTTTGTGCCGGCAGCTATGCTATTAACTTCGGTATGGTGCTATTTGGCCCCGACGAACCCGCCGCTCCGGCGGGTTTTTTATTGCGGGCCGAGGAGCAGGCCCTAATTCGTCACGAGAATCCGCGTATTGCCGAAGCCGGCTTTGCGCACCATCGAATAGAACGCGGCGGCGTTGCTGGGGTGGAGGCGCACACAGCCATGCGATGCCGGGCGCCCCAATTGCCGGATCGCGCCGGTGCCGTGGATAGCATAGCCGCCGCGGAAGAACACCGAATAGGGCATCGGCGACATGTCGTATTTGCGCGAATACCACATCCGGGCCGTCCGCTGTGGGCGATAGCTGCCGCGCGGCGTGATGTAGCCTTTGCGGGCGGTGGAAACGCTCCACCGGTAATACGAAAGCCCGTATCTTACCGTCATCGTCTGTGAGGAAATATCGATGTTCGCGACCAGGCTGGCCGCCCGGCTCTCGAACGACGAACCGAACAGCATCGCCATCAATGCCGCTGCCATGAGAACAGTGTTTTTCATGCAATCAAACCCCTTTGATGCCCCTTGCCTGCCTGCCCTCGCGCTGTTCTCCAGCGTTTTGATGGCAAGCCAGCGAGCTAACACCCACTCCCTGACAATTTCACCAATCCAAAGCAGCGAATTTGAACGATTTCCCGCAATAGTTGCTGTAACGACACGCAATCGCCTCGCAATTCGCCATCGGGCTTGCAAAACCCCCTCATCCGCTGCTCAATTCGCCGAATGAACGAACCGAACGAACGGCTCCTCAAGGCTATCGATGACCGAGCCGATGATCTGGTTGCACTGACTGCGGATCTGATCCGCTTTCCGACCATCAATCCGCCCGGCGAAGCCTATCGGCCATGTGCCGAATATATCGGCGCGCGGCTGAAGAAGCGCGGTTTTGAGATCGAATTCATCCGTGCTGAAGGCACGCCTGGCGACACTGACCATTATCCGCGCGTCAACGTCGTCGCCCGTTTCGATGGCCGGGCGCCGGGTGCTTGCGTGCACTTCAATTCGCATATCGACGTCGTCGAGCCCGGCGACGGCTGGAGCCTCGATCCGTTCGCCGGCATCGTCAGGGATGGCAAGGTCTATGGCCGCGGCGCATGCGACATGAAAGGCGGGCTTGCCGCCTCGATCATCGCCGCTGAAGCCTTCATGGAGGTCTTTCCCGATTTTCCCGGCGCCATCGAGATTTCAGGCACGGTCGACGAGGAGTCCGGCGGCTTTGGCGGCGTCGCGCATCTGGCGAAGCTCGGCTATTTCTCCAGGCCGAAGGTCGACCACGTCATCATTCCCGAGCCGCTCAACAAGGATCGCATCTGCCTTGGCCATCGCGGCGTCTGGTGGGCGGAGATCGAGACCAAGGGCGAGATCGCGCACGGCTCGATGCCGTTCCTCGGCGACAACGCAGTGCGCCATATGGGCGCCGTGCTGCGGGCCTTCGAAGACGAATTGTTTCCGGCGCTCGACCGCAAGATGACGCGCATGCCGGTCGTGCCCGAAGGCGCAAAACGCTCGACCATGAACATCAACTCGATCCATGGCGGCCAGACGGAGGATTTCCGGCCCGGCCTGCCCTCGCCCAACGTGCCCGATTCCTGCCGGCTGACCATCGACCGCCGCTTCCTGCTCGAAGAGGATCTCGCTGCGGTCAAGAGCGAGGTGACCGATATTCTGGAACGGCTGAAGCGCGAGCGCAAAAAGTTCGATTACGAAATCCGCGATCTGATGGAGGTGCTGCCGCTGATGACCGAGCGCGACGCGCCGGTGGTTAAGGCGGTCGCGCAAGGCATCATGGAGATATTCGACCGCGAGCCGGATTATGTGATTTCGCCCGGCACCTATGACCAGAAGCACATCGCCCGCATCGGCCACATCTATGACTGCATCGCCTATGGCCCGGGCATTCTCGATCTCGCCCACCGGCCCGACGAATGGGTCGGCATTGCCGACATGCTGGACTCGGCAAAGGTGATGGCGATCGGCCTCGACGTGCTGCTGAGGGGCGCCGGCCCGCTATGATCCGGCCATGGGCGAAAAAACATTCCTCCCGGCGTCGGCGGACGGTACGAAACGCAATTTACTCGGCGGCGAATTCACGCTTCTATCCGCCGGGTTTTGAGCACGTGTTTTAGCATATGGGGAGTTGCACGATGAAATTGTGGAAAACCATTCTGGCCGCCGCGGCGCTGGCGTTGGCCGCCGGAACCTCGGCGATGGCCGCGCGCACCGACCTGGTCATCGGCATTACGCTCGAACCCCCGCATCTCGACCCGACCGCGGGTGCCGCCGCGGCAATCGACGAGGTACTCTATGCCAATGTCTTCGAGGGCCTGACCCGCATCGGCCCGAACGGCGAGGTGCTGCCCGATCTCGCCGAAAGCTGGAGCATTTCCGACGACGGCAAGGTCTACACTTTCAAGCTGCATACAGGCGTGAAATTCCATGACGGCAGCGACTTCAACGCCGACGACGTGAAATTCTCGCTCGATCGTGCCCGCGCCGACAATTCCGTCAACGCGCAAAAGAGCCTGTTCGCCGCCATCGACAAGGTCGAGGTCGTCGATCCTACGACGGTGAATGTCACGCTGAAGAACCCGCAAGGCTCGTTCCTCTACAATATGGGCTGGGGCGACGCGGTTATCGTCGCGCCTGAGACAGCCGACACCAACAAGGAAAAACCGATCGGCACCGGCCCGTTCAAATTCCAGAACTGGGCCAAGGGCTCGTCGATCACGCTGGTCAAGTCGGAAAATTACTGGGGCGCCCCGGTGTTCCTCGACAAGGCCGAGTTCCGCATCATTCCAGATGCCGCCGCCGCCGTTCCGGCGCTGCTTTCCGGCGACGTCCAGGCCTTTCCGTTCTTCGATCCTGACAGTGTCGCCCAGGTCAAGGACGACCCACGCTTCAAGGTGGTGATCGGCTCGACCGAGGGTGAAACCATCCTGTCGATCAACAACAAGAAGCCGCCCTTCGACAAGCTGCAGGTCAGGCAGGCGATTTCCTTTGCGCTCGATCGCAAGGCGATCATCGACGGCGCCTCGGCCGGCCTCGGCGTGCCGATCGGCTCGCACATGTCGCCCGCCAGCAAGGCCTATGTCGACCTCACCGGCCTCTACCCGCACAATGTGGAGAAAGCCAAGGAGTTGCTGAAGGAAGCCGGCCTGGAGAATGGCTTCAAGGCGACGCTGAAGCTGCCGCCGCCCTCCTATGCGCGGCTTGGTGGCGAGATCATCGCCTCGGAGCTTCGCGAAATCGGCATCGATCTCGAGATCATCCCGGTCGAATGGGCGCAATGGCTGGACCAGGTCTTCACCAAGAAGGATTACGACCTGACCATCGTTTCCCACACCGAGCCTAACGACATCGATATCTATTCGCGCAAGGACTATTACTTCAACTACGACAACCCGGCCTTCGACAAGATCATCGACGAGCTGAACCTTACCTCCGACGAGGCCAAGCGCATGACGCTGCTCGGCGAGGCGCAGAAGGTCCTGGCCGATGACGCCGTGGTCGGCTTCCTCTACGAATTGCCGAAGGTCGGCGTCTGGGACGCCAAACTGCAGGGCCTGTGGGAAAACGCCCCGATCCAGGCCAACGACCTGACCAAGGTGAAGTGGACGGATTGATCGCTGACAGAAGGGCGAAAGTTGCACTCCGTCACACCCCCCTCTGTCCTGCCGGACATCTCCCCCTCAAGGGGGGAGATTGAGCCCTCACCGCCGCTTTCGCTAACCACTAGCGTTGCAAGGACTGTGCCGGCGTGGAAACTGCCAATCTCCCCCCTTGAGGGGGAGATGTCCGGCAGGACAGAGGGGGGTGGGCGGGAACGCAAGCTTCGCCCGGGTTTTGCGTCCGGCAACACAGCGGTTCCTCAACGTCCATGACCGCCTATCTCCTCAAGCGCCTCGTCATCGCCGTCGTCACGCTGGTTCTGGCCTCGATGGTCGTCTTTGCCGTGCTGGAGATCATTCCCGGCGACCCGGCGCGGCTGATGCTTGGCCTGAACGCCAGCGCCGACCAGATCGAATTGCTGCGCAACCAGATGGGCCTCAACGCTCCCGTCATGCTGCGCTATCTGCATTGGGCCGGCGGCTTGCTGAGCCTCGATTTCGGCCGTTCCTACACCTATTCGGTGCCGGTCATCGATCTGGTCCGCGAGCGCCTCGTCGTCTCGCTGCCGCTGGCACTGATGGCGCTGGCGCTGTCCACAGTCATTGCCATTCCGGTCGGGCTGTTTTCCGCCAGCAGACGCGGCCGGGCCGGCGACACGATTGCGATGGGCGCCGCCCAGCTTGGCGTCGCCGTGCCCAACTTCTGGTTCGCGCTGATGCTCATCTATCTGTTCGCCGTCTGGCTGCGGCTGGTGCCGGGCGGCGGTTTTCCTGGCTGGAGCGCCGGTGTCTGGCCGGCGCTGAAGTCGCTGCTCCTGCCGGCAGTCGCTCTCGCTCTGCCGCAGGCGGCGATCCTCGCCCGGGTCACCCGCTCGGCGCTGATCGAAGTGCTGAACGAGGACTACATCCGAACCGCCCGCGCCAAGGGCCTGCCCTACCGGCTTGTCTTGTGGCGGCATGCGCTGCGCAACGCCATGATCCCGGTGGTCACCATTTTAGGCCTGCAATTCGCCTTCCTGCTTGCCGGCACCATCATCATCGAGAACGTCTTCTACTTGCCCGGCCTCGGCCGCCTGGTGTTCCAGGCGATCAACCAGCGTGACCTGATCGTGGTCGAGAGCGTCGTCATGCTGCTGGTTGCAGCCGTCATCGTCGTCAATTTCGTTGTCGACCTCTCCTATGCAGTGGTCGATCCGCGCCTGAGAGGCCGGCAATGACGCTGCACATCGACATCCCCGACGAGAATCTTGCCGGCATCCTGGCCAAGGCGTTCAAAAACCGTTCGTTCCTTGCCGGCTTCGCCATCACCGCACTGGTGGCCGCGGTCGCGATCCTCTCCTTCTTCTGGACGCCCTACGATGTCACCAAACTGGTCATATCCGACAAGACCCAGGCGCCGTCGCTGGCGCACTGGTTCGGCACCGACCATTTCGGTCGCGACATCCTGTCGATGATCATGGTCGGCGCCCGCAACTCGATTGCCGTGGCGCTGGTGGCGGTCGGCATCGGCATGGGCATCGGCGTGCCGCTCGGCGCCTTTGCCGCGGCGCGTGGCGGCATCGTCGACGACGTGCTGATGCGGCTGAACGACCTGGTCTTCGCCTTTCCGGCGCTGCTTTCGGCAATCATGATCACCGCCATCTTCGGGCCGGGCGCGTTCAACGCCATCATTGCCATCGGCATCTTCAATATCCCGGTATTCGCGCGCGTCGCCCGGGCCGCCGCCCTGGCGATCTGGCCGCGCGAATTCATCCTCGCCGCCCGCGCCGCCGGCAAGAGCAGGACGCTGATCAGCATCGAACATGTGCTGCCCAACATCGCCACGCTGCTGCTGGTGCAAGGCACCATCCAGTTCGCGCTGGGCATACTGGCCGAAGCAGGGCTTTCCTATGTCGGGCTGGGCACCCAGCCGCCAATGCCGAGCTGGGGCCGCATGCTGTTCGACGCCCAGACCCGCATGGTGGTGGCGCCGTGGATGGCGATCTTTCCCGGCATGGCGATCGTCATCACCGTGCTTGGCTTGAACCTGCTTGGTGACGGCATTGCCGACATTCTCGATCCGAAATCGCGGCGGCAGCGATGAGCCTGCTCGAAATCGACAAGCTGTCGCTGACCATCGGCGGCACGCCCATCCTCAGGGACATCGAACTTTCCGTCGCGCCCGGCGAAGTCATGGGGCTGGTCGGCGAATCCGGCTCCGGCAAGTCGATGACGGCGCTCGCGGTGATGCAGTTGCTGCCCTGGGCGGCGCACGCCAGCGGACGCGTCACCTTCGACGGCATCGACATCCTGGCGGCGAGCGAGGACCAGATGTGCGCGCTGCGCGGCGACGACATCGGCATGGTGTTCCAGGAGCCGATGACGGCGCTCAACCCGGTCAAGACCATCGGCGAGCAGGTCGCCGAGGGTATTCGCTGGCACACCAGGGCGAGCCGCGGCGACGCCGAGGAACGGGCGCGAAAAATGCTGGACCGGGTCGGCCTGCCGGCGGCGCAGTTCCCGCTGTCGCGTTATCCGCACGAGTTGTCCGGAGGCCAGCGCCAGCGCGTCGTCATCGCCATCGCCTGTGCGCTGAAACCCAAGCTGTTGATCGCCGACGAGCCGACGACCGCGCTCGACGTGGTGCTGCAGGCGCAGATCCTCGACCTGCTGCGCGACCTCGTAGCGGAAAACCGCATGGGCCTGCTGCTGATCTCGCACGACCTCGCCGTGGTGACCGAGATGGCGGACCGCATCACCATCCTGCGCCATGGCGAGGTGATGGAGGCCGGCGACACGGCGCGCATTCTGTCCGGACAGCTTCATCCCTATACGCGCCAGCTGGCGCAGGCCTCGATGCATGTGCCCGCGCGGGCTAGGCACAGCGTCGGCCAAGGAAAACCTCTGGTTGAGGTAGAGAGCGTGACGCGCGACTATCCGGCACGGCGCATATCGCTGCTCAAGCGAGGGGCTCCCATCCGCGCCGTCGACGATGTCTCCTTCTCCATGGCGCCCGGTCAGTCGGTGGCGCTGGTCGGCCGTTCCGGTTGCGGCAAGTCGACGCTTGCCCGCATGGTCCTGGCGCTGGACAGGCCGACATCAGGGACAATCCGCTTCCGCGGCGACACCCTCACCGGCAAGAGCGAGGCGGAGCTGAGGCCGGCGCGGCGCGACATGCAGGTCGTGTTCCAGGACCCGTATGGTTCGTTCGACCCACGCCAGAAGGTCGAGAGATTGGTGGCCGAGCCGCTGCATGTGCTGGAGAAGAAGCCGGCGCCCGCCGCGCGGCGCGAGATGGTGGCGCATGCGCTGCACGAGGTCGGCCTCTCACCAGGCGACATGGACAAATACCCGCACGAGTTTTCGGGCGGCCAGCGCCAGCGCCTTTCGATCGCCCGCGCCATCATCACCCGGCCGAAGCTGGTCGTCGCCGACGAGCCGGTCTCGGCGCTCGACGTCTCGATCCGCGCGCAGATCCTCGATTTGTTCGCCGAGCTCAACCAAAAACTCGGCATCGCCTATCTGTTCATCACCCATGATCTGACCGTCGCCCGCGCCATCACCGACGAGGTGATGGTCATGCATGACGGCAAGATCGTCGAGCGCGGCAGGACGAGCGAAGTACTCGACCACCCGCAATCAGAAGCCGCCAAGGCGCTGATCACTGCTGCTCCAGACCTGCACCGGGCGATTGCAAAACGGCTGCACGAACAGGGCTGAGCCGCAAGGGGCACGGGCCTTCCGATCTCCCACTGTGGGGTCCGAAGGACGGGGCGAGACCGGTGGCTCGCCCCACGAGGAGGCTCCGGTGGTTGGCGACGTGGGGGAGACGACTGTTTGTGGCCAGCCTATGAAAGTAGAAAAAATATGGGGCCATTGGGCCGATCGCCGATCGCGCAACCCGGACCTGATCGTCCCTTTGCGCGCGAAGGAGATTTAGCGAACTTAGGTTTGGAAATTGCGGTATTAATGTATGTTTTCTGCCTCGCCCGTTCGGCTTTGTCCTGCCGCGTATTCTCCGCATCGTCGCGCTTAAGCTAAGCAAAACGACTGGCAGCAACGGATAGCCCCCAAACACACGAGAGCTTGGCGCTCCAACAAAGCCGTAACTAATCACCACTCGCGCCTTCCGCATCACGCCGGCATCTGTAGTAAAGGTAACCTTAAAGTGAGAAAACTACCCTACAAGGAAGGCACCCTGTTTGCCATTCCGTTGAGATCAGGTGGCTATGGGCTTGGCTTGGTAGCTCATATGGCCCCAATGGGAAAGATTATTCTAGCATATCTATTTGGACCAATGCGTCTGGAATTGCCAAAGGCGGATGAATTAAATGACCTTAGTCCAGATAATGCAGTCAGGTGCCTACGGTGTGGCGATCTCGGTTTAATAAATGGAACTTGGCCAATTATTGGTCAAATGAAGAGCTGGGCAGAAGACAAATGGCCTATGCCAACCTTCGTTCACAAAGAAAGCCTTTCCAACCGAATTCTTATTCGAAAATACTCAGAGTCTGATCCATCGAAGCTAGAGAGCCAAACTAGCGTAGCTTCGGCGGGCGATTTGGAGCAGGACGGTTTACACGGATATCAAGCCGTCGAATTGATTCTGATCGAGCAGCTGAAACCCCATTGATCAAGGAATGACGGTAACGATGTGAATTACGAATTACGGTGACTCCCACTAGCCGGCCTCTCGTCAATGCCGCGCGGAACTTTTTTGGCGGCGTCAGCGGCTAATTTGCATCGGGCGGACTATTCATCCGGGGAGGAGCCCCACGACTAGTGAAGGAGGGATGTCACTGGGTTGTTTGGTGGAGAACAATAAAGACTATAACTCGCTTATGAATGTAATCGGCCCGAATAAGGTGGGTAGTGCGAGTTTACAGGTAAATGATTTCCCAATTGGTCCGTGAGGAGTTGCCATCATGCATTTTAAAATAGCATTGAAAATTGCCGGATTTGTTGCAATTTTGGTTTTCGGAGGATCGGCCTGTACTGTGCCATCAACTCCTGAGATACTGAACTGTTCAAATGGAATCTTTGCAGATAATTGGCCGTTCACTTGGCGAGCAGTTGAGGAGAAATGTATATCACGCGTAACCTCGCAAATTGCGAAGGAGTTCATAGACTGGAATACGAAATATGAAGAATTTAATGAGGATACTGGTGCACTTTACCTTTTTATATGGACGAGATTGATTGATAAGAATCTTGCGACTCCATTGCAATTGGACGAGAGAACGAAAGATTTTGATCAAGTAACTCGATCGCTTACGGACTCTTATGTTGGCATTTACGACGATATTGAAAAATTGCAGGAAGAATTGAAAATGTCTTTGGCCCAAAAAGGAGGCGGGGATGCGAATTCGCTTTATGCGATAAGGCTTTTAGGTTTGGTTCGAATTGAGCACGCGCGGCCCACCATTTTGTTTCTGAAGAGTCTGGTTGATCTTGACACCCACACCATTAAGGTCACGGGACAATACGGGGAAGAGATTGTAGAAATGCAAGAGTTGTTGGATTATCGGGCCAGTGCACAAGGTCGTTAGTTGCCATTCACAGATCCTAAATGACGCGGGTCATTACTTAGTGGCCGCTATTGTGCGGCAGGAACTGGAGAGAATTTCGCAATTTCGGTGCACTTTTATCGCGTTCGCCCGGCTATCATTGCACGTAGATTGACCACATGGCCCGCCTTGCCCGCATAGCGGCGTCCGGCTTCTACAACATCGGCCAGCTCACCTCCACCAACCCTGGGGCAACGCAAGGCAACAAGTATGACGGCTTTGGCAAGCTCGCCCGCCGGGACGTCACGCTGGGCACGCTGACCCACACCACGACCAGCGTGCGCGATGCCTCCGGCCAGACGGGTTGTTGATAATACGGAGCTCGATATACGGTGGACGTAACTGTTACAGGTCCGGCCGGCACCGTTGAGGTTCGCACCGGGTGGATTTTTAGCCCCCGGTTCAAACGTCCCGTCGCTGATGACACTATTCGTGAAGTAGAGTCCCGCTATGAAACCAAAGATCAACGACGTTGTGAGATTGATTTGTGATATGCTGGGAGAATCCCTTCAGGCCGGAGCGTTAGGAGTCGTTGTTGAAGAGCATTCTTATCCCGAGGAGGCATACGAGATTGAATTCAGTAGCGAAAATGGGAAGACCATCGCTCAATTAGCCTTACTTCCAAACCAGTTCGTACTGATTGCTGTGTAAGGAATTACAGCGCACTCTTTCCATATCTCCTCTCCGAATTACGGTGACAGTGCGAATTACGGTAACAGTGCACTTTTTGTTGTGTTCGCTCGGTCGAAATAGCTAGAAGATCGGAGGCGCAGAGACTATGGATATGAACGGGACTTTTGAGAGGATATTCTCAGTAACATCCGTATGGACGTCGATTGCGACCATTCCTATTTCGCTGGCGTGGGGTGAATCCGCCTGGATGGTGGTTTTTATTTTCGCGATACTTGCTGCCTCCTTTGCATTTCCAAGAAGGTTAGCGGAGCTTCTTAATCGTTTCGAACACCCCATCGGTTATCTGGAGAGGAATTTCAAAAATGACTGGACCGGATGGTCGCATACAAAATCAAACATAAACATGATATATAATTTGGGTATGATCCAGAAGTATCACTATGTATTACTTTTAATTACTGTCATTCATTTTTTGATTTCAGGTGCCTTGGGTGAAAGCGAATTAGCTGTCGCGTATCTCGCAATTATGGCTGCATTCTCTTTGATTTCCGTTGCTTTTATTGCCCGGCATAAGAGAAAGAGATAGCGCACTATGATAGTACTTTGAGCATCCGCTGGAGCGGCAAGGGGGATCTTCCCGGTTCCAAGATTGTTTCCCAAAAAGACGCTAAAATCGGTGATGTTGTTTCGTGGACTGCAAAATTCGATGATGCCACCGGGCACACTGCAGTTTACACGGGAAGTCTGAATGTTAATGGTAGCGCGCCCCGACAGTTGCCGGCGATTTTGGAATGATTGGTGCGGGCTAGTTCGATGTTCACTACGGAACAGAGGAGGGCTTGAAGCACGATTACCCCGGGGTTTATAGCTCACCCTCTTTCAGGTCGCTTGATCCCGATTGATGTCGACGTCAGAAATTGGGGGCTGAAATGAAAATTAGTAAGCAGTGCATATTTTCGGCAGCTGTGCTGAGTGCTGTGACTGCCGTATTGGTCTTGCTTATATTCTATCAGAAAATCACCGGCCCTTCGTCCAGATGGAAGGACGCACTATCGCGTGAAAAATTGACCGCACAATTTGGTGACATAAAAGCCATTAGAAGAAGTCAGATTTGGACCTATCTCGGCAAGCCTGATGAACCAAATATGCCCAAGCAATACGATCTTTGGTCTGACGATGCTTTATTTGAAAATCTTTCGACGTAGTATACAGCACTGAAGAATATAAGGCGGAAACCGGATCATCAAGATCCGATCGCGGCATATATGTTTTACCAATGCACCGTTATTTTATTTGACCACAAGTTTATACTGAATTCATCACATTTGACGCTTGAGGAGTAGTGGTGACAGTGACGTGCGCTTGGCAAACTATCCCATACCCCGTGCGCCACCCGCGAATACACTGCACCCCGTAAGTGAGAACACAGATAATATCTGTGACAGGTTATCCTGGAGGATGGCCTATGACAGACAAAATGACGTTCAGAAAGTCAGCCGATGCCTCAGCCTTGAGGCTTCACCACATCGGCCGGGCTGATGTCGAGCAGGTCGAGCGTGCGGCGCAACAGCTGCATTTCGCTCCCGGCGAGTTGCGAATCGGCCTTGGCGATTTCGGCCATGTGGCGGGCGAGCAGCTTGCGCCGTTCGACGTCGAGGTCGCGGAACTGCGCGACGGCTTGCGAGCCGTTGGTCTCGTAGCCGAATTCGTTGAGATATTCGATGACGCTGTCGATGCTGGTTTCGGGAATGCCGAAGGCGTCCCGGCAGATACGCCTGAAGGCTGTCATTTCGCTTTCGCTGACCGATCCATCGGCCAATATCATACGGAACAGCATCAGCAGCTCCGCCGACAGCACCGGATCGTCCGCGACCTTGCGCACGCCAGGATCGCCGTCGAAGATCGAGCGTATCTGGTCCAGCAATCCCATCGCCATCAGCCCCTTCCGATTCGTTCGGAAGGTAGCGCGGAATCGGATTTGCGCAAACGGGGTGCGAATGGTGGAAAAGCCGCCTGCGTGCACTCATTGGTGTGTGACCGCGCGACTGATAGTATGCCGCTGTACGAATCATGTTGAGGAGGGACCGAACATGAATCTCAGTGCGCCTACCCAGCTTATTTTCATTATATCCCTTGTCATCGCCATCATCGGCGTTCTCGCCGCGCTTGGCGTTCTTGCGTTCATCCCTTTGAATGCCGCGTGGATTGTCGTCATCGCCTACATTGTGCTGGCCGCCGGCTGCCTGATGCGCGGCGCTTAAACACGTCCAGACAATTCAGAATCTCAGGCAACTCGGAGCGCCCGGCCAAAACCGGGCGCTTTTGATTCCGGCGGATGGTCTGTTAAAGTTGCTTGGCGGAAGGAAAGCTTGATGCCCGCCGACAGCAAAGACGACAGCCGCCACGAAAGCCCAGGCCTCGATCGGTTCGAGATGGTGCGGCGCGCGCCGAGCCATCGGCTTCAGGGCGTCGTCACCAACATGTGCGGCTTTCGCGAAACCATGCCAGGCCATTTCCGCGCCATCGAATATGCCTCGCTGACCGTGCCGCTGGTCATCAGCTTTGCCGAACCCTTTGCCATTGGGCTCGGCAGGGACCCCAGCGACAATGACCGCTTCGCCAGTTTTGCCGCCGGCCTTTATGCCGGGCCGGTGGTGATCGAATCCTGCGGCGGCACCTGCTGTATGCAGGTCAATTTCACCCCGCTCGGCGCTCGTCGCTTCTTCGGCCGGCCGATGAGCGAACTGACCGACCGCATGGTCGGCCTGGATGACGTGCTCGGCGTTGAAGGCATCGCATTTCGCGAAAGGCTCGGCAATGCGCCGGATTGGAGCTCACGCTTTGCCATCGCCGAAGCCTTCGTCGGCGATCGGTTGGCAACCGCGGACCGCACTCAAGCCGACATAGTCTGGGCCTATGAGACGATCGTCTCGACGCGTGGGCGGACCCGCATCTCGACGCTGGCCGAAAAGCTTGGCTGGAGCCGCAAGCATCTTAACGGAAAATTTTCGGACGCGATCGGAACCGGCCCAAAAACGCTGTCGCGCATTGTCCGCTTCAACCATGCGCTTGGGCTGTCGAGACAGTCGAACAGCGCTTGGGCCGACATCGCCGCCGACTGCGGCTATGCCGACCAGGCGCATCTGGTACGCGAGTTTCGCGACCTCGCAGGCGTCGCGCCGACGGCCCTTGCCGCCAGGTAACATTTCTTCAAGACGCGCAACCGGCCTTCGCGCAGACTGGGTTGATCGACCAACCCGCTGAAGGAGATCAGCCATGCCGAACACCACCGAACCACCGCGGCTTTATCCGGCGCTGCGCTACAGGAATGCCGGCAAGATGATCGATTGGCTGTGCGAGGCCTTCGGCTTCAGCGTCCGCGCCCGCTATGGCGAAGGCGACGTGGTGCACCACGCCGAACTCGCGTTCGGCTCCTCGATCATCATGCTCGGCACGGCGCGCGACGACGCCTATGGCAAGATGGTCGGCGCGCCGGGTTCGGACGGCGGCAAGTCGATCTACGTTGCGGTCGCTGACGCAGACGCGGCATACGCGCGGGCAAAGACCGCCGGCGCCGAGATTCTGGAAGAACTCACCGACCGCGACTATGGCAGCCGCGAATTCATCTGCCGCGATCCGGAAGGCAATGTCTGGTCGTTCGGCACCTACTGGCCGAAGGCTGACGAGAAAGCATGATCCCGAAAAGTGGAGACCGGTTTTCGGACAAGATCATGCTCAAGCAAAGTATCTAACGCGCCAGCCCAAAAATCGCGTCGCAGTCGAGGTGGGTTTCCAGTTCGGCTGCGATCTCGTCCAGTGCCCGTTCGACCTCGGCGCGGTAGTCGATGCCGCCGCCCTTGACGCCAAGGCTTTCGAGGAATTTCGCCCGGAAGGCATCGGCGGAAAACAGCCCGTGCATATAGGTGCCCAGCACCTTGCCGTCGGCCGAGATAGCACCGTCATCGATGCCGTTGATAACGGCGGACGGCCGCAGCGTATCCGGACCTGTGGTGCGGCCGAGATGGATCTCGTAGCCCTCGAGCGGCAGATCGAACGGCACCGAGCGCGCGCTGACGTTGCGCACCGTCTTTTCCGGCTCCATCACCGTTTCGACGTCGAGCAGCCCGAGGCCTTGCGTTTCTGTAACGCTGCCCTCGATGCCGTCGGGATCGCGCACGCTACGACCAAGCATCTGGAAGCCGCCGCAAATGCCGACGATATGACCACCGCGTTTCCTATGCGCGGCAAGGTCGCGGTCCCAGCCGTTCTCGCGAAATTTCAGGAGATCGCCGATCGTCGACTTCGAGCCGGGAATGACCACCAGACCCGCATCTTCGGGCAAGCGCTCACCAGGCGGCACGAACACCACCTCGACCTGCGGTTCGGCCTTGAGCGGGTCGAGATCGTCGAAATTGGCGATGCGCGAGAGCATCGGCACGGCAACCTTCAGCGCGCGCTTCTCGCCGGACGCCAGTCGTTCGAGCACGACGGAATCTTCCGATGGCAGCCGCGCCGCCGCCTTCAGCCACGGCACGACGCCAAAACAGCGCCAGCCGGTGAATTTTTCGATCGCCTCGATGCCATCGTCGAACAGCGAGACATCGCCGCGGAACTTGTTGATAAGGTAGCCGACGATCATGCGCCGGTCCTCGTCCGGCAGGATCAGATGGGTGCCCGCGACCGAGGCGATGACGCCGCCGCGATCGATATCGCCGACCAGGATCACCGGCACGCCGGCGCGCGTCGCAAAGCCCATATTGGCAATGTCGTGGCTCCTGAGATTGATCTCGGCCGGCGATCCCGCGCCCTCGACAATGACTAGGTCGGCGCCCTCGCCGACCGTCGCCCAGGAGTCCAGCACCGCATCCATCAGCCGGCCCTTCAGCGCCTGGTAGTCGCGCGCCCGCGCCTCGCCGAACACCTTGCCCTGCACGACGACTTGAGCGCCGACATCGGTCTGCGGCTTGAGCAGCACCGGGTTCATGTGGATCGTCGGCGCCACGCCGCAGGCGATCGCCTGCAGCCATTGGGCGCGGCCGATCTCGCCGCCGCCTGAATCGCCTGGAATATCGGCGACGGCGGCGTTGTTGGACATGTTCTGCGGCTTGAACGGCCGCACCTTCAAGCCGCGCTTCTTCGCCGCGCGGCACAGACCGGCGACGAGCACCGTCTTGCCGACATCCGAACCCGTGCCCTGCAGCATGATCGCCTTGGCCATTATCAGCCCCTGCCCTGCGCAACAGTTCCGGTGATCGTCGACTTGGCCGCCAGTGGCCCGCCACGCCAGAGATAGAGCGCCAGCAGCGGCTCCTTGCCGGTGCGCATGGCGTGGTTGATGTCAGAGGCATGGTGGATCACCTCGCCCGCCGCTCGAAGGCGAAAACCGCCGTCGCCCATGCGCCATTCGGTGCCGCCGGTCAGCGGGATGTAGATCTCCTCCGCGACATGGTGATGATCGGGGTAGACGATGTCGGGTCCAAGGATCAGCAGGCCGGCCGCAACCTCGTCATTGACGAAATGCCCGCGTGTACCGAACACCTCCAGCCAGCCGTAATTGTCGATGAAAACCTTGCCGAAATCCGCCTCGCCATAGGTTTGCCCCCAGCGCAGATCGCCGCGACGCTCCGCAACCAGCCGCGCCAGCGGCTTGGCCGCAGCGGGAGCGAGTTCGACGATACGGTCGAGCTGAAGGAGACAAGGCAGTGCATGCGGTTCGAGCGGCCGGCTTGGCATGTCCCAGCCGATTCGGGCCACGGCGTCGCGCACCAGCGCATCATCGAACGTCTGGAGATAGGCATGGAAGCGTCCAAGCAGTTCGTCGAAATTTGTCGTCACACTTTGCTCCAAAGCGCATTCGCACACAGCCGCTGCCCAGATGGTTGGATGGAGACGATCGGGTTGCGCGGCGGCATCATTGGTCTAGATTGGACTGCGCGCAAAGCCAAAAACGACAGGCCAGCAGGCCGGAAACATCAGGGAGCACGCCATGGACGCCGCTGTCGATGCGGGCACCAGCCAGTTCGAACTCAACGAAGACCAGCGCGCCATCCAGGAGATGGCGCAAGCCTTCGCCGCCGACCGTGTGGCGCCGAACGCACTCGACTGGGATCGCAACAAGTATTTCCCCGCCGATGTGATCCGCGAGACAGGTCCGCTCGGCCTTGGCGGCATCTATGTCCGCGAGGATGTCGGCGGCTCGGGGCTCGGCCGGCTCGACGCCGTGCTGATCTTCGAAGCGCTTTCGCGGGCCGATCCGGCGTTTTCCGCCTTCATCTCGATCCACAATATGGCGGCATCGATGATCGACCGCTTCGGCAGCGACGAGCAATGTCGGCGCTTCCTGCCGAAGCTGACCTCGATGGAATGGCTGGCCAGCTACTGCCTGACCGAGCCGGGTTCGGGATCCGATGCCGCGGCGCTGAAGACGCGTGCGGTCAAAAGCGGCGGCGATTATGTGCTGAACGGCGCCAAGCAGTTTATCTCCGGTGCCGGCGACAGCGACCTCTATGTCGTCATGGCGCGCACCGGCGCCGACGGGCCGAAAGGCATTTCCACCTTCGTCGTGCCGAACGATGCGCCCGGCCTTTCCTTCGGCGCCAACGAGCGCAAGATGGGCTGGCACATGCAGTCGACCCGCCAGGTCGTCTTCGAGGACTGCAAGGTGCCGGCGGAAAACCTGCTGTCGGTCGAGGGCGCCGGTTTCGGCATCGCCATGGCCGGGTTGGACGGCGGCCGGTTGAACATCGCTGCCTGCTCGCTCGGCGGCGCGCAATCGGCGCTCGACAAGGCACTCGCCTACACCGCCGAACGCAAGGCTTTCGGCTCGAAGATCAACCAGTTCCAGGCGCTGCAGTTCAAGCTCGCCGACATGGAGACCGAACTGCAGGCAGCGCGCGTCTTCCTCTACACCGCCGCCTCGAAGCTCGACCGCAACGCGCCGGATGCCTCGAAATGGTCGGCGATGGCCAAGCGCTTCGTCACCGACACCGGCTTCAACGTCGCCAACGACGCCCTGCAGCTGCATGGCGGCTATGGTTACCTGCACGACTACGGCATCGAGAAGCTGGTGCGGGACCTGCGTGTCCACCAGATCCTCGAAGGCACCAACGAGATCATGCGCGTCATCATCGCTCGCGCGCTGATCGGACGATAGAGAATTTAGTGAATAGTGAATGGTGAATGGTGAATGGTGCATGGTGAATGGTGAGGCTATCATATAGACCATGAGGTAATACATGATCCATACTGACTACTTACTACTGACTACTGACTACTGACTACTGACTATTCACTATTCACTATTCACTATTCCACTCACGGAGCGCCATTATGACCACCATCGCCTTCATCGGCCTCGGCAATATGGGCAATCCGATGGCCTCCAACCTGGTCAAGGCCGGATATGCCGTGCACGGCTTCGACCTGGTGCCGGAGAACCTCGTCATCGCCAGGGAACACGGCGTCGTCGTCATGGCCAACGCCGTTGCGGCGGTGAAAGACGCCGATGCGGTCATCACCATGTTGCCGGCCGGCAAGCATGTTCTGTCGGTTTACGCAGACATAGCGTCCAAGGCAAAAAAAGGCGCGCTGTTCATCGATTCCTCGACCATCGATGTCGAGTCGGCTCGAAAGGCCCATGCCATCGCCGCCAAGCACGGGTTGCTGTCGATCGACGCGCCGGTCTCCGGCGGCACGGGCGGTGCGGCGGCCGGCACGCTGACCTTCATGGCCGGCGGTTCGAAGGATGCCTTCGCCAAGGCCGAACCAATCCTCAAGCCGATGGCCGGCCGCATCGTTCATTGCGGCGACGACGGCGCCGGACAGGCGGCGAAGATCTGCAACAATATGATTTTGGGCATTTCGATGATCGGCGTTGCCGAGGCCTTCGTGCTGGCGGAAAAGCTCGGCCTGTCGCACCAGGCGCTGTTCGACGTCGCCTCGACCTCGTCCGGCCAGTGCTGGTCGCTGACCACCTATTGCCCGGTGCCCGGCCCGGTGCCGACATCGCCCGCCAACAATGGCTATAAGCCTGGGTTCGCGGCGGCACTGATGCTGAAGGACCTCAAACTGTCGCAGGAGGCCGCACAGAGCGTCGGTGCGGCAACGCCGCTCGGCGCCGAGGCAGCCCAGCTCTATGCGCTGTTCAACGCACAAGGGAATGCCGGCGCGGATTTTTCCGGCATCATTAATTTCCTCCGTGGTAACCCGGCGTAAGCTCCAAGTTCACAGGTTTCGATCTGCCCAAAGCGGAAAGCCGGCAAATTTAGATTTGCTTAAGCTCTTGCTAACCCTGCAGTAACGATATGCGTTTAAAACGGATTGCGAGGCGGACATCCGCCCGGCGCTCCGGATCAGGTCTCGCGTACCGGAGCCCGTAAGTTTCGCCGTTAGTTTCGCAAGTGTATTGTTGGCGAAGCGCCATGCGTATCTGGCAAAGCCGCGTTCCGATGGAGCGCGGTTTTTGCGTTTCGCATTCTTCAAGGACAATGAGGCGATCGCCCTGGCGCGTCTCCAGATGATCGTCGGCGTCGTGGCTGCTGTCCTGAGCTACGTCGACCCACAGGTGGTCGCGCCCCAACCCCCCAGCGCGTCGGTGCCATGGCTCATCGGTCAGCTACGCTACTTGCGTGCGAGCACGACGTGGGCCTCTTGGGGGAACATCAGCTCCCCTTCAGTTGAATAGATTGCCAGCGAAAAATTTAGATCACCGGTGATCGCTGCGATGACTGCTTCCCGATGTCCGGCATCCATTCCGCTGACCAGCCCGGCCTGCGGAGTCGCCGCCAATTGTAGTCGCACATATTCCCTTGACGAGGGAAATCGGATGTTCTGTGTCGTCGTGTGGATGGTCACCTGACGAAATCCCGCCTCGGCCACCAATCGGTAAAGCTCGTCCGCATCAGCGAGTGAATGCTCAGACCTTTTCGTTGCCGAAGCGCCTGGACCGAGTTGTCGATCCAAGGCATCCGCCAGCGCCTTCGCCGCAGGAGTGTGCTCAATAGCGCTGAAAACGTTTAAAGCCAGTCGGCCGTCAGGCACCAGAACCCGGAACATCTCACGGAGCGCACTAGATCGATCCGGAAAAAACTGCAGTCCGAGCTGGCAAAGAACCAGATCGAAGGCGGAGTCAGGGAACGGCATTTCGAGCGCGCTTCCCTCGTGCCAGTCGATACGCGCTCCAGCGCCTCTCGGGAGCGACCGAGCAACGGCGAGCATGCCCGTATTGATGTCGAGGCCGACGACCTGCCCACTTCCCATACGCTCGGCCGCCGAGCGTGCCACCACGCCGGTGCCGCAAGCTACGTCCAGAATCCGCTCACCAGATTGAGGCGCAGCACGATCCATCAGGTCCGCAGCCCACAGGGCTGTGATTGCCGGGACTAGGTAGCGCTCGTAGAGGTCGGCGGCGCTGCCTTCCAGCTGCCACTGCTCCTGTTTGGCCATAGTGTCCCTCCCGCACAACGATCTCGGGCAACGGGCCCGATCGGCGCTTCAGCAGCCATCATAAAGCGCGTGTCTGTCGACTAGCAACCGGGCAATGGAAACCGGCAGGGTGCTATTCTTCTCGTTCCGTATCACAACGGTCTTACACCATCCGCCCCAAGTAGAATCAAACTCACATTCCACTGTGCACTCCACGCGCGGCATCTCGCCAATATTTACGAGGCCGATATCCACGAGTTTGTAGCGAGCGATCGCCTTTGGATATTTCCTGAAAACACTCTCAATTTCTGACACGAAGCCCTTGTGCTCTTCTGGAACCGGCCTTTTGAAAGGTGTTTTGGCGTCCTGCGCAAGACATACAGTGATGACCGATTGCATAACCAAGGCTAGGATCAAAGAAATGGTGCGCATCAACTGTCTCCAATACGCCTTACGTGGAGAGATGTTTTGATGGTGGATGGCCGCAACTCCGGGACGGGGGGAAGGCCGTATCGAGGGTAGTCTGCGTCAAACATGGCCCACCATCGCCCGTGTAATCGTTGCACGGGCAGTTGCCGTGCGCCTCTATGTGCGCGTTGCAAGGGTTCCCGAACCCAAACCCATCATCAGGTAAAGTTACTCCCGCCCGCGCCAGTAGCGCCGCGGCTTCTTTCCGCGCGCTAATGATCAAGAACGCGGCCTTTTCCAGGGCTTCCGATTGTTCGCGCGTGAGACCTTCCCGAGACAGATATTTAAAGATCCTCGTCTGGCGAACTCTTCGCATGAAGCGGCATTCAATCTCCGGGCGCCCGATTACCGGGCGCCCGGCAAACGTTCCATCTTACCGCTTGCGCAAATCTGCTTGCGCCAGGTCGAGCGCCGTGGCGATGCGGTCGCAGGCCATGTCGATCGTCTCGCGCGTCCAGATCAGCGGCGGCGACAGGATCATCGTGTCGCCGGTAGCGCGCAGCATCATGCCCTGGACAATCGCGTGGTCGCGAACCATCACCGCCGCGCTGCCGGCCGGCAGGAAGCGCTCCTTGGTCACCTTGTCCTTGACGATCTCGATCGCCCCCATCAGCCCGAACGAGCGCACCTCGCCGACCAGATCGTGCCCACCGAGACGTTCCTGCAGGGCCCTGGCGAAGTAAGGCCCGGTGTCGTTCCTCACGCGCTCGACCAGGCCTTCGCGCTCGATGATCTCGAGGTTCTTCAGCGCCACCGCGCAGGCCACCGGATGCCCGGCATAGGTGTAGCCGTGATAGAATTCGCCGCCCTTTTCGACCAGCGTCGCCGCGATGCGGTCGCCGACCAGCAGCGCCGACAGCGGCTGATAGCCAGAGGTCAGCGCCTTGGCCGTGGTGATGGTGTCGGGCTCGACATCGAAGGCTTGTGCGGCGAACCACTCGCCTGTGCGGCCATATCCGGTGATGACCTCGTCCAGCATCAGCAGGACATCGTATTTGCGGCAGATGCGCTGCACCTCCGGCCAATAGCTCATCGGCGGGATCTTCACCCCGCCTGCCCCCATCACCGGCTCGCCGATGAAGGCGGCCACCTTGTCGGCGCCGGCTTCGAGGATCGCGTCCTCGACCGCTTTTGCCGCGCGCAGGCCGAAATCATGGTCGCTTTCGCCGGGCAGTGCGAGCTCATAGGCATAGGGCATCATCACATGGACGATGTTGGGCACGGCGCCGCCGAGCTGCTTGTGCATCAAATCCATGCCGCCGAGCGAGGCGCCGGCGATGGTCGAGCCGTGGTAGCCCATCTTGCGTGAGATGATGCGGTTCTTCTCGGGCCTGCCTTCCAGCACCCAATAGTGACGGACCAGGCGCAGCGCCGTGTCGTTGGCCTCCGAACCGGACGAGCCGTAGAACACCTGGTTGATGTGCCTTGGCGCGATCTCCGCCAGCTTTTTCGACAGCAGAACCGGCGTCGGCGTCGAGCATTTGAAGAAAGAGTTGTAGTAGGGCAATTCCTTCATCTGGGCGTAGGCGGCGTCGGCCAGCTCGTCGCGGCCATAGCCGACATTGACGCACCACAGCCCAGCCATGCCGTCGAGGATTTCCGTCCCTTCGGCATCATAGATGAACGGCCCGTTGGCGTGGGTGATGATGCGCGAGCCGGTCTCGCGCATCTCTTTGTGGTCGGTGAACGGATGAAGGTGATGCGCGGCATCGATCTGCTGAAGCTGCTTCAGCGAATAATTCTGGTAGGTCATGTCTGGTCTTTCCTCTTGAACCAATCCGGCAGCTTTCGCGCCGGGGCGGATTCGTCAGAGGACAGCGGGCGGCGAATAGCCGATGCGAGCGCAGAGCCGCAACAGCTCGGCGCGTAGCGTGCGCGACGACGGCGTCACCGCCACCCCAAATGCGCAACCCGATTTCGCCAGCCGAGCCATGCATGCACCTTAGGCTGCCTCGAGCCCTCAGTTCAAGCCGTGCCGGTCAAGCGACGCCGGTCAATTGGTGCCAGTCAGGGCCCGCTGCAGGAAGACGTACTTCATCGCCGCCTGTGCGGCCTGCGGCCGCCGGTCGCCGCGTCCGCCATGGCCGCCCTCGGTCTCCTCGAAGAACAGCGTCTTGCCGTGGCCGGCCGCCTGCAGCCGTGCCGCCATCTTGCGGGCATGCCCGGGATGGACGCGATCGTCGGCGGTCGAGGTCGTCAGCAACACCGGCGGATAGGCTGCATCCGTGTCTACATGCTGATAGGGCGAATAGGCGGCGAGCCAGGCTGCCTCTTCCGGCTTCGCCG
This sequence comes from Mesorhizobium sp. LSJC280B00, assembly GCF_000502835.1. Classification (GTDB taxonomy): domain Bacteria; phylum Pseudomonadota; class Alphaproteobacteria; order Rhizobiales; family Rhizobiaceae; genus Mesorhizobium. The sequence continues at coordinate 102,195 of NZ_AYVL01000008.1, forward strand.
GATCGCCATACTCGGCCATCCATGACGCGCCGGGCGGCAGCTCGGTGTAGCGCAGCATATCGAGCAGCGGCACGTCGATGATCACTGCACCGAACAATTCCGGGTGCTGGGTCAGCGAGACGCCGGTCAGCAAGCCACCATTCGATCCGCCCTGGATGCCCAGTGTGGCGGGCGTAGCGATGCCGCGTTTGACCAGATCTTGCGCGACGGCAGCGAAATCGTCGAAGGCATTCTGGCGATTGGCCTTGAGCGCCGCCTGGTGCCAGTTCGGGCCGAACTCGCCGCCGCCGCGGATGTTGGCCTGCACATAGGCATTGCCCTTCTCCAGCCACAGCCTGCCGCGTACGCCGGCATAGCCGGGCAGCAGCGGCACTTCGAAGCCGCCATAGCCGTAAAGCAATGTCGGCACGGGTCCATGCAAGTCGCGCCTCCTGACGACGAAGTACGGGATCATCGTGCCATCCTTCGAGCGCGCCTCGAACTGTTCGGAGACCAGGGACGACGCGTCGAAACGCGCCGGCTGCGACTTCACCGTTGCCAGCCCCGCGGCGTTGTCGTCCGACCAGATGATCGAGCTCGGCGTCAGGAAATCGGTGAAGGAGAAGGAGACGCTGGAACCGAAATGCTCGGCATGGCTGATGCCGACATTGCCGTTTTCGGGCAACGCCACGGGCTTGAACTCCCAGCCGCTGTCGCTGCGCTTGCCGGCGACGACCTTGCCGCGCACATTGTCCATCAAATTGATGAACAGCCGGTCCTGCGTGCGGGCAATGCCGGCGATCGAGACGCGGTGCGCCGGCTCGAGCACGGTATCGAGGGATCCGAATAGCCCGGTTTCGATCCAGCGCTCGAAATCGAGTGAATAGAGTCCGTCGGGCTTACACAGCGTGCCGTCCGGCGCAGTCCACGGGGTACGCACGCCAAAGACGAGCTGGCCTTTGAACAGCGCCGTATCGGTGACGTCGTCCGGCAACGGGATGCGCCTGTTTCCGCCGGAAGGCAGCCGCAGGAAGCTGTGCGAGGCGAAGAAGTCGATGGTCCGGGCGAGGAAGACATGACGCTTGTCGCCGTCGAATTCGACGGACCCGCCGGCGGCAAGATCCTGCTTCAGCGCCTCGAAGATCGGCATCGCCGCTTCCAGTGGCGTGCCGCGCCGCCAAAGCTTGACCACGCGCGGATAACCGGACTGGGTCTTGTCGTCCTCCTCGAAGGCGGCGGAAACGATAACCGTGTCCTCGTCCAGCCAGCTAAAGCTCGATTTCGAGGCAGGAGCGCGAAAGCCGCCATCGACGAACGATCTGCTTTCGATATCGAATTCGCGCATCTCGCTGGCATCGCCGCCATCCGGCGACAGGTTGAGCAGGCAGCGGCTGAAGTCGGGGTAGAGCCGGCTGGCGCCGCTGAACACCCATTTCACCCCCTCTTTCGCCGCCAGACTGTCGAAGTCGATGATCGTCTGCCATTCCGGCTTGTCGGTCTTGTAGGAGGCGACGGTGGTGCGCCGCCAGAGGCCGAGTACGTTCGTCCGGTCCTGCCAGAAATTATAGACATAGCCGTTGATAGCGGCCCCGACGGCGATGTTATCCTCGGCTGTCATCAGGTCGAGCGCCGTCTCGAACGACGTCTGATAGGACGGATCACCCTGCAGCTCCCCGACCGTAACTGCATTTTGGTGATGCACCCAGTCGAGCGCCTGCTTGCCCCTCCTGTCCTCAAGCCAGAGAAACGGGTCTTCGGCCGCCGAACCCGGCTGGCCCTTGGTATTCGATTTGGTCATGAGGTCTCCGGTTGAGTCGGGTGGCGACATAGCCAAGATCGACATGGGGCCGCTTACATTCAAGCCATTCGTCAGAAACGGCGGCTTTCTGGCATTCACACCATCCGTCTTCGAATGACCGTTACAACTGCCAGCGCCAGGCAAATGGCACCGAGCGTCATTGGCAGGCCGCCGGCGCCAACAACATCCATGGCGCTGCCCGCCAGCGGCGGCACGGCGATGCCGCCGACGCCCCACATCAGCGAGAAGGCGGCGTTGCCGGCGACCAGTGCCGAGCCGGTGAACCGCTCGCCGAGTTCAATGATCGACATCGTGTAAATGCCGTAGGAAACCGCGCCCCAGATGAAGACGCACGGCCAGATCAGCGGCGTCTCGATGAGAACCGGCAACAGAACGCATCCCAGCACCGTCATCGAAACACAGATGAACCGCACCAGCCGCGCCGTCAGTCGTTCCGCCAGCAGGCCGAGCGGCACCTGCATAGCGATGTTGCCGGCGATCATCACCGACAGCAGCGCCGACATGCGCGCTTCGGCGATGCCATAATGTGTTCCGTAGACCGGCAGCAAGGCGAGCACCGCCTGTTCGAAACCGGCGGCCACGATCACTGCCGATAACAGCAGCCACGCCTGCGGCACGAACCCCAGCACCGAAACGCGGTGCCCGCTCTCGTCGACCTTGGGCAGCCGTGCCAGCACCGAGGCGAGGCAGGCGCCGCAAAACAGGAATGCGGCGATGCCGACGAGGAACGGCGGCCATCCCTCGGTGCCGACCGCAAGCAGGCACAGCGGCCCCGCCGCAAAGCCCGCCGAAATGATGGTCGAATAGATGCCCATGACGCGGCCGCGGCGTGTCGGCGGCGCCAGTGCGATCACCCAGACTTCGCTCAGCACGTAGAGCGGGTTGGTGACGGCGCCGATCAAAAAGCGCAGAGGAAACCACAGATAGACATTTTGCGTCCAGCCGATCAGCGCCAGCACCAGCGCGGAAAGTGCCGCGCAAGTAAGCGCGGTGCGCCCTGCCCCGAAACGCCGCGCCAGCGCCGGAACCAGCGGCGACGAGACGATGAAGCCGATCGGCGTCATTGCCGCCGACAGGCCGATCATGGCCGGCGAAACGCCCTGGCGCTGCAGGATGAAGCTCAACAGCGGATAGCTCAGCCCTTGCGCGATGGCGAACACCGAGACGGTGGCGATCACGCCGGTGATCGCCGCCCATTGCACTGTCTCGCCGCTGTCCTGTTTCGCCCGGTCCATGATGCAGGACTAGCGTTTCGCTTTCATCGCGGTAAGCACCGGCAACGAAAACCGCTTGCGCCAGCCGGAAGAGATAAGAGCCTGACGATCCCTCCGGCTGCCCTTCAGGCATGTCGCTTCCCTCGTCCTAGTGGTCGCCGCCTCCGCAATGGCTGGCCGGCCGGCAGTCCATTATGCCGCCGCATTGCCGCAGCGTACGAGGACTATCATGACCGCCGCCCTTCAGCCCGCCGAACCTGCATTGGCAAACGACCGCGCCCGTCGCGGCGGCCGCGCGGGAAAGCGTGCCGGCGGATCGGCGGCGTTCGAGCAGCCGCCGTTTCGGCAGTTGAAGAACCCGCTGGCGCCGACCCGGCTGGTTTCCGACGACGAGCTGGAATCTATCCACCTCGCCTCTCTGCGCGTGCTGCGGGAAATCGGCGTCGACGTGCTGCATGACGAAGCCCGGCGCATCATGAAGGCGCATGGCGCCGATGTCCGCGAAGGCAGCGAGCGGGTGCGCTTCGACAGTGACATGATCCTGGAACTGGTTGCGCACTGCCCGCCGGAATTCACCATCCACGCCCGCAACCCGGCGCACAACGTGCGCTTCGGCGGCGATAATCTGATCATCTCGATGATGGCGTCGGCGCCCAATTGCTCCGACGTCGACCGCGGCCGCCGGCCGGGCAACCAGCAGGACTACCGCAACTTCCTCAAGCTTGCGCAGATGCACAACATATTGAACTGCACGGGCGGCTATCCGGTCGAGCCGATCGACATCCATCCGTCCGTCCGCCACCTTGAATGCATCCGTGACCTCGCCACGCTGACCGACAAGATGTTCCACATCTATTCGCTCGGCAAGGAGCGCAACGTCGACGGCATCGAGATCACCAGGATCGCACGTGGCATCAGCCATGAGCAGTTGCTTGCAGAGCCGTCGGTATTCACCATCATCAACACCAATTCGCCGCTCAAGCTCGACGTGCCGATGATGGAAGGCATCATCCAGATGTCGAGCAAGGGCCAGGTGGTCATCGTGACGCCGTTCACCCTGTCCGGCGCCATGGCGCCGGTGACGATTGCCGGCGCGCTGGTGCAGCAGAATGCCGAGGCGCTGTCCGGCATCGCCTTTGCGCAGATGGTGCGCAAGGGCGCGCCTGTCGGCTACGGCGGCTTCACCTCGAACGTCGATATGAAGTCCGGCGCGCCGGCCTTCGGCACGCCGGAATATATGAAGGCGCAGCTGGTCGGCGGGCAGCTCGCCCGCCGCTACAACATCCCCTACCGCACCTCCAACACCTGCGCCGCCAACACGGTCGATGCGCAGGCCGCCTATGAAAGCGTGTTCTCACTGTGGGGCGCCATCCAGGGCGGCGGCAATCTGATGATGCATGCGGCCGGCTGGCTGGAAGGCGGCCTGCGCTGCTCCTACGAGAAGACCATCCTCGACATAGACCTGTTGCAGATGGTCGCCGAGTTCCTGACGCCGCTCGATCTTTCCGAGGAAGCACTCGGTTTCGACGCCATACAGTCCGTCGGCCCCGGCGGCCATTTCTTCGGCACCCAGCACACGCAGGACCGCTACAAGACCGCGTTCTATGCGCCTATTATCTCGGACTGGCGCAATTTCGAGAGTTGGGCGGAGGCCGGGTCGCCGACGGCGCTCGAAAAGGCCAATCGCGTCTGGAAGGAACGGCTGGCCTCCTATGAAGAGCCTTACATGGATCCGGCAATCAGGGAGGAGCTCAACGCTTTCGTCGACAAGCGCCGGGCCGAAGGCGGCGCGCCGACCGATTTCTGATCATCTGATGAGTAGTCGACCCCCACTCCGTCTTGATGGCAGGCTGGCCGGAAACATCGCTGTATCCGATCTCCGCTTTGTTTTCGCGCCCCGCTCACTCGATTCAATCTCTTCAAAAACGGAATTATCTTCATGAAATCTCATGCAAAAGCGGTTGTCATCGGCGGCGGGGTCGTTGGCTGCTCGGTGCTCTATCATCTGGCCAAGGCTGGCTGGAACGACATCATGCTGATCGAGCGTTCGGAGCTCACTTCCGGCTCGTCCTGGCATGCGGCGGGCGGCTTCCATACGCTGAACGGCGATCCCAACGTCGCCAAGCTGCAGGCCTACACGGTGCAGCTTTACAAGGAGATCGAGGAGATTTCCGGCCAATCCTGCTCGCTGCACCTGACCGGCGGCGTGATGATGGCTGACACGCCCGAGCGCATGGACTTCTTGCGGCTCGCCCACGCCAAGGGCCGCTATCTCGGCATGGACACCGAACTGATCACGCCGTCCGAAGCCAAGGCGATGTTCCCGCTGATGGACGAGACGAATTTCGTCGGCGCCATGTGGGATCCAGTCGAGGGTCATCTCGACCCTTCCGGCACCACCCATGCCTATGCCAAGGCCGCCAGGAAGCTAGGCGCCGAGATCGTACTGCGCAACCGCGTCGTGGAACTGACGCAGGAGGTCGACGGCACCTGGAACGTCGTCACTGAGCAAGGCACAGTCAAAGCCGAGCATGTGGTTAACTGCGGCGGCCTGTGGGCGCGCGAGATCGGTCGCATGGTCGGCGTCGAACTGCCGGTGCTGGCCATGGAGCACATGTATCTCCTGACCGAGCCGATGCCGGAGGTCGAGGAATTCAACAAGTCGACCGGCCGCGAGATGATTGGCGTGCTCGATTTCAAGGGCGAGATCTATACCCGCCAGGAGCGCAACGGCATCCTGCTCGGCACCTATGAAAAGGCCTGCAAGCCGTGGTCGCCGGTCAGCACGCCCTGGGATTTCGGCCACGAGCTGCTGCAGCCAGACATCGACCGCATCGCGCCGTCGCTCGAGATCGGCTTCAAGCATTTCCCCGGCATCGAGAAGGCCGGCATCAAGCAGATCATCAACGGCCCCTTCACCTTCGCGCTGGACGGCAACCCGCTGGTCGGCCCGGTGCAGGGCCTGACCAATTTCTGGTGCGCCTGCGCCGTCATGGCCGGCTTCAGCCAGGGCGGCGGCGTCGGCCTGGCGCTGTCGAACTGGATGGTCCATGGCGACCCCGGCTTCGACGTCTGGGGCATGGACGTTGCGCGCTTCGGCGAATGGGCAACGCTGCGCTATACCAACGCAAAGGTCCGCGAAAATTATTCGCGCCGCTTCTCCATCCGCTTTCCCAACGAGGAATTACCGGCGGCAAGACCAGCGCAGACGACCCCGCTTTACGACACCATGCTCGCCAACAACGCCGTCATGGGCGACAGCTGGGGTCTCGAAACCCCGCTCTGGTTCGCGCCGAAAGGCTCGGAGCCGAAGGACGTCGTGTCCTTCCACCGCTCCAATGATTTCCGCCCGATCGGCGAGGAAGTGCGCGCCACCCGCGAGAGGGTCGGCGTCACCGAGATCGCCAACTTCGCCAAATACGAAGTCTCCGGGCCAGGGGCCGAGGACTTCCTCAACCGTCTGATGACCAATCGCATGCCGAAGACCGGCCGCATCGTGCTGACGCCCATGCTGAACGAGTTCGGCCGGCTGATCGGGGACTTCACCATTGCCAAGGCGGGCCCAAGGGGTGGGGAAGACCGCTTCATGATATGGGGTTCTTCGGCAGCGCAAAAATACCACATGCGCTGGTTCGAGAAGCATCTGCCGAAGGACGGTCCAAGGGCGTCAGAGGTGCGCATCCACCGCTTCGACCAGACGCTGGTCGGGTTGTCGATCGCCGGGCCGAAATCCCGCGACCTGCTGCAGAAACTGGTCGATGTCGACATCTCGACCAAGGCCTTCCGCTTCATGGATTTCCGCGAGATGGCGGTCGGCGGAGCGCCCTGCATGGTCAACCGGATCACCTACACCGGCGACCTCGGCTATGAGATCTGGATGGCGCCTGCCTACCAGCGCCTGGTCTACAAGGCAATCAAGGAGGCTGGCGAAGAGTTTGGCCTTGTCGATTTCGGCATGCGGGCTTTGCTCTCGATGCGCCTTGAGAAGAACTTCCCGACCTGGTTCCGCGAGTTACGTCCGATCTACGGACCGTTCGAAGGCTCGATGGACCGCTTCATCAAGCTAGAGAAGAACGACTTCATCGGCCGGGAAGCAGCGGCCAAGGAACAGGCAGAAGGGCCGAAACTGCGCCGTGTCTCCTTCATCGTCGATGCCGCGGATGCAGACGTCATGGGCGACGAGCCGATCTGGGCCAAGGTCGGCGGCAAGGATTACGGCACCGTGGAAAAGCCGCATGGCTATGGCGCGCCGCGCTTCGACGCGGGCGGCAAGGAAGTGCGCGGCTCGAACGCCGCCGAAGGCGCGTCTGCCGTGCGCGGCATTGTCGACGGCGACTGGCGCGTGGTCGGCTGGGTCACCTCCGGCGGCTATGCGCATTATGTCGAGAAGTCGATGGCGCAAGGCTATGTACCGGCAGCGCTTGCCGAGAACGAGAGCGCCGGGCTGTTCGAGATCGAAATCCTCGGGCACCGGCGTCCCGCACGCATCAATGTCGAGCCGCCCTTCGACCCGAGCGGCGAAAAGATGAGGACGTAGGCGCAGCCAGCCGGTCGCATTGTGCGGAGCATACTCTTCATGCTAGCGCAGCCGGCAACACTCTGCTGGCAAGGGCGATGAGATTTCATTGAAGTACAATCTGAGATGGGCCGAGTGGCTGGCCGAGGGACGGATCGGCCCCTTCCCGGCGGCGATCGTCATGGTCGCGGCTTATTTTGCCTTGCAGACCATCATACTGTCCCTGTTGAGCTCTTGGGCGGGAACCGGCGTCGGCATCGATGATGCGGAGCAACTGATCTATGTTCCGCATCTCTGGGCTGGATATGGCGGCTCGCAACCACCTCTCTACACCTGGATCAACTGGCTGGCCGCGCATGTTTTCGGCACCAGTATCTTCACGCTGAAGCTCGTCAAATACTCCGTGCTGTTCCTTGCCGCCTGCAGCGTGTTCGCCGCCATGCGGCGGTTCGGCTACACCAAGGCGACAGCGGCGGCGGCCATGTTCGGCCTGTTTACGATCCCGCAGATCGTCTGGGAATCGCAGCGCGCCTTGTCGCATTCCGTCGCCGTCGTCGGCTTCTGCTCGCTGCTCCTGCTGGCCATGGCCTATCTTCTCGAGCGGCGAAGCATGATCGCCTATGCGGCGTTTGGCCTGGCTACCGCGGCGGCAATTCTTGCCAAATATAATGATGTCTTCCTCGTGGTGGCCCTTGTTGCGGCCGTGCTGTCGCTGCGCGAATGGCGCGGCGCGATCCTCGATCCGAAGTTCGCCATCAGCATAGCAGTCGCGATATTGGTGCTGGCGCCAACCACCTATTGGAGCCTCATGCATCCCGCCGATTTATTGTCGAGAGGCGAGAAGTTCGGAATAGACGCGCAACAAGGGCGCGTGGCGGCGGCCTTTGTCGGCGCCGGCAAGTTTATCATGGGCACCTTCAATTTCGCGGTCTTGCCCGTTCTCGTTTCCGCCCTCACTTTCTGGCTGGCGAAGTTCCGTTTCTCCGAGCGGCACCCGAAAGGTCCGGCAAGGGAAATTCTGTTGTGGCGTACTTTGGCGCTCGGCTTGGCCATGCTGGCAATACTTGTACTTGCCACCGGCGTGACGGTGGTCAAGGACCGCTGGCTGCTGCCCGTCCTGTTCATCTTGCCGCTGGCCATCGTCGCTACAATGGAACGGCTGGCGCCGCGGGGCAGGAATGCGCAGCTTCTGGTGATCGCGGCTGGAGCGATCATCGCCGTGCTGCTCGCGCCCGCCACCTGGTACGTCCAGATAAACGGGACCAGTGGCCTCTCGCGGATGATCCGCGTGGATTACCCCGCCCTCTATCGCCAGCTGACTGCGGACGGACCGGTCAAAACCGCAATATCTGATGGTGCATGGGTCGGAAACCTGCGGTTGGTCGACGAAAAACTGGTCGCACTTGACCAGGAAGTGCCTAATTTCGAAACGCTGATGCAGGAGCCAGCCGTACTCGTCTGGCTTGACCGAGACGATCCGCGGCCGGTCATTTTGGAGCAGCTCAAAGCGGCCGGCTATGAGCCGGACGGCCAACCACGGCAAATGATGGTTCCGCTGTTGCGCGGCACCGGCAAGTCCGCCCGGGCCGGCGCCTATGTAAGATTGAAGAGAATGGCGGTGGGAGAAGCCACGGCGCCTAAGGAAGGCGTTAGCGGAGGAGCCGAGGGTGGACAGGAACCCGACTGACCGGCCCCGTCATCACCGCAAGATCATGCCGTTCGAGCCCGACGGCTCGAATGATGCGCTGCACAAAAAATCGCGGCTGAAGGCCGCTGAACTCAACCAGCATGCGCTGGGCTATGGAGCGCTGGCGGAAGCCGAATGGCAGGCGGCGGGCATTGCTGCTCCTAACCTGCCCGCCATGCGCCGATACCGGCTCGAGCGCATCCGCGCCGAGCTGAAGCGCCGCGACTATGCGGGAGCCCTGCTCTACGATCCGGTCAACATCCGCTATGCCACCGACGCAACCAACATGCAGCTCTGGGTCGCACACAATCGGACCAGGCATTGTTTCGTTGCCACCGATGGCCCGGTGGTGCTGTTCGACTATTTCTCCTGCGAGCACCTTTCCGATCATTCCGGCGTCGTCGACGAGGTGCGGCCGGCGGTGTCGTGGGCTTATCTGTACAGCGGCGAGCTGACCGGAAAAGTCCGCCGCTGGGCAGCCGGCATCGCCGACCTGGTATTGGAACATGGCGGCGGCAATCGCCGTATCGCCGTCGACCATATCAATCCCGAGGGCATCGAAGAGCTCGCCCGTCTCGGCATCTCGACCGGCAATGGCGAGGCGGTGATGGAAAATGCGCGGCTGATAAAATCACCCGACGAGATCCTTGCCATGCGCCGGGCGATCGCCGCTTGCGAGGCGGCAATGGGCGAGATGGAGAAGGCGCTGAGGCCTGGCATCTCCGAGAACGAATTGTGGGCCGAACTCCATCGCGGCAACATCGCGCGCGGCGGCGAATGGATCGAAACCCGGCTCCTGTCGTCGGGTCCGCGCACCAATCCATGGTTCCAGGAGTGTTCGTCGCGGACGATCGAGGCCGGCGAGCTCGTCGCTTTCGACACCGACCTGATCGGTCCTTACGGCTTCTGCGCCGACCTTTCGCGCACCTGGCTTTGCGGTGACGCGCCGCCGTCGCATGAGCAGCGCGACCTGTTCCGCATCGCCGCCGACCAGATCGCCCACAACACGGAGCTGATGCGGTCGGGCATATCGTTCCGCGACCTCGTCGAGGGCTCGTCAGTGCCACCGGGAGACTGCTTCCCGGCCCGTTACGGGGTGCTCTATCACGGCGTCGGCCTTGCCGACGAATACCCGACTTTGCCGCATGCTAGCGACTGGACCGACGACACACCGGACGGAGTGCTCGAACCTGGCATGGTGCTGTGCGTCGAGAGCTATATCGGTCGGCTTGGCGGCTACGAAGGCGTCAAGATCGAAGAACAGATCCTGATCACTGAAACCGGCAACGAGAAGCTTTCGACCTACCCGCTCGACAATCGGCTGCTTGGCGGCTGAGCGACGCTAGCATGTCGCGCAAAAGTGTGCAGCGGCTTTGCGATAACGACATGCATAAAACAAGAATCTAAAGCGCGTCGCATGAGGCCGACCGAACGCGACGCGCTTTACGTGAGCGCTGCGATCGCCTCGCGCATCGCGGCGACGATCGTTTCCGGCGTCGTCCTGGCGGTGATGAACGGCAAGCCTTTGCGCCGCCTTGTCCAGCCGACGACCGTCACCTTCTGCGCCGCCGGCTCGAAACGCTGCGCCAGCGCCCAGCTCTCGCAATCGATCGCCGCGACGTCCGCCCTGCCCTCGGCAACGGCAACGATCGAAGCACGGTGCCCACAGCTTTCGCTCAGCGCGGAAAAGATATCCAAACTCTCGCCCAATGCTTGCAGGTCGCGGGCTGGCGCGATGATGCCCGACATGGAATCGAGGCTGTTGAAGGTGAAGCGCTTGCTGCGAAGCTGATCGAGCGGAATGACGGCACCGCCGTCGGCCGGCGCCCTTGCCGGCGGTGCCTCGCCCGCCCTCATGACGATGGCGCTCGAATAGAGTTCGCCCTGTCCACCCTCGAAGGCGTCGTAACGCGGCTGGCCGACGAGCTGGACACGCTGCGACAGGCCGAGTTCCATCGGTCCCCAGCAGGTTTGCGCAAAGAGCAGCGCCGGATGCAGCCAGAGCTGGTGAAAATCCAGTTCGTCCGGCGGCAATGTCGCCGGATCGGGCGCGATGGGTTTTCCCTGATCATCGCGAATACCGCCAGGCACGGGGGGCAAATCGCCGGTGCGGCGGATGATCGTCTCCGGCGCATCGATGCCTTTTTGTCTGAAAGCATCGCGCAGCCGCGCCCATTGCGCGTCGACATCGTCCCGCGCTTCCGGCCAGTCGTACATCGGCAAAGCCGCAATGAATTCGCTCATGCCGGGATTTGACCGTTATGCGGGGAAATTGACAAGGTCAGGAAAGCGTCGTCCGCGCGGCACCGCCTGCAACAACGCAAGAATCATTCTTTCGGCGGCTCGGCGGGTACCGGTGCGCTGCCAAGCCCATTGAGGCTGCGTGCCCTGACGCGCGGCTTGAATGCGCGTCCTGGTTCCGGCATGCGCCGCAGCACGGGATGGACGACCGGCTCCTTCGCCTTGAAGGCATAGGCCTTGAGCAGCGCGAAATAGTTCGGATAGGCGTAGCCATTGTTCATCCGCAGCCATTCGTCACGGCGGTCGCGAAACACCTTCGGCAGCCTGTACCAGGCCACCGTCGGGCTCTTGTGATGGACGAAATGCAGATTGTTGTTGAGGAACAGGAAGGACAGCGGCGAGCGCTCGACGATGATCGTGCGGCCTTCCGGATGTTCAGACCATTGGTGCTCGGCGTAGGTGCGGATCGAAATCAGCGATTGTCCCAGCCATACCGGCACCAGAACGTAAAGCCACAACGGCATGCCGAAGCCGAACTGCACGATGGGCAGCACCACGACGAGGCCGATCGCATGCAGCAGCCATGCCTTGCGGATGGAATTGTCGCCCGCGGCAACCTGCCTGGCGTCGTCGATGAAAAAGCCGATGCAGGAAAGCCACGGGCCTAGCACCAAACGCCCGATCATCGTGTTGTTGACCTTCAGCAGGAATTTCATCGCCGACGGCAGCTCCTCGTGCTGCCAGAGAGCCTTGTAATAGCTTTCGGGATCGTCGAGCGGATCGGTCAGGCGCTCGTCTGCATGGTGGCGCAGATGAATGGTCTTGAATCGGCGAAACGGCCAGACAAGGCCAATCGGCAGGAACACAAAGGCTTCGTTGAGCCGCGCATTCCGGGTTGGGTGGCCGTGCAGGACCTCGTGCATCAGCGAGGATTGCAGCGCCGCAATCAGGGTCAGAAAGGCGAGTGCCAGCAGCGGGTAGGATGGCCAGAGCAGGAAGCCGGTAGCGAGCCAGCCGCCGTAGCAGAGAAGTGCGAGAAATACGGTCGGCCATTCGATGCCCGCTGCGCCGTGTCGCCTGTTGCCCATGCTCGTCATGCTATCGACCACTGCCTTCCAGTCGCCGGAACCCGTTTGATTCCTGACAGCATTGTGTCAGGAGCGTTGCATCGCTGCAACGCGATAAGGCGCACAAACTGTTGCGATTGCGCATTTTCAGCTGCAGATGTTATCTATTGTAAACAAGCTCGTAGATTCATTTGCGCTCGAAACGCCATGTAGAGCGCTTCGGCGCAAAATTTTGCTCACGTCAGGGAGAGTAGAGATTTGGACAAGCGCGACCTGTCGACGATCTTTCGCGAGCGCCTGAAAATGCTCTTGACAAGGTCCGATTTGAACCAGTCGGCCTTCGCCGCCGCGGTTGGCATCGACCGTTCGGCACTGTCGCAGCTGCTCTCCGGCGCCTCGACCCGCCTTCCCCGCGCCGAAACGCTGCTCAACATCGCCGCCGAATTCAAAGTCTCGCTCGACTGGTTGCTCGGCCTCAGCCACGACGAGGGTGTTACCGGCGAAATCCGCGAGAGCCTTGAGATCGAGGAGGCGCCGGACGGCTTCGACCGCACGCTGCTGGCTCGCTGGCATGCCGAGGCGGCGGGAACGAAAATCCGCTACGTGCCGGCCGGCATTCCCGATCTTCTGCGCACCGAGGCGCTTGTCGACTACGAAGCCGTCATCGCCAACAAGAGCCGCGAGGCACAGGCCGGCGAAACGCAGTACCGCATCGACTACAACCGACGGCCCGAAACCGACATGGAAGTCTGTATGCCGCGCCACACGCTGGAGATCTTCGCGCGTGGGCTGGGCGTGTGGGACCGCTTTCCGGAGGCCGACCGCCACCAGCAGCTCCTCCACATGGCGACGCTGCTCGACGACCTCTATCCCACCTTCCGCCTGTTTCTCTATGACGGGCGGATGCGCTATTCGATCCCCTACACCATCTTCGGGCCCTATCGCGCCGCCATTTACGTCGGCGACATGTATCTGGTGCTGAACGCCACGCAGCCGATCCGCACCCTGACCAGCCATTTCGACAATCTGATCCGTGCCGCGGACGTCAACGCGCATGAAGCGGCCAGCTTCACACGAAAGCTGGCGGAGATGCAATTTTGACCGGTTGCTCTACGTGCCGACATTGACGGCACATAAAGAATTCTTTATATCCTTATCTCAGTTATTCTTCCGGGAAGGCGTATTTCACATGACCAATCCGATCGACGCTCTGCTTGCCGAAAAGGGCGTCCTGCTCGCCGATGGCGCCACCGGCACCAATCTGTTCGCCATGGGCCTTGAGGCCGGAGAGGCTCCCGAGCTCTTGAACGAGACCGCGCCCGACACCATCACCAGCCTGCACCAGAACTTTGTCGATGCCGGCGCCGACATCATCCTGACCAACTCTTTTGGCGGCACCTGCCATCGGCTCAAGCTGCACCACGCGCAGGACCGCGTCTATGCGCTGAACAAGCGCGCGGCCGAGATCGCAAGCGCCGTCGCCGGCAACGCTGGCCGCAAGGTGATCGTGGCCGGCTCCGTTGGCCCGACCGGCGAGCTGCTGGTGCCGCTCGGCGCCATGACCTATGACGAGGCGGTCGAAGCCTTTGCCGAGCAGATTGAGGGGCTGAAGGCCGGCGGCGCCGAAGTCGCCTGGATCGAAACCATGTCGGCGCCTGACGAAATCCGCGCCGCCGCCGAAGCCGCCATCCGCGTCGGCCTGCCCTATACCTATACCGGCTCCTTCGACACCGCCGGCCGCACCATGATGGGACTGCTGCCGAAGGACATCCACGGCGTCGTCGACGGCCTGTCGCAGACACCGCTCGGTGTCGGCGCCAATTGCGGTGTCGGCGCCTCCGACATTCTCGCTTCGCTGCTCGACATGACCGAGGCGAAGCCGGAAGCAACGGTGATCGTCAAGGGCAATTGCGGCATTCCCGAATTTCGCGGTGCCGAGATCTACTATTCCGGCACACCCGAGCTGATGGCCGACTATGTGCGCCTCGCCGTCGATGCCGGCGCCAAAATCGTCGGCGGCTGCTGCGGCACCTCGTTCCAGCACCTCGCCGCCATGCGCAAGGCGCTCGATGCGCACACCAAGTCGGATCGCCCGACCGTCGAGCAGATCGTCGAACGCATCGGCCCGATGCGCAACAAGCAGGCTACGGTCAACGTCGCCGAGACCAGCGAAGCCCGCCGCGAGCGGCGCCGCGGACGCGCCTGACGCTTTCGTCTGCGACATGGTCCGCGCGAAGCAGTGCGGCCGCGAAAAAAGGCCGGCAAGGTTTCCCTCGCCGGCCTGCCTCACCCGCCCGTAGGCCGGCTCCCCCTATCAGAACGATCCCATCTGAAGAAACCGGCCGTCATTGCCACTACCGGTTACCGCCGAGCGCCGAGGCAAGGCGCACAAGCGAGAGGAACTCGGACCGGTATCCAAACGGGTCGGCTCCTCTGGCGGCGGTGGCAATCTGCATGATCTTGTCGTAGCCGAACTTCGCGGTCGCATCCTCGTCGCGCAGCTTCTGGCCGAAGGCAGCAACGGCAACGGAGAAACGCTGGTCGGTGCTGGCCTGGTCGAACGACGCCACCTCGTTGGTTGACGTTACCGGCGTGGTGATCAGCTTCGAGGTGTCCTCGTTCGGCAGCTTGTAACGGATCTTGACGAAAGCATATTCGTCGGCATTGGCGACACCGCCATTGTTCACCGAGGCCTGGCCGTAGCGCAGCTGGTCGATCTGTTCGCCGCCGCTGCCCTTAGGCGTGATCTCGTAGATCGCGGTGACTGAATGACCTGAGCCGATCTCGCCGGCATCGACCCGGTCATTGTTGAAATCCTCGCGGTTCAAGGCGCGGGTTTCGTAGCCAATCAGCCGGTACTCCGAGACCTTGTTCGGGTTGAACTCGACCTGGATCTTCACGTCCTTGGCGATGGTGAACAGTGTCGAGGAGGCATCCTCGACCAGCACCTTCTCGGCCTCCGCCAACGTATCGATGTAGGCAGCAGTGCCATTGCCGTTCTGGGCGATGGTCTGCATCATCTGGTCGTTCAGATTGTCGCGGCCGAAGCCGAACACCGACAGGAATACGCCTGTCTTGCGCTCCTTTTCGATCAGCCGCTTCAGGTCGTCGTCGTCGGTCTGGCCGACATTGAAGTCGCCATCGGTGGCGAGCATCACCCGATTGATGCCGTCCTTGACGAAGGATTTCTGCGCCAGCCTGTAGGCTTCCTTGATGCCGGCCTCGCCTGCCGTCGAGCCGCCGGATGTCAGATTGTCGATGGCAGCGAGGATCTTGTCCTTTTCCGAAGCCTTGGTGGGTTCCAGCACGGTACCGGCATCGCCCGCATAGGTGACGATCGAGACGGTGTCGTCAGGTCTCAGCTTGTTGACAAGCAGCCGGAAGGCCGACTGCAGGAGCGGCAGCTTGTCCTGCTCGTTCATCGAGCCCGACACATCGATCAGGAAGACCAGATTGGCCCTGGGCTGCTCGGCCGGCTTCACGTCGAAACCCTTGATTGCGACATGCATCAGCCTGGTGTGCTCGTTCCACGGCGTCGGCATGACGCTGACGGTCGAGTGGAACGGCGTCGAGGCGGAGTCCGGTCCCTTCCAGGCATAAGGGAAGTAGTTGATCATCTCCTCGACGCGAACCGTGTCGGCCTGCGGGATAAAGCCTTCCTTCAGCGAGCGCCGGACGAAGGAATAGGAAGCGGTGTCGACATCGATCGAGAAGGTCGAGACCGGGTCTTCAAGTGCGGCATGCACCGGGTTGGTCTTGAAATTCTCGACGCGGTCGCGGTTTTCCTCTTGCGGCAGCATCTGGTCGGCCGGCGCAGCGGCGGGCTGCTGTGCCATCAGCTTGGGCTCGGCAACCGTGCCAGGCACGCGTCCGACCCGCGCGCCGCCATCGACTGCCGGAGCCGCGGAGCTTGCACCCCCATCCAACGCGAACTCGCCGCTCTGCGCCGGTTCGGGTGCATTGCGGCTGAGCACATCCTGCTGCGTCAGCCCGCCGACCGCGGTCGATTCCGCCTTCGGCGGCGATGTCGGCGCCACAAGCGCCTCGCCGGTGTCGCGGCTTTCACTGTCGGCGTCCGCCTTCTTCTGCTTGTCCGCTTCGGCAACGACCGGCGGTTTGACGGTCGCCGGTTTGTCAGCCAGCGTTTCGGTGATCTTATCCCCGCCGAATTCGGGCCCGCCGAATTTGGATTCCCCCAGCATATAAATGGTAGCGTATCCGGCGATCGGCAGGGCAACGAGCCCGGCAATGGCCGGCGTGGCGAAGAGTTTCTTTTGCATGATTTCGCTCCAGAGCCTTTGTGCTCGCTCTGTGAGACGAAGCCCGCTCACCGATCCTTGGGCGCCCGGCAAAGTTTTTTCTTCCATGTCATAGGCGCGCAGCGCGGCCTGGAGGGCACGCGCCTTTGCGTCCGCGTCCGGCGCCGGTGCTGCGATGTCGCGCAGTCTGTTCAGTTCGTTGTCGTCGACCATGGTCACACTTCCCCGGCTGAACGCATCAGCGTCTTCAGCCGTTTCTTCGCTTCATGGATGTGCCAGGAAACCGTCGTCTCCGAGATCGCCATCGCCTCGGCGGCGGCGGCGTGGCTCAGCCCTTCGCCATAAACCAGCAGCACCGCATCGCGCTGCTTGTCCGGCAGCTTGCGCACCGCTGCCCAGAGCGTCTCGGCCGGGTCTTCCGGCTCAGCCGAGATTTCCCCCGAAATCAGCGCATAGGCGCCATAGGCCTCGGTCTTGACCGTCTCGCGGGCGGTCTTGCGCATCATGTCGCGCGCCGCATTCAGCGTCATGGTGTAGAGCCACGTCGTGAAGGCACCGCTGCCGTGATAGTCGCGGATCGCCCGCCCGAGCCGGACGCAGACTTCCTGGGCGATGTCCTCGGCGTCGGCCTTTTTCCCGCACCAACGATAGGCGGCGCGATAGACGAAACCATAGTGCCTTTCGAGCAACTTGCCGAAAGCACCCCGGTCTCCGCCCTTCGCCCGTCCGATCAGTTCGGCGTCGGAGGCTTCGCTTTCGTCCAGCATCATCGCCATCATTTGCCTGTTGGACGAAGGCTAATGGCGGTTCCTTGGGGCGATGGAAAGAATTTTTTGGCGGGCGGTCACGTCGTAATGGTTGGCGTGCCTTGGCCGAGCGTCTCCGCAAACAGCGTCGTCAGCCGCTTCCAGTGGCGTTCGGCGCCGGCTGCATCGAAGGCACTATGGTCCGGCATGCACCAGCCATGCGCCATGCCGGCATAGTTCTCTATGACATGATCGACCTCGGCGGCGCGCAGTGTTTCGGCCAGCCGCGCCGATTGCTCCGGCGGAAAGCTGCGGTCCACACCGGCAGTGCCGATATAGACCCTTGCCTTGACCGAGGCGGCCTTCCGATGCGGACTGTCGGCTGCGTCACCAGCCAGATTGCCGCCGTGAAAAGTGGCCGCGGCGGCGATGCGATCGGGATAGCTGGCCGCCGCGTTCAGCGCCCGCGCTCCGCCCATGCAATAGCCGACAATGCCGACCGGCCCGGTTAGGCCCTGGGCAGCGAGCACATCGAGGAAAGCGCCGCTGTCGCGGATCGTCATCTCCTGGGTCGTGCCGCCCAGGAGACCTGTGATGGCGGCCTTGCTCCTCTCGTCGCCGAACGCAGTCTTGGGATCGAACGGACCGTAGGGCGCATTGCGGTAAAAAAGGTCCGGCACAAGCACCGCATAGCCCTCGCCCGTAAGCCGCTCCGCCATCTGATCAAGCGCCGGTCGCGGACCGAAAACGTCCATGTAGAGGATGATCGCTGCCTTGGCTGGGGCCGCCGAACGGTACAGCCGGGCCTTGGCAATGCCGTCGCTTGTCTTGATCTGCATCGCTTGCGTGGCCATCATCCGCTCCGTTGATCTGACGTGCGATAGATACCCGCGGTGACCGTCGCGGCAAGCTGTAATGAGGCGATCTGCTTCAAGATTTCGTGCGGCATTCGGCGACGCTACAGACGCGCGAATGCTGCCATGTGAAAGGCCTGAACCTCGGCCGGATAGCGATAATCGGTAGCGTAAGGACAGGCGTTGCGTTCGAGGCAGCCGCCGGTCCGGCAGGGCGCGCCGTTTTGCCCGCGCACATGGGCCAGACAGGTTTCATGTGCAAAACCATTCGCAGAATAAGCCTCGACCGGACAGGATTTCAGGCAAGGTTTTTCCAAACATGTATCGCAAAGGTGAATCACGTCGTGGGGTTCTTGGAGCGCAATCTCATTTTCGAACAGCAGCGCGCCGCGATAGGCATGCCAGAGCCCGTATTTCGGATGCATGAGAATGCCGAGCGGCGACGGCTTCAGCCCCTCCGCACGCATCGCCCATTGCTGGAACGGCAGATAAGGCCTGTCGGACGGTGACACGGCGCGCGCCCCGAATTTTCCGGCCACCGCGCCGATCACTTCGCGCGACCATCTGTCGAGCGGATCGTCGATCGGCTGTGACTGTTTCTCCAACCAGCGCAGGAAGTGCGGCCAAGGTGCGGCACCCGCCTGCCCCACCAGCAGCACGGATTTGGCGGCGACGCCGGAGAGACCGGAGGGTGTTTCTTCACCACCTGCAAAATTGAAGCCGCCGCGAAGCATGAGGCCGGAGGCGGAAAGCGCTGCCGCGATGGTTTCAGTCATGCCGCGCTCGGGATCACCCCTTCTTGTCCGGGTCGGAGAAGGCACTCCGCCAGACTTCCTTGTGGATGATGTTGGCGACTTTAGCCCCGCCTGATTCGGGCTCCTTTCAGGTGAAGGCGTCGGCCATCGACGACTTCTTCCTGGCGATGAAGTCCTTCAGCCCATCGTCGATGCCCGGATCGAGATACGGCGCCTCGTAGCTTTCGAGCCAGCGGCGCGCGAGCTCGTTGGCGCGCTGCGGCGCGGTTTTTTCGCCTTCGGCCAGCCACTGCTCGTAGGAATTGTTATCGGCGATGTTGGAGCGGTAGAACGCGGTCTGGAAATTGGCCTGGGTGTGATCGCAGCCGAGATAGTGGCTGCCTGGGCCGACCTGGCGGATGGCATCCATCGCCTGGCCGTTTTCCGACAGGTCGACACCCTCGGAGAACTTCTGCGTCATGCCGAGCTGGTCGATGTCCATCATGAATTTTTCGTAGCAGGAGGCGAGACCGCCCTCGAGCCAGCCGGCCGAATGCAGCACGAAGTTGGTGCCGGCGAGGATCGTCGAGTTGAGCGTGTTGGCGCTCTCGTAGGCGGCCTGCGCATCGGGGATTTTTGAAGCACAGAGCGAACCGCCGGTGCGAAACGGCAGGCCGAGCCGACGGGCAAGCTGTGCGGCGCCATACGAGACAAGCGACGGCTCCGGCGTGCCGAAGGTCGGCGCGCCAGACTGCATTGAGATCGACGAGGCGAAGGTGCCGAACAGCACCGGCGCACCCGGCCGGATCAGCTGTGTGAACGACGCCCCGGCCAGAACCTCGGCCAAAACCTGGGTCAGCGTGCCGGCGACCGTCACCGGGCTCATCGCACCGGCAAGGATGAACGGCGTGACGATGCAGGCCTGATTGTGGCGCGAATAGACCTTCAGCGCTCCCAGCATGGTCTCGTCGAAGACCATCGGCGAGTTGGCATTGATCAGGCTGATCAGCACCGTGTTGTTCTCGACGAAATCGTCACCAAACACGATCTTGGCCATCGCCACCGTATCTTCAGCGCGCTCGGGCGCGGTCACCGAGCCCATGAACGGCTTGTCCGAATATTTGATATGGCTGTAGACCATGTCGAGATGCCGTTTGTTGACCGGCACGTCGACCGGCTCGCAAACCGTGCCGCCCGAATGATGGATCGACGGCGCCATATAGGCGAGTTTCACGAAATTCCGGAAATCCTCGATCGTCGCATAGCGCCTGACGCCGTCGAGATCGCGCACGAAGGGCGGTCCATAGACCGGCGCGAACACTGTCGCGTTGCCGCCGATCTGCACCGAGCGCTCGCCGTTGCGGGCGTGCTGGGTATAGACGGACGGAGCGGTCTTCAACAGCGAGCGGCAGAGGCCCTTGGGGAAATGCACCCGCTCGCCCTTGACGTCGGCGCCCGCCTCTTTCCAAAGCTGCAGCGCCTCGGCGTCGTCGCGGAAGATGATGCCGATCTCCTCCAGCACCGTGTCGGTGTTCTTTTCGATCAGCGCCAGCCCTTCCTCGTCCAGCACTTCATAGACGTTGATCTTGCGCTTGATATAGGTGAGCTGTGTGCCGGGGCCGCCGCCCGAACGTGCAGCCCGTCGGGCTGCGGCGCCACCGCTGGCAGCGCGCCCGCGCCGTGCGTTTGACGCTTCCTGATCGACCGGCGCGTTCTCACTCATAATCGTTCTTCCCTGGCTTTCGTTCTGGCCTGATTTACTCCGGCCGGGCTCTTGCACCGGCCTGAAATCCGTTTGCGGCCGCATATTGCGGTCTCTGGCCGGATCGTAGCCATGCACCCTATTCGAAACGGCCCGCCAGCGCCAACGCCTGTCGCAAAATCGACAAGAATTCCAAGAGATTTACGGTCGCTTTCGTTTTGCGGGAAGTCGCAAATCAGCTATGGACAACCGGCCCGTGCGGGTTAGGTATTGACGCGATATTTTTAAGCTGCCGCAACAGTTGTAGCCGGCAAGGAGCCTGAGAAAAAATGGCCGACGACGAGATCATCCTTTCGGAACTCTCCGACGACGAGTTGGTGCAGCAGATGCACGACGATCTTTATGACGGGTTGAAGGAAGAAATCGAGGAAGGCACCAATATCCTTCTCGAGCGCGGCTGGGCGCCTTACAAGGTGTTAACCGAGGCTCTGGTCGAGGGCATGCGCATCGTCGGCGAGGACTTCCGCGACGGCATCCTGTTCGTTCCCGAAGTGCTGCTGTCGGCCAACGCGATGAAGGCCGGCATGTTCATCCTGCGTCCGCTGCTTGTCGCCACCGGCGCGCCGAAGCAGGGTAAGATGGTGATCGGCACCGTCAAGGGCGACATCCATGACATCGGCAAGAATCTGGTCGGCATGATGATGGAAGGCGCCGGCTTCGATGTCATTGACCTCGGCATCAACAATGCGGTCGAAAAATATCTCGATGCCATCGAAAAGCACCAGCCCGACATCATCGGCATGTCGGCGCTGCTGACGACGACCATGCCTTACATGAAAGTCGTCATCGATACGATGAAGGAAAAGGGCATTCGCGATGACTATGTCGTGCTGGTCGGCGGCGCACCGCTCAACGAGGAATTCGGCAAAGCCGTCGGCGCCGACGCCTATTGCCGCGACGCCGCGGTGGCGGTCGAGACCGCCAAGGACTTCATGAAGCGCAAGCACAACGTCCGCGCTTCGGCCTGAGCCAATAAGTCCGGCACCGACGAGAAAAGCCGCGCCTTGCAGTGCGGCTTTTTTATTCCCAAATATTTAGAGCCGTGCGGATCAGGGTTTCTTGACGGTATCGTCAACAGCCTTCGCAGTGGATTTGATATCCTTACCGACGCCGCGCACCGTGTTGGCGCAGGCCGAAACAGCCAAGGCGCAGGCGAGAATAGCGATTGGCGCGACGCGGAACAATTTCATGAATGGTGTCTCCCTCAGGATATAAATTCGCTGGACAGCAACGAAGATGGATTAGACTGGTTCCATGACTACCGCGCGAAAACAACAATCCGATCAAGGCGACAGGCTGCTCGTCATCGCCTGCGGGATGATTGCGCGCGAAGTTTTGGCGGTCAAGGAGCAGCTCGGGCTCGACCATCTCGACCTGACCTGCTTGCCGGCGGAGTTCCATTTCTATCCTGACCGCATCGCGCCGGCCATGGACAAGGCTATCGAGAAGGCCAAGACCGACGGCTACAGACACATATTCGTCGGCTATGCCGATTGCGGCACGGGTGGCCTGCTCGACCGGATCTGCGAGAAGCACGGCGTCGAGCGTATGGCCGGGCCGCATTGCTTTGCCTTCTACCAGGGCATGGATGCCTATGCGAAGGTCGCCGATGACGACATGATGTCGTTCTACATGACCGATTTCCTCTGCCGGCAATTCGATGCCTTCTTCATGAAGCCGCTCGGTCTGGACAAGCACCCGGAGCTGATCAAGGACTATTTCGGCAATTACGAGAAGCTGATCTATATCGCCCAGACCGACGACCCGGAACTCGACAAGGTCGCCGAAAAGGCGGCGAAAATGCTCGGCCTCGCTTATGAGCGGCGCTCGACCGGCTATGGTGACCTGACGGGCGAACTTAAGCGGGTGGCCTCACATCCGGAGGACGTCCGTTAGACGCCCCGCTTCGGATTATTTGCTCGCCGGTTGCGGATCCGACACGAAATCGACAACGCGGCCGTTTTCTAACCGGATCGGTCCCCTTGCAGTTGGATCCTTGCGCAACGCCTCTGCAATCAGGGCTTCGACGGTGTCGAGGTTGACTTGCAGAATTGAGGAGTCGCCCAGTTCCCAGTACTCGCCTTCATCAAAGACATCGAGCTTGTCGAAAAGAGGAGCAACTTTGCGGAGCAGCTCGATGATTTCGATATGCGCGTCCGACCCGGCAAACTGGGTCTTACAAAATTGCTGCATGAAGAGGTGCCTGTCGAACTCGAACCGAAGGGGCTCCGACTTGGGATGCGGCAGAAGCTCTATTCCTATAACCGGGCCGAGATAGTCCACGCTGCGTTCATCAACGACCCGATGGAGAACCATTTCGGCTTCGTCTATTTTCCGAAACGGCCAGCCTCGAGTGACAGCAAACGCCTCCACTTCCCGCAATAGCACAGCGTAGTGCTCGTCTTCGCGCAGCTGTCCCTCAAAATGGATCGTCACCCCCAACATGCACCTCCCCGCGCAAACGTTTTGCGATGATAGCCGCGCTTCTATTCGATCGCCAGGGCGGCAAGCACATCGGCAAAGCTCGTCTTGCAGACGAAACCCAGCCGCTTCCTCGCCCGCGACGCATCGTAGACCCGGTCGATCGACGAAAACATCGTCCAGCCTTTCTTCGTGTAGAGTGCCGGATAATCCGGAAAATAGCGCGCGACGACCGACGGCGCGTCGGCGATCAAGGCCGCGCAATCTTCGGGCTGGAAAGGCGTCGGTGCCGAGATGATGAAAGTGTCGAAGCCCAATTGCGGCGCTTTCTCCAGGGCAGCGATGTGGGCGTCGGCTGCGTCCTCCACCGTCAGCCGGCGGAACAACAGCTCATTGGCCTTGGTGTTGGCATCCGACTGTTCGATCACGTGCGCCATGTCGTCCGCCTCGGGAAAAAACCGGGCGGTGCGCAACACGATCACCGGCAGGCCGAACTGCAAATGATAGAGCCGGCAGAGCTGTTCGGCTGAAAGCTTGGTGACGCCATAGATGTTGCGCGGTTCAGGCGACATGTCTTCCGTCAGCCATGCCGCCTTGCGCGCCCCGCCGGTGAAGCCGGTGCGTATGGACTCGGAAATCATCAGCGATGTCGTCGACGTAAACACGAAGCGCTGAACGCCAAAAGCTGCTGCCGCATCGAGCAGGTTGAGCGTGCCGCGCACATTCGTCTCGACGAAATCCTCGTTGCGATGACGTTCGATGTCAGGCTTGTGCAGCGCGCCGCTATGGATGATGGCCTCGATGCGGTTCTCCTCGACCGCCCTCATGACCAGGTCGCGATCGGCGACTGAGCCGACGATTCGCGTTTCCGAGGATGGGACGGGATCGAGGCCGGTGACGTCATGACCAAGAGCCCGCAGGCGCGGCGCCAAGGCGCTGCCCAGCCAACCGGACGATCCCGTCAGCAAGATCCGCATTCTTTTGCACCTCGTTTCTGCTGTCGATGCTCAGGCACGGATGACAGAACGCGGCGAAACATTAAGGTATGCGCCAGACAAGAAAACAGCCTGCTCCAGCCAACAAAAGGGAAACGCCACCGATGATCGCTCGCCTCATGTTTGCCGCAGCAACTGTCCTCTGCTTGACCATGCCCGCGTTGGCCGATGGCGAGGTGCAGAAGCTGATAACGGCTGCCGACAAGGCGCGGCTCAACAAATATGGCGAGACGCGCAAGGCAGCGCTTGACGAGGCGAAGGCCGGCGATCCCGCCGAGGTCAAGCAGCTCGACGCTTTGCTGGCAAAGCCGCTGGTTCCCTTCTCTGACAGGGACCTGACCGGCAAATGGCAATGCCGCACCATCAAGGCCGGCGGATTGAGCCCGCTCGTCATCTATGGCTGGTTCAAATGCAAGGTGAGTGACGACGGCTCCGGCTGGAGACTGGAAAAGATCACCGGCTCGCAGCGCACCAAGGGCCGCTTCTTCGACGATGGCGAGAAACGCGCGATCTATCTCGGTTCCTTCCACGTCAACGACGATCCGGCAAAGCCCTACGGCAGCGGCCCGGAAAGCGATCAGGTCGGCTATGCCTTCCGCAACAGCGCCAGTGAATGGCGCATCGAGTTCCCGGCGCCCTATTACGAATCGAAGCTCGATATCCTCGAATTCAAGCGCTGAGCCCCGATCACCAGGGGTTAACCCGGTCAGCCTAGCATTCGCGCGCAAAGAACAGGTTCTTTGCGGGGGGGTCGCAGAGCATGGCACTGTCGAAAACAAACCAACGGCCGATCGTCGTCGTCACCGAAGGCGGCCCGCATATCTGGGCGATCGTCAACGCCGTCGCCGATCAACTCGGCCCGGTCAGCGTCATCCTCGAAGCTCCTGAATCCAAAAAGCAATTGCTTCTCGCGCGGGCGCGGCGGCAAGGCTGGACCTCGGCCATCGGTCAACTCGGCAGGATGGTGCTGACGCGCCTCGGCAAGCGCTTCTTCGCCGGCCACGCAGCACGGCTTGCCGCCGGGCAGAAGCTGCAAACCGAACCGAAGCCTGGGCAAAAGATCATTTATGTCTCGTCGGCCAACGCGCCGGAGTGCCTGCAGGCGATCGCGGAAATCCAGCCGGGTGTGGTGCTGCTCGCCGGCTGCCGCTTGCTGTCGCGGCAGACGCTGGCGAAAATCCCTTGCCCGGTCCTCAACTACCACGCCGGCATCGCCCCGAAATATCGCGGCATGAATGGCGGCTACTGGGCGCTGGCTTCAGGCGATGCGGAGAACTTCGGCACCACCGTACATCTGGTCGACGCCGGCGTCGACACTGGCGGCGTGCTGCGGCAGACGCGTGGCAAACCGCAGCCGGGCGACACAATTTCAAGCTACGCGTTGCGGCAGGCGGCCTTCTCGCGCGACATCTGCGTCGAAGCGGTCAGGGATGCGCTGGCCGGCAAGGTCGGCACGGTGGATCCCGGCCTGCCTTCGAAACAATGGTATCATCCGACGGTATGGTTTTATCTCTGGACGGGGATAAGGAACGGCGTCTGGTGACGCGCCGATTTACCGGACAGCCACCCGCCACTAACATTGCATCATGAGCGACATCGACCACCGCACCATCATTGCCGGCCTTTCGGTCGAGGACCGTCGCGACCTCACCGCCAGGGTTGACCGGCCAGGCATTGTCCGGCTGGCGGTCCATGCCGGGCTGGTTATCCTGCTAGGCGCGCTGATCGCCGCCCGCGTCCCGTTCTGGCCGCTGCTCGTCTTGCCGCAGGGAATCCTGATCGTCTTCTTCTTCACGCTGTTGCACGAGACCATCCATGAAACGGCGTTCAGGACGGCGTGGCTCAATCGCGCTGTTGCCGCCGTGGCCGGCTTCCTGATCCTGCTGCCGCCGGAATGGTTCCGCTATTTCCATTTCGCCCATCACCGCCATACGCACGACCCGGACAACGACCCCGAACTGATGGCCCCGAAGCCGGAGACCATCAGCCAATATCTGCGCTATCTGTCAGGCGGCCCCTATTGGATCGCCATGGGCCGTGTGATCGCAACCAATGCGGCGGGCCGCAACCGCGACGGCTTTGTGCCGGAAAAGGGCCGCGGCAAGGTGGTTGCCGAAGCACGGCTGTTCCTGATCGGCCATGCGGCATTGCTGGCCGCATCGCTCGCCGCGCAGTCGGCGCTGCTGTTGTGGGTCTGGATCTTGCCGGTGCTGGTCGGACAGCCGTTTTTGCGTGCCTACCTGCTGGCCGAGCACGCGTTGTGCCCGCATGTCGCCAACATGCTCGAGAACACCCGCACCACCTTCACCACAAGGCTGGTGCGCTTCGTGGCTTGGAACATGCCGTACCATTCCGAGCACCATTCCTATCCGGCCGTTCCCTTCCACCGCCTGCCGCGCTTCCATGACATCGTCGCGGAGCATTTACGCACGACCGAACGAGGTTACGTGCGCTTCCACAGGAAGCTGGTCGGCAGCTACGATGGCCGCGCCGGCTGACCAGTGCTGGAAGAAACTCCGCTTTCAACCGCGGCCGTCGATTGCGTCGCTTTTGAAGGCCCCCGCGTCGTCCCATAACAAGCAGCCCAACAGCGCTTCCGGCAATGCTCGAAACCACTGCATTGGCCAAAAGATCGGAATCGATCTTCGGAGAGCACGATGCAGCGGAGTTAAATGGTAGAGCATCGTTTATGCGTCCGATTGGACGCACGGCGCTCTGCAGGAGCAGGAATTCATGGCCGATCTGATCGTCGTCTACTGGCGCGACATCCCCGCCCAGGTCATCGTCAAGAAGGGCCGGCAGAACGCCAAGCGCGAACTGCCGTTGCGCTTCACCGAGGCGATCGACATGTGCGCCATGCGCACCGGCGCCGGCGGCACCGACGACTATCTTGCCGAATGGCGCAAGGCAGAGCCCGTCGCAGTCAGTGACGATCTTGAAGCCGAGGCAGAGAAGGCTCTTCGGGAGCTCGATGCGAAATACGACCGTGAGCGGCTGGTCGCTCTGGTCAAGGCGGGCGGCAAAGAAAATGTCTGATCCCCAATCAATGCCGGCGACGACGGCTCAAGCCGGCGTGACCCAGGCGACCATCGTCAAGAAGGCGGCGCCGAAATCCGACTACAAGCCGGCCGACGTGTCGCCGCAGCGACGTGTGCAGCGCTCTTTCGCGGTGCGGCTTTGGTCGGTGCGGCATTCGCGGCTGCTCGAATGGTTCTACGGCAAATTCGCCGACATGTTCCTGCTCCTCCATCCGCTGTGGAAGGGCATCGGCTACAGCCGTGTCGAAGGGCCGGTGAAATTCGTCGAAAAGCGCGTCAAGGGCTTCATGTTCGACTGCCGCATGTGCGGCCAGTGCATTCTTTCCTCGACCGGCATGTCGTGCCCGATGAACTGCCCCAAACAATTGCGCAACGGCCCTTGCGGCGGTGTCCGCGCCAACGGCAATTGCGAAGTCGAGCCTGACATGCCTTGCGTCTGGGTCAAAGCCTGGGAAGGCTCGCAGAACATGGCGCATGGCGACAAGATTTTTGACGTGCAGAAGCCGGTGGATCAGTCCTTGCGCGAAACCTCCGCCTGGCTGCGGGTCACCGCGCAGGCCGCGGCCGCCCGCAATGCGGCCCGGAACACTACGAAGACCGGAGCGTCGGCATGATCGGCCGTCAGCCAGACGAGAATCCGGCCGGCATCCATTTGCCGCTCGATCCCCTGCCCGGCCACACCTCGCGTGGCCGGCTGGAACGCGTCCTCAGGCGCGGCGAGTTCGCAGTGACGACCGAGCTCAATCCGCCCGACAGCGCCGATCCGGAAGACGTCTACAACCGCGCCAGGATTTTCGACGGTTGGGTCGACGCCATCAATGCCGTCGATGCTTCCGGCGCCAACTGCCACATGTCGTCGGTCGGCATCTGCGCGCTGCTGACCCGCATGGGCTATGCCCCGATCATGCAGATCGCCTGCCGCGACCGGAACCGCATCGCCATCCAGGGCGACGTGCTTGGGGGTGCTGCGATGGGCGTCGCCAACATGCTGTGCCTGACCGGCGACGGCGTGCAGGCCGGCGACCAGCCCGGCGCCAAGCCGGTGTTCGATCTCGACTGCATGTCGCTGCTCGAAACCTGCCGCGTTATGCGCGATAACGGCAAATTCCTGTCCGGCCGAAAACTCACGACGCCGCCGCAGCTTTTCCTTGGCGCGGCCATCAACCCGTTCGCGCCGCCGATCGATTTCCGGCCCTATCGGCTGGGCAAGAAGATCGCCGCCGGGGCGCAGTTCGTGCAGAGCCAGTACTGCTTCGACGTACCGATGTTCCGCACCTACATGCAGAAGGTCCGCGATCTCGGCTATACCGAGAAATGTTTCATCCTGTGCGGCGTCGGGCCGCTGGCCTCGGCCAAGACGGCCAAATGGATCCGCTCCAACGTACCGGGCATTCACATTCCCGATCAGATCGTCAAGCGCCTGGAAGGCGCCCAGGATCAGAAGAAGGAAGGCAAGCAGCTCTGCATCGACATCATCAATGAGGTGAAGGAAATTCCCGGTGTATCCGGCGTCCATGTGATGGCCTACCGCCAGGAAGAATACGTCGCCGAGATCGTCGACGAATCCGGCGTGCTGAAGGGTCGCCGGCCGTGGAAACGCGAAATCCGCCGCGACGACCAGCTCGTTGCCGACCGGCTCGACCACATACTGCATGACGACCTCACTGAAACCCAGGTCGACATGGTCAAGACCGCGCATTGACAGCGCGAATCGTCAGCATTCGCTTGATCAGAAACAGATAACGATATAAAGAACTCTTTATATCACGATGGAGAGATTTCATGACCCGGACCATCGTCGCCTCGGCGACACGAGAAATCATCATCGGCTTCGATCAGCCCTTCTGCGTGATCGGCGAGCGCATCAACCCGACCGGCCGTAAGAAACTGGCCGCCGAAATGATCGCCGGCAATTTTGAGACCGTCATCAAGGATGCGCTGGAGCAGGCCGCCTGTGGGGCGACCATGCTCGACGTCAATGCCGGCGTCACTGCAGTCGATCCCAACGCCACCGAGCCGGCGCTGCTGGTGCAGACGCTGGAGATCGTGCAAGGCCTGGTCGACCTGCCGTTGTCGATCGACTCCTCCGTGACTGCGGCAATCGAAGCGGCGCTGAAGGTCGCCAAGGGCCGGCCGCTGGTCAATTCCGTCACCGGCGAGGAGGAAAAGCTCGAAGCCATCCTGCCGTTGATCAAGAAATACAACGTTCCCGTCGTCGCCATTTCCAACGACGAGACCGGTATTTCGATGGACCCCGATGTGCGCTTCGCCGTCGCCAAGAAGATCGTTCAGCGCTGTGCCGACTTCGGCATTCCGGCGCATGATGTGGTCGTCGACCCGCTGGTCATGCCGATCGGCGCGCTGGGCGATGCCGGCCGCCAGGTATTTGCCCTGCTACGCCGGCTGCGCGAGGAGCTCAAGGTCAACACCACCTGCGGCCTCTCCAACATCTCGTTCGGCCTGCCGCACCGTCATGGCATCAACGCCGCCTTCATCCCGATGGTGATCGGCGCCGGCATGACCTCGGCGATCATGAACCCGGTGCGGCCGCAGGAAATGGAAGCGGTGCGCGGCGCCAACGTGCTGAACGGCACCGACGAGAACTGCACCAACTGGATCAGGACCTACAAGGACTACAAGCCTGCTGAAGGCGGCCAGGCCGTTGCCGCCCGGACGCAGGTCAACGCGCCGGGCGATGGCAATGGCAATGGCGGACGCAGGCGCGGCGGCCGCGAAGCGCGTATGGCGCGGGGTTGAGCCAGGTCTTGGCCGACACGATATGGGGCCTAGGACTGGGGAGGAACCGAGACACAGCGGCATCGCTGCCGTGGCCAAGACCCGAGCTGCGTAGAAAGTAAAGTCTGGAACGTATGAACTCTCCCGTCAACATCACCGATCCGCTCGTGCTGTTCATGCCGTCGGGCAAGCGCGGGCGGTTTCCGGTCGGCACGCCGGTTCTGGATGCCGCGCGCCAGCTCGGTGTCTATGTCGAGAGCGTGTGCGGCGGGCGTGCCACTTGCGGTCGTTGCCAGATCGAGGTGCAGGAAGGCAATTTCGCCAAGCACAAGATCGTTTCCTCCAACGATCACCTCTCGCCCAAGGGCGCCAAGGAAGAGCGCTACGAGCGCGTACGCGGCCTGCCCGAGCGCCGCCGGCTGTCCTGCTCGGCGCAGATTCTCGGCGATCTCGTCGTCGACGTGCCGCAGGACACCGTCATCAACGCGCAGACCATCCGCAAGGACGCCGACACCAGGGTCATCGCCCGCGATGCGGCAATCCGCATGTGCTATGTCGAGATCGAAGAACCCGACATGCACAAGCCGCTCGGCGACCTCGACCGTCTGAAGATCGCGCTGATGAAGGACTGGGGCCTCAAGAGCCTCGATTTCGATTTCCATCTGTTGCCGCAGGTGCAAGGCATTTTGCGCAAAGGCAACTGGACCGCGACCGCCGCCATCCACAAGGACACCGACAGCGAGACCGCACGGGTCATCGCTTTGTGGCCCGGCCTCAAGAACGAGGCGTACGGCCTTGCCTGCGATATCGGCTCGACCACGATCGCCATGCATCTGGTGTCGTTGCTGTCGGGCCGCGTCGCCGCCTCGTCGGGCACATCCAATCCGCAGATCCGCTTCGGCGAGGATCTGATGAGCCGTGTCTCGTACGTGATGATGAACCCGGACGGCCGCGAAGGCATGACGGTCGCCGTGCGCGAGGCCATTTCGGGGCTTGTGGACAAGGTCTGCACCGAAGGCAACGTCCAACGCAACGACATCCTGGATTCCGTGTTCGTCGGCAATCCGATCATGCACCATCTGTTCCTCGGCATCGATCCGACCGAGCTCGGCGGCGCCCCCTTCGCGCTAGCCGTCTCCGGCGCCGTGCACATCAAGGCATCGGATATCGGTTTGAAGCTCAACCAGGGCGCCAGGCTCTATATGCTTCCTTGCATTGCCGGCCATGTCGGCGCGGACGCTGCCGCAGTGACGCTGTCGGAAGGGCCGCACCGCCAGGACGAGATGATGCTGATCGTCGATGTCGGCACCAATGCCGAGATCGTGCTCGGCAATCGCCAGCGGGTCGTGGCGGCCTCATCGCCAACTGGCCCGGCGTTCGAAGGTGCGGAAATCTCCGGTGGCCAGCGCGCCGCACCGGGTGCCATCGAGCGCGTCCGCATCGATCCTGAAACGCTGGAACCGAAATACCGCGTCATCGGCTCGGAACTCTGGTCCGACGAGCCGGGCTTCCTCGACAGCGTGCAGGCGACCGGCGTCACCGGTATTTGCGGCTCCGGCATCATCGAGGTGGTCGCCGAGATGTATCTCGCCGGCATCATCTCCGAGGACGGCGTCGTCGATGGATCGCTGAGCGGCCACTCGCCTCGCGTCGTCGCCAATGGCCGCACCTTCTCCTATGTGCTGAAGGAAGGCGAGCCCAAGATCACCATCACCCAGACTGATGTGCGCGCTATCCAGCTTGCCAAGGCCGCCCTTTATGCCGGCACCAAGCTTTTGATGGAAAAGCAGCACACCGATCATGTCGACCGCATCCACTTCGCCGGCGCATTCGGCTCGTTCATCGACCCGAAATACGCAATGGTGCTGGGCCTGATTCCGGATTGCGACCTCGACAAGGTCTCGGCCGTTGGCAATGCGGCCGGCGCCGGCGCCCGCATGGCGCTGTTGAACCGTGGCTATCGCCGCGAGATCGAGGAAACCGTTAGCAAGATCGAGAAGATCGAGACGGCGCTGGAGCCGAAATTCCAGGAACATTTCGTTTATGCCATGGCGCTCCCGAACAAGATCGACCCGTTTCCCAAGCTGTCGGCGGCGGTGAAACTGCCGCCGCGCAAGACGGTGAGCGAAGACGGCATTGCCGGCGACGCTGCCCCGCGGCGGCGTTCGCGCGAAGGCCACGCCGCGCGGCGCGGGCGGGGATGACTCGCCTCCGCTAGGCTGTCAGACCTTCCATTTTCATTTGTATGCAAATGTTTCCAGATCGCGCCGATCTGGAAACGAAATCGCGTTTTCGTGAAATCCGCCAGATACATAGGCGGAGCATTTAACCGGCATCGAACGGCAGGCGGAAACAGTTTTCGGCCACCGCAACGCTCCAAGGAGATCAAGATGTCGATGTTCGAAAGCCTCGGCCGCTATGGTGCGGCCTTCAAGAAAACACGCGAAGCGCGCAAGTCGCTGCGCATCCTCAACAGCTTGCCGCCTGAGATCCAAAAGGACATTGGCTGGCCGGTGTCGCCGCGTTCGAGCGAAAGGCAGCTTTCGGTCGGATGGGGCATGCAGCGCGGATGAAATTCATCGACAAATGCAAGCTGCTCGGTATTCGCCGGAGCCGCAATGCGGCTCCGGCTGCACCCAGCAATTGGCTGCGCGCCGCGTTGCTGCCGCGGCGTTGAGCTGCGCCGGTAGGCCAGAGACTTCATGGCCGGACGCTTTGTCGACAGCTGGGATCAAACGACCGTGTTGAGATTGCATCAATCTTGACTTTTTTGGTGGCGACACAATCTTCGAAATAGTCGGGGTTCTCTTAGTCGGCTCAGCCGAAGTCCGTGTATCTGCATGCCCAGTCTCAAAAGCCACGTCGTGTCGTTCGTCCTCAGGTACAGCCGCAAGAAGGCGTTTTCCAGCCCCGAGAACCTGCAGCGCTGGATCGCCTATGCGCGCAAGACGGAAAACCATCAGCCGCCTGCGTCGCTGCGGTCACGCCTGGAGATCACAACCCGCGCGATCAACGGCTTTCCCGTCTACGAGATCGCTCCCCAGGCTGGTGAGCGGAGGCGGATTCTCTACCTGCACGGCGGCGCTTATGTCTTTGAAATCACACCCTATCATTGGCGGCTGATCGCCGACATGGCCGACCGCCTCGGGTTCGGTATCACCGTGCCGATCTATCCCATTGCTCCCGAACACGATTTTCACGCCATGTTCGGCATGGTCGGCGCCGTCTACCGCCAGATGTTCGGCGAAACCAGGGCGACTGATATCATCTTCATGGGCGATTCCGCCGGCGGAAACATGGCCGTCGTGCTGACGATGATGGCTGCGCAAAATGGCCTGCCCTTGCCATCACGCCACGTGCTGATTTCGCCCGGTCTCGACGTGTCGCTCGCCAACCCAGAAATGTATGAGGCCGAACGCAACGATCCGTGGCTGGGCATTGCCGGCGGCCGCGAGGCGATCCGGCTTTACAGCGCCGGCATAGATCCCACCGACTGGCGCATCAGCCCGGTTTACGGCGACCTGTCGGTGCTGCCCAAAACGCTGCTGCTGACCGGCTCACGCGATCTGCTCACCCCCGACAATCTGATCTTCGCGGAAAAGGCACGCACGGCCGGCGTCGAAATTGAGGTCGTCCACGAGCAAGGCATGTTCCATGTCTGGCCGTTGATCGACATGCCGGAGGCGCGACGCGCGCGGGACAGTATAGTGGCCTTCTTGACCAACGAAACTTACAGTTATCATGCCAAGGCAGGAGAGTTGTCGCTGCAAAGGGCAGACCGCGACGGAACCCCTCGCGATCTGGTTGCGCCGCTCAGGTCGTAGTTTGGGTCAGAACTTCCCAGTTTCCCTGAACATCTCAAACGTCGCGCGGATATGGTCGGCGACTGCCTTCACCGGCGCGCTGGCGTCCGGCGTCACCACCATGGCGAGGTTGTAGGTGCCGATGTCAGGCATGCCGTCCTTCGGGCACAGCTCGACCATGTCGCTGCCGAGGAAGGATTTCGGCAGCGGCGCCACCGCAAGATCCGCCATGATCGCGGCGCGCTGGCCGGCCGTGTGCGCGCTCATATAGGCGATACGGTAATTGCGGCCCTCGCGGCCAAGCGCCTCCAATGCCCCTGCCCGCCAGGCACAGCCCTCTTCCCACAATGAGACCGGCAGCGGCTCGCGCAGATGCGCGCAACCGCCCTTGGCACCGGCCCAGACGATCGGCTCTGTGAGCAGCACTTCGGCGCCGATCGCGCTGGTCTTGTAGGAGTTGGTGAGCAGCGTGATGTCGAGCGCCCGGTCGTCCATGCGCCGGCGCAGATTGACGCTCTGGTCGATGGTGACGTCGACCGCGATCGATGGATGCGACTGTGCGAACCGCTTCAGCACATGCGGCAGCACACGTTCGCCGTAATCGTCCGGCGAGCCGAGCCGCACCACCCCGACAATGTCTGGAATGATGAACTTCGACACCACCTCGCGATTGATCGACAGCAGCCGGCGCGCATAGCCGAGCAGCATCTCGCCATCGGTGGTCAGCGTCACCGAACGGGCGTCGCGCGCGAACACCGAGCGGCCGAGAATGTCCTCCAGCTTCTTGATCTGCATGGAGACGGCCGACGGCGTGCGGAAGACCGCATTGGCCGCAGTGGTGAAGCTGCCGGTCTCGGCGATCGCGACGAAAGTGCGCAGAACATCCAGATCGAGCAGCGGCAGCGGATGATTGAGTGGGGCGTTCATGGCAAGCGACCTTCAATTTTTCTGATGCAAACCATCATTCCATTTCGTTTGATTGAACATCAGTTTGGGAGGATAGTCAACTCCATCGAAGGCAGGACGCATCGAAGTGGTCCCGAAACAACCATGACACGGACCTGCAATCGACACGAAATGAAGCTGAAACAAACCCGGTGTACCGCCTGACGCTGCAAGCGCCGGGACAACCCGGCCCAACGCGAAGGAGAATGAGATGTCTATCCTGTTATCCATCGGTCGGATCGCGACCGAGTTCAGCGAGGCCCGTGCCCGCTACCAGACGGAACGCGCCATCCGCGCGCTGCCGATTGAACTGCAGAAGGATATCGGCTGGCCTGAAGCTGCCGATGCCAAGGCCGGCACTCGCCATGGTGTGGGATCCTGGGCTGGAGCAAAGTAAACCGTGTGTATCAACAGCTGAAGGCCTGCCGCGCAGATCAGCCCGGCAGGCCTTTTTGTTTGTACTCCAATGATTTTCCCGAGCCATGTCGCCGTCGCATGCCGCATATGAGCAAGTCGCATAGCAGCCCGCACTGGCAATCAACACATTGTAAATAATCGAAAATCCGGGGCAGAATGCCCAAATTTGTCGCATTCCGTGTCGCTTTTCATATCAAGTGCTTCGCTTTTGCGATTTAGTTTCCCCTCACGTAAGCCTATATCATCATCAACAAACGAGCTGCCCCACTCCATCAAGCGAAGGCGACCCGTCTGAGCAACCGAATGGAGATGATCATGAAGCTTTTTGCCCGCCTCTTTGCCCGTCGCGAAATGAACCTGACGACCGCGCTCGAGCGCCAGCGCCTGGCCAACACCATGCCTGGCCAGACCGGTGCCATGGCTGCCGCGCGCCTCGGCTTCGTCGCCTGAGACGCGGCAATCCCGGCGGAAGCAGCCTAGCGCTGCTTCGAAGTCGATCCAGCGCCGCTTCGGTTTTGCCGAGGCGGCGTTTTCGTGTGCGCAGACTGCGTAGGCTCGTTTGGTCGATCCGGCGGCATGTCGCGTCCTTCGCCGCATAGCGATTGCCCATTTGCGACCCGTGTCGCAAATAAAGTCGCTCCGTTGCCATCTAGCCAATTGACAGGAAACGTCTTTCCTGATGTCGCTATGCTAATCGCGACATCCTGTTCGCGCCATTGCAGCGTGAGGATCTACCCGTGAACGTCGTAAAGCACCCGATCCGGCGATCGTTCGTATTCTTCCTGGTCCCCGATTTCACCATGATCGCCTTCGCGACGGCGCTCGATCCATTGCGTTCGGCCAACCGCATGCTCGGCTATGAAGCCTATCGCTGGCGGCTCGCCAGCATCGACGGCAAGCCGGTGCGCGCCTCGAACGGCGTCGAATGCGCCGTCAACACCTCGCTGGAGGAAGAGCGCAAGAAAATGTCCGGACCGGACCGGCCGAACATGGCCATCGTCTGCAGCGGCATCAATGTCGAGCGCTACCAGAACAAATCGGCCTTTGCCTGGTTGCGCGAGGAGTACAATCGCGGCGTTGCCGTCGGCGGCCTGTGCACCGGCGCGCATATCCTGGCCGCCGCAGGCCTGCTGTCCAACAAGCGCTGCGCCATCCATTGGGAGAACCTGCCGGGCTTTTCCGAGGCGTTCCCCAAGGCCAATGTCTTCGCCGACCTCTTCGAGATCGACCAGAACATCTACACCTGCGCCGGCGGCACCGCCGCGCTCGACATGATGCTGAAGCTGATCGGCGACGATTTCGACGAAAGCCTCGTCAACCGCGTCTGCGAGCAGGTGCTGACCGATCGCGTGCGCAGCCCGACCGACCGCCAGCGCCTGCCGCTGCGCGCCCGCCTTGGCGTGCAGAATTCCAAGGTTCTGACCATTATCGAGCTGATGGAAGCCAATCTCTCCGAGCCGCTCTCGCTGATCGAGGTCGCTGACCATGTCGACCTGTCGCGCCGGCAGATTGAGCGCCTGTTCCGCACCGAGATGGGGCGCTCCCCTGCCCGTTACTATCTGGAGATCCGCCTCGACCGCGCCCGGCACCTGCTGATCCAGTCGTCGTTGCCGGTGGTCGAAGTGGCGGTCGCCTGCGGCTTTGTTTCCGCCTCGCATTTCTCCAAATGCTATCGCGAGTTGTACGCCCGCTCGCCGCAACAGGAA
Organism: Mesorhizobium sp. LSJC280B00; assembly: GCF_000502835.1. Lineage (GTDB taxonomy): Bacteria > Pseudomonadota > Alphaproteobacteria > Rhizobiales > Rhizobiaceae > Mesorhizobium. Next base: position 139,134 of record NZ_AYVL01000008.1, read on the forward strand.
CGCGTCGACCGCAAGCAGCTTCTAGCGGCTTGATCCAGCACGTTTCGCGGGCGCGGCCGCATTGTCATGACATTGTCTGGCGTGGTATCCTTCAATCGAGAGGTACCAATGACCAGAACCACCAGATCGGAAAAACTGGACTTGCGCCTTACCCCCCAGGCAAAGCGTACACTCGCAACCGCCGCCGCTACTGAACGCCGTTCGCTCAGCGATTTCGTGCTTGAAAGCGCGCTTGCGCGAGCCGAAGAAACATTAGCCGACCGGCGCAGCTTCCATCTCGACGCCGAAAAATGGGTCGCGTTCATGGCAGCGCTCGACGCGCCAACGCGTGATCTCCCCCGCCTCAAGCACCTATTGAACGAACCAAGCATCTTTTCCGGTCGCGATCCAGCGTGAGCGAATTCCAGATCGAGAAACTGGCCCGCACGCATTTGGTGGACATGTTCGACTGCGGTGAAGAACCGCTCAATCGCTTTCTCGTACGCTATGCATTCCAAAACCAGCAAGCCAATGCTTCGCAGACCTACATTGGTCTCTCTGGCGAAGATGTGATCGGCTTTTATACCCTGGTCGTTGGTGAAGTTAAATATGAGGGCGCGCCCGAGCGATTGACGAAAGGTCTCGCACGCCATCCGGTGCCTGTAATGCTGCTGGCGCGTCTTGCGGTCAGTCTGGACTGGCAAGGCAAAGGCGTCGGCGGCGGACTGTTGCGCGATGCCGTCCTGCGCAGTTTGCAGGCGGCCGATATTGCAGGTGTCCGCAAGGTCGTCGTCCACGCCAAGAACGACGGCGCCCGCACGTTTTACGAGCGCTACGGATTCGCGCAATCGCCGACGGACCCGCTGCATCTTTACGTGCTTATCAAGGACTTACGAAGTCTCTGAGCCGTTCAGGCGCCTTGCTGACCCGACTATATCTGCGCCGTGCGCATCGCCTCGACGCGGATATCTTCTGTCAGCCGCGCCTTCAGTGCCGAAAACTCCGGGCTGGTCTTCAGCGTGTAGTGGCGCGGATGCGGCAGGTCGACGGCAACGTCCGATTTGATGCGGCCCGGCCGTGCCGTCATCACGACCACGCGCGACGCCATGAAGATCGCCTCCTCGATGTCGTGGGTGACGAACAGCACCGTTTTTTGCCGGCGCTCCCAGATGCCGAGAAGCAGTTCCTGCATCAGCCCGCGGGTCTGGTTGTCGAGTGCGCCGAACGGCTCGTCGAGCAGCAGGATCTCCGGATCGTTGGCCAGTGCCCGGGCAATCGCGGTGCGCTGCTGCATGCCGCCGGAAAGCTGCTTCGGCCAATGGTTTTCAAAACCTCTCAGCCCGACGAGATCGACGTAAGAAGCGACGATTTCGCTGCGCTCGTGCTCGGCCATTCCACGTTCGCGCAGGCCGAAGGCGATGTTCTCGGCGACCGTCAGCCACGGAAACAGCGTATAGGACTGGAAAACCATGCCGCGGTCTGGACCGGGCCGGTCCACCACCCTGCCGTCGAGCAGAACACGTCCCCCACTCGGCGCTTCGAGGCCGGCGACGATCCTGAGCAGCGTCGACTTTCCACAGCCGGATGGCCCCAGGATGGTGATGAAGTCGTTGGCGGCGACCGCCAGATCGATCGGCATCAGCGCCTTGACCGGCTGCCCACCGCCGACACCGGCGAAGGTGCGCGAGACGCTTTCGATGAGCAGCTTGCTCACGCCAGGCTCCATGGAAACAGCCAACGGTTGAGCGCCTTGAAGGCGAAATCGGACAACAGCCCGATCAGGCCGATGACGATGATGCCGAAGATGATCTGCCCTGTCGCCAGCCGCGACTGGCTGTTGATGATCATGTAGCCGATGCCCGACGACGAGCCGATCAGCTCGGCGACGATGACATAGGTCCAGGCCCAGCCGAGGACCAGCCGCAGGGTCTCGGCAATCTCCGGCGCATTGGCCGGCATGATCACGCGCCGCACGATGCCGTTGTCGGACGAGCCAAGCGTGTAGGCCGCCTCGACCAGGTCGCGCCGTGTGCCGCCGACCTTGACCGCGATGATCAGGATGATCTGGAACACCGAGCCGACGAAGATCACCAGCAGTTTTTCGAGCTCGCCAACGCCCGCCCACAGGATGAGCAGCGGGATGAAGGCCGATGCCGGCAGATAGCGGGCGAAGGAGACGAACGGCTCCAGGAACGCCTCCACGGGCTTCCAGGCACCCATCACGATGCCGAGCGGCACGGCAACGATGGCCGCCATCAGGAACCCGCCGAAGACGCGCCAGATGGTGATAAGGATGTCGAGCCAGAAGCGGTCCTCGACCAGCAGCCGCCAACCGTCTCTCACCATCGACAGCGGATCGGCAAGGAAAATGCGATTGACGTGGCCGCCAAGCGTGATCCACGCCCAGAACGCCACGAACAGCACGAAGAACGAAATGCCGAGCACGGTTCGAATGCCCGGCGAGACCGGATGCAAGGGGCGCGGCATCTTCGACCGTCCTCTGATCTGAATGAAAAAGCGGCGGCGCACGCGCCGCCGCCGGGCGACAATCCTGCCGGTTAGTCGGCGACGGCGCTGGTGTCGGCCAATGTCGAGACGTCAGGCGCTTCCTTGATCAAACCCATCTGCAGCAGAAGCTCGCCGGCGGTCTTGGAAAAGTCCTGGAATTCCTTGGTGAAGAACTGCTTGTTTTCAGCCTTGTCGGCCCATTTCAGGTATTTGGCCGACTCTTCGAATTCCTTGGCCGACTGCTTCACGTCAGCACCCATCGTCTCATAGGATTTCGCCGGATCGCTCTTGATCAGGTCGAGTGCCTCGAAATAGCTGTCGGCAAGCGCCTTGCCCGCATCCGGATTGGCCTTGAGGAACTCCGGCGCGCAGCCGACCGTATCGAGCACCATCGGATAGTCGAGAGTGGTCACAAGGATATGGCCCTGGTCGGACTTTTCGCGCACCGCCGAGATGAACGGCTCATAGGTGACCGCCGCATCGTTCTGGCCGGCGAGAAACGCCTGCGCCGCCGCATCCGGCTCCAGGTTGACGACCGTCACGTCCTTGGTCGACATGCCGTTCTTGTTGAGCACCCAGGCCAGCATGAAATAGGGCGAGGTGCCCGGCGCCGAAGACGCGACCGACTTACCTTTGAGATCGGCGACGGTCTTGATGTCGTTGCGGGCGACGATGCCGTCGGCGCCGTAGGATTTGTCGAGCTGGAATATCTGCTTGGTCGTCACGCCATTGGCGTTCCAGACCAGCCAGGTCTCGACCGTGGTGGCGGCGCATTGCAGGTCGCCGCTGGCGATGGCGAGCGGCCGGCTGGCTTGCGGCACCTTCTTCAAGGTGACGTCGAGGCCGTGCTTTTCGAAGATGCCGGCCTGCTTGGCGAGCGTCAGCGGCGCAAAGCCGGTCCATCCGCTGATGCCGATGCTGACCGATGTGGCGGCCATCGCCGGCGCGGACAATCCGACGGCAAGCGTCAAGCTTGCGGCAAGAATTCCGATCCTGTTCATGTCGGTTCCCCTTTTATGTGTTCGGATGGGGAATTGTGTCACAGACGCCCGCAGGCTTGTCAATGAAGCAGATGCTGCACTGCGGTATGTCACCATCGACAGCAAACTCCGCCATCAGCGGCTGTTGTACATCCAGCTGCGGTCGCGCCACATTTTTTCGCCGACCAGGCAGTCGGTGACGGGGATGTCCTGTGCCAGCACCAATGGCGGATGCGCCGCCTCTTCCGCCGCTCGCTGCGGCGAGGCCGGACCGGCAAGCTCCAGCACCAGCTTGCGGCGGATGGCCTCCGGAAACTGCGTCCAGTCATTGACCGGGATCATGAAGGAGCCCGGCCCGCCGATGACGCAGTCGCTGTAGTAGCGGTCGAGATTGTTGACATCGTAAGCGCTGCTGAACCCGCCCCTGGTCATCAGCGGCAGGCCGTTGACGGTGATGCCTTGCTTGATCACCGCGTCGCGGGTGATATCGACAGGTGCGCCCTGGTTGTTGGGGCCGTCACCCGAAATGTCGATCACCCGCTTGACGCCCTGGAAGCCGCTTTCAGCAAAGAGATCGCTGGCGAATTCCAGCGCGCCGGAGATCGAGGTGCGCCTGGCACTGGCCGGCGGATGAGCGGAAAGCTGCGCTGCCAGCCGCTCGGCGTCGGCACGATTGGCGATCACCGTCCACGGCACGACGACCTGCTGCCAGGTCGCGCCAGCCCATTCGACATAGGTGACGGCAATCTTGCCATGAGCGCCTTCGCCGATTGCCTGCAGGACATCGTCATGCGTCAGCGCCGCCGCATAGCCATGACGCTGGATTTCGAGCTCGTCCGGCGACATGGACAGCGAAACGTCGACTGCCAGCACCAGTTCGACGTCGACCGGCTCGGCGGCGCGGGAGTTTGCAGTCAGCCATAGCACCGACGCCAGCGCGGCGGCACCCGAGACGAGATGTCTTGCACGGGCAAAACCAGACATGCCGCACGGTAAGCGAAAATCGCCGATCGACAAAGAGAAAAGCCCGGTGGAGAGCCGGTCTCATTCGGTCACATTTTTGCGAACCGCCGGAAAACGAATTTCATTTGTGGATGCGGTGCCCGCCCCGCCCCCGCCACTCCACGGCCTTCTCGACATCCGTCTCGGAGGATGGGTCCGGCTTCGGTTTTCTAGCACCGACCCCGCGCGCTGCCCTCCAGTTCGGCTTGAATGACGGCGGAAGCCACAACAGAATACCTGCAACCGCGGCAGGCAAGATGATCGCAAAACGCAGAATTGAAAGTACGATGCCGCAGATGCCGACGATCTGCGCGGCCCGGCGGACGCCGAAGCGTCTCAGGAACAAATGTCTTGCAATCACGCCGCCATCCAGATCGTAGGCGGGCAGGATGTTGAGAATGATAAGTGACACGTTCAACAATGCGCCAATCCAAAGCGTCCATTCCAGAGGACCGGCCGACCTTGACGGCAGCCACCCGAATGGCCCTTCGGGCGCAACTGGGATGAGTTCTCCAAAAACCAGACAATAGGCCGCATCGAAAAACGCGGCGAGCGCGACGTTCGCCAGGGGACCCGCTATCGCAATCCGCGCCCAGGCAGGCGATGGCGCTGCGGCGCGTTTGAAACGCGTGAGCCCGCCGAAGAGATATAATTCTATCCTGTCGGTGGCGACGCCTTGTCGGCGTCCGATCCAGGCGTGCGCCAGTTCGTGCAGAAATATCGACGCAAACAGAAGCGCTGCAAAGATAGAGGTATGGATCAGTGCATCCTTGGGTCGGCTCGCCTACTCGTTCAGGAAGGGCAGCACAATGGGAATTGCGAAGGTCCAGCTGACGCGAACCGGGATATTCCGGTTCAGCTGAAACACAAGCGCATCGTTTTTTCTGTCCCAGCCGATCCGCCGCAAAGGCACCCCCAATCGCAGCGCGACGGTAAGCGAGAATCATCGCTCCACAAAGCGAAAAGCCCGACGATGAATCGGGCTTCTGCATTCAGGTCCTGCTGGCACACTGCTCGGCTTGCCTGTGTGGAGAATCGGCAGGCAAGCAACGCTTAGCTGCGCGGATTGAGGTTCTCCGGGTCGTAGAGCGGCCTGTAGCCGACGGCGGCCACTTCGACCGGGTACTTCTCGCCGAAATATTCGACGCTCAGCTTGCGGCCCTCCTGACAATACGCCCAGGGCAGGTAGGCGAGCGCGATGTTCTTGCCGAGGGTCGGACCATAGGCCACCGAGGTCGTGAAGGAGCGGCGGCCGAGCTCGTCGACGAGCGTCTCACCGGTTTGCGGGTCCATCACCGGCATCGTGCCAACCGGATAGCGGGGAACACCATTCGAATCTGTATTGTCCGTCATGATAAGCGTGCAAAGCATGGCCGGCTGATGCACCCGGGCGCGATATTCCAGATGCTTTGCCTTGCCGCAGAAATCGGCCTCCTTGACTTTCGGACGGGCAAGGTCGGCTTCCAGCAGATTGTATTCGGTCAAGAGGTCCGCGTTTTGCAGGCGCAGGCTCTTCTCCATGCGGCGGCTGTTGGCATAGGTCTCGACGCCAAAGGCCATCACGCCGGTCGACCGCAGCGCGTCCCAGACAGCCAGGCCGTCCTCGTAGCGCATATGCAGTTCCCAGCCTTGCTCGCCGACATAGGAGATGCGGAAGGCGGTCACGTCCTTGCCGGCGATCCTGACGGGCTTGATCGCGGCAAAGGGAAAATTCTCAGGCGTCAGCCCGTCGGCGTTTTCCACGACCTTGCCCAATGTTGCCCGGGCGTTCGGACCCCAGATGCCGACGGTCACGTACTTCTCGGTCACGTCGGTGACGGTAACGTCGAAGCCTTTGTCTTCTGCCGTCCGGCGCATGTACTGGAAGTCGCGCGGTCCGGCATCGGCGCCATCGATGACGCGGCAGCGGTCGGCCATGCGGATGACGGTCAGGTCGGCGCGCACCATGCCTTCCTCGTCGAGGAAATGGGTATAGATGCCCTTGCCGATATTGCCGTCACCGCCGATCTTTGCCGCGCACAGCCATTCCATCAGCGCGACATGGTCCGGGCCTTCCACGTCGTACATGGCGAAATGCGACAGGTTGACGATGCCGCAATCCTCGCTCATGGCGAGATGCTCGGCATTCGAGACGCGCCAGAAATGGCGGTTATCCCATTCGTTTTGGCGCACCGGCACCCGGTTGCCGTATTTCTCGAGCAGATGCTCGTTGGCGGCGTAGCCATGGGCGCGCTCCCAGCCGCCGAGCTCCATGAAATAGCCGCCGAGTTCCTTCTCGCGCTCCCAGAAGGGCGAGCGGCGGACATTGCGGGCCTTGGAGAAGGGTTCGCGCGGATGGACAGCCGGGTTGTAGACCTTCATCGCCGTTTCGGTGCAGCGGTCCCAGATGAACTGCTCTTTGGTCTGGTGCGGATAGAAGCGCGAATAGTCGATGGCGTGGTGGTCGATCGCCGTGCGGCCGTCCGTCATCCAGTCGGCGATGAGCTTGCCCATGCCGGGGCCGTCCTTGACCCAGATCGCAACGACATACCATAGGCCCCTGACCTTCTGGCTTTCGCCCATCGAGGGGCCGCCGTCCGCCGTCACCTGCAGCAGGCCGTTGAAGGAATGGCTCTCATTGTAGCCCAGCTCGCCCAGGATCGGCGTCAGTTCCAAGGCGCGCTCGAGGGGCGCCATGATCTGCTCCATGTCGAGATCGCGTTGCGACGGCGAAAGCCGCGCCTCGTTTTTCTCGAGAATATCGCGCGGATGGCAAAGGCGCGGATTGGTCTCTTCGTAATAACCCCATTCGATCTGCCCGCCTTCGGCGGTCTTGGGGTCGCCGGTATCGCGCATGTAAGCCGAGTTGCCCTGGTCGCGCAGCAGCGGCCAGCCGATCTCCTTGCCGGTGCCGGCGAACTCAGTGTACGGCCCGAAGAAGGTAAGCGGATGGTCAATCGGCATGACCGGCAGGTCCTCGCCCGCCATTTCCGCGATCAGCCGTCCCCAGATGCCGGTGCAGACCACGACATAGTCGGCTTCGATGGTGCCGCGGTCTGTCACCACGCCCCTGATGCGGCCGTTCTCGATGACGAGCGACCTGGCCGACGTATTGGCAAACGCCCTGAGTTTGCCGGAAGCTTCCGCCTGATCGACAAGCTTGCCGGCGACGGTCTGCGAGCGCGGGATGACGAGGCCGGCGTCGGGATCCCACAGGCCGCCCTGTACCATCTGTTCTTCGATCAGCGGGAATTTTTCCTTGATCTCGGCGGGATCGATCAGGCGGGCGCGTGTGCCGAAGGCCTTCGCCGAGGCGATCTTGCGCTTGATCTCCGCCATGCGGGCGTCGTCGCCGACGCGGGCGACCTCGAGGCCGCCGATGCGCGCGTAGTGACCCATCTTTTCGTAGAAATCGATGGAATAGAGCGTCGTCCAGCACGACAGGAAATCATGGCTGGTCGTGTAGCAGAAGTCGGAGGCATGCGCCGTCGAGCCGATATCCGTCGGGATGCCCGATTTGTCGATGCCGACAATATCGTCCCATCCGCGCTCGATCAGGTGATGGGCGACCGATGCGCCGACGATGCCGCCCAGCCCAACGATGACGACCTTCGCCTTTTCCGGAAACCCTGCCATTGCCCGCGACTCCAAGATGCTATTGCGAGCAGACTATAGGGCGGCGCGGCGCCGCGCTTGCAGCCTGTTTGCGACATCGCCAAAAAAGCCCGCGCCACCAGCCCGTCGAATGCAGTTAGACCTACGCCTTCGCCCTGCTCGGTATGAAGGCGCTGCTAGAGCCCGTCCTGCGCAGCTTCGAAGAAAAGTGCATACCTTCATCGCCGATTACCGGAAGCAAATAAAAGGCCGGGCGTTTGCCCGGCCTTCAAAAATCATGGCGTCGACTTTACTTGATGCGCGCGACGCCGCCCGAGATCTCAATGGTTTCCGAACCGGTCAGCGCCTCGAGGTCGCCATTCGGCAAGGTAACAAAACAGCCGCTCGGGCAAAATTCCACGGTTTCGCCGGCGGCCAGCGCCAGCTCGGTCTTGCCGCCGCCTTCCGTCACGATCAGCGTGCGGGTCTCGGCGTCCTTGTTGACCGCGCTGGCGGCATGGGCCGAACCGCCAACGGCCAGAAAAGCGATGGCGGCGACGAGAGACTTCCACATTTTGCAGTATCGGTGTTGCCACCGCCTCTGTTGCATTTCGCAAGGCATTCTCGCCGTTTGCAGGTGAGCTTATATGCAATGCAAGCTGAACGGCAACTGAATGCCGCATTCATGCCGCAATTGGTTTCCGAAGGCTTGAAGGCAAGCTCCAAACAGCTAGTCAGGATCGGGCTTCCGCACCTTGCGTGCTGATTTGGCGAGACGTTTCGCCTCGACCGCCGCTAGGGCTTTTGCTTGTTCCCGCTCGGCGAATTCGACTTCGATCTTGTCGTCGTCGATCGGCCACGCCTCGTGCTTTTTGGTCTCGACGACGGCGCGCGGTGTCGACGGAATTTCGATATGCTGGTCAGCGAACACATCGAAGATGGCAAAGCGGATGTCGTTCTGGACGATATTGCCACTAAGAACGTCTGCCAGGAATACGCGGATCTCGAATTCGAGCGCGGCCGGGCCGAAATTGGAAAACAGCACAAAGGGTTCCGGGTTTTTCAGCACCAGCGGATGACTGCGCGCGATCTCCAACAGGACGCCATGCACGTGCTTGATGTCGCTGCCATAGGCAACGCCGACCTTGATATCGATGCGGCCGAGCTTGTTGCGGTGCGTCCAGTTGCCGACCGCATTGTTGATCAGGTTTGAATTGGGCAGGATCACCGACTGCCGCTGGAACGTTTCGATCTCGGTGGCGCGTACACTGATCTTCTTGACCGTGCCGCTGATGTCACCGGCGACGATCCAGTCGCCGACCTTGAACGGCCGCTCGGCCAAAAGGATCAGGCCCGAGACGAAGTTGGAGACGACATTCTGCAGGCCGAAACCGATGCCGAGGGACAGGGCGCCGGCGACCAGCGCGAGATTGGAGAGGTCGATACCGGCCGCCGAGATGCCGACCAGTGCCGCGACCGCGACGCCGGCATAGCCGACCGCCAGCCGGATCGAATTGCGCACACCGGTGTCGACCCGGCCGCGCGCCATCACCGAACCGTCGAGCCAGCCCTGGAACCAGCGCGTCAGGAAATAGCCGATGATGAAGACGACGACGCCGGTGAGGATGCCGGTGACCGAGATCGTCACCGAGCCTATGGTGAGGCCCGTCGCCAGCTTGTAGGCCCAGGCCTGGATGTCGCCGGGCTGGAAGCCCCACATCAACAGGATCAGCGGCAGGAACACCAGCACGATCATGATGTTGATGGCGGCGCTGACGACAAGCCCGAGCTGGTCGAGCGCGGTCTCTTCGTAGCTTGAATTGGCCGCTAGCCAGCGCCCGATCGAAGTGTTGGCGAAACCACCTTCCTCGCCGATCGCCCGCGCCGACAGGAAGCCGATATAGGCGGTGACCAGGATAGTGCCGGTAACCACGACCTGCACCGAGACGAAAATAGCAAGGCCGATAAAGCCGAGCAGCGCCGACGCTATGGTGAATAGCCCTAGCGCGACGGCGGTGTAGCGCAGCCATGCCGGCCACGGGCGCCAGCTCCCGTCGGCAGCCTTGAACGGCTTCAGCAGCCCCATCAGGATCAGGATGACGCCGACGCTGATGGTGGCGACAAAGCTTCTGGCGATGGTCAGCGATAGCGGCGAGCCCATCTTGTCGTTGACGACCGACAGGAAATAATTGATGCCGATGGCGACGGCCATGGCAGTCGTCAGCCGCACCAGCCAGCGCGCCGGGCCGGTTTCGACAGGGATCAGACGCCAGTTCGGCAATCGCGGTTCCAGCGCCGCATTGGTCAGCCGGTTGACGCAGAACACCACCGCGATAACGGCAACCAGCGAATTCAGGAAGATGCCGATGTCGCCGCGCAAGACATTGTAATAATTGAAGAAGAAGACCGTCGAGATAAGGAAGGCGCCAACCGCCAGCGACGGCAGCAATGTCGACCAGAACGCCACCGACAGGCGGCTGAGATAGGATGGATCTTCGATGGAAGGATCGGCTTCGAAGACGCGGCCGAACAGGCGCCGCCCGCCGACAAAAAGCACAGCGGCCAGCGCAAGCGCCATCAACGTCGCGGCAAGAATTGCCTGGAACTTGAACTTGAAGGCGAAGCTCAGCCAGGACGACACCGCCTTGTAGAAACTGGTAAATTCGTCGTTGGCGTCGGAAATGACCTCCGGGCTCAATGCATCGGACAGCACGTAGCGCTTGGTGAGCTGATTGCGGAACAGCTCGCTGCGCATATTGCCGATCTTCTCGATCAGCCCGCTGATACGGATCGACAGGTTCTGCGCGCTGGCAATGACGGCGTTAATCTCGGCTTTTTCGGAAGCCAGCGCCTGGCGTTCACCGGTCACGATGTCGGGCTCGGCCGGCTGGCCCGCGGCCGGCGGAGGTCCCAGCGTCTCGATCCGATCGTTGATATCGCCGAGACGCGAGCGGAACGCCAGCGCGCTGGTGAGCGCCGCCCGCGACAGATCCTCCAATTGCAGGCGGATTTCCACCAGGGTGGCATCGTCTTGGCCGTCCTGCTGTATCTTCTTCTCGAGATCGTCGGTTTTGGCCGTCAGGCTCTGGATGACCTTCTGCTGGTCTGTGACCAGCCCGGCGGCACCCTGCCCGAGCGCCTGCGCCAACGCGTCGAACGACGGCGGCGCCGAGACAACAAGTGCAGCGATCAGGACCAGGCGGAGTAAACGAAAGAACATGATTTTTCTGGCGACTCGCGGGCGGCAGAGGCAGTTTTGAAGCACGTCCTTGATAAAGACGCTCATATCACGGGGCAAGTCATGCCAGGCGGCTCGTTTTCGAAGTCCGCCAATCGAAGTCGGCCAATCCAGTCGAAGTCGGCCAATCCAGTCGAAGTCGGCCAATCCGGTCGAAGTCGGGGAGTCGAAAAGCGATGGCGCAATCTTGGCTTTGCGTTGGCGGCCTGCTCTATAGTCTGCCGCAAAGCCTGAAATGGATGACAATAAGAATGGCGGAATATTCGGCCTTTTCGCTTCTCAAGAACGCGCTGACCGGAAACAAGGACTGGAGGCCGGCCTGGCGCAAACCCGACCCGAAGGCGTCCTACGACGTGATCGTCATCGGTGGCGGCGGCCATGGCCTGTCGACCGCTTACTATCTCGCCAAGGAGCACGGCATCACCAATGTCGCGGTGCTGGAGAAGGGCTGGCTCGGTTCCGGCAATGTCGGCCGCAACACCACGGCGGTCCGTTCCAACTATCTCCTGCCGGCCAACACGCGCTTTTACGAGCATTCGATGAAGCTGTGGGAGAACCTGGCCCATGACCTCAACTACAACGTCATGTTCTCGCAGCGCGGCTGCCTGAACCTCGCCCACACACCTGCCCAGCTCGACGACTATGCCCGGCGCGGAAACGCCATGCGCCATCTCGGCGTTGACGCCGAACTGATGACCACGGCCGAAATCGCGCGCCTGGTCCCGGCACTGGACGTCTCAGCCACCGCGCGTTTCCCGATCGTCGGCGGCCTGATGCAGCGGCGCGCCGGCACCGCCCGCCACGACGCCGTCGCCTGGGGCTATGCGCGCGGCGCAGATCGCCGCGGCGTCGACATCATCGAAAATTGCGAGGTCACCGGCTTCCTGCGCGACGGCGACCGCATCACCGGCGTCACGACAACGCGTGGCGAAATCCGCGCAAAAAAGGTAGCGGTCGCGGTTGCCGGCAGCACCGGGCGGGTCATGCGGCTTGCCGGCATCGAGACCATGCCGATCGAGAGCCACGTGCTGCAGGCCTTCGTCACGGAATCGCTAAAACCGTTCATCGATACGGTCCTGACCTTCGGCATGGGCCATTTCTATATGTCGCAATCGGACAAGGGCGGCCTTGTCTATGGCGGCGATCTCGACGGCTACAACAGCTACGCCCAACGCGGCAGCCTGCCGATCGTCGATGAGGTGATGAGCGAGATGCTGGCGCTGTTCCCTGGGCTGGCCCGTGTCCGCATGCTGCGCTCATGGGGCGGCGTCTGCGACATGTCGATGGACGGCTCGCCAATCATCACCACCGGTCCGCTGCCGGGCATGTATCTCAACTGCGGCTGGTGCTATGGCGGCTTCAAGGCGACGCCGGCTTCCGGCTGGTGCTTTGCCTGGACCATTGCCAAGGACGAGCCGCACGGTCTCAACGCGGCCTTCACGCTCGACCGCTTCTACCGTGGCCTGGTGATCGACGACAAGGGCCAGGGCGCCACGCCCCGGCTGCATTAGGTTAGAGATCCATGCTCATCACCTGCCCCTATTGCGGCCCGCGCGACGTGATCGAATTCACCTATCAGGGCGACGGCAATCGCCAGCGCCCACAGCCCGCCTCGCAGAACCTCGACGCCTGGAACGCCTATGTCTACGACCGGCTTAATCCAGCCGGCGACCACAATGAGATCTGGCAGCATTCCGGCGGCTGCCGCGCCCATCTCAGGGTCGTGCGCAACACGCTGACGCACGAGATCTCCAGCACCGCGTTCGCGCGCGGCGACCACAACTCGGTTGCGCGGCACCGGGCCGAGGACAAGCCATGAGCCCGCGCCGTACAGAGGCCGGGGGCCGCATCGACCGGCTGCGGACCATCCGTTTCACCTTCGACGGCGCGCCTTATACCGGCCATGCCGGCGACACGCTGGCTTCGGCGCTGCTGGCCAACGGCGTCACCCTGTTTGGGCGTTCGTTCAAATATCACCGCCCGCGCGGCCTGCTGACCGCCAGCGTCGAGGAACCGAACGCGCTGGTCACAGTGTTGAGGGGCGAGGTTCGCGAGCCGAACATCCCCGCCACAATGGTCGAGATTTATGACGGGCTGGCCGCAATCAGCCAGAACCGCTTCCCTTCGCTTGCCTGGGACATCAGTGCCGTGAACCAGCTCGGCGGCAAGCTTTTGTCGGCCGGCTTCTACTACAAGACCTTCATGGGACCGGTGATCGGTCCGCTGAAGGGCACTCGCTTCTGGATGTTCTGTGAGCATTTCATCCGCCGTGCCGCCGGCCTGGGCAAGGCAGGCACGGCTCCCGATACGGCGCGCTACGAACGCATGAACGCGTTCTGCGATGTGCTGGTAGTCGGCTCCGGCCCGGCGGGGCTGATGGCCGCCAGGGCGGCTGCCGATCAGGGTGCACGCGTCATCCTGGCCGAGCTCGAGCCGCATTTCGGCGGCTCGGCCAATTGGTCGGGCGAGACGATCGATGGCATGCCGGCCGCCGACTGGGCAGCGCGCGCCGCCGGCCAGCTCGAAGGCCGTGACAATGTCCGCCTGCTGCCGCGCACCACCGTCTGGGGCTATTATGACGGCAACACGCTTGCCGCGCTCGAACGTGTCACCGACCACAAGGAAACGCCCGGCAAGGGCGAATCGCGCCATCGCTACTGGACGATCCGCGCCAAGTCGGTGGTGCTGGCCACCGGATCCCTGGAGCGTCCGCTGGTCTTTCCAGGCAATGATCGGCCAGGCGTAATGCTGGCGCATGCTGCCGAGCGTTATGCCATTGAATATGGCGTGCTGCCCGGCGACAGGATCGGGCTGTTCACCAACAATGACAGCGCCTATCGCGCGGCCCTGGCGCTGAAGAAGGCCGGCGCCGTGGTCGTCGCCATCATCGACGTGCGCCCTGAGCTTTCGAGCGAAATGCGCAAGCTGGCCGGCGAGACCGAGGCCGAGATCCTTTCTGGCCACGCGGTGATCGCCACCGAGGGCGGCAAGGCGCTTTCCGGCTTCAAGGTGCAGCGCTTCGACATGGTCAACGGCGCGCTTTCCGGCGATGCGCGCAGCATCCACGCCGATTGCCTATTGATGTCGGGCGGCTGGTCGCCGACCATTCATCTGGCCAGCCAGGCCGGAGCCAAAGCGGAATGGAACGAAGCATTGCAAGCGTTCCTGCCGCCCAAGCCGACGACACAGCAATGGATCGGCGCCGGCGCCTTCACCGGCAGTTTCTCCACCGCCGAGGCGATCGCCGAAGGTCGCGCCGCCGGTCTTTCCGCTGCGGGCGCAACCGCCACGCCGGCGGCCTTGCCTGCCGTCGAGGCAGCACCTGGCGATCCCGATCCGGCGCCGGTGTTCGAGATCAAGGCCGAAGGAAAAAGCTTCGTCGACTTCCAGCATGACGTGACGGCGGATGACGTGCGGCTGGCGCATCGCGAAGGCTTCGTCTCGGTCGAGCATCTGAAGCGCTACACCACGCTCGGCATGGCAACCGACCAGGGCAAGAGCTCCAACATACCCGGCCTGGCCATAATGGCCGAGGCGCTGGGCAAGCCGATCCCGCAGGTCGGCACGACGCGCTTTCGCCCGCCCTTTTCGGCGGTGTCGATCGGCTCGCTAGCCGCCGAACGCTTCGGCGATCTGAAGCCCGAGCGGCTGACGCCGATGCATGACTGGCACGTCGCCAACGGCGCCACCATGTATTCCGCCGGCCTGTGGTATCGGCCGATGATCTACGGCCATCCCGGCGAGACGATCGAGCAGGCCTATGTGCGCGAAGCGAGAGGCACGCGCGAGAGCGCCGGCATCGTCGATGTCTCGACACTGGGCAAGATCGCGGTGCAAGGCCCCGACGCGGCGGAATTCCTCGACCGCCTATACACCAACATGTTTTCGACGCTGGCCGTCGGCAAGGCGCGCTACGGGCTGATGCTGCGCGAGGACGGTCTCGCCTTTGACGACGGCACCACGTGGCGCCTCGGCCAGCAGGATTTCCTGATGACCACCACCACCGCCAATGCCGGCAAGGTGATGCAGCATCTGGAATATTTCCTCGACGTGATCTGGCCGGCGCTGAAGGTCCACGTCACCTCGGTGACCGACCAATGGGCCGGTGCCGCCATCGGCGGGCCGAAGGCAAGGCAGATACTGGCTGCTTGCGTCAGCGGCACTGCCGTCGACAATGCCGCCCTGCCCTTCATGGGCATCGTCCACGGCGAAATCGCCGGCGTGCCGGTGATGATCTGCCGGCTGTCCTTCTCCGGCGAAATGGCCTTCGAGGTCTATTCCGGCGCCGGCTACGGCACCCATGTCTGGGAGGCGCTGATCGAAGCCGGCAAGCCGTTCGGGCTGGTGACCTACGGGCTGGAGGCGCTGGGCACCATGCGCATCGAGAAAGGCCACGTCACCGGTGCCGAGATCGACGGCCGTACCACGGCACGCGACCTGCATCTCGACTGGATGCTGTCGAAGAAGAAGCCGTTCATCGGTTCGGCGATGATGGACCGCGAGGGGCTGATCGCGCCCGACCGCCTGGAACTCGTCGGTATTGTTTCGCTCGACAACCAGCCGCTCAATGGCGGCGCACACATCGTCGAGGAGCTTGACGAAGCCAATCCGCACGGCTCGCTTGGCCACATCACCGCTTGCTGCTATTCGCCGGCGCTGGGTAAATATATCGCGCTTGCCCTGGTCAAGGGCGGCAAGGCGCGGCGCGGCACGCGCGCTTATGTCTCCGACCCGCTGCGCAACCGGTTCGGGCCGGTCGAGATCGTCTCCAACCATTTCTTCGATCCGGACGGGAGCCGCATGCATGGTTGAACGCCAATCGCCGCTTGAGCCGGTGCTGCATCCGGGCTCGCATGGCAATTTCGAGCATGGTGTCGAAATCATCCTCTCCGAAACCAGGCCGGGTTCGATCCTGCAGCTCGCCGCCTGGCCCGGCGAGGAGAAGAAGTTGATGGCCGGCATCCATGCGGTCACCGGCCTGGCTTTGCCCGACGGCGCCGGTGGCGGTGTGACGAACGGCGCCAGGTCGGTGTTCGGCTTTGCGCCGGGAAAGTTCACTGTGGTCGATGAAGCCGAGGGATTGGCGCCGGCCTTTGCCAGTGTCGTCACTTCGGCCATCGGTACGGTGACCGACCTTTCGCACGGCCGCACCGCGATCCGTATCGCCGGGCCGAAGGCCGAGTGGGTGCTGGCGAAATTCTTCGCCATCGACTTCGCGCTGCCGGCCTTCCCGATCGGCGCCGGCCGCTCGACCATGCATCACGACATCTTCGCGCAGATCCAGCGCACCGGCGCCGATCAGTTCGACATCTATGTGTTCCGCTCGTTTGCCCGCTCGTTCTGGAAAGCGCTCTGCCATGCGAGCGAGGAAGTCGGCTACGAAGTGCAGTAGAGCCGGACGGCGCTTCACGTCACTCCGCGAACGTCACCCACTCTTCCAGCGGCGCGCGGTCGGTGCGGAAGGCATTTTCGGGCTTGGACGTATCCTCATGGCCGAGCGCCATGCCGCAGACGATGATCTCCTCGTCGGGAATGTTGAGCACCGGCCTGATCTGCCGGTGATAGGGCGCGAAGGCGGCTTGCGGACAGGTGTGCAGGCTCCTGCCCCGCGCGGCGACCATGATGTTTTGCAGGAACATGCCGTAGTCGATCCACGACCCCTTGTTCAGCCGCCGGTCGACGGTGAAGATCATGCCGACCGGCGCGTCGAAGAAGACGAAGTTGCGGTCGTGCTGCGCACGCATCCTGTCGACCTCGCGCCGGCCGATGCCGAGCACGCCGTAGAGGCCGAAACCGTTGGCCCGCCGTCGCGTCAGATAGGGTTCGAAGAACTGGTCGGGATAGTAGCGATACTCGTCCCACTCGGCCTTTTCGGCGCGGATGCCCGAGCTGAGGATGGCGTCGGTGATGCGCTGCTTGACCTCGCCCTTGGTCACATAGACTTTCCAGGGTTGCATATTGGTGCCTGAGGGCGCGCGCGCGGCAACGGCGAGAATATCGCGGATGGTCTCGTCGTCGACCATATCGGGCAAGAAGGCGCGTACCGACCGCCGCGAGGTGATCGCGTCATCGACGATCGCCGCCGCAATCCGGGAGTTGTTTTCCAGCATGGGCCGTCCTTTTGCGTATGATCCCGAACCGATTTTCCGGAAGGATCATGCGCCGACTAGAAGTGATGGAGCATCCTTGCGCGTCTTTTTGAACGCCCGATAGCCTACCCGCCTCGACCGGACGCCCCACTCGCCGCTCGTGCGCCGAGCCTTTGCCCGAACCGTCAAAATGGCGCAAGTAAATCTTGTGGTTGCGTGAAAATCCTCTTGATTTTTTCATGAACCCGCCATCAAATGAAATTTGCTGAGAATTTTTCACCAAGACAGGGATGGCTTTGCCCTCAACCGCCGCCAGATCGGAACAGGACAGCGGCGAACGGCTGCTGGCCGGCGACATTCGCGCGTTGCGCAAGGCGCGCGGCTTGACGCTTGCTGAAATCGCACTGAAGCTCGGCCGTTCCGTCGGCTGGGTCAGCCAGGTCGAGCGCGGTCTGTCGGTCCCGTCGCTCGGCGATCTCAGGGCCTTCGCCGAATTGTTCGGCGTGCCGGTCAGCCTGTTCTTCAGCCATGACGTGCCTGTCGAGACCGAGCGCGGCGTGGTCGTGCGCGCCGGCAACCGGCGCACGCTTGGCACAAGCGATTCCGGCCTGGTGGAGGAGCTTCTGTCGCCCGATCTCGGCGGTAGCTTCGAGATGCTGCGTTCGGTCTTCGCTCCGGGTGCCGAGATGAAGGCCGAGGCGCGCCGGCCGACCGAGGAAGCCGGCTACGTCGCTTCGGGCAGTTTCGACATCGAAATTGCTGGCATCTGGCACCGGCTTGGCGAAGGCGACTCCTTCCGCTTCGACGGCAAGCCGTTCCGATGGCGCAATCCTGGAGCCGAGCCGGCTGTCGTCATCTGGGTGGTTTCGCCGCCTGTCTATTGAACGAATGCATGTCGCCCAAAAGTGCGTGGCGGTTTTGGGACAACGACATGCATCAAAACAAATAGTCGGAGAAGAACATGGCCGGTTTGCCGACCACGGCACGCGTTGTGATCATCGGAGGTGGTGCCGTCGGCGCCTCCTCGCNCCTCCTCGCTCTACCATCTCGCCAAGGCGGGCTGGACCGACTGCGTGCTGCTGGAGAAGAACGAGCTGACCTCCGGCTCGACCTGGCATGCCGCCGGCAACGTGCCGACTTTCTCCTCGTCATGGTCGCTGATGAACATGCAGCGTTATTCGACCGAGCTCTATCGCCGGCTGGCCGACGAGGTCCGCTATCCCATGAACTACCACGTCACCGGCTCGCTCAGGCTGGCCCATAGCGCGGAGCGCATGCAGGAATTCCAGCGCGCCAAGGGCATGGGCCGCTACCAGGGCATGGATATCGACGTGGTCGGGCTCGACGAGATTAAGCGCCGTTACCCCTTCATCGAGACGCATGAGCTGAAAGGCGCGCTCTACGATCCGAATGATGGCGATATCGACCCCGCGCAGCTGACCCAGGCACTGGCCAAGGGCGCGCGCGACATGGGCGCGAAGATCATCCGCTTCTGTCCGGTCACCGGCGTGAGCCGAGACAATCACGAGTGGGTGGTCGAGACGGCGCAAGGCGAGATCCGCTGCGAGATCGTCGTCAACGCCGCCGGCTACCGCGCCGCCGAAGTCGGCAGGATGTTCGGCCGCGAGGTGCCGATGATGGTGATGAGCCATCAATATATCCTGTTCGAGGAAATCCCCGAACTGGCGGCGTGGTCGAAGGAACAGGGCAAGAAGCTGCCGCTGCTGCGCGACGTCGATACGTCCTATTATCTGCGCCAGGAAAAGAACGGCATGAATCTCGGCCCCTATGAGCGCAATTGCCGCGCCCACTGGGTCGGCCACAACGACCCGATGCCCGACGACTTTTCCTTCCAGCTGTTTCCCGACGATCTCGATCGGCTGGAACATTACCTGGCCGATGCTGTCGCCCGCGTGCCGATCCTCGGCACCGCCGGCCTTTCAAAGGTCATCAACGGGCCGATCCCCTATGCGCCGGACGGCAACCCTCTGATCGGGCCGATGCCCGGCGTGCCCAACGCCTTCGAGGCCTGCGTCTTCACCTTCGGCATCGCCCAGGGCGGCGGCGCCGGCAAGGTGCTGGCCGAGTGGGTGACCGAAGGCCAGACCGAATGGGACATGTGGTCGTGCGATCCACGCCGTTTCACCGCCTTTGCCTCGGCCCCGGATTATTGCGTCGCCAAGGGCATGGAGATCTACGGCAACGAATATGCCATCCAGTTCCCGCGCCATGCCTGGCCGGCCGGGCGCGACCGCAAGCTGTCGCCGCTCCACGACCGCATCAAGGCACTCGGCGCCCGGTTCGATGCTTATAATGGCTGGGAACGCGCCACCTGGTATACGAACGCAGGCGACGACATCTCCGAAGAATCCACGCTGACCTTCCGCCGCGACGGGCCGTGGCAGCATCGTGTGCGCGAGGAATGCCTCGCCGTCCGCGATGCCGCCGGCATTCTGGACCTGCCGGGGTTCTCCCGTTTCAATCTCGACGGTCCGGGTGCCGCCGAATGGCTGAGCCTCCAGGTGACCGGCCTGGTGCCGAAACCCGGCCGCATCGGCCTCGTCTATTTTGCCGACGACAAGGGCCGCATCGTCACCGAAATGTCGGTGGTCCGCCACGACGAGAACCTGATGACGCTGATCACCGCCGCTGTGGCTCAGTGGCATGATTTCGAATGGCTGAAGTCGCGCATCCCGAAGGACGCCACATTCAAGCTGATCGACAGGACGGAGGAATACTCCACCCAGATCCTCGCCGGCCCCAACTCGCGAAAAATCCTCGCCGAACTCTGCGCAGCCGACCTCACCCTGCCCTGGCTGACGCATCAGGAAACCAGTATCGCCGGACGTTGGGCAAAGCTGGTGCGCGTGTCCTTCGCCGGCGAGCTCGGCTGGGAAATCCACAGCAAGGTCGACGATACCTTAGGCATCTTCGACGCCGTCTGGGCGGCCGGGAAGAGGCATAGACTAAAACCGTTCGGCATGTACGCGCTGGATTCGCTGCGGCTCGAAAAAGGCTACCGTACCTGGAAGGGCGACCTGTCGACCGACTACTCGATCCTGCAGGGCGGGCTGGAGCGATTCGTCAGATGGGATAAGCCCGACTTCCGCGGCAAGACGGCGCTGCAAAACGAGAAGCAGCAGGGCATCAAGAAGCGCTTCGTCACGCTGGTTGTCGAAAACCCCGGCGACTGCGATGCGCCCTACATGTCGACGCTGTGGCATGACGGCCGGATCGTCGGCGAGACGACATCCGGCGGCTGGGGTCATCGCATCGACAGGTCGATCGCGCTCGGCATGCTGCGCGCCGACCTCACCGAGCCGGGAACCGCGGTCGAGATCGAGATCTTCGGCGAACGTTTTCGGGCGGTCGTGCAGAAGGATGAGCCGTTATGGGATCCAAAGAACGAGAGGCTCAGAGCATGAAGAAAGTGATCCTCACCGATGGCGGCATGGGCCAGGAGCTGGTCCGCCGTAGCAGTTCCGAGCCGACGCCGCTGTGGTCGGCCAGGGTGCTGATCGACGAACCGGATCTGGTGCGCGACCTGCATGCGGAATTCATCCGCGCCGGCGCCCGCGTCATCACCATCAACACCTATTCAGCCACGCCGGAGCGGCTGGCACGCGAAGGCGCGGAAGAGCTGTTTAAGCCGCTGCAGAAGCGCGGCATCGAACTGGCAAGGCAAGCCCGCGACCAGGCCGGCGACGCGGCGATCGCCGGCTGCCTGTCGCCGCTGTTCGGCAGCTATGCGCCGGCGCTGACGATATCCTTCCAGGATACGCTCGACATCTATCGCCGTATCGTTGCCGAGCAGGCGGACGGCGTCGATCTGTTTCTGTGCGAAACCATGGCGTCGGCCGAAGAGGCGCGCGCCGCCGTCACCGCGGCGTCGGAAAGCGGCAAGCCCCTATGGGTGTCGTGGACGCTTGCCGACCACGGCACGCCGCGCCTGCGCAGCGGCGAAGCCATTGCGGCGGCGTCGGGCGCTCTTGCCGGCCTGCCCGTCGCGGCCCGGCTGATCAATTGCTGCCGGCCCGAAGCGATCGCTGCAGCGCTGCCCGAACTGATCGCTCTCGGCGGTCCGGTCGGCGCTTATGCCAACGGCTTCACCTCGATTGAGGCGCTCAAGCATGGCGGTACCGTGGAAGTGCTGCACGCCCGCCACGACCTTGATCCGGATGCCTATGCCGGCCAGGCGGTCGGTTGGGTCGAGGCCGGCGCCGGCATCGTCGGCGGCTGCTGCGAAGTCGGACCGGCCCACATCGCCGCGCTGCGCGACCGGCTCGAACAGGCCGGTTATGAAATTTCGGGAGCAGCATAATGCCCAGGCCATCATCGCGCATTTCCGGCATCGTGCCTTCGGGCAAGGATGGCTGGGAGGTTCATTCCGCTGCCTGGGCGCGCAAGCAGGCCGGCGAGGACATCATCATGCTGTCGGTCGGCGACCACGATTTCGACACGCCGAGCGAGACGATCGAAGCCTGCGTGACGGCGGTTCGCGCCAGCAATCACCACTACACGCCGCTTGCCGGCGTTCCACGCCTGCGCAAGGCGATGGCGGCGGCCTCGATGCGGTGCACCGGCGTTGCGACAAATCCCGACCAGGTCATCGCCACGCCGGGCGGGCAGGCCGCGCTTTACGCGGCCATTCAAGCGGTTCTCGACCAGGGCGACCATGCCATCGTCGTCGCGCCCTATTACGCCACCTATCCCAACACCTTCAGTGCGGCGGGCGCCGAGTTCAGCGTCGTCGAGACCCCCGCCGAGGATGGCTTTCAGCCGCGCGCCGCCGACATTCGCGCCGCCCTTCGGCCGAACACCCGCGCCATCCTGATCAACACGCCCAACAACCCCACGGGCGCCGTCTATTCGCGAGAGCGCCTGGAGGATCTGGCGCAGATCTGCCGCGAGCATGACCTATGGCTGCTGTCGGACGAGGTCTACTGGACGCTGGGCGGCGGCGAGCACGTCTCACCACGCTCGCTGCCCGGCATGGCGGAACGCACGCTGGTCATCAATTCGATGTCGAAGAGCCACGGCATGACCGGCTGGCGCATGGGCTGGCTGACCGGGCCCGAGGAGATGGTCTCGCTGCTGACCGACCTCAATCTGGTGATGACCTACGGCCTGCCGGCCTTCATCAGCCTCGCCTGCGCTGAGGCGCTCGAAAATGGTTACGGCGTCAAGGAGATCGCCGAGCGCTATGCCGCAAGGCGCGCCGTCGTTCTCGATGCCATGCGCGGTATGAACAACGTCACCGTGCGCGGCTCCGAAGGCGGCATGTATGTGATGCTCGACATATCGGCGATCGAGCCGGACGACGAAAAATTCGCCTGGGCTTTCCTCGACCAGGAGAAGGTCGGCGTCATGCCCGGCTCGAGCTTCGGCGAGGCTGCAGCCGGCCACATCCGCTTCAGCCTCTGCCAGCCTGAGCCGGTGCTGATGGAGGCCGCCACACGCCTGCGCCGCTTCGCCTCCTTCTATCGCCGTGAGGCCGCATGAGCGCCTCACCCACCAAAACCATTCCGACCAAGGCCATTCCCCCCAAAGCGAGGGCGGTCATCATCGGTGGCGGCGTCTCCGGCTGCTCGGTCGCCTATCATCTGGCCAAGCTCGGCTGGACCGATATCGTGCTGCTCGAGCGCAAGCAGCTGACGTCGGGCACGACATGGCACGCCGCCGGCCTGATCGGCCAGCTGCGCGGCTCACAGAACATGACGCGGCTGGCGAAATACTCGGCCGACCTCTACGTCAAGCTGGAGGCCGAGACCGATGTCGGCACCGGCATGCGCCAGGTCGGCTCGATCACGGTGGCGCTTACCGAGGAGCGCAAGCACGAGATCTATCGGCAGGCGTCTCTCGCCCGCGCCTTCGATGTCGATGTGCGCGAGATTTCGCCTCGTGAAGTCAAGCAGATGTACCCGCATCTCAATGTGTCAGATGTGGTCGGCGCCGTGCACCTGCCGCTCGACGGCCAGTGCGATCCGGCCAATATCGCCATGGCGTTGGCCAAGGGCGCGCGCCAGCGCGGTGCAACGATCGTCGAGAACGTCAAGGTGACCAAGGTCCATACCAGGGCCGGCCGCGTCACCGGCGTTTCCTGGGCGCAGGGCGACGAGCAAGGCCTGATCGAGGCCGATATCGTCGTAAACTGCGCCGGCATGTGGGCACGCGAACTTGGCACCCAGAACGGCGTCACCATCCCGTTGCACGCCTGCGAACATTTCTATCTCGTCACCGAGCCGATCCCCGGGCTCTCCCGCCTGCCGGTGCTGCGCGTGCCGGACGAGTGTGCCTACTACAAGGAAGATGCCGGCAAGATGATGCTCGGCGCTTTCGAGCCAGTGGCCAAGCCTTGGGGCATGAACGGCATAAGCGAGGATTTCTGCTTCGACCAGTTGCCGGAGGACATGGACCATTTCGAGCCGATCCTCGAAATGGGCGTCAACCGCATGCCGATGCTGGCCACCGCCGGTATTCACACCTTCTTCAACGGTCCCGAGAGTTTTACGCCCGACGACCGCTACTATCTCGGCGAGGCGCCGGAGCTTTCCGGCTACTGGATGGCGACCGGCTACAATTCGATCGGCATCGTCTCCTCCGGCGGCGCCGGCATGGCGCTGGCGCAATGGATCAATGATGGCGAAGCGCCTTTCGACCTCTGGGAGGTCGACATCCGCCGCGCCCAGCCGTTCCAGAAGAACCGCCGCTATCTCAAAGAGCGCGTCTCCGAAACGCTCGGCCTGCTCTACGCCGATCATTTCCCCTACCGGCAGATGGCGACCTCGCGGAACATAAGGCGCTCGCCGCTGCACGAACATCTGAAGGCGCGCGGCGCCGTGTTCGGCGAGGTCGCCGGCTGGGAGCGCGCCAACTGGTTCGCTAGGCCCGGCCAGGAGCGCGAATACCGCTATTCCTGGAAGCGGCAGAACTGGTTCGACAACCAGCGCGAGGAACATCTTGCGATCAGGAACGGCGTCGGCCTGTTCGACATGACTTCGTTCGGCAAGATCCGTGTCGAAGGCCGCGATGCCTGCGCCTTCCTGCAAAGGCTCTGCGCCAACGACGTGGACGTGGCGCCGGGCAAGATCGTCTATACCCAGATGCTCAACCAGCGCGGCGGCATCGAGAGCGATCTCACCGTCTCGCGACTGTCCGAAACGACCTTCTTGCTCGTCGTGCCCGGTGCGACGCTGCAACGCGACCTGGCCTGGCTGAGAAAACACCTTGCCGACGAGTTCGTCGTCGTCACCGATGTGACGGCGGCCGAAGCCGTGCTTTGCCTGATGGGCCCGGATTCGAGAAAGCTGATCCAAAAGGTGAGCCCGAACGATTTCTCCAACGAGAACAACCCGTTCGGGACGTTTCAGGAGATCGAGATCGGCATGGGCCTGGCCCGCGCTCACCGCGTCACCTATGTCGGCGAACTCGGCTGGGAGCTTTATGTCTCGACCGACCAGGCTGCCCATGTCTTCGAAGCGATCGCGGAAGCCGGCACTGACGCCGGCCTGAAGCTATGCGGCCTGCATACGCTGGATTCCTGCCGCATCGAAAAGGCCTTCAGGCATTTCGGCCACGACATCACCGACGAGGACAATGTGCTGGAGGCCGGGCTGGGTTTCGCGGTGAAAACGGCCAAGGGCGAATTCCTTGGCCGCGATGCGGTGCTGACGAAGAAAGAAACCGGCCTGTCACGCCGGCTGGTGCAGTTCCGCCTGAACGACCCCGAGCCGCTGCTCTTCCACAATGAGGCGATCCTGCGCGACGGCACGATCGTCGGCCCGATCACCTCGGGCAATTACGGCCATCATCTCGGCGGCGCGATCGGGCTTGGCTACGTGACTTGCAAGGGCGAAAGCGAGGCGGACGTCCTGGCGTCGTCCTACGAAATCGAGATCGCCGGCGAGCGCTTTGCCGCCGAGGCCTCGCTCAAGCCGATGTACGATCCGAAATCGGAACGGGTGCGGATGTAACTCTTTTCTTTCTCCCCTTGTGGGAGAAGGTGGCCGAGCGAAGCTCGGTCGGATGAGGGGTGTTGGAAGGATCGCTACCTCAACGGAATTAGCGTTTAGCGCTCCCGTCCCAATCTTCCCACGCCGCGTTTCTTCCAGCACCCCTCATCCGGCTCGGCGCTACGCGCCGATCCACCTTCTCCCACAAGGGGAGAAGGAAAANCGTTTCTTCCAGCACCCCTCATCCGGCTCGGCGCTACGCGCCGATCCACCTTCTCCCACAAGGGGAGAAGGAAAAGTCCCCTCCCGCGTCAGAACGCGTCCATCTTGGCAGCGACCTTCGCGATGAATTTCGTCCGCGTCTCGTTCGTCGACAGGTTCATCGAGTAATGCGCGAGATAGGAGACCGACCCGCCAGGCTTGATGGTGGCGCGCAGCACCCGATTGACCAGCTTGCGCGGCGGGTCGCCCATCAGCATGGCGCGGAACCGGCTGCCGCCATAGGTGGTGACCGCCGCGACCTTGTGAATGTTGTGCAGCGACGGCTGCACCTTGCCGTTGACCAGCTTGAACGACACGCCGGGCAGGAAGACGCGATCGAAAAAGCCTTTCAAAATGGCCGGATAGCCGAAGTTCCACACCGGAAACGACAGCACCAGCGCCTCGGCCCGCAGTAAGCGCTCGACATAGGCTGACGCCGGATCGCCGTCGCTGCGTTCGTCGTGATAGGACAGCCGTTCGGCCCGCGTCAGCCTGGGATCGAAACCCTCCGCATAGAGATCGCAGTCGTCGACGACATGGCCGGCGGCCTTCAGCCGCTCGATGATCGTCCGGTGCAGATCGGCGTTGAAGCTGGTCTCCACAGGATGAGCGTAGAGGACGAAGACGTTCACAGGAGAACATCTCGCAAGTCGGCACCAAGCACCCCCCTCTGCCCTGCCGGGCATCTCCCCCCCAAGTGGGGAGATCGGCTGTCAGTATCGCTTTCGCCAGTTGACGACGTTGGAAGATGGTCGAGACGATGGAACTGCCAATCTCCCCCCTTGAGGAGATGGCCGGCAGGCCAGAGGGGGGTACAGCGCCACTCGCCCGTCATCGTCTCAACCCGCCTTCTCCAGCCCCTTGAACAGGAACGACTTGCCGGAGCGATAATCATAGTCCGGGTTTTCCCAGGCGATCATCTTGCCTGGATTGAGCAGCCCTTGCGGGTCGGTTTCGCGCTTGAAGGCGAGCTGCACCTCGTCGGTGCGCTTCATGCCGCCTTCTTCCAGCGTGTAGCGGTGCGGGTTGAAGATCCAGCAGCCATTGTCCTCGTGGATGCGGATGATCTCGTCGAGCCGCTCCGCCGTGGTGAAGCGGACCAGCGGCAGCCCGGCGATGCCGATGGCGCCGTCGAAGCGGATGAACTCGAGATGCGCCGGCACCTCGTCGCCGAAGCGGTCGACCATCGCCTTGACGTGGCCGAGGTGGTCCGGCGACGGATAGCGGGTCTGCAGATAGGTGATCGTCGGATCGACCCGGATGGCACGCAGCGTCGTGTGGTTCCAGGTCAGCTCATAGGCCGGCGGCAGCCCTTTGAGATCGGCCTCCTTGTCGGCGCGAAAGACGATCTCGCCCTTGCTGCGCGCCGTGAAGGCGAGGAAGGCATCCATCGCATGCGGCGCGATCATCAAGACGACGATGCTTTGGCCGCGCCGGAAAAACCGCTGGTGGCGCTTGAAGTAATCGTAGGGGATGGGTGCTGCGATCGGCGTGATCAGTTTCGCCAATATGCCGTCCTGGATGGCGAGATCGTTGCCGAAGCCAGCCGCATCCATGACATCGTCGAAGCCGACGATGACGTCGATCCAGTCATAGCTGGCGGTCAGAGGCATCTCGACTTCGGTGATGATGCCGTTGGTGCCGTAGGCGTGCATCACCTTCAGCACGTCCTCGCCGGTGAGCTCCATGACCCGCGGCTCAGCCTCCATCGTCACGGTCCTCAGCCGGATGACGTTGCCGAGGTCGCGCAGTCCGCCCCAGCGGATCGAACCGATGCCGCCGGAGCCGCCGGCGACGAAGCCGCCGATCGATGCGGTGTTGTAGGTCGACGGCGACATGCGGAGCTCCTGGCCGGAATGCGCCCGCGTCGCTCTGTCGATGTCGGCGAGCACGGCGCCGGGGCCGGTGACGACACGGCCCGGCGCGATCATCTTGACCGCGTTCATCTCGGCGAGATTGAGCACCACGCCGCCGGACAGTGGCATCGCCTGCCCGTAATTGCCGGTGCCACTGCCGCGCGGCGTCACCGGGACGCCGTGCCGGTGGCAGGCGGCGAGAATGCGGACGACCTCGTCTTCGGTTTTCGGCGTCACGATCAGGTCACCGGTGACGTGCTCGAGCTGCTGCTTCAGCACCGGGCTGTACCAGTAGAAGTCGCGGCTCTTCTGCTGGACGATGGCCGGATGGTCATCGACCTTGAGGCCGTCCAGGTCGCGCTTGAGCGCCGCAATATCCATCATTCCACCATCAGATCATCGAGTTCGGCATAATCGGGCAGCTGGCGCTCGATCGCATGCCCGTCGCGCACGACGATGCGATCCGATTCGGGCCGCGACAGCAATTCCGTCCAGCTTCGCCCCCTGAAGACGACGAAATCGGCCGGCGCTCCGGCGGCAAGCGTGCCGAAATTATCGAGCCGCATCACCTTGGCCGGCGTTGCGGTGACAGCTTGCGGCCAGTCCGCGACGGGATGGTCGAGATGCAGGACGCGCGTCGCCATGCGATAGACCTCCAGCATGTCGAGATCGCCATAGGCGTAGAACGGGTCGCGCGTATTGTCGGAGGCGACGGCGACGGCAATGCCGCGCGCCTTCATCTCGTGCAGCAGCGTCACCCCGCGCCAGCGCGGCGTTGTCCTGTCGCCTCGCCGGTCCTGCAGATAGAGATTGCACATCGGCAGCGACACCACCGCCAAGCCGGCCTTGGCGACCTTATCCAGCGTGTCGAGCACGTCGAGGTCGGGCTGGCGTGCCAGCGAGCAGCAATGGCCGACCAGGATGTTCCCGTCAAAACCGTTCCAAAGGGCTGCTTCGGCGATTTTCTTCAGCGAGATCGCCGAGACATCGTCGGTCTCGTCGGCGTGGAAATCGAGGTCGAGGCCATGCTTGATCGCCTGCGCAAACACCTGGTCGAGCAGTTCTTCGAGATCCGGCACCATATAGGTGACGACGCCGAGGACACCCTTGGCGGCAGCCACCCGTTTGGCCAGCCTCTCGAACCATTTCCTGTCGCGCACGCCCTCGATGCCGAGCAGGCAGGCCGCCTGCAGCTCGATGCGGCCGCGCCATTTCTCCCGCATCGTCTCGAACACCGGCCAGGAGATCTCTTCCTGCGGCGCGACGCTGTCGAGATGCGTGCGCAGCGCCCTGGTGCCGTGCGCGTAGGCGCAGCGCAGCGAAAAATCCATGCGGCGGGCAACGTCGTCGGCGCTCCAGCGCGCCGCGCGGTCGGCGCCGGTGGCGTTCAAAGCGGCCATGAAGGTGCCGTCCGGGTTGGGCTTTCGGGGCCAGATATGGCCCTTGTCGATATGGGTGTGGCAGTCGACAAAGCACGGCAGCACGATGCGGCCGCCGAGATCGGTGGCGTCCGCCGGTGCGTTGGATCGATGCGCCGTAATCCCGGAGATCTTGCCATCGGCGACGGCAACGTCCGCGAGCGCAAATCCGTCGGCGCCAAAGGCAGCCGCAAGCCCCGGCGTCAGCGACGCGTGAAGCCGGACGTTGGAAAGATGGTAGGAACCAGAAGCTGGTATCAAGGCGGCGCTGCTCACCATCACCGCTCCTGCCTCAGCGCGCTCTCGTGCCAGCGCCGCAAAATGAGATGCGAAATCAGCGACAGCACCAGGAAGATCAGGATGCCGGTGAGCGAGATCAGGATCAGCGCCGCGAACAGCCTTGGCGCGTTGAGCCGGTAGCCGGCCTCGATGATGCGCGAGGCGAGGCCGGACGACTGGCCGGTGGCGCCNGCCACCACCGCGCCGATCAGCGACAGGCCGCCGGCGATCTTCAGCCCGCCGAGGAAATAAGGCATCGCCGCCGGCAGCCGCAGATAGCGCAATTGCTGCCAGCGGGTCGCACCGTTGAGCTTGAACATGTCGCGCAGATTGCGGTCGACGGAATTGAGGCCGAGCGTGGTGTTGGAGAGGATCGGGAAGAAGGCGACGATCCAGGCGCAAAGCAAAAGCTTCGTCGTCTGGTTGTCGACATAGATATTGATCAGCGGAAAGATCGCGACGATCGGCGTCACCTGCAGCACGATGGCGAAGGGAAAGAACGACATCTCCACCCATTTCGACTGAGCGAACAGCACTGCCAGCCCGACACCGCCGACCACGGCGAGAA
Organism: Mesorhizobium sp. LSJC280B00; assembly: GCF_000502835.1. Classification (GTDB taxonomy): domain Bacteria; phylum Pseudomonadota; class Alphaproteobacteria; order Rhizobiales; family Rhizobiaceae; genus Mesorhizobium. The sequence continues at coordinate 168,837 of NZ_AYVL01000008.1, forward strand.
GCAGGCTCAAGAAGGTGATCCTGAGTGTCACCAGCAGCGAGGAGAACAGCAGCCCGGCATCGTCGTGCAGGGTTTGCAGCACCACGCCGGGGCGCGGCAGTATGTATTTCGGAATGTCGTTCCAAACACAGATGCGGTCCCACAGCCAGATGGCCAGGATCATGATCGCCAGCGGCAGCAGCCATCTGCCGATGCGCTCGAAGCGCTCCTGGCGGACGCGGCGCGCCTCCTCCGGGTCGAGCGCCGGGATCTGTTCTTCAATGGCCGTCATGATGCGGTCCGGCAGTTGAGTTGATAGCGCCGATCAGCACGTCGGATGCCTGGCGGCAGAGCGCGGCATAGTCGGGCGAGGTGCGAAACGCCTCGTCGCGCGGATAGGATGCATCGACGGCAAGCTCGGCAAACACCCGGCCCGGCCGCGCCGCCATGACGACGATGCGGTTGGAGAGGAATACGCTTTCGAAGACGCTGTGGGTGACGAAAACGACGGTGAAACGCTCATCCTGCCATAGCTCGAGAAGGTCGTTGTTGAGCTTGAAGCGGGTGATCTCGTCGAGTGCGGCGAACGGCTCGTCCATCAACAGAATGCGCGGCTTGGTTACCATGGCGCGGGCGATAGAGACGCGCATCTTCATGCCGCCCGACAGTTCGCGCGGCACCGCCTTCTCGAAGCCGGTCAGGTGAACCCGCGCCAGCATCTCCATCACCGCCGGCGCCGCCTTGGCACGCGACACGCCCTTCAGCCGCAGCGGCAGCCAGACATTGTCGAAGACGTCGGCCCAGGGCAGCAGCGTCGGCTCCTGGAAGACGAAGCCGATATTTGAACGGTCGCCGATATTCGAACGCTCGAGGGCGCCGCTGCCGCGCCAGTCGAGCACGCCCGAGGTCGGCGTCGACAGGCCCGCAATCAGCCGCAGCGCCGTCGATTTGCCGCAGCCCGACGGCCCGAGCAGGCTGAGGAAATCGCCCTCCCGGATCGTCAGCTCGACATTGCTGAGCGCGGTGACGCCGTTGGAAAAAACCTTGCCGACGCCACGCAGCGCCAACAGCGTCGGCCCCGATACGCTTCCTGGCTGTTGCGCCACTTTCTCCAGCTTCACGGCCTACTTCTTCAGGTCGAGCCCGACGCTCTTGTTGACGAAGGCCAGCGTGTAGGCCTTCTTGATGTCGATGCCCGCCGGCGTGACCTTGGCCTTGACCATCTTGTCGTAAAAACTCTGGATGCGCGCATCGGTCATGGCGCCGATGCCGAGCTTTTCGCTGTCGCCGGAATCGACCACGCCGAACTTCTTCAGCTGCTCGATCGAGAAGGCGATCTGCTCATCCGTCATATCCGGATTTTCCTTCTTGATCATCTCGTTGGCGGCCTTGTTGTCGCCGTAGAGATAATTGTACCAGCCCTTGGCCGAGCCATCGACGAAGCACTGGACCACCTCGGGCCGCTTGTCGACCGTCTCCTGCATGGTCTCGACTGTCGTTGCATATGTGTCCCAGCCATAGTCGGCCAGCAGGAACTGGTTCGGCGTAAAACCGCCCTGCTTTTGGACGGCGAATGGCTCCGAGGTGACGTAACCCTGCTGGATCGACTTCTTGTTAGCGATGAACGGCGCCGGGTTGAAGGTGTAGGGCGCGCGCTTGGCGGCGTCGAAGCCGAGGTCGGTGACCATCCACTGGAAGAAGGTCTGCGCACCTTCGTCGCCGAGGATGTACTCCTCGGCGTTCTTCAGGTCTTCCCATTTGTCCAGCCCCTGCCCGGGATGGGACATGATGACCTGCGGGTCCTTCTGGAAGTCGGCGGCCACGACGCGCATCGGTATGCCTTGCTGCACGGCATCGAAGGCCGACAGCAGATTGCCGCCCATGTAAAAATCGATCTTGCCGGCCAGCAGCAGCGGCCGGCCGCTGACCTGTGGGCCGCCCTGCATGATCGTCACATCGATGCCGCAGGCGGCATAGGTGCCGTCCACCACGGCCTGGTAGTAACCCCCATGCTCCGGCTCAGCCAGCCAGTTGGTGCCGAAGGTGACTTTTTCGTTCGCTGCCGCGGCAAGCGTGCCTGCGCCAAGCAGCACGATCGTGCCCGCCGAAATCTTGAGTTTTCCGTACATCCACACCACCCTTTGTTCGCTCCGGCGCGTCACGCGCCGGGCTCGACACCATTGTTTCAAGAAGCAAGACACATGCCACCGGCGCGTTGCGCCGGGACCGCCCGCTTGTGCAATGCCCGCCTGAGCAATGGCGGCGCGAAGGCCGGATGGGTCATGCTGTACGAAAGGCATCGTGCCTATTTTTTGATCGCCTGTCCACAATCGCCCTCGTGACATGCACCGCCATCTTGATGCCCGCATCGATCCCGCTTTAGGCTGCCGTGAACGGAGATTGCCATGTTCAAATTTCTCACGCCGAAGTCGATCAAGCCGCCCTTCGCCCGCTACAGCCATGGCGTCGAGCTGCCGCCGGGCAAGCGGCTGGTGCTGTGTTCGGGCCAGGTCGCAATCACCCCGGACGACCAGATCCCCGAGGAGGCCGGCGCACAGGCCGAGCTTTGTTTCCGGAACATATCGGCGATTCTCGGCGAGGCCGGGCTCGGCCTCTCCGACATCGTCCGCATCAACGCCTACGTCACCGACCGCGCCTTCCTGAGCCCCTATATGGAGGTTCGCGACCGGCTGTTCGCCAGCCCGGCGCCCGCCTCGACGCTGATGATCGTGTCCGGTTTTGCCCGGCCGGAATTCAAGGTCGAGATCGAGGTCATCGCGGCGCGATGATCGACAGCCGATCATTCCCGCGTTAGGTCTGGGCTTGTCGGTTCAAGAGGGCATGACATGACCGCTGCAAAAAAACGCGTATGGTGGGGTGACTACCGGACCACCGAATACGCGACCGTCGATCCTGAGGCGACCATTGCCGTTCTGCCGCTGGCGGCGATTGAGCAGCACGGCCCGCATCTGCCGGTCTCGACCGACACCTCGATCATGAACGGCATGCTGGAAACGGTGATCGCGCGCCTGCCCGGCGATCTCGACATCCGCATCCTGCCGGTCCAGGCGGTAGGCAAGTCGAACGAGCATTTGCACGCACCGGGCACCCTCACCCTGCCGGCGACGACCTTGGTCGAGGCGTGGACCGAACTTGGCCTGTCGGTCGCGCGCGCCGGCGTCCGAAAACTGATTGTCGTGAACTCGCATGGCGGCAATGAGGAGATCATGGGCATCATCACCCGCGAATTGCGCGTGCGGGCAAAGATGCTGGCGGTAAAGACCAGCTGGCAGCGTTTTGGCCGGCCGGCCGGCATGTACACCGAGCTCGAGGACCGCCACGGCATTCATGGCGGCGACGTCGAGACCTCGCTGATGCTGCATTTCCGGCCCGACCTCGTCGATATTGGGAAGGCCGACAATTTCGTGTCCAAGGTCGCCCGCGCCGAAAAGGAATTTGCGCTGCTGCGCCACACCGGAACGCACGCCTTCGCCTGGATCGCCAGCGATCTCAACCCGAATGGCGTGGTCGGCGACGCCAGCATTGCCACCGCCGAAAAAGGCCGGCTGACCGCCGAACATCAGGCCGACGGCTTCATCGGCCTGCTGAGGGACGTGGGCAAGGCAAAGCTGGCGGATTGGTTGGCGTAGGTGTTTGATCCCACCAGCTCAGGCCTCGCTCACGAGGGGCGATTCCATTCGCGCGCGAGGATCCTCATTTCACCTCTTGAAGCGGCGACACCGTGTAGATTTCGTCCAGTATCTTCACCATCAAGGTGTTGGCGGTCGCCTGGCCGTCGAGCGCGAGAGTCAGGTTGGTCCATATGACCAGGGTGACGTCATTGGCCGGATCGTAGCCCATGAAGGACTGGTAACCGGGCATCTCGCCTTCGTGATAGTAGATTTCGTTAGGCCCGAAGGTCAGCGTTAGGATGCCATAGCCGTATTTTTGCATGGCGGGTTCGCCCGGCTCCGGCGCCTCAGGGCTTGCAAGCCACTGCCGCTGGAAGTCGGCATTGAAGAGCTTGCCCCCGACCAGCGCGCGCATCCAGGTCGCGAGGTCATCCGCGGTGGAGATGACTCCGCCAGCCGCAAAGTAGGCGGACGGGTTCTGCCATGTGTCGTCGTTGGGCTTGAGCGTTCCCGCCCTGGCCGCAGCCTGGAGGTCGTCCGGATAGGGCGCATCAGCCAGGGCGTACGAAGTACTGCCGTAGAGATAGCCGTTTGAGTATGGCTCGGGGATGGCGTTCGACGTGCTCGGCGGCAACGCGGTGTTCTTCATGCCGAGCGGCCCGAACAGGCGGTCCCGGAAGATGGTCGAGAGCGGCTTGCCGTCGATCTTCTCGGCAACAAGGCCGAGCAGATAGTAGTTGGTGTTGTTGTACTCGAATTCGGCACCCGGCGCGAAGTCCGGCGGCCGTTTGAACGCCATGCCGAGTACTTCATCAGCGGTCCATACCCTGTAAGGATACTTGTCCAGGCTTTCGGCAAGTTCCGGCGCATTGGTGAAGTTAGGGAGGCCGCTCCGCATTGTTATGAGCTGCCGAATGGTTATCTCGTCGCCGTTGGGAACGCGCTGGACGTATTTCGAGATCAGATCGGCGAAGCTCAGTTTCCCCTCCTGCACCAGTTGCACGATGACAGCGGCGGTCATCGTCTTGGTGTTCGAGGCCGCACGGAAGTGGGTATCGGCGCGCGGCGGGTTCGTGGCACCCAGTTCAGTCGTACCGTAGCCGAAGACGAGGTTGCCCCGCGGAGTCTTGAGCAAAACCATGGCACCGGGCAGCATAAGTTCCTTGGCCAAACCCTCGACAGTGGCTTGGAGCGCTGCCAGGTCGATCGACTTGAGAGCCGGCATGGACGCGGCCATGGCGCTGCCTGTCGCGCAGACCACGCCAACAACGATGGCCAAAATTCTCCCGATCATCATTCGCCCCTTGGCCGTGTCCTAGAACTCCTGCGCACTTTTCCTGGAATTTGTTTTTAGGCTCAGATTTTCAATTCGAACGGCGTGCCTTCGAAAGCATCCGCGCCGCGCCCGATCGCCTGGATCGCTTCGATCATCCGGCCTCTGCGATCGAGCAGCGTGTCGGCGATCGCGATCAGCCGCGGATTGGGTGTCGCCGTGGGCGACAGCGCGCGCAGCGTCTCGGCCAGTTCGGCCTCGTCGCGCTTCGGCGCCAAGGCTGCCGCGATTATGCAGGCCGAGGCGGTCGAGCGGCTGATGCCGGCATAGCAATGCACCACCAGCGGCCGCGAGCGATCCCATTGGCGTGCGAAATCGAGCAGGTTCAAGACATGCTCCTCGCCCGGCATCGTCATGCCCTCCTGCGCTACCGCAATGTCGTGCATGACCAGATGCAGATGGTTTTCCCTGGTGATCGAGGCCGGTCGCATCACCTCCGTTCCGGCGGCAAGCAGCGAAAGCAGCCGGCCGGCCCCGGTCTTCGTTACCGTTTCCTCGACTTTGGACAGCGAACAGACGTGGATCATTGGGTAGTTTCTCCCTTGGCATCATCGTCGCGCCGCGAGGCCCAGCCGGCAAGTGCGGATTCGAGCCGCCGCCATTCTTCGTCGGCTCCCGGCAGGCCGACGCGCAGCACATCCGGACGATCGGCGAAATGCCGAAGCAGGATGCCGCGCTGGCCGAGCACCGAAAACAGGCCGGCGGCGCCCGCCAGCCTGATATAGCGGAACAACGCGGTGCCACCGGCGACAGGCACGCCGAAGCAGCCGAACAGCGTATCGAGCCGCGCGGCATCCTCGGCCAGACGGCGCCGCATCCCGGCCTGCCAGCCGGTATCGGCAAGCGCCCTTATGCCATATTCGAGCGCCGGCCCGGCAACCGCCCATGGCCCGAATTGCGCCTCCAGCCGCTCGACCGTCAGCGCATCGGCCAGTGCAAAGCCAAGCCGCAGGCCGGCCAGGCCGAAGAACTTACCGAACGAACGCAGCACGACGATGCCGCCCTGGTCGACGTCGCCGGCCAGGCTTTCGCTGCGCGGGCCGACATCCATGAAGGCCTCGTCGACCACCAGCAGCCCACCTCTGGCGCGTAATGTCTCGGCAAGTCGAAGCAATCTTTCGCGCTCGACGACGCGCCCGTCCGGGTTGTTGGGATTGACGACGACGGCAAGGTCGGCCGCCGCCAGGGCTTCGAAATCATCGACTTCAGCCGCCGCATGGCCGGCGATCGCCGCTGCCCGCCGATGCTCGGCATAAGTCGGCCCGAGCACCAGCGCCGTGCCCGGGCTGACCAGGGAAGCGACGCGCGGCAACAGGATCTGCGTGCCGGGCGCCGCTGCGACATTCGCCGCCGACGAGGCGCCATAGGCGCTTGCCGCGCGTTCAGCCAAGTCGCGGCTGCGCGCTGTTTCCGGCAATCGCGACAGGGCGGTGGCGGGCAAATCGAAAAGCGGGTAGGAGTGCGGATTGATCCCGGTCGAGAGGTCGACGAAAGGCAGCGGCGCGTGAGGGAAAAGCGCCCTCGCCCGGCCAAGGCTTCCGCCGTGGTCCACTGCCGCCGTCACTCCATCAAGAGACTTCATGCCGATTCTGATCACTTTCCTGTCGCTGGCCATCGAACTTGTACTCGGCTACCCGGCCCGGCTCTTCGATGCCATTGGCCATCCCGTCACCTGGTTCGGCAGGCTGATATCCTTTCTCGACCGCAGGCTCAACCGCGCCACTGATTCCGACGCCCACCGTCGCGGCTGGGGCGTCTTCGCGCTGCTGGTGATCGTGCTGGTGCCGGCCGCCCTCGCCCTCTGGCTCGAAACCTTGCTTTGGAGCATTCCCCTCGGCTGGTTGGTCACCGCAATCCTGGCGACGTCGCTGCTGTCGCAGAAGAGCCTGGCCGAGCATGTCGAAGCGGTCGCCGACGCACTCGACAGCGGCGGACTGGATATGGGCCGCATTGCCGTCTCGCGGATCGTCGGTCGCGACCCGGAAAAGCTCGACAGGGCCGCTGTCTGCCGCGCCGCGATCGAAAGCCTGGCCGAGAATTTCTCCGACGGCGTCGTCGCTCCGGCCTTCTGGCTCGGTATCGGCGGGCTCGCCGGCGGCGTCGCCTACAAGGCCGCCAACACCGCCGATTCGATGATCGGCCATCGCACCCCCCGCCACGAAGCCTTCGGCTGGGCGGCTGCGCGCTTCGACGATTGGATCAATCTGCCGGCGTCGCGGCTGACGGCGCTGCTGATCGTACTCGCCGCTTTTCTGGTCAAGGGCGCCGACGCCAAGGGCGCCTGGCACGCCGTGCGGCGCGATGCGAAAAAACACCGCTCGCCCAATGCCGGCTGGCCGGAAGCAGCGATGGCCGGCGCGCTCGGCCTGGCGCTCGCCGGCCCCCGTTCCTATGACGGCGTCATGGTCGAAGACGCATTGATGGGCGAAGGCGGCCGGCGCGATGATGTCGAGAGCACCGACATCCGACGGGCGCTGAAACTCTACCGCGTCGCCGACTTACTGCTGATCGCGCTGTTCGGCGTGGTCGCGGTGATCGTCATCGCCGCGTGAACGTCCGAATGGGTCGGCAAACCCGACCTACCAGGTAACACGGACTTCCTTTGCGCTCGGATCGGCTTCCACGCCAAACCTTTTGATCGCGTACCCACCGGCAGCTACGGGAGAAGATTTCAATAAGGGTTCGACTACGACAAAAAGTCGTTCAGCGTTTGGCCCATACATGTAGAGGATGCATTCGCCTTCACCAAACAAGTCACCGTCAAACTCGCCGACCGATGCATCCTCGATAGCTTTCTCTAGCCGATTCTCGAGCGCATAAATGGATTCGCGTTCGTCAGCGGCACCAAACTGACCATCATTGAGAATAAGATAGACGATTACCGCCTGGTCCACGAACAATCTCCAGCTTCGCAAGCGACCAGAACTCTATCCCTGACATCCGGCGGCACTGAAACTCTACCGGATCGCCGACTTTCTGCTGATCGCACTGTTTGGGGTAATCTCGACGGTCGTAATTCTGTTGTGATCTTCGCCCGATCCCAGGCGAAACAAAAACCCACCATGCGGCGGGTCGTTGGAGCCAATTAGCACCATACCGAAATTAGTAGCATAGCTGCCGGCACAAAGCAAGAACAAAAGGTGGCGACATCGACGAAACTGCCGATAGGCACANGGCGGGTCGTTGGAGCCAATTAGCACCATACCGAAATTAGTAGCATAGCTGCCGGCACAAAGCAAGAACAAAATAGGGCGCCTTCAGCCTTGAAGGTTCGCAGCTTAGTTCCAGCTTGGGTTCCTCGCCCCACGAAAGTGGGGAGAGGTGGCTCGGCGAAGCCGAGACGGAGAGGGGAACCGCGCTCTACGAAAGCCCCTCTCCGGCCGCTTCGCGACCACCTCTCCCCCGCTTCGCGGCGGGCGAGGAACCCAAATCTTGAGAGGTCGCGACACCGCGCCTCTGCCTCCCCAGCAACCCCCTCAGAACTCGATCCCCTGCTGCGCCTTCACGCCGGCGGAGAAGTGGTGCTTGGTCACGCCCATCTCGGTGACCAGATCGGCCGCCTCGACCAGTGCCGGTTTGGCGTTGCGGCCGGTGACGACGACATGCAGGCCTTCGCGACGCGCCTTCAGCGCCGCGACCACCTTTTCGAGATCGAGGTAGTCGTAGCGCAGCGCGATGTTCAGCTCGTCGAGCACCACGAGGCTGATCGACGGCTCGGCCATCAGCTCCAGCGCTTTCGCCCAGGCAGCCTCGGCCGCCGCGATGTCGCGCTTCAGATCCTGTGTCTCCCAGGTAAAGCCCTCGCCCATGGCGTGCCAGACGACACGGTCGCCGAAGGCGGCAAAGGCGTCTTTCTCGCCGGTGTGCCATTTGCCCTTGATGAACTGAACGACGCCGACGCGCTTGCCATAGCCAAGCATCCTGAGCGCCAGCCCAAAGGCGGCCGTGGTCTTTCCCTTGCCCGGTCCGGTGTTGACGATCAGCAGCCCCTTCTCGACCGTCTTGGCCGCGACCTCGGCGTCCTGCACCGCCTTGCGCTTGGCCATCTTGGCGCGGTGGCGTTCCTCGTCCTTGGGATCGATAGTATCAGCCATGTCATTTCACCTTGAGCGGCAGCCCCGCCACCATCAAAAGCACGGTGCCGGCAACAGCCGCGACGTCCTGGTTCAGCCGGCCGGCGGCGTCGCGAAACCGTCTTGCCAGCGCATTGTCCGGCACGATGCCCTGGCCGACCTCGTTGGACACCACGAACCACGGCCCACGCGGCCGCGACAGCACATCGGCCAGCCTCCGGCATTCGGCCTCGACATCATGGTCGGCCAGCATATGGTTGGTCAGCCACAGCGTCAGGCAGTCGATCAGCACCGGCTGGCCGTCAGGCAGCGCTCCGATCGCGCCGGCAAGGTCGAGCGGCGCATCGATGGTCGTCCAGCCGGCGCCGCGGCGCGAGCGGTGCAGCGCGATGCGCTGGCGCATCTCGTCGTCATAGGCTTGCGCCGTGGCGATATAGCTCCAAGGCAGCGGGCCGACCGTCACCAGGCTCTCGGCATGCGCGCTCTTGCCGGAGCGCGCACCGCCGATGACCAGGGTCAGTGCCCCGGCAGCGCGGTCAGGCAAAGCTGTCGCGCAGGCTGGTCGCCGTGCCGGTGAAGCGTCCGCGCACCACGCCGACGACCGCGCCGAGCACCAGCCAGAACACCAGATTGGTCAGCGTCACCGCCACCACGAACTGGTGGTGCAGGCCTTCCGGGATCGCCGTCTCGAAGCTATCGGGCTGCGGCGCGCCGACGATATGCGGCGCAACGATCAACGCCACGGCAAGAGCCACCAGCGGCAGCGATCTGCGGAAGACGATAAGGCCGAGACCGGCCGCTGTCGCCACCACTGTTGCCCACCACCATAACTGGCGTTGGACAAGGTCGGCCGCCGGCATCGCCGGCAGTTCCGGCGGCAGGCCGAGGCCCGGCGCCAGCGTGAATGCGGCAAAGCCGGCCAGCCCCCAGAACAGGCCCTGGCGCCAATTGCCGATGCCGCCGGCGAATTCCGAAACCGCAACCAGGACCAGCGCAAAGCCGATGCCGGTGACGATATTGGCAACGACGCTGAAGCCGAAGCGTTCGAAACCGTCCGCCGGCGCCCAGCCTTCGTCTTCCGCCGGAGCCATTGCTTCAGCCGGTGCCGGCGCGGCGCTGCTCATAGCCGTCATGCCCGCGGCGTTTTCAGCCGGTGTCGCAGGTGCCGCGGCATGGTCATGGCCGCCGCCGGCCTGTTCGTAGACTTCCGCCTTTAGGATGAGCGGCACCGTGGCATAGGCTTGCATGCAGGCGAGAGCCACGCCGGCCACAAGCCCTGCGATCGCCGCGATGAACACGACGTTGCGAAACAGTGTCATGATGTCAGCCCCTTGTTAGTGGCAGGGAAAGCCCATCGAATGGCGATAGTCGTGCGCGGCATTGTGGACCGCATCGATATGCGAGAAGCCGACAAAGCCCATGACGAAAATGCCGAGGAATGCAGCAAGCGCCAGCTGCATGAGACGCGACTGCGAGGAGGCGGAAGCGCCGAGCGAAACGGAAGCGGTATTCATGTCTTTCCTTTCGCCCTCCACCCGAGGGCATAGAAGTCAGTTTCCTGTCGCCGGCAGGTCTCCTGGCTCGCGGATCAGCGCCCTTCCCCACCTTCCCGAAGGCGAACCTTCAGTGGCATATGGAGAGGACTACCGCACACAGTTGCGGGGGCAGCCACGGCATTGGGCAAACAACTTGCCCTCACCGCATTCCCTCTTGGTTCCAAACGGAACCGACGACATCAGTGACTATAGGCAGAATCGCCGCGCCCGGCAAACCAAATTCCGCCGGATCGTGTGGCGAATGCGCCGCCTCGCCAAGCCCGGTCGGCCGGCGCCGCGATTGACAATTTTCGCAGCCGGGTGTCGGCTGGCGGATGGGGAGGAAGCCGGCATGCAACCCAGCCCGAATGAGCGCGGTCCCTACAACGGCCTGACGCGGGCCGAGCCGACGCTGCCGTCATCAGCCTATTGGGACATCGCGGCCTATCAGCGCGATCTCGAGGCCATCTGGTATCGCAACTGGCTGCTCGTCTGCCGCGAGGCCGACCTTGCCCAGCCGCTGGCTTTCAGGACGTTCCGCATAGGCACGCAGGAGGTCGTCGTGCTGCGCGACGAGACCGGCGAGTTGCGCGCCTTCCACAACACCTGCCGGCATCGCGGCTCGCAGCTTTGCCAGCAGAGCGAAGGACGGCTGAAGGCGCGGCTCATCACCTGCCCATACCATGCCTGGTCCTATTCGCTGCACGGCGATCTGGTGCGCGTGCCGTCGAAATCGCTGCCGGACGGCTTCGACAAGGCCGATCATCCGCTCTACCGGGTCGCGCTTTCGGTGTGGCGCGGTTTCGTCTTCGTCAATCTGGCGGAAGACGCTGCCGGCTCGGCTGAAACATCCTTCGATCCGGCATCCGGTAACCTCGCCAACTGGCCGCTGGAAACGCTGCTGAGCGGCCATGTGCTGCGCAAGGTGATAAACTGCAACTGGAAGGTATTTTGGGAAAATTTCAACGAGTGCCTGCACTGCCCCGGCGTCCACAAGGACCTGTCGCGGCTGGTGCCGATCTATGGCCGCGGCCTGATGGGCCGGCACGACGACCCCGAATGGGCGCGCCACGCCGACAATGACGCGCCGGAATTTGCAGGCGGCTTGCGGGCCGGGGCCGAAACCTGGTCGCGCGACGGGCGCGTCCACGGCTCGGTCTTTTCCGGCCTGACGCCGGGCGAGCGTGCCGCCGGGCAGACCTATGCCACCAGCCTGCCGTCGATGTTCGTCGTCGGCCATGTCGACTATGTCAGGACCGTGCGGCTGGTGCCGCTTGGGCCGGAGCAGACCGAACTTACCGCCGAATGGCTTTTTTCGCCCGAAGCGCTCGCCGATCCGGCCGCGGATATCGACAACATCGTCGCCTTCGGTACCCAGGTGCTGGAGGAGGATGCTGATATCTGCGAGGTCAACCAGATGGGCCTGCGCTCGATGCGCCACAAGGCCGGCGTACTGATGCCCGAGGAGTACGACTTGCACCGCTTCCACAACTGGGTGCGCGAGCGCCATGCGGCGCTCGCACATCAAAGCGATTTGGGCAGATAGCGCCAGGTGACGAAGCCGCAGGCCGCCGCCAGCAGGCCGAGTGTCGCGAAAACCGCGCCCAGTCCGAAAAACGCCAGCACGCCGGCCAAAGGCTTTCCGGCTTTGGCCTAAAGCAGCTCTGATGCCGACCGGTACCAACGCGACGCAAGGCCCTGCTTCTTTTGACGGTGGCAACCGTGATAGTCGTCTTGCCGGGGCTGAACCAAGACAGCGAGACCATGAGCATCGACACGCCGAGCGCAGCCGTTCAGGATCAACCGAAGTCGAAGCGCATCGCCGTTATCGACATTGCACGCGGCATCGCTTTGCTTGCCATGGCGAGCTATCATTTCACCTGGGACCTCGAATTCTTCGGCTACACCGATCCCGGCCTCACCGCCTTCGGCTGGTGGAAAATCTACGCGCGCTGCATCGCCTCGAGCTTCCTGTTCCTGGTCGGCATCAGCCTCTATCTCGCCCATGGCAAAAAAATCCGCTGGACCGGCTTCTGGAAGCGCTTCGCCATGGTTGCCGGGGCAGCGCTCGCAATATCGCTGGTCACCCGCATCGCCACGCCCGACGGCTTCATCTTCTTCGGCATATTGCACGAGATCGCGCTCGCCAGCCTGCTCGGCCTGGCGTTCCTGCGCCTCCCGGCGCTACTGACGCTTGCCGTGGCGGCCCTCGCTATTGCCGCGCCTTTCTACCTGCGATCTGAGCTTTTCGATCATCCGGCTTTGTGGTGGGTCGGCCTGTCGGCGACCAACCCGCGCTCCAACGACTACGTTCCACTGCTGCCCTGGTTCGGCGCCGTACTTGCCGGCATCGCGGTTACCAAGCTCGCCGCCACCTCCGGCGCGCTGACGCGGCTGTCGGCCTTGGCGCCCGGCCGCTGGGCAAATCCGCTGGTCTTCATCGGCCGGCACAGCCTTGCCTTCTATCTGATCCATCAGCCGGTGCTGATCGGCTCGGTCTGGCTGTTTTCGCAATTCATGCCGGCGCAGGCCGAAACCAGGGAGGTGAGTTTTGTGAAATCCTGCCAGATATCCTGCGAGCAGGCACGCGACACCGAGTTCTGCTCCAGCTATTGTGCCTGCATGCTGGACACTCTCCAGGGCGAAGCCTCGCTTGACCGGCTCTACAGCAACGACCAGTCCCCGGAGTGGAAGGCGCATATTGGCGAGCTCGCCGGCACCTGCACCGCCCAAACCGAGGCGGCGGAACCGGGAACGCGCTAATCGAGGGAGGACAATAATGAGCGACAGTCACCCGAAACCCGTGCAGCAAAATCCTGGGCAGCCGAAGCTGGGGTACATCCCATGGCCGCCGCTGATCTATATCGCCGCCATCATCGTCAGCGTCGCGCTAGGGCTGTTCTATCCGCTGCCGTGGATCGGCGATCTTCTCGGCGACATCCTGTTCGCCGCCGGCCTTGTGGGGTTGGTGGCGGTTGCCGCGCTCTGGTTCACGGCAATCCGCACCATGATCCGCGCCAAGACGACGCTCAACCCGAACGGCGTGCCTGACCATCTGGTGACTACCGGACCCTTCGCCGTCAGCCGCAACCCGATCTACCTCGCCAACACGCTGCTGCTGATCAGCCTCGCCTTTGTCACTGGGATCGCCTGGTTCCTGCCGTTGGCGGTCATCGCGGCGTTCCTGACGCAGAAGCTGACGATCGAGAGCGAGGAGAAGGTGCTGACGGCCAAATTCGGCAAGAAATACCGGGACTACGCCAAAAGGGTGCGGCGCTGGATTTGAGCCGAGGCACCGGCTTAGGTGGTGACGCCGAGTTCCACCAGCCGCTCGACGCAGGATTCCTCTGCCTGATCGAGCTCGGCCAGCGTCTCTTCGAGGTCGCGGCGTTTCTGGCGCAAATCCTCGCGCTTTTCCTCGATGCGCTTGATCATCAATTTGAGTTGGCCGACCTCGCCGGGCGGCTCCCTGTACATCTGGATGATTTCGCGGATCTCGTTGATCGAGAAGCCGAGCCTTTTTCCCCGCATGATCTGGCGGATGAGATGCCGGTCCGACGGACGGAACAGCCGAGTGCGGCCGCGTCTTACTGGCTGCACCAGCCCTTCGTCCTCATAGAAGCGCAACGTCCGCGTCGACACGTCGAATTCGCGGGTCAGCTCCGTGATCGAATAATATTCCCGCATCGTCACTCCAATGCCCCGGCCACGCCGCGAGTTCCAACTGGCCGGCGCCGCCGGCGCCCAGGCGCGTACCAGAATCGGCGGACAAGGCACCTTTCAAAGCCTCGCATGGCATTTACGTAAAAGTCAATTGAGGTGACGTTCAGCGCACGCCGAACCACCATGTGGCGAGCCCGAGAAAGGCAAAGAAACCTACGACATCGGTGACCGTGGTGACGAAAACCGCCGAAGCCACAGCCGGATCGATCTTGAAGCGGTCGAGCAGCAGCGGGATAAGGATGCCCGCCAGAGCCGCCACGAACATATTGATGATCATCGCAGCCGCAATGATGCCGCCGAGATTGCGATCGTGGAACCAGGCAGCAGCCACGAGGCCGATCAGGATGGCAAAGATGATGCCGTTGATGAAGCCCACCCCGATTTCGCGGCGGATGATGCGGCCGGCATTGTAGATGTCGAGGTCCCTGGTCGCCAGCGCCCGCACCGTGACCGTCATGGTCTGCGAGCCGGCATTGCCGCCCATGCCGGCGACGATCGGCATCAGCACCGCCAGCGCCACGATATGCTCGATGGTGCGGTCGAACAGGCCGATCACCGAGGCCGCCAGGAAAGCCGTCAAAAGATTGACCAGCAGCCAGGGCACGCGCGAGCGCGAGGTCGAAAAGATGCTGTCCGAGAGTTCTTCGTCGCCGACGCCGCCCATGCGCAGCAGATCTTCTTCGGCCTCCTGCTGGATGACGTCGACGACGTCGTCGATGGTCAGCACGCCGACCAGCCGCTCGTTCTCGTCGACGACGGCGGCGGACAGAAGATCGTATTGTTCGAATTCGCGTGCCGCCTCCTCCTGGTCCATGGTGGCCGGGATGGCATGCCTGGTCTCATGCATGACCTCTTCGACCTTGACCGAGCGCTTGGTACGCAGGATCTGGTCGAGGTCGATGGCGCCGAGCAGCTTGAAGCTCGGATCGATGACGAAGATCTGGCTGAAACGGTCGGGAAGATTGTTGTCCTCGCGCATGTAGTCGATGGTCTGGCCGATCGTCCAGAAGGGCGGCACCGCGACGAACTCCGCCTGCATGCGGCGGCCGGCGGTCTCTTCGGGATAGTCAAGCGAACGCCGCAGCCTGATCCGCTCGGTGAACGGCAGCTGCGACAGGATCTCGTCCTGGTCCTCCTGGTCGAGGTCTTCGAGAATGTAGACCGCGTCGTCGGAATCGAGATCCTGCACCGCCTGGGCGATCTGCGCATTGGGCAGACTGTCGACGATGTCGCGGCGAATCGCCTCGTCAACCTCGGTCAGCGCGGAAAAATCGAAATCCTTGCCCAGCAATTCGACCAGCGCGCGTCGCTGTTCCGGGTGCAGGGCCTCGAGCAGGTGGCCGAGTTCCGACTGGTGCAGATCGTCGACTTCACGCTTCAGCGTCAGCGTATCGCGATCGGCGATCGCGGCACCGATCTGGGCGAGGAACGACGACAGGATGACGCCGTCCTCGTCATAGATGTCGGCGCGGCGCTCCTCGGCGGCCCTGGCGCCGGTCATCTGTTCGTCCTGGCCTTCCACCAGCGCCTCCCGCCATCGGATTTCCGGATAAGGTGCCTGTCAGGTCTAACGCATGACCCTGACAATCGGAATCGATTTTGCGAAAGGACCATGCACAACGACAAATTGCTACAGCGCCGTTCGCGCGTCCAAACGACGCGGCGCATACCGGATGGTAGGAGGAGAGGACGTTCTACAAACCTGCGGCGCTGCAAACCTTCGCGGCGGCAGGTAAAGGGCAGCGTATCTCCCCGCCCCGGTCAACCAGATGGGCAGATCGACACTGATTCAAAAACGGCGAGGCCGACGGTGCGACGGCCTCGCTGGATATTGGACTTAACGGCTTCCCGATCAGGCGGCGTGGCGCTTGGCCTCAGCCGCATAGCGGTCCAGGAGACCGCTCCAGCCACCCTCGGACTCGAAGGCCTCGCGCATCCCCTCTGCGGTTTCGCCCATGTTCTCCAGAAGCCTGTGCTCGAGTTCCACACGCGTCGCGTTCTCGCCGAGCGCGACAAAGCGGATCTCGACTTCGGTCAGCAATGCCGGATCGTAGCGCCAGCCGGCTCCAATCCGCCAGGCGAGCGTCAGCCTCGACGGCGGATCCCAGGCGAGAACCTCGCCCCAATCGCATTGTGACCCATCCTCGCCGATCTCGTACCAGCGGCCGCCGGCTTTTGGTTCGATCACCGCGGTCGTCAGGGCGGATTTGCCGATCGAGTGCGAAGCCGGCCACCAGCGCCCGAATCCTGTGGTGAACACATCGAATGCCTTGTCGAGCGGCACCTCCACCGTCACCGACTTCCTGACCGGCGCGGGCTTGATCATGGTCGTCATTTCCTCTTCTCCTTGCTGTTGTCGACTTCCCGTTTGAAGGCGTCGAGCGCATCGCCCCACATGCGGTCGAGCCAGGCGCGCATCTCGCCGAGCCCATGCGGGTCGAGATGATAGATGTTGCTGGCACCTTTCGGCTCTGCGCGGACCAGCCGGGCTTCCTTCAAGACCTTGAGGTGCTGCGATACCGCCGGCTGCGAGACCGGAAGCACTCGCGTCAGATCGATGACCGAGCGTGGCCGATCGGCGATGAGCTCGAACACCTTGCGGCGCGTCGGATCGGCCAAGGCCACCATTCCTGCATAATCATAAATCATGACTTATGATAAGCTAAAACTTATGATATGTCAACCGAAGGCGTGGCGGGCCCGTGTTCAAGCAACCGGCCGGCTCGAGGCTCTGGGGCAATTCCTTGACGCGGGGGCATGGACAGCGATGCGGATGCAAGATTGCTCAGGGAATCGATCCACCGCATGCGGGCCGGCCGGCAAATGTCGACCACCGGGGAAAAGTAAACCTGGCGGCAAGGTTTTTACCTTATCGGTGTACGTGTCTCTCCGGCGAAACGTTAAGAACGGGTAAATTGGTTTGGCCCTAACCACGGAAGCCTCTCGCTACAGGCCCTCCGCCATATGGCAATTGCGCCTCTCCTTGTTTATGGCGACATACGTTTTAGGCGCATCTGCACTATATCCAGAAGTATTCTATACGTCAGCCTTAATCTATTCTCGCAAGTTTCTTGTTGGCATTCCGGTGTTGTTTATCGGTGGCGTCTGCTGTGCCGCGCTAATCCATGGCCGGCGGCAACCGGTTCGCTACGCACTGGATTTGGTTCAAGGGCGCTGGCGCGGTTGTCTGCTGGTGCTGCTGTTCTGCTTTGCCAGCTTGACCGCGTTCTCTACCTACAAGATCGCCATCCCGTCCGTCGTCCCTTACTATGCCGACAACTGGTTGGCCGACGCTGATGAATGGCTGCACGGGATGCCGCCATGGGAGATCGTCCATAAGCTCGACAGCAACAATTGGTCGTTCGTCGTCTTCAACAGCTATGAAGTCATTTGGTTTTACCAGTGGTTCGGCGCCATCCTTTTCGTGTCGCTCTGGTCGGACGAGATTGCCCGCATCCGCTATCTCTGCGCAGCAGCGCTGACGTTGTCCGTCCTCGGAACGGTCTTGGCCCTGGCGCTGGCATCGGTCGGACCGGTTTACTACCACCACTTTGTCGGCGTGGATCGCTTCCACGGATTGAATGCGGCCCTGGACAGGCTGGACCATAGTTACATGGTGCGGGAACCCGCGGCATATCTCCTGATGGCTTACCAGAGCGGCCGGCCAAGTCTTGGCGGCGGCATCTCGGCCATGCCAAGCATGCATGTCGCCTTTGCCGCATTGAACGCCTATTTGCTGTCATCGATCAATCGCTGGCTTGGCGTTCCGGGTTGGACCTTTGCAGCCCTGATCCTGTACGGATCGGTGTTCACCGGCTGGCACTATGCCGTGGACGGCTACGCATCGATCGTTGTTGTATCGGTGATCTGGTGGGCGACCGGACGCCTGGTGCGCGAATAGTTATGTGCGCTTGTCGATAGATGGCCATGCCCGCCGATGGCCACTTCGCGTAAGCCAAACTCGCGACCGCAATCAGGCAAACAGCACGTGCCCCGACAAGGACGCTCCCTGCCGTGCTCGAATTCAACGGGCAAGAGATTCCGCTTTCGAATTCGATTTGTATTGAGGGTGGTTCGGCAGCGGCAGAGCATGCAGCTCCAGCCAGCCACCATCGGCAGGCAATTGGCCGCCTTGGCATCGCATCCTCCTCCTGACGAACACCTAGTCTAATACGGTCAACCGTTAGGCGCCGCGCCGCTCGAGCGCGGTCTTGCGGATGATTTCTGCGATCTCCGGGCTGCTGCTGCACAGCATCTGGAAATCCGCCGAGTGTAGCGACAGGAGTGAGACCACCGTTGTGGCGCTGACGGTCGCCGAGCGCGGTTCGCCGGTGATCAGCGCCATCTCGCCGAAGAAGGCGCCAGGGCCCAGCTCCACCGGGTTCGGCGTCGCGACGCTGACGCGCCCCTCCACGACGAAGAACATCTGGTCACCGGTCTCGCCATTGCGGCAGATCACAGCGCCCGCCGGCACGATGCGAGGTCGTAATGCGCGCACGATCTCGACTAGCGTGGCCGGGCCGAGCTTCTGAAACAACGGCACGGCGGCGACCAATTGCCAATTGCGGACGAAATCCTCGCGACGGACTTCTTGATAAAAGCCGGTGGCAAGAATGCCAGCCCAGAGCGCGAAGATGCCGATGCCACTCATCATGACCGCCCCGGCAAGGACGCGGCCGGCGAAGCTTTCCGGAATAGCGTCGCCATAGCCGGTGGTGGACAGCGTGACCACCGCCCACCACATTGCCTGGGGGATGCTGCCGAACTGTTGCGGTTGGACGTCGCGCTCGATGACATAGGCTGCGAGCGCAAAACCGAAAAGAACGATGCCGAAGACGGTAGCGACGCCGATCAGGTTGCGCGCTTCGTTGGTCAGGATTCTGCCCAGCAGCGGGAAGAAAGTTGAGTCGCGCAGCGGTTTCAGCAGCCAGACAGCACAGTAGAGGCTCCGGTCGGGCGTGCCGACGAGCAGAAATGCGGCGAGTGGAACCAAAACCGCGAGCACATCAATGGCGATTGCCGGCGTCCTGTCCCGAACGTCTCCCGCCCGGCGCTTGAGCAGTTTCTCGGCCAATTCCAGGAGATAGACGCCCCAAATGACCGCGAGCACGGCAGCCAAAGCCAGTCTGCTTCGTCCGGACAGGTCCGGTGTCGTGAGCGTAGCCACCGCCACAAGCCCAGTCGCAGCCAGCACCGCGTTGAGCGGCGCGCAAATTCTTAAGGAAGGCAGTACCGACATTCTATGCCCCGAGCGGATACTACCCTCCAGAATAGGATGCCTTCAAGGCAAGCGCAAAGGTGCTTATTTTCGCTGCGATCGTCGCTGGACCATAGGCCATGAACCATCCGATCAGGGTCGAGATCGAGCTGCCCCTCGACGGATGTGTGGCATAAACGACCTCACTTGATTGGCAATGGATTTGCCGTGTCACCGTTGGCGGTCGAGGGGCCGCCCCGCGCGATCGAGCATCCGATCGATCTTGCTCGCCATGATGAAATCGTTCTCGTGCAGTCCTTTGATCTTCTTGGTGCTCAGGGAAACCGTCACATAACCCCAGCCGAAGCTGATGTCGGGGTGATGGCCCTCGGTTTCGGCGAGCTCACCGATCTCCTGAACAAGGGTGAGCGCGTCCCGGAAATTGCGGCATCGAAAGCTCCGCTGGATGCGGTGGGCATCGTCACCCAGCTCCCAATCAGGAGCCTGTGCCTGGAAGCGTTGGGCTTCATCACGCGTGAGCGGCGGGACGCCGCCGCGACAAGGCGTACATGTTTTCTCGGCAAGAGTGTCGGTCATGTTCTTGTCTCCAAGACCATTTTTAGCAGCAAATACGACAGCGACGAGCCTATCGATCGATCTCCCCGAACACGATGTCGAGCGAACCGATGATCGCCGAGATATCGGCTCGCATGTGCCCGCGTCGCTGGCCTTCCGTCGTCCTGGCTATAGTTTCAGGCGCCGCTCAGTAGTCCATTCCGCCCATTCCGCCCATACCTCCCGCGCCACCCATAGCGGGCGAAACCTTCTGCCGAATGTCCGCGATCATTGCTTCAGCGGTGATCAGGAGCGCGGCAATCGAGCCGGCATCCTGCAGGGCCGTCCGAACGACCTTGGCGGGGTCGACGATACCGGCCTTGATCATGTCGACATAGACTTCGTTCTGGGCGTCGAAGCCCTGATTGTGATCCTTGCTGTCGGAGAGCTTGCCGACGACGATCGAACCTTCAACGCCGGAATTCTCGGCAATCTGGCGGATCGGCGCTTCAAGTGCTCTCAGCACAATCGAAATACCTGCCGTCATGTCAGCATTCGCGCCAGTAAGCTCAGTCAAAGCTGCCTTGGCGCGCAAAAGCGCAACACCGCCGCCGGCAACGATGCCTTCTTCCACGGCTGCACGAGTGGCGTTCAGCGCATCATCGATGCGGTCCTTCTTTTCCTTGACTTCCGTCTCGGTCGCGCCGCCGACGCGAATGACAGCAACGCCGCCAGCCAGCTTGGCGAGACGTTCCTGGAGTTTCTCCTTGTCGTAATCCGAGGACGTTTCCTCGATCTGCAACTTGATCTGCTGGACGCGCGCCTGGATGGTGGCTTTCTCGCCGGCGCCGTCGATGATCGTCGTCGTATCCTTCTCGATGAGCACGCGCTTAGCCCGCCCGAGCATGTCGATCGTGACGTTCTCGAGTTTGATGCCGAGATCCTCGGAAATCATCTGGCCGGCGGTGAGCACGGCAATGTCTTCCAGCATCGCCTTGCGCCGGTCACCGAAGCCTGGCGCCTTGACGGCTGCGACCTTGAGGCCGCCGCGCAGCTTGTTGACGACCAGCGTTGCTAGCGCCTCGCCTTCGACGTCTTCCGAGATGATCAGCAGCGGCTTACCGCTTTGCACCACAGCTTCGAGGATCGGCAGCAACGCCTGCAAATTGCCGAGCTTCTTCTCATGGATGAGAACGTAAGGGTCCTCCAGCTCCGCGCGCATCTTCTCGGCATCGGTGACGAAATAGGGCGAGAGATAGCCACGGTCGAACTGCATGCCTTCGACGACATCGAGTTCGGTTTCGGCTGTCTTGGCTTCTTCGACGGTGATCACGCCCTCATTGCCGACCTTGTTCATCGCCTTGGCGATCATGGCGCCGACCGACGCGTCGCCATTGGCGGCGATCGTACCAACCTGGGCGATCTCGTCCGAAGATTTGACTTTCCTGGCCCTGGCTTGAATGTCCTTCACCACAGCAGCCACAGCAAGATCGATGCCGCGCTTGAGATCCATCGGGTTCATGCCCGCGGCAACGAATTTGGCACCTTCGCGCAGGATGGAAGCGGCCAGCACCGTGGCTGTCGTCGTGCCGTCGCCGGCGAGGTCGTTGGTCTTCGAGGCCACTTCGCGCACCATCTGGGCGCCCATGTTCTCGAACTTGTCGGCAAGCTCGATTTCCTTGGCGACGGCGACACCATCCTTGGTGATGCGCGGCGCGCCATAGGCCTTGTCGATGACGACATTGCGGCCTTTGGGGCCGAGCGTCACCTTAACGGCGTTGTTCAGAATTTCGACGCCGCGAAGCATCCGGTCGCGGGCATCGGTAGCGAATTTGATTTCCTTGGCAGACATGATTTTACGTCCAGTTCAGTCTTGAAATTGCGGGATCGGAAATCGCCCGGTCAGGCGGCTTTCTTGGCCGCTTTGATCTTCTCGACGATGCCCAAAATGTCGCTCTCCTTCATGATCAGGAGGTCCTCGCCGTCGATCTTGACCTCGGTGCCGGACCATTGGCCGAACAGGATGAGATCGCCGGCCTTGACGTCGAGCGGGATCAGCTTGCCGCTCTCGTCACGCGAGCCCGGGCCCACGGCGATCACTTCGCCTTCCTGAGGCTTTTCCTTGGCGGTGTCGGGAATAATGATCCCGCCCTTGGATTTGGTATCGCCTTCCGCGCGCCGAATGACGACGCGGTCGTGGAGTGGCCGGAATTTCATTGGGGGTTCTTTCTGCCGCCGCACATAGAGCGACTGCAACACTTAACATAGCCCCTTTGGCACTCGAATGATAGGAGTGCCAAATTTTTAATTCCTCAAACCGAAAATATTTGAAATGAAATCAGTCGTTTTTACCGGCGCTTTTGGCCGTCCGAAAGGCGGAGCCATAAGCAATTTTATTGTAATTCATCCCTCTTAATTTTGCCGACAACAGACTATATTAACCCGCAATTACGCACCAAACCTATTGAGCCTTGATTGAATGTTTATATACAGTTCGCGAAAATTTGGCACGATTTGGCTTTCCCGGTCCCGATCGACATAGGTCCGCGACCTTCGACCCACCATGAAGCACCGAATTTTCGACGGCGAATGTAAGCGCTTATCCGGCGCGCATGTCGCTCTGTTCGAGCCTTTGAACCACGGCGCTGACCACGGATGTACTGGCAGCATTGGGATCTTTCCGGTTCGGATGGAAAAGGTGCAGGAGGGGCGTCGGCGTGCTCCTGCGGAAAGCCGCACCCCCTCATGCAACGCAGCCTCCCCGCGTGGGGAGCGCTTGCCTGCGCTACGGCGGCGGCTTTCCATGCGAGCCGCTTCAAAAATGATGCTGCGAAACGGCGCTGGCTTTATCCGACGAACGCCTCACGCATCCGAGCGAACATGCCGGGCTGTCTCCCGGCAATCGCCGCACGGATGTGACGGGCGGCCGTTGCGGCGGTCACCGTCGCGCCGAAATGGCAATAGCAGATGATCTCATGCAATTGCCTGTCGGTCAGTTCGAAGAACCGCTTCGCTTCGCCGTAGTTGTCGTTTTCCAACCCGGCGGCGCGGAGGACAGGATTCTCGAAAGCGACTGAGATCGGCGAGCCGTCGCCGCGCATGGCCCCGCGTGCTCTAACCGGCTGATACTCGGTCTGGTGCAGCGTCGAGAGGCGCCGGTCAGGGTTCCGTTCAAGGAGCTCCGCCCAGTGTTCAAGACGCTCGCTGCGGGACATGGCCTGGCGCGGGTAGGCCTGATCGATCTCGGCGACGATCTGCAGTTGCTCGAGCGTCTGGTGTTTCATTTTGGCCTCCTATTCGGACGATAGTTGGTCCACCCATATCCTTCTTATGCCTGCGGCTAGCGTGACTCCAACCGATCGTGAAGTCCAATCACGATGATGCTGGGAGGGCTTCCCCCCACGAAAATGCGGAGGCTTCGCAAAGATCCGGCCATTAATTTGGCGAACGCGGTCAAATGCGCGGCTGTTCGACGATGTCGGTCTGGAGTCCGTGCCGATCGAGGTGATCGACGGGCAGAGTCTGTGCTGGAGTAGCCCAGCTCCATCGCTGGCCGGGCAGCGGGATCAAGCGAGTGGCAGTTTAGCTTCGAAACCGCCGTAATTCTGAACGCGCACAATGCGAAGAGACGCAAGGCCGCGAGCCTGCAACAGACGTTCGCTACGCGGTTCTTGACGGCTTGAGGTATGTTCAACCTTGGCGCTGACTTTTCCGAACCGAAGCCGCAGCTACGACGAGGCCGGACAATACCTCCATTTTCTCGGCTACGATGGCATGTTTGAAATGCCGTTCTTGATTGAGATTGAAGCGCTCGCGAACGCAAAACCGGAAGCAGCCACAGCCGAAGCGGGTTATTTGGCGACCTTCGATGCATCAAGGGACTCCATTCGTGATGTCGCGCGGAAAGCTTCCTCCCACGGCCGCAAGAACGTGTACCAGCCCAGAAGACCTCGACGCTTCGAACGGCGGACGAGCAAAGCGTTCCCCGTAAGGGATCGGCTTATCCCTGCGACCGCGGAGTTGTGCGGTTTCGACATGGTTGGCGACTACGTCCTTGTCCCCGTCGATTAGAGGATTATCCTTGACACGTTTGGGCGAGGCGATCGCCCATGGAGGTTGTCATGGCAGACGACAAGTCAAAGCGTGGTCCGCAAGACAGAGCACGGGTCGACGGTGGCGAAGACTATGAAGTCGGGTACCTCATGAAGAAGCACCATCTCGAACGGGCTGATGCCCTCAGGCTGGTAAAAAAGTATGGAAACAACCGCGCAAAGATCGAAGAGGAACTCTTTGCCCGAAAGGTTTGATCGCGTATTCCCGTGAGGCTGGCATAGAGCCAAGCACGCCTGAGTGTGACCAGGCTGCAGGCATAATCATGGCGCTTTTCAGCAACGGCATCGGCACTGCTGAGGAATTGAAGGCAGCGCTCCAGTTCCGTTTGGAGAGTGAGTTGCGACGGCACGGTCAACGCCTATCCCGCCTAGCTGAGAACCGCTCTAGATCGTAATTGTACATCGAATTCCAAGTGGAGGTCGCGTTAGATGCAAAACGCGAGCCTCTGAAGAAAACCATTGTCCAATTAAGGCAGTGGGTTTGGAGGCTGTATGAAAGGGGTCGTTGTTTGGCGCTATTTCACTGGCATGCCGTGTCAGAAGCACGCGGGCCTCCGGGGAGTAACATGCTGCTGAGGCTGGACCAGATCGACAAATTCTACCCCACTGGCGAAGGGCCGTTGCATGTTCTGCACGGGATCGATCTTTCGCTGGAGGCGGGCAAGAGCCTTGCGCTGACCGGCGAGTCTGGCAGCGGCAAGAGCACGCTTTTGCACCTCGTTGCAGGGCTCGACAGCCCTGATGCGGGAGAAATCCACCTTGGCGGTACCAATATTGTGGGGCTGAACGATACGGCCCTTGCCGCCCTGCGTCGGGGAACAGTCGGACTTGTGTTCCAGCAGTTCAACCTGATCCCTTCGCTTGATGTGGCAGCCAACCTTGCCTTTCAGGCTCGACTTGCCGGCCGTCCTGATCCGGCGTGGCTGAAGGTCCTTGCTGAACGGCTGGGCCTGGCCAAGGTCCTAACGCGCTACCCTGAACAGCTGTCGAGTGGGCAACAACAGCGGGTGGCGATTGGGCGGACCCTAGCCGTTCGGCCCCGGCTGGTTTTGGCCGATGAGCCCACGGGCAATCTCGATGAGGCAACAGGGGACGCTGTACTCGATCTTATGCTGTCGCTGGTGGCTGAAACGGGTGCCGCCCTGTTAATGGTTACCCATTCCAACCGTCTGGCAAACCGGCTGAACGCCCACGTTCACCTGCACGCGGGACGGCTGGCTTGATGGTGTGGACCGGGTTGTCAGCGCTCTTGTCGCATTGGCGCAGGCGGCCTGTCCAACTGGCGATGCTGCTTTTGGGGCTATCGCTGGCAACGGCGTTGTGGTCAGCGATTCAGGCGATCAACGGTGAGGCGCGGGCGAGCTATGACCGTGCAGCGGCGATCCTTGGGCAGGACCGGCTCGCGCAACTGGTGCGTGAGGACGGGACCCGGATGGATCAACAGGTGTTTGTGAGACTGCGGCGAGCAGGCTGGCTGGCTTCGCCGGTGATTGAAGGTGAAATGCGGTTTGGGGATGTGCGGTTGCGCGTCCTCGGCATTGACCCACTGACTTTGCCGCCGCAGGCGCAGCAGGTGGATGTTGCAGTGGGTGATGAGCTATTGCCGTTCATCACGGCGCCCGGGGTGCTCTATGCAACTCCGGAAACCGCGGCACGACTAACCGAACAAGCAACACCTCCCGTGCGCGTGGCCGAGGGTTTGCCGCCTGGCACAGTCCTCACCGACATCGGGCAGGCGCAGGTCTTGCTTGGGGCAAAGGACAAGATCTCTCGTCTTTTGCTCTGGCCGGACCAACCGATTGGCCGTGCCCCTCTAGAGGTGACAGCCCCCGGCCTGACCCTGCGCGAGCCGAGTGAAACGGGGGATCTTGCCAGGCTGACCGACAGTTTTCACCTGAACCTGACGGCTTTCGGTTTTCTTGCCTTTGCGGTGGGGCTCTTCATCGTGCATTCCGCCATCGGTCTGGCTTTTGAACAGCGCCGCCCGGTGTTTCGCACGCTGCGCGCACTGGGCTTGCCGGCCCGCGTGCTGGTCCTTTTGCTGATCGCCGAGCTGCTGATCTTCGCCCTCCTCGCGGGATTGGTGGGCGTGGCACTTGGCTATGTAGTCGCCTCGGCCCTTTTGCCCGACGTCGCCGCCACCCTGCGCGGACTTTACGGGGCCGATGTGCCGGGAACGCTGTCGATCCGCCCCGCAGTGTGGGCAGCGGGGCTGGCGATCGCGGTAATCGGCACGCTGGTAGCGGCCGCACAAAGCCTCTGGCGGCTATGGCACCTGCCGCTGCTTGCGCCGGCCCAGCCTCGGGCCTGGGCGCGGGCTTCGGAGCGGGCCCTGCGCGCGCAAGGCGTGGCTGCGATGGTGCTCCTGTTGACGGCGGCGGGAATTGCACACTTCGGATCCGGCCTCGAGGCGGGCTTTGCGCTTCTGGCGGCACTGCTGTTGGGGGCGGCACTGGCGCTGCCGCTCGTGCTGACGGGGATATTGCACCTTGGCGGCCGCTTGGCGCGTGGACCATTGGCTGAATGGTTTTGGGCCGACACGCGTCAACAGCTTCCCGGCCTGTCATTGGCGCTAATGGCACTGCTGCTTGCGCTGGCCGTCAATGTGGGCGTCAGCACGATGGTGTCGAGCTTTCGGCTGACCTTCACCGGCTGGCTCGATCAGCGTCTCGCCTCAGAGCTTTACGTGACCGCCCGCACCGAAGCAGAGGCCACGGCGATACGCGACTGGCTGGCCCAGCGCAGCGACGCGGTCCTGCCGATCTGGAGCATTGAGGGCCGGGTCGCAGGCCAGCCCGCGGCAATATACGGCGTGGCCGATCATGGCACCTATCGCGACAACTGGCCGATCCTCTCTGCAGTGCCGGGGGTGTGGGACCGGATCGCCACAGGCGACGGCGCCCTGATCAACGAACAACTGGCGCGGCGCCAGGAGTTGGGCTTAGGGGACCAGATCACGCTGCCCGGTGGCTGGCGGGCCAGCATCGTCGGCGTCTATGCCGACTATGGCAACCCGATCGGCCAAGTGATCATCGGGATCGACACACTGGTCCGGCACTACCCTGACGTCTCCCGCCTGCGCTATGCCATTCGGATTGCCCCTGGCAAGGCCGAAGCACTGGCTGCGGGTTTGCGGGCGGAATTCGGGCTGCCCGCGCAGAACGTGATTGACCAGGCCGGGATCAAGGTCTTTTCGCTCAAAGTGTTTGAGCGCACATTCAGAGTGACAGCCGCGCTGAATGTGCTGACGCTGGGAGTCGCGGGGCTGGCGATGTTTGCGAGCCTCATGACCCTGTCGGGGATGCGCCTACCGCAACTGGCGCCGGTCTGGGCCATGGGTCTGCCCCGCCGCCACCTCGTATGGCTGGAGCTTTGGCGCGGCTTGTTGTTGGCAGCCTTGACCATGCTGGCCGCTCTGCCTGTAGGTATCGGGCTCGCCTTTGTTCTACTGGCGGTGGTGAATGTGGAGGCTTTTGGCTGGCGTCTGCCGATGCACCTTTTTCCCGGTGACTGGGCGCGGCTGGCGGCGCTCGCGTTGCTGGCGGCCGGACTTGCAGCCGCCGTGCCTGCCTGGCGGCTGGCGCGTCTTTCGCCATCGGATTTGCTGAAGGTATTTGCACATGAGCGTTAGAGCATTGCTGATCTACATGAGCTTGGCCGCACCTGCCTTTGGCCAGGGTTTTGCTGGGCTTGGCACAGAGGCTGACGGGTTTTCAGTGCCGCAGCCGGGGACTGCATTCAACTTTCCGGCAGACCACGGCCCGCACCCCGGTTACCGGATCGAATGGTGGTATTTGACGGCCAACCTGCAAGCTGCGGATGGAGCGGACTTTGGCGTGCAATGGACTCTTTTCCGATCCGCCCTGGCCCCGGTGGAGCGGTCCGGCTGGTCTAGTCCGCAGCTTTGGATGGGCCATGCCGGGCTGACGACGCGAACGCACCAATTCGTGGCCGAACGGCTGGCACGGGGCGGCATCGGCCAGGCGGGGGTTTCGGCTGCACCCTTTGCGGCCTGGATTGACAATTGGCAGATGGCAGGTCGGGCCCTGCCAGAGGCGGATGCGCTGTCGGCGCTCGACCTGCACGCGGCGGGACAGGCGTTTTCCTACGAACTGGCACTGGACGCCAAAGGCCCTCTGGTGCCGCAGGGAGTGCAGGGCTACTCGGTGAAATCCGAGAAGGGGCAGGCGAGCTATTACTACTCGCAACCATTCTACCACGTGACCGGTACACTGACCCTTCCGGCGGGCGTGATCGCGGTGTCCGGTCAGGCGTGGTTGGACCACGAATGGTCCTCGCAGCCGCTGGCTGAGGATCAGACCGGGTGGGACTGGTTCTCCTTGCATTTCGACAGCGGCGAAAAGATGATGGGCTTTCGCCTGCGCGACGGAGGCGCGGGCTTTACATCGGCCACATGGATCAAGGCCGACGGCAGGCCGCAGCCGCAGGCCCCCGGCGCGCTAAGGGTGACGCCGCTCGAAACGGCGGCAGTCGCGGGACGTAGCGTGCCGATCCGCTGGAGGGTGCAATTGCCGGAAAACGGAGTGGATGTGACCATCCGGACGCTAAACCCAGAAGCCTGGATGGACACACGCTCTCCCTATTGGGAAGGCCCGATCCGATTTGAGGGAACCCATGCCGGGCGCGGCTATCTCGAGATGACAGGCTATGAGTGACTGGAGGACACTGCTCAATCGCGAGATCGCGACGGTTGGCGAATTGCCGAAAATGGAGAAGGTTAGTTTCCAGCGCCCTTCCCTCTACCACCACCTCAAACCCACTATCTCAGGTAATGGCTCTGGCGATGTAGCGGTCCTGCGCCGCCACCTACCACTACATGGCTCCGAATTGCGGATCGATGTTGCGTGGCCGGAGATGGGCGCGCATCTGCGTAGTGCAGAGTTGCCGCGAGCGTGTTTTCCGATTTCTACGTCGAAGCACCACCGCTGCACGCGTCAATCTTGTCGGTGTCGATCTCCATGCCAAGCAGTCTAACACGCGAAACGGCGTCTGCCGCGGTCCACACCGGATGGTTACGCTGCACGGCGCATTCTGCCGATGATTGAGGTTCATGAAGGCCTTCCCGAAAAATATGCGCCTTAATGCCCGGCCTCACGGCCTCACGCAATCCAGACATTTTCAAACTCGCCACACGAAAAAACCGCCTCGGTTAGACCGAGACGGTTATCGTACTATGACAGAAGTGGTTGCGGGGACACGCAACCACCGATACCGACATCATTGACGTGACGATTTGACAGGTCCAGGCCAGCATTGCAGGGAGGCGACTTGGTGGGCTCGGAGGGATTCGAACTCCGCGCTTGGAAAAGCGTCCCTCTCGTCTTCACCGTGCAGGCCGCTTACTCTGGGCGGCAGAGTGCCCTTCCGCGCTTCGCCAAACCTGCCGTGGGAAAAGCCTTGCCGTTTTTTCCGGCGGGGCTTTGATCAGATCGCGACTATTAGTGATTTATGCTGGAACTGGTTGCGGAGGTTGGAGTCGGACCGATTTGCGCCGATTAAGAAGCCCGTCAGCAAACGAACTCGGTCACAGCACTGTATTGGCGGTATCCCTCTAGCGACTTGAACGCCCCGGCCGTTGCTTAGGTCGCGCCCACCCTTTTGCACGCGCCCCCCTGCCCGGCCGTTGAACCCGTTGGGCGGCTTGCTAGTCTGCCAAGCTCCTAACAGGGATAGCAACCTGGAATGAACACAGCACTGCTTTTGATGGCTCAGTATGGTGGCAAGGCCATCATCCCGATCGATGAGGTCTGCCGAGACTATTTCTCCCACCTGACGCCGCCGAAGTTGGTCCGAAAGATTTCCATGGGGGAAATTGCCCTTCCGCTCGTGCGGATCGAGGACAGTCAGAAGTGTGCCAAGGGCGTCCATCTCGCCGATTTGGCCAAATACCTTGAGTACCGGACTGAGGCTGCGAGAAAGGAAATGAGGGGTCTCACGGAGTAGCGAGGGAGCGTGAATGAGGTTTCGTTCAGCCCTGCCGTACACAGCCGCCCGCGGCTTATGGCCTGATGAGCGACGAACTGGATCAACCGTTTCAAGGCCGGTAC
Source organism: Mesorhizobium sp. LSJC280B00 (assembly GCF_000502835.1). Taxonomy (GTDB): domain Bacteria; phylum Pseudomonadota; class Alphaproteobacteria; order Rhizobiales; family Rhizobiaceae; genus Mesorhizobium. The sequence continues at coordinate 199,044 of NZ_AYVL01000008.1, forward strand.
TGCATTTGGTACAGCACCACTTCAACAAAGACGCGTAATCGACTGTCTGAACTGCATGTTTGTTGGGACTGCGTCCCATCTGATGTTGGACACGATGGTACAACTTTGCAGTATCAAACGAGGCGTTTCGCGAAATGATCCTACAGAACACGCACGTGTCCCTGCGACGAGCCGAAGCAGCGCACCGGCTGCGTGGAACACGCTGACGGGAGGGGCCTGAAAAAGAAGATTATTAGTCGGCTGCCGAGGTCATTATGAATTCAAATGCCGTCAGCTATTTGTACAGTTCTGGCTTACTCATTGCGCCAATAACTGCCTTTCGCCCTTCTGATAGTGATTGCAGACCCGCCTCGGCGGCGATTGCAGCCCGGTATCCGTCCAGCAGCTTGCTCCGGCCGGAATTCCGCTGAGTATTGAATGGATCCAGGCCTGGGCCTGCAGGCGATAGGCATCGGTGAAGCGAGGACGCCAGTCCGCGGGATAGGCCGTTCCTCGCGACAGACCCGAATTGATCTCGGTGCGCAGGGGCGAAAGCAGCGAGACCGTTGCGGTGGAAGCGTAAGCGCCTCGCGGATCGCCTATGGATTTGGGCTTGACGTTTTCCGGAATCGCCAGGGCATGAGTTCCTCGATCTGGGTTTGCGGATGGCCGTTGATGATGGCGTCGAGGGTTTCGNTTTCGGCGAGGTAGGCGACCGGGTTGACGTCGTTGAGCCTGCAGGTGGCCACGATGGAGGCGAGCAGCGCCCAGTTGTCGAACGTAGTGCTGTGCTGCGATTGTCGACAGTGTCCCAGGAGCCTCTTAGGGACTATTGCCTCCAACGATCCGTTGCTTTCCCCACCCCAACTTTCAAAATTGTGGTAAAGTCTCGACGTTGTTATTGGCTTTGAGCGAGCGGTGTGAGGGCGCTGGAGGCTACCATGCACTTCATTAAGCTCCTGGTTGGCTCAGCAATATTGACAGCATCGGGGGCAGCGTTTGCGGCAGAGGAGGTGTCTGTCGAGAGAGGACGGCTGGTTTCCATCATCAGCAGCTGTCACGACTGCCATACTGACGGCTACAGGGAAGCCGAAGGCGCACTCGACCCCACCAAGGCATTGAGAGGGAAAGTAATAGGTTGGCGGGGGCCGTGGGGCACAACGTATGCAAGCAATCTGAGATGGAGCGCGCAAGACCTTAGCGAAGACGGGTATGTAACCTACATCAAGACACTTCGCACATTGCCGCCGATGCCTTGGTACAACGTTCGCGTCATGCCGGAGAGCGACATTCGGTCATTCTATCGATATGTGAAGTCGCTCGGTGATCCCGGCGCCTTCCTCCCGAGAACGGCGAGACCGGGGGAAGAGCCGAGGACGCCCTTCGTCACGCTGGAGCCACCGCAAATGCCGAAACCTTGTTCACGCGACCTGGACTGCGGCGTGGGCGAAGTTTGCTCGGCCGCACCAGTCCGCCAATGCGTTAAGAAGTAGGCACCGTGGGCAGCGGCCCTCTTAAGACAGCCGACCCCAATTACGCGGTAGGGCGAAACCTTAAGTTTCGGAATAGTAGCGAACGCCGCCCTCGGGCCAGACGTCAAGTCAGACCGTCAATGATAAAACTTAGGGTGAGCGCCTCGCGGATCGCCTGTGGATTTGGGCTTGACGTTTTTCGGAATCGCCAGGGCATGAGTTCCTCGATCTGGGTTTGCGGATGGCCGTTGATGATGGCGTCGAGGGTTTCGGCGAGGTAGGCGACCGGGTTGACGTCGTTGAGCCTGCAGGTGGCCACGATGGAGGCGAGCAGCGCCCAGTNGTTTCGGCGAGGTAGGCGACCGGGTTGACGTCGTTGAGCCTGCAGGTGGCCACGATGGAGGCGAGCAGCGCCCAATTTTCGGCCCCGACTTCGTGACCTGCAAACAGGGCATTTTTTTCTGGTCAGGCATACTGGCCTGATCGCGTTTTCAACCGGGTTGGTGTCGAGTTCCAGGCGGCCATCGTCCAGGAAGCGGGTCAGGCCTTGCCAGTGGCCGAGCCCATGCCGGATGTCTTCGGCCAGGCCAGAGCCGGAGGAGATCATCGATAGCTGCTTTTCGAACCATGGTTTCAGGGCAGCGATGATGGGCGCGGAATGCTCCCGTCGGGCGGCAAGCCGGGCTTGAGGTGATGCGAGCATCCGCGCGTGATCCGCACCCATTACCCCTACGCCGATAATTCCAACGCGTATACTCAAGTTGACCTCCGTATTATTCCAATGCGTTCAGTCAAGCCAGCCGGTTGTCCGGGCTTTTCCGGCCTCGTGCGAGTCGGCGGCCGCCTGGATGAATTTCACCAGCGCAGCCCGTCGAGCACGTTCGGAAACAAGATCGTGACTGCCTCCGCATGAACGGTTGCACCGTACAACGCGGTACGCGATGCCGTTTCGTGAGACGCTTCTCGCAATGAATCCTGGCCGGCTCCGCGGGCGAAAGCGCGTCAGAGAAGCAGCCGCTGGTCCGTTGTAGGCAAGATGCGGATCATATCCGCAGTAGGATGAACCTGCCGTGCCGGCGTGTCTATCTTCTGAGGCTGACCGGTGCTGGCGGCGCGCTCAATGGCAAGCAGGGCGCGCACGTCGGCAAATCCTTCTCCACCGTCGGCTTCAGGCGGTTGTGCATTCAGGATGCAGTCGGAGAAATACGCGGTCTGTCCGGCGAAATGGTCTGTCTGCGGGAACGCCTTTTCGGTTCTGATGTCGCCATGCCGAAGCTTCATTTGCACGGCAGTCTCGAAACGGAAGCCAGGGTCGGCCGTTACGCTCCCCTTCGTTCCGGCCACGTGGTAAAAATCCGAATTGTCCGCGCCGAAGCTGGCAATGAACTGCGCAAGCCGGCCCTCGGGGAAGCGCAACGTCACGGCAATGCTTTCCTCTACCTCCCCGACTGAGGCGCTGCCGAAACTCCTTACCGCGACTGCCTCGATCGGCTCAGTGGCAAAGATATGGCGCGCGGCATTCAGGCAGTAGACGCCGATGTCCTGCAAGGGACCGCCCCAATAGGCGGCCTTGAGGCGGTGATTGTCGGACGACGCTACGAAGGAGAAGACCGCGGCAAAGATGCGGGGATCGCCGATCTCACCGCTGCGGATGCGCTCCAGGACCTCGACAGTGCCGGGCTCGTTGTGCAGCCGATACGCCGTCATCAGGTACGCTCCGCTCTCATTGGCGGCGGCGATCATCGCCTCGCATTCCGCCTCGGTCGTGGCCAGCGGCTTCTCAACGAGCGCGTGCTTGCCGGCTCTCAGGGCTCGGATCGCATAGTCGGCATGCATGGAGTTCGGCAATGCCACGTAAACTGCATCGGCGACGTCCGATGCGAGCATCTGGTCGTACTGCTCATAGCTGAAGACGTGTTCCACGCCGTAGAATTCGGCGAGCTTGGCGGCGTTTTTGGCCGAGCCGCTGACGATCGCCGTGATTGTCGAGTTTCCGGTCTGGGACACACCGGGCATAAAGGCTTCCTGTGTGATCCAGCCCGCGCCCACCACGGCATATCGTATCTTTCTCAATTGCTCCTCCCGAATGGGATCACTCCCGGCACTCGTCTAAAAATGGTCACGCCGTGGCCAGCGGAGCGTCTCTGAGGCCTGACGGCAGCGGTCGATTTGAGCCAGTCGCTCGATGGGTCTGTTGTCGCCTCTCAGGGGCAAAGGCGGGCAAGAGTCATCCCTCGCCCGCCGCAGAGTTGCGCCCCCCGCCTACTTTCCGATGCAGGTGTCGGCGGTTTCGGGGGTGCAGACGTCGAGACCGGTGTAGGTCGGGTCGGCCGGCGCGGGCTTGCCGTCCTTGATGTCCTTCAGCGCCAGCATGGTCTTGTAGCCCATTTCGAACGGCCGCTGTCCGACCTGGCCGAGCGACAGGCCTTCCTTCATCTGGTCCATCTGCACCGGCAGCGTGTCGGCGACGACCAGAGCCAGCTCCTTCTTGGCGATCTTATCCTTGTACGGCTCGACCGCAGCGCGATTCGCATCCGGTATGAATTGCGGAAAGCCGCCTGTCGGCACGAAGGCGTCGAGGTTTGGCGTCTTCGCCATGAAGTCCTGGAACTGCTGAACCGACAGAGGGAAGTCGTCGTTGGTATAGAGAGGGCAGCCCGGTGCTTCCGTCCAGCCGTTCTGGCCGGTCAGGGCATCACCTGGCGAGGCGGCCGACTCCTTGCCGGCCAGCGTATCGCGTATACCCTTCATGCGCTCATTGTGGTTGGCCGCGGCAGCTCCGCCCGACTGGATACAGATGGTGCCGCCTTTCGGCTTGATGGTCTGCACGATCTTGGCGAGGTTGACGCCAATTTCGTAATTGTGCGTGCCGATATAGGCGACACGCAGGTCCTTGTTCTCCGGTAGCACATCCGAGTCCCAGGTAAGCACGGGAATGCCCGCTTCCTTGGCGGCCTGAAGCGCGACGGCCATTGCCGCGGCGTTCGACGGGGCGACGGCGATGCCGTCGACCTTCTTGGCCACCAGGTCCTGCACGATCTGCACCTGCTCCTCGCCGCCGCCATGCTCGCCGGGGCCGATATACATGCATTCGATCGCGCCGCTGGATTCGGCTTCGGCCTTCTTGCAGCCGTCACGAGCCTGGTCGAAGAAAGGATTGTTCATGTTCTTCGGCACAAGGGCGAAGACGTATTTCTGCTGGGCATAGGCCTGCCCTGCCATCAGCGCGGAAAACGCCACGGCCGCCGTCAGAATGTATTTTTTCACCTGTTCCTCCACTTTGTTTTGACGTCCACTATCCCCGACGGCTTGCGGCCGCCGGATTCTATTTGCGCTTCCAGGTAAACATACCCTCCAGCGTCGCCCGCAGCGACTTGCCCGAGGTCTGCATGCCGAGAAGCACGGCAAGAATGATGAAGGCCCCGACAAAGGCGCCCTGCCAGTTCGAATCGATCCCGGCCATCAGCAGCGCGTTGCGGATGACCTCGAGGAAGGCCGAACCGATCACAGCGCCAAACGCGGTTCCGTAGCCGCCCATCAGGCTGGCCCCCCCGATGACGGTGCCGGCGATCACCCTCAACTCGTAGCCGGTTCCCATCGCGTTGATGGCCGAGCCGCTGTAGCCGAGCAGCAGCAGGGACGCGATCGATGCGGTAAATGCGCAGAAGACATAGGCCTGGAATTTGATCCAGTCGACGGGGACGCCGGTCATCCGCGAGGCGTTCTCGTTGCCCCCGATCGCGAAGAGGTGGCGCGCCCAGGCGGTGAAAATGAAGACGGAGCCGACGATGAGCGCGAGGATCACCATCACCCAGAACTGCGAGGACAGTTCCGGGATCCAATGAGGCACCCAGCCGTCAGGCGTGTGCCTCGGCCATTTGGCCTGGCCGATGGCCTTGACGATCGGCGCATCGGGTCCGAACTGGTAAAGCATCTGGTTGCCGGACAGCACGACCGCCAGCGAGCGCGCGATCGACAGCATGCCTAGCGTCACCACGAAGGACGGCATGCCGATATAGGCCACGAAGAAACCGTTAAAGGCTCCGCAGGCGATGCCTGCGAGCAGACCCGCGCCAAACGCCACATACCAAGGCTGGTGCCAAGTGAGCAGCAGGCCGGCGACGATCGCGACCAGCCCCATCACCGAGCCGACCGACAGATCGATGCCGCCGGTGATCAGCACCACCGTCATGCCCAGCCCCATGATGGCGATAGGTGCAAAATTGCGGGTGGTGTTGGTAACGTTGTCGACCGTGCCGAAGCTGGGCTCCAGCCACGTCATGAAGACCACCAACACGAAAAGCGCGATCGCGACCCAGAAGGCCTGGCTGGCGATCATCTTCTGGAAAACGCTCTGCTCTATTATGCCGACCACATCACCGATGGACGCATGGCCTTCCTTCAGCATGTCGCTCTGGCTATGCATCACGGATCGCTCCCGTAATTAGGCCGGTGATCTCCTCCGGCGATGTCTTCTCCGTCGCCTTGTCGGCCACTTTCGAGCCGCGTCTCAGCACGATGATGCGGTCGCAGACCGCGAACACATCGGGCATGCGGTGGCTGATCAGCATTACCGACACATTTTGCGATTTGAGCCGCCGGATCAGCTCCAGCACCTCGGCTACCTGGCGGACCGAAATCGCCGCGGTCGGCTCATCCATCAGCACGAGCTTGGAGTTGGATAGCCGGGTGCGGGCAATGGCGACCGCCTGCCGCTGGCCGCCTGACATTTTTTTGACCAGATCGCGCGGCCGCGTCTCCGACTTCAGCTCCGCGAACAGTTTTGCCGAGCGGTTGATCATCGCCTGCTTGTCGAGCACGCGGAGCGGCCAAAACCCCTTCTTCATCTCGCGGCCGAGAAAGACATTTTGGGCGGCCGTCAGATTGTCGGCCAAGGCCAGATCTTGATAGACGACCTCGATCCCTTCGCCCCGTGCCTCGATCGGCTTGTGGAAATGGCAGACCTTGCCGTCCACCGCGATTTCGCCGTCGGAGGGTGGGAAGTTCCCCGCAATCAGCTTCACCATGGTCGATTTCCCGGCACCGTTGTCGCCCATCAGGCCAACCACCTCGCCGGCAGCAACCGCGAAGCTGACATCTGACAAGGCGCGGATAGCACCAAAGCTTTTCGAGACGCTTCGTACGTCCAGCACAGACACATTCTCCTCCCTGTGCGACGTCGACTTGAGCACTCAGCCGACGTACCTCTCTCCGGCTGCAATCTATATTGCAAAATGTACAAACATGCAACGTTTATTTCAGACGCATGCGGGGCGGCGACCAACTCTCCCTCGCATCAGTCTGTTCGCAGCCACTTGCTCTCCCGGGCCGAGCCCTGAATTGCCTCCACGAGTTCCTGGATGCGTTGGCCGGCCCGGAAGCCGAAAGACTCGTCTCGCTTCCCGGCGATCGCATCGACGAACCGCGCAATCTCGATAGCCTTCAGATCGTTGAAGCCGAGCTGATGGCCTGGTGCGACGCAGAAGAGTCCATAGGGATCGTGATCCGGACCGGCCTCGATGCGCCGAAAGCCACGCCGGCCGCCGGGATCGGCCGTGCTGTAGAAATGCAGCTCGTTGAAGCGCTCCTGGCTGAAGACGAGCGCCCCCTTGGTGCCATAAACCTCGAAATCGTGCTGCATCTTGCGGCCGGTGGCGACCCAGCTCGCTTCGATGCTGCCGGATGCACCATTGGCAAAACGCAGAAATGCGCGACCGATGTCGTCGACCTCGATGGTCCGGCGCCCGCCTCGGCCATCCGGACGGCTCGCTATGACGGTGACGGAATCGCCGAGGACCCGTTCCACCGAGCCAAGCAGAAACTCCGCCGTGGCCAGAGCATGGCTGCCCAGATCCGCCAATACGCCACCGCCGACAGGATCGTGCCGGAAGGTAAATGGGCTTTCCGAATCCGCCATGTAGTCCTCGGCGTGAATGCCGCGATAGCTGCGGATCTCGCCCAACTCGCCCGCGCGGATCATCTGCCGCGCCAGCGCGAGCAGCGGGTTGCAGAGATAATTGAACCCGACCTGCGTCCTGACGCCGGCCGCTTCCGCCGCCTCGGCCATCCGTCGGGCATCCGCCGCAAGGGGCGCCAGCGGCTTCTCGCAATAGACGTGCTTGCCGGCGGCAATGGCGGCGAGCGCCATCTCCTTGTGGAAGCCGTTCGGCGCCGTGATATCGATCATATCGATCTCCGGGTCCTCGACCAGACGCCTCCAGTCCCCGCTCGCCCGCGCGAACCCCAAGGCCTGCCCCGCCTGCGCGGCGAGGTCCTCGGTTCTGTCCGCAACCGTGTGGAGCACCAGTTCGTAGGGAAGATCGAAGACACGTTGTGCGGCAGCAAAGCCGAACACATGGGTCTTGCCCATGAAGCCGGTGCCGATCAGGCCGATTCTGAGTTGAGGTTTTTCACCGGCCATTCAACTCGGCTCCGTTTACCACCAGCGCTGAGTCGATCCGCCCGGCGAAAAAATCGAGCACGTTCTGCACGGACGAGATTGCCATGCGCTCGCCGCACTCGGCGGTGAGCCCGGCAATGTGCGGCGTCAGAATCACCTGGTCGAAGCCGAAGAGCGGATGGTCCGCGGCGGGTGGTTCATCGTCGAAGACGTCGATACCGGCCGCTGCGATGCGCCCCGCTCGCAGCGCCGCGATCAGCGCCGCCTCGTCGACGATGCCGCCCCGCGCTGTGTTGATGAGAACAGCAGTCGGTTTCATCGCCGAGAGTTCCACGGGGCCGATCACCGGGCGCTCGGCCTTGGGTACGTTGACGGAGATCGCATCGGCCCAGGCGAGTCCCGTTTGCAAATCGCTCACCGGCGCGACCGGCCCCTCCGGCCAGCCTTGCCTCTCAAGGAATGGATCATAGGCACGCACGTCCATGCCGAATGCCGCCGCCATGCGCGCCAGGTGGCGGCCGATCCGGCCGAACCCGAGGATCAGAAGCCGCTTGCCCGAGAGTTCGCTTGGCTCCAGCCGGTTGCGCCAACCCCATTCGTTACCGCGCACCGAACGATCCGCTCGGATCAGCCGCTTGGTTGCCGCCAGCAACAGCATCATGGCGTGCTCGGCCACCGACACCGAGTTCACATCGCCGACGATCGCGAGAGCGATCCCGCGCCGATTGAGGGAGGATAGATCCACAGCGTCGTAGCCGACGCCATGGCGCGAGACGATCTTCAACCTCTCGGCGCGTGCGACGGTCGGAGCCGACAAGGGCTGGGTGCGAATGACGAGGCCATCGGCCTTGCCGATCAGAGGTGCGTAGCTTGGTTCGGAGACATCTTCGACATAGTCGTAGGTGACGCCGGGCGACGCATCGAGAAGTTCGATGCCGCTCGGATGAAGTTTTCCGGCGACCAGAACGTGCGGCATCAATAGCCTCCCTTGCCGGCTTCAAGAGAGGCGGGCTTCGCGCCGGTCAATTCGCGAAAGCGGGCAACACACGCCTGGGCCGCTGCTGCGAGCAGGCGGGAGTCGCCTGACACGGTGGTCATGTCGAAACCCCATTCGATGGCACGTGCGGCGTAGTCGGCCGTGCCGCAATGGAGCGCGGCGCGTTTGCCGTTCCTCTTGCAGGCCGCAACGATCGTCCGCAGAGCGGCGATCATGTCAGGCTCCTCGCGATCGAAGGACGGCGCGAGACGCCCCTGGTGCAGGCTGAAGGTCAGGTCTGCGGGACCGACATAGATGCCGTCGAGCCCTGGCGTTGCGGCGATCGCATCGAGATTGCGCATCGCCTCGGCGGTCTCGACCATGGCGAAAGCCAGGATCTCGTCATTGGCTTCGGCCGCGTAGTTGGCACCCGCCGAGAAGTTGGCACGCGTCGGCCCAAAACTGCGCTGGCCGGCCGGCGGATAGCGCAGGTAGCTGACGAGCTGAGCCGCCTGTTCCGGCGTGTTGATCATGGGACAGATCACGCCATAGGCGCCGGCATCCAGCACCTTCATGATGATGCCCGGCTCCAGCCACGGCACGCGCGCCATGGGCACCACCCTGGATGCACGCATCGCCTGGAACATCGGAAGCAGCATCGAATAGTCGAGCGCGCCGTGCTGGACATCGATGCTCACGCTGTCATAGCCCTGCGCGGCCATGATCTCGGCGGTGAATGGACTGCCGATCGAAAGCCAGCCATTGATCGTGGGCCGCCCTTCGGCCCAGATCTGCTTGAGCTCGTTCTTGATCAAGGCGGCCTCCTCAGAACACGATCTGCGCAAGCTTGGTGTCGAGGTAGTCACCGATACCTTCGCTGCCGCCTTCGCGACCCATTCCGGAATATTTCGTGCCGCCGAACGGCGCTTCCGATGCGGCGAGAGCGAAGCTGTTGATGCCCACCATGCCTGCCTTCAGCTCGGCTACCGTGCGGCGCGCACGCTTCGGGCTCGACGTGAAGGCATAGGCCGACAATCCCATTGGCGAAGCATTCGCCCGCTCGAGCGCCTCCTCATCCGAGGAAAACCGGGTGATCGCCGCGATCGGCCCGAAATTCTCCTCGGCAAAGACCCTCATGTCGTCGGCAACATCGGTCAGGACCGTGGGCTCATGAAAATGGCCGGCATTGAACGCCGCAACCCGATGGCCACCGGCGACGAGCTTCGCACCGGCTTTCATAGCGTCGGACACGATGTCTTCGATCTCGGAAAGCCGGCCGGCATTGATGAGCGGGCCCATCTGCACGGATGGGTCGAGCCCGTCGCCCAGTTTCAACGCTTTGGCGCGTTGCACAAAGCCCTCGACGAAGGCGTCGTGCAGGCTTTCGTGGACGAAGAAACGATCCGGTGTGACGCAGACCTGGCCGGAATTGGCGTATTTGGTCGGCACGGAGACGTTGAGCGCGGCATCCAGATCGGCGTCGTCGAAGACGATCAGGGGCGCGTTGCCGCCAAGCTCCATAGACACCTTCTTCACCGTGTCGGCAGCATCGCGGATCATCTGCTGGCCGACGCGGGTCGAGCCGGTGAGGGACACCTTGCGCACCGCCGGCGAAGCCATGATCGGCGCATAGGTCGTGCTCGTGGGCCCAACGACCAGGCTGACGGTGCCGGCAGGAAGATTGCAGGCGCGGATGCAGTCGACCATCAGCATCGCCGTCCCGGGCGTCTGACTTGACGGCCGGACGATGGTCGAGCAGCCAGCGCCAAGCGCCGGCGCCACCTTGCGGGCGACCAGTGCCGCCGGAAAGTTCCAGGCGGTGAAGGCGGCTGCGATCCCGACAGGCTCGTGCAGAACTTCGAAACGACCGCCGGGCACGCGCGATTCGATGACGCGCCCATAGATCCTGCGGGCCTCCTCGGCGTACCAGCGGAACTGATCGACCGCCAGCCCCCATTCGCGCTCGGACTGGGCAATAGGTTTGCCGGTCTCGCTGGAGATCATCCGCGCGGCTTCGTCCTTGCGGCGGATCATCTCGTCCGCGATAGCATGCAGGGCGGACGCGCGCTCAAAACCACCCTTGGATTTCCATGCGGAAAACCCACGGGCGGCGCTAACCAGCGCCTCTTCCGTGTCCGCGCGGGTGGCGACCGGAGCCTCGCCCAGCGGCTTTTCCGTCACCGGGCTCGTCACCGGCGCCGTCCCGCCGTCGGATGCCTTGCGCCACTTCCCGTCGATGAACAGTCCGTAGTTCGCGTACATGGCTTATCCGATCTCGCTGACCTTCACGAAGCGGCCTTCGACCGCCGATTTCATCGCCGCCTCAGCCAGGATCAGGGCGCGGCGCCCGTCCTCAAAACCGACCAGCGGCGGCTCGCCCTTCTCGACGCAGGTGACGAAGGCGTCGATCTCGGCATCGAACGCTTCGCGGTATCGCTCGATGAAGAAGTCGAGATAAGGCGCGGCGGCTTCGGTTTGCGCGACCGAGTAGCGGCGCAGTTCGTGAGGCTTCCTGTTGCCGCTGATCACCATGCCGGTGCTGCCCAGCAACTCGACGCGCTGGTCGTAGCCATAAGTGGAGGTTCGGGAGTTGTTGATGTGGCACTGCTTGCCGCTTTTGGTCCGCATCACGACCATGACGCTGTCGTAGTCGTTCAGCTCCGCCATCATGGCCGGGTCGATCAGCCGGCCACCGATGGCGAACACCTCCTCCGGCTCCTCTCCCAGCATGAAGCAGGCCAGGTCGAAATCGTGGATCGTCATGTCGCGAAAAAGCCCGCCCGCGACCTCGTAGTAGGAACGGGGCGGCATGCCCGGATCACGCGAGGTGATAATAACCTGATGCAGGTCGCCGATCTCGCCGGATCGTACGGCGTTCCACGCCGCACGATGACCGGGGTCGAAACGTCGGTTGAAGCCGATCTGGACCGGCACGCCCTTGGACAAAATTGCTTCGGCGCAACGGTTCACCCTTTCCAGGCTAAGATCGATCGGCTTCTCGCAGAGCACGGGTTTGCCAGCGGCCACCGCCTTTTCGATGTAGTCGGCATGCGTGTCAGTCACCGTCGCGACAAGCACCGCATCTACATCTGCCGAGGCAAATACGTCGTCCGCGGATCCCGAAGCGCGAACGCCGTGCCGCGCCGCGACAGTCTCCGCGGACGATTCGTCGATGTCATAGACGGTGGCTAGTTCCGCACGAGGATGTGCGGCGATGTTTGCCGCATGCATCCTGCCAATCCGACCGCAGCCGAGCACAGCTATCCTGAGCAAGAAGTCCTCCCGGTTTGAATTTTTGCAATGATCGTTGCAAACATATTGATTTGTCAATGGGCATTCCGTATAGATTTGGAAAGACCGTCGTTAGGGAGGAGACAAAGATGACCAGGGCCACCGTCCGTCTGACCATGGCACAGGCGCTCGTGCGCTATCTGTGCAACCAGTTCACGGTCGTCGACGGCGAGAAAGTTCCGCTTTTTCCGGGAGTCTTCGCCATCTTCGGGCACGGCAACGTGACGTGCCTTTCTGAAGCACTCGAGGCGGTGAAGCACGTGCTGCCGACCTGGCGCGGCCAGAATGAGCAGTCGATGGCGCTTGCAGCGATCGGCTTTGCAAAGGCGAAGCGCCGGCGCCAGATCATGGTTGCGGCGACCTCGATCGGTCCGGGTGCGCTGAACATGGTGACGGCGGCGGGTGTCGCCCATTCGAACCGGCTGCCGGTGCTGATGCTCTCAGGCGACACCTTCGTCAGTCGCCGGCCCGATCCGGTCATGCAGCAGGTCGAGCACTTCGGCGACCCGACCATCAACGTCAATGACGCCTTTAAGGCGGTCACGCGCTACTGGGACCGCATCGTCCATCCCGAGCAGATCATCTCGTCGTTGCCGCAGGCGGTTGCGGTGCTGCTTGATCCGGCCGATTGCGGGCCTGCCTTCATCGCTTTGCCGCAGGATGTGCAGGAGATCGCCTGGGATTATCCCGAAGCCTTCTTCGAACAGACGGTGAATGAGGTGCCGCGCCCCCGGCCCGATCGCAGCCGGCTCGCCGAAGCGACGCGCCTCCTCAAAGGCGCAAAGCGGCCGCTGATCATCTCGGGTGGTGGCGTGCGTTATTCGGGTGCCGAGAAGGTTCTTGGCGATTTCGCCAAAAGGCATGGGATCCCGCTCGCGGAGACGATTGCCGGCAAAGGCACGGTTACGCACGACCACCCCGCGCATGTCGGACCGATCGGCATCGTCGGCTCAACCTCCGCCAACGCGCTGGCGGCGGAAGCCGACGTGATCATCGCCGTCGGCACACGGCTCATGGACTTCACCACCGGATCCTGGAGCGCCTTCTCGGCCGACGCAAAGTTCGTCTCGATCAATGCCGCACGCTGGGATGCCACCAAGCACCGGGCGCTCGCCGTCGTCGGCGACGCGCTGGAGACGGTGAGCGAACTCGAAGGTGCCCTCGGCGACTGGAAAGCGGAGAGGGCCTGGACAGACAAGGGTCGCATCGAGTTCGCCAAGTGGAACACGATGCTTGACGGCTTCCAGAAGCCGACCAACGAGCCGGTCCCGACCTATGCGCAGGTCGTAGGCGTGGTGAACGCCAAGGCGGGCGAGCGTGACCTGCTGATCACCGCGGCCGGCGGACTGCCCGGCGAGGTGATGAAGAACTGGCGGGTGAAGGAACCCAACACTTTCGACTGCGAGTTCGGCTTCTCCTGCATGGGTTATGAAATCTCTGCCGGCTGGGGCGCGGCCATGGCCGACCCTACCCGCACGCCGATCGTCATGATCGGCGACGGCACCTACATGATGATGAACTCCGACATCTATTCGTCGGTGCTCGCCGGCCACAAGATGATTCTCGTGGTATGCGACAATGGCGGCTATGCGGTGATCAATCGGCTGCAGAACGCCAAGGGCGGCGCCTCCTTCAATAACCTTATCAAGGACTGCCGGGTCAAGGAGCCGTTCTCGGTCGACTTCGCCAAGCACGCGGAAGCCATGGGCGCGCTGGCGCGGCATGTCGAAAGCCTTGCCGATCTCGGCCAAGCGATCGAATGGGCGAAGACCACCGACCGAACCACCGTCATTACCATCGTCTCCGACGCCTTCAGCTGGACGCCCGGGGATGCATGGTGGGACGTCGGCGTGCCCGAGATCAGCGGGCGCCAGCAGGTCCGCGACGCGCATGCCGCGCAAACCGAAGGTCGCAAGAAGCAGCGCGTGGGTGTCTGAACCGTTCGGGCGCGCGGGGGCGTCCCCTGCCGGAACGATGCAAAACTCCCTGAGCATTGTTCCGGCAGTTTTTTGTCGCTGCGCAGGCAGCCAGCAGCATTCGAAAATCATGATTGGAGATGACGATGAGAGCCAAGCTTGGCATCGCGCCGATCGCCTGGTGGAACGACGACCTTCCCGAACTGAGCGACGACGTCTCGCTGGAGGAGTGCCTGCGGCAGGCCCGTGAGGCCGGCTTCACCGGCATGGAGACTGGCCGCCGCTTCCCGATGGACGCGGCGGTGCTTGAGCCCATCCTGAGGCAGCATGCCATGAGCGTCTGTGGCGGCTGGTTCTCCGGCCGCTTGCTGGTCGGCAATATCGATGAAGAGAAGGACCGCATCGCCGCGCAGATGGAGTTGTTCAAGGCGACCAACGCGCCCTGCATCGTCTATGGCGAGACGGGTCGCACCATTCAGGGCGACCGCGGAACGCCGCTGGCTATGCGCCCGCGTCTCGACGACGATCAGATCAAGGCCTACGGCCGTAAGCTCACCACTTTCGGCGAATGGTGCGCGGGTCAGGGCATGCCGATTTGCTACCACCACCACATGGCCGCGCCGATCGAAAGCGAACAGGACGTCGATCTGCTGATGAAGCATTCCGGCGAGGGTCTGCCCCTGCTCTACGATGCCGGCCATATGGCCTTTGCCGGCGGCGACGTGCTGCGGGTGGTGGACAAGCACCACGCCCGCATTTCGCATGTACACACCAAGGACATCCGCCAAGCGGTCGTGGACGGGCTCGACCGCAGCCGGGAAAGTTTTCTCGACGCAGTGGTAAAGGGGGCCTTCACCGTACCCGGTGACGGCTCGCTCGACTTCGAGGCGATCGTGAAGCGGCTGGCCTCCTACGGTTACGAAGGCTGGTTCGTCGTTGAAGCCGAGCAGGATCCCGTCAAAAGTCCGCCACTCGAAATGGCGAAGATCGGGCATAAGGAATTGCGGCGCGTCATGGCCGCGGCTGGCTACACTGTGGAGAGCTGAAGTATGAATCGCATGGATGGAAAGGTCTGCGTTGTCACGGGTTCAACGCAGGGGTTGGGAGCGGCCATTGCGCGCCGGCTGGCGGAAGCCGGCGCTGCCGGTCTTGTCACTCTCGGCCGCAACGAGGCGAAGGGCCGTGCCGCGGCCGAGGCGATCACGCACGACACCGGCGTGCCTGTCCACTTTGTCAAGGCCGATCTCGGCAAAGTCGAGGATTGCCGAAGCGTGATGGCGGAGGCCGAGCGCGTTTATGGCAAGATACATGTGCTGGTGAACGCCGGTGCCCGCACGGACCGTGGCACCATCCTCGATACCTCGCCCGAACTTTTCGACGCCCTGTTCGCCGTCAACGTGCGCGGACCCTACTTCCTGATGCAGGAGGCCATCCGCCGCATGATCCGCGACGGCATTGAAGGCGCCATCTGCAACATCGGCTCGATCTCGGAACATGCCGGCCAGCCTTTCATCAACGTTTACTGTGCCACTAAGGCGGCGCTGGCGACGCTGACCCGCAACACGGCGTTTTCCGTCATGAAGAACCGCATCCGCGTCAACCAGCTGGATGTCGGCTGGATGGCGTCTGATAACGAGCGAGAATTGCAGGCGAGTGAGACGGGCGATCCCAATTGGGAAGCGAAAGCCGTTGCGAACCTGCCCTTCGGCCGGCTGGTCGATCCGGCCGAGGCCGCCCGCACCGTCAACTTCCTCGTTTCGGACGATGCCGGGCTCATGACAGGTGCGGTGGTGGATTACGACCAGACAGTCCTCGGTGCCGCATCCGGCCCCATGGCCGTGCCTGAAAAGGCGATGGCGCTCTCGCCTTCCGACACTGATTGAGAATCGACGGCCGGCGGTCCGAAAATGCTGCAATGAGGCCAGGTTTCGCGGTTCGCAGTCCCTACCGCTCGGTAACCGTTGGAATGCGGGGATCGACTGCGTTGTTCTGAAGCCTGGCCGCCAAGGCCACGGTCAAAGCCTGCGCAAGACACATAGGAGCCGCCAGCGAGCGCGAGAAAGTGTATTCGTGCTCCGGTACGGCGAACAGAACGCGCGCGCTCTTGGCCAATGGAGACAGCGTGCTGTCCGAGATCGCCACGATGGGTACACCTCTCCCCACGGCTTCTTCCACAACATTGACGACCTCGTTCGCATAGAAGCGGAACGACACCGCAAACAGCAGGTCCGTCTTCCGCATCGCGCGGGCCATATGCGTGGCCAGTCCGCCGCCCGGATCCAGGAGCACGCAGCGCTTACCTAGCATGGTCAGTATATAGCGAAGGAGTTCGACGACCGGTGCCGAGCGAAGTTGTCCCATCAGATAGATGACGTCGGCCTTCTCGAGCAGGCTAACGGCTTCTGCCAGATCCTCGGGTTGAAGATCGGTGAGCATCTCTTTCAGGGACGCGATGTCACGGACGACAAGGTCGTGCATCAATCCCATCTCGCTGCGATCTGTCCGCTCCCCCAGTTCCTTCTCCAACGCCTTGACGCGGGCTTCGAAGCCGGGAGCCGCGGTGGACAATCGTTTCTGGAAGAGGCTCTGCAGGTCCTTGAACCCTTCATACCCCAATGCTTGGGCAAATCGGACGAAGCTGGACGCGTGAACGCCGCTGCCTTCCCCGATCGAGTTCACCGATCGCACCGCGACGTCATTCGGATTTTGGGTGAGGTACAACGCAATCTTCTGGTACGACTTGCTCATCCCATCATACCGGTCGTGTATCACGCGGATGAGATCCTCATAGTCCTTGGGAGCCTCGACCTTCTCGTCCACGATGCACATCCTTGCAATTTTTGTTGCATGATGGCGTCTTTGAAGGTTTTTGACCAGCAGAGAGTTGTCAACTCTGTTATCGGGTCTGTTATCGGGCCACAAGTTGTGTGCGCACCGCGCGTCCGCGCACCAAGAGGGCTGCGACAGCTCCGTGCGAAGGAGAAGCGTCAGAGGAGCAGCGGTTTCGGACAGGCGTAGGAATAGAAGGCCGGAAAGTCGACCGCTCCACCGCCCGACCAAAAGGCTTCGCGGCGGCGAAGATCTTTGCCGACGCCGCCCACTACGACTTGGAGAATTCCTGCTGCCGTATGCGATCCGCAGAGTTACCGATCCGGAACCAAGCCTCATGGTCGTCCTGGAGAGCACATATCGCGCCGCCGCAGACCTCGCGGACTGGGATTCAGCCGGTCTCGAATGTGCATTCGGGCAACCTCTGCGACCACGGGCTCCGTAAGTGCCCTGTCGCGCCGACGTTCGCAACGGCAAGTCCGTCCTACGACCCTGAAAACATCATCGGCTGCGCTTCAGCGGTACTGCATTTGGTACTGCATCGCCAACTTAAACCCCCTTAAGCTTTGATTTTTATTAGCTTTTCCGGACAGTCCGTCCAGTCCATCATTGAAATCGACATGGATGTCCTGGCCGCGTCGCCGATTTCTCGCCATAGCTTCCATTCGAGCGATCGAACCGCTGCAAACGTTGCCATTCTCCGGAGATTAGCCAAGATCC
The DNA here is from genome assembly GCF_000502835.1 of Mesorhizobium sp. LSJC280B00. Taxonomy (GTDB): domain Bacteria; phylum Pseudomonadota; class Alphaproteobacteria; order Rhizobiales; family Rhizobiaceae; genus Mesorhizobium. The sequence continues at coordinate 216,627 of NZ_AYVL01000008.1, forward strand.
GATTATGCCGCCTTCCGATTTGTGGCGCGATAGATGCCATAGCCGATCTTGATGAGCAGGCCCTCGTCACACATCCGGGCCAGATAGCAGCCGGAATTCCGATGTCCGTGAGATCGCGTGTTCGCACACTTGTCGCTCCCATGCGAGTGCGATCGCCCGTTTTTCTTGAGTGACGGTTTCGGCCCACCGGCCAAGAGGACGCGCTCCGCGCGCTCGCGGTCACGCTTGCGGATCTTGATGGTAGGCTGTGGCGTAGATTTGTAGATTGGAAAGGGATCGGCAGCTCATGCTTCGCAGTTTCGCTCAGCCCGGGGCCAAAGCCTTTTCTACGCTAAGGCGCGATTTTGCACGCCAGCGTGCGATTTCTCTCTGTCCCTCGATCCGCTTCGCTTCCACTTGAATGGTTGTAGCAGCCTAGTCCGGTTTCGATACGCCCGCGTTCATCTCTTGGCGGAAACTGCTCCTGCTCATGTAAAGATAGGCGCCGTAGAGCAGCATCCCAATCGCCGCAACAGGCTCTTCAAAGAGCCGAACCATTTGGTCAGCAAAACTCTCTCGTCAGTCATCGCTCAATGCCCCCACAGCGCCACCGTAATGAGCTCACCGCGCATAGCCTTCATTCACGGTTTGCTATTCGCAGCGCCCGAATCGAGGTGATTTTTTGCGCGATCTGGAATGGGTGCTCGCTCGTATTCATAGCAAGCCATTCGATCTTCTCCAGCTCGCGTTCTACTAGATGCAGATGCTCGTATCTCAGCATGCCATTCAGCAGCCCGAGTACGTCGCTGTAGCCGTACTGCTGGTTCCTTTCGAGCACCCGGTTCACGTACGAGCGCCGGAATATGTTGTCGACGAGAGCAGGCTTGAATTCATAGCGCTCGTATACCGTTTGGAGCGCGTCTTCGAGCCGGTTGAGCCGCCACAACGCGTATACGATGAGGTAAGACACGCCGTAATACTCGCGATCCCTATCGAGGCGGTCCAGCAAAAGTGACGGGAACTTCGCCAAGCGATCTTCGGGAAGCTTTGAGGCGTACTCAACGATCGCATCGCCAATCTCAGAGACGATCTTCGGCCCGCTCTCGACCACGATGTCCTGCCGCTCGGAAGCGCGGTCGGACGCCCACCAATCCTGGTAGATCGACTTTATCTTCGCGTTCCCCTTTACTGCCGAAATGGTCCCCAGCCCGCCATGCTGGCGACCGTGCCGCGCATAGCGCCCAATCTCCTCTTTCAGGAGCGACGCCAGAGCCTTCTCGTCTTGGTCAGCGATCTCTGCAATCGCCTCGGAGTTGAGTTTCGTCGTCTTGACGCGTTGGCGCTCGGGCTTGTAGTCGATGCCCCGTTTTCGCGTCCGATGCCCGTTGTGATCGACGAATGTGAAATCGTAGCGTTTCGTGGCCTTCAGGTGATGCTTCCTAGTGGGGACCATGAAGTGCGTGGAAATCGGGACCGTCGCCTTTGGCGGGATGACAGGTTCGCCATCGTGCGCCCTCGGCCCATCCACAATGAGATCGCCCTTGACACGTGGTCGGTCGATTTCAATGCGTCGAACGACGCTAAGCACCGCGAACTGTCATATGGTTAGCGCAGACACTTGATTGACCAATTAGGCCAATTGGCGATTGACAGTGCATTTGATAAATGCGCCGAACCTACGGCAATTAGCAATGCTAACGTTGACATCGCCCTGATGCAGCACCTTGGATTTGATCGCTTCGCAATCGCCGGGCACGATCGGGGAAGCCACACCGCCTTTCGGACTGCTATGGGTCATCCCTCCGCGGTGACACATCTCATCGTGCTCGATGGCGTTCCTATCCTCGAAGCGCTTGAACGATGTGATACACGCTTTGCAACCGCGTGGTGGCATTGGTTCTTCTTCGCCCAGCAAGAGAAGCCGGAGCGCGCTATCAATGCCGATCCCGATGCTTGGCATGGTGGCTCCGCCGAACAGATGGGCCCAGAGGCCTATGCCGATTACAGCGCGGCCGTTCACGATCCGCGGGTCATTCAGGGAATGATAGAAGATTATAGGGCAGGTATCACGATAGACCGTCTGCACGACGCGGAAGACCGAGAGGCGGGCCGCCGTATTGAATGATGGTTCTGTGGTCGCTGCGTGATGACCTTGAGCAGCTTTACGGCGATGTTCTCGAAGTTTGGCGACCGTGGACGGCGGCGAGACTGCAGGGGAAGGGCCTGGACTGTGGTCACCACATGGCTGAGGAAGCACCGGATGCGCTCGCGGCCGAAATCCTGCGATTCTTGGGACCCTGCTAGGCTCTGCCTGCCGTGGCACGTATCGAAGCATTGACGCCCGGCAAGCCATGTTGTCCGCTTCGCCCGCAATGCGGACCCAATGTGAGGGCTTCGGAACTTCGACTTTGGGTCAAATGCCGAATTTGGTCCGCTGTAACATAGCTCCGACTTCCTTGCGCGCCGAGCACGAAATACCACCGATCCTGCCGACATCATGGCACACCTCGAGTAAAGCCTTCGTCTCGAGCCCCTCGCCCCGATTTTGTTCGCGCGATAGAAGCGGCGGTTGGCGATTAAGCAGCATGGAATCGCCGAATTCATGCGCGCGGTAGCGGCAGGCGGCAAAGGCTGTGGAGGCCTTGGCGAGCAGAGCATCGTCGGCAAAGGCGCGCAGGAGCTCGAAATGGCTTTCGCCGGGCTGGTGGACGCCTGTAAAAATCGCATCGACCACGCGAAGCGGCGTGCCGCGCGCCATGCGCCCTGTCGCAATGCCTTTTCCGGCACGCACACCGCCATCGGAATTGGCGGCTGCCTCAAGGGCGCGCACTACGCTCGTGCCGATCGCGATGATGCGGCTGCCGCGGAGCTTCGCCCGCACGACCTGCGCTGCGGTGCGCTCGGGAATGCGGTAGGGCTCGTCGAAGGGAAGACGCGAATCGAGTGCGGGATCGCCGGTGGAAGAAACGCCGGCGGCATGCGTGAGCGTTGCGAAGCCAACGTCGCGCCGACGCCAGACCTGGAGCGTACGCCAGTCGAGCGCGAAGCCTGCCGATGGCGCCTCGAACGCGGCCGGCTCGGCGGCAATATTCGTCCAGACATCCCACAGTGCCAACGGCTCACGAACATGCGCGTATTGGATCGGTCGGCCGTGCTGCGCCAGTGCTGCAAGCACCGCTGCGCGGTTGCCTGGCAAACGCAGCTCAAGAAGGCGAGGATGGTCGAGAAGGCGCTCTACGACGGCGTTAAGCGGGCCGAGCCGGAGTCGATCGCCTGGTGACAGCGGAGGCGGAGGCGGCCGGTCTTCAGTGCGCGTGCCGTGATCGCCTGCACCGAAGGCAATCGCCAAGAAACGGGTTGGATCGGGAAACGACTGCCAGCCTGCCAGTCGGATCTCGATCGCCTCGTCGCTCGGGACATGCGTGCCGTGCAAGCTGGCAGGCAAGGTCGCGGCGTCATTGGCGACGACCAGATCGCCGGGACCGAATAGCGTCTTGATTCCAGCGCCCGGCAGGTCGCGCGTCGTGCCGTCCGCCTCGAGGACCAACAGCCTGGCAGCGCGCCGGTCGGGACGGTCGGCGGCAATCATGTATTTGCCCCGGCGTGAAGCGTAGCACGGACCTGCAACGCGTCGAGCATCTTTTCGATGATCTCGGCAGCGGACAGCTCGGGGCGTTTCAATGTAGACGGATCGGCGTCAGGAAGCGCCAGCGCGTGCAATGGGGTGTCCATATCACCGGGGTCTAGCGCGAAGAGCCGTATGCCGTGAGCCTTCGCCTCCTCGTCCCAAATCGCCGTCAGATGAGCAAGAGCAGCCTTGCTCGTGCCGTAGGCGCCCCAGCCGGGATAGGCGTTCACCGCCGCATCGCTGGAGATGTTGATCACCAGCGCGCCACGGCCCCCGCGTGCGGACGCGGCAAGTGCACCGAACAGGGCCTTCGTCAGCCGGAACGCGCCGACCAGGTTGACCGCGAGCGCCACTTCCAGTTCCTCGCACTCAGTATCGGCGAGGAGCGCCAGAGGGACAGGGCCGAGGCTCGAGGCATTGTTGATCAGGACGTCGAGCCCGCCGAGGCTCGCAGTTACCTGTAGCGCGATCGAGTAGGTGTCCTCCTTCTTGCCGACGTCGCCGACAATGCCGTGCGCGCCCGTCTCGTCAGCGATGCGTTCGACATTCGCGGCGGTGCGAGCGACGAAGGCCACGCACGCACCCGGCGCGGTCAGCTGCCGCACAAGCGCCATTCCGAGCCCGGAGGTGCCGCCCGTAACCGCCACGCGAAGTCCCTGAAGATCAATATTCGACTGCATTGCCGGTGCTCCTTCAAGCTTTATGGCGCCTTCTACAAGTTCAAGTTAACTTGAAGTCAAGCGGGAATCGTGCTTTCGTTCATGCATGGATTCCATGCTGACCATCGCCGACGTGTCGCGGCGTAGCGGCGTCGCCTCATCGGCCCTGCGCTTCTACGAGGAGCGCGGGCTGATCGCGTCCGAGCGGGCCGGCTCGGGACACAGACGCTATCCGCGATCCGTGCTGCGCCGGATCGCCTTCATCGTCTTCGCGCAGCGAATTGGGCTGACGCTCGAGGAGATCGGCGCCGAGCTCGCCAAGTTGCCAGCCGATCGCGTGCCGTCGCGTCGGGATTGGTCGCGGTTGTCGGGCCAGTGGACCAAGCGCATCGACCAGCGCATCGCCGAGTTGCAGCGCCTGAGGTCGGGGCTTACCGAGTGCATCGGTTGCGGCTGCCTGTCGATCGACCGGTGTAGCCTTGCNCCGATATGGCAGGACGCAAGGGGCCGGGGCCGAGGTATTGGCTGGGGTGAGTTGGCAGCCAAGTGCGAGACGCTGCGGACCGGTAACGTTCAGCGGCGGTATCGTTTGTCGCTGACTTTCTCCATCCACTCGACGGCGTTGCCATCAATTGCTTGCGCCGTCCTGCCAGACGGTTCGTTCCTTCTAAAGATGCGGCTGCATTTCTGCGGGCCAAGCGAAATAAGGAAATACGTCGAACTGCTCCGGGTGCGGCAGTCATCAACCTCTTCAGCCCCCCGAAACGCTGAGCATTGGAGCCGTTGCGCGTTGCCACAGGCTGATCGGATTGATCCGGCGGTTGGCGATACCTTTCTTGCGGCAACGAAGGACGAAAACGGTGTCTAGGCCATCGGTAATGGTAGCCTGTTCAAAATTTCGCCAATCGTTGGCTGATCGCCCGCACGGTACTGCATTCGGACAGCATGACCCAAGACTTTACATTAAGTATTCGAATTTGTTCGCTTTCGGCGCAGTTGGTCCCGCCCATCATTGAACCGACACGAATCTCATAACCGATTTCCTGCCAAGCGATCGCCGTGTGAAGCTTGTCAAACTCACCCCAAAGGTGCCGCAATATCGAGGAATGCTAATGATAAGGTAATCATAAGCGACCTCCCGAGATACTCGCGCTCCCACGCACTGATCCGGATCAGCTGATTGCCTCTCCTCAGGTAATTATAGCCCACCAAATCCGGCATTGCCTGCGTCCTCCGATCGGTTTGGTCGGATCGGATGAGGCATTCCGGCCCGCCGACAGCCTGCGGATCGATTCGGTCTCGTGTCCGGTTCAAGGGCATCGACCCGTCTGAGTCCGCTCAGCAATTCATGTGGCCGGATGTGGCTAGCTGCATCTGACAGTGCAGAGTTGCCGCAAGCGTGTTTTCCGATTTCTACGTCGAAGTATCGCCGCTGCACGATGCGGGAGGCAAACCGCTTTTCTCACCTGCGCCTGCTGCCATTATCTCGTCTGTGTCATCGCCGAACAGGAAACAGACGGGACAGACAATGACCTGTGTTCTGCCACAGGTAAGCACTGTTCCTGAGCCCGTGACCTTAGACAGAATTGACCGCGCTCTGGATACGCTCGCCCTAGCTATCCACAAGGCTGGCAACAAAGGACGAGCGTATCTCCCGATTTACGAGCGTCTTGAACGGGAGAAGAAGAAATTGATTGCAGAGATGGGCGCAATGCTGCGCATCCAGGAACGGCTCAAACGATCTCGGGATCGAAAGGCAAAGCAATTTTTTTGAGTTCGTCTCGTCGCCATTGCAACGATCCGCCCGTACCATACTCTACACGCTCTATCGTATGGCCCATCAAGATTTTGCGAAGCTCGCTGTCGATACCTGCCTCCTTCATACGATCCTCGAAACTGTGCCGGAGGGAATAAATCTTGTGCTTCGGTGTCGGGAAAAGTTTGTGTGTTTTAAAGAATTTATTGAGGTTTGCAGAAAGCGCCTCTTCACGATTGCGGTAGCGCGGAAAGCCCTGCGGATTTTTCTTAAAAACTTCCAGCGCGACGCCTACCAGCGGTACATCTCGCACTGACCATTCGGTCTTGATCTCGCGCGGATCATCGGCGTCCTCTCGTGGGGTAATGCGAATATACGGAACCGGCGTGTCAAGGAAGATCACGGTCTCATCAAGATTGCATATCTCGCTTGGGCGTGTGCCTGTCTCGATCAGCGCCAGAACGCAGCGACGCGCTTGAGCATCCAGGGATGCTAAAGCGCCCGGCCTCATGATCTGATCGGTTATCCATTTGGGTTCGAATGACGGCCGTTTACGACGGCGCTTGCCACGCTCCGAAAAGCGGAGGTCATCGAATGGGGTGCCTTTTTGTTCCTCGCCCAAATGAGCGAAATAACGCCTGTAGAGATCCCGCATGTTGCCGAGGTCTCGATTGCCGGCAGACGCCGAATGTGTCGCGGCTCCGATGTCTGGCGGCGGCGCGATGCGCTTGAGCCAGAACCGGTAGAAGGTCAGTCCGTCTTCACGCGTGACGTCGCCGATCGGCTTGTCACCAACCAGGGCAACGAAATTGTTTACGGCTCTCTGCTTTACCTTCTTCCACATTCGGCGCTGCGACTGGCTCTTACCCGCGACTTCATGGGCCATGATCTCATCGGCGTAGAGATCAAAAGCTTTGGAGACTTTGACCGGCGGCACCTGCACCCCGCCGAGGAGAGCGTCGGCGACCGCGGGGGCCGCTTGAACGCGCTCCAGCGCCTCGACACGCTTTAAAATTGAATCGACATTCTGAAAGCCTGCCACCTGTCCATTTGAAAGGTAGGAAACGCCCATGGCTTCAGCCCGGCGAACGGCGTCGCGATACTGATCGAGTGCTGACCTTGTCTCGCCGCCGCAAAGAAGCACCGCCCACAGGGTCTTGTCCGCGTCTTCGAGCTTGTCGCGCATGGCACGTGCGAGGCGGCGTTCGTCCGTTCCCAGGGACTTGCGAATGAACCTGCCGCGATCGTCGATGCCGACCATCTTGGCGGGCATTCGCCGATGATAATAGAAAATTCCGTCGCGCTGGACGAGGTAGCGATCCGGGTCTCTGGCGGGCTCTGCGACGGCCTCTTTTCGCATGGGCCAAACTCGCGATGTATCTCAGTTTGTATCCCAAATTGTATCGCATTTCGGCAAGAACGCCAAGCGCCCTCATCAACGGGTGCTCTGCCGGACTGGAGTTTCAATGGCTTAGATGGCCAAGTTCACGAATTTGATGGTGCGGTCGAGAAGACTCGAACTTCCACGGGTTGCCCCACAGCGACCTCAACGCTGCGCGTCTACCAATTCCGCCACGACCGCACGTGGTAGGAGCCGGAACCAACCGGCCCGCGGCGTGTAGCAAATCGTTTCCGGTGAAACAAGTGCGCGGCCAGCAATAATCGGCCGGACATCGGCATAACTCTTCAAGGGCCGAACGTGCCGGAACTGGACGTTTGTACCGATTGCCGCCATATGAGTGGCGAGACGAGATATCATGACAGAACGCAGCCAGATCGCCACGTCGTTCCTGCCCTTGCCCGGCTCGGCGCCGGTCGAATGGCGCATCGAGCCCGGGCTCACCGCCTATCCCGATGCGCTCGCCGTGATGGAGGCGCGCGCCGAGGCAATCCGCAGCGGCGCCGCCGGCGAGATGGTCTGGCTGGTCGAGCACCCGCCGCTCTACACCGCCGGCACCAGCGCCCGCATCGAGGACCTGATCGAGCCGGACCGTTTCCCGGTCTTTGCCGCCGGGCGTGGCGGCGAATACACCTATCATGGGCCGGGCCAGCGAGTCGCCTACGTCATGCTCGACCTGAAGCGGCGGCGCGAGGATGTCCGCGCCTTCGTCGCCGCACTCGAACAATGGATCATCGGCTCGCTGGCCGCCTTCAACGTACGCGGCGAACGCCGCGAGGACCGCGTCGGCGTCTGGGTGGTTCGGCCGGACCGCCCCGCTTTGCCCGACGGCTCGGCGGCCGAGGACAAGATCGCCGCCATCGGCATCAGGCTGAGGCGCTGGGTGAGCTTTCACGGCATCGCCATCAATGTCGAGCCGGACCTTAGCCATTTCAGCGGCATCGTGCCGTGCGGCGTCCAGCATCACGGCGTCACCAGCCTTGTCGACCTCGGCCTTCCCGTGACCATGGCCGACCTCGACCTGGCGCTGAAATCCGCTTTCGAGGACGTGTTCGGGCCCGCCGCGGTGTCGCCTGTCGAAGTGTCCCGCAAGGCCGGCTGAAACACTCGCCCAATGCCTGCGCCAATATGCGAAGGCGGCCCTCGCTCATCAGCATCGAGCCCGCCCTTGAGCTCAATCCTCACATCGCGCCGATCCAGATTGCCATGGAAATGAGGAACGTGCTCATGCACACCAGCGAGACGACATCCTGAACAAGATCGGTCATAACTCTCTCCTGTTGTTAGTATGTTCGTATTTTGTTCTAATTTTGTTCGAATGTCAACGATCGCAGTCCGGGCGTCACCCGAATTGCGCTCGGTCATTTCGACAGGGTTAAGAAAGGGTTGAGAAGGAGATGCCGAGCGTTTCGGGGCCGACAGGCGCGCGAAAGCGGCGGGACGGCGCACGGCAGCTCGCGGGCCGTCATCGCCTCAATTGCAGCGCACCCTAAAGCGGCACAACCTTGCCGTCGGACAGCGTCACGCGGCGGTCCATGCGCGAGGCGAGCTCGTGATTGTGGGTGGCGATGAGCGCCGCCAGGCCCGATTGCCGGACCAGTGCTGCCAGCGCCTCGAACACATAGGAAGCGGTCACCGGGTCGAGATTGCCGGTCGGCTCGTCGGCCAAAAGCACCAGCGGCGCATTGGCGACGGCACGCGCAATGGCGACCCGCTGCTGCTCGCCGCCGGAGAGCTCGGAGGGGCGATGCTGTGCCCGCTTGCCGATCTGCATATAGTCGAGCAATTGCGCCGCCCGCTCGGCCGCCTCCTTGCGCGGCAGCCCTTTTATCAGCTGCGGCATCATGATGTTTTCCAGCGCAGAAAACTCAGGCAACAAATGATGGAACTGGTAGACGAAGCCGACATCGTTGCGGCGGATCGCCGTGCGCTCGTCGTCGGAAAGCCGGCCGCAGGCGCGCCCCGCCAGGATCACGTCGCCGGCGTCCGGTCGCTCCAGCAGCCCGGCCGTGTGGAGCAGCGTCGACTTGCCGGTGCCCGACGGCGCCACAAGCGCCACCATCTCGCCACGCTTCAGCGAAAAATCGGCGCCGTTCAGGATGGTCAGCTTGCGCGGCCCCTGTACATAATGGCGTTCGACGCTCTTCAGCTCGATAATGGCCTCGGCCATCATTCGTACCTCAGCGCTTCGACCGGATCGAGCCTGGCAGCGCGCCACGCCGGAAACAGTGTCGCCAGGAACGACAGCGCCAAAGCCATGAGAACGACCGAGATCGTCTCGCTGGCATCCATGCGCGCCGGCAGCTGGCTCAGGAAATAAAGCTCGGGATTGAACAGCCGCTCGTTGGCCAGCCAGGAGAAGAACTGGCGGATGCGCTCGACGTTGAGGCAGATCACGATGCCGAGCAGCACGCCGGCGATGGTGCCGACAACGCCGATCGCAGCCCCGGTCATCAGGAAGATGCGCAGGATCGCGCCGCGCGTGGCGCCCATGGTGCGCAGGATGGCGATGTCGTGGCCCTTGTCCTTCACCAGCATGATCAGGCCCGAAATGATGTTGAGCGCCGCCACCAGCACGATCAGCGTCAGGATCATGAACATGACGTTGCGCTCGACCTGCAGCGCGTCGAAAAACGTCTTGTTACGCTCCCGCCAATCGACGAGGGTGATCGGCCGTTGCGACGCCTCTTCGACCTTCGGCTTCAGCGCGTCGATATTGTCGGGATTGTCGGCGTAGATCTCGATCGTCTGCGCCCTGCCGTCCATGTTGAAATAAAGCTGCGCTTCCGAAAACGGCATGTAGACGATGGAGCTGTCATATTCCGACATGCCGACCTCGAAGATCGCGGTTATCGGATAGCCTTTCATGCGCGGCGTCGTGCCGAGCGGCGTGACGTCGCCCTCGGGCGAGATCAGCGTGATGGTATCGCCGAGCACAAGGCCGAGATTCTCGGCCATGCGGCTGCCGATGGCGACTCCCTCGCCGGTGTCGAAGCCGACGATCGAGCCCGCCTTGATGTTGTTGGCGACGATCGTGATCTTGCCGAGATCCTCGCCGCGTATGCCGCGCACCAGCGCGCCGGTGCCGCCGCCGACATTGCCTTGCGCCAGCACCTGCCCGTCGATCAGCGGAATGGCATATTTGACGCCGGGCACGCCGTTGATGCGGCCGGCGACCTGGTCATAGTCCTCCAGCGGCATGTCGAGCGGCTGCACGATCAGGTGCCCGTTGACGCCAAGGATGCGCGTCAGCAGTTCGGCACGAAAGCCGTTCATGACCGCCATGACGACGATCAGCGTGGCCACGCCCAGCATGATGCCGAGGAAGGAGATCGAGGCGATCACCGAGATCACCGTCTCCTTGCGGCGCGAGCGCAGATAGCGCCACGCCACCATGCGCTCGAAGCCGGAAAAGGGTCCTGCCGCCGAAGGTTTGGCTGCTGCCGCTTCACTCATACGGCGGCACCGAAACGCTTTTTCACGTCGCCAATCGGCAGCGTCTCGCGCTCGCCGGTCCTGCGGTTCTTGATCTCGACCTCGCCGGCGGCGACACCACGCGGCCCGACGATCACCTGCCACGGGAGCCCGATCAGGTCGGCGGTGGCGAACTTGCCGCCCGGCCGCTGGTCGGTGTCGTCGTAGAGCACCTCCTTGCCGGCGGCGGCAAAGGCGGCATTCAGCTCGCCGCAGACGCGGTCGCATTCGGCATCGCCAGCCTTCATGTTGATCAGGCCGATGTCGAACGGCGCCACCGCTTCCGGCCAGATGATGCCGTTATCGTCATGGCTGGCCTCGATGATCGCCGCTACCAGCCGCGACGGGCCGATGCCGTAGGAACCGCCAGAGACAAAATGATCCTTGCCGTCCGGGCCGGTCACCTTGGCGCCCATCGGCTTGGAATATTTGTCGCCGAAATGGAAGATATGGCCGACCTCGATGCCGCGCGCCGAGACCTTGTCGCCTTCGGAGAGCTTTTCCCATGCCGCCTCGTCATGCATTTCGTCGGTGGCGGCATAGGGCGTCGTCCACGTCTTGACGATGCCGCCGATCTCGGCGTCGTTCGAAAAATCGGTGTTCGCCCCGGGCACTGCCAGCGAAAGATAGTCGCGATGGCAAAACACCTGGCTCTCGCCGGTGTCGGCCAGGATGATGAACTCATGGCTGAGGTCGCCGCCGATCGGCCCGGTGTCGGCGCGCATCGGAATGGCCTGCAGCCCCATGCGCGTAAACGTCCTGAGATAGGACACGAACATGCGGTTATAGGCGGCCTTGGCGCCTTCATAATCGAGGTCGAAGGAATAGGCGTCCTTCATCAGGAACTCGCGCGAACGCATGACGCCGAAGCGCGGGCGCACCTCGTCGCGAAACTTCCACTGGATGTGATAGAGGTTGAGCGGCAGGTCCTTGTAGGACTTGACATAGGAGCGGAAGATCTCGGTGACCATCTCCTCGTTGGTCGGCCCGTAGAGCATATCGCGGTCTTGCCGGTCCTTGATGCGCAGCATCTCCTTGCCGTAGTCTTCATAGCGGCCACTTTCGCGCCACAGCTCGGCCGATTGGATGGTCGGCATCAGGATTTCGAGCGCGCCGGCGCGATTCTGCTCCTCGCGAATAATCCGGCAGACCTTGTCCAGCACCCGCTTGCCGAGCGGCAGCCAGGAAAAGCTGCCCTGCCCCTGCTGGCGGATCATGCCGGCGCGCAGCATCAGCCGATGCGAGACGATCTCGGCCTCGCGCGGATTTTCTTTGAGAATGGGCAGGAAATAGCGCGACAAACGCATGGACTGGTCCGTGAGAGAGGATGGCGGCGCCGGAATCGGCGCAGCGCAGGCTTGCTTGCCCCGGCTTCATAGCCATTTCATGGCGGAATGGAAACCCGGCCCAGGCGCTGCATAGACGCCGCAATTGCCGCACACGGCTTGCTGGGCGTTTCGCAAGCAACGCCTGCCGTACTATTGTGCACTGCAGCACGAGATTGCCTGTTTCCGGGCAAAATTCTTCGTGACATTTTCACCCGCCTTAGGCTAGTGTGCCCCCATAACCGAGAGGGCGGAGAAAAATCTGCCCTCCTACGCGGTCAAAGTCTTGGGAGGATGCGATCTAGGCGCGGTAACCCGCTGCCGCCGGACACCGGAAACAGATCGGACGCGTTTAAATTGCAAGGCCTCGCGCCTTGCATTTTTTTTGTGCAATCATTTGGTTAGCACGACAGATTACCAAACTACATGACGTTGCGTCAGCCCAAACCCGCCCCGGCCTTTACTTTGGATTGACCTTGCTGGCTCAGCTTGATTTCAGAGCCTCGGCTAGGCTGGGATAGTCGGACACGGTAGGTAGCCGGCTAATGCGCTGGGCTCTGGTTGAAATCCGGCACGATGTGCGGGATGTCGTCGATACCGAGGCCAAGCCCTCTCGTGATGCCGTAGAAGATACCCATGAGGACCAGCGTGACGATCGTCGTGCGCAGCGCCGCGCGCAGCATGTGCGGTCCGCGCGGTGCGCTCGGAACCGTGCCAAGCGTCACGTCCCGATCCTCGTCCTGCGTCCGCATGCTGAACGGCAGGACGGCGAACAACACCACCCACCATGTGGCGAAGAACAGGGCGACAAACGAAACCCAACTCATGCTTGCTCCAGTTCGACCAGCGTGCCGAAGAAATCCTTGGGGTGCAGAAACAATACCGGCTTGCCATGTGCGCCGATCTTCGGATTGCCGTCGCCCAGCACGCGCGCGCCGCTGGCCTTGAGACGGTCGTGCGCCGCAACAATGTCGTCCACCTCATAGCAGACATGGTGCATGCCGCCGGACGGATTCTTCGCGAGGAATGCGGCGATCGGCGAGGCTTCGCCGAGCGGCTCGAGCAACTCGATCCTGGTGTTGCCGACGTCGACGAACACCACCGTAACGCCATGCTCCGGCAGCGCCTGCGGCGCGGTCACGCGAGCGCCAAGCGTATCGCGATAGACCGCCGCAGCCGCGGCCAGATCCGGCACCGCAAGCGCGACATGGTTGAGGCGTCCGAGCATAGCGTACTCCCGGGTTAGGGGAGTAGGGGAGTAAGGCAGTAGGGGAGTAGGGAAAAAAGGATCTAGAAGTGCATCTGTTTGCGCTCCTACCTCCTACTTCCCTACTCCCTTACTGCCCTACTCCCCTACTCCCTTGTTCGTCACCTCGTGACGAACACCGTCACCAGCGGCTTCTTGCCCCAGGCTTCGTTGGCCGCGCCGCGCACCGCGCGCCGCACTGCCTCCTGGACCAGGTCGAGGTCTTTTCGGCGCTGGCGGGGGATGGAGTCCACGGCGCCGATTGCCGCATCGATCATCAGGTCTTCCAGGCTCTCGCCGCTGCCGTCGGCCTCGGCGACGCCGATGGCGACGAGATCGGGATCGCCGGCAAGCTCGTATTTGTCGTCGAGCACGACATTGACGGCGACATGGCCGGCAAAGGACAGCTTGCGGCGGTCGCGAATGCCCATCGCCTGGTCGGTGCCGATCAGCCTTCCGTCCTTGTAGATGCGGCCGAACGGCACCTGGTCGATGATGGCGGCGGCACCCGGATACAGCCTGAGCATGTCGCCGTCGCGCACCTGCGCGACCTGGCCGATGCCGGACGTCGACATCAGCGAGCCCTGCGCCACCAGATGCGCCGCTTCGCCATGCACGGGAACGCCGATCTGCGGCCGCACCCATTCATACATCTTGCGCAATTCGCTGCGGCGTGGATGGCCGGAGACATGCACCAGCGCATCGCCGTCCTCGATGATCTTGATGCCGAGATCGATCAGGCGGTTCTTGATTTCGAGGATCGCCTTCTCGTTGCCGGGAATGGTGCGCGAGGAAAACACCACCGTGTCGCCGGCCGTCAGCGCCACCGACTTCATCTCGTCGCGCGACAGCTTGGCAAGTGCGGCAAGCGGCTCGCCCTGGCTGCCGGTGCAGATGATGACGAGGTTTTCGCGCGGGATGAAGCCGTAATCCTCCTCGGCGATGAATTCCGGCAACCCGTCCATATAGCCGAGTTCATCAGCCACATCGATGACGCGCTTCATCGAGCGGCCAATCACCAGGCACTGGCGGCCGGCATCCCGCGCCGCCTTGGCGATGGAGACGATACGCCCGACATTGGAGGAGAAGCTGGTGACGGCGACCCGGCCCTTGGCGTTCTGGATGACGCTCTTGAGGCCCTCGCCCACCGCCACTTCGGACGGCGATTCCCCTTCCCGCATCGCATTGGTGGAATCGCAGACCAGCGCCAGCACACCCTTGTCGCCATAGGCTCGGAAGCGCGCCTCGTCGGTCATCGGCCCGACCGTCGGCGCCGGATCGATCTTCCAGTCGCCGGTATGGATGACGACGCCGGCCGGCGTCGTGATCGCCAGCGACATCGGTTCGGGAATGGAGTGCGCAACAGGGATGGCCTCGATCTCGAACGGGCCGACGGTGAATTTCTCGCCGGCCCGGTAGATCGTCACCGGGATCTTCGGCGCCCCTTGCTCGCCCTGCCGCTTGGCTTCCAGCAGGCCGGCGCTGAACGGCGTCATCCACACCGGCGCCTTGAGCTTCGGCCAGATGTCGTGGAGCGCGCCGTAATGGTCCTCATGCGCATGGGTGATGACGATGCCGCGCAGATTGGCGACATTCTCCTCGATGAAACGCGTGTCGGGCAGAACCAGGTCGACGCCGGGCAGGGTTGCATCGGGAAAAGTGACGCCGACGTCGACGACGATCCATTCGCGCGCTTTGGCCGGCCCATAGCCGTAGAGGGCGAAGTTCATGCCGATCTCGCCGACACCGCCGAGCGGCACGAAGACAAGTTCGGCGTTTTCCGCTATCGCCATGGTCTTTCCTTCCTTGCCGGTCAAAATTGTGGGCCGGTCAAAATTGTGGGCCGGTCAAAATTGTCGGCCGGTCAAATTCAAGCTGGTCAAATACCTGGCCAGTCAAACGTATTGGCCAGTCAAACGCCGGCCGAGGCAACCGCGCCGAAATGCACGTCGCCGGCGGCGATTGTCAGAACCGAACCTTGATCGTCGCGGATCACGAAACGGCAGTCCTCGTCAATGGTCTCGAAGGTGCCGCGCACCACATTACCGTCAATTCTGACAGCAACCTGCCCGCCAAGCCCCGCCGCACGCGCCAGCCAGCGCCGCCTGACGGCGGCAAGCCCACGCCCTTCGTTCCACAGCCGCGCATTCTCGCTCCAGGCATCCGACAGCGCCAGAAACAGCGTCTCGGCATCGCAAGCAGACCCCAGCGCGCTTAGCGACGTCGCTGGATAAGGCAAATCCTGAGGGTATGCCACCACGTTGACGCCGATACCGACAGCCACCGCCGAACGGTCGCCATCCAGCATCGCCGATTCCAGCAGGATGCCGGCGAGCTTGGCGCCCGAGGCAAGCACATCGTTCGGCCATTTCAGTTCGAAACGGTTCTTGCCTTGGCTCGCACCATCGAGGCCGATCGCGATCCTGCCTTTCGGCACGACGGCGTCGAGCGCGTCGGCCAGCGCCAGTCCGGCAACGAAGCCGAGCGTCGCGGCAAGTCGAAGCTCGGTGTTGGTGATCACCAGCAACGTCGCTGCCAGATTGCCCTCGGGCGTCGCCCAGGCGCGGCCACGGCGGCCACGCCCGGCTTCCTGCTTTTTGGAGACGACCCAGAGTTTGCCCGGATCGCCGGCCCGTGCGTGCTCCAGCGCCAGCGCGTTGGTGGAGCCGACCGTGTCGTGCGCCTCGAGCCGGAACCCGTCCGAAGCCGCGGTTGGGGCCAGCCTGAACGTCATTCCGTTAGAAGAAGGTCTTGGCCGCGGCTGCCGCGTAGGTTCCGATCGGACCGCCGATCAGCACGTAGAACAGCACGAAGGCGCCACAGACACCGAGCACGACGCGCAGTTCGGACGCCATCGGCACGAAGCCGCCGACCGGTTCGTCGAACCACATGATCTTGATGATACGCAGATAATAGTAGGCGCCCACCACAGAGGCGAGCACGCCGATGATCGCCAGCGCGTAGAGGTTGGCATTGATGGCGGCGAGGAACACGTACCATTTCCCCCAGAAGCCGGCGAGCGGCGGGATGCCGGCCAGCGAGAACATCAGGATGGTGAGGATCGTCGCCACGATCGGATTGGTCGCCGACAGGCCGGCGAGATCGCTGATCTGCTCGACATTGCCCTCCTTGCGCCGCATGGCGAGGATGAAGGCGAAGGTGCCGAGCGTCATCACCAGATAGATCAGCATGTAGATGGCGACGCCGCGCACGCCGTCCTGGCTGTTCGCGGCAAGGCCGACCAGCGCATAACCCATATGGCCGATGGAGGAATAGGCCATCAGCCGTTTGATGTTGGTCTGGCCGATGGCCGCAAAGGCGCCAAGCGCCATCGAGGCGATCGAGATGAAGACGATGATCTGCTGCCAGTCGGCGGCGATCGGCTTGAAGGCGCCCATGGTGACGCGCACCATCAGCGCCATCGCCGCCATCTTCGGTGCCGCCGCCAGAAAAGCCGTCACCGGCGTCGGCGCGCCTTCATAGACGTCGGGCGTCCACATATGGAACGGCACCGCCGAGATCTTGAAGGCAAGGCCGGCCAGCACGAAAACCAGGCCGAAGACGAGCCCAAGCTGGCGCTCACCGCCGCTCAGCGCCGTGGCGATCTCCTGGAAGCCGGTGTTGCCGGTGTAGCCGTAGACCAGCGAGATACCGTAAAGGAGCATGCCCGACGACAGCGCGCCAAGGACGAAATACTTCAGCCCGGCCTCGGTCGAGCGCAGATTGTCCCGGTTGATCGCCGCCAGCACGTAGATCGCCAGCGATTGCAGCTCGAGGCCGAGATAGAGCCCGATCATGCCGTTGGCCGAGATCATCAGCATCATGCCGAGCGTGCAGAGCAGGATCAGCACCGGATATTCGAACTTGTCGAAACGCTCCACCTGGGCAAAGCGGACCGACATGACCAGCGTCACCGCCGAGCCGACCAGCGCCAGCACCTTCATGAAGCGGGCGAACGGATCCTGGATGAAGGCTTCGCCATAGGCGTTGCCCTGTCCCGGCGAAAAGACCAGCCAGGCGCCGGCGATCACCAGCACGGCGACGGCAAGGCCGCTCACCGTGACAGTGGTGTTGGCGCGCGAATAGGCGCCGAGCATCAACAGCGCCAAGGCGCCGATGGCGAGGATCAGCTCTGGCGTCGAGAGCGACAGGCTTGAGAGAAGGTCCGGCGTCATGGTTCGCAAAACCCCCAGTCAGTTCGCCGCCGCGGTCTGCGCGGCGCCGATGGATGCGGTGACATTGGTAACGAGCGCCTTGACCGATTCGGCGGTCGCGTCGAAGATCGGCGCCGGATAGACGCCGAAGAAGATGACCAGCGCGACCAGCGGATAGATGATCACCTTCTCGCGCGTCGACAGGTCGAGCAGGCCTTTCAGGCTTTCCTTGGTCAGCGCGCCGAAGATCACCTTGCGGTAGAGCCAGAGCGCATAGGCCGCCGAAAGGATGACGCCGGTGGCGGCGAAGAACGCTACCCAGGTGTTGACCCGGAACACGCCGAGCATGGTCAGGAACTCGCCGACGAAGCCGCTGGTGCCGGGCAGGCCGACATTGGCCATGGTGAAGATCATGAACACGGTTGCATATTTCGGCATGTTGTTGACCAACCCGCCATAGGCGTCGATGTCACGCGTATGCATGCGGTCGTAGACGACGCCGACGCAGAGGAACAGCGCGCCGGAGACCAGGCCGTGCGACAGCATCTGAAAGATCGAACCCTGGACGCCTTCCTGGTTCATCGCGAAGATGCCCATGGTAACGAAGCCCATGTGAGCGACCGACGAATAGGCGATCAGCTTCTTCATGTCCTCCTGCATCAGCGCCACCAGCGAGGTGTAGATGATGGCGACAACGGAGAGCGTGAAGATCAGCGGCGCGAACATTTCGGATGCGATCGGAAACATCGGCAGCGAAAAGCGCAGGAAGCCGTACCCACCCATCTTGAGCAGGATGGCGGCCAGGATCACCGAGCCGGCCGTCGGCGCCTCGACATGCGCGTCCGGCAGCCAGGTGTGCACCGGCCACATCGGCATCTTCACCGCGAAGGACGCGAAGAAGGCAAGCCATAGCCAAGTCTGCATATTGGCCGGGAAGTTGTGGGTCAGAAGCGTCGGGATGTCGGTGGTGCCGGACTGGAAGAACATCGCCATGATGGCGAGCAGCATCAGCACCGAGCCGGCCAGCGTATAGAGGAAGAACTTGAACGAGGCATAGACGCGCCGCTTGCCGCCCCACACGCCGATGATGATGAACATCGGGATCAGGCCGGCTTCGAAGAAGACATAGAACAAGACGATGTCGAGCGCGCAGAACACGCCGATCATCAGCGTCTCGAGCAGCAGGAAGGCGATCATATAGGCCTTGACGCGCTTCTCGATCGATTCCCACGAGGCGAGGATGCAGAGCGGCATCAGGAAGGTGGTCAGGATGACGAACAGCATGGAGATGCCGTCTACGCCCATATGATAGGAGATGCCGGAATCCAGCCAGGCAAACTTCTCGACGAACTGGAAGCCGGGCTGCGAATTGTCGAAGCCGGTCCAGATAAACAGCGAAACCACGAAGGTGAACGCGGTCGTGAACAGCGCGATGGCGCGGATGTTGCGGCGCGCGTTCTCGCTGTCGTCACGCACGAAAAGGATGAGCAGCACACCAACCAGCGGCAGGAAGGTGACCAGCGATAGGATCGGCCAGGCGGTCATCAGAGCATCATCCAGGTGACGAGTGCGGCAACGCCGATCAGCATGGCGAAGGCATAGTGGTAAAGATAGCCGGTCTGCAGCTTGACGACCCGGTTGGTGACGTCGACGACGCGCGCCGAAATGCCGTCCGGCCCGAGCCCGTCGATGACGGTGCCGTCGCCGGTCTTCCACAGGAAGCTGCCGAGGCGCTTTGCCGGCCGCACGAACAGGAAGTCGTAGAGCTCGTCGAAATACCATTTGTTGAGCAGGAAGGCGTAGAGCAGGCGATGGTTGGCGGCGACGCTCCGAGGCATTTCCGGCGCGCGAATATAGAACTGCCAGGCAATCGCAAAGCCGATCAGCATGGCGATGAACGGTGACAGCTCGACCCACAACGGCACTTCGTGGATTTCGTGCAGGATGTGGTTGTCCGGCAGCGTGAACAGCGACGCCTTCCAGAATTCGGCATAGCCCTCGCCGAAGAAGGCGCCGTGGAAGATCACGCCGGCAAACAGCGCGCCCGCCGCCAGGATGAACAGCGGCACCAGCATGACCGGCGGCGATTCATGGACATGGTGCATGACCTCGTGGCTGGCCCGCGGCTCGCCGTGGAAGGTCATGAAGATCAGCCGCCAGGAGTAGAAGGAGGTGAAGCAGGCAGCAATGACCAGCAATATGAAGGCAAACGCGGCGACCGCATTGTGGCCGGCGAAGGCCGCTTCGATGATGGCGTCCTTGGAAAAGAAGCCGGCCGTGCCGATGATCGTTACCGGGATGCCGACACCGGTCAGCGCCAGCGTGCCGATCACCATCATCCAGTACGTTTTCGGAATGAGCGTCCTCAGGCCGCCCATCTTGCGCATGTCCTGCTCGTCGGAGACGGCGTGGATGACCGAGCCCGAGCCGAGGAACAGCAGCGCCTTGAAGAAGGCGTGCGTGAACAGATGGAAGATCGCCGCGCCATAGGCGCCGACGCCGAGCGCCACGAACATGTAGCCGAGCTGCGAACAGGTCGAATAGGCGATGACGCGCTTGATGTCGTTCTGGACGAGACCGACTGTCGCCGCGAAGAAGGCGGTGAAGGCGCCGATGAAAGTGACCACGGTCAATGCCGAATGCGACAGCTCGAACAGCGGCGACAACCGCGCCAGCATGAACACGCCTGCCGTCACCATGGTCGCGGCATGGATCAGTGCCGAGACCGGCGTCGGGCCTTCCATGGCATCCGGCAGCCAGGTGTGAAGCGGCACCTGCGCCGACTTGCCCATGGCGCCCATGAACAGGAGCAGGCAGACAACCGTCATCGCAGCCTGCTTGTCGAGCGCATAGCCGAGGAAGGTCAGCACGGCCGGGCCTTGCGGCGCGCCTTCCGCCGGAATGAACGTCGCCGCATTGGCGAAGATGGTGCCGAGATTGACCGAGCCGAACAGCACGAACACGCCGAATATGCCGAGCGCAAAGCCGAAATCGCCGACGCGGTTGACGACGAAGGCCTTGATCGCAGCCGCATTGGCCGACGGCTTCTTGTACCAGAAGCCGATCAGCAGATAGGAGGCAAGGCCGACGCCTTCCCAGCCGAAGAACATCTGCACGAGGTTGTCGGCCGTCACCAGCATCAGCATGGCGAAGGTAAACAGCGACAGATAGGCGAAGAAGCGCGGCCGGTCCGGATCGTGATGCATGTAGCCGATCGAGTAGATATGGACCAGCGACGACACCGTGTTGACAACTACCAGCATCACCACCGTCAGCGTGTCGATCCTGAGCGCCCAGGACGCCTCCAGCCCGCCCGACTGGATCCAGCGCATCACCGGCACGGTGAACACCTCTCCGCCGCCGAAGCCAACCGAGAAGAAGGCGACCCACGACAGCACGGCCGCGATCACCAGGAAGCCCGAGGTGATGTATTCGGAAGCCTTGGCCCCGAGCGAGGTGCCGAACAGGCCGACGATCAGAAAGCCGAGCAGCGGAAGGAAGACGATGGCCTGATACATGGTGGTTCCGTCAACCCTTCATCATGTTCACGTCTTCGACCGCGATCGAGCCGCGGTTGCGGAAGAAGACGACGAGAATGGCAAGGCCGATCGCCGCTTCGGCCGCCGCGACCGTCAGCACGAACAGTGCGAACACCTGGCCGACCAAATCGCCGAGCGCCGCCGAAAAGGCGACGAAATTGATGTTGACCGCAAGCAGGATCAGCTCGATCGACATCAGGATGACGATGACGTTCCTGCGGTTCAGGAAGATGCCGAACACGCCGAGCGTGAACAGGATCGCCGATACGGTCAGGTAGTGCGCGATGCCGACGACCATCTCAGACTCCTTCGCCCGTCTTGACCTTGCGGATTTCCACTCCGGTTGCCGCCGTGCGGCCGACCTGGGCGGCGATCGACTGCCGCTTGACGCCCGGCTTGTGGCGCAGCGTCAGCACGATGGCGCCGATCATGGCGACCAGCAGCACCAGCCCCGCTACCTGGAAGTAATAGAGGTAATCCGTATAGAGGATGTCGCCGAGCGCTGCCGTGTTCGACCGCGCGGCCAGGTCCGGAATGGGTTTCGCGACCGTCGCCGCCAGTTTCGGCGCGAATGTATAGCCGCCGAGCACCACGATCAGCTCCGCCGCCAGGATCAGCCCGACCAGCGCGCCGATCGGTGCATATTGCAGGGCGCCTTCCTTCATTTCGGCGAAGTCGACGTCGAGCATCATGACGACGAACAGGAACAGCACCAGCACCGCGCCGACATAGACGACGAGCAGGATCATCGCCAGGAACTCGGCGCCGGTCAGCATGAACAGGCCGGCGGCGTTGAAGAAGGTCAGGATCAGGAACAGCACCGAATGCACGGGATTGCGCGCCGAAATGACCATGAACGCCGATGCCACCGCGACAAAGGCGAAGAGGTAGAAAAAGGCCGCCTCTAGTCCACTCAGCATGGGTTCCCCCGGGTTTCCTGTCAGAACAGGACGTTCGTCCTGTTTTTTGCCACCGCCTCCGGTCGGCAAGTTGCGTGTTCCTTAAACCAGGCCCCTCGCCCCGTCCATGCGTCAAATATCAGCGGTAAGGCGCATCCAGCGAGATGTTGCGCGCCAGCTCACGCTCCCAGCGGTCGCCATTGGCCAGGAGCCTGTCCTTGTCGTAATAAAGCTCCTCGCGCGTTTCCGTCGCGAATTCGAAATTCGGCCCCTCGACAATGGCGTCGACCGGGCAGGCTTCCTGGCAGAAGCCGCAATAAATGCATTTCACCATATCGATGTCGTAGCGCACGGTGCGCCGTGTGCCGTCGTTGCGGCGTGGGCCGGCTTCGATGGTGATGGCCTGTGCCGGGCAGATCGCCTCGCACAGTTTGCAGGCGATGCAGCGTTCCTCGCCGTTCGGATAGCGGCGCAGCGCATGTTCGCCGCGGAAGCGCGGGCTGACCGGCCCCTTTTCATGCGGATAGTTGATCGTCTCCTTCGGCGCGAAGAACTGGCGCATCGACAGGAAGAAAGCGCTGACGAAATCCTGCAAAAGCAGTGACTTGGCGGCCTGGGATAATGCTGACATCAGGCAAACCCGGTGAGTTTGAGAAAGGCGGCGGTGGCGACCACCATGAACAGCGAGATCGGCAGGAAGACTTTCCAGCCGAGCCGCATCAGCTGGTCGTAGCGATAGCGCGGCACGAACGCCTTCACCATGGAGAACATGAAGAACACCAGGCAGACCTTGAGCACGAACCAGATGAGCCCCGGCACCCAGGTGAAGGGTGCGAAGTCGAAGGGCGGCAGCCATCCGCCGAGGAACAATATGGTGGCCAGTGCGCACATCAGGACGACGGCGACATATTCGCCGAGGAAGAACAACAGGAACGGCGTCGAGGAATATTCGACCATATGGCCGGCGACGAGTTCCGATTCGGCTTCCACAAGGTCGAAGGGCGGCCGGTTGGTCTCGGCCAACGCCGAGATGAAGAAGACGATGAACATCGGGAACAGCGACAGCCAATGCCAGTCGAGGAAGGTGTTGGGCAGGCCGAGCCGCGTGCCCAGCCCGTCCTGTTGCGACAAGACGATGTCGGACAGGTTGAGCGAGCCGACGCAAAGCAGCACGGTGACGATGACGAAGCCGATCGAGACCTCGTAGGACACCATCTGCGCCGCCGAGCGCAGTGCGCCGAGGAACGGGTATTTCGAATTGGAGGCCCAGCCGCCCATGATGACGCCATAGACCTCGAGCGAGGAGATGGCGAAGACATAGAGGATGCCGACATTGACGTTGGCGATCGCCCAGCCTTCATTGACCGGTATGACTGCCCAGGCGGAGATCGCCAGCACCGCCGACACCAAAGGCGCCAGCAGGAAAACGCCCTTGTTGGCGCCGGACGGGATGACCGGCTCCTTGAAGACGAATTTCAGCAGATCGGCGAAGGCCTGCAGTGTGCCCCATGGGCCAACGACATTCGGGCCTCGGCGCAATTGCACCGCCGCCCAGATCTTGCGGTCGGCGTAAAGCACATAGGCGACGAAGATCAACAGAACGACGATCAGCACGACCGACTTCAAAAGGATCAGCAGCGCCGGCAGCACGTAGAAGGAGAAGAAGGTGTCCATGTCTACTCCGCCGCCTGCCTGAAGCCGTTCTTCGCCAAAGCCGAGCATTCGGCCATCACCGCGGAAGCCCGCGCGATCGGGTTGGTCAGGTAGAAATCCTTGACCGGCGAGGTGAAGGTGCCCTTGTTCAGCCGCCCGCCGAGCTTGGCAACCCTGGCGATGTCGGCCGGGTCGCCGGCCGCGACATGGTCGATGCGGGCAAGATGCGGGTATTCCGCATAGAGCTTTGCGCGTAGCTGCGGCAGCGAATCGAACGGTAGCTTCTTGCCGAGCACATCCGACAGTGCCCGAAGGATCGCCCAGTCTTCGCGCGCCTCGCCGGGCGCGAAGCCGGCCCGGTTGGTCTGCTGCACGCGGCCTTCGGTGTTGACGAAGGTGCCCGACTTCTCGGTATAGGCGGCTCCCGGCAGGATGACGTTGGCGCGGTGTGCGCCCTTGTCGCCATGCGTGCCGATATAGACGACGAAAGCGCCGCCGGTCTTGGCCATATCGATTTCGTCGGCGCCGAGCAGGAACAGCACATCGGTCTCGCCCAGCATGCCGGCGACGTTCCTGCCGCCCTCGCCCGGCACAAAGCCGACATCGAGGCCGCCGACGCGTGCCGCGGCGGTGTGCAGCACGGCAAAGCCGTTCCAGTCGGCCCTAGCGGCATTGACGGCGACGGCGAGCTTCGCCGCCTGGCCGAGCACGGCCGCCCCGTCCGGACGCGCCAGCGCACCCTGGCCGACGATGATCAGCGGATGCGTCGCCTTCTTCAGCAGCTGGAAGAACTTGCCGTTACCGTCGGCCAGATCCTTCAGCGATTCCGGCCCGGCGCCGAGCTGCTCGTAATCATAGCGCGTATCGCCGACATCGCCGATGACGCCGACCGGCAGATTGCCGGCCCGCCAGCGCTTGCGGATGCGGGCGTTGAGCAAGGATGCCTCGAAGCGCGGATTGGCGCCGATGATCAGCACCGCATCGGCCTGTTCGATGCCTTCGATGGTCGGGTTGAAGACATAGCTCGCCCGGCCGAGCGACGGATCGAGTGCGGCGCCGTCCTGGCGGCAGTCGGTGTTCTTCGAGCCGAGCGAAGCCATCAGAAGCTTCAGCGCGTAGATCTCCTCGACGGCTGCGAGATCGCCGGCAATGGCACCGATCTTTTCGGGTGCCGCATTCGACACCGCTTCCTTGATCGCGGCAAAAGCCTCGGCCCAGCTTGCCGGGGCCAGTCTGCCGTCCTTGCGCACATAGGGGCGGTCGAGGCGCTGCGTGCGCAAACCGTCCCAGATGAAGCGGGTCTTGTCGGAAATCCACTCCTCGTTCACCGCCTCGTTGGTACGCGGCAGGATGCGCATCACTTCGCGGCCTCGGCTATCGACTCGGATCGCCGAGCCGACAGCGTCCATCACGTCGATGGATTCGGTCTTGGTCAGTTCCCACGGCCGTGCCTGGAAGGCGTAGGGTTTGGAGGTCAGCGCACCGACCGGGCAAAGGTCGATGACATTGCCCTGCAGTTCCGAAGTCATCGCGCTTTCGAGATAGGTGGTGATCTCGGCATCCTCGCCGCGGCCGATCAGGCCGAGCTCGGATATGCCCGCAATCTCGGTGGTGAAGCGGACGCAGCGCGTGCAATGGATGCAGCGGTTCATGATCGTCTTGACCAGCGGCCCGATATACTTGTCTTCGACCGCCCGCTTGTTCTCATGGTAGCGCGAGGAATCGACTCCGAACGCCATCGCCTGGTCCTGCAGGTCGCACTCGCCGCCCTGGTCGCAGATCGGGCAGTCCAGCGGATGGTTGATCAGCAGGAATTCCATCACGCCTTCGCGCGCCTTCTTGACCATCGGCGTGTTGGTGAAGATTTCCGGCGGCTCGCCGTTCGGGCCGGGGCGCAGGTCGCGCACGCCCATGGCGCAGGATGCCTGCGGCTTGGGCGGGCCGCCCTTCACCTCAATTAGGCACATGCGGCAATTGCCGGCGATCGACAGCCGCTCGTGGAAGCAGAAGCGCGGCACTTCCGCGCCGGCGTCCTCGGCCGCCTGCAGCAGCGTGTAATGGTCGGGTACAGTGATCTCTTTCCCGTCGACCTTGAGCTTTGCCATTTCGCCTCAAACCCCTGCGGACGTTCCGCAATCTTTCCTTCCGGGCGCAGCCGAGACCGCGCACGATATTGAATTCACTTTTTGGCCCCGGCCAACGCGGCCGCCTGACCGATCCAGCCGTCACGGCCGATGCGGCCCTTCAACGACAGGTAATCTTCGACCCAGGCGATCTCTTGCGGCGTCCACGCGGCGATCTGGGCGTATGTCCAAATGCCAAGGCCGTTCAGCACCTTTTCCAGTTTCGGCCCGATGCCCGATATCGCCTTGAGGTCGGCGGGCTTGGCTGGCCGATCCATCGGCTTGGGCTGCTTGAAATCCTCCGGCATCAGCCCGGCCGACGCATCCGCTGCAACGGTGCTGCCATTCGCCAAGCTCCGCGCAGCGGTGCTCGTCGCAATATCGGTCACATCGTTGGCGAAGGACTGCGCTTCGGCAATCAGGGTTTTGGTCGCCGCGCGCGCCTTTATCGATGAGCTTTTGCCGGTCGCGGAAACGCGTTCCATTCGCGCCTCGAAATCCTCGGCGACTGGCTGCCAAAGCCGCTGCGAGGTCTCGGCCGCGCCTGAAAGCACGCCCATCCAGATGCCAAAGGCGTGGTTGGCAAGGCCGATGCCGAGTGCCGTCATCGCCGCCGCGCCCGCGACAGGATGCGCCAGGAGATTGACGGCATTGGCCATCTCCTTCGGCATCATCCTGGTCAGATCCTGGTTCATCTTCAACAACGGGTCCATATCGGGCGTAAAATCGTCGGGTGTCGAAAACAGCGACATAGGTGGTCTCCTGGTCGTTTCCGTCTGCCCCGCGCTCGTTTCCTCGTTTCGGGCATTCGCCCGCAATTTTTTGAATTCTTCTATTCCGCCGCCGCCAGCACCGGTTCGGCGCGATGTGCGTTGCGCGAAAACTCGTCGATGCGCCGCTCCACCTCGCCGCGGAAATGCCGCATCAGGCCCTGGATCGGCCATGCTGCCGCATCGCCCAGCGCACAGATCGTGTGGCCCTCGACCTGCTTCGTCACGTCGAGCAGCATGTCGATCTCGCGCTTCTGCGCCTCACCGCGCACCAGCCGTTCCATCACCCGCCACATCCAGCCGGTGCCCTCACGGCAGGGCGTGCACTGGCCGCAGCTCTCGTGCTTGTAGAAATAGGACAGCCGCGCGATCGCTTTCACGATATCGGTCGATTTGTCCATGACGATGACAGCCGCCGTGCCGAGGCCCGATTTCAGGTCGCGCAGCGCGTCGAAATCCATCGGCGCGTCGATGATCTGCTCGGCCGGCACCAGCGGCACCGAGGCGCCGCCCGGAATGACCGCCAGCAGATTGTCCCAGCCGCCGCGAATGCCGCCGCAATGCGTCTCGATCAGCTCGCGGAACGGGATCGACATCGCCTCTTCGACCGTGCACGGATTGTTGACGTGGCCGGAGATGCAGAACAGCTTGGTGCCGACATTGTTGGGCCGGCCGAAGGACGAGAACCAGGCGGCACCGCGGCGCAGGATGGTCGGCGCGACAGCGATGGACTCGACATTGTTGACTGTCGTCGGGCAGCCATAGAGGCCGACATTTGCCGGAAATGGCGGCTTCAGCCGCGGCTGGCCCTTTTTGCCCTCGAGGCTTTCGAGCAGCGCCGTCTCCTCGCCGCAGATATAGGCGCCGGCGCCGTGATGCATGTAGATGTCGAAATCGTAGCCGGATGTGTTGTTCTTGCCGATCAGCTTGGCCGCATAGGCCTCGTCGATGGCGCGCTGCAGCGCCTCGCGCTCGCGGATGAACTCGCCGCGCACATAGATGTAGGCTGCGACCGCGCCCATGGCGAAGCCGGCAAGCAGGCAGCCTTCGACCAGCGTGTGCGGGTCGTGGCGCAGTATGTCGCGGTCCTTGCAGGTACCGGGCTCGGACTCGTCGGCATTGACGACGAGATAGCTCGGCCGGCCGTCGCTTTGTTTGGGCATGAACGACCATTTGAGCCCGGTCGGGAAACCGGCACCGCCGCGGCCGCGCAGGCCCGATGCCTTCATCTCGTTGACGATCCACTCGCGCCCCTTGGCAACGATGCCGGGCGTGTTGTCCCAGGCGCCGCGCGCCATGGCGCCGGCCAGCGACTTGTCGAAGCGGCCGTAGATGTTGTTGAAGATGCGGTCTCTGTCCTGAAGCATTGCTCGTTCCTCAGACCGGCTTCTTGCCGGTCGGCCGGCTCTTGTTTCCGGGCGACGGCTTGGCCGCCTTGGCGACAGCCTTCGCCGGTTTAACCTTGGCCTCCGGCGCCTTGAAGGCAGACGCCGGCTCGGCCTTGTTCTTGGGGCCCTTGCGCTGTTTCGAGACGTCCTCGACCTGCGGCTCGGCCTTATTGGCATTGGCGGCCGAATGCAGAGGCGCTGCGACGCTCGCCGCCTTCTCCACCGCGGGCGCGACTTTTGTCGCCGACGGCGATTTCAGCGCCGGGCTGGTCTCGACCGCATCGGTTTTCGGCTTGCTGGCATTCGAGGGCGCAACCGGCGCCGCAGGAGCAGCTGGCGGAACTGATGCTGCGGCGGCAGCCGCCGGCTCTGCATCCTTGGCGGCCTTGGCCGCCGCCCTGGTTTCCCGGTCGCGGGTCGCCTTGAGGATCGCCTTTTCGCTCTTGAGGGTCGTCAGGCCGCTGGCCGGCTCCGAGGTGATGCGGCCGTTTTGCGGTCCTGGCGTCACCGAAGCACCTTTGCCGGCGTCATAGAGGTCGATGATCTCGGCAAACCGCTCCGGCGTCAAATCCTCAAAAGTATCCCTAAAGATCATCACCATCGGTGCGTTGACGCAGGCGCCGAGGCACTCGACCTCCTCCCACGACAGCGTGCCCTTGTCATTGGTGTGAAACTGGTCGTGATGGATCTTCGAGCGGCACACATCCATCAGCGCTTCCGAGCCGCGCAGCATGCAGGGCGTGGTGCCGCAGACCTGGATATGAGCGCGGCTGCCGACCGGATTGAGCTGGTATTGCGTATAGAAGGTGGCGACTTCCAGCCCACGGATATAGGGCATGTCGAGCATGTCGGAGATCGTCTCGATCGCCGCCTTGGTCACCCAGCCTTCCTGTTCCTGCGCCAGCATCAGCAAGGGGATGACCGCGGATTGCTCGCGCCCCTTCGGATATTTCTTGATCCACTGCTTCGCCGCCGCCGCATTCGCCCGGTTGAAGGCGAAGGAGGCTGGCTGGAGGCTGGCTTCTGCGAGACGGCGGACTGACATTACGATTTCGCTTCTATGTTTCTACTGATTAGAGCTGTAGGCGCGATAGCAATCCTCGGATCGCCCCAAAACGCATACGAACTCTTCATTTCCACGCTTCAGGCGGATGTATCCGTCATAGCGGCTATACACCCAAGCTATTGGCTTGCAACGATATTCTTCGGGGATCAATGACGCTACGAGGTTGTCATGAACCGCGCAGTTGGACGATGTCGACGGCCGGCCATGGACAAGAATGCCCTCATCCATTGCTGGGGTCTGGGTGCTCAAGCCACGGACTGTAAGCAGATCGCCTTCTGCAATAAGCTTGAACCCCTCTTTGAGAAGATCGGTTGACGAGAGACCCTCACCGGACCCAGCAAGCGACACTTCAGCGGAAGCCGCAAGGCATGCCGCGGCCAGAAACGCCTTTGACGGTCGAGCCATTCCCATCATCACCGATCGACCTCACCAAACACGATATCGAGGGAACCAAGCACAGCGGTGACGTCGGCCAGCATGTGGCCGCGGCACAGGAAATCCATGGCCTGGAGATGGGCAAAACCCGGCGCGCGCAGCTTGCAGCGATAGGGCTTGTTGGTGCCGTCGGAGACCAGATAGACGCCGAACTCGCCCTTCGGCGCCTCGACGGCGGCATAGACCTCGCCGGCCGGCACGCGGTAGCCTTCGGTGTAGAGCTTGAAGTGATGGATCAGCGCTTCCATCGAGCGCTTCATCGCCGCGCGCTTCGGCGGCACCACCTTGCCGTCGAGGTTGGACACCGGCCCGCTGCCCTCCTTACCGAGCAACAGGTCGACGCATTGGCGCATGATCTTGGCCGACTGGCGCATCTCTTCCATGCGCACCAGATAGCGGTCGAAACAGTCACCGTTCTTGCCGATCGGAATGTCGAAATCCATCTCGGCGTAACATTCATAGGGCTGCGATTTGCGCAGGTCCCAGGGTGCACCCGAGCCGCGCACCATGACGCCGGAAAAACCCCAGGCCCAGGCGTCGGCCAGAGACACCGTCGCGATGTCGACATTGCGCTGCTTGAAGATGCGGTTGCCGGTCAAGAGTGAGTCGAGGTCGTCGAGCGATTTCAGGAACGGGTCGATCCAGCTGCCGATGTCCTCGATCAGCTTCTGCGGCAGGTCCTGATGCACGCCGCCGGGGCGGAAATAGGCCGCGTGCATGCGCGAGCCGCTGGCACGCTCATAGAACACCATCAGCTTTTCGCGTTCGACGAAGCCCCACAGCGGCGGCGTCAGCGCGCCGACATCCATCGCCTGCGTCGTCACGTTGAGGATGTGCGACATGATGCGGCCGATTTCCGAATAGAGCACTCGGATCAACTGGCCGCGCTTCGGCACCTCGATGCCGAGCAGCCGCTCGGCGGCGAGCGCAAAGGCGTGCTCCTGGTTCATCGGCGCGCAATAATCGAGCCGGTCGAGATAGGGCACGGCCTGCAGATAAGTCTTGGCCTCGATCAGCTTTTCCGTGCCGCGGTGCAACAGCCCGATATGCGGATCGACGCGATCGACGACTTCGCCGTCAAGCTCCAGCACGAGGCGCAAAACGCCATGCGCCGCAGGGTGTTGCGGGCCAAAATTGATGTTGAAGTTGCGAACGGAGGTTTCAGCCATTTACTGCTTTGCCTTTTCATCCCCCGGAAGCACGTAATCCGTACCTTCCCACGGAGACAGAAAATCGAAATTGCGGAATTCCTGCTTGAGCTCCACCGGCTCGTAGATGACGCGCTTGGCTTCGTCGTCGTAACGCACCTCGACGAAGCCGGTCAGCGGAAAGTCCTTGCGCAGCGGATGGCCTTCAAAGCCGTAATCGGTCAAAATCCGCCGCAGATCCGGATGGCCTGAAAATAGCACGCCGTAGAGATCGTAGGTCTCGCGCTCGAACCAGTCGGCGCCGGGATAAATCCCGGTGATCGACGGCACCAGCGTCTCTTCGTCGGCCTGGACCTTGATGCGGACGCGGATATTCTGTCTCGGCGACAGCAGGTGATAGACCACGTCGAAGCGCTTTGCGCGCGATGGATAATCGGCGCCGCAAACGTCGATGATCGAAATGAACTGGCACTTCGGGTCGTCGCGCAGGAAGGTCACCACCTCGATCAGGTCGCGCGGCTCGACCGAGATGGTGAGTTCGCCATAGGCGAGCACCGCCACGCCGATCCGGCCGATCAGCTTCTCGCCGAGATAGGTCGAGAGGTCATTCAACGCCTGGGTCATGCCGCTCACCGCTCGATCGTGCCGGTGCGGCGGATCTTCTTCTGCAGCAGAAGGATACCGTAGAGCAGCGCTTCGGCGCTCGGCGGGCAGCCGGGCACGTAGATGTCGACCGGCACGATGCGGTCGCAGCCCCGCACCACCGAATAGGAATAATGATAATAGCCGCCGCCATTGGCGCAGGAGCCCATCGAGATGACGTAGCGCGGCTCCGGCATCTGATCGTAGACCTTGCGCAGCGCCGGCGCCATCTTGTTGGTCAGCGTGCCGGCGACGATCATGATGTCGGACTGGCGCGGGGACGCGCGCGGCGCGACACCGAACCTCTCCGAGTCATAGCGCGGCATCGACGTATGGATCATCTCGACCGCGCAGCAGGCGAGACCGAAGGTCATGAACATCAACGAGCCGCTGCGCGCCCAGGTGATGAGCGCCTCGGTCGAGGTGACGAGAAAGCCCTTGTCGGCGAGCTCGTTGTTGATCTCCAGGAAGAATGGATCGTCGGACCCGACCGGCCTGCCGGTGTTGGGGTCGATGAGGCCCTTGGGCTTCGGCGCGACGAGCGTGCCGGAACTGTCGTTCAATCCCATTCCAGCGCTCCTTTTTTCCATTCATAGGCAAAGCCGATGGTCAGCACCGCCAAAAACACCATCATCGACCAGAAACCGAGCATGCCGATCTGGCTGAACGACACCGCCCAAGGAAACAGGAAGGCCACCTCCAGATCGAAGATGATGAACAGGATCGACACCAGGTAGAAGCGGATATCGAACTTCATGCGGGCGTCGTCGAACGAGTTGAAGCCGCACTCATAGGCGGAAAGCTTTTCCGGATCGGGGTTGCGGTAGGCCACCAGGAACGGTGCAGCGAGCAGCGCCAGCCCGACGATCAGCGCCACGCCGATGAACAGGACGATGGGCAGGTACGAACCTAAAAGTGCGTTCATGCTGCAGTTTCCGTTGGCGGCCAATCCACTCTGATTACAGCACCGGACCCACTTGCGGAAGCGTGACAGTTTAACCACTGAACCGTTTTAAGGGGGCTCTATGCTGCAACGCGGCGAGGGTTAGCGCAGCGCTTTCGGCGAAGCAAGTCAAACCTTGTTCAAATCGCGGTGCTGGACGGCATATCCGGGAAAACTGGTCCGATCCGCTCCTGTTTGATTTCCTTCACTTTTTACTCCACTTTTCTCTCCTGACATGGATGCCGCCAAAACCCTGCTAGCATGGCACGGAATCGCAGGTCATTTTCTCTGTCTAAAATCGTCCGGATGCCGCCTTCATGAAGGAAAGAATCTCGCTTGCCACGGCCCGTCGCATTGCGCTCGCGGCACAGGGATTCAATGACCCGCGCCCCACCGGCACGCCTGACCGCCGGCATCTGGCCCGGGTGCTTGCCCGTACCGGCCTGCTGCAGATCGATTCCGTCAGCGCCGTGGTGCGCGCCCATTATATGCCTCTTTATTCGCGGCTTGGCCCTTACAAGCTGGCGTTGCTCGACAACGCCGCGGTAACGCGCAAGCGCATGGTCTTCGAATATTGGGCGCATGAAGCCTCGTTCTTGCCGGTCGAGACCTATCCGCTGATGCGCTGGCGCATGCAGCGGGCCGAACGCGGCGACGAAATGTACAGCGGACTGGCCAAATGGGGTCGCGAGCACGCCGCCTATATCGAAGACATCTATCGCGAGGTCGCCGAACGAGGCCCGATCGCAGCGTCGGCTTTCGAAGGGCAGAAGGGTTCGGGCGGCTGGTGGGGCTGGAGCCATGCCAAGCACGCCTTCGAATGGCTGTTCTGGGCCGGCCGCATCACCACGGCGCATCGCCGCGGCTTCGAACGGTTCTACGATCTGCCGGAGCGCGTATTGCCGCCGGCGGTACTCGCGCTACCGATTCCCTGTCCCGAGGATGCTCACCGCGAATTGCTGCGCATCTCGGCCCGCGCCCACGGCATCGCCACGGCAGGAGACCTGCGCGACTATTTCCGGCTCTCGCCCGCCGACATCAAGGGCCGCATCGAGGAGTTGGTCGAGGCCGGCGACCTGTTGCCGGTGAGCGTCGAAGGCTGGAGCAAAACAGCCTATCTCCACAAGGACGCCCGTTTGCCGCGCAAGATCGAGGCGCGCGCCTTGCTCGCGCCGTTCGATCCTGTCGTCTTCGAGCGGTCGCGCACCGAGCGGTTGTTCGACTTCCACTACCGCATCGAGATCTACACGCCGGCCGAAAAGCGCCGGTATGGCTATTATGTGCTGCCATTCCTGCTCGGCGACAGCATCGTCGGGCGCGTCGACCTCAGGGCCGACCGCCCGGCCGGTGTGTTGCGCGTCCACGCCGCCTATGCGGAGCCCGGCGCCCCGCCACAAACCGCAGCCGCCCTTTTCGAGGAATTGAAGCAGATGCAGGGCTGGCTCGGCCTGGAACGCATCGAGGTGACCGCTGCCGGCGACCTCGGCCGGCCGCTCGCGGATATCGCCGCGTCATAGACGTGCGTTGACACGACTGGCTCCACAAGCCTAAATCCGTTCCAGACGGTCCCCTGCCCGCAACGGCAGGGGCCAAGAGGGAATGCGGTGCGAAATCTCGATTTCAAATCCGCGGCTGTCCCCGCAACTGTAAGCGACGAGCCAAGGCCGAAAACCACTGGGATATTCCCGGGAAGGCGGCACCCAGGCGATGACCCGCGAGCCAGGAGACCTGCCGTCTAGGACATAAGAATCCGATCGCCTGGCGGGTTTTCCGGGCAAGGAGCCTGATTTGGAACGCGACAGCAGTTTTCCGGCTGAGACAGCGGATTTATTGTCCGGCCATGGTGATTCCCCGGCCGGCGTTACCGTCATCGTCTGCTCGTCCTGCCGTGACGAGACCGGTTCGGACGCTCATCCGCGCGCCGGCGAACTGCTCGCAGAGGACACGCGCCGCGCCGCTTCCAGCGAAAACATCAAAATCCGCACCGTCGAATGCCTCGGCAATTGCAAGCGCCGGCTCAGCGCGGCCATGCTGCGCGACGGCTGCTGGAGTTACGTCTTCGGTGATCTGACCACGACCAGCGGGGCCGATCTCGTCACCGGGGCAAAGCTGTTCGCCACCGCGACGGATGGGCTCATTCCATGGCGCGGCCGTCCCGATTGCCTGAAGCGCGGCCTGGTTGCCCGCATCCCTCCCCTTGACGTTTTGAAGGACCTGACATGACCGCTGCCTCCCTTTCGCGCGTTCCCTGCACCGTGGTCACCGGCTTTCTCGGCGCCGGCAAGACGACGTTGATCCGCCATTTGCTCGAAAACGCCAAAGGCAAGCGCCTGGCCATCATCGTCAACGAGTTCGGCGACATCGGCATCGACGGCGAGATTCTGAAGGGCTGCGCCATCGACACCTGCCCCGAGGAAAACATCGTCGAGCTGGCCAATGGTTGCATCTGCTGCACCGTCGCCGATGATTTCGTCCCGGCGCTGGACCAGATCCTGTCGCTGACGCCGAGGGTCGACCACATCCTGATCGAGACATCCGGCCTTGCTTTGCCCAAGCCGCTGGTCCAGGCCTTCCAGTGGCCGTCCGTGAAAAGCCGCGTCACGGTCGATGGCGTCATCGCCGTCGTCGACGGGCCGGCGCTGGCTGATGGCCGCGTAGCCAACGACATGGACGCCCTGCAGGCCCAGCGCGCGCAGGACGAGACGCTCGACCATGACGATCCGGTCGAGGAAGTGTTCGAAGACCAGCTCGCCTGCGCCGACCTGATCATCCTGTCGAAGAGCGACCTGATGGACACAGCCGGCGCGGCCCGCGCCAATGCCGTGATCGGAAAGCATGTTGCGCGGGCGGTGAAGATCGTACCGACTTCGCAAGGCAAGGTCGACCCGTCGGTGCTGCTCGGCCTCGGCCTCGCCGTCGAGGACGACATCGAGAATCGCAAGACCCACCACGACGACGAGCTCGACCACGAACATGACGATTTTGACTCGTTCGTCATCGACATCGCGTCTGTGTCCAACCCGGACGAGCTCGCACAACGGGTCGCCACGGCGGCGGAGGAAGAAAACGTGTTGCGCGTCAAGGGTTTCGTCGAAGTCGGCGGCAAGCCGATGCGGCTCCTGCTGCAGGCCGTCGGTCCGCGCGTCAACCACTATTACGACCGCGCCTGGACCGCTGAAGACGACCGCCGCTCGCGCCTGGTCGTCATCGGCCTGAAAGGGCTGAACCGCCCGGCCATCGAGCGTATCCTCGCCGGCTGACCCCAGGCACGAGCCGCGATGCACATCCTCACCACCACATCCGCCTCGCTCGACGATCTCGCCGAGCCCGTCGATCTCAGGCAAACGCCTGCGGATGTCGTGGCGCTGTCCTTCACCGACAGCGACCTGGCCGGGCTGGCGGCGGCGTGGAAGGCAGATGCGCACCGCCTGCCGTCGATGCGGCTCGCCGCCTTGCGCGACCTGCGCCATCCGATGTCCGTCGACCTGTGGATCGACAGCGTCGCCCGCCACGCCAAGGTCATTCTGGTCCGCATCCTCGGCGGCTATGACTGGTGGCGCTATGGCTGCGACCAGCTCGCCGTTATCGCGCGAAATCGCGGTATCAAGCTGGCGCTCCTACCGGGCGAGAGCCACGACGAGGATTTGCGACTGATCGAAGGCTCGACGCTGCCGCGCGAGGAGTTGGACGCCCTGCTTGGCTATTTCCGCGAGGGCGGGCCGGCAAATATGACGGCGCTGGTGCAGAGGCTGGCAAGTCTCGCTGGATCGGGTGCGGCGGTAGCCGAACCTGTTAGCGTGCCAAAGGCGGGATTTTACGAGCCGGGACTGGGGGTAGTAGAACGCGGCGTCCCCCTCCCCCTCGAGGGGAGGGTCCGGCCGCAGGCCGGGGGTGGGGTCCTCTCCGAAGCGCGCCTACACAAAACGTCGCGCACTGCCGTGACGACCGCACCCGGCCCTGCGGGCCACCCTACCCTCGAGGGGAAGGGGGACGTCGTGCCAATTCTCTTCTACCGTTCGATGCTGCTCGCCGCCGATGTCGCGCCCATCGACGCGCTTTTCGAAGCCCTGCGCCACCGCGGCATGGCTCCCGTGCCTCTGTTCGTCTCCAGCCTCAAGGACCCGGCGTCGCTCGCCTTTGTCGAAACCGCGCTCGCAACCCTGAAGCCTGCCGCCATCATCACCGCCACAGCTTTCGCCTCGGGTGCCGAGCCCGGTGTCGAAACCCTGTTCGACCGCGCCGGCGTGCCGGTGTTCCAGGTCATCGTCGCGACCACCCGCCGCGACATCTGGCAAACCAATCAGCGCGGCCTGGCGCCCGCCGACCTTGCCATGCATGTCGTCCTGCCCGAGCTCGACGGCCGCATCCTGGCCGGCGCCATTTCATTCAAGAGCGAAAGCGAAACCGACCCGGCGCTGGCCTTCCGCGCCTTCGCCAACCGGCCTGAGCCCGACCGCGTGGCGCAAGTGGCGAACCGTGTCGAGGCCTTCGTGCGCCTGCAGCGGACGCCGCGTGCGGAGCGCAAGCTCGCCATCCTGATCCCCGACTATCCGAGCGCCCCCGGTCGCACCGGCTACGCGGTTGGTCTCGACGTGCCGTCCAGCGTGCTGGCAATGCTGCACGACCTGAGCGAACAGGGCTACGCCGTTGAAAGGATTCCGCAAACGCCGCGCGAGTTGCTAGAGGTGCTGGAAAAGGACAGCCAAGGGTTGGCCCTACACGACTATCAGACCTTTTCGAAGGAATTGCCTGCAGCGGCAATCGCTGCGGTAGAGGCGGCTTGGGGGAATGCGGCAGATGAGACAAGTTTGTGCGAGGCACCCCCCTCTGTCCTGCCGGACATCTCCCCCTCAAGGGGGGAGATTGGCAGTTTCGCCGACGGCTCTCTCTCAACATCCTTGGTGATTGGCGAAAGCAGAGACAACAGCGCAATCTCCCCCCTTGAGGGGGAGATGTCCGGCAGGACAGAGGGGGGTGTTCAGGCGCCTAGCGCCGCAAAATTCGCCTTCCGCGCAGCCACCTTCGGCAACGTCACCGTGGCACTCGCACCTGACCGCGGGCGCTCAGCCGACCGCCGCGCCGACTATCACGACCCGACGCTGCCGCCGCGCCATGCGCTGGTCGCCTTTGGCCTCTGGCTGCGCAAGTCGCTCGGCATCCATGCAATTGTCCATGTCGGCGCCCACGGCACGCTGGAGTGGCTGCCCGGCAAGACCGTGGCGCTCAGCGAAAACTGCTTTCCCGAGATAGTCACCGGTCCCCTGCCCGTCATCTATCCCTTCATCGTCTCCAACCCGGGAGAGGCAGCGCAGGCCAAGCGGCGCATTGCCGCCGTCACGCTCGGCCATCTGCCGCCGCCGCTGACCGGCGCCGGGCTGGACGAAAACCAGCACAGGCTTGAACGACTGGTTGACGAATATGCCCAGGCCGACGGGCTCGACCGCCGCCGCCGCGACCGCCTGGCGAAGCTGATCGTCGAGACGGCGGAAAAGACCGGCCTCGCCTCAGAGGCAGGCGTCGCCAGGACCGACGCAGCCGACGAGGCTTTGCGCCGCATCGACGCCTGGCTCTGCGATCTCAAGGATTTCGCCATCAAGGACGGCCTGCACATTTACGGCCGCGCGCCGGAAGGCGAGGCTGATCCGTTGCGGCGGCAAAGTGCGGCAGCTGAAAAAACCGCGCTGCTTGCCGCCCTCGATGGCCGCCACGTCGCTGCCGGTCCGGCCGGTGCGCCGGCGCGTGGCCGGAGCGATGTGCTGCCCACCGGCCGCAATTTGTTTACCGCCGACCCGCGCACCATGCCGACGCCGACCGCCTATGATCTGGGCAAGATGGCAGCGGAAGAAGTGGTCCGCAGCTACATGCAATCGCATGGCGACTGGCCGCGCTCGCTGGTCATCGACCTGTGGGGCTCGGCCTCGCTGCGCACCGGCGGTGAGGAGATCGCGCAAGGCCTGGCGCTAATGGGCTGCCGGCCGCAATGGGATTCCGCCACCGGCCGCATCACCGGCATAGATGTGCTGCCGCCGGCAACACTCGGCCTTCCGCGCATCGATGTCACCTGGCGCATATCGGGCCTGTTCCGCGACATGTTCCCGACCCAGATCGCGCTGATCGACGCCGCGGCCAACGCGGTGGCGACCCGCGACGAGGACGATTCGGAAAACCCGCTCGCCGCTAGGACCCGCATCGACGGCAAGATCGGCCCGCGCATTTTCGGCACCTCGCCGGGCACTTACGGCGCGGGCGTCGAGGACTTGTTGTCGAGCGGCGACTGGGCCGCGCGCGAAGAGATCGGCCGCACCTATCTCGCCGCCACCTCGCACGCCTATGGCGGCTCAGAGGGCAAAGGCATTTCGGCGCCCGGCGCGTTCGAGGATCGCCTCGCCGAGGCCGACCTTCTGGTTCATAGCGGCGACGACCCCGGCCGCGACATCCTCGAAGGCTCGGCCGACGTCGCCTTCATCGGCGGCTTTTCGGCAGCACTTGCCGCGCTCGGCAAAAACGCCGACGTGATCGTGCTCGACACCACGGACCCGCAAAGACCGAAGCCGCGCTCGGTTGGTGAGGCCGTATCCCGGGTAGTTCGCGCCCGCGCGGTCAACCCGCGCTTCATCGCCGGCCAGATGCGTCATGGCCCGCGCGGCGCCTCGGAATTCGCCGAGACGGTCGACCGGCTTGTCGGCTTTGCTGAGACTACCCATGCCATATCGGGCACGCTGATCGAGGCGATGCACGACGCCTATCTTGGCGACCCCGTGGTGCGCGCCTTCATACTGCGCGAGAACCCGGCGGCGGCGAAGGTGATTGCCGAGCGTTTGCTGTCGGCACGGCGGCGCGGGCTCTGGCATCCGCTGCGCAATTCGATCGATGACGATCTCGCCGCACTGATTGCCGAAGCGCAAGCTCTGGGAGTGGCGGCATGAACGCTTTCTCGCGCCGTGGCGCCTGCCCTGCCTTGTCCGCGCCGATGCAGACCGGCGACGGGCTGCTGGTGCGGCTCAATCCGGTCGCTGGAGGACTGTTGCCGAAATCGTTGATCGGACTCTGCGAATCTGCCTTGCGCCATGGCAACGGTATCATGGAAGTGACCGCCCGCGGCAGCCTGCAGATCCGCGGCCTGACGTCGGCAAGCGCGCGGCTGCTGGCGATGGAGGTCGATGCGCTCGGCATCGCGGTGCGCACCGGCGTGCCGGTCGAGACCGGCCCGCTGGCCGGGCTCGACCAGGAGGAGATAGCCGACCCGCGCCCAATGGCGCAGCGGATTCGGGCGGCAATTGAGGACGCCGGTGTTACGCAACGGCTTGGCCCGAAGGTGTCGGTGATTGTTGACGGCGGCGGGCAGCTGACAATGGATGCGGTTACGGCCGATGTCAGGCTGGTCGGGGTGCGGGCCGCCGACGGAATTAAGTGGCGGGTATCGCTCGCCGGAGATGCGCAGGGTGCCACGCCGCTGGCGATGTCCGAGGAAGATGCGGCTTGTGACATCGCCGTCGCCATTCTCAGGATGGTTGCCGAAAAGGGCCGCGATGCCCATGCGCGGGATTTGACGGCGAGGCAGCTGAGATCTCTCGCAAGTTGGCGATCCGTCGCGCCCCCCTCTGTCCTGCCGGACATCTCCCCCACAAGGGGGGAGATCGGCAGCTTCGCCGGCGGCTTCCCCCCAGCACCTTCGGCGATTGGCGAAATCGGAGACGAAGGCGCAATCTCCCCCCTAGAGGGGGAGATGTCCGGCAGGACAGAGGGGGGCGCGAAGGATCGCCGGCCCATCGGAGTTTTCGATCTGGCAGCCGGCAGTACCTCCCTCGGCATCGGCCTGCCGTTCGGCAGCATACCAGCGCAAAAACTTATCGATCTCACCCAATACGCCCTCATCCTCGGCACCACCGAAATCCGTCTGGCGCCGGGTCGCACGCTGCTTTTGCTTGGCCTCTCCCCAGCCGCATGTCTTTCACTCCAGAAAACCGCCGCAACCCTCGGCTTCGTCACCGACGCAGCCGATCCGCGCACCAGGATCGCCGCCTGCCCGGGTGCTTCCGCCTGTGCCTCGGGCCGCATCGCGACACGCAACATCGCCGAGACCATCGCCGTGGAAGACCGCGATATCCTCGATTCCTCGCTGACGCTGCACATCTCCGGCTGCGCCAAGGGTTGCGCCCATCCCGGTCCGGCGGCGCTGACCCTGGTCGGTGGCGAAAACGGAGCCGGACTTGTCGTGGACGGGACGGCAAAGGCATTGCCCGCCGGATACAGGCCGGGCTACGACGCCGCGCACGGCATCGGCCGCGTTGCAGCGATGATCCGCAGCGCACGACATCCCGGCGAAACCGCTACCGCCTGCCTGGCGAGGCTCGGCGCGGCCGGCATCACCGAAATCTATCGACAGGAATGAGCATGCCCGCCCAGAACGCCTACGACTACATCCGTGACGGCACGGCGATCTACGAGCGCTCCTTCGCCATCATCCGCGCCGAGGCCGACCTGTCGCGCTTTTCCGAAGCCGAGGCCGACGTCGCCATCCGCATGATCCATGCCTGCGGCCAGGTCGACGCTTGCAGGCACTTCGTTTTCTCGAGCGATTTCGTTGCCGCGGCGCGCACGGCGCTGGGGGCCGGCGCGCCGATCTTCTGCGACGCGCAGATGGTCGCGCATGGCGTCACGCGCGCCCGGCTTCCGGCCGGCAACGAGGTGATCTGTACGCTGCGCGATCCGCGGACGGCCGACATCGCGAAAAAGATCGGCAACACCCGCTCGGCCGCGGCGATCGACCTGTGGGGCGAGCGCATGGCCGGTTCGGTCGTCGCCATCGGCAATGCGCCGACAGCCCTTTTCTATCTGCTGGAAAAGCTGCGCGACGGCGCCCCGAAGCCGGCGGCGATCATCGGTATGCCGGTCGGGTTTGTCGGCGCCGCCGAATCGAAGGATGCGCTGGCCGAAAATTCCTATGGCGTGCCTTACGCCATCGTGCGCGGCCGGCTGGGCGGCAGCGCCATGACCGCCGCCGCGCTCAACGCTTTGGCGAGGCCGGGCCTATGAATGCGATTGCAAAAGGCAGGCTTGTCGGCGTCGGCACCGGACCCGGCGACCCGGAACTCTTGACGCTGAAGGCAGTGCGCGCGCTGGCCGAGGCCGATGTCGTCGCGCATTTCGCTAAGCGCGGCAACAACAGCAACGCCCGGGCCATCGTCGAAACCCATTTTCGCTCCGATTTGATTGAACTGCCGCTGCTCTATCCGGTGACGACCGAAATCGACAAGGATCACAGCGATTACCGCTCGCAGATCACCGATTTCTACGAGGAATCGGCCGAAAAGGTCGCCGCGCACCTCAGCGCCGGCAGGATGGTCGCTGTGCTTTCGGAAGGCGACCCGCTTTTCTACGGCTCCTACATGCATCTCCATGTCCGGCTGGCGCACCGCTTCCCGACCGAAGTCATTCCCGGCATCACCGCCATGTCCGGCTGCTGGTCGGCGACCGGCCTGCCGATCGTCCAGGGCGACGACGTACTGACCGTATTGCCCGGCACAATGAGCGAATTCGAGCTGATGCGCCGCCTCGCCGACACCGACGCCGCCGTGATCATGAAGGTCGGCCGCAACCTGCCCAAGATCAGGCGCGCGCTGGAGGCAACCGACAAGCTGGCGCGGGCCATCTATGTCGAGCGCGGCACCATGCCGGGCGGTGTCTCGATGCGGCTTGCCGACAAAAAGGATGGCCAGGCGCCTTATTTCGCCATCGTGCTGGTGGCCGGCTGGTCGGGCCGGCCAAACGCATTGAGAGCCGAAGCATGAGCGGCCGCCTCACCGTCATCGGCCTCGGGCCCGGCGGCGCCGACCAGGTGACGCCGGAGGCAAGCCGCGCCGTTGCCGAGGCAAAATTCTTCTATGGCTACAAGCCTTATCTTGACCGGCTCGATCTGCGCCCCGACCAGATTCGCGTCGCTTCCGACAATCGCGAGGAACTCGCGCGCGCCAAGGACGCGCTGCTGAAGGCTGCGGAAGGCCACGATGTCGCCGTCGTGTCGGGCGGCGATCCCGGCGTCTTCGCCATGGCCGCGGCCGTCTGCGAGGCGATAGAGGCGGGCCCACCCGAATGGCGCGCGGTCGACATCGCCATCGTGCCCGGTATCACCGCCATGCTCGCCGTCGCCGCCCGCATCGGCGCGCCGCTCGGCCATGATTTCTGCGCCATCTCGCTGTCCGACAATCTGAAGCCGTGGGACCTGATCGAGCTACGCCTGCTGGCGGCAGCCGGAGCCGGCTTCGTAATCGCGCTCTATAACCCGATCAGCAAGGCGCGCCCATGGCAGCTAGGCCGCGCGTTCGAATGCCTTGCTGCGATCCTGCCCGGCACCACGCCGGTGATCTTCGGCCGTGCCGCCGGCCGTCCCGACGAGCGCATCGAGGTTTTTCTGCTGGCCGACGCCGATGCCGCGAAGGCCGACATGTCGACCTGCATCATCATCGGCTCGCCGGAAACCAGGATCATCAAGCGGGGTGACAAGGCCGCGCTGGTCTACACGCCGCGTTCGGCAGCTGGCCCAAGAACATGACCGACCAGAAAATGATCGACCATCTCGGCAAGAGATTCGACGGTCTCAGCCGACGTGACGTCCGGCAGCGCCGGCCTGCGGATCATCACCACCTCGATTCCCAGCGCTCGCGCCGCCGCGATCTTGCCGTAGGTCGCCTCGCCGCCGCTGTTTTTGGAAACAACGACTTCGATGTGGTGTTGCAGAAGCAGTGCATGTTCGTCGACTTCCCGAAACGGCCCGCGCGCCAAGAGATAGCTCGCGTCGGGCACAGCGAGCCTGGGCTCGACCGGGTCGACACTGCGGATGTGATAATGATGCTGGGGAGCGGCCTTGAAGGCAGCGACCTCCTGTCGCCCGAGCGCCAGGAACACGCGGCGCGGCACCGATCCCAAAGCCGTCACCGCGCTGGCAACGGTGTCGACCAACATCCAGCGATCACCTTCGACCGCCTCCCATCCGGGACGCCTGAGCGCAACGATAGGCACGCCGGTCATGCGCGCTGCTTCCGCCGCATTGGCGGAGATTCGCGCCGCATAGGGATGCGTGGCGTCGATCAGCAGGTCGATCTTGTTCTGGCGGAGATACGCCGCCAGCCCGGCGGCACCGCCGAAGCCGCCGACCCGCACCGGCACCCCCTGCGCGGCCGGGTTTTCGGTGCGGCCGGCCAGCGACAGTATGACCGAAATATCCGCGCGCGCGGCCAGCTTTCCGGCCAGTTGCCGGGCTTCGGTGGTTCCGCCGAGGATCAGAATGCGGTGGGTCATCATGCCTGCTGAAGCTCCGCGCGGCGCCAAGCTCACCTCAAAGTGGCTCACGATCATCGGCATCGGCGAGGACGGTGTAGCGGGTCTCGGCGACGAGGCCAAGCGGCTGATCGCGGAGGCCGAATTCGTCTTCGGCGGCAAGCGCCATCTTGCCCTCGTCGCGTCGCTCGCCAAAGGTGAAGCGCGCGCCTGGCCGACACCTTTCGATGCCGAGCTGCGCGACGTGCTGGCGCTCTCCGGCAGACGCGTCTGCGTGCTGGCCTCCGGCGATCCCTTCTACCACGGTGTCGGCGTCACCCTCGCCCGCAAGGTCGCGGCAGAGGGTATGCGGGTGATCCCCGCGCCCTCGGCCTTTTCGCTGGCCGCCGCCCGCCTTGGCTGGCCGCTGCAGGATATCGAGACCGCCTCGCTGCATGGTCGCTCGCTCGACCTGATCCGGCCGTTGCTGCATCCTTGCACCCGCATTCTCGCGCTGACCTCGGACAGCGATGCACCGGGAGCGATTGCCCGTCTCATGACCGAACTTGGCTTCGGCGCTTCGCGGTTGACGGTGCTGGAGGCGCTGGGTGGGCCGAACGAAAGGCTGCGCTCGGCGAGCGCCGGCACTTTCGATCTCGAAAAGATCAACCCGCTCAACGTGCTCGCGATCGAAGTTGAATCGACTTCGCAAGCACGGATCCTGTCGCTCGCCGCCGGACTTGCCGATCACCTGTTCGAGCATGACGGCCAGATCACCAAGCGCGAAGTGCGCGCCGTCACCCTGTCCGCTCTCGCGCCAAGGCGCGGCGAACTGCTGTGGGACATCGGTGCCGGATCGGGCTCCATCGGCATCGAATGGATGCTGGCGCATCCCTCCATGCGCGCCATTGCCGTTGAGGCCGATCCGGCCCGCGCCACCCGCATCCGACGCAACGCCGCGGCCTGCGGCGTTCCCGGTCTCACCGTCGTCGAAGGTTCGGCACCGCAAGCGCTTGCCGGGCTGGAGACGCCCGCGGCGATCTTTATCGGCGGCGGCGGCAGCGATGCCGGCGTGCTGGAAGGAGCCATCGATGCCTTGCCTGCCGGCGGCCGCCTCGTCGCCAATGCGGTGACCCTGGAGATGGAGGCGCTGCTGCTTTCCCGTC
The DNA here is from genome assembly GCF_000502835.1 of Mesorhizobium sp. LSJC280B00. GTDB lineage: Bacteria > Pseudomonadota > Alphaproteobacteria > Rhizobiales > Rhizobiaceae > Mesorhizobium. The sequence goes on from NZ_AYVL01000008.1 coordinate 261,275, forward strand.
ACGCCGCGCTCGGCGGCCAGCTCACCCGCATCGCTGTATCCCGTGCTTCGCCGGTCGGTTCGATGCAGGCGTGGCGGCCGGCTATGCCGGTCACTCAATGGAGCTGGGTGAAGCCATGATGGTCGCGGGCATCGGCAGCCGCAAAGGCGTCAGCGCGCGCGACGTGCTTGCCGCGGTAGAAACCGCCCTGGAAGCGCACGGGCTTGCCCTGCCCGCGCTTTCAGCCCTCGCGACCGCGTCTCTCAAGCAGGATGAAGCGGCAATCTTCGCCGCCGGACGCGAACTCCGCCTTCCGGTGATCGTCGTCGAACAGGATGAACTCAAAGCCGCATCTACGACCAGCCGTTCCGACCTATCGCAGGAGCATGCCGGCACGCCGTCGGTTTCCGAAGCCTCGGCGCTTGCCGCCGCCGGCAAAGGCGCAAAACTGCTCGGGCCGCGCACCGTGCTCGGTGCTGTCACTTGCGCCATCGCCATCAGCGGAGATGCGGCATGACCGTTCACTTCATCGGTGCCGGCCCGGGTGCTGCCGACCTCATCACCTTGCGCGGCAGCCGCCTGCTCGGCAGTTGTCCCGTCTGCCTCTATGCCGGATCGATCGTCGCGCCGGAGCTGTTGCAGCACTGCGCGCCCGGAACGAGGTTGATCGACACCGCGCCGATGTCGCTCGACGAGATCGAGGCAGAATATCTGGCCGCCCACGCGGCCGGCAATGATGTCGCCCGCCTGCATTCCGGCGATCTTTCGGTGTGGAGCGCCGTTGCCGAGCAGATCCGCCGGCTGGAAAAGCACGGCATTCCTTACACGCTGACGCCGGGCGTGCCGTCCTTCGCCGCTGCGGCGGCAGCGCTGCGCCGCGAGCTGACCATTCCAGAAGTCGCGCAAAGCCTGGTGCTGACCCGCATCTCCGGCCGCGCCTCGCAAATGCCTCCCGACGAAACGCTGGCCGGCTTTGGCCGCACCGGCGCCACGCTGGCCATCCACCTTGCCATCCACGCTATCGACCGGATCGTCGCCGAACTGACGCCGTTCTATGGCGCCGATTGCCCGGTGGCGGTCGTCTTCCGTGCTTCCTGGCCGGACGAGCGCGTGCTGACCGGCACGCTGGCCACCATCGAGGCGCAACTGGCCGCCGATCCGATGGAACGCACGGCAATCATCTTCGTCGGCCGCTCGCTGGCGGCGGAGGGCTTTGGCGAAAGTTCACTGTACGACGCGCACTACCAGCGACGCTTTCGCGGACGGGACGGATTGTGAGCGGCAGCAACAGAAACACTACGGTCGAGCAGGCGCTCACCCGGCTCAACTTCAAGCCGCGCCAGCTTGAGCCCGGGCATGTCTGGCTGGCCGGCGCCGGCCCTGGCGATCCCGGCTGCCTGACGCTGGAAGTGCTGGCCGCCCTCGGACAGTGCGACGCGCTGGTTTATGACGCGCTGGTCTCGCCAGAAGTCGTCGCTGTCGCCGAGGGCGCGGAACTGTTCTATGCCGGCAAACGCGGCGGCAAGCCGTCGATGAAGCAGGACGACATCACCGCTCTGCTGGTCCGGCTGGCGCGCGCGGGCCGGCGCGTCGTCAGGCTGAAGGGCGGCGACCCCTATATTTTCGGGCGTGGCGGCGAAGAGGCGCTGGCGTTGGCCGGGGAAACTATCCCGTTCCGCATCCTGCCTGGCCTGACGTCCGGCCTCAGCGCGCTGGCCGCGACCGGCATTCCCGGCACCATGCGCGGCATCAACAAGGCGCTGATCCTGGCGACCGGCCATGCCGCCGGCACCGATGATGATCTCGACTGGGCGGCAATCGCCCGCACCGGCCAGCCGGTGGTCGTCTATATGGGTATGGCCAACCTGCCGCTGATCGCCGCTTCGTTGCTCGAGGGCGGCCTGCCGTCTTCGACGCCCGCCGCGGTCATCGTTGCCGCGACGACGCCGCAGGAGCGTATCGTCGTCGCCACGCTCGCCACGATTGCCGAGGAAACGGCCGCAGCCGGCTTGACCTCGCCGGCGCTGATCGTCGTCGGCGGTATTGTCGGGATGCGCGCGGCACTGGCGGGTGAGTCATGACCCGCGCCATCATCATCGGCGCGCCGCGCTCGGGCTCGGGCAAGACCAGCGTCACCATCGGCATTTTGCGCGCACTTGCCCGGCGCGGCCTGAAAGTGCGCGGCGCCAAATCCGGCCCGGACTATATCGATCCCGGCTTCCACACCGCAGCCACTGGCCTGTCCGGTGTCAATCTCGACAGTTGGGCAATGCCGCCCGCCCTGCTCAACGCACTGGCCGGCGAAGCGACCGAAGATGCCGATTTTATCTTTCTCGAAAGCGCCATGGGCCTGTTCGACGGGATCCCTGCTGCTCCAGGCCGTTCCGGCTCGGCTGCCGACCTTGCCCGGCTTTACGGCCTGCCGGTGCTGCTTGTGCTCGATGTCTCCGGTCAGTCGACCACGGCAGCGGCCGTCGCCAGGGGATTTGCCACCTATGACCCGGATGTACGCATGGCCGGGGTCGTGCTCAACCGGCTGGGCAGCGAGCGCCACCGCCGGCTATGCGGCGATGCCATCGAGGCACTCGGCCTGCCTGTCGTCGGCGCCATCCTGCGCGATCCCTCGCTCAACCTGCCCGAGCGCCATCTCGGCCTCGTCCAGGCCGGCGAATATGAGAATCTGATGGCGCATCTCGACCGGCTGGCCGACATGGTCGAGCGGTCGCTCGACCTCGACTCCATTATGGCGCTGGCGGCGCCATTCACGCCCGCGCCGGGCAATTTCGACGACGGGCTGCCGCCGCCCGGCCAGCGCATCGCATTGGCCGAGGACGCCGCCTTCACCTTCCTCTATCCGCACGTTGCCGCGCATTGGCGCAAGGCCGGCGCCGAGATCGTTCCGTTCTCGCCGCTCACCGATGAGGCGCCAGGCGACGATTGCGATGTCTGCTGGCTGCCCGGCGGCTATCCCGAGCTTCATGCCGGCCGCCTCGCGGCCGCGGCGAATTTCAGGGCCGGCATGGCGCGGTTCGCCGGCACGCGGTCGGTGCACGGCGAGTGCGGCGGCTTCATGGTGTTGGGCGAAGCGCTCGAGGACGCGTCGGGCGAGACGCATCGGATGCTTGGCCTCCTCGGCCATTTGACCAGCTTCGCCAAGCGCAAGATGAATCTCGGCTACCGCGAGGCGCGGCTGCGGTCCGGCTGTCCGCTCGGCAGCCAAGGCACGCTGATCCGCGGCCACGAATTCCACTACGCGCAGATGATTGCGACCGGCAATGACGAGCCGCTGGCCGACCTCGCCGACGGTCAAGGAAATCCGCTCGGCGCCTCGGGCTACCGGCGCGGCAATGTCAGCGGCACGTTCTTCCATGCCATTGCGAGGGGCGCATGAACGTCTCGCAACGGCAGCTTACCGACGACATCGCGCTTTGCCTCGTCTTCTTTACCCGGCTGCCGCTGCCGAGAGCCGACTTCCGTGGCCGCAGCCTTGCCGCTGCGATCTGGGCTGCACCCGTTGCCGGTCTCGCCGTCGCTCTGGCCGGTGCGCTGGTCTACGCCGTCGGGACGAGGCTCGGCCTTGCCGAGGGTCCTGCTGCAGCGCTGACCCTTGCCGCGATCTTGCTCGCTACCGGCTGCCTGCATGAGGACGGGCTTTCGGACGTGGCCGACGGCTTTGGCGGCGGCAAGACGCGCGGCAGGAAATTGGAGATCATGCGCGACAGCCGCATCGGTGCCTACGGCGCTTGTGCACTTGCTGTCTCGCTGCTGATCCGCTGGAGCGTGCTCTCTGGATTCGCCGGCCCGGCTCATGTCTTCTGGGCTCTCATTGCAGCGCATGCGGCCTCGCGCGGCCTGCTCGGCGCCTTCATGCACCTGCTGCCGCCGGCCCGCGCCGACGGCCTCTCGGCCGATGCAGGCACCGTCTCCACTGAAACCGCTGGTATCGGTGCCGTGCTCGGCGCCGTCGCGCTGCTGGCGCTTGGGTTCAGTGCTGCCATGTTCGCGCTCATCCTGCTTGCGTTCTTGTTTGCCGCATTTCGAGCGCTTTGCCTCAACCAGATCGGCGGCCAGACCGGCGACACCGTCGGCGCCCTGCAGCAGCTCGGCGAGATCGCAATCCTGCTCGTCGCTTCCGTTTCCCTGTCTTGACTCTGTTTCGGAGATTTTGCCCCCATGCCTTTCAAATCGCTCGATGAACTGCGCGCCGCCTGCCTCGACCTGCACAGCGGCAGCGACGCCGCGGCCAACGCCGTCGCCCACCGCCAGGACACGCTGACCAAGCCGCAAGGCAGCCTCGGCCGGCTGGAGACAGTAGCCGCCTGGCTGGCGCGCTGGCAGGGCCGCGACATACCAAAGCTCGACCGCGTCAAGGTTTTCGTCTTTGCCGGCAACCACGGCGTCACCGCGCAAGGCGTGTCGGCCTTCCCGTCGGAGGTCACCGTGCAGATGGTGGCGAATTTCGCCGGCGGCGGCGCCGCCATCAACCAGCTTGCCCGCATCGCCGGCGCGGAGCTGGACGTCATCCCGCTCGACCTCGACCGTCCGACCGGCGACTTCACGCAAGAGCCGGCGATGGACGACGAAGCCTTCCTCGCCGCCGTCTCGGCAGGCTACGACGCGATCAGCAGGGATCTCGACCTTGTATGTTTCGGCGAAATGGGCATCGGCAACACCACGCCGGCGGCGGCCATCTCGACCGCGCTGTTCGGCGGCGGCGCGGAGCGATGGACAGGGCGTGGCACCGGCGTCGACGACGCCGGCCTCGTGCGCAAGATCGTCGCCATCGAGGCCGGCCTGAAGCGCCACGCCCCGGCGCTAGCCGACCCCCTGAAGGTAGCGGCAGCCCTCGGCGGCCGCGAGCTCGCGGCGATCCTTGGTGCGACGCTAGCTGCGCGCCACCTGGGCGTCCCGGTGCTGCTCGACGGCTTCGTCTGCACCGCCGCCGCCGCACCTTTGGCAGCGCTGCACCCTGCTGGCCTCGCTCACACCATGGCCGCTCACGTCTCAGCTGAATCCGGCCACCGCCGCCTGCTCGAAGCGCTCGGCCTGCCACCCTTGCTCGACCTCGGCATGCGGCTCGGTGAAGGCTCCGGCGCCTGCCTCGCCGTCAACATTGTTCGTTCAGCGCTCGAATGCCATGCCCGCATGGCAAGCTTTGCTGAGGCTGGTGTTTCGGAGAAGTAAGGCGGAGCCAAGCGCGGATCGCGTTGATGAACAAACTCTCACAGATTTTCGGAGACCCCAAACAGGGGCTTCGCGATATTCTTGCTCGGATCATCAGAGATTTCGATAGCAAGAGCGGCGCTTTTGCCGGGCTGAAATACAATTCCCCGTGGATACGCGCCACCGAAGATTGGGCAGAGCGATCGGGCCATACGGTCGAAGAGCTGTGCGAGATGATTTCTCAATGCCGGATTTCGGTTCGCTCTGGGAATCCGACGAATCCGCCAATCATCCAAATTTTTGAAGATCTTCGCAGTGCTGCGGAAGAGTGGAGAACAGAGACAGGTTACAGTGATCCGCCCATCCATCTGACCCCGGAATTGACGAAATTCCCTAATCGCAAAGAACTGAAAGCCCATACCCTGAAGGTATGGAGTTCTTTGGGATTGGCGAGGCAATGGCATAGCTATGATGCCAAGGACCTTAGGTTCTGCGGAATTTTTGAGGACAGATTTGGTCACAATGTTACAGTCAGAATGACCTTTAAGCTTGGATATGGTGGGGCGATTCGGCTGGATTTTCACTTTTCTTACTACGCAGACGGTGAACCTACATTCTTTGAACTGGGCGGTCTCTCGGGCGAGGCGCTATTCCATGCACTTCGACTGCCCAGGCATCCTGAACTCGAATGGATCGCAAGCAAGAGCAAAACAAACTTCGATGCCGTCGACGGCGTGATAGCCATAACGCGAGCAATCCTGACCTATCTGAAGCCCACTATCCAATAGTCGGGCGAGTCAGCTAGCCGCTTGCCGACATGTGCGACGGGCAAAAGCTGTCTCGCGCCGCGGCTCGATGTAAGGTCTTTCCACCAAATCCCGGAGATTTTTGGTGGGTGCGCACAGGATTGAACTGTGGACCCGCTGATTAAGAGTCAGCTGCTCTACCAACTGAGCTACGCACCCACTCGGCCGGTAAAACCGGCGTTGGCGGGCATATAGCCGCCGACATCCGCCATGTCCAGCCCTGCCGATTCATTTCCCGACAAATCGCACCGGGGGTCTCGTCATCCCTGGGCGGAGCGAACGCGAAGCGGAGCGCAGACCCTGGGATCCATGCCGTTACAGTCGTCGAAGAACGCAGCGACGCGGATTAGCATCCGTCCGCAAATGAGCAGAAGACGGCGGCTCGTTGAAGTCCAGCTTGCACCGTCGGCGCATTGCCGTCCGGTCACGGCATGGATCCTATGGTCTTCGCGACGTCGCTTCGCTCCTGGTCCGCCCTAGGATGACGAAACGTAAGGGTAGGATCAGACAAAAAGCCTGCCTTCAGCCACCTTCACCGCATGGCCGCCAATGCGGGCGGCCGCCAGTTTGCCGCCTTCGACATTCAGTTCGAGGCGAATGCGCGAAGGCCGGCCCATCTCCAGCCCCTGCTCGATCCACAGTTGTGAAACACCGTCGGTCGGGCCGTCGAAATGCATGATCGCGCCGGCGAAGGCGGCCGCCGCTGAGCCGGTCGCCGGGTCTTCGTAGGACGGATTGCCGGGCACCATCATGCGGACATGGAAGGCGCTGTCGTGATGCACCGTCTCGCGGCAATAGACATAGGGGCTGGCGAAGGCCCAATCGCTCTTGCGTGGTGCAAGCTCCGACCACGCCTGGTTGTCCAGCCTGATCCGGACGGCCGCCTCCAGATTGGCGACGGGGATGGTCACGTAGGGCACGCCCGCCGACCAGAACGAAACGCGGTGGTTCTCGAAGCCGATCTCGTGCGGCCCAAGGCCAAGGGCCGCGCCGATCGCCTCGGGATCGGCCGACAATGCCAGCTGCGCCGGCAGTTTCGCCAGGTCGAACTCGGCAAAGGTCGAACCGTCGTGCTTGCTGACAGCGCAGCGCACCGGACCGATATTCTCCTCGAGCACGAAGATGCCGGCGGCCTCTCCCGCCATTTCGGCGAGCGCTATCGCCGAGCCGACGGTTGGGTGGCCGGCGAACGGCATTTCATAGTCGGGCGTGAAGATACGGATGCGGGCCCGGTGCTTCGGGTTGTCCGGCGGCAGCAGGAAGACGGTTTCGGACAGGTTGAACTCGCGCGCCACCGCCTGCATCGCCGCAACGTCCAGCCCATCACAGTCGAGCACGACGGCCAGCGGATTGCCGGCCAGCCGGTTGGTGGTGAATACGTCGTAAAGCAAGTAATTCCGCGGCTGCATCTCAGTAAGTCCTCTGCCTCATTCCAAACATGAGCGAAATTTAATTTGAATTTTGAACCATAAGGCCTGATTTGTGCACCGATGGGATATCACTGAACATAGGGGTCTGGCGTGGACCAGATTGTCAATCTGCCAAAGACGGAATCCGCTTCCGCCATCGAGACGGCGCTCGGGCTCGACCACCAGGGCCTGAAGACAAAACGCCGTCGCGGTTGGCTTTACGCAGTGTTCGCACTGCTTGCCGTCGCCGCGAGTGTCGTCGGCTACCAGTGGTATGCGGGCTCGCCCGCCAAGATCGAGTATACCACGACACTGGCCGCCATGGCCGACCTTACCGTCGCGGTTTCGGCTACCGGCACGCTGCAGCCTCTCACCCAGGTCGATATTTCCAGCGAACTCTCCGGCGTCGTCCGCTCGGTTTCAGTCAACGAGAACCATCTGGTGAAGAAGGGCGATGTGCTGGCCGCGCTCGACACCGCAAAGCTGGAGGTGCAGATCGAGCGCGCCCAGGCCTCCGCCAAGGCAGCGGCGGCGAGCGTCGAGGACGCCACCGTGACCGTGGCCGAAAACGAAAAGGGCCTGGTGCGCGCGGTACAACTCACCAAGCGCGGCATGGCGACGGACCAGTCGCTTGAAGCGGCAACCGCCACCCGCGACCGCTCGAAGGCGGCGCTTGATATCGCCAAAGCCAACCTCGCCATGGCCAATGCCGATCTCAAGGCGCAGCAGACGGATCTTGCCAAGAGTACCATCTACGCTCCGATCGATGGCATCATATTGACGCGCTCGGTCGACCCCGGCCAGACGGTCGCCTCCTCGCTGCAGGCGCCGGTGCTGTTCGTCATCGCCGCGGATTTGAAGAACATGGAACTGAAAGCTGCGGTCGACGAGGCCGATATCGGCGCAGTAAAACCTGGCCAGCATGCGCGCTTCACCGTCGACGCTTTTCCTGAACGGCCATTCGACGCCGAGATCCGGGACATTTCCTATGCCTCGGTCACCACCGACGGCGTCGTCACTTACGATGCAAGGCTGGATGTCGACAATAGCGAGCTTCTGTTACGGCCCGGCATGACTGCCACCGTCTCGGTCGTCACCAAGCAGGCCAAAAACGTGCTCACCGTGCCATCGATCGCCTTCCGCTACCGGCCGGCGCAGACGGCGGACCGCGGCTGGAGCCTCACCGACCTGTTCACCGGCCGCATGGGGCGCCCGGGCGGCAACCGCCAGCGGCAGGCGGCGACGAAGCCCATCGACGGCTCGCGCACGCTCTACGTGCTGGAGAATGGCCGGCCGCATCCGGTCAACGTCAGGGTCGGCTCGACAGATGGCGAACTGACCGAAATCGTTTCCGGCCTGGAGGAAGGCGCGCAAGTCATTACCGCCTCGCAGCAGCGGAGCTGATCGTGGCATCGGGCGCGACCCTCATCGGCTTCGACAAGGTCTGGAAAAGCTATGGCCAGGGCGAAGCCCGGGTGCACGCGCTGGCCGGCGTCGACCTCGCCATCAGGCGCGGCGAATTCGTCGCCATCATGGGCCCGTCCGGTTCGGGCAAATCTACGGCCATGAACATCATTGGCTGCCTCGACACGCCGACTGCTGGGACCTACAGCTTCGAAGGCATCGATGCCGGCCGTCTCGACCGCAACCGCCGTGCTCAGCTGCGCAATCTCTATGTGGGCTTCGTCTTCCAGGGCTATAATCTCTTGCCGCGCACTACGGCGGCGGAGAATGTCGAACTGCCGCTGATCTACCGCGGCGTTGGTGCCCGCGAGCGTCGCGGCCTTGCCATGCAGGCGCTTGCCGAGGTCGGCCTTGTCGGCCGCGAGCATCATACGCCAGCCGAGCTGTCCGGCGGCCAGCAGCAGCGCGTGGCGATCGCCCGCGCCATCGTCACCAGGCCGACGCTGCTCGTTGCCGACGAGCCGACCGGCAATCTCGACACCGCACGCACGCACGAGATCATGGAACTCCTGACGCAATTGAATACCGAACTCGGCTTGACGATCGCCATGGTCACGCACGAAGCCGACGTTGCCGGCTATGCCCAGCGCACGATCCGTTTCCTCGATGGCCATGTCGCCTTGGACACAGCCAATCTCGAGATGGCCTAGCCATGATCTGGGAAACCGTTCGCCTCTCGCTCCGCTCCATCCGCCGCAACGTGCTGCGCTCGTTCCTGACGCTGCTCGGCATCGTCATCGGCGTTGCCGCCGTCATCGCCATGCTGACCATCGGCTCGGGCACCACCGAAAAGGTCAAGTCCGATATTTCCAAGCTCGGCAGCAATCTGCTCGTCATCCGTTCCGGCCGTCCGGCCGGGCCTGGCGGACCTGGAGGGCTCGATCAGGTCGTCCGACCGCTGGGCGACAAAGATCTTGCAGCGCTTGCCGCGCATCTGGACGGCTCGCGCGCCATCTCGCCGGCGTCGCAAAAGCAGGTGCGCGTCATTTTCGGCACCGAAAGCCTGACCTCGGGCGTCACCGGAACCGACAGCGCCTATCTCGATGCCCGCGACTGGAAGCTGGTTTCGGGCCGCCCCTTCAGTGATTCGGAAACCCGCTCGGGCACCGGCGTCTGCCTCATCGGCGAGACGGTGCGCCAGCAGTTCTTCGGTGCCGGCGACCCCGAAGGCGAGATCATCCGCGTCAACCGCACCTCCTGCAAGATCATCGGCCTGCTCGAACCGAAGGGCTATACCGGTTTCGGCCAGGACCAAGACAATGTCGTGCTGATGCCGCTCGCCGCCTATCAGCGTCGCATTGCCGGCAATCGCGACATCGAATCGATCTATGTCGCCGCCGACGACGGTACGCCAACCACGGTGCTGCAGCAGCGCGTCGAGGACATCTTGCGCGACACACGCCGCATCACGCCCGACCGTGACGATGATTTCTCGATCCGCGACATGACCCAGATCGCCGATGCCATGGCCAGCGCCACCACCACCATGACTGGCATGCTCGGCGCCGTCGCCGGCGTCAGCCTGCTCGTCGGCGGCATCGGCATTATGAACATCATGCTGGTGTCGGTAACCGAGCGCACGCGCGAGATCGGCATCAGGCTCGCCATCGGCGCCCACGAAAAGCACATCCTCATCCAGTTCCTGGTCGAGGCAACCGTGCTGTCGCTGCTTGGCGGCATCATCGGCATCCTGATCGGCCTGGCGCTGGCCGGCCTCGCCTCGGTGACGCTGACGATCCCGTTTGCGCCGAGCCCGGCGGTCATCCTGCTTGCCGTCGGCTTTTCCGCGCTGATCGGCATGGTGTTCGGCTTCTTCCCGGCGCTGCGCGGCGCGCGGCTTAACCCGATCGACGCGCTGAGGCATGAATAGGCATTGCAGCAAGTGTCGCCTCCAGACGCTGCCGATTTTTTATGCAACCTGCCCTTGTCGCAGCACATTCTGCAATGATAACAATGCTGTTGGGGACTAAGGGGGAACAATGGATGAGCAAGAAAGCGCGACTGGCTCTGGCGATTGTGATCGTCGAAGCCGCCTTGGCAGGGCTTTGGTGGAATTTGATCCTTTATGGGATGGAGAATCCCGATCGCGTCACCGCTGACTTCCAGCAGGTAATTGGGCAGACGATGGGAACGACGATGGGCGCGCTCCTGGGTCTCGGCGTGCTGTTGTATTTTGTTGCCGCCCGCAACGACCGCAAGGCTATTGAAGGTAGGCTACGACGTTAGAGTTGGAAACCTTGCTCGCTCGCAAAGTGCCATTCGATCAGCGGTCTCATATGCGGCATCAACCCGTCCGGCAAGTCGGCTGCATTGCGGATGATGACGGGGCCTTCGATTTCAGGCTCTGACTCGGCCGCGACGAAAGCGCTGATCCGCTGTGCCAGGTCGTCGGCGGAGGCCGTCTCTCGGTAGCGGCGAAAGATCACCGTGCCGCTTGCCGTCGACAGGGCGTAATGGCGCCTGCCGCGTGTCGCGCCTGACAGGTCGAGACCGGTCTCTTCGCGCACCTCGCGGATCATGTTGAAGTCGACGTCGACAAGGCCATCGCGGAAATCGCTTGGCTCGAACGAACCGGCGGCGAAGTAGACGCGCCCCGCATTGACCGTATGCGGCGCCATGCGGATCGCCACAAGCGCATTGTCGCCGGCGACCAGCATGGCATGGGCATAGGCGTGCTCGGCCCCGGCCACCTGTCGATTGCCGCGCCAAAGCATGAAGGTCGAATACCGCACCGCATGGCAACGGCCGACTAGGCGATTGTCGCGATAGCTGAGAGCGGAAAGCAGCACCACGGTGCCGTCGAAAAGCGCCGGCTTGGCCGCGGTCTCACGCCGCCAGTTCTCGGCGATCGCGTCGGCATGATCGCGCTCGAACGGATGCGGGCCGGAATCGAGCCTGACGTCGATGGCATCGACCGGCAGGATGACGTTGCGCGGCAGGTCGAAACTCACGCCTGTCTCACGCCATGTCGAGGGTAATTGCTACCGGGCAATGGTCGGATGCCTTCGGCCGGTCCCACCCGGCGCGTGGGAAGCGCTCGACCTCCTGGCCCGCCGGAAATATGGTGCGCCAAGGCTGGCCGTTGCGGATGATATCGGGAACGGCGGTGGCGTTCTGCCTGGCCAGCGCCCTCGACAAAAGGATGTAGTCGAGCTGGCAGAGATGCCGCTCTTCCGGTCCGCGTGTGTGATAGAAAGTCCAGCGGTCCATTTCCGGCCGCCGCTCGACCGCGTTTTCACAAAAGCCGCCGGCAGTGAGCACATCGATGCAGGACCGGCTCTCGTCGATGACCTCGAAACGGTAGCCGTCGACGGCATCGCCGGTAATCTTCACGCGCTGCCGGTAGTCGTTCATATCGCCGCAGATTGCCCAGCGCTTGTCGGCGGCATGGTCCTTGCCGAAGCGCTCCTCGATGATCCGGCGCACTGCTTGAGCTTCGGCGATGCGCAGCGGCATTGTCGCTTCACGGCCGTCGAGGCCGTTGCGGGGCGAGCCCATCGACTTGAAATGAACGAGGTAGAGCGTCAACGGCGCGCCAGCCACCGTCAGATCGATTTCCAGGCAGTCGCGCCGGAAGATGCGTTCATTGGCCTGGTAACCAAGCGCTGCCAATTCCGCCGTGTGCAGCCCGAATTGCTCGAACGTGACATAGGCGTAGCTGGTCATGCGCACGAATTCGATCGGCTGGCCCTGCGCGGTCTCGTTGCGCATCATCACGGCGACGTCGATGCCGCGCGAATCATTGCCGGCGGTGGTGTATTTCTGTCGGTAGCCTTGCCCCACCATCTTGAACAGATAGCCATATTCGAAGGCCCTCAGCGCCTCGATATTGTCGACCTCCTGCATGCAGATGATGTCGGCGCGGGTGGCCGCGATCGCCAATGCCGTCAGCTGCCGCGTGTCGTCGGATTGGGCGATGGCCCGCGCCTGCTCGAGCATCTTGTATTCGGCCTCGCTCTGAATGTCGAAAAGCGCCAGTGTGCGGTCTTCGTTGAGTTGGTTGCGGTAGCCGGAATAATCAAACCTGTTCATCAGGTTTTCGACGTTGAAGGTGGCAAGGCGCAGCGACATGGCTTTGACCTTTGCCCGCAAGCGCGCCCGAAAACAAGGGCGCAGAAACCAGGCGGCTCTGATTGATCGCGCGCTCGCCATGGTTGACGGAACCTTTTTGTTCATCTTCCGTTCAGATGGAAAGTTCCATCAATAGGCCCTTCCCCGGGGTATTCTGGGCGTGGGGCCTGAATCTTCGGAGAGTGCGATGAAACCGCTCTTTTTATCTTCTGTCGGATCCGGGCTGATGGCCCTCGGTCTGATCGCCGGCCTCTCGGCCCCCTCGCTTGCCGGGCCGATACCCAAACCCCTGCTGCCGGTGGCGGGCAATGCCGCCGACATCGTGCAAATTCGTGAAGATTGGGCAGGCGGCAACGACAGGCAGATCTGGCGTTGGCGCAATCACGGCTTTCGGCAATGGCGCGGCGACGATGGTTGGAGATGGCGGTCCAACAATTTCCGCGGCCGTCATTTCTCGAGACACTGGGACAATGGCGACTGGAATGACAACTGGCGTTGGCGCCATCACCGCCGCCATTACCGCGGCGGTTACTACGATGATGGTGCCGGCGCCGCGATTCTTGGGCTGGGCCTGGGGTTTGGCCTCGGCAGCCTATACAACAATTACAACTACTACGATGCGCCCGCACCGCGGCGCTACTACCGGACACAGCGGCTTTCCAGCGCGCATGTCCAATGGTGCTACAATCGCTACCGGTCGTACCGCGCCTGGGACAACACGTTCCAGCCCTATAACGGGCCGCGCCAGCAATGCTACTCGCCCTATAGCTGAGCAGGCCGGTAATAATATCGTCTGGCGCCGCGCGTTGCGGCGCCGATTTTTTCTTACGGCCAGCAACCGCGAAAAATCGCCAGCCTCCACTGCTGATAACGCTATTTTTATCAGGCAGGTCTAATAATCCTCCCGATCAGAACGCCCGAGACGCGAAGATGGCTGGATTGCGTGCGATGGCCGAGGACGAACAGAGGGACAAACACCGGCAGCGCGTCTTGAAGGGCGCGACGATCCTGACCGGCGTGAGCAATTCCGAGGTCACATGCACGCTGCGCAACATGCATGCCGGCGGCGCCGAATTGAAGATCTCGATCGACGCGCGCGTGCCCGATGAGTTCCTGCTCTATGTTCCGACCGACGGCATTGCCTACAAGGCGGTGGTCCGCTGGCGCCGCGAGGACCGAATTGGGGTGATGTTCACCGGCACCGAGCCAAAGCCAAGCTGGCACTACGGCTGATATCTACCGGCGCTATCCGGGTGGCAGGACTTGCAGTGTCTGCTCGTCAAACAGCGGCTCTTCCTGGCCAACGCGAACGAATAGAAGCTTTCGCAGTTCGGGTGATTGCACCTCGAAATACTGAATGCCGTCCGGGGCTTCGCCCCATTCGCCGCACGGCGGTTCGCCGACCTCGTCAGGGTCGGCAACGGCTTTCAATTCACTGAGATAAACGGCATCGGGACTGAAGACATACCGCAGGGTGCCCGTGGGCGTGACCCCTTCGGTGTAAGGCATGAACACGCAACGTGTGCTGACAGCCTTCTCGGTCTTCTGCGAGTATATGCGCTGTAATGCAGCATCGGCGGCCTCGCCAGGCAGCATATCGAAGACTTCGACGACGGGATCGGCCGGCCCGCCGTCGCTGTATTTGATGGCAAGAGCATTGCCGCCAAGCTCGAAATGAATCCGGCGAAAACCGAAATCGCAGCGCTGCACCCAGGCAGCCAGCCCAACATCCTTGTCCGCCAGCCGTTCCCAAGCGCATTTGTCGACAGGCGGACGCGACGGCTTGCTTTGGTCGGCACGAGCGCCGGTTGCCATGGCCATAAGGACCGGCAGGGCGAAGATGCAGGCCGGCAGTCTCTTGCTATTCATCGCTACAACCCGTCAAGCTAAAGGCGTCCCAGGCTGAACCGTCGGGATTGGCTTTGGCGAAATCGGGCCATTCGGTAAAAATCGCGCCGAAGTCAGGCAACAGCAACCCTGCCGGTGCCGGCGAGGCTTCGCGGGAACTCAACTGCTCGGCACCGCCTGCATTGAACGCATAGACCTGCCCATCCCACACTCTGCACAGCCCGGTGCCGTCCTCGAGACCAGCCTCACGATCGTCGTCGGTGCAGGTGTGCCGGATCGTGCCCACAGGAAACGAGTACTTGCCATTGGTCCAGGTAATGTCCGACGGCAGACGAATGTCGGTGTTGGGCACGATCAACGAAAAGACCTCGGTCGTCAGCGCGGCCGGCTCATTGTTGGTTGGCCGGAACTGTATCGTCGCTCCCGAACGCGGCTCGCGATAGGTCGCATGGCTGAGCGAACATTCTGTTGCGTTCGCTGCTTGCAACAGGCTCAGCATGCTCAGAAAAATAGCTGCTGCTTTGTGGATGATCATTTAAGTCCCTTGGAGCAGCATCATTGTGAAGTCTGAGCATCGATGCTTTAGCATGGCCCAAGGCCACGTCGAAAAGAAGAATCAATCATGCGAAATCTCTTGATGCTCATTTCGATCCTAGCATTTTCGTGCGGCCACGCCTTCGCCGCGGAACAGTATGTGGGTATATGGTCCGGGAACAGATCGAACTGTACCGCCGTTGCGGATGTTCAACGCCAGACTGTCTACACATTATACCGCGACGCGCTGTCGGTCCCTGCTCTCGGCTGCGAACACGCAACGTTCCTCAAGACGCCCACGGGCTGGGTGGCGCGGGCCAGCCAATGCTACGGATCCGACCCGTCGGCCAAAGAGCCGTTCTCCCGTGTCATCCATATTGTGGTCGACGGGGCGACGGTGAGATTGACATGGCCTGGCTTCGACAGCGGAGTTCTTGTCAGATGCTGAAGACAAGTGCCCTTCCTCTGGATCTACAGCGTCTAGGGCGGCAGCTTCAGCATTAGATCACCCCGACAAGCAGCGCGGCTCCACCTATCAAGCCAACGGCGCAGACCCACAGGAGCCAAAGCCCGCTCACCCTGCATTCGAGAACCGCTGCAACTGGGTTGTCGGGATCGTAGTGGACCTCAACCTTGTCGCCCTGGAGGTAGCGCTGCGATTGACCGCTGACGAGCCTCGGCAGCGAAGCCGTCACGTTTGCGCCGAAAGCGATGCGATCGGCGGCGTAGCGCTGGCCGGCGACGCTATAGCTGTAGACGATGCGGGATTTGAAGACTGTTCGCCAGGGCCGATAGCCGCCTCCGGACCTGTCGCGGGTCTCGAATTTCTGCAGGCCCGAGGCGTCGATGCGTCCTGCCGTGATGGGCCATTTGGCCGCCTGTTCCGCAAGTGACTTCTGGGCAAAGCCCATGCGCAGGACAAATAATCCCATGAAAAGCAGCAGGGCCGCGGCGCCGAGGTTCTGCGGCTTGGGCAAAAACGGCCGGACCGCTTCGAGGACGCCGCCGACGGAGAAGACCAATACAAGCGCGCCGACCACCAGCCCGGCCGAAAGCTGGACCATGAACTTGAAGGAGCCGTCGGGCATGGTGCGTTCGATCACGGCCTTGGCTGGATCGGCCGGATTGTAGAAGACGGTTACGCCGGCCCCGTTTGGAAATTTCGCAAGGGTTTCCGCCACGGCAAAGTTTCCAAGGTTCTCCTGCACGCTGTAGTGCGAACTGCGAAATGTCTTGCCGTTCACTTTGTATTCGAAGGTGATTGCCGGGAAGTTGCGGATTTCGGTCGACCCTCTGCTGTCCGAACCGGATCCCGAACTGGTCACCTCGCGAGCCTCGACCCGCGACGAGATGATCTTTCCCGGCGTAGGAGACCAGTGGCTGACCACCCTCACCTCCCACCACTTCAGCAAGGTGACGAGGGAGAGCATGCCGGCAACCGCGCAGGCAAACCCGACCAACAGAAATTTGAGTTCCAACTCTCACCCCCTTTGGCACTTTTGTGCCATGCCCCGCACAGGCATATCACGGTGATGAGGATAGTGCGCCTGTGCAGAAGCCTGGAAACCACACAATCTTGATGCGAAAAGGCCGGCGGATCGCTCCGCCGGCCTTTCTTGATTGGCAATGAAATTGCGATCAGTTCTTGGCCTTGTCGACCAGCTTGTTCATGGAAATTCCCACGCGCCCGCAGGGCGAAGCCCGAGGACGGGTAACGAAACGAACGTGGATTCCTTCAGTTCTTGGCCTTATCAACCAGCTTGTTCTTCGAGATCCACGGCATCATCGCGCGCAGCTTGGCGCCGACTTCCTCGATCTGGTGGCTGTCGTTGTTGCGGCGGATGCCCTTGAAGCGCGACATGCCGGCGCGGTATTCCTGCATCCATTCCGAGGTGAACTTGCCGGTCTGGATATCCTTCAGCACGCGCTTCATCTCGGCCTTGGTCTCGGCAGTGATGATGCGCGGGCCCGAGACATATTCGCCCCATTCGGCGGTGTTCGAGATCGAGTAGTTCATGTTGGCGATGCCGCCTTCGTAGATCAGGTCGACGATCAATTTGACCTCGTGCAGGCACTCGAAATAGGCCATTTCCGGCGCGTAGCCGGCTTCCACCAGTGTCTCGAAGCCGGCGCGGATCAATTCGACCAGGCCGCCGCACAGCACCACCTGCTCGCCGAACAGGTCGGTCTCGCACTCCTCGCGGAAATTGGTCTCGATAATGCCCGAGCGGCCGCCGCCAACGCCGCAGGCGTAGGAGAGCGCCAGGTCGAGCGCATTGCCCGAAGCGTCCTGGTTGACCGCGACCAGGCACGGCACGCCACCGCCCTTCTGGTATTCGCCGCGCACCGTATGGCCAGGCCCCTTCGGCGCGATCATCACGACGTCGACCGAAGCTTTGGGCTCGATCAGGCCAAAATGCACGTTGAGGCCGTGGGCGAAGGCGATTGCCGCGCCATCGCGGATGTTTGGCGCGATCTCGGATTTGTAGATGTCGGCCTGCAGCTCATCCGGCGTCGCCATCATCATCAGGTCGGCCCATTTGGCGGCATCGGCTACGCTCATCACCTTGAGCCCGTCGGCCTCGACCTTCTTGGCGGTCGCCGAGCCGGCCTTGAGGCCGATGGCGATGTCCTTGACGCCGGAATCCTTGAGGTTGAGCGCATGCGCCCTTCCCTGGCTGCCATAGCCGATGATAGCGACCTTCTTGCCCTTGATCAGGTTGAGATCGGCGTCGCGATCGTAATAGACACGCATTTTTCTTCCTTCCCGTTTTGAACCAGAGCATGATGCCGAAAAGTGTGAAGCGGTTTTCGGACGACATCATGCTCCATCTTTTAGTGTAGAGCCGGATTCAGATTTCAGGTCGATTTGACCTGAAATCATCCGGCTCTATGGGCCCTGCGGCCCGGTTTTTGCCCCGAAAAGAGCGAGAAACTGCTGCGTCGCCCGGACGGCGTCGCCGCCGATCGCCACATCAGTCAATTCCAGCCGGTCGCCAAGCAGCAAGCGGATCTGCACGTCACGGGCGACCAGCCCGAAAAAGGTGCGGAACGCCGTCTCCGCGTCCGAAAATTCAAGGAACCCGGCCTGTCTCCCGGCCTCCAGCACCGGCTTGAGGCGCTTGGCCAGCGCAAATCGACCGTTCTCCAGCACGATGACGCCGAGATCGTCCTTCCCCGAACTAGCATGGCCGACCGCCACCCTGTTCAGCGCGATCGAGGTGTCACTCGAAATTACCTTGAGCCAGTCCGAAGCGAAGCGTTCGAGGCTCGCCGTCAGCGAAGGGAGGTCGAGCCCCTTGCGGTCGACCGGCACTACCCGCACCTTGGACGCCTGCCATTGTACCGTTGCCGTCAACAGCCCGTCGCGATCGCCGAACCATTTGTAGAGCGTCTCCTTCGAGCAGCTCGCCCGCCGCGCCACGGCGGTCATGGTCAACTGATCGCCCTCTTCGACCAGCAGGCGAAGGGCGGCGTCGAGCACGTCCTTCTGCCGCTCCGTCAGCGCCTCGCTGGTGTCGATGTCGGTCACAGCGTGCAACACAGTTTTTCCTCCGGAGGCAAACTCACCCGCAGTTCAGATACGAGCTCGATGGCGTACCGTACGTTACGGTTCGGCTTTATGGCGTATTGCCCGACCCGACGCAACCCTTTATTTCTGTTTGCTCCATGCGGGGCATCACGGGAGACACGGATCATGCTCGCCGGATTGCTTGCCTTGACCGTTGCCGCAGTGTTCGCCGGCGCGGCTATCTACGTCAGCGTCGCCGAGCAGCCGGCGCGGCTTCGCCTCGATGACAAGGCATTGCTGCAGGAATGGCAGCCTTCCTACAAGCGCGGCGCCGCCATGCAGGCCTCGATCGCCGTCATCGCCTGTATTCTGGGCCTCGTCGCCTGGTGGCTGACCGGCAATCTCGCTTATCTGGTCGGTGCCTTGCTGATCATCCTGCCTTGGCCATGGACGCTGCTGGTGATGATGCCGGCAAATAGGTTGCTGGAGGCGATGGACGCGAACTCCGTCAATCCTGAAGCTCGGACATTGATCGCCAAATGGGGCAATCTACATCTGGTCCGCGTCGGTCTTGGCGTTCTGGCGACGTTGGCATTCCTCTTGGGCAGTGCCTGACCTCGCCAATCGGTGCCATCTTCGTCATGAAGGCGTGTCACTCCAGGGCGGGCGGATCTCGCAGGCGCCCAAGCAGAGCTGACAGCGCGTCGAGCTCATCATTGGAAAGCCGGGAGCCGACCAACTCCGCGATCGACCGGCCGTAGACAGCCCACATGCGGCGGCGCGTCTCGCGTCCCTTGTCTGTGACGCGGACTGTTTGCCCGCGGCCGTCATCGGCAACTGGAAGCTTCTCGACCTGCCCGTCGGCTTCGAGCCGCGCCAGCAGCCGGGAGATGTTGTACTGCGCAAACAGGGTGCGCTCGGTGAGTTGGAACGGCCGCAATCCGCCCTCGCCCGCCTCGGCAAGCTCATGCAGGACGTCGTACCAGGCAAGCGGCGGCAGGCCACTGTCCTTCAGCGCGTCCTCGGCTCGTTCCAACAACTGGCGCGAAACCCGCATCAGGCGGGCCCAGGCCTTGATGGCTGGAGGTGAAGGAATCCCGGTCATGATTGCATCGTAGGCGATAGATGCAATTGCATCAAGCTTGACGATCGATGCAAATGCATCTATATAGATGCAATCGCATCAATCATGAGAGGCAATTCCGATGAAGCATGAAATCTGCAGGATCGCCGACATTCCGGAAAAAGGCAGCCTCATCGCTCCGTTTTTCGGCCGCGAGGTCCATGTCTACCGCAGCGGCGAGCGTATCCGCGCTGCCGCCAACGTCTGCCTGCATTTCGGTGGCCCGCTCGGCTGCAAGGACGGCAAGCTCGTCTGCCAGTGGCACGGCGCCTCGTTCGACATGGCGAGCGGTGGTCGCCTCGAAGGCCCGGCGCCGAAGGGCTCCCGCCTGATGTTCCTCTCCACCCGCGTCGAGGACGGCGCATTAAACTATGTCTGGGGAGAGTGAGATGATCGACAAGCTCATCCTCGTCAGCCACCATCTTTGTCCCTATGTGCAGCGCGCGGCGATTTCACTTCGCGAAAAGGACGTGCCATTCGAGCGCATCACGGTCGATCTCGCCAACAAGCCTGCCTGGTTCAAGGCGACATCGCCGCTCGGCAAGGTGCCGCTGCTCCGCGTTGAGCATGACGGCCAGGAAACGGTGATCTTCGAATCGCTCGTCATCCTCGAATTCCTCGAGGAAACCCAGCCCGATCCGCTGCATCCCACCGACCCCTATGCCCGTGCCCGGCATCGCGCCTGGATCGAGTTCGGCTCGGCAATCCTCAATGCCATCGGCCGCTTCTATTCAGCACTCACCGAAGCCGCCTTCATCGCCGAACGCGGGGCTCTGGCAGCAATGTTCGATCGCCTGGAAGAGGAACTGGCGAACGGCGCGGCTGGGCCATGCTTCGACGGCGAGCGCTTTTCACTGGTCGACGCGGTCTACGGCCCGATTTTCCGTTATTTCGAGGTCTTTGACCGGATCGGCGATTTCGGCATCCTGGACGGAAAACCGCATGTCCAGGTGTGGCGCGAGGCGTTGCGCAAACGCCCATCCGTGAAGGGCGCGGTCGCTCCCGATTATCCGCAACGCCTCCATGCATTCTTGCAGGCTAAGGGTTCGCACCTTTCGGAAATCAGGCGCCAAGGCGATCCGGCCACAGCGCTTCCGCAAGCCCTATCGGCTTGAATGGATTGAGCACCGTTCCTGTAACCATGGAAGCAAGAAACTGCGGCGCCGGCGGGACTTTTGCCAGCGTCGCCACCAGCCTGTCGCGGACGAACGGCATCACAATCGAATCCGATTGATAAAACGGCGTCAGCACCAGCGACAGCGCCTGGAAGACCCGCACATGCCATCGCCGTGTCCGGACATAGGCCGCCAGTGCAGTATCGATACGGTCCGTTCCTATGAGTGCGTAGTTGAGCGCGGCTGCATCGAGCAGCGCCATGTTCGCGCCCTGGCCGAGCTGCGGGCTCGTTGAATGGGCCGCATCGCCGATAACAGCCAATCGCCGTCCGGCTGGCGTCTTCATCGTGTGATGGCCATAGCGCGCCAGCGAAAGCTGCTCGAAACTGTCGATCTGGTCGATGAAGGCCGCGCATTCAGGCCACAGCCCGACCAATCTCGCCTTCCATGCATCGAGACCTGCCGCCCATACGTGCTCGGCATCCGCCGGCTTGAGGCTCCAGAAGAATGCCGCCATCTTCTGGGCACCGGGCTCAGGCCGGCCGATTGGCAGCACGCCGATCATCACGCTCGCACTGTCGTAGCGCTGCAGCAGCGCGTGCTCGTCGAAACCCTCGCCGCGCCAGCCGAGCGATGCCCAGAACGCGCCATAGGCGAGCGATCGCGGTTCGCCCGGATTGTTCACGCACCGCCGCAGTTTGGAGCGTGAACCGCTGGCATCCACTACCAGGTCGAACGACCCTATCCGTCGTCCGTTGCCGCAGATCAATGTTGCCCGCTCGCCGGTTTCCAGCGTCTCGAGCTCGATACCTGTCTCGATGGTGATCGCCTGGCGCCGGGCGGCGCGGAAAAGCACGCCGAACAGAGCCGCGC
Organism: Mesorhizobium sp. LSJC280B00; assembly: GCF_000502835.1. GTDB lineage: Bacteria > Pseudomonadota > Alphaproteobacteria > Rhizobiales > Rhizobiaceae > Mesorhizobium. The sequence continues at coordinate 283,171 of NZ_AYVL01000008.1, forward strand.
GGTGCACCGCCAGCCCGAAGCGACCGCCGCGCTGGGCATCATAACGGACATCGAGCACGGTGCGGCCAGTTCTGGCGTCTGCACCATGCAGGCGGTCTATGCGGCTGCCCAGCGCCAGAATGTCGTCGAGCAGGCCGAGATCGGCAAGCACCGTCAGCCCGGTCGGCTGCAGGATCAGCCCGGACCCGACCGGCTTTGGCTGGTCGAAGCGTTCGAAGATGGTGACCCTATGTTCGGCGCGCGTGAGATAGAGCGCGGCGGCAAGTCCAGCCGGCCCGGCGCCGGCAATCGCGATGTCCAGAGAATTGCCCATCTGCCCGACCCAACCCAGGCCGGACAATCCTTCAGCGCTATCGCTAAATCAAGCCGCTGTCTCGGCCTTGAGGCTCAGCCCTCGGCTGCATCGAAAATCTTCCGCGCCTCGCGTACAGCGCCGTGATTGAGCTCGGCCCATTGGATCAGCTGATGCAAGGGTCCAAACATCGAGCGCCCGAGATCGGTGAGGCTGTATTCGACGCTCGGCGGTTTGGTTGGAAACACCTGGCGATGCACATAGCCGTCGCGCTGCAGATCGTGCAGCGTCTGGGTGAGCATGCGCTGTGAAATGTCGGGCACGAGGCGCCGCAACTCGCCGAAGCGGTACGCCTTCTCGGCCAAGGCCTCCATCAGCAGCGAACTCCATTTATTGCTTATGCCCTGGATCACGTCGCGAACCGGGCAATCCGCAAGGTTTCCGCCACCGCTGCCTGCTTTGTATATCTCGAGCTTCGATCTCAGATTGACGATCTTGCCGTCCATGGCTGGTTCCCTGGATGTGCCTACCTCCCGCAAAACTGCCTTCTTTACGAGGATGGGTCAATTCCTATTTTAGTGCTGGTCTCTTTTTGAGACTAACATATGCACCCGCCGCTCCGGCGCAACGTCAGGACATCTCATGACCGACACCCTTCTCGTCACCGGCGCCTCCGGCCAGCTTGGCCGCGGCGTCATCAATCATCTGCTTGACACGCTCAAGGTCTCCCCTCAGCGCATCATCGCCGCCACCCGCAATCCGGAAAATCTGGCCGATCTGGCAGCCCGAGGCGTCACCATCCGGGCAGTCGACTTCGACGACACCGCGTCGTTGGCCAGTGCATTCACCGGCGCCGACAGGGTTCTGATCATTTCGACAAACGAGCTCGCCGTTCCGGGCAAGCGCCTGAAGCAACATGAGGCCGCGGTCGCCGCCGCAAAAAGCGCCGGCGTTTCGCATCTGCTCTACACGTCGATGCCCAATCCGGAGCCAGGATCGCCGGTACTGTTTGCGCCCGATCACCACGGCACCGAGCAGGCGATCAAGGCGAGCGGTATCCCCTACACCATCTTCCGCAACGGCTGGTATCAGGAGAACCTGTTCATGGCGCTGCCGCACGCCATCGCCTCGGGGCACTGGTACACATCCGCTGGAGACGGCCACATTGCCCATGGCGCGCGCGACGATATGGCAGCCGCGATCGCCGCCGGCCTTGCTTCGAGCGCAACCGAAAGCACGACATACACGCTGACCGGCCCCAAGGCCCACACGATGGCCGAGATTGCAGCCCTCGTCACCGAGGTCACCGGCAAGCCGATCGAAGTTATCCAGCTTTCGGATGAAGCGCTGACCGAGGGATTGAAGGCAGCCGGCGTTCCCGAAGCGTTTGCGCCCGTCATCGTTTCCTTCGACACCAACACCCGCTCCGGCCGGATCGGCATGGTGACCGACGCGGTCGAGACGCTGTCCGGCAGGAAGCCGCAGCCGCTGAAGCAATTTCTTGAAGCAAACAAGGCGGCTCTGGTGAGCTGAGCCTGACAATGGCCGTGCCCTCAAAGGGCACGGCCATTTGTTCAGATAGCCACCTGCGTCCCGATCTCGACCACCCGTCCGGTCGGGATCTGGAAATATTCCGTCGCATCGGCCGCCGTGCGCGCCAGCCCGATGAACAGCTTGTCCTGCCAGACCGGCATGCCGGAATTGGGCGAGGCCTTGAGAGAGCGCCGCGACAGGAAGAAGGANATATTCCGTCGCATCGGCCGCCGTGCGCGCCAGCCCGATGAACAGCTTGTCCTGCCAGACCGGCATGCCGGAATTGGGCGAGGCCTTGAGAGAGCGCCGCGACAGGAAGAAGGAAGTCGTCATGATGTCGAACTTCCAGCCCTGTTTGCGGCAGATCGCCAGCGCACGCGGGATGTTGGGCTGCTCCATGTAGCCGAAGGTCAGCGTCACCCGCATGAACAGCTCGTTGACCATTTCCATCTTGACGCGCTCGCTGTCGGGCACAACCGGCTGCGGTGCCGTCACCACCGAAAGGATGACGTTCTGCTCGTGCAGCACCTTGTAGTGCTTGAGGCTGTGCATCAGCGCGGTCGGCGCGCTCAGCGGGTCGCTGGTCAGGAACACCGCGGTGCCCGACACCAGATGCGGTTTCTTCTTCAGCAGATTGCCGGCAAGGAAATCGAGCGGGATCTCGTTCCGGCGCGTCTTGTCGAACAAATAGCGGCTGCCGCGGATCCAGGTCCACATAGTCATCACGATAACTGCGGCGATGGCAAGCGATGCCCAGCCACCTTCAAACACCTTGACTATGTTGGCGGCAAAGAAGCCGGTATCGACGAAGGCGAACACGGCCATCAAGGCGATCGCGACGCCGAGCGGCCATTTCCAGATGCGCGTCATCACAACAAAAAGCAGTACATTCGTCACCAGCATGTTGCCGGTCACCGAAATACCGTAGGCCGAGGCCAGGCGGCTGGATTCGCCGAAGCCGACCACCAGCAACATCACCACCAGCGCCAGCATCAGGTTGATGCGCGGCAGATAGATCTGGCCCGACTGTTTTTCCGACGTATGCTGGATAACGAAACGCGGCAGCATATTGAGCTGCACCGCCTGTCTGGTCAGCGAAAAAGCGCCGGAGATCACCGCCTGGCTGGCGATGACGGTCGCCGCCGTCGCCAGCACGACCATCGGAATAAGCGTCCAGCCCTGGTTCATCTCGAAGAATGGATGACCGACAACGCCGCCATTTGCCAGCACGAAGGCGCCTTGCCCGACATAGTTGAGCAACAGACAAGGGAACACGATTGCCAGCCAGGCGAGTACGATCGGCTTGCGGCCGAAATGGCCGAGGTCGGCATAGAGCGCCTCGGCGCCGGTGACGGCGAGGAAGACCGCACCAACCGTGACGAAGGCGACATCGGGCGAGTTGACCAGGAACGACACGATGTAATGCGGGCTGATCGCCAGCAGGATTTCCGGATCGGCGATGATGTGGTTAATGCCGGAAAGGCCGATGGCCAGGAACCACAGAGCCGTGACTGGCCCGAACACCAAACCTACGCCGCCGGTGCCGAATCGCTGTACCGCAAACAGGATCGCCAGGATGGCCAGTGTCAGCGGCACCACATAGGGCTGGAATGTCGGCGTGACGACATTCATACCTTCGACCGCCGATAGCACCGAGATCGCCGGCGTAATGACTGCGTCGCCGAAAAAAAGCGCCGCGCCGACGATGCCGATGCCGAGGATCACCGCCGAGCGCGTCGGGAAACTGTTGCGCGCCAGCGCCATCAGCGACAGCACCCCGCCCTCGCCTCGATTGTCGGCGCGGAGCACGAACATGATGTATTTGATGGTGACGGTGATCGTCAGCGACCAGATGATCAGCGACAACACGCCGAGGATGTCGCCACGGTTGGCGACGTTGCCACCGGCCGATGCATGCAACGCCTCGCGAAATGCATAGATCGGGCTGGTACCGATATCGCCGTAAACAACGCCGAGCGCGCCCAGCATCAGCACCTTGGTGCTGTGCTGCTCGACCTCAGAATGGCTCGATTGTTCGACAGGTTCTGCCTCGTTACCAGCATTGGTAAGGGCCATGGACGACACTCCGGTAAGCGGGCGGTGCTCTACGCTTGCTGCGCTGCAATATCAAGTGCCGTCACGTAATGGCTCCGTCCCGATATTGCGAGTCCTCCACGACTTGGCAGACTCAGTCCGATCGGCAGACCACCTGGAATGTCGCAACGGACACGTTTTTAAATAGCCACCTGCGTCCCGATCTCGACCACCCGTCCGGTCGGGATCTGGAAATATTCCGTCGCATCGGCCGCCGTNGTCGGGCACAACCGGCTGCGGTGCCGTCACCACCGAAAGGATGACGTTCTGCTCGTGCAGCACCTTGTAGTGCTTCAGGCTGTGCATCAGCGCGGTCGGCGCGCTCAGCGGATCGCTGGTCAGGAACACCGCGGTGCCCGACACCAGATGCGGTTTCTTCTTCAGCAGATTGCCGGCAAGGAAATCGAGCGGAACCTCGTTCCTGCGGGTCTTGTCGAACAGATAACGGCTCCCCCGCACCCATGTCCACATTGCCATCACGATCACGGCAGCGACAGCGAGAGACGACCAACCACCTTCGAAAACCTTGACGATGTTGGATGCGAAGAAACCAATATCGACCAGGCTGAACAGCGCCATCAGCGGAACCGCGACGGCTAGTCGCCATTTCCAGATGCGCCTCATGACCACGAACAGCAAAATGTCCGTCACCAGCATGTTGCCGGTCACCGAGATGCCATAGGCTGACGCCAGAGCGCTCGACTCCTCGAAGCCGACCACAAGCAGCATGACAACCAAGGCCATCAGTAGATTGACGCGCGGCAGGTAGATCTGACCCGACTGCTTTTCCGACGTATGCTGGATTTCGAAACGCGGCAAAATGTTGAGTTGCACCGCTTGGCGGGTCAGTGAAAAGGCCCCGGAAATAACCGCTTGGCTGGCGATCACCGTTGCGGCCGTAGCCAGCACCACCATTGGAACAAGCGCCCAGCCCGAGTTCATCTCGAAAAAGGGGTGACCGACAACGCCGCCATTGGCCAGGATAAAAGCACCTTGCCCCGTATAGTTGACCAGCAAACACGGAAATACGATCGCCAACCAGGCAAGCACGATGGGTTTTCGGCCAAAGTGACCGAGATCGGCGTAGAGTGCTTCGGTCCCGGTAACGGCCAGAAAGACAGCACCGATGGTAACGAAGGCTACGTCGGATGAGTTTATCAGGAAGGACACGCCATAAAGCGGATTGACCGCCAGCAGGATTTCCGGGTCGTCGATGATGTGGATAAGCCCGGACACACCGATGGCCAGAAACCAGACGGCGGTAACGGGACCGAACACCAAGCCGACGCCGCCGGTGCCGAAACGCTGCACCGCGAACAGGATCGCCAGAATCAGCAAAGTCAGCGGCACGATGTAGGGCTGAAACGCCGGTGTAACGACGTTCAAGCCTTCGACGGCCGACAGCACCGAGATTGCCGGCGTGATGACAGCGTCACCGAAAAACAGCGATGCACCGATTATGCCTACACCGAGGATCAGCCCCCACCGCTGGGGAGCGCTGCCGCGTGCCAGCGCCATCAGCGAGAGTATGCCGCCCTCGCCGCGATTGTCCGCGCGCAACACGAACATGATGTATTTTATGGTGACAATGATCGTCAGCGACCAGATGATCAGCGACAGCACGCCGAGGATATCGCCGCGCTCAGCGATATTGGTGCCGGACGAAGCATGCAGTGCCTCGCGCAACGCGTAGATCGGGCTGGTGCCGATGTCGCCGTAGACCACGCCGAGCGCGCCCAGCATCAGCACCTTGGTGCTGTGCTGCTCGACGGTGGAGTGGCTGGATTGCTCGATGGGTTCCGCCTCGCTACCAGCGTTGGCAAGGGCCATGGACGACACTCCCATAGACGTGCGGCGCTCTATGCTGCGGGATGGAAAGGACGCGCTGCCGTGCCGGGAACGCATGGCCTATCGGCTCGCCTTTCTCTACCAGCCACAAGCCTTCAGAAACCGCCTGACCGTTGCGGCCATGCCATACTCCAACGCATCGGCTGTCAACCCATGTCCGATCGACACTTCGGCCAATGCCGGGATACACTTGGCCAGTGCCGGCAAATTGCTCACCACAAGGTCGTGCCCGGCGTTGACCTGGAGCCCTGCAGCCAGTGCGGCATCCGCCGTTTTTCCCAATTTCTCCAATTCCTTCGCCGCTTTTGCCGAATCGGAATGATAGCTGCCGTATGGACCCGTATAGAGTTCGATCCGGTCGGCGCCGGTGTCGCGAGCGGCTTTCACGCCAGCGGGATCCGGATCGGAAAACAGCGATACGCGAAAGCCTCCCTTCTTCAGGCGCTTGACAACCGGTGTCAGGAACGCGGCCTCGGCGGCGAAGTTCCAGCCATGGTCGGAAGTCGCCTGCGCCGGGTCGTCGGGCACCAGCGTCACCTGCTCCGGCTGGTGCTTTTCCACAAGCGCCAGGAAATCCTCGGTCGGATAGCCCTCGATGTTGAATTCCGCATTCGGGAACTCGTCGTCGATCAGCGCCCTGATCTGCGGCAGATCGGAATGCCTGGTGTGCCGCTCGTCGGGTCGCGGGTGCACCGTCAGCCCATGCGCGCCGGCAGCAAGCGCGATGCGTCCAAGCCCGGTCACGCTTGGCCACGGCAGGTCGCGTCGGTTGCGCAGCATGGCGATGGCATTAAGGTTGACGGAAAGCTTTGCAGGCATTTGCACGGCTCCAGGCTGATCTTGGCGCGCATCTATACCGCCTTTAACGGGAACAGACAGAGGGTTTCAGGTGTTCCAAGGTGTGTGAAGAAAATCGAGCGCAAGGAGTTCCCTGTTGAATTTTCTCGAGGCCGTGCCGGCGGTTCGCCGCATCGACACCGATCGCGAAGATCTTTTCGCCATCGATGTCGTCGGCCATGTCGCAGCGGCTGACGCCGAAAACCTGTTCGGATTGCTGGAGGCGGCCTATGCGCTGCATCCGAAGATCGACGTGCTGGTGCGCCTGATCGACCATGAGGGTGTCGACTGGGCCGACGTATCGGACGAGACGATCGAACAGGGCATAGCTCATGCCGTGGAGCATATCGGCAGCTGCGCGGCGATCGGTGAGCCGAACTGGATACCGGAGGCAAGAGCCTTTTTGCCTGCCTCTTTGCCTATCGAACTCCGGCATTTCGAGGCCAAGGACGAAGCCGCCGCCTGGGAATGGCTTGACGCCAGACCGATCGCCCAGCGCTGATACGACGGACCTGACAGCCCTATCGGACGATCGTCAGCCGTTCGGCCGCGCGCGTGATCGCGGTGTAGAGCCAACGCTGGCGAGTTTCCTTGAATGCCCAGCTTTCGTCGAAAAGCACGATCTCATTCCATTGCGACCCTTGCGCCTTGTGCACGGTCAGCGCGTAACCGTAATCGAAATCGTCGAAGCGCTTCTTCTGCTGCCAGGGAATGTCGGCGTCGGGATCCTCGAATGCGGCTTTGAGCAGCTTGATCTTGGCGACGCCGCGATCCGGGTCATCTTCCTCCGGCGAAACCAGCAGATTGATGCCGGGCTTGACCGTCTCGCGCGACGAGGTCATCACCTTCCACAGCGAGCCGTTGAGCAGTCCCTTGGCCGGATCGTTGCGCAGACAGACCAGCTTGTCGCCGGCTTGCGGATAATCGGCGTTGAACCCCTTCAGCTCGCGCAGCCGCTGGTTATAACGGCGGCGCGTGCGGTTGGTGCCGACCAGCACCTGGTCCGCTTTCAGCACCAATTCCTGGGTGACGTCTTCCTTGCCGATCACCTGCGCCGCGCCATAGTCGCCGCGCATGAATTCGCGGCCCTCGCGCACGTCGAGCGCCAGCCTGATGATCGGGTTGTCGCGCGCCTGGCGGTGGATTTCTGTGAGCAGAATGTCCGGCTCGTGGTCGGTGAAGAAGCCGCCGCCGGAGATCGGCGGCAACTGGCCGGGATCGCCGAGCACCAGGATAGGGGTGCCGAAGGTCATCAGATCGCGGCCAAGCTGCTCGTCGACCATTGAGCATTCGTCGATGACGACCAGCTTGGCCCGAGAGATCGGGCTTTGCCGATTAAGCGAAAAGGTCGGCGACATCGAGGTCTTGCCGGTCACCTCGTCCGCTACCGATTCCTCGCCTTTCGGCCGGTAGATCAGCGAATGGATGGTGCGGGCATTGACCGCGCCCTTGGAACGCAGCACCTGCGCCGCCTTGCCCGTAAACGCGGCGAACTGCACCTGGCCGTCGACATGCTCGGCGAAATAGCGCGCCAGCGTCGTCTTGCCGGTGCCGGCATAGCCGAACAGCCGGAACAGCTGCGGCTTGCCGGCTTTCAGCCAGCCGGCCACCGCCTTCAGCGCCTCGTCCTGTTGAGGAGAGAATTCCATCAGCGCGACAGACCGGATTCGCGAGGGAAAGACAAGGTGACTGCCGTCACCATCAATTTTCATCGCCGGCAATCACGCCGCTGCGACAGGGTCAGGCTATCAGTGACGAACAGGAACGTAAAGAGAACAAGGCCAGGCGACCGCAGCTTACCCGGCCCGCTGTGGATCGTTCTCCAGCTGGATCGGCTTGCCATGCGGCGTTGCGTGCGCGGCGCGTTCCCAGGCAGCGGCGAGCGCATCGACGTCGCGCTTTCCGGCAACGCCCTTGGCCAAAAGCAGCTTTTCCAGCGCTGCCAGCCAGTGCTCGTAGTAATCGTGACCGTCGCGCGCGGCGCCCGGCCGCTTCACCTCTGCCGACAAAGCATCCGCCCATTCGCTCCACGAAAACAGCCCGTTGTCGTGCAGTGCTACCGTCATGGCAAAGGCCTCTGCTTGCCACGGCTCGGCAAACACAGGCGCCTCGACACCGGCGGGCAGCATGGCGGCGACTGAGCCCGTCTCACGCCGGCTCAAGGTAGCTCTCCCAGGCATCGATCGACACGACAAGTGTCGGATCGGCGCCCTCGCCCCAGATTTCGCCGCCGGTGAAGGACACCGTATAGACCCATTGCGGGTTTTCGCCCTGGCCGTGCGCATTGGTGTCGGGAAAGACAAAGCCGTCGCGCACAGCCTCGACGACGCCTCGCTTGCCGCGTGCATAGCGCGGCAGTCTGGTGTGGCCGGTCGGATGAAAGTTCCTGGTTCGCACGGGGTCGCCCGCCTTGAACCGCGCAGGCACGGCGACAGGCCGGTCGCAGTGCCCGCCCTTGGCCAGCACCGCCGGAACGTCCTTAGCCTTCAGCACCCGTTTGGGTGTCGCTGCCGGGTCGACTGCGTCGCCCGTAGCCAGGTCGCGGTCGCTGACGAAACCATGGCGTTTGAGCAGCACCTCCAGCGCCTTGATCCATATCTGGTAGTAGCTGGAGGCATAATAATCCGCTGGATGCAGCGATTCCCGCGCGTGCCGACTCTCGTCGATGGTCCAGGCGCCCATGGCGCCGGCGCACAACGTCACGCCCAGCGCCCGCCTTTCCCAATCGGCATGGAAATAGGGTTCGTCCGGTTCGGGCGCGACCGGCCCGAAACCCATCTGACCGCCGAGATCCTGCGGCCCGTTCATGCCGGTTCCCGCACCAACGCCGTGCCGATCATGGCATCGCGCGTCACCAGATCGGCGAGCCGTGCCTCATCCCAGCCCTCGGTGCCCCTTGGCTGCATAGGCACCACCAGATAGCGCAGCTCGGCGGTCGAATCCCACACCCGGATTGTTGTCGTCGCCGGCAAGATTAGCCCGAATTCCTCGAGCACGCCGCGCGGATCGATCACTGCGCGCGAACGGTAGGGCGGCGCCTTGTACCAGACCGGCGGCAGGCCGAGCACCGACCACGGATAGCAGGAACATAGCGTGCAGACGACGAGGTTGTGCGTGTCGGCCGTGTTGAAGACCGCCTGCATGTGCTCGCCTTGCCGGCCGGTGTAGCCGAGCGATTCGATTGCCGCCGTCGCATCACGCTTCAGCCATGCGGCAAACGCGGGATCAACCCAGGCTTTCGCCACCACCTTTGCGCCGTTGCGCGGCCCGATCTTGGTCTCGTAGGTGTCCACTATGGCATCAATCGCCGCCGGATCGATCAGGCCTTTGCGGGTGAGAATCGTCTCCAGTGCGCGCACGCGCGCCGCAAAAGGATCAAGCTCGTTGTCATGGTGGTGATTATGCGGCATGGCGTCAAATTACGATCGCGGACCCCCGGCCGCAAGCACCACGGCTTGGGCCAGCGCTATTCGGCTGCCGCCTTTTGCGGCACTGGTTCTTCCTCCTCGTCGAACAGTGACGGCTGGTCGACCGCTTCGACCGGCCTCGGCTCGCCCCGGCGCCGCGCCCACAGCCTGACCAGCCAGCCGGAAAAATGCTCCATGTAGACGTAGATGACGGGCGTGACGAACAGCGTCAGTGCCTGCGAGGCGACAAGACCGCCGACCACCGCCACGCCGAGAGGCTGGCGCAGTTCCGCACTGGCACCGGTGCCGAGCGCGATCGGGATGGTACCCATCAGCGCCGCAAGGGTGGTCATCATGATCGGCCGGAAGCGCATCAGGCAGGCCTTGTGGATGGATTCGACAGGCGACATCCCCTCGCGCCTAAGCTCGAGCGCCACGTCGATCATCATGATGCCGTTCTTCTTGACGATGCCGATCAGCATCAGGATGCCGATCACCGCGATCACCGACAGATCCATCCCCGCCAGCCGCAGTGCCACCAGTGCGCCCAGCACCGCCGATGGAAGCCCGGTCAGGATGGTGAGCGGATGGATGAAGCTCTCATAAAGCATGCCGAGCACGATATAGATGGTCAGGATCGCGCCGCCGATCAGCAGCCCCTGGTTGGAAAGCGAATCCTGGAACGTCTTGGCCGTGCCCGAGAAGGCGGTCGAGATCGTCGGCGGCATGCCGATCTTGTCCTTCAGCGCGTTGATGTGGCTCACGCTGTCGCCGAGGGCCACGCCTTGCGGCAGATTGTAGGAGATCGTCACTGCCGGAAGCTGGCCGAGCTGGTTGACGGTCAAAGCGCCGGCGGTCCGATCGACGCGGGCGAACGCGCCGAGCGGCACCAGGCTGCCGCTCGCCGTTCTCACCTTGATGGCCAGCATCCGCTCGGGCGACCACTCGATCTTCGGATCGAGCTCCATGATCACGTCGTAGCTGTCGGCCGAACCGAAGATGGTCGACACCTGCTGGGTGCCGAAACCGCCATAGAGGCTGGAGCGCAACGTGTCGGTATCGACACCGAGGTTCGCCGCCTTGTCGCGGTCGATCACCAGCGTCGCCTGTAGCGCGTTGTTCTGCAGGTCACTGGTGACGTCGGTGAAGGCGGCATGATCGGCGGCCATCGCATCCGTCAGCCTTTGCGCCCAGACGTTCGTCAGGCCGGTATCGAGGCCCTGCACGGCAAGCTGGTAGGCACTCGCCGAAGAACGCGCGCCGAGCCGCAGGTTCTGCACCGGTTGCATGTAGGTTTCGATGCCGGGCACATTGGCCAGCTGGCGCCGCAGGTCCGTAAGCACTTTGTCGATGTTCGGTCGGTGGTCCTTGTCTTTCAGCTGCACAAACAGTTGGCCCTGGTTGAGCGCATTGTTTCCACTGCCCGCCGACCAGCCGACATGCGCGACGTAGGGCGAATGGGTGAAGACATCCGCCACTTGCCCCTGCAGCTTCACCATCGCGTCAAACGAAATGTCCTGGCGCGCGATGGTCGTCACCGAGACCTGGCCGATATCCTCCTGCGGGAAGAAGCCTTTCGGCGAAATCTGGATCAGCCACACCGACAGCCCGGCGGTCACGAGGAAGACAAGGAAGACAAGGAAATTGTGGCGCAGACAGAATGTCAGCAGCCTGTCATAGCCCCGCATGAAGACGTTTTGTCTATGGTCCCCGCCGTGCGCTGCTTTCTGCTCGGCTTTCGATAATGACAACAGCCGCGAGCACAGCATCGGCGTCAGCGTCAGCGAGACGAACATCGACGCCAGGATGGCGACCGTCACCACCACCGCGAATTCGTTGAAGATGCGCCCGATCACGCCGCCCATCAAAAGCACCGGAATGAACACGGCGACCAGCGAGATCGAGATGATGGTGAAGCCGATCTCGCGCGCGCCCTTGAGCGACGCCTCGAGGGCCGAGAGCCCGTCCTCCTCCATATGGCGGAAAATATTTTCCAGCATGACGATGGCATCGTCGACGACAAGGCCGACCGCCAATGTCAGCCCCATCAATGAGACGTTGTCGATGGAAAAGCCGAACAGGTACATCACGCCCAGCGTGGCGATGAGCGAAATCGGTACCGCCACCGCCGGGATGATCGTCGCCGTCACCCGGCGCAGGAACAGGAAGATCACCATCACCACCAGCGCGATGGTGAGCAGGAGCGTGAACTGCACGTCATCGACCGCCTCGCGGATCGATGTCGAGCGGTCGTTTAGCAACTGGATGCTCGCCGCTGCCGGCATCTGATCGTCGAAGGAAGGTAGCATCGCCTTGACGCGGTCGACGACGTCGACGGTATTGGCATCCGGCTGGCGCTGCACGGCCATGATGATGGCGCGGGTGCCGTCATACCAGCTTGCCGTCGTCGTGGTCTCGACCGAATCGATGACGCGGGTCACCTCGCCGAGCCGCACCGGATGGCCGTTCTTGGTGGCGATGATGATGTTGGAGAATCCCGCCGCATCGGTCAGCTGCGTGTTCGCGGTGATTGTCAGCTGCTGTTTGTTGTTCTTGAGCACGCCGAGCGGCGTGTTGCTGTTGGCCGAGGCGATGGCCGTCTGCAGCTGATCGATCGAGATGCCGCGAGCGGCGAGCGCCGTCGGATCGATCTGGACGCGGACAGCGTATTTTTGCTGGCCGTAAATCGAAACCTGCGCAACGCCGTCGATCGTCGACAGCGACGGCGAAATCACATTCTCGGCAAACGCGTCGAGATCAGTCAGCGGAATTGTGTCGCTGACCAGCGACATCAGCAGGATCGGCGCGTCGGCTGGATTGACCTTGCGGTAGCTCGGCGGGCTGGTCATCTCCGGCGGCAATTGTCGTTGCGTACGTGCGATCGCTGCCTGCACGTCGGCGGCGGCTGCATCGATGTCGCGGTTGAGTACGAACTGAATGGCGATCGAGGTCGAGCCGAGCGAGTTGGTCGTCGAGATCGAATCGATGCCGGCGATGGTGGCAAACTGCTTGATCAGAGGCGTTGCCACCGACGTCGCCATGGTTTCCGGCGAAGCCCCGGGCAGCGAGGCCGAGACGTTGACAACCGGAAATTCGGCGCTTGGCAGCGCCGCGACCGGCAGGAATTTGTAAGCAAATAGCCCGCCCAGAACCAGGGCGAACGACATGAGCAGCGTGGCGACGGGCCTGCGGATGCAGAATTCGGAAATCATGGCTGTGTTCCGCCCGTCCGGTCAGCCTCGGCAACCTTCGGAGCCGCCTGATCGCCGGTGCCGGTCGAAGCCTTGCCTTCGCGCACCGCCGCGCCGTTCTTCAGTTTGGTCTGACCCTCGACGACGACACGCTCGCCGCTTTTCAATCCTTGGCTAATTGCGGTGTTGGTGCCTTCTGTCAGCGCGACCTGCACGGGCCGCATTTCAACGGTGTTGTCCGGCTTGATCACATAGACGAACGGGCCCTTCTGGCTGGGCTGGACGGCGACCGTCGGAACGGACGTCATTTGTGGCATGATGCCGGCATCGAGCACGACGTTGACGTATTGGCCCGGCCATAGCGAAAGATCGGCGTTGGGCACACTGGCCCGCGTTGCGATCGTGCCGGACGCCGTGTCTACGCTGGAATCGACGAAATCCAGCGTTCCCTTGCCGATCGGCTTCGGGTCGCCGTCCTTGGTCAGCGTCACCGCACCTTGCTGCGGCGCTGCCAGCGCCTTGTGCAGCAAGGCAAGATCGCTTTCGGGGAGATTGAAGTTCACCTGCAGCGGGTCGACCTGCGTGATCGTCACCAGTGGAGTCGACGTGCTGCTGCCGTTGCTGGTGGTGACGAGATCGCCGACGGCGACGCTGACTGCGCCAAGCCTGCCGGAGATCGGCGCCCTGATCGTGGCGAAGCCAAGCTGGATTTGGTCCGCATCGATCGTTGCCTTGTCGGCGTCGACGGTGGCCGCGGCGGATTTCTGTGCCGCGACGGCCTGATCGTAGGTCTGCTGTGTTCCGGCCTGCCTGGCGACGAGATTTTTGGCGCGCTGAAGATCGGCCGTGGCGCTGGCAAGCAGCGCCTGGTCTTTTGCGAGCGTCGCCTGATCGCGTGCCAGTTGCGCCTTCAACGAGCGATCGTCCAGCGAGAAAAGAAGGTCGCCGGCCTTCACCATCTGTCCGTCCTTGACCGCGATTGCGACGATCTGGCTCGAGACCCGCGCGTTGATGCTGACCACGGCAGGAGAGGACACAAAGCCGATGGCATAGCGCCGGACCGGGAAATCGGCCGTCGAAGCGGTGGCGGCAACCACCGAAGTCGAACGAGCGGCATTTGCTGCTGCAGCGGGTTTGTCCGCCGCCGCCGTGGTCTGCTTCGCCGACAGCATCTGCTGAAGACCGGTCATTGCGGTGGGCGAAAAATAGAGCCACGCCGCCGCAAGGCAGGCTGCAGCGATCACCGCAAATACGATCTTTCCGCGCATCGACAAAAGGCCTTCTCAACGCGACACGCCGATTTCCGCTGGTCGCACTCTAGCTCAACTCGCAGCCTCTTGCCGCGATTTTGCCAGATAATAGAGGATGCCGAAGGCGAAAAAGGGCCAAAACCCGTCATTACGAAGATTTAATGTGCAGTGCACAATAAAACGGCAGCTAGCGCAGCATCGGCCACAATGTCGCCGCCAGCATCACACCCATGGCGATGTTGAACCATTTGAGCCGCGCCGTATCCGCCAGAAAACCGCGCAGCGCCATGCCGAAACCGGCCCAGGTCGAAATGCTCGGCAGCATGACGACGGCGAACGCGGCCGCGATCAGCACCACGGACACAAGCGGGCGTTCCGGGTTCGTATAGACGGCCATGGCTGTAATCGCCATCACCCAGGCTTTGGGATTGACCCACTGGAAAGCCGCAGCCTCGATGAAGCGCATCGGCTGGCCCTTCGCCTCGCCTTCGCCGCCGAGCGAGCGCGACATGGCGATCTTCCAGGCGAGATAAAGCAAGTAGAGGCCGCCGGCGATCTTCAACCCGGTATGCAGCACCGGAAAGGCCGTCAACACGGCGCCAAGCCCGAAGCCTACGGCAAGCAACAGCACGAGGAAGCCGAAGCCGATGCCGAGCATGTGTGGCACGGTCTTGACCAAGCCGAAATTCACGCCCGAGGCCAGAAGCATGAAATTGTTCGGACCCGGCGTGATCGAGGTCACGAAGGCATAGACCAGCAGGGCGAATAATGCGTCGAGTGTCATGCCGTTCCCCTAATCAATGCGATCGGTGGCAAAGCGACGAGATAGAGCCAAGCTGGATGACTACATCCCTTGCGGGCCGCGGTTCATCGCCGCCACTCCGGTACGGCAGATTTCAACTAGCCCGAGCGGTTTCATGATGGCGATGAACTGATCGAGCTTGGAGCCCTTGCCGGTGATCTCGAAGATGAAATGCTCGGTGTTGGCATCGATGACGCTGGCGCGGAATGCATCGGCGAGCCGGAGCGCCTCGACGCGGGCTTCGCCGGTGCCGGCGACCTTGACCAGCGCGAGTTCCCGCTCCAATGGCCGCTCCTGTCCGAATTCTTGCGACCGCACGGTGAGATCGACGACGCGGTGCACCGGCACGATGCGCTCGAGCTGGTGCTTGATCTGCTCCAGCACGTGCGGCGTGCCGCGCGTCACGATTGTGATGCGCGACAGGTGCTTTTCGTGCTCGGTTTCCGAGACCGTCAGGCTCTCGATGTTGTAGCCACGTCCGGAAAACAGGCCGATAACCCGCGCAAGCACGCCCGGCTCGTTGTCGACCAGGACCGAAAGCGTGTGGTTCTCTGGTTTTTCCGTCTCCTTGGCGATGAAATAGGCGGAGCCGGTCGGTTGCAACTGTGCGTTCATGACATCAATCTCGATTTCAAACTTTTGCGCTAATCTGCTGTTTTCGCACAGCTTCCTTGAACCAGGCTACACCAGTTCCCTGCCCTTGGCGTCGATAGCGTTGGCCACAGCTTCGTCCGTCGCCTCGTCCGGCAACAGCATCTCGTTATGCGCCTTGCCGGACGGGATCATCGGGAAGCAGTTGGCGAGCGTCGCCACGCGGCAGTCGAACAGGACGGGCTTCTTGACCGCTATCATCTCCTTGATGGCGTCGTCGAGCTCGTCCGGCTTGTCGCAGCGAATGCCGTGGCCGCCATAGGCTTCGGCGAGCTTGACGAAATCCGGCATCGCCTCGGTGTAGGAGTGCGACAGCCGGTTGCCGTGCAGCAGCTGCTGCCACTGCCGCACCATGCCCATATATTGGTTGTTGAGGATGAAGATCTTGATCGGCGCCTCGTGCTGGACCGCGGCGCTCATCTCCTGCATCGTCATCTGCACCGAGGCGTCGCCGGCGATATCGATGACCAGGGCATCCGGGTGCGCGATCTGCACGCCGAGCGCGGCCGGCAGGCCGTAGCCCATCGTGCCCAGTCCGCCGGAGGTCATCCAGCGGTTCGGCTTCTCGAAATGATAGTGCTGTGCCGCCCACATTTGATGCTGGCCGACCTCGGTGGTGATGTAGGTGTCGAGGTCCTTGGTCAGCGCATAGAGCCGCTGGACGGCATATTGCGGCATGATCACCTCGTGGTTCATCTTGTAGGCGAGCGAATCGCGCGCGCGCCATTTGGCAATCTGCTCCCACCACGGGTGAAGCGCTTTCTTGTCGGCCTTGGCGGTTGCCCGCCACAGCCGCACCAGATCCTCCAGCACACGCCCGACATCGCCGATGATCGGCACGTCGGTGTGGACGTTCTTGTTGATCGACGACGGATCGATGTCGATGTGGATCTTCTTCGAATTCGGCGAAAACGCCGTCAGCCGCCCGGTGATGCGGTCGTCGAAGCGCGCGCCGATGCAGAGCATGACGTCGCAATCGTGCATCGCCATGTTCGCTTCATACGTGCCGTGCATGCCGAGCATGCCCATCCAGTGCTTGCCCGACGCCGGATAGGCGCCGAGGCCCATCAGCGTCGAGGTGATGGGAAAGCCGGTGAGGTCGACCAGCTCGCGCAGCAGATGGCTCGCCTCCGAGCCGGAATTGATGACGCCGCCGCCCGAATAGATGATCGGCTTCCTGGCGCCGGCCATCAGCTCGACCGCCGCCTTGATCTTTTCCAGATCGCCCTGGACCTTCGGTTGGTAGCTGGTGCGCGGCGCCGTCTGCGGCGGGACATAGATACCCTTGGCGAACTGCACGTCCTTCGGAATGTCGACGACGACCGGACCGGGGCGCCCTGTGGTTGCCACATGGAAGGCCTCGTGGATCGTTGCCGCGAGCTCGTTGACGTCCTTCACCAGCCAGTTGTGCTTGGTGCAGGGCCGCGTGATGCCGACCGTGTCGCACTCCTGGAACGCATCCGAGCCGATCAGCGAAGTCGGCACCTGGCCGGTCAGGCAGACCAGCGGGATCGAGTCCATCAGCGCGTCCTGCAATGGCGTCACCGCATTGGTGGCGCCCGGCCCCGAGGTCACCAGCATGACGCCGGCCTTGCCGGTCGAGCGCGCATAGCCTTCCGCCGCGTGGCCCGCGCCCTGCTCGTGGCGGACGAGGATGTGCTCGACCTCGTCCTGCTGGAAGATTTCATCGTAGATTGGCAGAACCGCGCCGCCCGGATAGCCGAAAACATGCTTGACGCCATTGTCCTTCAGCGCCTGCACCACCATTTCGGCGCCCGTCATTTCGCTCCTTGGCATTTCAGTTCTTGGCATTTCGCGCCGCTCATTCTGTCCACTGCTCATCGGTCTGGTCCCGTACTGTTCGCCATCTGGCGATTGCTGGTCGCTTAGTCGTATTTCGGGCAATAAAAAAGGCCCCCGAGGGAGCCTGTGTCTTGCGCATGGGAGGTCATCGCCCGGCGGTTACACCGCCTTGCCCACGCGCTTTCCTACGAGAATGCGTGCCTTTTTCATGGTGGCGGACAATAGAATTGGTTTGACGCCGCTGTCAACGGCGAATGTGCACTTGGCCTGACGTCGGCACATCCGCCCATTGTGCACCCGCGCCGCCTTTCCGCCGCGCGGGTGTTCCGTTTCAGGCGCAGAGCACCACACCCCTCGCCTTGGCCCAGCGCTCGATGATCTTGCGCTCCTCGAGCGAGGCGAGACGATTGCCGAAACCGCGCACCTGCACCGCACGGTTTTGCGGGTCGAGTTCAATCGTCAGCAACCGCTCGATCTTGCCGAGCGCCGAGCGCCGCAGCACCCAGATCGAGGCATTGCCGGCGATGCATTTGGACGCGTATATCGAGACGCAATGATGCATCGCCCGGCTCTCGGTGACCAGATCCTCGGCTGTCTTCAACTGACGGATGAAGAAACGCTCGCCATGCGCCTTTGCCTCTTTGGTCGACGGCTGCCAGTCCCAGTCGTCCAGGCACGAGCCGTCCCAGGCGTGACCCTGCGACTGCGTCCCGGCAGTACGCGTGGCCCGCCCGGCAGCGCGGCGGCGCATTGCCTCGATGCGTTCGATCGCGGCAATGTCTCGATGCCATTCCAGCATCTGCCGACGCAGCGAGGCGAGCGTGCGACCCTTCAGGCTGTACGCCGCATCGCGCTGGTGCACGGCGCCGATATAGTCGCATAGATCGTCGATCTCCTCCTTCGACGCGGGTTGCCCGCAGAAGAACCGTGTCACCTCGCGCCAGAAGGCCAGATCGTTACGTGGCGTGCGCGCGATTTTCGACTTGGCAAGTCGGGCCGCCAACCCGGAATCATCCGTGTAGGACCGGGCGATCGCCACCCAAAACGCCTCGTCGAACGTGAAATCGCCGGGCAAGTTCAAGAAGCAATGCACCTCCTTGCGAGACAGCCACGCACAGGCGCCCGCCTTGTAGAGCGAGTCACCACGCGCCACTGCGATATACCAAGCCTTGCGAAGCGCAATCTCGCCGGCATTCAACCCCGAGCTGTCCAGCCAGATCCCCTCGAGCGCGGCTGTAACCGGGTAGCGCGCATAGAGATGACGCGCCGCGGCCAGCCGCAGCCGCGCGGGGTCGCGCGTCTTCAGCTTTGGACGCCACAGCGCGCCGTCGCGGATCGCCATGCCGGCAAAGCCCCGACGTGCCTCGTCGAGCGCCCGCTCGAAATCCGGAGCGGGACGCGGGACGGGAAAAACCCGCCGCAGCGTTACGGCATATGCTTCAATGCGTTCGCGCTCGGCATCCTGCCTGCGCTGGATCATGGACTTTGCCATGGCCGTTCTTCCTGATTGGAACCCTGTCAGCCGCACGCAATTCCAGCGTCGGCACGGAATGTGTCGATCTGGATCGCCGGGTCATTGACAGGTCTCCTTTCAGGACGACGGATCAGAATGGGCGGCTTCTCTAAGCTCGCCGCCAATTTGACGCAAGAGCCATTCTTTCCATGCCCGCGATGGTCTGACGGGTGTTGCAAAGGTGCATTGTTGTCGCCATCACCGTGTCCGGCCGACGCGTTTCCAGTAGATGAGGGTGCCTGTCAGCCCGCCATGCGGCTTCAGCGCATAATCCGGTATTTCGCCGGCCAGCGTGAAGCCGAGCTTTTCATAGAGGCCGGAAGCCCCCTCCTCTTTTGCCGTGTCGAGGACCAACAGCGTGCGGCCTTTCTCCACGGCAACGGCTTCCGCCGCCTCCATCAGGCGGGTTGCGATGCCCTTGCCGCGATAATCGAGGCGGGTCATCAGTTTGGCGATCTCGGCCCGGTGCGGCTGGTTGGGAGGGCAGTCGAGCAGCAAGGTGACGGTGCCGACCAGAGCCTCGCCGTTCCACGCCCCAAGCACCGCCCTTTCGCCTCTGGCGGCCGCATGAAGCGACCTGTTCCAGAAGGCCGCGGCCATCTCCGGCGCCAGCGGATGCATGAAGCTGACCAAGCCGCCGGCAGCGACTGTCCCGATCAGCAGATCCGCCAGCATTTTTTGCGTTCCGTCAGTCGTGGTGAGTGGCCTGATTTCGATCGAACTCATGTGGTTCCCCTGCGCCGTCCGTCAATCGAAATGACTGATCCGCTTCCGCTTCCTGGCCCGCCGGATTTCCGCGATGCGATCGGCGTCTTCCTCTTGCAGATGTCGCCCGCGTTCCAGCAGTTCGAGCGTGTATTCCTCATAGGTCAGGCCCAGCCGCTCGGCCTTGTCCAGNCCAGCCGCATCAGCATGATCTCGCGGCTCGGCACTTTCCATGCCTGGGCATGGGCGGTCCGCCAGGCAAGAAACACATAGGGCTCACCCTTGCCCCAGGGCGGACCGTCATAGTCGTCGAGCGGCGGACCGCCATTGTCGGAGCGTTTCGGACGGCGCGCCTTCACCTCAGCCCCTGGCCAACGCAACCAGATAGTCGGCAGCGTCCGGCCCCGGAGCGTGAAAGACGCAATCGGATGGCGCGCCGAGCGCCAGGCAGTCGCCGGGTTCGAGCCGGTGAACGATGTCCCCCTCGGTGAATTCCAGCCGCCCGGAGATCAGCCATATCTGTTGCCTGATGAAGGCATAGGACGCCGCCGGGAAACTTACCTTGGCGCCGGCCGGCAACTGGATCCGGATCAGTTCGAGGGGTATGTCGGAGACCGGCGAAAGATGCCGCCGCACATAACCCGTAGCCGGATCGCGCCAGAGCGGCTGGTCACGTTCGCGAAGCAGGCCACCGCCCTGCAATTCCGCCCTTGCGATCAATGTGGACAGCGTCATGCCGAAGGCGGCCGCAATGCGCACAAGGAGTGCCGCCGTCGGGCTGGTCATGCCGCGTTCTACCGTGCTCAGCATGGCTTTCGAAACATCGGACCGCTCCGCCAGCTCTGCCAGGGACCAGCCTCGAGCCACTCTTTCGGCATGTATTCGTCTGCCGATGGTCGAGGAGATGTCGTTCGCTATATCATCCATTAATCCAATATATCGAAATTTTTCTACGGAGCAACGGCCGTTTCATCCATTTTTCGCAAACTCCTTAATGTCCGCTAAACCATCCGGCCTCATCCCACCTTAACCCCGTTCGCCTAGGCTCATCGCTTGGAAAAAGGGATCGGCGTGTCCATGCTCGTTGAACGCGAAGCCTCCATTGGGGAACCGACTTTGCTGGAGCGCCGCAGGGCGGAGCAGAACGACAAGCGCATTCTGGGCAATGTCGTGCAATGCGACGGCGCGCGCGCCACCATCAGCGCCTATGCCGACGATATCGAAGGCACGGTCACCGGCCTGTGGAGCGTCGGCAAGATGATCTCGATCAATCTCGGTACATCACGAACCGTCGGCCTGGTCTATGAAATCGGCAAGTCGGATCGTGCCTGGAGCAGCGAGGGCCAGAATCCGATCGAGGTCAGCATCGAATTGATCGGCGAGGTGCGCGA
The DNA here is from genome assembly GCF_000502835.1 of Mesorhizobium sp. LSJC280B00. GTDB lineage: Bacteria > Pseudomonadota > Alphaproteobacteria > Rhizobiales > Rhizobiaceae > Mesorhizobium. The sequence goes on from NZ_AYVL01000008.1 coordinate 304,488, forward strand.
CGGTGCCGAACCCGGCGCGAAGCCGATCTTCGACCGTGGCATCACAACCTACCCGCATATCGGCGCCATTGCCCATCGTATCCGCAGCCGCGACCTGCAGGCCGTCTACGATCTCGCCGGTCGTCATTCGATCACCATCGGCACGCTGTCGCAGGACGAGGCCATCGACGCCAATATCGCCATCGACGATACGCTGGCGCGGCATTTCGCCATTGTCGGCACCACCGGGGTCGGCAAATCGACCGCCGTCTCGCTGCTCTTGCGCAAGTCGATCGCCGCCCGGCCCGACCTGCGCGTGCTCATCCTCGATCCACACAACGAGTTCGCCGCGTCGTTGCCCGAATATTGCGTCAGGGTCGATTCGACGACGCTCGACCTGCCCTTCTGGATGTTCAAGCTCGAGGAATTTGCCGAGGTGCTGTTTCGCGGCCGCGAGACGGTTCCGGAAGAGGTCGACGCCTTGCGCGATCTCATTCCCGCGGCCAAGAACCTCTACCGCAATCCGAACTCCGGCAACTATCTACGGCGCAGCACCGATGCGCTGACCGCCGACGCGCCGGTGCCCTATCGCATTGCCGACCTCATCAAGCTGGTCGACGAACGCATGGGATTGCTGGAAAGCAAGAACGATCGCCCGACCCTCAGGTCACTGAAGACACGTATCGAAACGGCGGCATCCGATCCGCGCTACCGTTTCATGTTCAACTCGCGCCTGATCGAGGACACCATCCACGAGACGATCGGCAACATCTTCCGCGTGCCGCATCACGGCCGCCCTGTGACCTGCTTCGAAATGGCCGGCATGCCGTCCGAGGTGGTCAATTCCGTATGCTCGGTGCTGGCGCGGCTGGCCTTCGACCTGGCGTTGTGGAGCGAAGGCCGCCTGCGGCTGCTCTTCCTGTGCGAGGAAGCGCATCGCTATATGCCGGCCGATCCGCGCCTCGGTTTCGCGCCGACGCGGCACGCGCTGTCGCGCATCGCCAAGGAAGGCCGCAAATATGGCTGTTATCTCGGCGTCGTCACCCAGCGCCCGGGCGAACTCGACCCGACCATCCTGTCGCAGTGCTCGACGTTCTTTGCCATGCGGCTCGCCAACGAGCAGGACCAGGCGATCATCCGGTCGGCGATTGCCGATTCCTCGGCTTCGACGCTGGCGTTCCTGTCTTCCATGGGCCAGCGCGAGGCCATCGCCTTCGGGGAAGGCGTGGCGACGACGATGCGGATGAAGTTTGAAAAGCTCTCCGAGGATTTGATCCCCGGCACGGCCAAGCGCGAGGACGCCTTGCCGTCCGAAACCGGCGACGAGGTCGACCTCGTGGCGATCGTCGAACGGCTGCGCAACGTGCCGAAATCACGACACGCAATGCCTTTCGCGGAAGTCGTCGATTCGGGCCGGCAGGCCGGCGATTCGGACTATCGCAAGCCGTCGGCCGCACGCACCCAGCGAAACGACGATTTCGACTTGCGCTACGGCCTCAAGCCGGCGACCTTCGGCCTGCGTCCCCCAGAATGATTGAGCCGAGCGAGACTTTTAGGCAGCGCTCGCAGATATCAAAGCTGAGTTTCGATGGCTGTCTTGTCTATAACTGACCACACCTGGCGAATTTTCCCTCTCTGAAACTCATAAAATACGTTCTCGGCAAACGAAATTCTCTTCCCGCTTACATCGAGCCCAAGGAACGTTCCCCTTGGCGCGCAGTCGAAGCTTAGCCGGCTCGCTACATAAGGCGGATCGGCAACCAATAGCTGAATGTCGAAGTAAAGGTCCGGAATTTCGTCGAAGTCTCTCACCAACATTTCGAGATAGCCGGACAATCCGAGCTTGCGACCGTTGTGGGTCACTTCATCATGAACAAACCGCCCCAGATTTGGCCAATCCTGCTTGTTCAGGCATGCAATATAGCCTCGGTAAAGACCGGAGAGATCGGATTTAGTCACGGCAACACCTCTATTTCCGGCAAGCCCCGCAAAGGCAGCATCTCAGCTTGACTGGGTGACGTCGGTCTGCGTGCACCGGAAACGCAGAAAACGATACCAGACGGCCGGCATCAGGAATTCAATGACGGAATTTCAGGCACACACGCGGTTGCGCCCTTGCCTCTTCGCCTCATAGAGCTGGCGATCGGCGCGGCGATAGAACTCCTCGGCGGTTTCCTTGCGATCCCAGACGGCAAGCCCGACGCTGGTGGTGATTTTCAGTCGGACATTGCCCGTCAGCACCGACATGTTGGCGATCGCCTTGCGGATGCGCTCCGCGAATTTGGATAGCAGCTCGGCGTCCATATTGGGCGTGACCACCGCGAACTCCTCGCCGCCCAGGCGCGCCACCACGTCGTGATAGCGTGTCATGTCCTTGAGACAGTTGGCGACCGCCCGCAACACCTCGTCGCCGACATCGTGGCCGTGGCTGTCGTTGACCTGCTTGAAATGGTCGAGGTCGAGGATCATCAGCCCTACTGGTTTCTCGATGCGACGGAACTCTTCGAGATATTCCTTCAGCGCATCGTCGAAATAACGCCGGTTCTGCATGCCGGTGAGGCTGTCGGTGAGCGCCGCATGCTCTAGCGTCTCCGAACGCGCGCTGAGCGAAACGGTCATGGCGCGCAGCTTGCCTTCTTCCGTCGCCTGCTTTCGGATCAGCGGGTAGATGAAGAAAATGCCGAAGAACAGCGCAGTCGCCAGCAGCACGCCCGTCGCAAACAGCAGCTTGTTGAGATAGACGATTTCATCGAGTTCCGAAGGCGTATTGCTAATGTCGGCGGCCAGGGTTTGCAGGAGCCCATAGGCGTAAAGCGTCACCAGGCCGGCGGCCAGGATCACAAAAATAAAGACGAAAAAGGCTGATTCCGCCTTGTGGAAACGCATCTGCTCCCCGTTGGAAAGTTCGTAACGATCTTATGGCATGCGGGAACTTACGGACAGTTAACCTGGACAACTTCAACGCGAAATGTCCCCTCGGTGTCGACTTTTCAGGTTGCGCTCGAATGAGGGAGTGAGTGCATCGAGTCGATCCCCTCACCAGGACGCAATCTCTGCCATTCCGGGCCCAATTGGTGCCTGAACCAGGTCGCCTGCCGTTTGGCATATTGCCGCGTCGCGATTTTCGCGCGCTCGATGGCCTCGGGAAAACTGAAGGCGCCGGCCAGCGCGGCCTGAAGCTCGCGAACACCGATTGCTTTCATCGCCGGCAGGTCGGGATCGAGGCCGAGCGCTGAAAGCTGTTTCACCTCGTCCAGTGCCCCCTTGTCCAGCATGCGGTCGAAGCGAGCATCGATCCGCTCCACCAGCGCCGCTCGCTCCGGCTCGATGACGAAAAAGCGCGCGCTGCTCCTGTCGATCAACGGCCGGCCACGCGCGGCCTGCCAGTCCAGGATGGAACGCCCCGACGCGTCGAGCACCTCCAGCGCCCGCACGATGCGCTGGCCATCCGTCGGCTTAAGCATCATGCCGGCCGCAGAATCCTCGCGCAACAGGATGCGGTGCAATCTCACTGCGCCCTGTTCCTGGAGCTCGTAGCGCCAGCGATCGCGGATCGACTTCGGAATGTCGGGCATCTCCGAGATACCTTCCGTGAGCGCCCGGAAATAAAGCCCGGTACCGCCGACGAAAATCACTGGCCGCTCCGAGAGCGTGCCGTCGTCGATCAGCTTCGTGACATCACGCAACCAGGCGCCGGTGGAATAGGCGGTGGACGGATCGACGTGTCCATAAAGAAAGTGGGGGACGCGGGCGAGTTCGGCAGGACCAGGCCGCGCCGTCAGCACGTCGAGCACCGAATAGCCTTGCATAGAATCGGTGTTGACGATGACACCGCCATTGCGCTCGGCGAGGTCGAGTGCGAGCGCCGACTTGCCGCTGGCGGTCGGCCCGGCTATCAGGATCGCGTTCTTCACGCGGCCTTCGCCCGCCTGTCCGCTGGAATTTTCGATGCCGCTGATCGCCACGCTTCTATCCCATCCCGCCGGCCGCGCATTGACGCCGACGCTAGCGAATATGGCCTCGCGGTCGGTCGGCGCAAGCGCTGTTCGCTGGCTGGCCGAAGGCATCGCCTGCGAACTCGACTTGCCGGAGACCGCCGACGCTTCCGAAATAACGGCGCGCCTGCAGGCCGCGCTTGCTTCCGAACCGATCGACGTGGCCGTCCAGCCGGCTGAGAACAGGCGCAAGAAGATCCTGATCGCCGACATGGATTCGACAATGATCGACCAGGAATGCATCGACGAGCTTGCCGACGAGATCGGCGTCAAGGATCGCGTCGCCGCCATCACGGCGCGATCGATGAACGGCGAGATCGCATTCGAGCCGGCCTTGCGCGAGCGTGTGGCGCTGCTCAAGGATCTCGATGCCGCAATCATCGACCGCATCATCGACAATCGCCTGACGCTAGCCTCCGGCGGCCGCACGCTCGTCCAGACAATGGCGGCCAATGGCGCCTGGACGGCGCTGATCTCCGGTGGTTTCGACATCTTCACCACCCGCATCGCAGCATTGCTCGGCTTTCACGAAAATCGCGCCAACCGCCTGATCGAGCAGGATCGCCGCTTCACCGGCTTGGTCGCCGAACCGATCCTCGGCCGCGCCGCCAAGGCCGAAGCCCTTATCGAGATTTCCGCCCGCCTCGGCCTGACGCCTGCCGATGCCATTGCCGTCGGCGACGGCGCCAACGATCTCGACATGATCCGTCTTGCCGGCATCGGCGTCGCCTTGCATGCCAAGCCGGCCGTGGCAGCCGAGGCAAAGATCCGCATCGACCACGGCGACCTCACCGCCTTGCTTTATCTGCAGGGTTATCGCCGGGAGGAATTTGTCGAATGACGCCGATCCGCACCGAGCGCCTGATCCTGCGCAACTGGGGAGATCGTGACCGCGAGCTCTTCCATCGCATCAATTCCGACGAGCGCGTCATGGAATTCTTTCCGTTTCGGCGCGACCGTGCCCAGTCGGACGCCAAGATGGAGGAGTTGCGCGCGGCTATCGATCGCGACGGCTTCGGCTTCGCGGCCGCTGAGATCGCAGCCACAGGTGAATGCATCGGCTTCGTCGGCATAACCCGAACCGATCATTTGCCATTCCTGCCGCCCGGCACGATCGAGATCGGCTGGCGGCTGGCACCCGAATTCTGGGGCCGCGGCTATGTCACCGAAGCAGCCGAAGCCTGGCTGACCTATGGCTTTGAAAGACTTGGCCTCGACGAAATCGTGTCCTTCGCAGTCAAGGATAACAGCCGGTCCACTGCCGTCATGGAGCGCCTGGGCATGATCGCCGACCCGGCCTCCGACTTCGACCATCCCGGTGTTCCGGACAGCCACACCGCACTCAGGCGACATGTCTTCTACAGGCTGCCACGCACAGACTGGCAGGCAAGAAAAAGGGCGGCCCGCTAGCCGCCCTTTTTCGTTTCAAGATCAGAGTGTTGCAGGCTCTTCCGGACTCAATCCATCCGGATTGTCACAAACCTCAGCTCGCCGGTCTTCGACGCCAGCATCAAAAGCGCGTTCTTGCGCCCCTGCTCCTTCAGCGCGCCGATCCGGTCCATGACGTCCTTGGGCGTGGCGACCGATTCCTGCGCGATCTCGGTGATCACCTCGCCCGGCTGGATGCCGCGTTCGGCTGCCGCCGAATCCTTGGCGACGTCCGTCACGACGACGCCGGAGACATCGGTGGCGATGCCGAATTTCGTGCGCGTCTCCTCATTGAGCTCGCCGATCGTCATGCCGAGCACGGCAGCCGTCGAAACCGCAGGCGCCTTGTCGGCATCGTCCTGGTCGGTGTTGCCGTTTTCACCGCCGCTGGCAAGCTTTTCGCCGTCCTCGAGCCGGCCGAGCGTCACCTTGACGGTCTGCTCGACCCCTTTGCGCACGATGATCACGTCGACCGCCTTGCCGACCGGGCTCTCCGCCACGACGCGCGGCAGGTCGCGCATTTCATGGATGTCCTTGCCGTCGAATTTGATGATGACGTCGCCGGCCTGGATTGTGCCGTTGTCGACCGGCCCGCCCTTGATGACGCCGGCGACCAGCGCGCCCTTGGCGGTCGCCATGCCCAGGCTTTCGGCAATGTCGTCGGTCACCGGCTGGATGCGCACGCCGAGCCAGCCGCGCCGCGTCTCGCCGAACTGGCGAAGCTGGTCGACGACGCCCGAGGCAAGCTGCGACGGGATCGAGAAGCCGATGCCGATCGAGCCGCCCGATGGCGAGATGATTGCCGTGTTGATGCCGATGACCTCGCCGCTGCTGTTGAACAGCGGTCCGCCGGAATTGCCGCGGTTGATCGCGGCATCGGTCTGGATGAAGTCGTCATACGGGCCGGAATTGATGTCGCGATTGCGTGCCGAGACGATGCCGACCGTCACCGTGCCGCCGAGACCGAACGGATTGCCGATCGCCATCACCCAGTCGCCGACACGCATCGTGTTGGAATCGCCGAACTTCACCGCCGTCAGCTTGTGCCCTTTCGGATCGACCTTCAGCACCGCGACATCGGTCTTGGTGTCGGTGCCGACCAGCGTCGCCTTGAGCGTCACCCCATCGGAGAAATTCACCTCGATGTCGTCGGCATCGGCAATGACGTGGTTGTTGGTCACCACGATGCCCTGCTCGGCGTCGACCACGAAGCCGGAGCCCAGCGACTGCACCTTTTGCCCGCCGCCGCCCTTGTCGCCGCCACGGTTCTTGAAGAAATCGTCGAAGAAGTCCTGGAAGGGCGAGCCCTCCGGCAGCTGCGGCATCGGCACTGCGCCCGGCCCCTCAGTGCCTTTAACAGTCTGCGACGTCGAGATGTTGACCACGGCGCCAAGCAGGCCGGCGGCGAGATCGGCAACCGAGGGCGGCCCGTCGGCTGCCATCGTCGGCGCCACGAACGACGGAACGGCAACGGCGCCGACCAGAAGCGCAGCGGCCCCGGCGATGAACGTCCGCCTCGCTGCACGCAGAAGGGTGGTGGATGTCATCGAAAGGCCTCCGGGTGTTCTGAAAAAAAACCGCTTCGGCAAAAATGCCGGTCCGCGTCATGTTGGCAAGAAATAAGGCACGTTTGCGGCTATGGCTACCGCCAGAGAATAAATCCTCTGTTACGCCGGCTATCCCTGCACCGGCCCTACTGGCCGGTGCTTGGCTGCGCTGCCGGTGGGGCGGGAGCGGCAGGTGCTGGCGCTGGTGCCGCCGGTGCCACAGGCGTTTCCTTGCTGTCCGGGTCGCGGAAGAAGCGGAAGAACTCGGAATTCGGCGACAGCACCATCGTCGTTCCGGCGCTGTTCAGCGCCGTGCCATAGGCATTCATCGACCGATAGAAATCGAAGAAGGCCGGATCGCGCTGATAGGCCCCGGCAAACGTCGCGCTGCGCTGGGCTTCACCTTCACCACGCAGGATTTCAGACTCTTTTTGCGCTTCGGCGACGATTTCGACCACTTCGCGGTCGGCGCGAGCCCTGATCCGCTGCGCTGCCTCATTGCCTCGCGCCCTCAGCCGCTCGGCTTCGGCGAGACGTTCGGCCTTCATGCGGTCGAAGGTCTGCTGCGAGACTTCGGCCGTGAGATCGGTGCGGCGGATGCGGACATCCTCGATCTGCAGGCCAAGCGAGGTGGCATCAGGCCTCAGCTGATCGCGCACCTCGCGCATCATCACGGCGCGCTCTTCCGAGAGTGCCGCCTCGAAGTCGCGCAGGCCGTAGACGCGGCGCAAGGCGGCGTCGAGACGCGTCCTCAGCCGGGCCTCGGCCAGTTCGATCTGGCCGGAGACCGCGGCGCGGAACACACGCGGATCCGAGATACGATAGGCGATAAAGGCATCGACCTCATAGAATTTGCCGCCCGAAACCTGGACACGGATGTTGTCGAGGTCGAAGCGCAGGACCCTGTTTTCGATCAGCTGCACGGTGTCGGCATCGAAGAAGGAGAATGGCGCCTTGAAATAGATGCCCGGCTGGTTCTTGACGTCGACGATTTCGCCGAACCTGAGCACCAGCGCCTGCTGGCGCGCATTGACGACGAAGACCGACGAGTAGAGCAGGAACAGGATGACCGCGGCGATGACCGCAATGACGGGAAGACGGTTGGCCATCACTGGTTTCCTCCGGTGGCCGGTGCCGGCGCCTTCTGCTGCAATGCCGGCAGCGGCAGGTAGGGAACGACCCCTTGCCCGTTGCCCTGCTCGACGATGACCTTGCTCGAATCCTTCAGCACCCTCTCCATCGTTTCCAGGTAGAGTCGCTTGCGCGTCACCTCCGGCGCCTTGGCATATTCGTCATAGACCGAGATGAAGCGCTGCGCCTCGCCTTCGGCCTCCTGCACGACCCGGTTTTTGTAGGCGGCCGCGTCTTCGCGGATCTGTGCGGCCGCACCGCGTGCCTGGCCGAGCTTCTGGTTGGAATACTGATTGGCCTGCTCGACGAACTTGTCCTCGTCCTGCTCGGCGCGCTGCACCTCGTCGAACGCGTCTGCCACCTCGCGCGGTGGCGCGGCGTCCTCGATCGAAATGGCGTTGACGTTGAGGCCGGCCTTGTAACCGTCCAGCGTCGTCTGGATGATCTCACGCACCGACGCCGCGATGCCTTGCCGGTCGTCGCGGAAAATGTCTTGCGCCGGGCGCCGGCCGACCGCTTCGCGCATCGCGCTTTCGGCGACCTGCTGCAGCATGCCGTCCGGGTCGGACACGTCGAACAGATAGGCCTTAGGGTCGGAGACCTGATAGGCCACAGAGAACTGCACATTGACGATGTTCTGGTCGCCGGAAAGCATCAGGCCATTGCCGCTGGAACTGCCGCCGCCGATACTGACAAGCTGCTCGGCGATGTTGGCGGTCTCGACCGTTTCGATGGGCCACCAATGGAAATGCAGGCCAGGCTGCGACAGCTCCGCCTTCGGCTTGCCGAACCTGAGTTCCACCGCAACTTCGTCGGGCTGCACGGTGTAGACCGCCTTGAACGCCCATAGCACCACCAGCGCCGCGGCAATCAGCCCGAACACGGCAGGGCTCGCGCCACCGCCGCCCGGCAGCGCGCGCCGCAACCTGTCCTGCCCGCGCCGGATGATATCCTCGAGATCGGGAGGCGAGCCCTGCGGGCCGCTGGGTCCTTTTGGTCCCTGACCCCAAGGCCCCTGATTGTTGCCGCCGCCCCACGGGCCGCCGCCGCCGCTCTTGTCGTTCCAGGGCATGAATGTCCTTTCGCTTGGAATTCCCTCAAGCGCCGGCTCACCGGCGCAAAATCCAATATTATTATTCTATAGGGATGCAGCGGCACGCTTTCAACGCGATCGGCTGCCGCCACTGTCCGCCTTTTGGGTCCATCTAGACCTGTCGCGACCCCTTTGTCGCCTTCAATGCACGTCGCGGCGCCGCTCGTAAACCGAATAGCGTGTCGCATGGCTGTCCTTTTCGCCAGCCTCCACCTCCTGCGAGCGGACGATCCGCCACAGCGCCGGATCGATCGGCGGGAAATGGGCATCGCCGTCGACCGCGGCCAGAACATGGGTCACGTGCAGCCGATCGGCCAACGGCAGCGCCTGAGCGTAGATCTCGCCGCCGCCGATGACGCAGATCTCGTCGGCGCCGGCCATGCAGCGCCCGCGCACCGTCGCCAGCGCGATTGCGTCCTCGATCGAGTGCGCGACTTCGACGCCCTCGGCGCGCCATGCCCTATCTCGTGTCACCACGATGTTGAGCCTGCCCGGCAATGGGCGGCCGATGCCTTCATAGGTCTTGCGGCCCATGATGATGGGCTTGCCCATCGTATCGGCTTTGAACCGCTTGAGATCGGTGGACAGCCGCCACGGCAACCCACCCTCGCGCCCGATCACGCCGTTCTCGGCGATGGCGACATAAATCGCGAGGTCCATCAGCCGCCGTTTCCGCCATCGGATGGCTCCAGCAGCAATATGTCGATATCGTGCTCGGGGTAGAAGTTCTGCGCCTTCATCTCGAACGTCGTCGGTCCGATCTTCCTGACGTTTTCGCCGCAAAACGAGACCAGGTTCTTCGCATCGCCCTTGTCGACGGTCAGCTTGAAACTGCCGATGTTTCCCGACGCCCAGTTGCCGCCCGTGGTCAGGATATAGACGATGCGGTTCTCGAAATATTTGGGGTAGCCGTCCGGATCGTCCTTGGCTGCCTTGCGCACGGCATTCTCGAAGGCATCGTCCATGCAGTAGCGGGTCTTGTAGGCGGCATACTGACCCTGGAACTGGCCGTCATAGAAGAAGCTGACCGAGGAGGTGCCGCCGACGCTCGGCTTGTAGCGATGCGAGACATGGACCGCCTTGTTGGCCGGAAACATCGAGCGCCACCAATAGGTCGAGCGCAATTGCCAGAACGGCGTATAGACGGTCTTCATGCCCGAACCGTCGTCGGCAGTGTCCTCGATGATGATGCCGCGGTTGACCCAGTCGTCGGCGACCGCTTGCGGCAGCTTTGCCAGCGCTGCCTTGGCCGCATCGCCGAACGGATAGAACGGCACGCCCTGCGCCTTCAGGTCAGCGCCGATGTCGATGCCGAGCGCGAACACCTTCTGCTCGAGCTGCGGCTTTGCCGGCACCGCGTCGATCGTCACTTCGAAGCCGAGGAAATTGTCGCTCTGCGCCTCCGGAATCGCCGGTATTTCTTCGGGGTCGCCTTCGATGTCGGGCATCGGAAAGGCGACGATCGCATCGACATCCTTGTCGGTGTTGTTGCGGAAGACGTAATCGACCATCACTTTTTCCGGCGAGATGTAGAGATCCTCGCTTTCCATCGCAACCGCATCGCTGCGCGACAGGATCAGCCCACCGGTGCCGAGTTCGGCGACCGAATCATTGGCGAGCGCAGGCGTAGCCGAGAGCGCCAAGGCTGCGGTCAGGACGTAACGGAACATGGAAACTCCCCCGGCGAGAATGCCAACATGACTCTAGCTGTTCAATGTGGCGTTTCAAAGCCTTTCGGCAAATGCGCCGGCGCCTGCCGGCATGTCGTGTCGGTCTAGACACACCGGTCCCGATCGGGCAGGAGTTCGCCCATGCGCAAGCTTCTCGTCATCGGCATCGGCGCCGGCAATCCGGAGCACATGACGGTCCAGGCCATTAACGGTCTCAATCGGGCCGACGTGCTGTTCATTCCCGACAAGGGCGCCAAGAAGAACGATCTCGCCGAATTGCGCCGCCAGATCTGCGACCGCTTCGTCATTAATCCGAACTCGCGCCGTGTCGAATTCGAGGTGCCGGTGCGCGCCGAGCCGGCGCCTTCCTACCGCTCGACCGTCGACGACTGGCACGAGGCGATCGCCGCGATCTACGAAGGCCTGATCCGCGACGAACTCCCTGAAGATGGCTGCGGCGCCTTCCTGATCTGGGGCGATCCGTCGCTCTACGACAGTGCGCTGCGCATCCTCGAGCGCGTGCGCCTCAGAGGCAATGTAGCGTTCGAGCTGGAGGTCATCCCCGGCATCACCGCCATCCAGGCACTCGCAGCCAGCCACAAAATGGCATTGAACCGGATCGGCGACGCCATTTTGATCACCACCGGCCGCCGGCTCGCCGAGGAAGGTCTGCCCGAAAACGCCGGCAGCACCATCGTCATGCTGGACGGCAAATGCGCCTTCAACACGCTGGACGACAACGACGTCACCGTCCACTGGGGCGCCTATCTCGGGACGCCCGACGAGATCGTCATCTCGGGCCGGATTGGCGACGTCGGCGACAAGATCGTGAGCACCCGTGAGCGGGCCCGCCGGAAAAAAGGCTGGATCATGGACACCTATCTGCTGCGCAAGCCGGGCGAGCCTAAGAAGTAACAGGGATCACACGCGGCATGAATTCCGCCGGCGTCACGCTGCGTCGATCTCGGCCTGCAGCGCCTCCATATGCGCCGCCGCTGCTGAAGACGCAGCCCGCTCGATCGCGCGGAAGCGGCTGACCACAGCAAGCCCGACCGATGTCAACTGGGCACCACCGCCTTTTTTGCCGCCCGTCTGTGCCGCAACCAGCGGCTTGCCGAACACGCGGTTCATGTCTTCGACCAGATCCCAGGCGTGCTTGTAGGACATCTCCATGCCGCGTGCCGCGGCCGAAATCGAGCCGAAGGCGGCGATCTGTTCCAGAAGCTCGATCTTGCCCGGTCCGATGCGGCCATCTGGATCGAGATTTATCCGCAAACTCAGCGACGGCATTTGCTCCTCCGCGGTGACGCTATTCTACAAGTTCTGCAGCGATACCGCTATTCCAAAACGATATAGCGAATCATCGGCCGTTCACTCATCCGCCTCGGCGGGCAGGCCGGCGCCGGTATTCGCCCGGTCGAAGCTCACCGTCTTGACCACGGCGAAGACCTGTCGACCAAGCCGAAGCCCCAATGTCTGCCGCGACTGTTCGGTGATGCGGGCAAGCACGGTTGCGCCATTGCAGTCGAGGCCAATCTCGACCGTAGGCCCTTCGCCCGGCTCTATCGCCACGATCGTGCCCGGCAATATGTTGAGCGCGCTGAGGCCAACCGGCTGCTCGGTGGCGATCATCACGTCGCGGGCACGGATGCGGACGCGCACCGGCGCACCGACTGGCGTTGCCAGAAGCGGCACCCGGATCTCGCCCGCCAATGAGCCTAGCACCGTCATGCCAAAGGCTTCGTCGTGGCGCAGAACCGCGGTATCCAGCACGGCACCGCCCTCGCCGCGCTCTTCGGCCGGCAATAGATCCAGACGCTGCATGATCGCTCCGGTCGGACCGGAAGCGGCGACCTTTCCTTGCATCAGCACCACGACGTCGCTCGCCAGCCGCGCCACTTCGGCGATAGAGTGGCTGACATAGACGATCGGGATTTTCGTCTCGTCGCGCAGCCGCTCGATATAAGGCAAGATCTCGGCCTTGCGCCCCTCGTCGAGCGAAGCCAGCGGCTCGTCCATCAGCAGCAATTTCGGACTGGCAAGCAGCGCCCTGCCGATTGCCACACGCTGCTTCTCGCCACCGGAGAGTTTTGCCGGCCGCCGGTCGAGCAAATGGCCGATCCCGAGCAGTTCGACCACGCCATTGATATCCGCGTAACGCTCGGCAGCCGGCGTGAACCAGCGGCCATAGCGCAGATTGCTCGCCACGCTCATATGCGGAAACAGCCGCGCATCCTGGAACACCATACCGATCCGCCGTTTGTGCTTCGGCACGAACAGACCGGCATCGCTATCGACCAGCACGCGGCCCTCTGCCGCGATACGACCTTTGTCGGGGCGGATCAGCCCGGCAATCAAATTGATCAGCGTCGTCTTTCCGGAGCCGGAAGGCCCGAACAGCGCAGTCAGCCGCCCGGCGCTTTCGAAGCGGGCATTGACGGTGAAATCGCCAAGCCGGTGGCTGATGTCGACCTGAACCGTCATTCGATGTCCATCCGCCGGCCGACGCGCCGCGCCAGCACTTCCGAGGCAACAAGTGCCGCCATCGAGATGACGATCGAGATCAGCGTCAGCCTGAGCGCGCCGGCGTCGCCGCCGGGAACCTGCGTGAAAGTGTAGATCGCCGACGGTAGCGTCTGCGTCTCGTTCGGAATGTTGGAGACAAAGGTGATCGTCGCGCCGAATTCGCCCATCGCCTTGGCGAAGGAGAGGATCGCACCGGCGATCAGGCCGGGCAGGATAAGCGGCAGCGTGATCGTGCCGAATACCCATAGCGGATTGGCGCCGAGCGTGCCGGCGGCCGCCTCGATTTTGCGGTCGACGGCCTCGATAGACAGCCGGATGGCCCGCACCATCAGCGGAAAGCCCATCACGCCGCAGGCGAGCGCGGCGCCAGTCCAGCGGAAGGAAAAAACGATGCCGAAATGTTCGGCCAGGAAAGCGCCGGCCGGACCACGCTTGCCGAAGGTCAAAAGCAGCAAATAGCCGGTCACCACCGGCGGCAGGATCAGCGGCAGATGCACCAGACCGTTGAGCAGCGTCTTGCCCCAGAACTGGCCGCGGGCAAGCACAAGAGCGATCAGAATGCCCGGCGGCAGGCTGGCAATCATCGCCACGGTCGCCACCTTGATCGACAGCCGGACCGCATTCCATTCGTCGGGAGCGAGATCCAGCAGCCAGTTCATGTGCGGTGCCGTACGTCAGTTGCTCGGCGCGAGGATTGTAAAACCTTGCGCCTTGAAGAGTTCGCCAGCCTTGGCGGATTGCAGGCATTTCAGGAATGCCGGGGTATCCCTGCTCTTCGAATCGGCAAGCTGGGCGACTGGATAGATGATCGGCGGATGGGTACCCGCGGGGAAAGTGCCGACCACCTTGACGCCAGGCTCCGCATGCGCATCCGTGGCGTAGACGATGCCGAGTGCTGCCTCGCCGGTCGATACCAGTTTTAGAGCGGCGCGGACATTCTCGGCCTGCGCCACCTTGCCTTCGACCGAAGACCAGGCACCGAGCGATTCGAGGGCTGCCTTGCCGTATTTGCCTGCCGGCACAGCTTTGACATCGCCCATGGCAAGTTTGCCGTCATCGACGAGCTTGGCAAGATCGAAACCCTTTTCGATCCTGGTTTCAACCTTGGAATCCCGCGGCGCAACCAGCACGATCTGGTTACCGAGCAATTTCACTTCGGTGCCGGGCTTGGTCAGCTTCCTGTCGGCAAGATATTTCATCCAGTCGAGATCGGCCGAGATGAACAGGTCTGCCGGCGCGCCGCTTTCAATCTGCCTGGCCAGCGCCGAGCTCGCCGCGTAGGAAATGGTCGCCGCCTCGCCGACATCGGCCTCGCAGGCCTTGTTGACGGCATCGAGCCCATCCTTCAGGCTCGCCGCGGCAAACACGACCACCTTGTCATCGGCATGGGCCGCCGGCACCGCGGCCATCAGGATGGCGGCGAGACCCGCGATGGCAATCGTCGTCGAACCTTTGCGCGCCAGCATGAAACTCTCCTCGTCTCGGAACGCCCGAAGCCGTCCATCGATATATCCATGTGAACATAACAAGGAAAGGCTCTTTACCGCCGACGGCATTCTGAGCTGAGGTTTTCCCGGCCTGCGATAATCTTCGTTGGATACAGCGGTACCGACGCCGAAGGAAATATTCACATGAAAATCAGCGACCAGGGATTGCGCGTCAAGTCGACGTCGGCCAATCAAGATGGATGCTGACAACGCCCGAGGGCGCAGCCGCAGTAGGCAATGTCGATATGCACGGTCAGCTATGGTGCTAGACCGCGATCGGCGCCTTGATCGTCGCGTCGGCGAAATAGTTCTCGAGCCGGAAATCCTCGAAGCGGAAGGCAAAGAGATCCTTCACCTCGGGATTGATCCACAGCGTCGGCAACGCCTTGGGCGTACGCCGCAATTGTTCGCGCGCCTGTTCGAAATGGTTCGAGTAAAGATGCGCGTCGCCGAGCGTGTGGATGAAATCGCCGGGTTTCAATCCGGTCACCTGCGCCACCATCAGCGTCAGCAACGCATAGGAAGCGATGTTGAACGGCACACCGAGAAAGATATCGCCCGAGCGCTGGTAGAGCTGGCAGGAAAGCTTGCCTTCCGAAACATAGAACTGGAACAGGCAGTGGCAGGGCGGCAAGGCCATGGCCTCCACCTCGGCCGGGTTCCACGCCGAAACGATCAGCCGCCGCGAATTAGGATTTTTGCGTATCTCCTTCAGAAGATTCGCAATCTGGTCGATGGCGCCGCCATGGCCGTCCGGCCACGACCGCCATTGTTTGCCATAGACCGGGCCGAGATCGCCGTTCTCGTCGGCCCACTCATCCCAGATCGAGACGCCGTGATCGTTGAGATATTTGATGTTGGTGTCGCCGGCCAGGAACCACAAAAGCTCGTGGATAATCGACTTCAGGTGCAGCTTCTTGGTGGTGGTGACCGGAAAGCCGCGGGCCAGGTCGAAGCGCATCTGGTAGCCGAATACCGAGCGCGTTCCGGTGCCGGTGCGGTCGCCGCGATCAGCGCCGTTTTCCAGCACATGCTTCAGAAGGTCGAGATACTGGCGCATCGGCTCCGGTCCGATTCGGGTTGTCAGCCATCATAGCCGAATGACCGTCGGCCGAACACAGCAAAGCGAGACGATTCCAGCAGAAGCCTCACCAGCACCGGCGGCCAGGTTGCTCAGAGCGAGCCGAGCATGCCCAGATCCTTGGCGACGAGGTAATAGAATGTCACCCGGCTCTTGCTGTTGTCGGCCGCCATAGCCTTGCAGGTCTTTTCGATAGCCGCATCCGCCTTGGCACCGTCGGTGACGCCGAGCTTGCCGGCGACCCAGCTGTTCCTGACGCGCTTCAGTTCCTCCGGGTCGGTGCAGGACACCAGCGAGGAATCGCGGTTCCTGAGCGCGATGCCCAGATGCTTGACGATCTTGGCGACCGCGTCGGCATCCGCCGCCGCATCATACTTCTTTACGTCTGCGAGATAATCGGCCATCGAATTTCCCCTCGTCGGCGCCACGGGATCCGGTCAATGAGGATTGTGGCGCGCTGCCGCAAGTATGCGCTAGGTCTCCTCACCGCCACAAAGCTTCGGTTGAGACCGGCTGCAAGTCAACCCCTTGATGATCCACTTTAACACGGACGAAAGTGGCATTCCGGCCTTTCATTTTCCACCGTCAGTCCCTATATTCGCCTCGTCGGCTCGACCGACTATGGCGATAAACAGGCGATGAAATAAGCCGTTCGGACCCGGGGGCGGTACCCGGCGCCTCCACCAAAAACCGCTGCTCAGGAGCGGCTTTTGCTGGGGGCGAAATAGGATCGACGAAGGTGTAAAGATCGTACTTTTGCCCGGCATTGTACCACCGTTATCGGGCTAAACTTATAGTTGCCAACGACAACTATGCGGAAGCACGTCTCGCCGCGTAAGCGGTGCGATAGCTTCAATTCAAGCCCTAGTGGTTCGCACTTCTAGGCGGGGTTCGGAGGTACCTGGCAACAGAAACCTCCATTTCTCCCTCTCGACATATGCAGAAGCAGGCCCCGCCGGCCGGGCTTTCATGTGCCCTGACGGGTCCAAAAAATCCCTGTCTTCATACTTCCCCCATCCAATCCATGGATCAGAAATGCGAAACGATTCCAATCGGTTTTTCGTGCTGACCGGCGGTCCGGGCTCAGGCAAGACAACATTGATCGACTCTTAAGGTGGCAGGCCTCGCAACCTCGGGCGAAGCCGGGCGCAGCATCATTCACGACCAATTGGCGATAGGCGGCAAGGCCCTGCCCTGGCGGCTCTGTTCGCCGAGTTGATGCTGTCTTGGGAGTTGCGCTCCTACCGGATCGCGGGCGAGCAATCCGGCCTGGTCTTCTTCGATCGCGGCGTGCCGGACACTCTTGGCTATCTGCGCCTGACCGGGGTGCCGGTTCCCGATCACGCCACGAATGCCGCCCGACGCTTCCGCTATGCCAGGCGCGTCTTCGTCGCGCCGCCATGGCCAGAAATCTTTCGGCAGGACAACGAGCGCAAGCAAACGATGGACGAGGCTGAACGCACCTTTCACGCACTCGTCGCCGTTTACACGGAACTAGGCTACGAGCTGGTGCCGCTGCCCTTGGCGCCCGTCGAAACGCGGCTGCGGTTCGTCCTCTCCGAGACAGCGTCGTAGCGAAGCGCCGCAAGCGACGGTTTTGCGAAAGCCCAAGGGCCTCCCATCATCGGAACCTCCGATGGCAGCATTCGTTTCTTCCCGTTTCCCTTCTTCCACGCCTTTGCGGGACAAGGCCTCAGTTTCTCGCCGCGTGTGGTCATGCCCGGCGAGCTGCCTCATGGAGAGATAAGATGAACCAGGAAACCACACCGAAACACGAACGCATCCTGATCGTTGGCGGCAGTTCCGGCATGGGGCTGTCGCTGGCCGAACAGCAGCTTGCCGCCGGCGCCGAGGTTACGATCGTCGGCCGCTCCGAGGACCGGTTGTCGGCCGCACGGCAGCGCGTGCCTCACCCCGAAAGGCTGAGGACGATCGCAGCCGACGTCACTAGCGAGGACGAGGTCCAGCGCCTGTTCCAGGAGGTCGGCACGCTCGACCACATCGTCTCGACCGCCGCCGACGTCACCGGCGTCTATGTATTGCTTCCCGAGATGGACATCTCGGCGGCGCGGAAAGTGATGGATTCCAAAGTCGTCGGACCGCTTCTTCTTGCCAAGCATGGCGCGCCTCGTCTGACGCCTAGGGGATCGATCACGCTGACCTCAGGCATCGCCGCCTATCGTCCGGCGGCGAAAGGCTCGGTGGTGGCAGCCGTTAATGGGGCACTTGGCTCACTCGCCTACGCGCTTGCCGTCGAACTGGCGCCGATCCGCGTCAACGTCGTTTCGCCGGGCTGGGTCGACACGCCGATTTGGGATGCCGTCGTCGGCAGCGGAAAGGTGGCTGCGCTGGAGGCCATGGCAAAGCGTCTGCTCGTCGGCCGGATCGGCCAGGCAACCGACATTGCCCAGGCCATCACGTCCCTCATGCACAACGGCTTCATCACCGGAACCGTGCTTCATGTCGATGGTGGCCAGCGGCTGGTCTAGTGACGGCCAGACCTCGCGAACCATTGCGAGGAACAGCCGCATGACCGGCGCTTGAATGCGCCGGTGGCGCCATACCATGATGACCGGCGTCACCGGGCTGCTTGCGACCCAAGGCAACACGACAACATTGGCGTCAGCCGCGGAAGCCACGAGACGCGGAACCAGCGCGCATCCAAGACCGGCTGCGACAAGGCCCCGTATCGCACCCATGCTGGCGAACTCGCCGACGAGTTTTGGACGGTCAGGCAACGTTGCGGCAAACGTTTCGTCGAACATCCGCCTATAGACGCAACCGGGCTGGGTCACGAGGAAGGCCTCGTCAGCCAGGTCGTCGGGCGTCATGGCAGAATGTCCAGCCAATCGGTGATTTGCCGGCATTATGGTGACGAGCTCTTCCACTGCCACTTGCTCGCTTCGCAGCTCCGGCGCCGCCGCCGGGACGGCTCCGAAATGGAAAGATACGTCCAGCGCCCCGCTTGTCACGCCGGCACGCAACCCACTGCTATCGTCCGCCCTGAGGTTCAGTTTCACATCGGGATGGCGCCGATGGAATTCCGCCAGCAGAGCTGGCAAGCGTGTCGAGCAAAGCGTCTCCAGGCCGCCGACAGTCAGGCGACCGGCAACCGTGCCGCTCGCGTCGGCGACTGCGGAACGGGCTTCGTCCGCGAGGTCGAGGAGATCGTTTGCGTAGTCCAGCAGGCGTTGTCCCGCCGCCGTCAGCTTCAAGCCACGCCGTGACCTGTCGAACAGCGACGTGCCTAGATCGCTTTCCAGCGCCTGGATCTGTTCGGTCACGCTCGATTGGGCAAGATGAACCCGCTCGGAGGCGCGTGTGATGTTCAAGGTGGTGGCGACCGCCACGAAGGTTTTGAGATGTCGAAGCTGCATGTCCTGAACCCGTCATATAGGCATAGACTGCTTTGAACCGGGACGGCAAACGTGAAAAGGCCGGGAACATCGCCCGGCCTTTTTGTCTCGATAGGCGAAGTTTACTCCGCCGGCGCTTCCGCGACGTCCCGGCTGCGGCCGAGCGTTATTTTGGCCAGTGTGAAGGAGATCGCCGCGCAGAGCGTGATGCCCGCCACCATCGGCAGCGGCGTGCCGTCGAAAAACACGCCGGCGACGCCCATGGCGACCGCGCCGATGGCGAAGTGCAGCGTGCCCATCAGCGCCGACGCGGTACCCGCGATCTCGCCATGCTCTTCCATGGCCAGCACCGACGTCGTCGGGATGACCAGGCCGAGAAAGCCGTAGCCGATGAACAGCAGCGCCGCCATCACGTCGAGCCGGTCGACACCCGATGCCATCACCGCGAACAGCACCACCATCGTCGTCGCATAGCCGGTCACCGCGACGCGCACCACGCGCTGCAGCCCGAACCGCTCCGACAGCAACCCGGTCAGCTGCGACATGCCGATAAAGGCAACCGCATTGATCGAGAAGAACACGCTGTAGACCGAAGGCGACAGGCCATAATGGTCGATCAGGATGAAGGACGAGCTCGACAGATAGACGAAGAAGCTCGCAATGCCGAAGCCGGCGATGGCCGTCAGGCCAAGGAAGTTGCGGTCGCCCATCAGGAAGCGGTAGCCGGAAAGTGCCGTCCCGAAGGACGACCCGGCGCGCTCCTCGACCGGCCGTGTCTCCTTGAGCGAGGTCGCCAGCAGGATGGTGGCGAGCACGGCCGCGCCCGTCACCGTCCAGAACACGGCGCGCCAGCCGAAATTCTCGATGATCTGGCTACCGGTCAGCGG
Source organism: Mesorhizobium sp. LSJC280B00 (assembly GCF_000502835.1). Lineage (GTDB taxonomy): Bacteria > Pseudomonadota > Alphaproteobacteria > Rhizobiales > Rhizobiaceae > Mesorhizobium. Next base: position 324,668 of record NZ_AYVL01000008.1, read on the forward strand.
TGCCAGGATCGGCGACACCGAAAACACAAGCATCAGCAGCGACATCAGCTTGGCGGCCTCGGTGCCGGTATGCAGATCGCGCACGATCGCGCGCGGCACGGCCATGCCGGCGCTGGCGCCGAGCCCTTGCAGGAAGCGGAAGGCGATCAGCCATTCGATCGAGGGAGCCAGCGCCGAGCCGACGCCGCCGACCATGAACAGCGCCAGGCCGCCGTAGAGTGGCAGCTTGCGGCCGACCATGTCGGAGATCGGTCCGACGACGATCTGGCCGAAGCCCATGGAAAGAAAGAAGATCAGCAGGCTCATCTGCACCGCGGCAGTGCCGGCATGCAGATCCTCACCGATTGAAGGCAGGGCCGGAAGATACATGTCGATGGCAAACGGGCCGATCGCGGACAACAGGCCGAGCACGACCGCAATGCGGAGGAATTTGGCGTTCATGATAGCAGGCTCTTTCGAATTCTGGTTGCCGCCGAGGACCGGCGTATAACCCTAGGACGTTCCATCCCGTGGAGTTCCGACTCTTCTGCGGAACGAAACCCCCTTCGTGCAAGTCCACAAATTTAGACAGGCTTGTCTAATTCGTCAACCACCTCTATATAGTTTTGCATGAAGGCCAACGTCTCTCCTGACATTTTCCCGCCGCGAGGCCACGAGGCCAAGCGCATGTCGATTGTCGATACCGCCGCCTCGGTCTTCTGCCGCGAAAGCTTTGCCGGTGCCAATATCGACATGATTGCCGCCGAGGCCGGCGTCTCCCGCCAGACCATCTACAATCATCACGGCGACAAGGAAAAACTCTTCGTTGCCATCGTCCGCGACCTCACCGAACGTTGCAATGCCGGCATCTTTGCCACGATTTCCACTTTTCCCGATCAGCCGAAGGATCTCGAGGCCGACCTCATCGCCTTTGCTGTGCGGATGAACCACAACTGCATCTGCAACCGCGACGGCAAATTCCTGCGCAAGCTGATCCAGACCGAGGGCGGGCGCTATCCCGAGTTGTTCGCCGAATGGCGCGAAGAAGGACCGGGCAGGACATGGCCAGCGATCGCCGCCCGCTTCGCCCGCCTCGCTCATGCCGGCTTCCTTGACATCGACGATCCCGATGTCGCAGCGCGCCAGTTCATGGCGCTTGCCAATGCCGAGTTGCAGACGACATTCATGCTCGGCGGCACACCGACCGAGGACGAGGTGGTGCAGTCGGCGACAAATGGCGTGCGCACCTTCCTGCGCGCCTTCGGCAAGCGGCAGCCTATGGCCCGGGCAAGCAAACAGGGCGCGCTCGCCAGCGCTTGACGATCAAAGCCGTTTGACGATCAAATCGTCGCCAATGGGCTTCGCTTCCGCACGCCGGCGATCTATATCCGGTTTACGCCGCGCTCAAGCTTGATTACAGCTATCAGGACGATTCAACGGAACCCGACAGCCACATGGCCGACGACCACATCCGCTACGACATTCTGGCCCAGGAGGCGTTGCGCGGCGTCATGCGCAAGGTCCTGGCCGAGGTCGCGCGCACCGGTCTCCCGGGCAACCATCATTTCTTCATCACCTTTCTCACCGGCGCGCCGGGCGTGCGCGTGTCGTCGCGGCTGCGCGAGCGCTATCCCGAACAGATGACCATCGTCATCCAGTTCCAGTATTGGGACCTGAAGGTGAGCGATACCGGCTTTGAGGTCGGGCTGTCGTTTTCCGACGTGCCGGAGAAACTGGAAATCCCGTTCTCGGCCGTACGCGGCTTTTACGACCCGTCCGTCAACTTCGAGCTCGAATTCGACGTCAAGACCGATACCCCGGCGGAACAGGAGACAAAGGCCAAGCCTGCTCCCGAACCGCTGGCCATCGTCGCCGAGAAAAAGCCCGAGACGAAGAAGAAAACCGCCGAGGCGGAAAAGAAGCCTGCCGCGGCCGACGCCGGCGCCAAGGGCGCCGACGTGGTGTCGCTTGACGCCTTCCGCAAGAAGTGACCCGACGGGCGGCGTGACATGGCCGAGATCGTCAATCTCCGTCAGGCACGCAAGCAGAAGGCGCGAGCCGAGAAGGAGCGCCTGGCCGAACAGAACCGGGCGCTGCATGGCCGTTCCAAACCCAGCCGGGATCGCGACCGCCTGATCGCCGACAAGGCCGATAAATTCGTCGCCGGCCATCGCCGCGAAAATTCGGGCGATTCGGACAAATCCGATGCTTGAAGTGTGAGTAGGATCGTCTCGTGAGCCCGGTGGAAAAGCGCTCGGTCACCATTCGCGGCCACCGCACCAGCTATTCGCTCGAAAAGCCTTTTTACGACGAACTGGGCGCCATCGCGGCCGTGCGAAAACTGACGCTCGCCGCGCTTGTCGCCGAAATCGACGAGAGCCGCCCGCGGGATGCCAATCTCTCCTCGGCGCTCCGGCTCTATGTGCTGGATTGGGCCAAGCGCGGCAAGTTGTAGCCTTCAGGCAACGCTATCCTGTTTCCTGCGCCGGATACGGAAGCCCAGCAAAGCCGAGCGGTCGCGTTCTTCGGCCTGTTTCTTCGATCTGACGCGCATCAGGTCCTTCCAGCCGACATAGCCCACCAGCCGGGCATTTTCTCGCGTGACGACCGGCAAATGGGACACGTTCGCCATCAGCAGCTTGTCGGAGAGGCCCTCGAGATACTCATCCGGATAGGCCAGCGTGACCTTGCTGCCGGCCAGCAGTTCGCCAAGCGGCGTCGTGCGGTGCTTGCCGGCGCGTCTCCAGCGCAGGATCGCCGGCGGGTCGATGACGCCGAGCACGTGGCCTTCTTCATCGACGACCGGAAAGCTCGGATGCCGCGTCTCGGGTGTGGTCAGGAACGCTGCAGCGCCATGCAGCGTCATCGTCGCCGGCACGCTTTCGACCTCGCTGGTCATCACCTCGCGCACCCTGGTCAGGGCGAACGGATCGACACGGTATTCGCGAACCATGTGATGCCCTCGCCTTGCGATTTTTTCGGTGAGGATCGAACGCTTCATCAATAGCACGGTCACCGCATGCGCGGTGGCAGTCGCCGCAATCAGCGGCACCAGGACATGGGTGTTGCCGGTCAGTTCGACCGCAAAGAAGGTGGCGGTCAGCGGCGCACGCATGGTGCCGCCCATCGTCGCCGCCATCGCCAGCAGTGCCCAGCAGCCCGGATCCGCGGCCGGCAGGAAGCCGGCGAGGACCGCGCCCATCGCCCCGCCGATGATCAGCAGCGGCGCCAGCACACCTCCCGACGTTCCCGAGCCGAGTGCGACCGACCAGATGATCGCCTTCACCACCAACAGGGTGAGCGCGGCGGTCGCTATCGTGCGGCCATCCAGCATGTCGGCGATATTGTCATAGCCGACGCCGAGCGCCTGCGGCTCGATCAGCCCGCCAATGCCGACCACCAGGCCGCCGAGCATCGGCCACCACATCCAGTGGATGGGCAGCTTCTGGAAACCGTCCTCGCAGGCATAGACCATCTGGGTCAGCAACCCCGATAGCAGCCCGGCTGCCATGCCGACCAGCACCCAGCCGGCAAGGCCGGGAAATGAAACCTCCATGCCGCCCTGAAACGGGAAGATCGGCCCCGGCAGATGCAGCATGGTGCGCTCGACCTCGGCAATGATCGAGGCGACCGCCACAGGAATGAAGCTGCGCGGCGTCCATTCGAAGAGCAGCAATTCCACCGCAAGCATGATGGCGGCGATCGGCGTTCCGAACACGGTGGTCATGCCGGCCGCCGCACCCGCCACCAGCAGCGTCTTGCGTTCATTGTCGCTGACCGGCAGCATCTGCGCGATCAGCGAACCGATGGCGCCGCCGGTCATGATGATCGGCCCTTCCGCGCCGAATGGCCCGCCGGTACCGATCGAGACCGCCGACGACAACGGCTTCAGGATTGCCACCTTGGCGTCGAGCCGCGAGCGTCCGAGCAGGATCGCCTCGATGGCTTCGGGAATGCCATGGCCGCGAATCTTTTCGCTTCCGAAGCGAGCCATCACACCGATGATCAGTGCCCCGATGACCGGAACAAATACCGAGGCATAGCCAAGCGGCGTATCCTGCAGTTTCAGGTCGGCGAGCGTGAACTGGCCAAAATAGGCGATGTTCGTGGCAAGCCGGATCAGCTTCAAAAGGGCAATGCCGGCAAACAACCCCGCGGTCGCAACCACCACCGCTATGCCGGCAATGAGCAGCACCCGGGCATCGGTGGTAAAATCGCGCAGATGGCCGGGGTTGGCGTGATCGGACTTCATTTGCAAACCTTGCTTTCTGGCGGCGTGCCGACTTGCGGATGGGTCGCTGGCCGTGCCACCGAAGATGGCGGGCACGAGCCATGTTGGTGCGCTCTGTATCGTAACACGATATAAATGTTCAAGGCCCGTTTGCGGCTTTGTCGGAAAGGAATCGATGGCAGACACTTCGAAGCCACAAAAGCGCGGCGCAACGATCGGGCCGGCCGACTACCAGAGGCTGTCCGAATTTCGTTACCTGATCCGCTGCTTTCTCGAATTCAGCCAGATCCAGGCGCAGGAAGCCGGCCTGACACCACGCCAGCATCAGGCCCTGCTTGCAATCAAAGGGTTCCCCGGCGGAGGGCCGGTGACCATTGGCGACCTCGCGGAGCGCCTGCGCATCCGCCATCACAGCGCAGTGGAATTGGTCAACCGTCTTTGCGAAGCCGGGCTCGTCGCGAGGGACCACGACGAGGAGGACCACCGCCGCGTGCTGCTGCGGCTGACCGAGCGCGCCGACGACAGTCTCGCCAACCTGTCAGCCGCTCATCTCGACGAACTCGGGCGGATCGAGCCGATGCTGAAGCGCTTGCTTGCTGGACGCGACACATAAGGGATGCGCCGTCACCCGCCATTCAGCGATTTTAGCAGATCGTCGATCGACGAGGGATCGAACTTGAGCTTTGGCGGGGGCTGCACTGGCGGTGGCACGTTATTTGCGGCCGGTGGCGCCCGTTCCGCTCGCTCCGCCGCGGCCTTGCGTTCGGCGTCGAGCCTTGCCTTCTCTTCCGAGGCGATCCGCAACGCCTCTTCCGCCCTCTGGCGTTGCTGTTCTTCGGCCTGCGCTGCTTCCTCGGCAGCCTGTTGCGCCGCCTTGGCTTTGGCTTCGGCCTTTGCAGCCGCCTCGGCTTTCGCCCTGGCCTCGGCTTCGGCCTTCGCCGCTGCATCCGCCTTCGCCTTGGCTTCAGCCTGCGCCCTGGCCTCCGCTTCGGCTTGGGCCTGCGCCTCAGCTTCGGCCTTTGCCTTGGCGTCCGCTTCAGCCTTCGCTTTGGCCTCAGCCTGCGCCCTCGCCTCCGCATCCGCCTGTGCCTTGGCGTCCGCTTCAGCCTTCGCCTTGGCTTCAGCCTGCGCCCTCGCCTCGGCTTCGGCTTGGGCCTGAGCCTCGGCTTCGGCCTTTGCCTTGGCGTCGGCCTCGGCCTTCAGCCGCGCTGCTTCCTGTTGTCTGCGCAGTTCCTCCGCCGCTCTTTCACGCTCGGTTTGCAGCGCAGCGTAGTAGCGCACCTCACGCCGCAGCCTTTGTTTCTCGAGCAGTGCGGCTTGCATGGCTTCGACCCGCTGCTGCTCCTTTTCCAGCGCACGCTGGGTCAGGAACTGTGCCAGCGGCTCGCTGTCGAACTGCCGTTTGGTGGCGCCAAACGGCCCGTCGACGCTGAAATTCAAAATCGGTTCGGAGCCGACCAGCGCCTCGTCGCCGGGCCGGTAAGCGATCTCGCCCTTGGCATCGACGGTGCTGGTATTCAGATCGGCGGTGATGTCGGCGGACAGCGTCGCGCCCGGGCTTTCGAATTTGACCGGTGGCGTCCTCAGCGTGCCGCCCGCGATGGTGAAGGCAATATCGGTGTCCTGCGCCGGAAAACTGCCCGACGCGGCGATCTGCGGCACAAAGCCGGCGGTCTTCGACGCGTCGATATCGCGCCCTATCGCGTCGGCCTTGGCGATGAATGCGCCAAAGGCATCGGGATTGAAGCCGGCAATAGTCATGCCCTTGAGCGTTGCCGTGCCGGAACCGGACAGCGCCGCAACCATCGCGTCGACCGATTTGCCGCTGGTCGAAAGCGCCGTCGAGAACTCGCCGCTTCCGCTGATGCCGGCCTCCGGCAGCACGGCTGCCAGATCGGCGCCGGCGAGTTTCATCTGACCGGAGAAAAGCCCGGTGCCGTCATTGTTCTTGAGCTCGAACAGGCCACTCAACGCGCCGCCGAGGAACTTTGCCTTGAGGTCGGAAACGCGGATGCCCTCCTGGTCGAGCTGCAGCGACAGCGCAGTGTCATAGGCGGTGGCAAGCGGGCCGGCGGCAAGCGACGCCGCCGTCAGATCGAGATCGGCGGTAAATGGCAGACTGGATTTCTGGCTGAACGGTGCCGTCGGCCAGGTCCTGTCATTGACAAGGAAGGCCTGGTCACCGAACAGCATCACCGCCATCGGATCGAGGTCCAGCTCGTCCAGCGACAGCGCGCCGGCAAGATGCGGCAGCCCCTCTTTGATGTCGATATTTACGTCACCGGAAACCGCCGCTTCGTTGACGGCGCCGCTGAGGCCGCTCAGCACCAGGAGACCATTGCCGTAATCGGCATCGGCCGCAAGCGACGTCGACATGCCGGTGCCCATGCCGGGCAGGCCGACGCCGGTCGTCATCAGCCATGGCTCGATGTCGGCCGTTTCAAGGCTGACCTTGCCCTTGGCGGCCGCGCCCTGAGACGTGTCGGCAATTGTCCCGTCGAAACCAGCTTTGAAGTCGTTGCCGGCCAGGCTGAAGCGTGTCGCCAGGCCGCCGCCAAGTGTGCCTTTGGCCGAGACGTCGGTGGTCGCCTCGCCGAGCATGCCGAGCGGCAGTGCCGGCAGACCGTAAAGCGCCAGAAGTGCGGTGGCGTCGGCATTCCTTGCGTTGAAGGTCAGCGTCACCGGCGCTTCGAGAGGCCGGTCGAGCGCCCCTTTGCCGGACAACGACGCCGAAAAGGCCGAGCCACCGGCCTTGCCCTGTGCGCTCATTGCCAGTCCGGTCGTACCGTCGCCATTGTCTGCGGCACTCGTGACCGCGTCGATACGCGCATCCTGGAACAGCTCGGGATAGGCAGCAGCACGCTCCGCCAGCCCCTTCAACACCGCATTATCCGGATAATGCCGGACGGCGACGTCGATCAGCGGCTTGAGGTCGACGGCGACCACCGAGGCGTCGAGCTTGCCGGTCGGGCTCGCCGGGAAATCCTTGATCCGGCCGGTAGCGCTGATCGAGGCGCCGGCAAGTCCGCCGACCGACAGTCGGTCGATCTCAAGCAACCCCTCGCGCAATCTAAGCGCAGTATCGACACTATCGGCGGTCAACCCGCCGGCGCTGACCGGCCCGGCCTTGATCTGGAAATCGAGGTCGCGATCGGAAAAGCGGTTGGCGCCCTTGTCGCTGACGAAGATCGAGGCGAAGGCGGCGAGCCCGTCGACGTCGAGTTCGCCACCTTCCAGTTGCATCAGCACCGATGGCCTTGTGTCGTCAGGCTGGCTGGAATCGATACGGCCTGAGAACTTCGCCTTGCCGAGGATGAGTTCGAGATCGCTGAAGGCCTGGTGCTTCTCGCTCAAATCCACCTTGGCCTTGAAGCCGGCGGCCGGCAAGCGGCGGATCGCCTCGTCGACGTCCTTCGACAGCCATGCGGCAAAGCCGGAGGGCTGCGCCACCGCCAGAAGCAGCGATCCGGTGAAACCGAAATGATCCTCGACGCTGACCATGCCATTGGCTTCCAGCTTGGCGCGGCCGGGCAGCGTGGCGGCCAGCGATTTTACCGCCCAGCCGCCCTCGGCTGGCTCGGCGGACAGGTGCACGTCGCGAACGGTGGTATCGCCTGCCACCACCGCCGGCAGTTTCACCTCGACCGTGCCTGGTATGGTCGGCTTCGGCAGATCGAGCAGCGCCTGCTCCAGCGCCGCCACCCGCTCGGACAGCGTCAATCCGGCACCGGCCGCCGCCCCCACGGCCTCGTCGAACTGCACCTGCGCGCCATTGGCCTCGATCGAGAAATGCGGCTTCAGCCCAAGGTCGACCGCAGCCTTGCCGTCGGCGGTGTAGGGATTGTCGCGCGGCCCCGTCTCGAAGCGGAATTCGTCGACGCCGAGCTTCTGGTGGTCGAGCGAAAACTTGCCGTTCAGCCTGAAGCCCGGGTCCGGTTTGCCGGCGCTGACTTTCAGCGCCTCGCCGCCGGTGCCCAGCTGCCGCGCCGCAGTCTGGTCTGCGCCCGATATCTTGAACTGGCCCGAATAGACGGCGGCGCCCTCGACGAGGCCCACATTGCCGTCGGTCTCGATGACCAGCGGATAGGCGTCCGGCTCGGCCTTGAGCCTGAGCCGCATTTGCCCGTCCGGTTCGGCCTTGCCGGTGGAAGCGGCGATCGTGGTCCGCAACCCGTCCAGCAACAGCGAGCCGTCCAGCCGCCAGGGGCCGGCCAGCGACTTGGCCGAGATCGTCGAGTTGATCTCGGAAATGAGATGGCTGCGCCCGCCTGCGGCGTGGCTGAGCGCGATCTGTCCTTCCGTCACCGTCAGCTTCTCGATGGAGATCTGGCCGGGATCGAAGGGCGAGGACGGCCGTATCGTCCAGTCGACCGTGCCGTCGGCGGCGATGTCGATCGTCGCCTTCGGCCGCACCAGCCGCATGTCGAAGATCAGCACCTCGCCGCGCAGGAATGGCGCAAGTTCTGCATCCATCGAAAAGGTTTCGACGGTCATCGCCGGCTGGCCGTTGGGGCCACCGGCAACGGCGACGTTCGAGAAGGTCACCGAGGGGAACGGCAGCAGCCTTGCCGTCGCATCGCCTCGCACGGTCACCTTGCGGCCCAGGACGGCACTGGCCTCGCGCTCGAAATCGGCGCGGTAACCCGTCCAGTCGACAAAGTACGGCACCACCAGCGCCGCACACAGCACCAGCACAAGAAGCCCACCGAAGATCACGAACAGGCGTGCGAGCATGAACTCCTAGACAGTTGATAGTAAAGTCAGTGGCACTCTACCCGCATCAGCGTGTCGATAAAGAGGCAAATCGGGGCGCGGCAGCGGCCTGATGTCAGTCCTTTCCCGGCAATATCTTGCCCGGGTTCATGATGTTCAGCGGATCGAGCGCCTGCTTGATCGTGCGCATGATGTCGACGCCATGGCCAAGCTCGTGCCGCAGGAAGCCGATCTTGCCCTGCCCTATGCCATGCTCGCCAGTGCAGGTGCCGTCCATGGCGATGGCCCTCATATTGAGCCGCGCCACGAATTTTTCCGCCAGCGCGATCTCTTTCGGATCGTCCACGTCCATCAGCACCAGCACATGGAAATTGCCGTCGCCGGCATGACCGACGATCGGCGCGATCAGGCCCATCTCCGCGATATCCGCCTCGGTCTCGGTGACACATTCGGCAAAGCGCGAGATCGGCACGCAGACATCGGTCGAGAGGCCCTTGGCGCCCGGCCGCAGCGTCAGCGACGACCAATAGGCATCGTGCCTGGCTTTCCACAATTTTGTCCGCTCTTCGGCGACGCTGGTCCACAGGAACGGGCCGCCGCCATTTTCCTCGGCGATCATGCCGAAGGTCTCGGCCTGCTCGGCAACGCCGGCATCGCTGCCGTGGAACTCGACGAACAGGCAGGGGCTCTCCGGATAGTCTAGCTTCGAATAGGTCTTCATCGCCCGCATCTGCAGCGCGTTGACCAATTCTATGCGCGCCACCGGAATGCCCATCTGGATGGTCGCGATCACCGCGTTGCACGCCGCCTCGACGCTGGGAAACGGGCAGACGCCGCCTGAAATCGCCTGTGGAATGCCCTGCAGCTTCAAAGTCAGCTGTGTGATGATGCCAAGCGTGCCTTCCGAACCGATCAGCAGCCGCGTCAAATCATAGCCGGCCGAGCTTTTCTTGGCGCGCTTGCCGGTCGTCACTGCTTCCCCGTCGGCCATCACCGCGGTCAGCGACAGGACGTTCTCGCGCATCGTGCCGTAGCGCACCGCGTTGGTGCCCGACGCTCGTGTCGCCGCCATGCCGCCGAGCGAGGCGTTGGCGCCCGGGTCGATCGGAAAGAACAGGCCGGTGTCGCGCAGGTGCCGGTTGAGGTCCTCGCGCGTGACGCCGGGCTCGACGGTGCAGTCGAGGTCCTGCGGATTGACCGCAATGATGCGGTTCATACGTGACGTATCGAGCGAGATGCCGCCGCCCGGCGCATTGGTGTGGCCTTCCAGCGAAGAGCCGACGCCGAAGGCGATCACCGGCACGCGATGCGCCGCGCATGCGCGCACGATCTCCTGCACCTCCTCCGTCGTCTCGGCAAAGGCGACGCCGTCCGGCGCCTGCGTCGGAATATAGGTCGTGGTGTGCGCGTGCTGGGCGCGGATCGCCTGGCCGGTCTGGAATCGCTCGCCGAGCCGCTGCTTGAGGATGCCGAGTACGGCGGCAATGCCTGCTTCGTTGCGCTCGACCGGATTGAGGTCGCTTAGAGCCATCGATTCCTCCGCGAATGGACCAGCGTCCACCCTTGTTCTGCTTCTACGGATGCGTAGTCTCACCAAGCACGCTCTGTCCAGTCCACGCTCACCCCGGCATGACGAGAAGGAAGTTTCCGATGCCCATCCCCGCCCCTTTCGTCTCTCGCGCCATGGACATCGAGGAGGCCTGGATCGACTACAACGGCCATCTCAACATGGCCTATTACAACGTGCTTTTCGATCGTTGCTCCGACGAAGCATTCGAGATGATGGGGATGGGGCCGGATTATGTGAAAGAACGGCGGCTGACCATCTACACCGCGGAAGTCCATGTCTGCTACGTCCAGGAGTTGCATCTCGACCACAAGGTCACGGTCTCGTTCCAACTCCTCGACCATGACGAGAAGCGGCTGAGAGCCTATCAGGAAATCCGCCATTCCGACGGCTGGCTTGCCGCCACGTCCGAAACGCTGTCGCTGCATGTCGACATGGCTGGCCCGAAGGTAGCGCCCTTCCCCGCCGACGTCCTGGCCAGGGTGGAAGCGATGCGCGCCGCCCATGCCGCCCTGCCGATGCCGGAGCGCGCCGGCCGTTCGATCGGTATTCGTCGTAAGCCGGCTTGAACCACGGTCCAACCGCCGTTAACCTTACCGAGGTTTTAACGTGAACAAGCCGAATTGAGACGTTGAACGACTCAGCGCGGCGTTGGAAAACCGTCCGCATCGAATTGCGATACGGGCGGCGGAGCAGCAGCGGTTCGGGGAACGTGCATGAAAACCGACATCAAGGTCGAGGCGGACAGGCTGGCGGCTGACCCACGCATCACCGACTATGATTTCTGGCGCTCGCTGAAGAACCTCAATAACGAGATCTTCCACATCGCCAACAACAACGAGCCGATCCCTTTCGCCATGATCCGCTGGCGCGCCATCCTGAAGCAGGCGCGGATGAAACGCGGCCACGCCTGAACGGTGGGGGAAGAAACAGACCGGCCGTCCGGTTTGCATTTCTGATGATGTGCTGACGAACGATCCCAAGCGTCAAGGCTGGCGCTTCACCGCCCCCAGCGGCGATCGCGGCACCACCGGCGACGACTGGATGATCGCGGTATTGGTCATCGCGAACGGAATGATCCGGTCGATCACCCGCTCGAGCTCGGCCACCGAGGCGACATGCGCCAGCGCGATGAAACAGTCTTCACCGGTGACCCGGTCGCATTGGGCGATTTCCGGCAGGTCGCGGATGATCTCGGCGACGACGGCGAGCTGCCCCGGCACTGGCCGAATGCGCAGCCATGCCGACAATTTCATGCCGAGCGCGGCCGGATTGATGCGCACCGTGTAGGCCTCGATCACACCGCTTTCCTGCAGTCGCTTGATGCGCTCGGCAACGCTCGGCGCCGACAGGCCGACCGAGCGGGCCAGTTCAGCGGTGCTGGTGCGTGCATCCTCTTCCAGCAAGCGCAGGATTTTCAGGTCAGCCGCATCCAGATCGGAATTTTCATTTCGAAGGCGTTTCAGCGCAATGTTCCTTGCTTTCAGAAAGGGAAAAGGCGTAATGCCCGGCCATCATCCATATCAATGGCAAAAATCGCCTGCGATACTGATCCTATGGAAGATCGGACGCAAGCCCCAGCAGCAAGTCCGGCACTCGCCGGCCCCGCCTTTACCCTGGCGAACTCGGTGCCACCGCATCTCTGGTTCGGCGTCAGCGCCGTGTTCCACTATCTCGGGCCGGCCTTCGCGGTGCTGCTGTTCCCGCATGTCGGCGTGCTCGGCATGGCTTGGCTGCGCATCGCCACCGCGGCACTCGTCTTTGCCCCATTGACCCGGCCATGGGCGGTCTTCGCCCGCGCCGATCGCGCGACGCGGTTGTTGCTTGTGGCTTTCGGGGTCTGCCTTGGGGTGATGAATTGCTCGTTTTACCTGGCGCTCGACCGGCTGCCGATCTCGCTGGTGGCGGCGATCGAATTCGTCGGCACCATCGGCGTTGCGCTTGTTGGCCTCAGAAGCCCGCGCAATCTCGCCGCCCTCGCAATCGCTGTCGCCGGCACCCTGTTGCTGATCGACGTCAAATGGTCGAGCGATCCCGTCGGCCTGTTCTGGGCCTTCCTCAACGGCACGCTGTTCGTTGGCTACATCGTGCTCGGCCACCGCGTCGCGCGCGCCGGCGCCGGCGATGGCATCGCCAGGCTGGGTGCCGCCATGGCGGTCGCCCTTCTCGTCGTTCTGCCGATCGGTTTCGCCGATGCTCTGCCGGCTTTCTCGGCGCCGCCGCTGCTGCTTGCGGGGGTCGGCGTCGGCATCTGCTCGTCGGTCATTCCCTATATTTGCGACCAGCTTGCCATGTCGCGGCTGCCGCGCTCCAGCTTCGCGCTGATGCTGTCATTGCTGCCGGTCACCGCAACGTTGATCGGCGTCATCGTGCTGCGGCAGGTGCCGAGCCTCACCGACTGCCTTGGCATCGCCCTGGTGGTGGCCGGCGTGGCGTTCCATAAGCCGGCGCCGGACTGATCAGGCCAGCTTCTCCTTGAGGAAAGCGATCGTCCGGCCCCAGGCGAGGTCAGCCGCCTTCTTGTCGTAGCGGGCCGCCGACGTTTCGTTGTTGAAGGCATGGTTGGCGCCTTCATAGACATAGACCGAGTATTCGACATGGGCCGCGTCGAGTGCCTTCTTGAAGGCATCGATGCCGGCATTGGTGCGGGTGTCGAGCCCGGCATAATGCAGCATGAGCGCGGCCTTGATCTTCGGCACGTCCTCGGCCTGTGGCTGCATGCCGTAATAGGCGACGGCGGCGGCGAGGTCCGGCGCGTTGACGGCCAGCATGTTCACCGTGCCGCCGCCCCAGCAGAAGCCGACAGCGCCGACCTTGCCGTTGCCGTCCTTGTAGCCTTTGAGGTAGGCGACAGTTGCCACGGCATTGGCGGCGACCTGTGCTGGATCGAGCTGGGAAAACAGGTCACGTGCCCTGTTTTCATCGTCCGGCGTGCCGCCGAGCGGTGTCATGAAGTCCGGCGCAAGCGCCACGAACCCTTCCAGCGCAACGCGCCGCGCCACATCGCGAATATGCGGGTTGAGACCCCTGTTCTCGTGCACCACGATGACGGTGCCAAGCTTGCCGGTCTGGTCCGCCGGCTTGACCAGATAGCCCTTCATCTCGCCAGCGCTGCCGGGATAGCTGATGTCCTCGCCTTTCACACGCGGATCGTCTTCCGCCACGATTGCCGCCTGGGCCGAGTTCGCCGCCAGCAGCGGCGCGATCGCGGCAGCTGCCGCACCCGATCCGGCAAGCCTGGTCAATTGCTCCATGAAGCGCCGCCGGTCGAGCGTCAGATGCGTGTATTCGTCATAGGCATCGATCATCGCCTGGGTAATGACAGGCTCGGCGGCAGTGGGTCCGGCAGGTGTTGTCATGGCGCGCTCCTCGTCGGCGCCCCCCGCGGCAACATAGAGCCGAAGCTTGCCTGGTCCAGTCACGGCTGAGTGAGGCTGCCATAAGTCCCTGCACGAGGCCGTGATGCCGCGCGCCGCACTGTCGTTAAATTTTGGTCCTTTGTGGCAATGCTAAATGCACGCACCACGATGTAAAAAGAAGTTACCGGGCTATGCCTCACTCGGGCCATTTGGCGAACGAGAATGGCCATTTGGCGGGAAAAGAATGCCTGATTGACGACGAAGGAATATGCCATGACCTTTCCCTCCCCGCTTCTGGCAAGTGGGTTCGCCCTCGCCGCTATGGCTTTGCTGGCGCTGCGGTTCACTGCCTTCACCGCATTCAAACGATCGTTGATCAAAATCCGCGCCAACCGGCACCCGCCCGCAAACACCAAAGCCTGAGGAAAGGTCATGGACGTTCAGGACATCATCAACACCGTCTCCCAGAAATCCGGTCTCAACCAGGCTTTGACGGAAAAGATCGCCGGCACGATTTTCTCGGTGCTCGAACACGAGGCGGAAGGCACGACCCTGTCCAGCTTCTTCGCCAAGATCCCGGGAGCCGACGCCCTGGCCAAGCAATATGATGTCATGGCTCCCGGCGCAGCTTCCGGTGGTGGCCTCCTGTCCTCGCTGGAGGGCGCGCTCGGTGGCGCTCTCGGCGAAAAGACCGGCGCGCTGATCAACGGGGTCGCCATACTCAAGGCATCAGGCCTTACGCTCGCACAGATCAGCCAGGCCGGCACGATGCTGGTCCAGCAGGCCGAGACAGCCGCCGGCCCGCAGCTGACCAGTGAGGTACTTGCATCGGTACCCGACCTGAAAGGGCATCTCGGGCTCTGAAGGAACTTCTCTATTTCGGCAGCGTATAGGCCATCACATAGTCGCCCGGCTTGGTACCGACCGAGCCGTGGCCGCCGGCAACGATGACGACCAACTGGCGCCCGTCGGCTACCGTGTAGGTCATCGGTGTCGACTGCCCGCCCGCCGGCAGCCGCGCCTGCCAGAGCTGTTTGCCGGTCGTCAGGTCATAAGCGCGCACATAGTCATCGACCGCCGCACCGAGGAAGGCGACGCCGCCGGCAGTGATCATCGGCCCGCCAATGCCGGGCACGCCGACCTTGAATGGCAGTGGCAATGGCGTCATGTCGTAGACGGTGCCGTTGCGATGCTTGTAGACGATCTTTCCGGTCCGAAGGTCGGCACCCGCCACATAGCCCCAGGGCGGCGCCTGGCAGGGAATGCCGAGCGGCGACAGGAACGGCTTCAATATGACTGCGTAAGGCGCACCGTCATTGCGGTTCAGGCCCTGTTCGCTGCCCTTGGTGTCGCCGGGCGGCGGCACGTCGGCACGCGGCACCAGCTTGGAGACGAACGCCAGGTATGTCGGCATGCCGAACATCACCTGCCGGACCGGATCGACTGCCACGCCGCCCCAGTTGAAGGTGCCGAAATTGCCGGGGTAGATCAGCGAGCCCTGTAGCGACGGCGGCGTATAGCGGCCCTCATAGCGCAACTTCCGGAGCTCGATCCGGCAGGCCAGCTGGTCGAACATGGTAATGCCCCACATGTCGGCGCCGGTCAGCGGTTTCGGACTGAAGCTGAGATCCGAGACCGGCTGCGTCGGCGAGGTATGGTCGCCTTCGATCGCGCCGCCCGGCGCCGGCACTTCCTTGACCGGAACGATCGGCTCGCCGCTGCGCCGGTCGAGCACATAGAGGTCGCCCTGCTTGGTCGGCCCGACCAGCGCCGGCACCACGCCACTTTCCGTGGTGATGTCGACCAGCGTCGGCTGCGCCGGCACGTCCATGTCCCAGAGATCGTGGTGCACGGTCTGCCGCACCCAGCGCAATTGTCCGCTGTTGAGATCGAGCGCGGTGATCGAAGAGGAGAATTTCTCGTCATTGGCGCTGCGCCCGGCGCCGAGCTGGTCCGGCGTCTTGTTGCCGAGCGGCACATAAAGCAGCCCGAGCTTCTCGTCGACGCTCGCCGTCGACCACATGTTGGGTGAGTTGTTGGTGTAGGTCTGGTCCGGCGGCAGCGGCGTCGTCTGGTCCGGATTGCCGGAATCCCAATTCCACAACAGCGCGCCGGTGTCGGCATCGTAGGCACGGATGACCCCGGACGGCTCCTGCGTCGAATAATTGTCGTTGACCGCGCCGCCGACGATGATCTTGTTGGCGACGATCAGCGGCGCCGAGGTCGAATAATAATAGCCCGGCTTCGGATATGGCATGTTGGCGAGCAGGTTCAGCGTGCCGCCTTCGGCGAAAGTCGGGCAGACCTGGCCATTCGCCGCATCGAGCGCGATCAGCCGGGCGTCGGATGTCGGCAGGTAGATGCGTGTGGCGCAGGGCTGGCCAGCGGCGACCTTGGCATCGGCATAATAGGACACGCCGCGGCAGGTCTGGTGCTGGCGGTCCTTGTTGAGCTTGACCTGCGGATCGAAGCGCCATTTCTCCTTACCGCTCGCGGCATCGATGGCGATGGCGAAATTATGCGGCGTGCAGATGTAGAGCGTGTCGGCGATTTTTAGCGGCGTCACCTGATAGGTCGTCTCGCCGATGTCGTCGGGCCCTTTCACGTCGCCGGTGCGATAGGTCCAGGCCGGCTGCAGATTGGCAACGTTTTCGGCGGTGATCTGGTCGAGCGGCGAATAGCGCTGGCCATATTGCGTGCGACCGTAATAGTGCCATTCGCCAGCCGGCACGTTGCCGCCGAGATCGGCCGTCGGCGTCACCTTGTCGGTGTTGAGTTCACCCGCAATATCCTTTGGATCGGTCGTCATCGAATAGCCGGCGACCGCAAGCGAGGCCAGCACGGCGAGGATCAGCGGCGCGCGTCCGTCGGGACCGGCAAGCCCGCGCCGCGCCCATGGCGTCAACAGCCATAGCGCGACAAGCACGATGATGCCGCCGCGCGGGCCGAGCTCCCACCAGTCGAAGCCGGTTTCCCAGACCGCCCAGGCGAGCGTGCCGAGCACGATCGCCGCGTAGAGCCACAGCGCCGTGGATCTGCGCCTGTAGAGCAGCCAGGCCGCGACAAGGAAAGCTAGACCGACGATGACGTAGTACCAGCTGCCCCCCAGCGTCACGAGCCAGATGCCGCCGCCGCCAACCGCCAGGCCGATGAGGAAAAGGATCAGGGAGGTGATGACCACAGCCAAGACGGTGCTCCTTCGACTGGTGCGCTCCGCGACGCGTCCATGGGCAACCCCGCATTGCGTTCCTGCCCCCACGCAACTTTCTCCGGCCCGCTTCCCCTGTCAAGCAAGCTCGGCGTTTTACGGTGCCGGCCCATCGCAAGCCCGGCGTTTTGGTTAGCGGACCCATCCAGATTGTGAGTCTACCGACTGGACAGAGAACAAAACGGAGACACTTCTGGCCTTTCGCTGCCGAATCACTACATTCGGGGGAGATGTCCGGCTTTTCGGAAGACATGCCCTTTTTTGACGAACCGAACGCGCGGCCCGTGGCCCCGTCGGGCATTGCCGCGCGCGCCATGGCTGCCCGCAGCAACCAGAACAACGCGCCCGATTATCTCAACGGCCTCAACCCCGAGCAGCGGCTGGCGGTGGAAACCACCGAAGGCCCGGTGCTGGTGCTGGCCGGCGCCGGCACCGGCAAAACGCGCGTCCTGACCACCCGCATCGCCCACATCCTTGCCACCGGCAAGGCTTTCCCCTCGCAGATCCTCGCCGTCACCTTCACCAACAAGGCGGCGCGCGAGATGAAGCAGCGCATCGGCCTGTTGATCGGTGAAGGCAATGTCGAGGGCATGCCGTGGCTCGGCACCTTCCACTCGATCGGCGTCAAGCTGCTGCGCCGGCACGCCGAGCTGGCCGGGATCAAATCCGATTTCACCATCCTCGACACCGACGATGTGGTGCGCCTGATCAAGCAGCTCATCCAGGCCGAGGGCCTCGACGACAAGCGCTGGCCGGCCAAGCAGTTCGCCCAGATGATCGACGGCTGGAAGAACAAGGGGCTAGGCCCCACCGACATCCCCGAGGGCGATGCCCGTGCCTTCGCCAACGGCAAGGGCCGCGAGCTCTACAAGGCCTACCAGGAGCGGCTGAAAACGCTGAACGCTTGCGACTTCGGCGATCTCCTGTGCCACCCGATCCGCATCTTCCGCGCCAATCCGGACGTGCTGAAGGAATACCACAAGCGCTTCCGCTACATCCTCGTCGACGAATATCAGGACACCAACACCGCCCAGTACATGTGGCTGCGCCTGCTGGCCCAGCGGCCTCAATCCTCCCCCCTTGAGGGGGAGGTGCCCGCGAAGCGGGCGGAGGGGGTTGCCGCAGAAGGCACCGCTAGAGCGTCGAGCACTGCCGCCGGTAGGTCGAGCACTGCCGCACGGACCCCACCCGACCGGGCGTCGCCCGGCAACCCTCCCCTCAAGGGGGAGGGAAGCCCGCGCCTGTCCACCGTAAATATCTGCTGCGTCGGCGACGACGACCAGTCGATCTATGGCTGGCGCGGCGCCGAGGTCGACAACATCCTGCGCTTCGACAAGGATTTTCCCGGCGCCACCATCATCAGGCTGGAGCGCAACTACCGCTCGACCGCGCACATCCTCGGCACCGCCTCCCACCTCATCGCGCACAATCAGGGCCGTTTCGGCAAGACGCTGTTCACCGAAAAGATCGCCGAGGACGACGAGAAGGTGCATGTCCACGCCGCCTGGGATTCCGAGGAGGAGGCCCGCGCCGTCGGCGAGACCATCGAGGCCTATCAGCGCCAGAAGCACAATCTCAACGACATGGCGATCCTCGTCCGCGCGTCCTTCCAGATGCGCGAATTCGAGGACCGCTTCGTCACGCTCGGCCTCAATTACCGCGTCATCGGCGGCCCGCGCTTTTATGAGCGGCTCGAGATTCGCGATGCGCTGGCTTTCTTCCGCGTCGTCGCGCAAGGCGCCGACGACCTCGCCTTCGAGCGCATCGTCAACGTGCCGAAGCGCGGCCTTGGCGAGGCCACCATCCGCCAGATCCACGACACCGCACGGGCGCTGCGCATCCCGATGCTGGAGGCGGCGGCAAAACTTGCCGAAAGCGACGAGCTGAAGCCGAAGCCGCGCGCCGCGCTGCGCGAGGTCGCGGCCAATTTCGAGCGCTGGCAGAAGGCGCTGGAAACCACCCCGCACACCGAGCTCGCCGAGACCATTCTCGAGGAGAGCGGCTACACCGACATGTGGAAGAACGACCGCTCGGTCGAAGCACCCGGCCGGCTGGAGAACCTCAAGGAGTTGATCCGCTCCATGGAGGAGTACGAATCGCTGCGCTCCTTCCTCGAACACGTCGCACTCGTCATGGACGCCGAGCAGAATGCCGAGCTCGACGCGGTCAACATCATGACGCTGCATTCGGCCAAGGGCCTCGAATTCGAGACGGTTTTTCTCCCTGGCTGGGAGGAAGGGCTGTTCCCGCATCAGCGCGCGCTGGACGAGGGCGGCCGCTCAGGGCTGGAGGAGGAACGCCGCCTCGCCTATGTCGGCCTGACCCGCGCCAAGAAGAACCTGCACATCTGGTTCGTCTCCAACCGCCGCATCCACGGCCTCTGGCAATCGACCATCCCGTCGCGCTTCCTCGACGAACTGCCGGAAGCTCATGTCGAAGTTTCCGAGAGCGGCAACTCCTATGGCGGCTACGGCAATGCCTATGGCGGCGGCTCGTTCGCCTCCGGTCGCGGTGGCCAAGGGGCGGGCAGGCAGAACCCCTATGGAGCGTCGCGCTTCGACAACATTGGCGGCAACAACGGCGCCGAGAAATCCGGCGCTTTCTCCAGCACCTATGCGACGCCGGGCTGGCAGCGTGCTCAGGCCAACCGCACCGAAGCGACCGACCGCAATTGGGGCACGCGCTCCGGCCACCAGGTCGAGCGCATCGGCTATGGCGAAACCGACTCCGGCTACGGCGCCGGCCGCACCTCGGTCAAGGGCCGCACAATCGACGGCGAGCTGGTCGCCAAATCCGTCGCCGACACGCCGTCCCCCTTCAATATCGGCGACCGCGTCTTCCACCAGAAATTCGGCAACGGCAACATTTCCGCCATCGAAGGCAACAAGCTGACCATCGACTTCGACAAAGCCGGCCAAAAACGCGTACTGGACGGGTTTGTTACTGGGGTTTGAGGTCGCCCTTCACCGATACCGCGCCTGGTTCCACTTATGGCCGAGCAGCGACAGGATGATGATCAGGCCGTTGAAGAACTGGACGTAGAAGCCGCTCAGGCCTGCCGCGACGACGCCTGTCTGGATGAAGGAGACCGTGACCGCGCCGATCGCACCGCCGACGACGGTGCCGATGCCGCCCCAGGTCGGAGTGCCGCCGACGAACACCGATGCCAGCACCGGCAGCAGGTATCCGTCGCCCGCCGTCGGCCACCAGGTGAAGTTGATCATCACCGAAAACGTGCCGGCGATCGCAGCCCCGATGCCGACGAAGACGAACACTTTTACCCGCACGCGCTTGACGTCGATACCCATCTGCTGGGCGCTGTCGGGATTGTCGCCGACCACCTTGACCTGCGCGCCGAAGCGATGGCGGTTGTAGAGCAGCGCCGACAGCACGACGAAGCCGATGGCCCAGAAGATCTGCACCGGAATGCCGTAAAGCTGGCTGGAGAAGATCTTGTAGGCCCAGCTGTCGGCAAGGCCGGTCAGCGCCGTCGACCTGCCCTCGTTGATGATCTGGATCAGGCCGCGCAGCAGGAAATTCATGCCGAGCGTGGCGATCAGCGACGACAGCCCGCCATAGACGACCAGTGAGCCGACCAGGAAGCCGAGCAGCATGCCGGTTATCATTGCGGCGGCGATGCCGAGGAACGGGTCGTAGCCGGCCTGCACGACCAGCGCAAACACCCAGGAGGCAAAGCCCATCGTCGCCGGAAACGACAGGTCGATCTCGCCGCAAGTGACGACGAAGACCAGCGGCACCACCACGAACAGCGCCACCGGCAGCGTGGTCAGCACGGAACTGTAGAGATACCAGGTGGTGAACACGATCGGGTTGGCGATCATGAACACCGCCATCATGACGATGAACACGGCAAGCGTGCCGAGCGCGGCGCGGTTGTCGAGGATGAACCCGCGCAGCCAGTTGTCGGACGGGTGTCTCCACTCTTTCCCGGCGGTTTCGCCATGCGTGCCGCCGAGGGGGCTCTGCAGATCGGGTTCCATGGTCTTGCTCATCGTGCCGCCCTCCCCGCATCGCCCGCGTCGTGCAACCCCGGCAATCCGCTGGGGTGGGCGACGTCTTCCATGAAATTGATCAGATCCTCGGCCGATTTGACCTCGCTGCGGTCGGCGGTGAGCGCGACCTTGCCACGGTCCAGCACCACGAAGCGATCGGCGATATCGTAGACATGGTGGATGTTGTGGCCGATGAACAGGATCGAGCGCCCGCTCGCCCGCACCTGGCGCACGAAGTGGAAGACCTTGGCGGTCTCGGTCAGCGATAGCGCGGTCGTCGGTTCGTCGAGGACTATCAGCTCCGCCTTCTTATAGATGGCCCGCGCGATCGCCACGCCCTGGCGTTCGCCGCCCGAGAGCTGGCCGACGATCGACTGTGGCGTGAACACTTTCGAGGTGAAGCCGATCTCGCGCATCAGCCGGCTCGCCTCCGCGATCTCCTTGTTGACCTTCAGCCAGCCAAGCCAGCCGGTGAGCTCGCGGCCCATGAAGATATTGCGCACGATCGTCTGCTGCACGGCGAGCGCCCGGTCCTGGAACACGGTCTCGATGCCGGCGTCGCGCGAGCGCGCAGGGCTCCATCCGGTCACCGGCTTGCCGCGGACGAGAATCTCGCCGCTAGTCGGTTTGACCACGCCGGACAGGATCTTGATCAGCGTCGACTTGCCGGCGCCATTGTCGCCGATCAGGCCGACCACCTCGCCGCGATCGACGCTGAGATTGACCCCGCCCAGCGCATAGACCTGGCCATAGGACTTGCTGATGTCGCGCAGTTCGATGATGCGTTCGGCCATGGCGATCCTCGCTTGATTGTCGCGTGCCGGCCTTTTCGCCGGCGGTCCCGCCGGCCGGGCTCGATCCCGGCCGACGGCTTGGGAGGTCAGCGCAACGCCTGCTTGGCGAGCTCGGCGACGATCTCGTAATTCTGCGGCGTGACGAAGCCGGCGCCGGTGTCGACGTTCATCGGCGCAAGGCCGAGCACCACCTGCTGGCAGAGGCTGAGGATCGGCAGATAGCCTTGCAGGAACGGCTGCTGGTCGGCCGTCAGCTGCACCCAGCCGCCCTTGAAGCCCTCGACGATCTGCGGGCTGGTGTCGAAGCCGAAGTTGAAGATATCGCCCGGCTTCCTGCCCGCCGCCTGCATGTAAGTCGGGACGTTGCCCAGCATCTGCCCGCCGGGATAGCCAACCGCCTTGACGTCGGGATTGTTGAGCAGTGCCGCGGTGATCACCGGAAGGGCCAGATTTGGGTCGGAAGCCCATTCGCCGCTTGGCGGCGAGGAGAGCTGTATGACCTCGACGCCCGCTTCCTTGAGGGCAGCGACAGTGCCGCGCTCGCGCGCCCCGCGGCTCTCGTTCTCGAACGGGCCGATCATGATTGCCTTATCGCCGGCCTTGAGCCCGGCCAGCTTGACCGCCTCGGCGCCAAGCGCGCGGCCCTGCTGCTCCTGCTGGGCACCGACATAGCCGCCGCCGAACGCCGCCGTGACCGTCGGCACCGGCACGTTCTGGTACATCATCTTGATGCCGTCCTTGTGCGCCTGTTCGGCCAGCGGCATGATCGCGGCGTCGCCGGGGTGGCCCATCATGGCGATGCCTTGGGGCTTGACCGCGACAGCCTCGCGCAATTGCTGCACCATCTTCTCGACATCCCACTGGGAAAAGATGTAGTCGACCTTCGGCCCGAGATCGGCCGCCGCCTGCTTCGCGCCATTATAGACGATCGTGCCGAAGGCATCGCCCTCGGCACCGCCGACGAAGAAACGGATATGGACATCCTTGCACCACTGGGCATCGAGCGCCTGCGCCGGCAAGGTCGAGAGTGCGGCGGCGAGCGCCATCGCGGCCGCCGCGACGGTCGAGCGCAGAACTGTCCTTCTCATCGTAATGCTCATGCACTTATCCTCCCTTTGTTCCCTCGCTAGCCGAGGGGTTTTGACGATCGCTTCGGCATTGCGCCGCAATCTTTCGCTGGCCGGCACCTCCCGCCGGCTTGTCCTGTTTTTATGCATGTCGTTATCGCAAAACCGCTGGGCACTTTTGCGCGACATGCATTAGCCTCACACCGGGTTCGGCAGGTAGCTCGCGCCTCCCCGGCATTGTTGGAGATAATCCAGTGCCCGCGCCTGGCCGGTGATCTCGAGATCGCCGCGATAGACCGGGTCGTGCCAGCCCTCAATGTCGATGGCGCCCTTGTAGCCGGCCAGCCGCAGCTCGCTGATCACCCGCGTCCAGTCGCTATCGCCGAAGCCAGGGGTGCGCATCTGAACGAACGGCAGGCGGCCGAACACGCCATGTTCGCGGATCACGTCCCAGCGCACCGTCGCGTCCTTGCCGTGGACGTGGAAGATACGCGGCGCCCATTTGCGGATCTGCGGGATCGGATCGATCAGATAGACCAGCTGGTGGCAGGGCTCCCACTCCAGGCCGAGATTGTCGTCCGGCAATTCGTTGAACATCAGCTCCCAGGCGTCCGGATTGTGGGCGATGTTCCAGTCGCCGCTGGCCCAGTTGCCGTCCATGGCGCAGTTCTCGAAGGCGATGCGCACGCCCTTGTCGGCGGCCCGCTTTGCCAGCTTCCCCCAGACCTCGCGGAAGCGCGGCAGGCTGTCGGGCAGCGGCTTGCCGCGGATGCGGCCGGTAAAGCCGCTGACCACATTGGTGCCGAACAGACGCGCGTTGTCGATGATCGTTTCCCACGCCTCGAGCACGCCGCGATCGATCTCGCCGCTCTCCAGCGGATTGCCGAACACGCCGATCGACGAGACGATGACATCGGCATCGCCGATCGCCTCGCGGATCTCGCCCGCCAGCCGCGGAATGTCCTTGCCGCCCAGCGTCTGCCAGAAGAACGGCTGGATGCTCTCGAAGCCGAGCGGCAGAATCTGCCTGACATAGGCGGCCGGGTCGTCCAGATTGGCCCGCACCATTGTGCCGATCCTGATGTCGAGCAGCGGGTTTGGCATCATGATCCTTCCTGTGCAGCGATGGCGACCCGGCGCCCGGTTTCGGCGCTCTCGATCGCAGCGAAAACCATGGCCAGGCTTTTGATGTTGTCGGCGCCGCGCGTCTCCGGCGCGGTGCCGGTCTCGACGGCGCGGACGAAATCCTGGATGATGCCGAGATGGCCGCCGACGCGATCTGCCGGGTCGAGCGGCGGCACGGCTATCGATTCGGTGCGGTCGAACAGGCCTTCACGGACCGGCCGCACGACTTCCGCCTTCAACCCGTCCGCGCCGTCCCAGACAATGCTGCCGCGCTCGGCGACGATCCGCCATGTACTGTCCCAGCTGGTACGGAAGCCGGCCGCGCACCAGCTGCCGGCATAGGTGAACAGCTTGCCGCCGCCGAGGTCGAAGCTTGCGGCTGCCGACGACCCTTGCCGATACCAGGAATTGGCCGGCTCCCACTCGTGGCAATAGACGCCGGCCGGTTCGCCGGCCACCATGTAGCGGGCCGCATCGAATGTGTGGATCGCCATATCGAGCAGCAGCACATGGCGCATCTCTTCGCGAAAACCGCCGAAATGCGGCGCAACGAAGAAATCGGCGTGGATGCTGGTTGGCGCACCAATGGCGCCGGAATCGAGAAAGCGCCGGATGCGCCTGACATTGGCGACATAGCGGCGGTTCTGCACGACGGCATGGATGCGGCCGGCGCTGCGGGCCGCCTCGACAATGGCACGCGCATTGTCCGGGCTGTCGGCCAGCGGCTTTTCGGTCAAGAGATGGCAATGGTGGGCAAAGGCGGAAAGCGCGACCTCGCGGCGGGCGGCGGGAACCACGACGTCGAATACCGCGTCGGGCCTGGTCTGGTCGAGCACGGCGTCGAGGTCGGTTCCGATGACGGCGCCGGAAAGCTCGTATTCGCGCGCCCTCGCCCGCGCCCTTTCGGCGTCGATATCGACCAGGCCGACAATGGCGAGCCCGTCGATCTGCTTGGCTGCATCGAGCCAGGCCTTGCTCATCGCGCCGCAGCCGACCAGGACCACATTGATCATCCAGTACTCCTCCCTCTCGGCCCCTCCAGACCGATCGTCACGGCGTTCACGGCAGGGCCGTGAATGTTTTTCCGTAAACGTTTACGAGAACACACCCGATGGCGTAGAATGTCAATCGGCCGGCTGTGAAAAATCGTGGCGTCGGCTTGGCCCGGAGAGCAGCCGGTGCTAGCCAAGCAAGGGGGAGAACTGTCCTTTGGCGTCCAGTATTCACGACCTTGCACGTCACCTGAATATTTCGATCGGCACGGTGTCGCGCGCGCTCAACGGCCGCGCCGACGTCAATGCCGATACACGCCAGCGCGTGCTCGATGCGGCCAAGAAGCTGAATTATTCACCGAACCAGTCCGGCCGCAGCCTGCGGCGCGGCGCCACCCATTCGATCGCCTTCATGCTGCAGCCTCATCCGGGCGACCAGGAATATGGCGAGCCGTTCTTCATTCCGTTCCTGACCGGGTTGCAGGCCAAGCTCGCCGAAAGCGGCCTCGACCTGATCGTAGTGATGGGCGCGCCGGGCGACTATCAGCAGGAGCGCCTGCGCCGTGTCGTCGAGACGCGGCGGGCCGATGCGGTGGTGCTGGCCTGGACGCGGCGCGAGGACGAGCGCATCGACTATCTGACCCAGGCCGGTTTCCCGTTCGCAACGCTCGGCCGCAGCCGCTCCGGCGGCGATTCCTATCCCTCGCTCGACCTCGATTTCGAAAAAGCCGGGGCTGACGCGGTCGATCGTCTCGTCGCGCGCGGTCACCGCCGCATCGCCGCCATCCGCCCGTCGCTCGACCTCAATTTCGGCTATCTGTTCCTCGCCGGCTATCGCAAGGCGTTGCGGCGGCACGGCATCGAGTTCGACCCCGAACTGATCGCCGACGGCTTCATCAACGAGGCCGGCGGCTACGCCGTGACGCCGAAGGTCATGCGCTCCAAGGACCCGCCGACGGCCATCATCTTCAACAATGACGCGATGGCGCTTGGCGGCTGCAAGGCTTTGGCCGAGGCGGGCATCAGGCCCGGCCACGACGTCGCGGTGATCGTCATCGTCGACACGCCGCTTTGCCGCTATTTTTCGCCGGCGCTGACCGGCTTCCGACCGGCGCTGGAGCCGATGGGCGAGCGGTTGGCCGAAATGCTGCTGGCATCGATCCCGGCTTACGCCGGCGCCGAAGGCGCACGCATCATCCGTGAAGTCTGGCCGCTGGAACTGATCGCGCGCGACAGCGATTGAATCGCGGCGGTCACTGAGCAGGCTCAGATTGAACAAGACCCCCGCGCTCGCGCTCCGGCGTTGCGACCAGCGAGGCAGCGGCGGCATTGGCGGCGGCAAGTGCCGCCTCGACGGGCTCTCCACGCGCAAGCCACGCCGCAAAGGCGCCGACGAATTCATCACCGGCACCGTGGGTGCTGACCACCTCCACCGGCATCGCCAGCAAGGCGAATGCCTGGCCGTCGCGGTCGCAATAGGCAACGCCCTCGCCGCCGGCCGTGACGATTGCAGCCGGATAGAAACCGACGAGCATGCCGGCCGCCTTCGCAGCACCCTCGAGCGTGTCGACGACCGAAACGCCGGCCAGGAACTCCGCCTCGATGGCGTTGACGATGACGATGTCGGTCAGCGCGATCAGTTCGGCTGTCAGCTTTCGCGCCGGCGCCGCATTGAGAACGACGCGGCCGCCATGCGCCTTCACCGCTCGCGCCGCGGCAATGTTGGCAGCTTCCGGCACCTCGTTCTGCAGCAGCAGCACCGCCGTTTGCGCGATCAGCTCGGCCGCCTCAGTAATGTCCTTTTCGCCGAGAGTGAGATTGCTCCCCGAGACGATCACCGCGCCATAGTCTCCGCTGTCGTCGAAAATCGCTACGCTCATCCCCGAGCCGGCGCCCGAAGCCACTCCCACGAAGCGCTGGTCGACGCCGTTGCGATCGAGATTGTCGAGAAGCGCGCGGCCGAAATCATCGTCGCCGACAGCTCCGATCATCGCCGCACGCACGCCGGCCCGCGCTGCCGACACCGCCTGGTTGCCGCCCTTGCCGCCGCATTTCGGATGCCAGGCATGGCCGGTGACGGTTTCGCCCTTGCGTGGGCGATCGGGGGCTTCGACCATGATATCGTAATGCAGGCTGCCGAATACGGTCACCAGCGGCGGGGAAGCCGTCATGTGCCCTTGTCTTTCCGTTTCGACGTCACCGCGGACATGGTGCGGCCGAGATTGCGCTCCGCCGCCTGGTAGTCGCGTTGCGCGACCGCGACGAACAGCGCGTCGAGAATGTTGAGCTGGGCAATGCGCGCCGCTGCGTTCTCACCCATCAACGGCGAGCCTTGGGCGGTCGAGCAAAGCACGATGTCGGCGACGGCTGCCAATGGCGAGTTGTCATAGTTGGTGATGGCCAGCGTGCGCGCGCCGCTTTTGCGCGCAAGTTGGATGGCGTCGATGACGGCGCTGGTATTGCCGGAATGCGAAAAGCCGACGGCGATGTCGTCGGCGCCGAGCAGCGAGGCCGACATCAACATCATGTGCGAATCGTCGTAGACAGAGGTGCGGATGCCGATGCGCAGGAATTTATGCGAGACGTCGCGTGCGATCTGCGCCGAGCCGCCGACGCCGTAGAAATCGCGATTCCTGGCGCGGTAAAGCAGATCGGCGGCACGGTCGAAATCGTCCATGTCGAGGATGGCGAGCGTCTCCTCCAGCGCCTGGATGGAGGTGC
Organism: Mesorhizobium sp. LSJC280B00; assembly: GCF_000502835.1. Taxonomy (GTDB): domain Bacteria; phylum Pseudomonadota; class Alphaproteobacteria; order Rhizobiales; family Rhizobiaceae; genus Mesorhizobium. The sequence continues at coordinate 352,437 of NZ_AYVL01000008.1, forward strand.
GGAACACCTTCTGCACGATCTCGGCCGAACTGTCGTCCACCGACAGCTCCTGATGCATCTCGGCGGTCGGCAGGCGGCTGTATTCATAGACCGCCGTGCGAAAGTCGCGATAGCCGGAAAAACCCAGCTTCTTGGCGATCTTGACCACCATCGCCTCCGAGACACCGGCCTCCTCGGCGATCTGCTTGAGCGGTATGGTCTCGTCGAAGCCGCGCCGTCCGAAGACCGTTTCAACCACCTTCGCCTCGAGCGGCGTCAGATGCGGCATCATCATGCGAATGCGCGGTCCTACTGCTTTCAGGTCCAGCCCGGTCAAGGTCATCCACGTCCCCTCGTCACGCGATCGATAAGCATCGCGGCGAGGATTATAAGGCCAGTTGCCAGGAGCTGATAGAAGGACTGCACGTTCATCAGCGTCAGGCCGTTGCGCATGCTGCCAAGGATGACGGCACCCAGAATGGTGCCGACGACGCTGCCCTTGCCGCCCATCAGCGAGGCGCCGCCGATCGCCGCCGCTGCTATGGCGTCGAGCTCCCAGAGATTGCCCAGAATGGGTTCGGCCGCACCCAGCCGGCCGATCAGGATCTGCGCTGCAAGAGCTGCCAGCAGGCCCGAGATCATATAGGCGGCGATCTTGGTGCGGGCGATCGGCACGCCGGCTATGTAGGCCGCCTCCTCATTGCCGCCGACGGCGAGCAGATATTCGCCGAACGGCGTCTTCTTGAGGATGATCCAGGCAATCAGCGCGACCACCGCCACGATGATGACCGCCAACGGCAATCCGAACAGCGAGCCGTTGAAGATGGCACGAAAGCCGGCAGGCAGGCCGAGCACCGGATTGCCGCCGGTATAGATCAGCGCCAGCGCCCGGTAGGTGCTGAGCGTTCCCAGCGTCACGATGAAGGGCTGCAGCCCGACATAGGCAACCAGCACGCCGTTGAGCAGGCCGCAGACGAGGCCGACGGCGAAGCCAGCGGCGATGGCCAGCGGGAACGGCACGCCGGCAACCAGCATAGAGGCCGAGATGACCGCCGAAAGGGCTGCCGTCGGTCCGACGGACAGGTCGATGCCGCCCGAGATGATTACCAGCGTCATGCCCAACGCCAGGCAGGCGTTGATGCTCGACTGCTGCAGGATGTTGATCAGGTTGCGCTCGGCAAAGAAGCCGGGGACCAGCGCCCCGAAGACGACCAGGATCACCACCAGGCCGATCAGCGTGCCGGCGTCGCGCACGGAAAACCGGTGCAGGAAATCTGCCCTTGGGCGCGCTGCTGTGTGTTGGGTTATATCGGTCATCCGCTGGTCCTGTCCGTTATGCACCGGCCCGATGGCCTTGCGCCTTGCCGGTCTCAATCTCCGTTTGGGGTATGGCGTGCGCGGCGATCGCGTGTTCGCTGAGACTTGCGCGGCCCAGTTCGGCGGCGACCGTGCCGTCGCGCATGACCAGCACGCGGTCGGCGAGCCGGATCACCTCGGGGAGTTCTGACGACACGACGATTACCGAATGGCCTTCGGCGGCGAGTTCCTCGATCAGGTGGTAGATCTCCGCCTTGGCGCCGACATCGATGCCGCGCGTCGGCTCGTCGAACAGAAGGATCCGTGTTCCCGCCGCCAGCCAGCGGCCGATGATCGCTTTCTGCTGGTTGCCGCCGCTGAACAGGCGGATCGGCCGGTCGAGCAGGAACGGCCTGAGATTGACCCGCTTCATCTTCTCGGCCGCGACCCGTTTCAGCCTTTTGTGATCGATGACGCCGCGCGGCGCGAACACGCCCATCGAGGCCAGCGCCATGTTGCTGGAGATCGACCGCAACGGCACGATGCCTTCGCGCTTGCGCTCCTCCGGCACCAGGGCGATGCCGGCCGCGATCGCGTCGCGCGGACTGGAAAGCTTTACCGCCTTGCCGTCGATCTCCATCGTGCCTGATGAGGTCCGGTCGGCGCCGGCCAGCAGCCGCAGCAGCTCGGTGCGGCCCGAGCCGACCAGGCCGGCAACGCCCAGCACCTCGCCGCGATGCAGGTCGAACGAAACGTCACGGACCTTGGTTGCCGAGGCGAGGCCACGCACGCTCAGCCTGATCTCGGGGGAAGCATGCGAGCGGTGTTGTTCCTGGGCAAGCTCGCGGCCGACCATCATCGAAACGACGGCCTTTTCCGACACCTGCGCGAGATCGACGGTTTCGACCACAACGCCGTCGCGCATGACAGTGGCGCGCTCGCAGATGCCGAACACCTCGTCCAGCTTGTGCGAGACATAAACGACGGCGACACCGTCGCGTGCCAGACCGGCAATGACTTCCGCCAGCCGTTCGAACTCGCTCGGCGTGAGGCTCGACGTCGGCTCGTCCATCGCCACGATCCTGGCGCGGTCGAGCAGCGCCCGGGCGATCTCGACGATCTGCCGCTGCGCCACCTTCAGCGAGCCAAGCGGGGCTGCCGGATCGATGGTCGGGTCGATGGCGGCGAGGGCTTCCGCAGCGCGGCGTTCCTGCTCGCGCCGTGCGACGAAGACGCCGCCGCGCGTCAACGGATGGCCGAGAAACATGTTCTGGGCGACGCTGAGGCGTGGCACCTGCTGTAATTCCTGATGGATCATCGCCACGCCGGCGGCGCGGGCCGCGACCGGGGTGTTCAGCGTCACCGGTTTGCCGTCAATAAGCACGCTTCCCGCCGTCGGCCGGTAGACGCCTGACAGGATGCGCAGCAGCGTCGACTTGCCGGCGCCGTTTTCACCGAGCAGCCCATGGATTTCGCCGGCGCCGACCGAAAAGGACACATCGCTCAGCGCCCGCACGGCCGGAAACTCTTTGGAAATGCCTTCGAATTGCAGCCGCGCTGACATTGCTTCAGTTCTCCCGGCAAGAGTGCCGAAAGGCCGGCACCCGCCGCCCCAGCTCTATTGGCCCGCTGCCGCGTCCTCGAGCAGCGCCTTGCGCACGGCATCGCCGGCGCCGGAGTAACGGTCGGCATTGTCCTTGGTGATCAGCGCCTGCGGCGTGGCAACGACGCGCGGCAGCTTCTGCCCGGCCACCAGCCGCAGCGCCGATTCCAGCGCCACCTCGCCGGTCAGCACCGGGAACGAATCGACGGTGCCGGTCAGCTCGCCGGCGCGGATCGAGGCGTAGGCGTCGGAAATCCCGTCGGTGCCGAACACGGCGACCTTGTCCTTTAGGCCGGCGGCCTTGACCGCTTCGACGATGCCCAGCGCCATGCCGTCATTGTTGGCATAGAAGCCGATCAGATCGGGGTGCTGCTGCAGGATGTTGGTGGCCGCGTCGTAGGAGGTCTGACGATCCCAGTTGCCGGGGACGCTGGCCACGACCTCGAACTTGCCGGCTTCGGTGATGGTGGTCTTGAAACCGTCGGTGCGCTGGACGGCGGCGTAGACGCCGGCCTGGCCTTCGACGATGGCGACCTTGCCGCCGTCCGGCCGGTTCTTGATGAACCATTTGGCGACGCGCACGCCGTTGTCGCGCTGGACATTGCCGACATAGTGCTCGGCCTGCGGGATGACCGCGTCGTTGACGTTGACCACCGGCACATTGGCTGCCTTGGCCTGTTCCACGATCGGCTGCAGGTTGGAGTCGGTCTGCGGCGAAACGAGCAGCACGTTGTAGCCTTGCGTGACCAGGCCTTCGGCGATGGTGAGCTGGCCGAGCTGGTCGCCCTCGCTCTGCGCCGCCTGGTAGACCACGGGCACGCCGGTGCGGTCGCCGAACGACTTGTAGCCCTCTCCCAGCGAGCGCCAGTATTCATTGGTCAGCGTCTTGGAGACCGCACCCGCCTTGGTACCCTCGGGCAGCTTGGGGAAGGCCCCGAACTTGGCCTCGAGCTGCGACCAGTCGATGCGATCCTTCTCGGTGTCGGAATTGAGCGGCGCGAGGTCTGCGGAAAACACCGAGCCGATGGACAGCGCCATCAGGCCAGCGGTAGCGGTGGCAAGCAGAAATTTCATGGTCCTTCCTCCCTTGTTGAACGGAATATGCGGCCGGGCCTCAGCTGTCCGGGCCGAGCATGGCTTCCTGGATAATGGCTTGCGACGCGATCGCGTCCTGACGGTCGACGGCGGCTAACATGCGGTTGTCCCCGTCCAGCCGATCGACGACGCGCAGCATGCGCTTGACAGTCGCGATGTTGACTTCGCATTCGTGGACCGGGTCGAGCCCGGTCATATCGGGAAACGTGTCGAAGTAGATGGCGCCGGCGTAGCCGTTGCGGCGGATCTGGCGCAGCAGCTCGATCGTCTGCAGCGTATGCACGGCCCCGACCATCAAGCCGTCGTCGCGCTTGGCATAGCCATCGTTGAGGTGCACGCCGAGCAGCTTGCTGTGCCGTGCCACGAGCGCAGCGGCGAAAGCCGGCTGCTCGTCGGCGTAGAGCACATGGGCGAAATCGAGCGTCACGCCGAGATTGGGCAGGCCGATCTCGCGGATTGCCAGCAACGTCGTCGCCGCATCGGGCATCAGGCTGTAGGAGCGCGGCTCGTTGGGTTTGTATTCAAGGCTGATCTGGCAATCGGGGTCATGCGCCGCAACTTCACGAATTCCATCTATTTCGTGTTGCCAGAGCGTCGCATAATCGGCCTGGAAAGCATAATCGAAGCCATCCTGCCCGAGCCACAGCGTCATCAGGCTGGCGCCAGCCTCGCGCGCGGCGTCGATCCCGGCCTTGGTCATGTCGATGGCCTCGCGGCGAACGGCCGGATCCGGATTGGTGAAGGCGCCGAGCTTGAAGGCCGGGTTGGAGTAGTAGCGCATGGCGAAACCATTGATGGAAAGCCCGAGATCGCGGAGTTTGCGCGCCATTTCCGCAGGCTTTTCATCGACATGGTCGGGAAAGTTGAGGTCGAGATCGGTCAACTCCGCAACCTTCGCCGCACGTGCCGCCATTTGCAGCATGGACGGTTTGCCGACAAGATCGGGCCACTCGGCCTGTGGCCGCGAGGCAAAGGAATTGAGGCGGGTGGCGAAACGACAGACTGTCATCGGTGGCCTTTCATCGTCATAACTTCACATAAGAACGATAATTTGTAAAGTTGTTAATTGCACTCTCGGCGGCGACGGATTCGCATGTCCAGGCCAGTTGCGACCACAAGGGTCAAAGCAAGCGCGGCACTGTCACGCAAGTATCATGTTCGCGTCCTAGATCGCTTCTCCGAAGGCTTTCGCGGCATCCTCGATGCGACGCGGCGCTTTTTCGGGCCCCGGCAGCTTTGTCTCAAAGAGGATATCCATGAAAAACCTGCACCGAACCGCGTCCCTCGCTGTCGCGCTGGCGATGTTCACCGCCTTGACTCCGGCCCTGGCAGAAAACTCCGCGACCGTCGGCGGCGTCAGCTTCGTCAACAAGGGCCTGGTCGGCGTCGGCCGCATCCCGGCCAGCCAGAAGGACAAGTTCGGCGAGACGTTTGGCTCCGGCTCAGGCATGTCGATCGATGCTGCCGGCTGGACGCATGGCGCCGACGGCTACAAGGGCTCGTTGTGGCTGTTGCCGGATCGCGGCTACAATGTCGTCGGTACTACCGACTACCGGCCGCGCCTCAATACGATTGCCATCGAGTTCGCTCCGATCACGCCGGGTGCAGTGCCAGCCGCCGGCCAGGAACAGTCGGGCCTCAGGGCGACGCTTGCCGACACCATGCTTTTGACCGACGACAAGGGCGCCGACGCAACCGGGCTCGATCCGCTCAACGGCGTGCGTGCCGCGACCGACGACATGCCGATCCTGCCCGAAGCCAACGGCAAGCTCGCGCTCGATAACGAAGCGATCGCACGGCTGCCCGACGGCACGATGTTCATCTCGGACGAATACGGTCCGAACATCTACCGCTTCTCCGCCGATGGGCGTCTGATGTCGGCAACGCAGCCGCCGGCGGCGCTTGTCCCGATGCGTCACGGGACGCCAAACTTTGCTTCCAACAATCCGGGACCTGGCGCGGCAGACCCAGATCCGAAGGATCCCGAAACCGGCCGTCAGAACAACCAGGGCCTCGAAGGCATGGCGCTGACGCCGGACGGGAAGTTCCTGATTGCCGTGCTGCAGTCGGCCCCAAGGCAGGATGGCGGCGATTCCGCCTCGACGCGCCAGAACACGCGCGTGCTGGTCTACGATGCCTCGGATCCCGGCCAGCTCAAGCTCGCGCATGAATATGTCGTGCCGCTGCCGGTGTTCACCGATGCCAAGGGCAAAACCAAGATCGCCGCGCAGAGTGAAATCGTGGCGCTGTCGGACAAGACCTTCCTGATGCTGGCGCGCGACAGCGGCAACGGCCAGGGGCTGAAGGGCGACACCTCGCTCCATCGCGAGATCAGCGTCGTCGATGTGTCGGCGGCAACCGACATCGCCGGCACAGAGTTCGACAAGGACAAGCCGCTGGCGCCCAAGGGTGAGCTCGATCCATCGGTGACGCCGGCCAAGCTGACGCCGTTCATCGACATCAACGACAAGAGCGAGCTCGGCCGCTTCGGGTTGCACAATGGCGCGCCCAACGACCGCAACAACCTTTCGGAGAAATGGGAGGCGATGTCGGTGGTGAGCGTCCTCGATCCAAAGCTGCCCGACGACTATTTCCTGTTCGTCGCCAATGACAATGACTTCCTCACGCAGGACGGCTTCCAGGTCGGCGCGGCCTACAAGGCCGAGGATGGCGCCGATGTCGACACCATGTTCCTGGTCTATCAGGTCACGCTCCCAGGCCTCACCGGGAAGTAGCGGCAGCCATACAGGCGGAGGCGCCGAACGCGTCCGCCTGAGCTGGCGCGATTGAACGGTCGTGCCCCTTCAGTTGCGGCTCGCCCGCGAAAAGACGGTGTCCTAAGCATCGCAAAACCTGCGACTGACGATCCAGTCGAAGGCACTTACCTCAACATCTCCGCGTCCCTTGGCACGCCTGCATCGATCGGCTCGGCCGTCCTGTTTGACACGGCGGCGATCTTCCCGGCGGCCGACAGGTTCGGGCGCACGAAGACCGGCACGACGCCATCGACGCGGCTGTAGAGGTCGATAATGTCCTGATTCATGAAGCGCACACAGCCGGAGGAAGCGTTCTTCCCGATGGAATCCCACTCCGGCGTGCCGTGCAGCCTGTACATCGTGTCCTTGCCGTCACGGAAGAGATACAGCGCGCGGGCACCAAGCGGGCTCTGCGGGCCGGGCGGCATGCCGTCCTTGTATTTCGCCAGTTCCGGCCGGCGTTGGATCATTTCCGGCGGCGGCGTCCAGACCGGCCACTTCTTTCTCGCCTGAACCACGGCGCTGCCGGTCCATCCGAAACCGGCCTTGCCGAGGCTGACGCCATAGCGAATTGCCTTGCCGCCGTCGCGCACCAGATAGAGGAAGTGCTCGGAAGTATCGACGACGATCGTGCCGGGTTTTTCTCCAGTCGGGTCGGCCACGATTTGACGCACGAATTTCGGATCGACCTTGGCTACCGGAATTGCCGGCAGTTGATAGCCCTCGTCGATGCGCGCGGCATACATGCTTGCGGCATCGCCGAGAGCCGGATCGCTTGGTGCCGCGGGCACCGGCGGCGCCGCCACGTCCGTCGTGGTGCACGACGAAAGAGCCACGGAGGCCGCGCCCAGAGCGGATGCACCAAGAAAGGCGCGCCGGTTCAGGCGCTCAAAAAACAACGGAATATCGGACATGAGCCCCCCGGCTTACCGATGAGATCCAGGAAAATGCGGCCCCACGCGTGCGGGATCAATATACGATTCCGAAAGGTTTGAGAAATGCTTAGATCAAGGCACGCCAGGCGGAATTTACAGCGCCGCATCGACCTCTCCCGTTAAATCGGCAATCATTGCGGACTCAGACAAGCCTTCGCCGAGTTGCCTGCCATGGACGACAACATGCCCCCGCGCCGGCAGACCGGCGACCTCACCAGTGGGCCTATCCCGCGCACCCTTTTGCTGTTTGCCCTGCCGGTGCTCGGCTCCAATGTGCTGCAGTCGCTCAACGGCTCGATAAATGCCGTGTGGGTCGGCCGTTTCCTCGGTGAAGCGGCGCTGACCGCCACGTCCAATGCCAACCTCGTGCTGTTTCTCATCCTCGGCACCGTCTTCGGCATCGGCATGGCGGCGACCATCCTGGTCGCACAATCCGTCGGCGCTCGTGACCTGCCCGAAGCCCGGCGCANCGGCATCGGCATGGCGGCGACCATCCTGGTCGCACAATCCGTCGGCGCTCGTGACCTGCCCGAAGCCCGGCGCATCGTCGGAACCAGCGCCACCTTCTTCTTCCTCGTCTCGGTGGTGTTCGCGGTCTGCGGCTGGATCTGGGTCGATGCGATCCTCGATGCGCTCGGCACGCCGGCCGATGCGTTGCCGCTGGCGCGCTCCTATCTGCGCATCATCTTCCTCGCCGTGCCGATGATGAACCTGCTGTCCTTCGTCATGACGGTGCTACGCGGCGCCGGCGATTCGCGCACGCCTTTCCTGTTCATGGCGCTGGCCGTCGTGCTCGACGTCGTTTTGAACCCGTTGCTCATCCTCGGCATCGGCCCGTTCCCCGAACTCGGCATCGCCGGCTCGGCCGCGTCGACGCTGATCGGCCAGACGGTAAGCGTGGTTGCCATCCTGATCGTGCTTTATGCGCGCAAGCACCCGCTGCGGCTGGCCGGCGCCAATCTCGTTCTGCTGCGGCCGGACCCGGCGCTGCTGCGCATTGTCGTCTTCAAGGGCGTGCCGATGGGCCTGCAGATGATCGTCGTTTCGGCCGCGGCGCTGACGGTGATGGGCATGGTCAACTCGTACGGCTCGCAGGTCGCGGCTGCCTACGGCATAGCCGCACAGCTCTGGACCTATATCCAGATGCCGGCGCTCGCCATCGGCGCCGCGGTGTCGTCCATGGCGGCGCAAAATGTCGGCGCCGGGCGCTGGGACCGGATTGGACGCATCGCCGCCTCCGGCGTCGGCTTCAACCTTGTGCTCACCGGCATGCTCGTCGCGCTGCTGTTCGTATTCGATCGCGCGGTGCTCAGCCTCTTCCTTGGCAGCGACAGTGCAGCAATCGAGATCGCCACTCACATCAACAAGATCGCGTCGTGGTCCTTCATCCTGTTCGGCATCACCATCGTGCTCTTCGCCACCGTGCGTGCCACCGGCGCGGTGATGCCGCCGCTGATCATCCTGGTGATCTCGGTGCTGCTGGTGCGCACCAGCTTCGCCTATTTCTTCCGAAGCGTGATCGGCGAGGAAGCTCTGTGGTGGAGCTTTCCGGCTGGCTCTATAACCTCGCTCGTGCTGGCCGCGGCCTATTATCGCTTCGGCCGCTGGCGCAGCCTGCACATGATCGAGAGCCGGCCGGCTGCCGGCGAACCGCCGGATACCGGCCTCGGCGTACCGCGCCAGCGCGCGCATCTTTCGCCCGAGACACCGAACGGCTGAAAGGTCGGCTCAGCGCGCGTATTTCGCGCCAAACCCGAGAGCGACCAGGGAAAAGACGACAATCATGCCGGCAAAGGCCAGGCTTGCCACGGTCGCACCTGCCACCGTCGACAGAACGCCGATGCCGATGACCGGCAGCGCGTTGCCGCAAAAACAGCAGATGAAGAAGGCCGAGACGACTTCGGCGCGCCGGTCCGCCGGCGCGATCTCGTTCACCACTTGCAAGCCGCCGCGATAGCCGAGCGCTGCCGCCCCGCCGCACAAGGCGGTCCCGGCAATCATTATGGCCATCGAGGCGAAGACCTGCGCCGCAACGACCAGTGCGACGGTTGGGATCATCAGCGCAAGTGCCGCGAACATCGCGGCTCGGCTCGAAAGACGTGCCGTCGCTACAATGGTGGCGGCCGTCACGATTGCCAATTCAAAGAACAGAGCGCCGGCTTCGGCATGGTTGGTTACCTGCAGTTGCTGCGCCAAAATGCTCGGTGCGAGTGCTGCATAAAAGCCGACCAGCGCCATTGCGCCAAAGCCGGTCACCGCCGGCGCAACGAAACTTGCGCGGATGTCATCGGGCACGGAAAGCCGCGGTCGCATCGAAACGTCAGCCAGTTTCCCCGGCCGCGAAACGGTTTCCCGCGTGCGCCAGACCAGCAGGGTTACAGTCGCGAGCATCGCCAGGTAGACGACGAATGTCAGCCTGAGCGGCCAGGGCGCGTATTCGGCGAGCAACCCGGCCCCCAGCGCACCGAGGCCGAGGCCGAGAAAATTGGTGCTGGTGGCAATCGTCGCCGCCTGTGACTTGTCGTCGGTCGGGAGCAATTCGGCGAGCCAGGCGGTGCCGGTGCCCGCGCCAACGCCGATTCCCAGTCCGCTCAGAATTCGGGCGATATCGAGCCAGGCGACATTTTCGGCGAAGAGGAAAACCACCGCGCTGACGACGGCCACCGCCATCCCGGCCAATGCCATTGGACGGCGCCCGATGACATCGGACACACGCCCTAACATCAGAAGCGCTGCCAGATTGCCGATGACATAGACGGCGTAGACCAGCGTCAAAGTGATCTGCGAGAAGCCGAAGAGCTGCTTGTAGATGATGTAAAGCGGCGTCAGCGCCGTGCTGCCGGCGAAAAGAGCCGCAATCATGGCGGCCACGGCGGCCGCTGCAGCGCGGCCGCCGAGTTCGTGATCGCGCGTCATGACTTGAGCGTGAGCTGTCATTTTTTCGACCTTTTGCTGTTCGGGATCTGACATCCTAACGCCTTTTTCGCGTCAGCCGTTCCCCCTCCCCGGCTTGCTCCTGACAAGTTTGGCAGCTTTGCCGATGGCGCTGAGCGAGATCCTCTTTTAACTTCAGCGGATTGTCAGGGGAGATTCATGGGCAAGGGACGAGTCGAGGCATTCACCGATGGCGTGGTCGCCATCATCATCACCATCATGGTGCTGGAATTGAAGGTGCCGCATGGCGAGGATTTTTCCGCGCTGGCACCACTCTGGCCGATCTTCCTCAGCTATGTGCTGTCCTTCATCAATGTCGGCATCTACTGGAACAATTTGCACAACATGTTCCATACCGTGCAGCGGGTCGACGGCCGCGTGCTGTGGGCGAACCTCAACCTGCTGTTCTGGCTATCGCTGATGCCGGCGACGACAGCCTTCATGGGTGAGAACCATTTCGCGCCGGTGCCGGTTGCCGTCTATGGCGTCGACCTGGCGCTCTGCGCCATCGGCTTTAACATCCTCACCATGGCCCTGCATCGACTGCACGGCAATGAGACTCTCTTCGCCAGGGCGTTGGGCAATGACCTCAAGGGAAAGATCTCGCTGGTCCTCTATCTTTCCGCCATCGCGCTGACCTTCGTCAATCACTGGATCGGTGTCTCGATCTATGTCCTGGTGGCGATGATCTGGTTCGTGCCGGACAGGCGCTTCGAGCGGCTGATCGAGAAATAGGCCCCTTCTAGCCTCGCATTGCTTTCAGCTTTTCCGCTACCGAAGCGGCAAGGTCGGCGTAGCGCTCCTCCAGCCGCTCGGCCGCCTTGATCACTGAAAAATCATGGCCGAATTTTTCCAGCGCCATGCGCAGCTTTTCGACGAATTCGGCCTGTTTTTCGAGCGCCGAAAACAGCGTCATAACTTGCGCTTCGCTGATGTCGGGATTGGCGAGCATTTGTGGCACCTCGCGGCTCATCTGGTCGCCGGTGGCGGTCTGTTCTTTCAGGATCTCGATCCAGTCGGTCAATCGTCAGGTCTCCTTTTTCGATATCAGCATGCGCAGCGCCCGCCGATGCGGTCAACCCGAAGATGCCGGTACCGGCTTGCGCGAGCCTCTTTCCGCGCTAAGTTCGCCGCGGCCAGAACAGGAGAAAATCATGACCACCGACGCCGAGATCCAGACCGCCCTGCCCGCACTTGCCTCCGGCAATGTCGCCGTCATCACCGGCGCGGCCAGCGGCATCGGCCTTGCCGCGGCCAAACGGCTGGCGGCGATGGGCATGAACATCGTGTTGGTCGATATTGGCGGCGCACGCCTCGATGAGGCCCGACGCGCCGTCGCCGCCATCGCCGGCGACAGCGCCGTACTTGCCGTCGCCACCGATGTCTCGAAGGCCGACGAACTCGACCGGCTGGCCGAAAGGACATTCGGCGCCTTCGGCGACGTATCGCTGCTGATGAACAATGCCGGCGTCGGCAACAATCCCGGCAAGCCGTGGGAGAACCGCGACGCCTGGAAACGGCTGCTGGATATCAATTTCTGGGGCGTCGTCCATGGCGTCGAGGCCTTTGCGCCGCGCATGCTGGCGGCGGGAAAGCCGGGCCTGATCGTCAACACCGGCTCCAAGCAAGGCATCACCACGCCGCCCGGCAACCTCGCCTACAACGTTTCCAAGGCGGGCGTGAAGACCTATACCGAAGGCCTGGCGCACGCGCTGCGCAACGAGCCGGGCGCCAGTGTCGCGGCGCATCTGCTTATCCCCGGGTTCACTTTTACCGGCCTGACCGAAGGTGCGACCGAAAAGCCGGCCGGCGCCTGGACCGGCGAGCAGGTCATCGACTTCATGCTGGCCTCGCTACTGCGTGGCGATTTCTACATCCTGTGTCCCGATAACGAGGCGACCCGGTCCATGGACGAAAAGCGCATGGGCTGGGCGATTGGCGACCTCATCGAGAACCGCCCTGCCCTGTCGCGCTGGCACCCGGACTACAAAGATGCTTTCGCGGCATTCATGACACGCACCGCATGATCCCGAACCGAAGATCACCGTAGCAAAGAATCGGATCCGATCTTCGCAGGTATGCGCCGGACCTTTATATCACGCCGCTGCGTGCTTCTTCGTGTTCCGCTTCTTCGCCATGGCTTTCTCGGCTGCCAACTCGGCAAGCTTCTGATCATGCCGCTTCGCTGCCTGTTCGCATTTCTTGCGGATCTCTTCGACCTCGGTCTCAGTCAGGTGTTCGATACCGATGAAGGTGTTCTGGGCTGTGCTGACCCGGATCAATTCGTCGAGCTTCGCCTGGATCGCAGCGCCATCGCGGTTCTGGGTGTTCTGGATGAGAAACACCATCAGGAAGGTGACGACCGTCGTGCCGGTGTTGATGACGAGCTGCCAGGTGTCCGAAAAGCCGAACATCGGCCCGCTTGCCGCCCAGACGACGATGATCAGGAAACAGACGGCAAACGTCGGCGGCAGGCCGGCAAAATGGGCGACGTTGTTGGCGATCCTGGTGAAAAGCTTCTCAATCATTCAAACTCCCTCAACAGCCGGGCGACGAACCCGGACGGAAGCCGAGTTCATTGTGTCTGCAGAAACAGTTGGCAGCCGCTCCTGGTTCCCTCGCGGCGGAAGGTCGCGGGTACATTGTTGGAGGAGCAGATCGCGCAGGCCGTCGGACCGCTTGCAGATAGCCCGAACTCAGGCGGCGTCGTTTTCCCAGCGGTCGAGGAAAGCCTCGATGGGCAAGGCCTGCATGTCGGGGACTGCCCTGGCCAGTTTCTCGAGCGGCCAGTCCCACCAGGCAAGCCGTTCGATCCGGGCCGCAGTTTCCGCGCTGAAGCGCTGCCGCACTGGCCTGGCCGGAACGCCGGCGACGATTGCATAGGCCGGCACGTGGCACGTCACCACCGCGTTGGCACCGACGATCGCGCCGTTGCCGATCACTACGCCAGGCATGATCACGGCGCCATGGCCGATCCAGACATCATGGCCGATGCTGACGGCTTTCGCCCGCCGCCGGTCGCGGAACGCCTGATCTACACCCAGCCAGCGGAAATACTCGTTGGGCCGATAGCTGATCTTGTGCTGCGTCAGCCGCTCGACCGGATGCTCCAGCGCATTGATGCGGCTGTTGGCGGCGATCGAGCAGAATTTGCCGATCGTCGTATAGATCGCCTCGGCGTGGCGCTCGAAGTAGGAAAAGTCGCCGACCGTCACCTCGCGGAGGATGACCCGCTCGCCGATCGACGCGTAGCGTCCAAGCTTGCACGCCTTCAGCTCCGCCGTCGGATGGATGCGCGGCTCGGGATCTTTCAGGACAAGGTGTTCGGGACGGTCCATGCGCGCGCTTTACGCCCGCGCGCATAGTCTCGCAAGCCGAGTGCAGCGCCGCGCATCCGTTTGGACGCGCCAAGGACCCTGTAGCACCTTAAGTCTCTATTTCGGCTTGCCGCTGGTCCACACCACGTTCTGGCCGTAGAGCGGCACGGTGGTGACCGACATTTTTGCCGAGCCATCCTGCACCTGGCGTGAATGCGACAGGTAGATCAGGGTCTCGTTGGCCTTGTCGTAGATGCGGTTCACCACCTGCTTTTTCCAGATCAGGCTGATGCCTTGCTTGAACACCTCCTCGCCGGCCTCGCTCATGTCGATGTCGCCAATGGTGATCGGCCCGGTCTGGCGGCAGGAGATCGAGGAATCGGACGGGTCCTCGAACCAGTTGCCTTTCTGCAGGCGGTCGATCACGCCACGGTCGAAATAGGAGACGTGGCAGGTCACGCCCTCGACCTTCGGATCCTTGATCGCCTCGACGATGATATCGTTGCCGAGCCAATCGACGCCGACCTTGCCGACTTCCTCGGCGGCGGCCGCGCCGGCGCCAATGACAAGGCATGCGGCTAACGCGCCGCCAATCAGTTTTCGCAAAGAGGCCTCCTGCGGTTCGAATTTTGCCGACCTCAGGTGGGACGAACGGCAGCGCTTTGCAAGCAGATCGCCTCCCAGAGGATTGCCGGTTGCGGCAACGCGACATCTTTGCGTCGGCACGACCGAACCGCTAAGAGTGTTCGCCAAGCCAGGGCCTTCACGGCGCCAACCCGGCGCCCGATGGAATAACGACGGACTTTCACTGATGATGCGTTCAATTCTGGTCGGTATTCTCGTCCTGATGGCCGCCGGAATCGGCTGGCTCACCTTCGACTGGTACCGCGGACATTATGGCGGCGAGCCGTTCGGAGCACCGTTCACGCTGGTCGACCAGAAGGGCGCGCCGGTCACCGAAGCCGCGTTTCGCGGCCACCCCAGCGTCGTCTTCTTCGGCTTCACGCACTGTCCGGAAGTCTGCCCGACCACGCTTTTCGAGTTGGCCGGCTGGCTGAAGACGATGGGCGACGACGGCAAGAACCTGCGTGCCTATTTCGTTACGGTCGACCCGGAGCGCGATACGCCCGAAATCATGAACACCTATGTCAGCAATTTCTCCGATCGCATCCTCGGCATATCAGGCGATCCCGAAAAGGTCCACGCCATGGCCAAGTCCTTCGGCATCTACTGGAAGAAAGTCGACACGAGCGACGGCGACTACACGATGGACCACACTGCTTCGGTGCTGCTGCTCAACGCCAAGGGCGATTTCGCCGGCACCATTGCTTATGGCGAAAGCCCGGATGCCGCCATCGCCAAGCTCAAACGGCTGGCGGCGGAAGGTTGACATATCCGGTAATGACGCAGACGCGTTTGTATTTCACCGCGGGCAAGATCGAGGCTGATCGCATCTTCGCGGCGCTCGGTGCGGCATTCGACGATGAGGGCCTGCCGATTGCGGTGCTCGAGGTCGACGAGGACAGCGACATCCACGAAGTATCGCTCTATGCCGACGACGACGTCGATGCGGTCGAGGCGCGGCTTAGGGACATCCTTGCCGGACTGTCGCTGTCGAAACCGATAGCGCGCGAAGCGCTGCCCGACATCGACTGGGTGGCGCGCTCGCTGGAGGGATTGAAGCCGGTGCGGGCCGGGCGCTTCTTCGTCCATGGCGCGCATGACCGCAGGAAGCGCCACAGCGGCGAGCTCGCCATCGAGATCGAGGCCGGCCTTGCCTTCGGTACCGGCCATCACGGCACCACCGCCGGCTGCCTCGAAATGCTGGAGCAGGTCATACAGCGCGAGCATCCGCGCAACGCGCTCGACCTTGGCACCGGCAGCGCGGTGCTCGCCATCGCAGCGGCCAGGCTCGCGCATATACCGGTGCTGGCGACCGACATCGACCCGGTCGCCGTCAAGGTGGCCGCCGCCAATGCGCGGCTGAACCAGGTCAAGGGGCTCATTGAAACGGTGGCGGCGCCCGGTTTTCATCATCCGATCTTTGCCGCGCGTGCGCCCTTCGACCTGATCGTCGCCAACATATTGGCGCGGCCGCTGATGCGTCTGGCGCCGCAAATGGCCGGACATATCGCGCTCGGTGGCTCGATCGTTTTGTCGGGCATCCTCGAGCGCCAGCGCGATGCGGTAATCGCGGCCTATGTCGGCCAGAAATTCCGGCACGTCCGCACCTTGCACCGCGGGGGCTGGGTGACGATTCACCTCAAGCGCTGAGGCGCAGCGCCTTCAACGCAAGCCGGAATCAACTCGGACCTAGCGCGAGTTCGCCGCTTTCTTCAGCTGTTCGCGATCGTAGCCGTGAGCTTTCAGCGTTTCGTCGTCAAAGCCAAGCAGAACGCCGCTCACATACCGGCTCGCTTCGCGCTGGCGAGCTTCGATCAGCGCTTTCACAGCGTTTCTGAAAAATCCGCGTCTAGGTGAAATCGTGGACATGACGGTCTCCTTTGCAGGGCAACAGGACTTTTCCTCCACATTAAGAAGGTAAGCTCTGCTGACGCTTTTTGAAATCGTCGATTCTGCATGGCGTCCATGCGCAAAGAGACACGCAGCAACCGGGAATGATCGGTCCGAAAATCGATTCCGATTTTCGAGGTCATGCGCTACGGTCGCGCCAGCATTCGAGGAGAGCCGACATGTTCCAGACCTTCGATTCCGCCGGCGATCCGGCCGTTGGCAAGCCGCGCGTGGCAATGCTGCGCCAATGGTTGGCGGCCAACGGGCTGGATGGCTTCATTGTGCCCCGTGCCGACGAGCACCAGGGCGAATATGTCGCCGATCGCTCGGCACGGCTGAAATGGCTGACCGGCTTCAGCGGCTCGGCCGGAGTCGCCATTGTGCTTGGCGAGCGCGCCGTCATGTTTGTCGACGGGCGCTACACGCTGCAGGTGCGCCAGGAGGTCGATCTCGACATCTTTTCGATCGAGAGCCTTGTCGACAACCCGCCGGCCAACTGGATCAAGGACAATCTCGGCAAGGGCGTGCGATTGGGCTTCGATCCGTGGCTGCATACGATCAGCGACGTCAAGGCGCTGAAAGCCTCGGCCGAGAAATCCGGCGCGATACTGGTGCCGCTCGAAGAGAATCCGATCGACGCGATCTGGCAGGACCATCCCGGGCCGCCACTGGCACCGGTCGAGATCCACCCGATCGGCTTTGCCGGCGAACTGGCCAAGGACAAGCTGGTGCGGCTGGCAGCGGCCATCGAGAAGGACGGCGCCACCCATGCCGTGCTGACCGACCCCTCCTCCATTGCCTGGGCGTTCGACATCCGTGGCGGCGACGTACCGCACACACCGCTGGCGCTCGGCTTTGCCGTGCTGGCCGCCGACGGCTCGCATCTGCTTTTCATGGACCAGCGCAAGTTTTCGCGCACCGTCGCGGCCTACCTGACGCAGCTCGCCGAATTGCACGACCCAGGTGAATTCGAAACGGCAATCGTCACCCAGGCCAAGAGCGGTGCAAAAATCGCGCTGGACCCGGTTCTAGCGGCGGACAAGCTCAGGATGCTGGTCGAGGATAATGGCGGCACCGTCATTGCCGTGCCCGATCCGGCCCGCATTCCACGCGCAACAAAGAACAAAGCTGAGATCGCCGGCGCACGCGCCGCACATCGCCGCGACGGCGCCGCGGTCGCCAAGCTGCTGTGCTGGCTCGACCGCCAGAAGCCCGGCACGCTCGACGAAATCGCCGTTGTCACCAGGCTTGAGGAGACGCGCCGTCAGACCGGCGAAGAAACGCAGATGCCGCTGCGCGACGTATCGTTCGATACCATCTCCGGCGCTGGTCCTAACGGCGCTATCATGCACTACCGCGTCTCCCGCGCCACCAATCGCAAGCTGGGGGATGGCGAGCTGTTCCTGCTCGATTCCGGCGGGCAGTACCAGGACGGCACCACCGACATTACCCGCACGGTTCCGATTGGCGCGCCAACCGAGGAGATGCGCGAGCGCTTCACGCTGGTGCTGAAAGGCATGATCGGCATCTCCATGCTGCGCTTCCCCCAGGGCACGCGCGGCTCCGAAATCGATGCAGTGGCGCGCCTGGCGCTATGGAGACACGGCTGCGATTTCGCCCATGGCACCGGGCACGGTGTCGGCTCCTATCTTGCCGTGCATGAGGGCCCGCAGCGTATCGCCAAGACCGGTACCGAAAAGCTGCTGGCCGGCATGATCGTCTCCAACGAGCCCGGCTATTACAAGGAAGGTTCCTACGGCATCCGCATCGAGAACTTGATTCTGGTGACACCGGCCGAGGCAATCGAGGGCGGCGACATCGCCATGCACGGCTTCGAGACACTGACGCTGGCGCCGATCGACAAGCGGCTGGTCCGATCGGACCTTTTAACCCGCGACGAGTTGCATTGGCTTGACGAATACCATGCGCGCGTACTGGCCGAGATCGGACCGATGCTCGACGGCGAAACGCTGGCCTGGCTGGAAAAGGCAACCGCGCCGCTGCCGCACGACTTCAAGCAATAGCCGCGGCGGCAACGCCGGTTGACAGGCATTGCTCCGCAAGCAGTCCCTGCAAAGCGGTGACGTTGGGAGAACCGGCTCCCTTGCGCCAGAACAACACCGTGACGGCGTTGTCTTCGTCAGAGGGCAGTTCGTGCAGCTTTAGCCAGCGGCTTTCCGGGAAACCCGAAAGCACGCTTTTCGGCATCAGCGCTATGCCCATGCCAGCCACCACGCAACCAAGGATGGCATGGTATGAACCAAGCTCGATGGTTTTCTCGGCCATGAACCCTCGGCGCGCATACCATTGTTCCAGCCGCTTGCGGTGCGGACAGCCGTGCTCGAAGGCTATCATGGTTTTGGGCATGTCCAGGTGGTCTTCGACCGAAACGCGCGATGCCGCCGAGACAATGACCAGCTGCTCGTGAAACGCGGGCAGCTTTTCGAATGGGGCGTCGGCGATCGGCTCGGCGGCGAACGCTGCATCGAGCTCACCGGCAAGCATGGCGGTCGCGAGAACCTGCGGATTGCCGGTGCGCAACTGGATTTCCACTTCGGGATGCCGTGCATGGTATTCGGCGAGCAGACTTGGAAGCCGTGCCGCAGCGGTGCTCTCCATGGCACCTAGGCGAAGAGTGCCGCGCGGGCGTGGATCGAGCATCGCCGTTCGCGCCTCCTCCGCAAGCGCCAGCAGCCGATCCGCATAGCCGACCAATCTGTGACCGGCCGGCGATACGTGCAGGCGCTTGCCCTCCCGGATAAACAGCTGCACGCCGAGATCCTCCTCGAGCTGCCGGATGCGTGTGGTCACGTTCGACTGCACGCGAAACAGTTTTTCCGCCGCCCTGGTGATTCCACCCTCGCGCACCACCGTGCGGAAGATGCGCAGATCGGCCAAATCCATACATCTCTCCTGGAGAACATAACGATCTTAATTATTCATTTTAACTGATTATGCCTTTCCCGTAAATCGCCGGTGTAGCTGCCGATCAACACGGCAAACCAGGGGAGATGGAAATGTCGCGTAAGCCCTTCGGCATCCAGCCGACCGATCTAAGCGCATTGACGCCGAAGCAGCGCGAAGCCCTCTATAGTGACGCCGTGCGTCGCGCCCACCAGGAGAGATCGGAGGCGATCCGGCTGAGCCTGTCGCGGGTCGGCGCGGCAATAGTCGCTGCGGTAAAACGCATGTGTGCTCTCGCCGCCAAGGCAAAAGTCGATCAGCCGACGAGCTGCCGCGCGAGGATCAGCACGGCAGCACCCGCCAGGAACATCGCCATCAGGCCGCCGCGCAGTGAGACCAAGCCGGCAACGATCAAGGCTGCCCATTCCGCCGGCCCGGCGCTGAGCGCCGCCGGCGCCACCAGCGTGGTCAGCACCGCCGCCGGCACGGCGCTGAGCCCGGCTTCGACGCGCGGGTGGATTTGATCGAAACGCGAGATCACCAGATGACCGCCGATGCGGGTCAGATAGGTCGCGATCGAAGCGGCGATGATGATCCACAAGGTCGTGCTCATCGCCGTACCTCCACGCCGCTGTGGCGGGGCGGCAGGATGACGGCGAGCAGCACGCCGGCCAGCGCACCTATGGAGACATGCCAGGGCGAGCCGACCGTTTTGTATGCAATGATGGAGGCGGCAGCGCTGGCGATGACCACCGGCAGCCACAGCGGCCGCTTGCGGAAGCTCATGACCAGGCCGAGAAAATAGATCGGCAGCAGGAAATCGATGCCCAACGCATGGGTGTCGGGAATAAGCTTGCCGAACATCGCGCCGAGCGCGCTTTCGATGGTCCAGAACACATAGACCGGCAGCCCAAGCCCCATATACCAGGTGAACCCGACGGTCTCGCCGGCCTCCGCCTTGCGCTCGGCCACCGCGAACTGCGGATCGGTAAGCACGAAGTAGCCTATCGCCTGCTGGATCAGCGGCCAATGCGCGATGCGCCGGCCGATGCCAGCCGAATAGAGCACATGGCGAAAATTCACCGCGAAGATCGACAGCACGATCAGCCACGGCGCGACATGCTGGCCGAACAGCTCGATGCCGACCATCTGGCTGGCGCCGCCGAACACCGTTGCGCTCATCAGGAACGCTTCGAGCACGGAAAACCCGTTGTCAACTGCGAGCGCACCGAACAGCAATGCAAACGGCGCCGACGCCACCACGACGGGCATGCTGAGCCGCACGCCGTCCCAGAAATCGCTTTTCGCTCCGTTTTCGGAGATTGCTTCCGCCGACATCGATCGCTCCTTGGGAACGGCCGTATGTAGAGAGAGCGGCCCGGCTTGTCACACCAATTTGCTTGAGGCAAACGATCAGCGGAAATGATGGCTGAAGCGTCGCGGCAAGCTCGCTTCCGAGCCTAGCGCGGCGAAGCCTTGCCATCGATCGCCCTGCCCCAGTCGAGCAGCGGTTTTGCCCGCATGACGAAGTCGACGAGTTCGTCGACCAATCCAGCTCCGTAGATATCCGCCGGCTCGATTGCGTGCCGGACGGCAAAATGCCGGTTGCGGATCGCGGCAGCGAGATCGGGCTCGGCGATATGCTCGAAGCCGCGCGGCGTGCGCTTCATGCAGCCGTCCGGGTCGAGCTCGAGGCCGTTCTTCTTCAGCGCCGCGACGAGGCTGCGGAATTCAGCGGGCCGCTTCGCGATCGCGTTGCGCAGCGCCAGCAATAGCTCCGGTCCGGGCTGCCACCAGGCAATGGCGGCAAAGCATCGCTCGAGCCCGATATGGACGTAAAAAACGCCCTGTTCCATCTTGGTGCCGTCGGGCGAAAGGATCGCCGACAAATGCCGGTTATAAGGCCGTTTGTCCTTGGCGAAACGCACATCGCGATTAATCCGGAACAGCGACTTCTTGCGGTCGCCGCGCAGGCCGAGCCCCAATGCCATGAAGCGCTCGGAGAGCGTCTCGACCAGATCGCCGAAGGGACCGCGCAGGTCGCGTTCGAAAAGGTCGCGGTTTTCCAAAAACCACTCCCGGCTCTGATGAAAATCCAGCGCCTTGAGGAAGGGAATGGCCTTTTGCCCAAAACCGTTGAACGCAGCCGCCATCACCCGCCCTTGCCGATCCGCTGCAGCCAGGTGTCCTCGTCGATCACCTCGATGCCGAATTTGGTCGCATCCTTCAGCTTGGAACCGGCGCCTGGCCCTGCCACCAGGAGATCGGTCTTCGCAGAAACCGAGCCGGCGACCTTCGCGCCGAGGCGTTCGGCCATCGCCTTGGCCTCCGGGCGCGTCATCTTTTCCAGCGTGCCTGTAAACACGATTGTCTTGCCGGCGACCGCACTGTCGGCTGAGACGTTCACAATGTACGGCTTCGGATGGACCTGTGTGAGCAGCGCTTCAAGCACGGCGTCGTTGCGTTCATTGCCGAAGAAATCGCGAAGAGCGCCTATCACGGTATCGCCGATGCCGTTGATCGAAGGAAAAACGGTGTGTGGATCGGCTGCCGCTGCCGTCTCCTTGCCAATGCGGATCAACTCCTCGATCGTCGAGAAGGTTCGGGCAAGCACAGCGGCCGTCGTTTCGCCGATATGACGAATGCCCAGCGCGAAGATGAAGCGATCAAGTTCCGGTTCGCGGCGAGCGTCGATGGCACCGAAGAGCTTGTCGAGGCCGTCATAGTTGCGTTCCTCGATGCTGCGTACATTCTTGCGCGTTTTGCCCGATGCGGCCTCGCGCTGCCTGGCCTGCTCCTCCCGTCGCTCCGCCAGCGCCTTGGTGACGGCGGGACGGCGGTCCCGGAGGGTGAAGATATCGGCGGCTGTCTTGACCAACCCGGCATTGAAAAACAGGTCAATGTTTTCAGCGCCCAGGCCTTCGATATCCATGGCGCCGCGCGACACAAAGTGGCGCAATCCTTCCACGGCCTGCGCAGGGCAGATCAGTTCGCCGGTGCAACGTCGGCGGGAATCTTCCTTGCCGGTCTTCTCGTTGATCTCGCGCCTTGCCGGCGAGCCGCAGATCGGACAGTTGTGCGGGAATTCGTAGGGCACGGCATCTGGCGGACGCTTGTCGGCTACGACGCTGACGATCTGCGGAATGACGTCCCCTGCCCGCTGGATGACCACCGTGTCGCCGATACGCACATCATAGCCGTCGCGGATCGGCTGGCCGTTGCTGTCCAGACCCTTGATGTAGTCTTCGTTGTGAAGCGTGACATTTTCGACCACGACGCCGCCGACCGTGACGGGCGCAAGCCGGGCAACGGGCGCCAGCGTACCGGTACGGCCCACCTGAATGTCGATCCTGAGCACGGTTGTCATCGCCTGTTCGGCTGGAAATTTGTGGGCAATGGCCCAGCGTGGTTCGCCGGTGACAAAGCCCCATCTGCGCTGCAACTCCAATTGGTCGACCTTGTAGACGACGCCGTCGATGTCGTAGCCGAGCGATGAGCGCTGGGTCTCGATTAGGTGATAGTGCGCGACCAGTTCCTCGACCGATCTTGCCCGGACCATCAGCGGGCTGACCTTGAATCCCCACTCCGCGAATTTTTGCACGGAATCGTATTGGGTCGGAGCTGGATCCTTTGAAGTATAGCCCCAGGCGTAGGCAAAGAATTTGAGGTTGCGGCTGGCGGTAACGGACGGGTCCTTCTGGCGCAGCGATCCAGCCGCCGTGTTACGCGGATTGACGTAATCCTGGCCACCTATCGCCGCCGAACGCTGCTTCAGCGCCTCGAATTCCGCGTAGGTCATATAGACCTCACCGCGTATTTCGATGACCTCGGGCCAGTCCGATCCCTTCAAGGTCTTGGGAATATCGGCGATGGTCTTGAGATTGGCGGTGATATCCTCGCCGACGACGCCGTCGCCGCGCGTTGCTCCCTGCACGAACACACCGCCTTCATATCGCAGGGAAGCCGATAGCCCGTCGATCTTCGGCTCCGCCGTGAAGGCGATGTTCAGATCCTTGTCGCGGTCAAAGAATCGCCGGCCCCGTTCTATGAAGTCCGCGACGTCCTGGTCGGTATAGGCCTTGGCAAGGCTGAGCATCGGCACCGCGTGGCGCACCTTGGCAAAACCTTCCGCCGGCGGCGCGCCGACCCTGCGTGAGGGCGAATCCTCGCGCACAAGATGCGGGAACCGCTGCTCGATGGCGAGGTTGCGCCGCGTCAGCGCGTCATATTCCGCGTCCGTGATTATCGGCGCGTCCTCGCCATGGTAGCGCCGGTCGTGCTCGGCGATCTCCTGCGCCAACCGCTTCAACTCGCTTGCCGCCTCGCTTTCGCTGAGCGAATCGACTGGTTTTTCGTCCATGCACTGCTCCCTCCACGGTGGCGCGACACAATAGAACAGGATTCTCTCATGAGGGAGAGACCAGACACGGAAAATCATTCCTGAACAGCAGGATGGAGCCATACCCTGACTCAGGTCGCGAGCGCCGAAAACGAACTCGCCTGGAGCAATTCCAGGAAAAGTGTGAAACGGTTTTCCGTCCGGAATTGCGCAAACAAAGAGGTAGAGCGGTTCGGCGTTTCCGTGAAACGATAAACCGCTCTAGGCTGCAGCGGTGTTCTCCCGCAGCAGCCGCTCGGCCGCCGCGCGCGCCTCGTCGGTGATGGTGGCGCCGGCGAGCATGCGTGCGATCTCTTCCTGCCGCGCCGCCCGGTCCATCTCGGCGATGCCGGTCGAGACCCGGTCGGCCCCGCCTGATTTGGAGATCAGGAAATGAGTCGCCGCGCGCGCCGCCACTTGCGGTGCATGCGTGACCGAAAGCACCTGCACGCGGTTTGCCAGCCGCGCCAGCCGCTGGCCGATGGCGTCGGCAACCGCACCGCCGACGCCGGTGTCAATCTCATCAAAGACCAAGGTCGGCGCCGAGCCCCGGTCAGCGAGTGCTACCTTCAACGCCAGCAGGAAGCGCGAAAGCTCGCCGCCGGAAGCGACCTTCATCATCGGGCCGGGCCTGGTGCCGGGATTGGTGCGCACCCAGAACTCGACCTGATCGATGCCTTCTTCCATGCGGCTCTCGGCATCGCTTGCGATCTCGACGATGAACTCGGCCCGTTCGAGCTTCAGCGCCGGCAGTTCGGTCATCACCGCCTTGGTCAGCCCGACGGCCGCCGCATGGCGAAGCGACGACAGCTGGGCCGCCGTAATGTCATAGGCCTGGCGCGCCGCCGCAGCCTGTTTCTCCAGCGCATGCAAGCGCTCTTCGCCGGCGTCGAGATCGGCAAGGTCGGCAGCCATGGTGTCACGCAATTGTGCCAGGTCGTCGACGGCGACGCTGTGCTTGCGCGAGGCGGCACGCAGCGAAAACAGCCGCTCCTCAGCCTTCTCCAGCCGCTGCGGATCATATTCGGTGGCGCGAAGTGCTGCTTCCACGCCCGACTGCGCCGCGTCGAGCGAAAGCATCGCCTCGTCGAGCGATTTGACGACATCCTCGAGCAGCCCGGGCGCTTCGGTCACCTTGCGCTGCAGCCGCCTGAGCAGGCTGGCCAGTTGCGGCAAGGGCGAGGACGGCCCCGAGAGCACATCCTGGGCGTCGTGGATTTCCGAGGCGATCTTTTCCGCTCGCATCATCGCGGCGCGCAGTTCGGCCAGCTCCGTCTCTTCGCCCGGCTGCGGATCGAGCCTGGTCAATTCGGCGACCGCTGCACGCAGATAATCGGCCTCGCGGGCAGCTGCCTCGACTTTGGCCCGGTGCCGTGAAAATTCCTGCTCGCAGGTACGCCAATGCCGCCACGCCTCGCCGGTTGCCCGAGCAGCGCCGAGATGGCCACCGAAACTGTCGAGCAACTCGCGATGGGCGCCGGGATCGACCAAAGCGCGCTCGTCATGCTGGCCGTGGATCTCGACCAGCGCACGGCCGATGTCGCGCATCAGCGTCACGCTGGACGGCTGGTCGTTGACGAAAACGCGCGTGCGGCCGTCAGCCGTCTGGACGCGGCGCAGGATGATGTCGCCGTTGTCCTCGATGGCATTCTCGGCAAGCAGCATGCGAGCCGCGTGGTTGCGCGGCACGTCGAACACGGCGATGATCTGGCCTTGTGCCGCGCCATGCCGCACCAACGAGGCGTCGCCGCGGGCGCCAAGCGCCAGCGACAAGGCGTCGAGCAGGATGGACTTTCCGGCGCCGGTTTCGCCGGTCAGCACCGAAAGGCCGGACGAGAAGTCGATGTCCAGCTTCTCGATCAGAACGATATCGCGGATCGACAGCCTGGAGAGCATGGTAACGCGCCGCTCAGGCGCCGGTGATCAGCTTCCCGGCCTTGGAGATCCACGATCCGGCATTCTCGCGCGGCTCGAGCCCACCACTCTGCAGGAGCTTGTAGGAGTCCTTGTACCACTGGCTGTCGGGATAGTTGGTGCCGAGCACGGCCGCAGCGGTCTGCGCTTCCGACGTCAGCCCCATCGCATAGTAGCTCTCGGTCAGACGCGCCAGCGCCTCCTCGACATGACGTGTGTTCGAATAGTTCTCCACCACGTTGCGGAACCGTTTGACGGCCGCGATGTATTCGCGGCGCTCGAGATAATAGCGGCCGATCTGCATCTCTTTGCCGGCGAGCTGATCGTTGGCGAAGCGGATCTTCTCCTTGGCGTCGTCGGCATATTCGGACGTGGGCCAGCGCGTCACGAGGTCCTGCATCGTCTGCACGGTAAGACGCGCTTCCTTCTGGTCCTGGGTGACGTCCTTGATCTGGCGGTAGTAGCTCAGCCCGATAATATACTGGGCATAGGCCGCATCGTCGGTCGACGGGTACAGGGTCAGGTAGCGCTTGGCCGAACCGATCGCCTCGTCGTAATTGCCCTGACGGTAGTCGGCAAAGGCACCCATCACCATCGATTTGCGGGCGAATTCGGAATAGGGATGCTGGCGGTCGACAGCATCGAATTTGCGGCTTGCCTCCTGCAGTCGCCCGGCATTCAGATTGGCGAGACCCTGATTGTAGAGCACGTCGGCCGGCTCGGTCTGATCGACATAGGTCGACAGATCGACGTCCTTCTCGGACGACATGCAGGCCGACAGAAACAGCGATGGAACGACCACCGAAAGCGCCAGGAAAACAGCCCGCCGCAGCGCCTTCGATTGACCAACTCGCTTGAAAAACATGTTTGGATTCCGCCCTTTCGGCGTCATTTCAGTCGACGGCAGCAGCCATAAACCATAATTGCCTTGCCCGGCAACGCTATCCCCGGCCAATCGCACATTTTTGTGGCGGTTTGGCGCCACCTGGAAAGCTGTGTAATTTGGCCGGCCGGTGATGCATCCATGCAACACAGCTGATCGCGATAAGAGCCGCAAAAACGTTAAGAATCAGATCATCCAGGGCGCATAGAGGGGTGCGTTGACGGCGCTCATCTCGGCGGTACGCCCGCGCTCGCGGCGCGTCGTCTCAACGATCTCGAAAGCCGAACGGTCGGACAAGAGACGGCGCAGCGCTGCTGCGTTCAGCCTGTGGCCGCCACGATAGGAGCGGAAGCAGCCGATGAACCGGGCACCGGCGAGCGCCAGGTCGCCCATCGCATCCATCGTCTTGTGGCGCGCGAACTCGTTGGGATAGCGCAGGCCTCCCATGTTGATCACGCGGTTGTCGTCGCCGATCACCAGGGAGTTTTCCAAAGACGAGCCGAGCGCATAGCCTGCCGCCCACAGCCGCTCGACGTCCTTCATGAAACCGAAAGTGCGGGCCCGCGCGACGTCGCGGCGGAAAATGTCAGCGTTCATGTCGGATGCAAAAAGCTGGCGCCCGATCGCCGGGCTTTCGAAATCGATCTCGATCTCGAAGCGCGTGCCGTCATAGGGCCTGAACTCCGCCCAGCAGGCGCCGTTCTCGATGCGAACCGGCTTGACCACCCTGATGTAGCGACGCTTGACCGGCAGCGTTTCGATGCCTGCCTGGTCAATGGCCTCGACGAACATCACTGCGCTGCCGTCGAGGATAGGCACCTCATGGCCGTCGATTTCGATGACGAGATTGTCGATTCCAAGCCCGAAAAGCGTCGCCATCAGATGCTCGACCGTGGCAATGTGCTCGCCATGCGGATCGCCAAGCATGGTGCAGAGATCGGTGGCGCCGACCTCGGAGACGAGCGCGCGAAATTCGTGGCTTCCGCTTGCATTCGAGAGCTGGAAGACGACACCCGTATCGGCATCCGCCGGCAGGAAATGGACGGTGACCGGATTGCCACTGTGAACGCCGATGCCAGTCAGCGTCGCGCGCGATTTAAGTGTCGTCTGATAGTCGTGCAAAACAATCCCCATAGCCCACGCTGCCTAGGTCCGCTTCATCTGCCCTGAGGGCGCGGCTCTTGATTGATCGGCAGGCAGGGCCACTTCCCCGAGACTCCCAGCAAACCGACTTTGGTCGGTGGCGAAGATAATGGTCCCGCGGGGAGTCTCCAAATCACGGTTTCTTACTCTTTGTAACTGCGGTCCAGCGCGGGATTGCCCCATAAGTCCTTGTTTTACAATCACTTTTAAAGTTAACAGGCGAACAGTTTCCTGCTCGCCTGTTAATAACTGTTACGAACCGTTAACAGATCAATTGGCCTGTCGGCGCAGGAAGGCGGGAATCTCCAACTGATCGTCTTCCTGGACAGCCCGGCTCTGCGGCGTCAGTCGGCCCTGCTCGTCCAGCTGGCCGCGGCGCGGCGCGTAAAGCTGCGGATCCTGGCTGGCAAGGCGGCGCACTTCCGCCGGCGCCTGGCGCAGTTTCGGTTCGCGAGGCTGCGCCGGCTGCAGCCTTGCAGGCTCCTCTTCGCGGCGGGTCAAGCCGTTGGTCAGGCGCTTGAGCAAGCCCATCGGGCCGCTGTTTTCGTGGTCGGCCGGGCGCGCCTTGGCTTCCACTTCGGCCTTCACCTGCGGCGGGAAATCCTCGACCCGCGGCATGCGCTGGGGTGCTGCGGCAACCGGCTGCGGCATTTCACGATGCGGAGCAGGCTGCATCGCTTGCTGAACCGCTGGCTGCATCATCGGCTGCGGCTGAGCCGGAGGCGCCTGGAAGATCTTGCTCTGCGGACGGAAGTCTTCCGCATGCGCGACCGGTGCCGGGCGGGCCTGCGCCATCGCTGCCGCATTCGCCTCGGCGAGCTGAATGGCCTCGGCGACCGGATCGGCAGCACGTGGTTCATAGATCGGCTGCTGGACAGGCGCCGGGCGCATTTCCGTGACCTGAGCCGCCGGGCGGCTGACCGGCTTCGGCGGAGCCGTGCGGATGGCGATCGGCGCGGCAGCGATTTCGGCCGCCGATTTGTCGATGCCGGTGGCGACCACCGACACGCGGATAACGCCTTCGAGTTCCTCGTCGAAAGTGGCGCCCAGAATGATATTGGCATCCTGGTCGACCTCTTCGCGAATGCGGGTTGCCGCCTCATCGACTTCGAACAGGGTCAGGTCGCGGCCGCCGGTGATCGAGATCAGCAGGCCCTTGGCGCCCTTCATCGAGGTCTCGTCGAGCAGCGGGTTGGCGATGGCGGCTTCCGCCGCGGCCATTGCACGGCCCTCGCCCGAAGCCTCGCCAGTCCCCATCATCGCCTTGCCCATTTCGCGCATGACCGAGCGGACGTCGGCGAAGTCGAGATTGATCAGGCCTTCCTTGACCATCAGGTCGGTAATGCAGGCAACGCCCGAATAGAGCACCTGGTCGGCCATGGCGAAGGCATCGGCGAAGGTCGTCTTGTCATTGGCCAGCCGGAACAGGTTCTGGTTGGGAATGACGATCAGGGTATCGACGCATTTCTGCAGTTCCTCGATACCCATGTCGGCCGTCTTCATGCGGCGCTGGCCTTCGAAGTGGAACGGCTTGGTGACGACGCCGACGGTAAGGATACCCTTTTCGCGGGCAGCGCGGGCAACGACGGGAGCCGCCCCGGTGCCGGTGCCGCCGCCCATGCCGGCAGTGACGAAGCACATATGCGTGTTGGAGAGATGATCGATGATCTCGTCGATGCACTCTTCCGCCGCCGCGCGCCCGACTTCAGGCTGCGATCCGGCGCCGAGACCCTCGGTGACATGCGCGCCGAGCTGGATCAGCCGCTCGGCCTTCGACATCGTCAGTGCCTGTGCGTCGGTGTTGGCCACCACGAACTCGACGCCGCGCAAGCCGGCGGTGATCATGTTGTTGACGGCATTGCCGCCGCCGCCGCCGACACCGAACACGGTGATGCGCGGCTTGAGCTCGGTGATGTCCGGCTTCTGCAGATTGATGGTCATTGTCTTCGTCCTTTGCCTTTCCCGCCGCTTCGCCGCCGCGGCCGCCTATGGGGCTGTCCCCGTCAAATTAAAAACTGTCTCTCAACCACTGACTCATTCGATGCAGTTTTCCGCCTGTTCCGGTCATCCGAAGACCGGAAATTCCCTTCGCCGGGCGGCTCTCGAAGCTCGCCATCTGCGGGTAGATCAGAAGCCCGACGGGCGTCGAAAAAGCCGGCCCCTTGGCCGCCTCGGGCAGGCCTGCCACGCCAAGCGGGCGTCCGATGCGCACATTGCGGCCGAGAATGCGGCGTGCTGCTTCGGGCAGGCCGGCAAGCTGGCTGGCACCGCCGGTCAGCACCACACGCTTGCCGACGGCGTTGCCGTAGCCGGATTTGTTCAGCCGGTCGCGCAACAATTCCAGCGTCTCGTCGATGCGGGCGCGGATGATGCGCGTCATCACCGAGCGCGGGATCTGCAACGGCACCTCGCCGTCCTCGCCGATCGGATGGATGGAAACCAGGTCGCGGTCGTCGGCACTGCCAGGCAGCGCCGAGCCATGCATCACTTTCAGCCTTTCGGCGGCATCGAGCGAGGTCGACAGGCCCTTGGCCATATCCAGCGTGACGTGGTTGCCGCCGATCGCGATGGCATCGCCATGGACGAACTTGCCTTCCGAAAACACCGAGATCGTCGTCGTGCCGCCGCCCATGTCGATGCAGGCCGCGCCCATTTCGAGCTCGTCGTCGACCAGCGCAGCAAGCCCACTGGCATAGGGCGTCGCCACCATGCGTTCGACCGACAGATGCGAGCGGTTGATGCAGAGCTCCAGATTGCGCAAGGGCGCTGCGTCGCCTGTCAGCACGTGCATGTCGACGCCAAGCTGGTCGCCAACCATGCCGCGCGGATCGCGCACACCGCGCTCGGCATCCAGCGAAAAGGCTACGGGAAGCGAATGGATCACCTCGCGCTCGGCCCGCAACGCCTGCTTGGCGCCGGCGGCAAGCACGCGCTTGATGTCGGCCTCGTCGGCCTCATGGCCGCCGAGATTGATGGTGGCCGAAAAAGCCTCGCTCTTCAGCCGGCCGGCAGTCATGTTGACGATCAGCGAATCGACCGTCAGTCCCGCCATGCGTTCGGCGGCGTCGACGGCAAGACGGATGGCGTGCTCGGCACGGTCGAGATCGATGACGACGCCCGATTTCACGCCTTGCGATTTCTGGTGGCCGATGCCGATCACCTGGACGCGATGCGAGCGTCCGCGCAGCAGCTTGCCATCGTCGCGCGGCTTGAGTTTGGCCACCACGCAGCAGACCTTGCTGGAGCCGACATCCAGCACCGTCAGGATGCCGGACCGGCGCGACGAGGCATCGCTATTGCCGCCAAGCCAGCTCATATCTTCGTCTCCGGCTTGCGCTTCAGCATCTTGGGCTTTTCGTCGAGCGCGGCTTGGCGCTGTGTCGCCGCTTCCGGCGTCAACTGGACGACCAGACGATCGGAAAGGCGCATGTCGACGGCGGCGATGTCGCGCGTCAAAAGCCCGTTCTCGTGATCCATCCTGACCAGGTCGGCAATCGCCTGATCCTCACCGTCTTCGGGAAGCTTGATCGTGATGCCGTTTTCAAGCTTGAGGTCCCAGCGCCGTTCGCCGATGCGGATATAGCCCTTGATCCGCGCGGCGAGCTCCGGATAATTCTTGATCTTGGCTAGGAAATCCGGCGCTTTGGCCGGTGCGCCGGTGCCGATGATCAGCGGCAGCAATATCTGTTTGCCGCCGGAGAATGGCGCAATGACGGTGCCGGATTTCTCGATGACCGAAAGCGCGCTGCCTTGCTGCCACAGCGCGAACGGCTCGCGCTCCTCGACGCGCACTTCCAGCGTATGCGGGTAGACCTTGCGCACTGCCGCGGCTTCGACCCAGGGTAGCGTGGTGATGCGTTCGCGCGCGGCTTCGGCATCGAAGCCGATCAGCGAGGTCCAGCCGTCGAGTTCCAGCCTGTCGAGAATATCGATCTCGGACGTTTCGCGGTTGCCGACGACCTTGACCTGGTCGACGGCAAAGCCGGTGCGGGCGGTGACACTCTGGACGATGGC
Source organism: Mesorhizobium sp. LSJC280B00 (assembly GCF_000502835.1). Lineage (GTDB taxonomy): Bacteria > Pseudomonadota > Alphaproteobacteria > Rhizobiales > Rhizobiaceae > Mesorhizobium. The sequence continues at coordinate 384,102 of NZ_AYVL01000008.1, forward strand.
GTCGGAATATCCGCCGAGATAGGCGCCATAGGCACTGCTCGAAACAAGCAGTGCCGCCGACAGCATGGCAGCGCAATAGGGCGGCGCTTCGAAGTCGCCTTCGCCGAGGCGCGCCAGCACGCGCACCGGCCGGCGGAGCAGGCGCGGCAGCACGAAATGGTCGAACGACAACGGCATGCCGAACAGCGCCGGCCCGGCCGCGCCCTTCCCGTTGCCCTGTCCCCACTTCAACGCAGACACGAAGCGTCCTCCACCATCCAACTCAACAAATCGCCGAACGAGTGTCCCGCTTGCGCGGCGATTTCCGGCACCAAAGACGTCGGCGTCATGCCCGGCTGGGTGTTGACCTCGAGCCAGACAATTTCGCCGTTTTCGGAGTGACGATCGTCATAACGGAAGTCCGACCGGGAAACGCCCCGACAGCCGATAGCTTGATGAGCCTTGAGTGCCAGTGTCTGTATTTTTTGGTAAATATTCGGTGAAAGTTTTGCCGGGCATTCGTGTTTTGATCCTCCCGCGACGTATTTTGAATCATAGTCGTAAAAGGAATGGCCGGTCGGGATGATCTCGCAGACACCGAGCGCCACATCGCCCATCACCGCGCACGTCAATTCCCGCCCGTGCACATAACGCTCGACCATCACCGCGTCGCCATATCTCCACTCGGACGAGCCGATGATCTGCGGCGGATGCGACTGGCCTTCATGCACGATGACGACGCCGAAGCTCGATCCTTCGTTGACCGGCTTGACTACATAGGGCGGCTTCATCGGGTGCTTGTTCTGGATGGCGAAGCGATTGGCCACCTTCGATTCCGCCACCGGAACGCCGGCCGCCTTGGCGACCTTCTTGGCCTGTTCCTTGTTCATCGCAAGCGCCGAGGCAAGCACGCCGGAATGGGTGTACGGAATGGCGAGGTACTCGAGGATGCCCTGGATGGTGCCGTCCTCGCCGAAGGGGCCGTGCAGCGCATTGAAGACGACGTCAGGCTTGAGCTCGGCGAGCACCGAGCCGATGTCACGCGAGACGTCGACGCGGGTGACCTGGTAGCCCTCCCCCTCCAGCGTATCGGCGCAGGCTTTGCCCGACGACAGGGATACGGGCCGCTCGGACGAGAATCCCCCCAGAAGGACGGCCACGTGCTTGCTTGTCATTCCCCGTCATTTCCTCTCACAGCAGGCCTGCACCATCATGCATGGCCCGAAAAGCATCGCGCGCACTCAAATGCGCCCGAGCAACTTCGCTCCCGTGTTTCCGCAACATTGAGTCCGAGTCTCCCGGCAGGTTGCCCCCCCCCAGACGGAAACGCGAGTAACGCGTCGAAACGACTCAAATCAGGAAACGCTTCAGGGCAGAGAATCAGAGAGTTGATTCGCTGGCAAGTGCTTACGATTCCGATGGATTCACTTTCCGCAAAAACGGCAGCAAAATGTGAATTCATGACTCCGAAAGGCAACGGCGGTCAGCTTGCCTAAAGCAACTGCCCGAGAAATTCCTGGACGGCATGGCCCGGCCGAAAATTACCGATGCGCTTGATCTCCCACTGCAGCCGGATACCTGATCTTTCGAGCACGCGCGCACGCACCGTCTCACCGAGATATTCAAGCTCGTAGCCCGTGGCGGTTCCGGTGTTGATCATGAAGTTGCAATGCATCGGCGACATCTGCGCCCCACCAACCATCAGGCCGCGGCAGCCGGCCTTGTCGATCTCCTTCCAGGCCGAGGTGCCCTCAGGATTCTTGAAGGTAGAGCCACCGGTCTTTTCGCGGATCGGCTGCACGGTCTCGCGATGGTTCTGGACAGCATCCATCGCGGCCTTGATCGCCGCCTTGTCCTCAGGAATGCCTTCGAGCAGCGCCGACGTGAAGATCAGCCCGGACGGCGCCGCTGAATGGCGATAGGCATAGCCCATATCGGCATTGCTCAGCGTATGAACATTGCCCTTGCGGTCGAGTGCCCGCACCTCGACCACGCGCTCGCGCGTCTCGACGCCATTGGCGCCGGCGTTCATCCTCAGCGCTCCGCCAATGGCGCCGGGAATGCCGTGGTAGAAATGAAAGCCACCGATGCCTGCCTCGTAGGCAACGGCCGCAAGGCGCTTGTCGGGTGTCGCGGCGCCCGCCTTGATCGTGGTCGGCGCAATCACTTCGGTCTCGCCAAAGCCTTTGGCCGAAAGCCGGATGACAAAGCCCGCAATGCCGCCGTCACGGACAAGCAGGTTCGAGCCGACGCCGACGATGGTCAGCGGAATTTCCTCCGGCACCGCCTTCAGGAACGTGGCAAGATCGTCCTCGTCGGCCGGCTGGAACAATGCGTCCGCAAGCCCGCCGGCTCGAAACCAGGTGATCTTGTCCATCTCGGCATTGGGCGTGATGCGGCCGCGCAGTCCGGCAAGCCGGTCGCCAAGCTTCTCGATCAACGCCTGGCCGCGCATCATGAGATGGTCCCGCCGAGTTCCTTGGGCAGCGCATAGGCCCATTGGGTGATGTTGCCGGCGCCGAGGAAGACGACGAAATCGCCCGGCTTCGCCACCTCGCGCACGATCGGCGCAATCGCCGCCGGACCTTCGATGTAGCGTGCGTCGCGATGGCCGCCGGAGCGGATGCGCGACACCAGTGTGTCGGACGTGACGCCGTCGATCGGTTCCTCGCCGGCCGCATAGACGGGCGCCACCATTACCGTATCGGCGTCGTTGAAGCAGACGGAAAACTCGTCGAACAGATCGCGCAGCCGGGTGAAGCGATGCGGTTGGGTAACGGCGATGATGCGACCCTTGGTAGCGCTGCGCGCAGCCTTCAGTACCGCCGTGATCTCGACCGGATGATGACCGTAATCGTCGAACACATCGACACCGTTCCACGAACCGGTATGGGTGAAGCGCCGCTTGACGCCCGCGAAAGATGACAGGCCCTTCTTGATTGCCTCAGCCGAAAGGCCGAGCTCATGCGCGACGGCAATCGCCGCCGTCGCATTGGAGACATTGTGGCGCCCGGGCATGGGCAGCCGCAGGCCTGATATCGTTATCTGGCCGTGCGTCTTGCGGTCGCGGATCACCACGTCGAATTCCGAGGTCGGGCCGTCCATGCGGTGATTGGTGAAGCGCACGTCGGCCTGCGCATTTTCGCCATAGGTGATGACGCGCCGGTCCTCGATGCGGGCGACCAGCGCCTGCACCTCGGGATGGTCGGTGCACATCACACCAAAGCCGTAGAACGGCACATTCTCGACGAACTGACGAAACGCTTCGCGCACTTTGTCGAAGGAGCCGTAATGGTCGAGGTGCTCGGGGTCGATATTGGTGACGACGGCAATCTCGGCCGGCAGCTTGAGGAAGGTGCCGTCGCTCTCGTCGGCCTCGACCACCATCCATTCGCCGTCTCCCATGCGGGCATTGGTGCCATAGGCATTGATGATGCCGCCATTGATTACCGTCGGGTCGAGCCCGCCGGCTTCGAGTAGCGTCGCCACCATCGAAGTCGTCGTCGTCTTGCCATGCGTGCCGCCGATCGCCACTGCTTGGCGGAAACGCATCAGCTCTGCCAGCATTTCGGCGCGCCGCACGATCGGCAGCAACTTCTCTCTCGCCGCCTTCAGCTCCGGATTGGATTTCTTGATTGCGGTGGAGACGACGACCACTTCGGCCTCGCCGAGGTTCTCGGCCTGATGGCCGACGAAGCATTCGATGCCCTTGTCGCGCAGCCGCTGCACATTGGCGCTTTCGGCCTGGTCGGACCCTTGCACCTTGTAGCCGAGATTGTGCAGCACCTCGGCGATGCCGCTCATGCCGATGCCGCCAATGCCGATGAAATGCACGAGGCCGATCGTCTGCGGCATCTTCATGCGTGCGTCTCCTTCCTGAATTCCGAAACGGTTTTCCTGGACGCAATAGCCTCTGTCAGATCGGCGAGCAACCGCGCGGCATCCGGTTTTCCGGACGATTTCGCCGCCGCGGCCATTGTCGCCGCTTTGCCTGGATCATCCATCAGCCCGCCGACAAGCACGGCGATCCGCTCCGCCGAAAGCGTGGATTGCGGATGCACCTCGGCGCCGCCCGCTGCCGCAAGGGCCGCCGCATTCGCCGCCTGGTCGTGGTCGAGCGCGTGCGGATAAGGCACCAGCAGCGCCGGCCGGCCGATCACCGCGATTTCCGATACGGTCGATGCGCCGGAGCGCGACATCACTAGATGCGCCGCCGCCAGCCGCGCCGCCATGTCGGTGAAGAAGGGCGACACCTCGGCCTCGATGTCAAGCGTGGCATAGGCCGCTTTCACCCGCGGCACATCGTCGGCGCGCGCCTGCTGGGTGATCGCCAGCCGCCTGCGCTGTGCATCGGAAAGCCGCGCGATCGCCGCCGGCACCGCATCGGAAAAGAACTGCGCGCCTTGGCTGCCGCCAAACACCAGAAATCGGAACGGCTCTTCACCGGCCGATGCGGCATAAGGCGTCTTCGCCGCTTCCAGCACTTGCGGCCTGACCGGATTGCCGGTGGTCACCGTCTTGACGCCTGTAGCACTTGTGTCTTCCGGTAGGAAACCACCGGCAATAGCGTCGACGCGGCCGGCGAGCGCCCGGTTGGCACGGCCCATCACCGCGTTCTGCTCGTGGATCAGCGTCGGCACCTTGCGCCGGGTCGCGGCATAGAGCGGCGGCAGCGTCGGATAGCCGCCGAAGCCGACCACGATGGCGGGCTTGACGCTGGCGATGACGGCCGATGCCTGCCGCACCCCGCGCCAGATTTTCCAAAATGCGGCGAGCACGGCAAAAGGATTTTTCGACCCCATCGTCGCCGACTGGATCGGATGGATGGCGGCCGCCGGGAACTGCCCGGCAAAGCGCTCGGCGCGTTCGTCCGTCGCCAGGTGCACCGCCCAGCCGCGCCCGGTCAGTTCGTGCGCCAGTGCCTCGGCCGGGAACAGATGTCCGCCCGTTCCGCCCGCCGCCAGAAGGATGACCCCCTTGGCCATCTCACTCCGCCGGCATCGCACGCGGCGACGGCATGAAGCCCAGCTGCTTGCGCTTTTCCGGGCGCTTGCGCGTCAGCGCCAGCACCATGCCCATCGAGATGGCGATCGCGATCTGCGAGGAACCGCCGTAGGAAATGAACGGCAGCGTCATGCCCTTGGCGGGCATCAGCTGCAGATTGACGGCCATGTTGATGACCGACTGCAGGCCGAAGACCGTGACCAGGCCGCCAACCGCATAGCGTGTGAAATCGTCCTGCTCCTTGAGTGCCGTGTTGAGGCCGCGCAGCACGATGAACCCGAAGATGGACATGATGAAGAAGCACATGATCAGCCCGAATTCCTCGCCGGCGACCGAGAAGACGAAGTCGGCATGGCTGTCGGGGATGACCCGTTTGACGGTGCCCTCGCCCGGCCCGACGCCGAACCAGCCGCCATTGATCAGCGCCTCGCGGCCCATGTCGACCTGGAACGTGTCGCCCTCGCCGGTCATGAAGCGGTCGATACGGCCGGCAACGTGCGGGAACACTGCATAGGCGGCGAACACGCCGCCGACGCCTGCAGCACCCAGCGCGACGATCCACAGCCACGGCAATCCGGCCATGAAGAACATCACCCCCCAGGTGCCGAGCACCAGCATGGTCTGCCCAAGGTCAGGCTGCGCCACCAGCAGCGAGATGACCAGTGCAAGCAGCAACATGGCGAACAAATTGCCCGGAATGTCGGGCTGGCGCTTGTGCTCGGCGAACAGCCAGGCGCAGATGATGACGAAGGCCGGTTTCAGGAACTCGGACGGCTGGATCGACAGGCCGGCTAGCGACACCCAGCGCCGCGCGCCCTTCACCTCGACGCCGATATAGAGCACCGCCACCATCAGAAACAGCATGATGCACAACATGACCAGCGCCATGCGCCGGATCTGCCTGGATTCAAGGAACGAGACGGCCAGCATTACCCCAAGCGCCGGAATGGTGAAGATAATCTGGCGTGTCGCGAAGTGGAAACTGTCGAGCCCGATGCGCTCGGCCACCGCCGGGCTTGCGGCGAAGGACAAAACGATGCCGAGCCCCATCAGCGACAGGAACGCCGCCAGGAACCAGCGATCGATCGTCCACCACCAGGTCGCCACAGGGCTTTTGTCGAGACGGCTTTGCATTATCGTGTCCCTCCGATGGGCTTCACGCCATCAATGGCGGTTGCGGCTTGCCTGAACGCCTCGCCGCGGACTTCGAAATTCTTGAACTGGTCGAAACTGGCGCAGGCCGGCGACAGCAGCACCACTGCCTCGCCGCTACTATCCCTGGCCGCATCGCGGGCGGCGTGTTCGACTGCCGCCGCCAACGTGCCTGATATCTCGTAGCGCACCGCTTCGCCCAGCGTCGCCGAAAAGGCCGGTGCGGCTTCGCCGATCAGATAGGCCTTGGCGATGCGCGGGAAGAAGCCGCGTAACGGCTCGATGCCGCCCTCTTTCGGCAGGCCGCCGGCAATCCAGTAGATACGCGCAAAGCTCGACAGCGCCGGTGCAGCGGCATCGGCATTGGTCGCCTTGGAATCGTTGACGAACAGCACATGCCCTTTGCGGCCGACCTGCTCCATGCGGTGCGCCAGCCCAGGGAAACTCTCCAGTCCGGATTGGATCTCGCCGAGCTCGAGCCCGACCTTGAGGCAGGCGGCGGCGGCGGCCAGCGCGTTCTGCGCATTGTGCTGGCCGCGCAACGAGCCGATGCCTTCGAGGAAGGCGACACGGCTGTAGCGGCCGTGCACGGCTTCCATTAAGTTGGTGCCGTCAGCGAAATAACCGTCGGTCAGCGGCAGGCGCTTGGAGATGCGGATGACCTGGCGGCCGGCCCGCTCCAGCCGATCGGCGATCTGGGCGCACCAGGAATCGTCGACACCGATGATTGCCGTCTCGCTGCCGGCCACCAGCCGCTCCTTGATCGAGGCGTAGTGTTGCATCGTGCCATGGCGGTCGAGATGGTCCGGCGTCAGGTTGAGCAGGACACCGGCCGTCGGATTGATCGAAGGGGCAAGATCGATCTGGTAGGAAGAGCACTCAACCACATAGTGCCGTTCAGGCTGCGGCGGATCGAGCGTCATCACCGCGCGGCCGATATTGCCGCCCATCTGCGTGTCGCGCCCAGCCGATTTTAGGATGTGCGCCGTCAGTGCCGTGGTCGTCGACTTGCCGTTGGTGCCGGTAATGGCAATGAAAGGTGCTGCCGGTGCCAGCAGCATCCGCTCGCGGCAGAAAAGCTCGATGTCGCCGATGATCTCCACGCCTGAGCCCCGCGCCAGCTCGACGGTCCAGTGCGGCTTGGGATGCGTCAGAGGCACGCCGGGCGACAGCACGAAGGCAGAAAACCTCGCCCAGTCCGCACCGCGCAGGTCCGCTGTCGTGATGCCGACCGCGCCGGCTTTGGCGACGCTGTCGGGATTGTCGTCCCAGGCCAGCACATCCGCGCCGCCCTCGATCAGCGCGCGCGCCGTGGCAATCCCCGAGCCACCGAGCCCGAAGAGCGAAACGCGCTTGCCTGAAAAGGATGCGGCGGGGATCAAGCGGCCTCCTATCTGAGCTTCAGGGTCGACAGGCCGACCAGCGCCAGGATGACGGCGATGATCCAGAAGCGGATCACCACCTGGCTTTCGGTCCAGCCGAGCTTTTCGAAATGATGGTGGATCGGCGCCATCAGGAAGACGCGCTTGCCGGTCATCTTGAAGTAGCCGACCTGGATGATGACCGAGAATATCTCGACGACGAACAGGCCGCCGACGATGACCAGCACGATCTCGTGCTTTGTCGCCACCGCGACCGTGCCGATCAGCCCACCCAGCGCCAGCGAGCCGGTGTCGCCCATGAAGATCGCAGCCGGCGGCGCATTGAACCAGAGGAAACCGAGACCGGCGCCGATCACCGCTCCAAGGACCACCGCAAGTTCACCGGTGCCGGGCACGAAATGGATCTGCAGATATTCGGCGAACACCGCGTTGCCGGAGAGATAGGCGATGACGCCGAAGGATGCGGCTGCGATCATGATCGGCACGATCGCCAGCCCGTCGAGACCGTCGGTCAGGTTCACCGCATTGCCGGCGCCGACGATGACGAAGCACGAGAACGGGATGAAGAACCAGCCGAGATTGACGAGAAACTCCTTGGCGAAAGGGAATGTCAACGATGACGAGAACGGCGCCTGGCCGTTATGCATGATCACCCAGGCGGCGATGCCGGCGATGACGAATTCGAGCCCCAGCCGCGCCTTGCCGGAAAAGCCGAGATGCGATTGCTTGGTTACTTTGAGATAATCGTCGTAAAAGCCGATCGAGCCGAATCCCAGCGTCACCAGCAGGACCACCCAGACGTAGATGCTCGACAGGTTCGCCCACAGCAGGGACGAACCGACGATGCCGGACAGGATCATCAGTCCGCCCATTGTCGGCGTTCCCGCCTTCTTGAAATGCGTCTGCGGCCCGTCGGCACGGATCGGCTGGCCCTTGCCTTGCCGCAGCCGCAGCGAATTGATGATGGTCGGTCCGAAGATGAACACGATCAGCGCCGCTGTGATCAGCGCTCCGCCGGTGCGGAAGGTTATGTAGCGGAAGACGTTGAAGACCGAGATCTTGTCCGCAAATTCGACGAGCAGTGTTAGCATGCGCTTGCGTCCCCCGGACCGATCCTAGGTCTGTCTGCTGGTTGTGGCTTCCGCCGGAAACTTGCCGAGCAACGCCTCGACCAGCTTTGAAAAGCCTATGCCCTTCGACGATTTGATCATAACCACGTCGCCGGGCTTCAATTCCGATAGAAGAACCGGTTTCAGATCTTCCGCACCGGCGCGGTACTCCGTCCTGATCTCGCCGGGCAAAACGTCGGCCAGCGCCCGCATCTCCGGGCCGCCGAGAAAGACCGTGCGCGTGTCGGTGCCGACGATCAGACCGGCAAGCGCGGCATGCAATTTCGCCGAATGGCTGCCGAGCTCGAGCATATCGCCGAGCACGGCAATGCGCCTGCCTTCGCCCGACACCGGCGTCGTGTTGAGCAGTGCCATTGCAGCGCTCATCGACGCCGGATTGGCGTTGTAGCTCTCGTCGATCAGCGTGATCGGCCCGTTGGGGTGACGCAACACATAGCGCTTGCCGCGTCCGCGTTCGGGCGAAAGATCGGCCAGCGCCTGCGCAACTCTGGTGACGTCGGCGCCGACCAGATGCGCGGCACCAAGCACCGCGAGCACGTTCTGCACCATATGGCGGCCCGGCGCGCCGATCCTGGCGACAATCTCGTGCCCGCCAATCTTGGCGGTGATGACCGAGTGATCGGCATTGAGCTCGCATTTGATCAGTTTGAAGGTCGCCCGGGCATTCTCGCCGAACCCGTAGACATGCTCGACGCCGGCCTCTTTGGCCATCTTCTCCAGCAGCTTCCAGCGCGCATCGTCGCGGTTGAGAAGGGCGGCGCCACCGGGCTCCAGTCCCTCGAAAACCTCTGCCTTGGCCTTGGCGATCTCGTCCAGGTTGCGAAAGAAGCCGAGGTGAGCCGCCGCGATCAACGTTACGATGGCGACATGCGGCCGGACCATCTTGACCAGCGGCCGGATCTCGTCCGGATGGTTCATGCCGATCTCGAAGACGGCATAGTCGAAACCCTGCGGCATGCGCGCCAGCGTCAGCGGCACCCCCCAGTGATTGTTGAACGACTGGGCCGATGCATGCACCGTACCGACCGCGGAGAGAGCGTGGCGCAGTGCTTCCTTGGTGGTGGTCTTGCCCGCCGACCCGGTCACGGCAATCACCCTGGCCTTTGAGCGTGCGCGCGCGGCAACGCCGAGCTTTTCCAGAGCGACAAGCACGTCCTCCACGACGATCATCGGTGCCGTCAGCCGCCCCAGCGACGGCAGCTTGCCCTCGGCGACGATCAGCACGCCGGCACCCGCCTTGATGGCGGCGGTGACGAAATCATGGCCGTCCATAGCCTCGCCCTTGATGGCGAAGAAAGCGTCTCCCGGCTGCAGGCTGCGGCTGTCGATGGAAATGCCGGCGATGCCTTCAGGCATCGGACCGAGCGGCCGGCCATCCATGGCGGCAACCAGCGCCTCGGAGGTCCACAGATAGCTCACGCCGCTTGCTCCCGCAGCGCCGAGCGAACTTCCTCATGATCGGAAAAATGCAGCGTCTCGGTGCCGATGGTCTGGCCTTCCTCATGGCCCTTGCCGGCCACGATCAGCGTGTCGCCAGCGTGAAGCATCCCGACCGCCTCGTGAATGGCCTTGCGCCGGTCGCCGATCTCGATCGCGCCAGGTGCCGCCGCGAGGATTGCGGCGCGGATCGTCTCGGGGACTTCCGAGCGGGGATTGTCGTCGGTGACGATGACGATGTCGGCCAGCCTTGTGGCGATTTCGCCCATGATCGGCCGTTTGCCCCGGTCGCGGTCGCCGCCGCAGCCGAATACGACGATGACGCGGCCGGTGGTAAAGGGGCGCACCGAAGCCAGCACGTTTTCCAGCGCATCCGGCTTGTGCGCGTAGTCGACATAGACCGGTGCGCCGTTAGCGGCCGTCCCGACAAGGTCGAGCCGTCCCGGCGCGCCCTTCAATTTCTCCAGCGCCATCAACGCCTTGGCAACAGATGTTCCAGTCGAAATGGCGAGGCCGGCCGACACCAGCGCATTTGCAATCTGGAAGTCGCCGGCCAGCGGCAAGTCGACTTCATGGAGAACGCCGTCCGCTTCGACTTCGGCGCGCTGGCGGTGGCGCTCGTGCTCGACCCGCTTCAGCCGCAGGAAATCGCCGTGGCGGCCGACGGTCAGCACATTCAGTCCCCCTGCCCGCGCCGCCTTGATCGTCGGCTCCGACCACGGGTCGTCGGCAAAGATGACCGCCGGCGCGCCCTTCGGCAGCAGCGCGTCGAACAGACGCAATTTGGCGCGATGATAGTCCTCGACCGTCGGATGATAGTCCATATGGTCGCGGCCGAGATTGGTGAAGCCGCCGGCCGCAAGCTTGACGCCGTCGAGCCGGCGCTGGTCGAGGCCATGGCTGGACGCTTCCATCGAGGCGTGGGTGACGCCGGCCTCCGCCAGCTCCTTGAGCAGCCTGTGCAGTGCCACCGGATCCGGCGTGGTCAGCGAGCCATATTCGTTGCGGCCCGGCGCCACCACGCCGGTCGTGCCGATCGAGGCGGCGGCGAAACCCGCCTGCTCCCATATCTGCCGGGTGAATGCGGCGACCGAGGTCTTGCCGCTGGTTCCGGTCACCGCGACCATGGTTTGCGGTTGCATGCCGAAAAAACGTGCAGCACTCAGCGCCAGCGCAAGGCGCGGATCGTCTACGACAAGAACCGGGACTGGCAGCCCGGCGACGGCACTGCCCTTGCCGACCACGATCGCTGCAGCGCCTCGGCTCGCGGCATCGGCGGCGTAGGCTGCGCCATCCGCCTTGGAGCCGGTGAGCGCGAAAAAGACGACGCCCCGTGTTACCTGGCGGGAATCCGACGAAATCCCTGTAACCTCCATGTCGAAGGAAGCTGTCCCCTCGACAGGCAGGATACCGGCTAGATTTTTCAGCTTCATCGAACCCCGTTCATCGCAACAAAATAGCGCGCAGTTGCCGGCGCGCCCCAAGAATCACTGATAGGAAACCAGCGTTGCACCATTTTCATGGCTGAAATCTGGCTTCACGCCAAGCATGGAAGCCGCACGTCGGATGATGTTTGCAGCCATGATGCCCGCGTTCGAGGCGGCCGTAGCACCCATGCCGGGCTTTTCCGGCTTCGGTTCGTCGGCGATCGTAAGCACTATGTATTGCGGATCGTCCATCGGGAAAGCCGCAACGAAGGCGTTGAAATTCTTTTCCTTCGAGTAACGGCCGTTGACAACCTTCTCCGCCGTTCCCGTCTTGCCGCCCACCCGGTATCCTGGCACCCGTGCATTGCGGCCGGATCCCTTTTCGGCATTGAGTGCATAGAGATAGCGCATGCCCTCGACCGTCTTGTCGCTGACCACTTTCTTGGCCACCGCCATCGCCTGCTCCTGCGTGCGCGGCAGGAAGGTCGGATCCATCAGATAGCCGCCATTCATCAGCGCGGCGCAGCCGACCGCTGTCTGCAGCGGCGTCGTCGACACACCGTGGCCGAAGGCGATGGTGATCGAATTGACCTGCTTCCAGACCTTGGGCTCGGTCGGCCGAGCGACTTCCGGCAGTTCGGTCTGCATCTTCTCGAGGATTCCCAGGCGATGCAGGAATTCGCGGTGTCCGTCGATGCCAACCGCTTCGGCTTCCTTGGCAGAGCCGATATTGGAGGAGTAGATGAACACTTCCGGCACCGACAATACCCGGCCCTTGCCATGGAAATCATGGATGGTTTGATGGCCGATCCTGATCGGGCGCGACGCGTCGAAACGGCTTTGCAGCGTTATCTTGCCGGAATCGAGCGCCATGGCGGTGGTGAAGCTCTTGAAGGTCGACCCCATTTCATAGAGGCCGGCCGACATACGGTTGAGCCGGTCCTTGTCCTGCGCGTTATAGGGGTTGTTCGGATCGAAATCCGGAACCGACGCCATCGCCAGCACCTCGCCGGTCTTGACGTTGAGCACAACGGCGCCCGCCGCGATGGCGTGGTACTTTTCCATGCCGGTGGCGACCTCGTCGCGCACGATATGCTGGACGCGCAGGTCGATCGAGAGCTGCACCGGCTTCAAATCCTTGGCCACCGCCAGACCCGACGCCTGAAGGTCGCTCAAGCCTTGTTCGTCGATGTATTTCTCTATGCCGGAGATGCCCTGATTGTCGATGTTGGTGAGGCCGACAATGTAGGACGAGGTTTCGCCGGCCGGATAGAACCGGCGCTTTTCGGTGCGAAAGCCGAATCCGGGGATGCCGAGTTGCATGATGTCGGCCTGCTGCTTCGGCGTCAGTTGCCGCTGCAGCCAGACGAAGCCGGCGCCGCTCTTCAGCTTGTTATATGTCTGCTCGTAGTCGATCTCGGGAAGCACCGTCGACAGCTTTTCGATCGCCTCGTCGGCATCGACGATGCGGCGCGGTTCGGCAAACAGCGACGCGGTCTTGATGTCGGTCGCCAGCACTTCGCCGTTACGGTCGACGATGTCGGGTCGCGATGCCGTCACCCGGCTCTGCGGCCCGCCCGACAGGTCGGGATTCTGGAAACCAAGATAGACCAGCCGCCCGGCAATGGTAGAATAGATGCCGAAGAACACCGCCATCGTCATGACGATGCGGGTCCTGCCCTTGCCACCGGTCGCCTTGCGGCCACCTTCTACCACGATCGATCCGCCCGCGCCGGGCTTCGAACCGCGCTTCAGCAGCCTGCCAATCTTTGGAAATCTGGCGGCGATTGGAAATCCGGTGATCATTGGACGATGCCTCCGGTCACCACGGGATCCTTGCCGCCGATATCGGCCATGCCGCCCAGCCGCTGCGATGAAAGGTCCTCGATGTTGACGGGTTTCGCCGGCAGATCGTCCAGCCCGACGATCTGGCGCGCATTGACCGGCTCGAGTCCGAGTTGCGATTTGTAGATTTCGGTGAGCTTCTGCAGGCGCGACGGCTGGGTAAGCAGGCTCCAGTCCGCCTTGAGCAGGTCGATCGTGTCCTCCTCATAACGGATCTGCGCCTGGATCTTGTGCACTGCCGCCAGTTGCTCCTCGGCCTCGCGCTTGGTCTTGTAGGTCAGGGCAGCCGCCGAAACCATGACGGCGATCAGGACTATGTCGCTGGTACGAAACACGTGCTCACCTCTCTCCCGGTCGATCGGCGCCGGGAAGCTTTGGGCCAGGCAGTTTTGGCAGGCCGAAAATCGAAAAATCGCCGGCACGCGCCGGCGCCTCTGTACGGATTGCAGTGCGCAGCCTTGCCGAGCGCGCCCGCGGATTTGCCGATATCTCGGCATCGCCAGGCGTCACGCCGCCGCCCTTCTTGGTGAAGGTGGCGGTGCGCGCCTGCGCCTCGGGCAGGTGCCGCGATCCGGTCGCTGAATCGGCTCTGTCGGCGATGAAGCGCTTGACGATGCGGTCCTCGAGGGAATGGAAGGTCACCACGACAAGCCGCCCGCCCGGTTTCAGCGCGCGCTCGGCGGCAAACAGTGCCTTGGCCAGTTCGCCGAGTTCGTCATTGACGAAGATGCGCAGCGCCTGGAAAACGCGGGTGGCCGGATGGATCTTGTCTTTCGGCGCGCGACCGATATGCGTCTCGATGGCATCGGCAAGGTCGAGCGTGCGCTCGAAGGGGCGTTTTTCGCGACGGCTCTCGATCATGCGGGCGATGCGCCCGGCATGGCGTTCCTCGCCGAGAAAACCGAAGATGCGGGCAAGATCGCCCACCTTGAAGGTGTTGACGACGTCGGCGGCGCTCAGGCCCGCCTGCGCCATGCGCATGTCGAGCGGTCCATCGGCCCGGAATGAAAAGCCGCGCTCCGGCTGGTCGATCTGCATGGAGGAGATGCCGATGTCGAGCACGACGCCATCGGCACTTTCAACCTGCTCGTCGAGCGTCGAGAACGGTGCCTGGACAAGCCTGAGCTTGCCGCCGGACTGCTGTTCAAGGGCCCGCCCCGCCGCGATCGCATCCGGATCGCGGTCGATGGCGACGACCGAGGCTCCGCTTGCCAGAATGGCCTTGGTGTAGCCGCCGGCACCGAACGTGCCGTCGACGATCACCTCGCCTTTTGTCGGCGCCAGCACCTCCAGAACTTCGGCAAGGAGGACCGGAATGTGACGGGCTGGTCCGCCAACGGCATGAACTTCATCGCCGTCGCCCGCCATCATTCCGGCCGCTCCTCGGGCTTCGTCCCCTGCCGAAGCTGCAAAAGCCGGGCGCGTGCTTCCGTCCCATAGGCGCTGAGCCGTCCCGGCTCCCAGATCTGAAAGAAATTGCCGCGGCCAACGAAGGCCACTTCCGCTGAAATGCCGGTATGCTCGCGAATGAAATCGCTCATCGTGATACGGCCGTCCTGGTCGAGCTTCAGAAACGTTCCATCGCCATGGCAGAAGAACGACATGTCGTCCGCCGTCTGCAGGAACGGGTCTTCCTGGGCGATACGCTGCTCGTAGCGATCGAGCAGGTCGAGCCCACCGACATCCATCGCCGGGCGATCCAGGCAGCGTAGCGCATAAAGTTCCGAATAGCCGCGTTTCTGCACAACGGCACGGAAATGCGCCGGCACGGACACCCGTCCCTTCACATCGATCCTGTTCACCGCGTTCGACAGAAACCGGTCCATTACGCGTTACGGCCGCTTGCGCCGCCGCACCCCTCTGCATCTTCCTGTCCGCGCCGCCCCAGCCCGGTCGGCGCCCAAAACCCACTTCGTTATAACGGGCGAACGCAGGCAAACGCGCAGCCGCCGCGGCTGCCCGATTGGCGTACGCTTCACCCTGACACGGAACGAAGGCTTGAGTATCGGAATGGGATATCATGGGGTGTTATGGGCGTCAACGGGAACAGTCTTCAAAACGCGCCTGCCACGACTGGGGAGAGCAGCTTTGACGGCACTCCCGTCTTTATCGTCTATTAAGCCTAACGAAGCGTTTAGAGCCGTGTGGCCCAACCGGAGCCGGCTTGCTGCGGATCGCTGCCGCGCATAGCCTCGGCATCTCCTTTTCCGGTCAGTAACGAGGTTTGAAACCATGTCCGAATCAGCCAAGTCACGCGCCGCGGCACTTCCCCATCTGCGCCGCGGCAGGCTGGCCAAGGGCGACCCGATCCCCTTGCCCCTGACCATGGCCGCCATCTTTCATGCGCCCGGCGACGCCACCGGCTTCGATCAATATGGCCGCTTCAGCAATCCGACCTGGGATGCGGTCGAGCACATGCTGGCGCATTTGGAAGACGCCCCATGCGTCGCCTTTCCCTCGGGGATGGCTGCCATCTCGGCAGTATTTTTCGGCCTGCTCAAAGCCGGCGACCGTATCCTGCTGCCGTCCGACGGCTATCACACGACGAGAGCGCTGGCAGAGCGCTTCCTGAAGTCCTTCGGCGTCGCTTATGATGTCCGGCCAACATCGAGCTTCCTCGACGGCGGCTTCGATAGGTATCGGCTTGCCTTCGTCGAAACGCCCGCCAACCCAGGACTGGACATATGCGACATCGCAGCCGTCGCCGAGGCCGTGCATAGAGCGGGTGCGGTGCTTGTGGTCGACAACACGACGATGACGCCTTTCGGCCAGCGCCCGCTCGATCTCGGTGCAGATATCGTCATTGCCGCCGACACCAAGGCACCAAACGGCCATTCCGATGTGCTGTTCGGCCATGTCGCCAGCCGCGACGCGGACATTATCTCGAGGGTGACCGACTGGCGCGAGGCGTCGGGCGCTATCCCCGGGCCGTTCGAGGCATGGCTGGTGCATCGCGGCCTCGAAACGCTGGACGTGCGCTTCGACCGCATGTGCGCTTCCGCCGAAATGATAGCGCGACGGCTGAAAAACCATCGCGCGATCAGCGGCTTGCGCTTTCCGGGACTGGAGAGCGATCCATCGCACAATCTTGCCCGCGCCCAGATGGAGCGCTTCGGCTTTCTCATCTCGTTCGTGCTCGCCTCGGAGGACAGGGCCGAGGATTTCATCAACAATTGCGCCTTGATGCAGGCAGCGACGTCGTTCGGCGGCGTGCACACTTCGGCCGAACGGCGATCAAAAAGGGGAGATGCCGTTCCGCCCGGCTTCGTTCGCCTGTCGATCGGCTGCGAGCCGGTGGAAGAGCTTTGGCAGGCGATCGAGGCGTCGCTAGACGCAATCGGTGGCTGAATCGGCGTCGATCTTGCGCCGGCCGTGGAGGACGCGAACGATTTCGATCGCCTCTTCGACGCCGACGATCAGGTGACGGATGCCGGGCGCGATGTCTTCGCGCGGGGCACCTGAGAAGGGATAAGTGGCCACTTGCTGCCAGCGGGCTTCGATCCGATCGAGCAATCGATCGACCGCAGCCTCGCTGTCTTGCGCAACATGAAGCCAGATCGCGATCAAATCCTCTTCCGCATTTGCGGTTCGGATGATGGGCAGCAAATTCATGCCGCGCTGTCGGGTTTCAATCGTCTCCGCGCTTCGGCCTTTATTTCGTCGATCGACGCAAACCGTCCCGGTCCGCTGTCGATCCCCTCCTGCACCAGCTTGCGCAATTCCTCGACCGTGTAGCCGAGCAGGTCGCGCCGGTCCTTCCATTGCCGCAGCGCGTCGCGGATCACCTCGCTCGCCGAGGCATATTCGCCGGCGGCGACCACGTCGTCGACCGCCGCCGCCAGTTCCGGCGATAGCGTGATGCTGCGTTTGTCAACGTGGCCCATGGCGCACTCCTGATCAATCTCTCAATGGTACGATTAAATCGTACCAATTTCAAGGATTGTCGCGCTCGGCTGCAGGGGTCGAAAGTGAATCAACGGCTGCGCCCGAAGACGCAACCTGCTGATATCAGGAGATTTCCTTTTATCGGGGAAAACTGCCAGCTGGCCTGTAAGCCGGGTTCTGTATGGCCCTCGCCCCTTACGGGGCGAGAACGTGGCGGCCATTCATCTTGGGCGCATGTTGCCATGCGCCTCACGCAACCTACCCGGACGGTGAGCCGGAAACAGCCCTCGAGGGTTTCCCCTCGCACCGCCCCTATTCGGTCTTGCTCCCGGTGGGGTTTACCGTGCCGCTCCTGTTGCCAGTCGCGCGGTGGGCTCTTACCCCACCCTTTCACCCTTGCCACGATTGGATCGTGGCGGTTTGCTTTCTGTGGCACTTTCCCTGGGGTCGCCCCCGCCGGTCATTAACCGGCACCGTGTCTCCATGGAGCCCGGACTTTCCTCACCCGCAGCCTTTCGGCTTCGCGGGTGCGGCCGCCCGGCCAGCTGGCAAGGCGTATAAAGGGGTTCAGGCCCGAAAACGCAAACGAAAAAGCAAGTTGTCGCTTGTCAGGCGGGTGCCAGCTGCACCTTGACCTTGCCGCAATAGGCTGCGGACACCGGGTTCATCCGTGTGGCGGCGTGGCCGGCATTGTATTTCAGGATCGTGCCGCAGGTCGTGCCGCCGCCGAGATCCCGCGCCATGGCAAGGTACTTCATGCCGTATTTGATGTTGGTATCGGGATCGTAGAGACCCTGAACCGAACCGCTATAGCCCATCATCCTTGCCGTCGCCGGCTTGATCTGCATCAGGCCGATCTCGCCGGCGCTGCCGACCTGGTTCGGTTGGTAGTTGCTTTCGATCTTGATGACGGCGTTGGCGAGCGACACCGGGACGCCATAGCTGGCGGCATAACGCGCAATGATCGCCGAATACTGTCCGCTGCCGCCGACTACCGCCGCCTGAGGCGCTGGCCTGCTCTTCGGAGCGACTGACGCCGTTGCCATGCGGTCGATGCGTTTGCGGTTACGCTTCACATGCTGTTTGGCGATTGTCTTTCTCGCAGCGGTTGGCCTTTTCGCGGAGACTGGCTTTTTCGTCTTTACCGCGGCCGCTTTTTCCACTTTTGCGGTGGCGGTCTTCTCTACTTTTGCACCACCCTTCGGCATGGCGGTTTTGCCGGCTGCGGCACTGAAGCCCTGATCGGCCCGCTGGCTCAGCGGTGCGCTGTTCGCCGCACTGAAGGCAAAAGTCATTACGCCGGCAGCAATGGCTGCCGTTAAAACGGTCAATTTCTGCATGTGATCCTGTTCTGTTTGATCTGCACAAAGAACTTCGCGCAGATACCCTCAATCAACATCGGAACATGTGGGGGATAGACGTCCGACAATCTGTACGGATCGCCTTTGACGACGGAATTGGCGCCAAAGAAGGCGACGCAAGTCACTTTGAGTAACAGATTGTAACTTTTAAGCTGGCAAAAGATTATTTGAGAGAGGCTATCCTTACGGAAGCGAGCAGCCTTTCCAGCGTGCGGATCGTCGATCCGTCAGCCATGCCATCGACCAGGCGCAGCCGGAAATGCCGCTGAAATGCCTCGACCACGATTTCGGTCTGCCGGTCGAAAGTGCCGGTGATCTCGACGCCATAACCATAGAGCGCCAGCATCGACTGCAGCGCCTCTACCTCGGCGCCGGTATCGCCTGGCTTCAGCACGGCGCCGCGCCGGATCGGTGCTGCCGGCACAACATGGCCGATACCGGCAGCAAACAAGGCCTTCCATGGAAATTTCTCGCCTGGATCGACCTTTCGCCCCGGTGCCACGTCGGAATGGGCAAGCACCCGCTGCGCCGGAATGGAATGGCGCTCGACGATGCCGGCGCACAGGCCGATCACCGCGTCGATCTGCGGTTTTGGAAAGTTGCGATAGCCGAGCGTATGCCCCGGATTGACGATCTCGATGCCGATCGAACAGGAGTTGACGTCGTTCAGCCCGAACCACGAACTCCTGCCGGCATGCCAGGCGCGGTCGCTTTCCCTTACCATCTGAACAATGCGGCCGCCCTCATGGACCAGGTAGTGCGACGAGACCTCGCTTGCCGGATCGCAAAGCCATTCCTCGGCACCGGCGCCGGTTGCCATGCCGGTGTAGTGCAGCACGATCATATCGGGTCCGAGCGTCCCGCGCCGTGGTCCGAAATTCGGCGATACCCTGACCTCGGCGCTCGGCTCATCGGGCGGAAAGCCGCTCATGCGTGCCGCAGGCCTCGCTCGATCATTTCATAGGCCGCGTTGATCGCCGCCAGCCTGGTCGTCGCGATCTTGATGAATTCCTGCGGCAGGCCGCGTGCGATCAGCCGGTCCGGATGATTGTCGGAGACCAGCTTGCGGTAGCGCCTGCGGACCTCCTCGAACGGCTTGCCACGCTCGATGCCGAGCACAATATAAGGATCGGCCGCACCCAGATCGACATGCCGGGCCAGGATGCTCTGGTAATGCGCCTCATCGATGCGGAATATCTCGGCGATGCGATGCAGGAATTGGCCCTCGCGCTCATGCACCAGCCCGTCGGCCTTGGCGATGTGGAACAGCCCGTCGAGTATGTCCTCGAGCATCAGGCAGTTCGAATGGCCCGAACCGCAAAGCTGCGCCATCCGCTCGGCATAGGTCTCGAAACCGGCAATGTCGCGTTTGGCCAAATCGTAGAGCCGCGCCACATTGCGCCTCTGTTCCTTCGGCACCTCGAATATTTCCTGGAAGGCGCGCACCTCGTCTTGCGTGACGATGCCGTCTGCCTTGGCCATCTTGGCCGACAGGGCGATCATCGCCACCGAGAAGGCGACGCGCCGGCGCAGATCGGCATCGCCGGAGAAAACCGTGCGCACGGCCTCGACCACTTCGGCGACGCCTGACGACGCTGAAGATGAAACGCGTGTGACGAAGTCACCAAGGCGGTCCCAAATCGACATGGGGGCTTCATAGGGCTAACCACCCATCGCTATCAAGCCAAGACAGTGACGCAGGGGCTGGCCCAATCGATTTGGCGCAATGCCTGAGGCGGCTGGCGCCAGCGCTCACGTCGTCGCACTCGGCCGCCAGGCGCTGGCATCGTAAGCAGCAGAAAGGCCGGCCTATGAGGCCAGCCTTTCCTTGGTTGTCACATTGACTACTGAGCCGGAGCAGCCGGCGCAGGCGCCGGAGCCGGAGCCGGCTCGGCAGGCTTGTTGGCGTCAGGAGCAGCCGGCTTCATCGTCTGGTCGGATGCCGGCGGGTTGGTGCTCTGCGTCGTGGTGTTGTCGGTGCCGCTGTTGCTGCAGGCGGCAAGGCCAAGCAACGCAAGCGCCGACACCGACGCAAGAATGAGTTTCTTCATGATATCTCTCCTCTAATCACGCCTCCGTTACCGGCGGCGGTCGAGGACACAATGCGTAAGCTGCGCATGAGTTTCGTAACGTTGCATTTCTGCCTGTAACATATTCCAATCACTTGACGATTGCCGGTCAGGGCCTCGCGAGCTAACAGATCGAACAGGGAAAATCCCGGGAGCCACTGCCATGACCGCAAAATGGGATTTCTGGATCGACCGTGGCGGCACCTTCACCGACGTCATCGGTCGGGACCCGGAAGGCGCGCTCAACCCGCGCAAGCTGCTGTCCGAGAATCCCGAAGCCTATGCCGACGCTGCCATCCAGGGCATTCGCGAGCTGCTCGGCGTCCAACCCGGCGCTCCAATCCCCTCCGCTCTGATCGGCGATGTCAAGATGGGCACCACGGTTGCCACCAATGCCCTTCTCGAGCGCAAGGGCGACCGTGTGCTGCTGCTCATCACCAAAGGCTTCCGCGATGCGCTGAGGATTGCCTATCAGGCCAGGCCCGATATCTTTGCCAAGCAGATCATCCTTCCCGAACAGCTCTATGAGCGTGTCGTCGAGATCGACGAAAGGGTTCGCGCCGACGGCAGTGTCGAGCGCCTGCTCGACATTGCTTCGGTACGCCCGGCTATTGAGCAAGCCAAGGCGGATGGCATCGATGCGGTCGCGATCGTCTTCATGCATGCCTGGAAACATCCCGAGCACGAAAAGGCGGTCGCCAAAGTCTGTCGAAAGCTCGGATTCTCGCAGGTCTCGGTCAGTCACGAGGTCTCGCCGCTGATCAAGCTGGTCGGCCGTGGCGACACCACGGTGGTCGACGCCTATCTGTCGCCGATCCTGGCAAGGTATGTGCAAAGGGTTGCGGCGGAACTGGGTGCCGCGCCAATCTCCCCCCTTGTGGGGGAGATGGCTGCGCAGCAGCCAGAGGGGGTCATCTCAGAAGGCACCGCCAGAGTGTCGAACCCAGTCGAGCCGACCCCACCCGGCGGCTTCGCCGCCACCCTCCCCTCAAGTGGGAGGGAAAGCCCTCGCCTCATGTTCATGATGTCGTCGGGCGGCCTCACCGCCGCCGACATGTTCCAGGGCAAGGATGCGCTGTTGTCCGGCCCGGCCGGCGGTGTCGTCGGCATGGTCGAGACGGCAAAACTCGCCGGTTTCGGCAAAGTCATAGGCTTCGACATGGGCGGCACCTCCACCGATGTCGCCCATTACGATGGTGACTACGAGCGCGCCTTCGACACCGAGGTCGCCGGCGTGCGCATCCGCGCGCCGATGATGCGCATCCACACCGTTGCTGCAGGCGGCGGCTCGATCCTCCATTACGAGGCCGGCCGCTTTCGCGCCGGGCCGGATTCGGCCGGCGCCAATCCCGGCCCGGCCGCCTATAGGCGCGGCGGCCCGTTGGCCGTCACTGACGCCAATGTCATGCTGGGCAAGCTGCAGCCCGAGTTCTTCCCGGCTATTTTTGGACCGGGCCAGGACGAACCGCTCGACGTCCAGACGGTTCGCGAAAAATTCACCGCACTTGCCGCCGAGATCGGCGACGGCCGCTCGCCGGAAACCGTCGCCGAAGGGTTCATCACCATCGCCGTCGAAAACATGGCCAACGCCATCAAGAAGATTTCGGTGCAGCGCGGCTACGATGTCACCGAATACCTCCTGAACTGCTTCGGCGGCGCCGGCGGCCAGCACGCTTGCCTGGTCGCCGATGCGCTCGGCATGGAGGCGGTGCTGATCCATCCCTTCTCAGGCCTGCTCTCGGCATACGGCATCGGCCTATCCTCTGTATTTGCGTCACGCCAGCAGGCGCTGCTGAAGCCGCTGGCGGACAATTCCGGGCCAGCGATCGATGAACTCATCGCAACGCTGCGCAAAGCCGTCATCGACGAACTCGCCGCGCAAGGCATCAGCGAAGACGCGGTCGCCTCGAGACCGGTGCTGCAGATCCGCTACGACGGCACCGATACCGCGCTGCCTGTGAACTTCGGGCACGGCTCGATTGCGCAGGCCAAGGCGGACTTCGAACTGGCGCACAAGGCGCAGTTCGGTTTCGTCTACGACGACAAGCCGATGATCGTCGAATCGGTCGGCGTCGAGGGTACCG
Organism: Mesorhizobium sp. LSJC280B00; assembly: GCF_000502835.1. Taxonomy (GTDB): domain Bacteria; phylum Pseudomonadota; class Alphaproteobacteria; order Rhizobiales; family Rhizobiaceae; genus Mesorhizobium. The sequence goes on from NZ_AYVL01000008.1 coordinate 406,857, forward strand.
ATACCGGCGGCACCGGCCGCGACGAAAGCGATTCAGTTGTTGAAGACATGGCCGCAAGTCCTTCCGGGAACCGGAAAATCTTTGTCGACGGCGTCTGGCGCGACGCCGGCATCTTCCCTCGCGAAACGCTGAAGCCTGGTAACAAGATCGCCGGCCCTGCTTTGATCATCGAGCCGAACCAGACCATTGTCGTCGAGCCGGGCTGGCAGGCCGAGATCACCGCCAAGGACCACGTATTGATGCGGCGCGTCGAGAAGAAGCGCCGACAGGCCGCACTCGGCACCGAAGCCGATCCGGTGATGCTGGAGGTCTTCAACAACCTGTTCATGTCGATCGCCGAACAGATGGGCGTAACGCTGCAAAACACTGCCTATTCCGTCAACATCAAGGAGCGGCTCGATTTCTCCTGCGCCGTCTTCGACCGGAATGGCGCGCTGGTCGCCAACGCACCGCATATGCCGGTGCATCTCGGCTCGATGGACCGCTCGGTGGAGACCATCATCCGGCTCAATTCCGGCGACATTCACCCCGGCGACGTCTTTGCGCTGAACGCACCTTACAATGGCGGCACCCATCTGCCTGATATCACAGTGGTGACGCCGGTGTTTTCCCTCCCCCTTGAGGGGAGGGTGGCCGCGAAGCGGCCGGGTGGGGTCCTCGCAGAAGGCACCACAAATGCGTCGAGCACTGCCGCAACGACCCCCTCCGGCGGCTTCGCCGCCACCTCCCCCTCGAGGGGGGAGGAGATCCTCTTCTACGTCGCCTCGCGTGGCCATCATGCCGACATCGGCGGCACCGCGCCCGGCTCGATGACGCCGCTTGCCACAACCGTCGACGAGGAAGGCGTGCTGTTCGATAATTTCCGCATCGTCGATCGCGGCCGGTTCCGCGAGAAGGACCTGGAGACGCTACTCACCAACCACCCCTACCCGGCGCGCAATCCGCACCAGAACATCTCCGACCTCAAGGCGCAGATCGCCGCGAACGAAAAGGGCGTCGCCGAGCTGCGCAAGATGGTCGCGCATTTCGGCCTCGATGTCGTCGAAGCCTATATGGGCCATGTCCAGGACAATGCCGCCGAAAGCGTGCGCCGCGTTCTGGAGCGGCTGCCCGACAGTTCCGAATACGAATATCCGACCGACACCGGCCAAATGATCAAGGTGAAGATATCGGTCGACCGGCGGAAGCGCGAAGCGACCGTCGACTTCACCGGAACGTCGCCGGTGATGAAGAACAATTTCAATGCGCCAGAGCCAGTCGCCCGAGCCGCTGTGCTTTATGCCTTCCGCGTCATGGTCGAAGACAACATCCCGATGAATGCCGGATGTCTGCGGCCGATCAACATCGTCATTCCCGACGGCTCGATGCTGAAGCCCGCCTATCCCGCGGCAGTCGTCGCCGGTAACGTCGAGACCTCGCAGCATGTCACCAACGCGCTGTTCGGCGCCATGGGCGCGATGGCCAATGCGCAAGGCACGATGAACAATCTCACCTTCGGCAACAAGCAGTACCAGTATTACGAGACGATCTGCTCGGGCTCGCCGGCTGGCCGGATGAACGACGGCCGCGGTTTTGCCGGCACCTCCGGCGTCCACACCCATATGACCAATTCGCGCCTGACCGATCCGGAAGTGCTGGAACTGCGTTTCCCGGTATTGCTCGAGGATTTTCATATCCGCGAAGGCTCCGGCGGCGAAGGCAAATGGAATGCCGGCGACGGCACCGGGCGCACCATCCGCTTCCTCGAAAAAATGGAATGCGCGATCCTGTCCTCGCATCGCAACCGCCCGCCGCGGGGACTGGACGGAGGCGGCGATGGCGAGGCCGGTTCGACCAAGGTCCGCCGCAAGACCGGCGCGATCGAGACGCTGAAAGCCTGCGATCAGACCATCCTCGACGCTGGCGAGGCGGTCATCGTGACGACGCCGACCCCAGGTGGATTTGGCAAGGCCTGAACTCGCGTCAACAGGCTGTCACTGGCCTGTCATCACCCTGCGCTACCCGCTTGCGGCAAAGCAAACGGGGAATCGCCTTGCCATGACGGACATTTCTGGGGACCTGGTTTTTCGCCGCGGCAAGGAAGTCGGCAAGGCCGTCTACCAGAACCGCCCGCTGTCGAAAGCCGGCATCTCCGAGCGCCTGTTCGCCTTCCTGTTCTCCGGCCTCGTCTATCCGCAGATCTGGGAAGACCCCGAAATCGACATGGACGCGATGCAGCTCGGGACGGGCCACCGCATCGTCACCATTGCCTCCGGCGGCTGTAACATCCTTGCCTATCTCACCCGCTCGCCGGAAAGGATCGATGCCGTCGACCTCAACGCTGCCCATATCGCGCTGAACCGCATGAAGCTCGAAGCCGTCCGTCACCTGCCGTCGCAGGGCGACCTGTTCCGTTTCTTCGGCGCGGCTGAGACCGGGCACAATTCACAGGCCTACGATCGCTTCATCGCACCGCATCTCGACCCGGTCAGCCGCCATTATTGGGAGCGCCGCAACTGGCGCGGCCGTCGCCGCATCGCCGTCTTCGACCGCAATTTCTACCAGACCGGCCTGCTTGGCCTGTTCATTGCGATCGGCCATCGCACCGCAAAATTCTTCGGCGTCGACCCGGCCGGAATCATGGACGCCAAGACCATCGCCGATCAGCGCCGCTTCTTCGACGAAGAGCTGGCGCCGGTCTTCGAAAAACCGCTGCTGAAATGGGCGACCTCGCGAAAGGCTTCGCTGTTCGGCCTCGGCATTCCGCCGGCCCAGTACGATTCGCTGATCACCTCGGGTGACGGCACCATGGCCAGCGTGCTGAAGGCACGACTGGAAAAGCTCGCCTGCGATTTTCCGCTGAAGACCAATTATTTCGCCTGGCAGGCTTTCGCCCGCCGCTACCCTGATCCGGGCGAGGCCGCCCTGCCCGCCTATCTCGAAAAGCGCAACTACAAGACGATCCGCAACAATGTCGATCGCGTTGCCATCCACCACGCCAATCTGATCGAGTTCCTTGCCCGCAAGGATGCCGGCTCGGTGGATCGCTTCGTGCTGCTCGATGCACAGGACTGGATGACCGACGACCAGCTCAACGAGTTGTGGGCCGAGATCACCCGAACCGCCTCCACCGGCGCCCGCGTCATCTTCCGCACCGCAGCGGAACCCAGCCTGCTGCCCGGCCGCGTCTCGAATTCGCTGCTCGATCAGTGGCGCTACGAGAACGACGCCTCGCGCGAGTTTTCGGCGCGCGACCGCTCGGCCATCTATGGCGGCTTCCATCTCTATGTGAAGCGGTCCGCATGAGCACGACCGACTTGCCGGCCAGCCATGCCGAACTGATGGACGGCGTCTACCGCTGGCAGCGTCATATCTACGACCTGACCCGCAAATATTATTTGCTGGGCCGCGACCGGCTTATCGCCGGACTGGATGTGCCGGCCGGCGGCACCGTGCTCGAGCTCGGCTGCGGCACCGGCCGCAACATCATCCTCGCCGCCCGCCGCTATCCCGGCGCGCGCTTCTTCGGCCTCGATATTTCGGCCGAGATGCTGGAGACGGCCACTGCCGCCCTCGCGCGCGAAGGCCTCTCCGGCCGCGTCACGCTGGCGCGCGGCGATGCCACGAATTTCGACGCGAAAGCGCTGTTCGGCGTCGAAAGTTTCGACCGCGTCTTTGTCTCATATTCGCTGTCGATGATCCCCGGCTGGGAAAAGACGGTATCCGCGGCTCTTGCTGCTCTGTCACCGGGTGGCTCGCTGCATGTCGTCGATTTTGGCCAGCAGGAAGCCTTGCCCAGCTGGTTCCGCAAGCTGTTGCGCGGCTGGCTGAAAAAATTCCACGTCGAGCCGCGTCAATCGTTGCGCGCGATTCTGGATTCGGAATCTGCAAGAGTTGGCGCAAGCGTTCGATTCAAAACACTTTATCGCGGCTACAGCTGGCTCGCCGTGAGCAAGATCGCCATCTAATATCAATTTTGCCGTGGAAGGTTTTGGGGCTCCAATCCTAAATGAGGGCCGTGGCTGAAATCAGTTAATTGGCTAAATCACACATTGCCATATGACCCAAGGAGTGGTACATTATCTCCTCGCCGGAAGCATGGGATGATCATCGGCTTTAGAGATGGATGGCTGCGGGCTTTCTTCGTGGACGACACCCACTCCCGCAATATTCCGTCCGATCTCGAAAGCCGCTTGTTCCGCAAGCTCCAGATGATTGACGACGCGGCGATCGATCAGGATTTGCGTGTGCCGCCCAGCAACCATTTCGAGAAGTTGCGCGGCAATCTCGAAGGCTTCCATTCGATCCGTGTCAACAAACAATGGCGGCTGGTCTTCCGCTGGGACTGGGGCCGGGGCGAGGCGTCGGACATCTATCTCGACGACCACAGTTATATATAAGTGAGGTGAGACATGTTGATGACCGCACGCAAGCCAGCAACGGTTGGCGAAATTCTTACGGAAGAATTCATGCAACCACTCGGCCTGACACAGGCGGCTTTGGCCGAAGCTATGAGCGTCCAGCGCAAGCATGTGAACGAATTGTGCAACGGCCGCCGCAACGTGACGGCGGCTACCGCGCTCATTCTGGCGCGGGTGTTTGGCAACAGCCCGGATTTCTGGTTGAACGTCCAGCGCCGTAATGATCTTTGGACGGTTATGAACTCACCCGACGAGCGGGCGCGTGTTGATCGCGCCAAACCTTTGGCGACAGTCGCATAGACAAGACTGCGACCGCCGCATTCCTCAGTGCAGCGCCTTGATCAGCGCCGCCACCATCGCCTGCGGCCGATAGCCGAGCCTGGCCGGCGTCAGCCCGAGCCGCACCACAACCAGCTGCTCCGAGGGGATGATGGCAACCGTTTGCCCATCATGCCCCTCCATCCAATAGGTGTCCTTGGGCAGGCCGGCGGCAGTGCCGGCGCCGGGGTTTTCTTCGTCGCCCGGTCCTTCTATCCATAATTGCCCCTTGCCGTAGACTTTCGAGGCAGTTGCCGGTTCCCGCATCCAGTCGACGAAGCCGGCGGGCAGGATCTCCTGGCCGTTCCAGACGCCGCCCTGCAGCAGGAACTGGCCGAAGCGCGCCCAGTCGCATGCCGTGGCATAGAGATAGGACGAGCCGACGAAGGTGCCGTGCTCGTCGGCCTCAAGCACAGCGCTCTGCATGCCGAGCGGATCGAACAGCGCGGTCCTCGGCCAGGCCAGTGCCTTGTCCTTGTCGCCGATTGCGTCCTGCCACAGCCTGGACAGCATCACCGCCGTGCCGCTCGAATAGGAAAACACCTTGCCGATCTCGCCGGTCAGCGGCTTGGATCCGGCAAAGCCCGCCATGTCCGGTTCGAGATAGAGCATGCGCGTTACGTCGGCGACGTCGCCATAATCCTCGTTGAATTCCAGCCCGCTCGACATCGCCATCATGTCGGCGAGGCTGATCACGGCGCGGCCATCTCCCTTCCAGGGACCGAACAGACCCTGGTTGGTCATCGCCAGCTTGCCCTCCTTCACCAGCGTGCCGACGATCGCCGCATTCACCGTCTTGGTCATTGACCAGCCCAATAGCGGCGTCTTTTCGGAAAAGCCGTCGCCATAACGCTCAGCGACGATGCGGCCGTTCTTGACCACCACCACCGCCCGCATGCCGGCACCGGTCAACGCCGGATCGTCGAGAATTGCCGTGACCTCGGGATCCTGCGAGGCGCCGACCTTGTCGCCCTCCGGCCAGATCGCATCGGGCAGCGGCGCCGCCGCTGGCGCGGCTCCCGCGATAGCCTTGGCGGCGGCAATATCGCCGTCGGGAACCGAAGCGCAGCCGAGCCCGTCGCGGGCGACCGCGACACTCTTGCCGAGCACGCCGAACAGGCCCGCCGAAACCGTTCCCTTCTCCTTGTCCACCGACACTCTCATCAGCTTCAGCAGCGGATGACCCGGCGCCTGCACATCGACGGCAAGCACATCGTCGGCGTCTCGCCCGGCGATGAAGACGTTCGAACAGACGATCTTGGCGGCATAGCCGGAACCGACGCGGATCAGTTCCGGCGGCGCGAAATACAGCCAGCCGGCGAGTACCGCGGCGGCCAGCACAGCCAAGCCGAGCAGCCATTTGACGAACTTCAAAAGGATCTGCATTTTGAGTTCCCCCGGGCGCGCTCGATCTATGTCATCGATTTGCCGCCATTGTTTCGGCAAAATCGCGGCTCTTGTCGAGCGCCGTCAACCGAATATCAACCATGATCGGCGATCACAGGTGCATGTCGCCCAGAAGTGCGCAGCGGTTTTGGGACAACGACATGCATAGACAAAAGAGCTAAGCGCGTCGAAGCGACGCGCTTAGGACAGACCGGGCGATCCTGTGGGGTGACCGTCCGGCGGGGCTTGAATGCGTGCGTCCCAAACTGCGTAACGGTTTGGGAATGCATGAAACGAAGATCCAGGCGCGTCGCGTAAGTCGGTTTCAAACGCGCCGCGCCCGGTCGAGGGGCCACCCGCGGAAAGGCCCATCAGCGGCCGGCTGAAACCGGCTCGGGAAGTAGCGATGCGCCGTTTCGCGGTCCTCATCACGCTGATGCTGCTTGGCGCCTGCTCGACGGTCGAGGATCTGACGCCATCGCTGTCGTCGTCCAGCGCCTCGATGGTTGCGGTACGCGCGCCGCGTTTTGCCGATTCCGACCCGCATGAATGGGACAGCGGCGCACCGTGGAGCTACGCCGTCCACGGCACCGACGTCTCCAAATACCAGACATCGATCAACTGGCCGGCGGCCAGGGCCAGCGGCATCTCCTTCGCCTTTATCAAGGCAACCGAAGGCGGAGACCGTTTCGATGAAGCTTTCAACGAGCATTGGAGCCGCACCAGGGCCTCGGGCATCCCCCGTGCCGCCTATCATTTTTTCTACTTTTGCACGCCGGCCGCTACCCAGGCGCGCTGGTTCATCCAGAACGTGCCCAAAGACGGTTCGGCGATGCCGCCGGTTCTCGACATGGAATGGAACCCGAAATCGCCGACCTGCAAGCTGCGGCCCGATCCCGCCACGGTACGCAGCGAGATGAGCACGTTCCTCGAAATCGTCGAAAAATACTACGGCAAGAAGCCAATCATCTACACGTCTGTCGATTTCTTCGAAGATAACGGTTTATCGGGCTTCCGCAATTACCCCTACTGGCTGCGCTCCGTCGCCGGCCACCCGCGCCAGAAATACGGCAGCCATCCCTTCACCTTCTGGCAGTATACCGGAACGGGCGTCGTGCCGGGCATGACCGGAAACGCCGACATCAGCGTCTTCAATGGCTCCGAAGCCGCGTGGAAGAAGTGGTTGCGGCAGAACACCCGTTGACACCAGGCCTGCCGCCTGCTTTTCGACACAGCCAATGACGGATGCCCGCAACCGCTGGTAATCTTCTCGGAAGGATGGCGATGCGATCGCGCTTTGGATTTCTCGCGGCGCTGCTCCTGAGCGCCGTGCCGGCCGCGGCACAGCAATGCGGCGGCGATTTCGAGGCATGGAAGCAGGGCGTGGCGGCGGAAGCCAGGGCGGCCGGCGTCGGCGCTGCCGGCCTTTCTGCGCTGGAAAACGCCACCCTCGATGAAAAGGCGCTGGCACGCGACCGTGCCCAGGGCGTCTTCACCCAGACCTTCATCGAATTCTCGAACCGTATGATCTCGTCCCATCGGCTGAAGCAAGGTGCGGCCAATCTGCAAAAATATGCCGAGGTCTTTGTCCGCGCCGATCGCGAATACGGCGTGCAGGCGCCGGTCATCGCCGCTTTCTGGGCCCTGGAGACCGATTTTGGCGCCGTGCAGGGCGATTTTCATACGCTGAACGCGCTGGTGAGCCTCTCGCATGACTGCCGCCGTCCGCAGTTGTTCCGGCCGCAGATCGTGCCGCTGCTGATGTTGATCGATCGCGGCGTGGTGCCGGCCGACGTGACCGGTGCCTGGGCCGGCGAGATCGGCCAGACGCAGATGTTGCCTTCCGACTATCTCGGCCACGGCGTCGACGGCGACGGCGATGGCTTGGTCGACCTGCGCGGCAGCGCGCCGGACGTGATCATGAGCACGGCCAGCAAGATCCAGTCGCGCGGCTGGAAGCGCGACCAGCCCTGGATCGAGGAAGTCCGTGTGCCCGACGATTTGCCGTGGGAGCAGACGGGACGCACCAACAAGCTGCCGTTGACGCAGTGGGCGCAGTGGGGCGTTACCAGGCCCGACGGTACGCCGCTTCTCGACAACGGCCTGAAGGCCGGCCTGGCGCTGCCCATGGGTCGCAAGGGGCCAGCCTTCCTGACCTACGACAATTTCGACGTCTATCTCGAGTGGAACCAGTCCTTCACCTATGCCCTGACCGCGGCAAATCTTGCCGCCCGGCTGGGGGGCGCGCCGCGATTCGATCCGCGCAACCCCGAACCCGGCCTCAACGGCGACCAGATGAAGGCGCTGCAGACCAAGCTCGAGGCGAAAGGCTATGACGTCGGCACCGTCGACGGCATACTGGGCACCAACACCCGCGAAGCGATCCGCAGCGAGCAGAAGCGGCTGGGCCTGCCGGTCGACGGCTGGCCGACTCCGGAGCTGCTGGACAGGCTGTGAGGGTGGTGAATGGTGAATGGTAAAAAGAATAGCACCGGAGCCGCATTGAGCACCAGAGCTACCACTATTCACTATTCACTATTCACTATTCACTATTCACATCACCGCCTGGCAAGCAGGAAATCGATGAACGCTCGCAACGGCGCCGGAACCTGGCGGGAACTCGCGTGATATAGATGAAAACCCGGAAATCTCGGCGACCAGGCGTCGAGAAAGCGGATGAGCTTTCCCGCTTCGATCCATGGCCGGACCTGATATTCCAGCATGTACGCCACGCCGACCCCATCCAGAACCGCCCCGATCATCAGTTCCGTATCGTTGATCGTCAGGCCGCCGCTGACGGCCACTTCCAAAGCACGTTGGCCTCGGGCGAACTCCCACCGGTAGATGTTGCCGCCGCTCGGCCACTGGAAATTGATGCACTGGTGCTGATGCAGGTCCGCGGGGTGACGCGGTATCGGGTGATGCTCCAGATAGCTCGGCGCCGCCACTGCGGCCATCTCGAGTTCCTCGCTGAGTTTCACCGCCACCATGTCCTTGTGCAGCCGCTCACCCAATCTGATTCCGGCATCGAAGCGGCCCTCGACGATGTCGGTGAGCATGTCGTCGACAATGATTGTGAGGGCGATATCGGGATAGGCGCGGCGGAAATCGCCGAGGATCGGCGCGATGAAACGCGTGGCGGCAATGCGCGGAACATTGATGCGCAGCGAGCCTGCCGGCCGGCCGCGTGATGCATGCGCGTCGGCGACGGCCCCTTCCAGTTCGCTGAACGCCGGTGCGATGCGGGCAAACAGCTTCTCGCCCTCAGCCGTCGGCGACATGCTGCGCGTGGTGCGGTTGAGCAGGCGGACACCGAGACGCTCTTCCAGTCCGCGTATCGTCTGGCTGAGTGCTGGAGGCGAAATCCTGAGCTTGGCCGCGGCGCGGACGAAGCTGCCCTCTTCGATGATTGCTGCAAATGCCGTGAGTTCGGAAAACTCGGTTCCGCGCATTATGTACCCCAGGCTTAACAAGTCAGTAAGATAATAGGCTATTCTCTGAGCAATAGCATGCCCATAGGTTTCCCTGGAACGCCGCTCGATCGAGGCGGCCGTAATCAGACGGAAGGAACAGCCATGCATCGTCCACTCGAAGGCAAAACCGCACTTGTGACCGGCAGCTCGCGCGGCATCGGGCGCGCCATCGCCGAGGGGCTCGCGGCCAAGGGTGCTGCCGTGGTCGTCAACTATGTGGGCAACGAGAAAGCAGCCAGGGAAGTGGTTGCCGCCATTGAAGGGATTGGCGGAAAAGCCGTCGCCATCCAGGCGGACGTCTCCAGCATTCCCGACATTCGCAGGCTGTTCGACGAAACCGAAAGACAGATGGGGCCGATTGACACCGTCGTCGCCAATGTCGGCGTCGCTGTCATAAAGCCGCTCGTCGAGGCCACCGAAGCGGACTTCGATAATGTGTTCGGCGCCAATGCCAAGGGCACCTTCTTCACGCTTCAGGAAGCGGCGCGCCGCGTTCGCGACGGTGGCCGCATCATTGCCGTCTCCACCGGCGGAACCAGGATGTTCTTCACGCAGACGGCGCTCTATCTCGGCAGCAAGGGAGCCGTCGAGCAGTTCGTCCGCGTCCTCTCGCGCGAACTCGGCCCGCGCTCCGTTACCGTGAATGCGCTTTCACCAGGCTTCACCGACACCGACCTGCTTCCCGAACGGGACCGCGCCGTGGCCGCCGGCATGTCGCCCTTCGGCCGGATCGGAGCACCGCGCGACGTCGCCGATGTCGCGGTTTTCCTGGCCTCGGACGAGGCTCGCTGGCTTACCGGCGAGAATATCCAGGCCGGCGGCGGCGTGGCCTGACTGAATGGTGAATGGTGAATGGTGAATGGTGAATGGTGACGATTCACGGGAGCGGGACGGAACGCAAGAACTACTTCTATTCACTATTCACTATTCACTATTCACTATTCCACCATTAACTAATCCGCCATCGTCTCCAGGCTGGCAAACCCCTGCGGCGCATCGCCTTCGTCGAATGGCGTCGCCACCTCGACGAAAGTGTCGGGATAGAAGCCGTTGAACCGTGTTCGGAGCGACAGCGAATAGGCGCCGATATGGCCGATCTCGATCCAATCGCCGGTATCGACGGTTTCGGGCAGCCAGAACGGCCGCGACAATATATCGACGGAATCGCAGGTCGCGCCGCAGACCTTGAACGGCACGATGGTCTTGTCCTCGCCATTGCGCGAGCGGATCGCCGGATCGGGGATGAAGCGCGCCGGCAGCGTGATCTTGCCGGTCCATGAATCCGACAGCGACGCCCAGATGCCGTCATTGATGTAGAGCCTTTTGCCCTTGCGCAGCAGCACGCGCACGATCAGCGACAGGCAGCGCGCCACGATCACCCGGCCGGGCTCGGCCACCAGCGGCATCTGGTCGAACTGGTACTCCTGGAGGTCGCCCGACAACCGCGACATGATCTGGCCGAGCGACGGCATTTCCGGCTTGCGGCTGTTCGGATCATGACCGTATTCGGCCGGAAAGCCGCCGCCGACATCGAGCCCGGCAATGTCGAAACCGACGCGGTTGCGCACCCAGTCGGCGGAGGCCAGCGCCCGCTCATAGGTGTCGGGATCCTCTATCTGGCTGCCGACGTGAAAGCACAGCCCGACCTTGTAGCCCGTCCGGTTCAGCCGTTCGGCCAGTTCGACCGCATTGGCCGGTCCGGCGCCGAACTTCTTCGACAGTTCGTAGGCCGCCGAGCCTTTCGTCTGGATGCGCACGAACACGGTGATGGCGCCCGGATCGATGTCGAGAGCCCGCACCACCCTGGTCAGCTTGGTGATCTCGTCCTCATGGTCGAGCGAAATGACGCGAATGGCGTATTTTTCCAGCGCCAGCCTGATGTCCGACTGCGCCTTCACCGGGTGCATGTAGAGCATCTCGGCGCCCGGCGAGACGGCGCGCACGGCGGCGAATTCGCCGGGCGAGGCCACATCGAAGGCACTGACGCCGGCCTCGACCAGCGCGTTGAGCACGATCCGCTCGCCATTGGTCTTGACCGCATAGGCGGTCTTGCCGGGAAACATGCCCATGAACTGTTTGGCGTCCGCCTTCAGCACCTGCGGGCGGAAGCAATAGATCGGATCGTCCGGGCGAAGCGCCAGCGCTGCCTCGCGGGCATTTTCGAATCGCTGCATGGACGAATCCCTTGACTGAGGCTGCGCACAATTAATCCAAGCTAGCGGCTAATGAAAACAATTCTATGTCTCGCCGCCCTGGCTTCGCGGCGCTACGCCGGTGCTGCACGCCGAGTTATGAGCGAGCTAGGCCATCGCTCAGGTTTCGGGTGGCCCTTGCGGCCGGATCGGGTATGGCGTGAACAGACGCCTGAAGAGCAAGGCATCTCGTCTGGGAGGACGACCAATGGCGATAGCTGCCACCACCACGATGCGCGGTCCGATGGTGCTCAAGGACTGGGCGCAGCTTCTGCTGCTCGGCGCCATCTGGGGCGGCTCGTTCTTCTTTGCCCGTATTGCTGTAGCGGAACTTCCGCCGCTGGTGCTGGTGCTGTTCCGCGTCACCATAGCGGCGATCGCGTTGCAGCTCTATCTTGCGGTCCGCGGCCCGTCGTTTCGCCTCGCCTTGCCGCATGCCGGCCTGTTCTTCCTGCTGGCGCTCGCCAACAATGTCATCCCTTTCTCGCTGATCTTTGCCGGCCAGACCGAGCTTGGCGCCGGTGTCGCCTCGGTGCTCAATTCGACGACGCCGTTCTGGACGCTGATCCTCGCCAACGCCCTGACCAGGGACGAAAAGCTGTCGTGGAACAAGCTTGCCGGTATCGCCCTCGGTATCGCGGGAACGGCGGTGATGATCGGCCCCGGCCTCGTCGCCGGGCTCGGCGGTCCGGTCTGGGCGAAATTCGCGCTCATCGGAGCGTCGCTATCCTATGCGGTTGCGCTGATGATCGCCCGCCGCTTCAAGGGTGTGCCGTCACCGGTCATTGCCGCCGGACAATTGACCTGCTCGACCATCATCATGATCCCGGTCGTTCTGTTCACCTATGATGCCGCCAATCTGTTTTCGGCCTCGCCGCCGGTCTGGGCGGCGGTGCTGGCACTGGCGCTGCTGTCGACGGCCTTCGCCTACATCCTCTATTTCAATCTCGTCGCCTCGACCGGCGCCACCAACGCCTCGCTGGTCACGCTCATCGTGCCGGCCAGTGCCATTCTGCTCGGTTTCCTGTTCCTGGGCGAGCGGCTCGAACTGTTCGAATTGGGCGGCATGGCGCTGATCGCGCTCGGCCTCGTCACCATCGATGGTCGCCTGTTCGGGCGGCGCTAATGCATGTCGCGCAAAGGTGTGCAGCGGTTTTGCGATAACGACATGCATANGAGATCGGGAAGGAAGGCGGCAAGGCAGGTCCCGCCGACATGTCTCACGGAAGGATACACAAGACCGGTCGCGGCGTCTTGCTTGCGGAGTTGCTTCGCCAGCGCCTGACCGGCAGGATAGGCTAAGACAGTATCCGGATCGAGCACCGGGTCCTTGCTGAACTCAGCACCGCGCAGATCGTGAAACGAGCCTATGAAGTCGGCAACGAGCTCCGCGTAGTCGGTGACGTTTTCGAACCGTTCGATCGCGGCAAGCTCGCGCGTCAGATGAAACGAGACCTCGCCGAGCGCGGTTTCCGCATCGAACCCACAGTACCAGACGCCCCTGGCATCATCGTTGAAACGATTGCCGCCCGGACGGGTGTAAGCGAACGCCGCATTGATGAAGGTGTAGCCCGGTCTCCCGAAAACCAGTTCGCGCGGATCGAGGTCGGGCAATCCCCCTTGCTGCGCCTGAAGGCGGCCGCTGGTGGCTCCTTCGAGCTCCGCAAGGTCCTCCAAATCTCCATGATTCCTGGCCAATGGCATCAGGACCGGTTCCTTGAGCCTGCCTGTCGAAATCAGCCGGATCGTGTCGCGCTGGGAAATGTCAGCGCGCGGCGGGATCTGCATTCAAAGTCCACCGCGCAAAGCGTCGATATGTTGGCGAACCTGCAGCAGCTTCGGAATGCCGCCCTCGATCATAACGTCCAGGGGGCGCCGGCCACCATAAAGAGGCCCTTTGTTCGGCAACCGCACCCATTCATCGGCAAGCGCTTCGGAGAACAGAAGCCGCAGTCCCTTGAAGATGCCGATCAGGGCGCTGATGCGTGTCAGCGAATCCTGGGAGAGAACGCCCTCCCACTCGCCTTTCTTCATGCGGAACCAGGTTCTCTCCGACACGTCGCCGATCAAGGTACAGATCTCGGTGCTGGTCAGATGCCAGATGTCTGCGAGCCTGACGATGCCGGCAACAGCCGCTGGCGTGAGCCGCGCCCGTGCCGAGGCATCCGCCAGATTTGCCGGCAAAGCCTGATTTGCAGGATCGCGAACCGCATAAGCGACACTCATTCCGACCTCCATCACTTGGCAGTCAATATACTGCCAATTGGCAGAAAATTCAAGTCCTGGCTATCTCACAACGCTGCCGATTGCCCGCCGCATTCGTATAGAGTGCGTATAGCGTGCAGCATCCGGTTGGATGCGCAAAGGACGCGTCGAATCTTCAGTCGTTCCGAAAATCGATTCCGATTTCTGCCGCGGTAGCGCTGCCATTCTCGTGCTGCCACGGCTTTGCCACAAATTATTCACAGGTCCCGAGCCGGCTTTTGACAAAGAGTTTCAATGCCTAACGGCAAACGGCAGGTCGCAAATTCCACAATCTCGTCGCATTGCAGCAAAGTTTCTGCTTGCCTGTGGCACAAATGACCCTAGACTCTCGCCATAGCTCTTTAAGAGGAGGCTATGACATGGGACTGACGAGGCCGATCAACGCATTGATGATTTGTGCTGCGTTTGCATTCATCGGCGCCCTCATTATGGGCGTCCTTCCATAAAGCCGCTGAGCGGGGGAAGACCAGCACCGAATAGTCCAAACCATTTGAAGGCCGGGCGTTTTGCCCGGCCTTTTGCATTCCCCCGATCTTTGACATTTCAAAAAGGAGCTTGCCGCCTTACGCCGCGGCGGATCCCGCCGCCTCGACTTCGTGCGACCTGATGCCGATCATGTGGCAGATGGCGAAGACCAGATCGGCCCGGTTCATCGTGTAGAAGTGGAAATCGCCGACGCCGCGCTCGACAAGGTCCAGCACCTGCTCGGCGGCCACGGCAGATGCCACCAGCGCATGCGTTTGCGGATCGTTCTGCAGCCCATCGAAGCGCTCGGCCAGCCATGCCGGCACCAATGCGCCGCACCGCGCCGAGAAGTTGGCGACCTGGGTGAAATTGTGCACCGGCAATATGCCCGGCACGATCGGTATGTAGATGCCGGCCCGCCGTGCCCGCTCGACATAGCGCTCATAGAGATCGTTGTCGAAGAAGAACTGGGTGATCGCCCGCGTCGCGCCGTTGTCGGCCTTGCGCTTCAGCATGTCGAAGTCGGTGGCGAAATCCGGACTCTCCGGATGCTTTTCCGGATAGGCCGAGACCGATATGTCGAAATCGCCGGCGCCCTTCAGCGCATCAACCAGTTCGGCGCCATTGGCATAGCCTTCCGGATGCGGCCGGTAGGCCGCGCCGACGCCCTCGGCCGGATCGCCGCGCAGGGCGACGAAACGCTTGACGCCCATATCGGCGAACTCCCGGATCACCGCATCGACCTCGTGACGCGCCGCATCGACACAGGTCATGTGCGCCGCCGGCGTCAACGTCGTTTCATTGAGGATGCGCTTGACGGTGCGGGCCGTCCGCTCGCGGGTCGAACCACCGGCGCCATAGGTGACCGAGACGAATTTCGGCTTGAGCGGCTCAAGCCGGGTGACCGTGTCCCACAGCCTTGCTTCCATCTCATCGTTTTTCGGCGGAAAGAACTCGAACGAAACCCTGACCTTGTCGCCGATGTCGGGGCGGCGGGAGAAGCGGAACTGGTTCATCAGGCGGTTTCCCCTATCGGATACGCATTGGCCGGTTGTCTGTCGTTGGAAGGCTCGGCAATCAGCATGCGCCGATCGCGGCCGAGCCAGAGTTTGACGGTGAGCTTGGCCTCGTTGCCGCCGCGCGGCTCGAATTCCTGGCTGTCCTCAAGGTCGAGGCCGGCCTCGGAAAACCAGTCGCCAATTTGCCGGTCGGAAAAGCCGAGACGCATATGCGCGTGCTCCTCGCGCAAGAACTCCAGCGCGTGCGGCGCGAAATCGACGATCACCAGCCGGCCGGCCGGGCGCAACAGACGCGCCGCCTCGCGGATGGCGCGGGCGGGATCGTCGAGATAATGCAGCACCTGATGGATGGTAACGAGATCAAAGGCGTCGCGTTCGACCGGTGGCGCAAAAATATCGCCCTGGCGCACTTGCGCATTCGAAACGCCGGCCTTGTCGAGATTGGCGCGCGCCACCGTCAGCATCTCGCGCGACATGTCGATGCCGACACCGCGCCGATAGAGCGGCGAAAAGATCTCGAGCAGCCGTCCGGTGCCGGTGCCGAGATCGAGCATCGACTGGAACGGCCGCTTGCCGACAAGCTTGATGAGAGCTGCTTCGACCGCGCGATCCGGCACATGCAGCGAGCGGATATGGTCCCAGCTTGCGGCGTTTACCGAGAAATATTCGGCAGCCCGGTCCTGCCGCTTGCGCTTGACTGCGGCCAGCCGTTCGAGATCACGCTCGACCTGCGGATCGGCGCCGCGGATGCCGGAGACCAGCCTGAGCACGAAATCGCGCGACGCGTCGGAATCCGATAACCGGAAGAACGCCCACGAGCCCTCCTGGTAGCGGCCGATCAGCCCTGCCTCCAGCAGCAATTTCAAATGGCGCGAGACGCGCGGCTGCGACTGGCCGAGGATTTCGGTGAGATCTGAAACGGTCAGATCGCCGCGCGACAGCAGCGCCAATATGCGCAGCCGGCTGGATTCCGCCGCCGCCTTCAATGTATCTACCATCGTGTCGAGAGCGACATGCATGCGAGCATTCTCTTTGAAAAGATATAAACATATGTTTATGTCGGTTTGGATAGGCTTGCAAGCGCTATGTCGCTTCCGGACAAGAAAATGACGCATGCGTGGCGGATCGCGCAAAAACGGACGCATGATCGAGGCGAGAACCATGTTCGAGACGCGCAGCGGCGAAAAGCTCCTGGAAACCGACCCGGCAACGATGCCGCCGGATGGCCATGTCGTCTTCATCGGCCGCATCGCCTCGCCGTGGACGACACGGGAAACTTGCCCCAAGAACATGAAGGCCGCGCGGGAGACGGGACAGCCGGCGCACTTGGTCATCAACCCGCCTTATCGTGATGGCTTGCTTGGGCTGGAACGCGCCAGCCACGTGATCGTCCTGTCCTGGCTGCACCATGCACCGCGGCAACTGATTGTCCAGAAACCCCGCCATGCCACGGAGCCGAAAGGCGTCTTTTCGCTGCGCTCCCCTGCCCGGCCGAACCCAATTGGGCTGCATGTCGCCAGGCTGGTTGGCGTCGACATCGACACCGGCCGCGTCGATCTCGATGCCATCGACGTGCTCGACGGCACGCCGGTCATCGACATCAAGCCTTATTTCGCCTCGACCGATGCCTTCGCCGAGGCGACCATGTCCGGGCGGGACGAGTCGTCCAGATCGGGCGAGCCCCCCAGATGGGATGAGCAGTGAGCGCGCCGACCGGCCGCCGCCGCGCTATCGCCAAGGCGCTGACAGCGCTCCTGCCGCTGGCGCCCTATGCCGACATGGAAAATATCCGTGCCGATGCCGGCGCCGTGCACATGAAGAGCTTGCCGCCGAGCATTGCCGTATGGCTGGCGACGATTGCGCATATTCGCCACGCCCACACCGACTACGAAAAGCTGCTGGCCGAAGGCTATGACCGCGATTCCGCGCGCTTCTTCGTCATCGAACAGACCAACATCGTGCTGACCCGCTGGCGCGCCACCCGGCTGCTCGACGATGAGGATGAGGCGTAGAGAATGGCAGGCACACGCGTCGAGTTCTACGGCGCCCCCCTCTGGCCTGCCGGCCATCTCCCCCTCCAGGGGGAGATCAGCAGCTTCGCCCTAGCCGCCAATCCTGCAACGTTGGTGATTGGCGGAAGCAGACAAGATACCCAATCTCCCCCCTTGAGGGGGAGATGGCCGGCAGGCCAGAGGGGGTGCTGTCCAGGGCGCTGTCCCGCCAACATCAGGTCGGCAACACCGGAACCTTCAAAGCTTGAAATAAAAAACCCGCCTCGGTGGGCGGGTCGTTGGAGCCAATTGGCACCATACCGAAATTAGTAGCATAGCTGCCGGCACAAAGCAAGAACAAACTTGCTGTGTTTTAGGGAAATCGCTTCAGGTTGGCATCGCGGCTTCATTCCAGCTTGGGTTCCTCGCCCCCACGAAAGTGCTAGGGCGTATACACATCTTGCTGCGACGGATTGACTCGGTTGTGACGTGTCGGATTCCGCCGGCG
>NZ_AYVL01000009.1 GCF_000502835.1 Mesorhizobium sp. LSJC280B00
CGCACAGCGTACGGCCCGCGCCGGGCCGTCGAAGCGCGCCATCATCAGCTCGCCATTCGTGCCGGCCGGGCGGCCGCCATGGCGCCCGACCAGCAGCCGCCATGTTTCCTGAAAACGCTGGCTGCGCTCGCTCCACATGCGGTCGCCAAGCCGCGCCGTGTCGTAGATCCGGGTGACCAGCAGTGCAGCCAGCACGCGCTCGGCCTCGGCAACGGCGCGCGCTCCGGTCAGGAATTCCTCGATCAGATCGGCCACCCGGTCGACATCGCCGGTCCAGATCGGGTGGTCGCGCCCGGCCACCTCGACCAGCCGCGAATTCGGGATCTTCCTTGCCAGGAAGCGGCTGGCCTCCGGGTCGACGCGCGCATCGTTGCGGCGATGGATGAGCAGCGTCGGTGCGCTGATCGCCGCCAGCACACCGCGCACGTCGATAGCCGCATTCATGCGGGCCAGGGCGATTGCCGCGGTCGGGCTCGCCGACAGCCGCTCGAAGCGCGCCCACCATGTGGCGAAACGCGGATCGTCGACGCGGCCGGGCGCGAAATGCGGCAGGGTGGCGCCGGTGCCCCATGCGGTCTCCGCCGTCGCGATGAACGCCTCCAGGCGCTCCGGCGGCATCACCCATTTGTGGAAATGCGCATAGCCGCCATAAAGCGCCAGCGCCCGCGTCCGCTCCGGGTAGGTGGCGGCGAACAGCATTGCCATCGGCGCGCCTTCCGAAGCGCCGAGCAAGGCGGCGCGGCCGCTGCCGGTCGCATCCATCACCGCGCGCACATCGTCCATGCGGGTTTCGAGGCTGGGCAGGTGGTGGACATCGACGCGGTCGGACAGACCGGTGCCGCGCTTGTCGAACAGGATCAGCCGTGAGAACGCGGAAAGCCGCTTCAACAGCCGGGTGTAGCCCTCGTCTTCCCAGT
Source organism: Mesorhizobium sp. LSJC280B00 (assembly GCF_000502835.1). GTDB lineage: Bacteria > Pseudomonadota > Alphaproteobacteria > Rhizobiales > Rhizobiaceae > Mesorhizobium. The sequence goes on from NZ_AYVL01000009.1 coordinate 918, forward strand.
GCAGGTCGAGATTGGAAATGAAACCCGGCACGAAGACGAGATCGAGCGATCCCTGGCCGACCACCTGATAGGCGATCCGCACGTCGCCACTGAGCGCGTATCGAGTTTCGATCGGCCTCACGAGTTGTCCGCCCGACCCGACGAATTCTTGTCGCGGACCATAGCAGAGGCGCGCAGCTTGCGGCAGATGAAACTTTAGAGAGCGTGAATGTGGGCCCGCGGCGCCTACTTCTGTGACGCGGCGGTTGTCTCGGTGTTCGCTCCGCCAGCGCTGAAACCTGCGCCCTCCGGCGCGCCCGGCCGCTTGATGTGTGGCGCTGCCGCGACGACAAGCTCGTTGAACCCATCGCCGCCGCTGTCAAGCATCTCGAACAATTGCCGGCGCATCCTCGGCTCCCAGAACTTGTTGATGTGCTCGGCGACGCCGGCAATGCCTTGCTCGCGCGGCTTTGAGTGGAAAAAGGCGGCGATCTGGTTGGCCATGCGAACCAGCTTTTCGCTGGTGCTCATGAGGTGGCCCTCGTCATGCGACATGCTTGGCAACTCCGGAAACCACTCGGTCAGGATGGGTGAAAATATCGAAATCGTCGCCGCGCACCAGCGCCACCAGCGTCATGCCGGAATCGTCCGCGGTGCGGATGGCAAGTGCGGTCGGCGCCGAGACGGCAATGATGAAGGCAGCGCCGATCGCCGCGGTCTTCTGCACCATCTCGACCGAAACGCGCGACGTGACGACGACGGCCCCCGACCTGCCGTCGATACCGGCTTTGGCCAGCGCGCCAGCCAGCTTGTCCAGCGCGTTATGGCGGCCGACATCCTCGCGCGCCATGACGATGCCCTTGCCGGGAAGGTAAAAACCGGCGGCGTGGACGGCACCGGTCTCGGCGTGCAGCGGCTGCAGCTTCGACAAAAGCTTGACCGAGCGGACGATGTCATCGGCCTGAAGTGTAAGTTGCGACGCACCGACCGGGTTTACCGAGCGCATTGCCTCTTCGATCGATTCGATGCCGCACAGCCCGCAGCCGACCGGGCCGGCCAGGCGTCTGCGACGCGTTTCGAAGCGGGTGTTGGCCTGGTCCTTCAGCCGGATCTGGATATCGATGCCGGCGCCGTGATCCTCGACCTCGATCGCTTCGATTTCGTCCGGCGAGGCAATGATGTCTTCGGTCAGCGAGAAGCCGAGCGCGAAATCCTCGAAATCAGCCGGGCTTGCCATCATCACTGCATGCGTGGTGCCGGCAAAGGAGAACGCTACCGGCGTCTCTTCCGGCACCATGCGGTTGGCGGCCGCAGTGCCGCCGGCGCGGCGCGCGAGGCGGCTGATCTGTGTGACAGCACGACGTTTGGGCATCACGCGGCACCCCCCTCTGGCCTGCCCTCTTTGTCATCATTTGGCATCTCCCCCTCAAGGGGGGAGATCGGCAGTTCAGGCGTCGCGGCGCACCTTTCGACTTTGGTGATTGGCGAAAGTCGAGATGACATCCAATCTCCCCCCCTGAGGGGGAGATGGCCGGCAGGCCAGAGGGGGGTACTCCGGCACGAAACCAAAACCGCTACTCCGCTGCTTGCAGCGGGGCGATGCGGCGGCTTTGCTTTGCCTGCTCGTCATAGTCGCGCTGCCATTCCGACGGGCCGTTGGATGCACCCACCTGCACCGCGGTCACCTTGTATTCCGGGCAGTTGGTCGCCCAGTCGGAGAAGTCGGTGGTGATGACGTTAGCCTGGGTGTCGGGATGGTGGAAGGTCGTATAGACGACGCCCGGCGACACCCGCTCGGTGATCAGCGCGCGCAGCGTCGTCTCGCCGGAGCGGCTGGTCAGCCGCACCCAGTCGCCGTCGCGCAGGCCGCGATTTTCGGCATCGTGCGGATGGATCTCCAGCCGGTCCTCGCTATGCCAGACCACATTGTCGGTGCGCCGGGTCTGCGCGCCGACATTGTATTGCGACAGGATGCGGCCGGTGGTCAGCAGCAGCGGGAAGCGCGGTCCGGTCCTTTCGTCGGTCGCGACGTATTCGGTGCGGATGAACTTGCCCTTGCCGCGCACGAAGCCGCCGATATGCATGATCGGCGTGCCTTCCGGCGACTTCTCGTTGCAGGGCCACTGCACCGAGCCCACCCGGTCGAGAAGGTCGAAGGAAACGCCGGCGAAACTTGGTGTTGTCTTGGCGATCTCGTCCATGATCTGGGACGGATGCGTGTAGTTCCAGCCGAGGCCGAGCGCCTTGGCGAGCTCCTGCGTCGTTTCCCAGTCGGCATAGCCGCATTTCGGCTCCATCACCTTGCGCACCATGTTGATGCGGCGCTCGGCATTGGTGAAGGTGCCGTCCTTCTCGAGGAACGTCGAGCCGGGCAGGAACACATGCGCGTAGTTGGCCGTCTCGTTGAGGAAGAGGTCGTGCACGACGACGCATTCCATCGCGGCGAGACCGGCGGCGACATGCTTGGTGTCGGGGTCCGACTGCAGGATGTCCTCGCCCTGCACATAGAGCCCCTTGAACGAGCCGTCGACGGCCGCATCCAGCATATTGGGGATGCGCAGGCCGGGCTCGTCGTCGAGCTTGACGCCCCACAGGCTCTCATAGATGGCGCGCACCGCGTCGCCTGAAATGTGGCGATAGCCGGGAAGCTCGTGCGGGAACGAGCCCATGTCGCAGGAGCCCTGCACATTGTTCTGGCCGCGCAGCGGGTTCACGCCGACGCCCGGCCGGCCGATATTGCCGGTCGCCATGGCGAGGTTGGCAATGGCGATGACGGTGGTCGAGCCCTGGCTGTGCTCGGTCACGCCGAGGCCGTAATAGATCGCGCCGTTACCGCCGCGGGCGTAGAGCCGCGCCGCGCCGCGTATGTCGTCGGGATCGACATTTGCAAGCTGGCCGACCACTTCCGGGCTATTTTCCGGCAGCGCCACGAACGATGCCCAGTCCTGGAACTCGTCCCAGTCGCAGCGCTCGCGGATGAAGGCCTCGTCGAACAGGCCCTCGGTGACGATGACATGGGCAAGTGCGGTCAGCATGGCGACGTTGGTGCCCGGCTTCAGCGGCAGATGGAACTGCGCCTCGACGTGGGCCGAGCGCACGATGTCGGTGCGGCGCGGATCGAGCACGATCAGCTTGGCGCCCTCGCGCATGCGCTTCTTCATGCGCGAGGCGAACACCGGATGCGCATCGGTCGGATTGGCGCCGATCAGCAGGATCACGTCCGTCTGCTCGATCGAATCGAAGTCCTGCGTGCCGGCGGAGGTGCCGAAGGTCTGGCCGAGACCATAGCCGGTCGGCGAATGGCAGACGCGGGCGCAGGTATCGACATTGTTGTTGCGGAAGCCCTGCCGGACAAGCTTCTGGACGAGGTAGGTCTCCTCGTTGGTGCAGCGCGAGGAGGTGATGCCGCCGATCGAGGTGCGGCCGTACTGGTACTGGATGCGGCGGAATTCATTCGCCGTATGGGTGAGCGCCTCTTCCCACGACACTTCGCGCCACGGATCGCTGACCTTCTCGCGGATCATTGGTTTCAGGATACGGTCCTTGTGCGTCGCGTAGCCATAGGCGAAGCGGCCCTTGACGCAGGAGTGGCCGTGGTTGGCCTTGCCTGCCTTGTAGGGCATCATGCGGATGACCTCGTCGCCCTTGACCTCGGCCTTGAACGAACAGCCGACGCCGCAATAGGCGCAGGTGGTGACGGTCGAGCGCTCGGGCAGGCCCTTCGCCAGCACGGTCTTTTCCCTCAGCGCATCGGTCGGGCAGGCCTGCACGCAGGCCCCGCACGACACGCATTCGGAATCGACGAACGCCTCGTGCATGCCGGCCGAGACCCTGGATTCGAAGCCGCGGCCCTCGATGGTCAGCGCGAACGTGCCCTGCACCTCCTCACAGGCGCGCACGCAGCGCGAGCAGACGATGCACTGCGTCGGATCGTAGGTGAAATACGGGTTCGATTCATCGCGGGCGATGTAATCGATGGTCAGCGAGCCATGGCCGGGCGCCACGCCGTTTTCCTGCTTGACGTGGTTGCGGCCGTCCACGCCATAGCGGTTCTCGGTCAGGCCGACCGTCCTGACGACCTTGTCGAACTCGCTGGCGCCAGTGCCGGCCTTCTCGCCCCACGCCGCAGGATGGTCGGAGACGTAGAGTTCCATCACGCCGCGGCGAATGGCGTCTAGCCGGTCGCTCTGCGTATGCACGACCATGCCTTCGCCGACCGGCGTCGTACACGAGGCCGGCGTGCCGCCGCGCCCGTCGATCTCGACGAGGCAGACCCGGCAGGAGCCGAACGAGTCCAGCATGTCGGTGGCGCAGAGTTTCGGGATTTCGACGCCCGCTTCCATCGAAGCGCGCATGATCGAGGTCCCCGCCGGCACCGTCACCGACTTGCCGTCGACCGTCAGCGTTACCTTTTGTTCTGCTTCAGAGGCGGGTGTGCCGTAGTCGATTTCCTGGACCAGCGATTTGATGTCGAATGCCGCGTTCATACCTGTCCGCTCCTATTCCGCTGCTTCGGCGACCGGCGTCGGCCGAAAGTCGTCCGGGAAATGGTTGAGTGCACTCATCACTGGATATGGGGTGAAGCCGCCGAGAGCGCAAAGCGAGCCGAACTTCATCGTGTTGCAAAGGTCGGTGACCAGCGCGATCTGCTTTTCCGGTTCGACGTTCTGGGAGAGCCGGTCCAGCACCTCGACACCGCGCGTCGAGCCGATGCGGCACGGCGTGCACTTGCCGCAGCTCTCGATGGCGCAGAATTCCATGGCGAAGCGTGCCTGCTTCAGCATGTCGGCGCTGTCGTCGAAAACGACGATGCCGGCATGGCCGATCAGCCCGTCCTTGGCCGCAAACGCTTCGTAGTCGAACGGCGTGTCGAACAGGGCGCGCGGGAAATAGGCGCCGAGCGGACCGCCGACCTGTACCGCCTTGACCGGACGCCCGGTCGCCGTGCCGCCGCCGATATCGTCGACGATCTCACCCAGCGTCATGCCGAACGCGGCCTCGTAGAGACCGGGATACTTGACGTTGCCGGCAATCTGGATCGGGATGGTGCCGCGCGAACGGCCCATGCCGAAATCCTTGTAGAAGGCAGCGCCCTTGTCCATGATCACCGGCACCGAGGCCAGCGAGATGACGTTGTTGATCACTGTCGGCTTGCCGAACAGGCCCTTGTGCGCCGGCAGCGGCGGCTTGGCCCGCACCTGTCCGCGCTTGCCTTCGAGGCTGTCGAGCAGGGCGGTTTCCTCGCCGCAAACATAGGCGCCGGCGCCGACGCGCACTTCCATGTCGAATGAATTGGCCGAGCCGAGCACATTGACGCCGAGCACGCCGGCCTTGCGGGCGATCTCGACGGCCTTCTGCATCACCGCCACCGCGTGCGGATATTCGGAGCGGATATAGATAAAGCCCTTGGTCGCGCCGGTGGCGATGCCGGCGATCGCCATGCCTTCGATCAGCACGAAGGGGTCGCCTTCCATGATCATGCGGTCGGCGAACGTGCCGGAATCGCCTTCATCGGCATTGCAGACGATGTATTTGCGGTCGGCCGACGTATCGAGCACAGTTTTCCATTTGATGCCGGTCGGGAAGCCGGCGCCGCCGCGACCGCGCAGCCCGGACTCGGTCACCTGCTTGACGACCTCGGCCGGCGTCATCGCCACTGCATTCTGCAGGCCCTTCAGCCCGCCATGCGCCTTGTAGTGATCGAGCGACAGCGGATCGGTGACGCCGCAGCGCGCAAAGGTCAGCCGCGTCTGCCTGGCAAGGAACGGGATCTTGTCCGGTGCGCCCAGCCAGCGCTTGTGGTGGCCGCCGGTGAGGAAGCCGCAGTCGAACAGGCTTTTGACGTCGGAGGGCTTCACCGGCCCATAGGCGACGCGGCCATTAGCTGTTGCCACTTCGACCATCGGCTCGAGGAAATAGGCGCCGCGCGAGCCGTTGCGCACGATCTTGGCCTCGATGCCGCGCTCGGCCAATTCCGCACGAACCGCCTTGGCGACCTTTTCCGCACCGAGCGCCAGCGCGCCGGAATCGCCGGGAATATAGATACGCGGGATCATGAGCGCACCTCGGCAACGATCTCGTTGAGCTTTTCGTCGTCGAGCCGCCCGATCACCTCGTCATCCAGCATTGCCGACGGCGAGCAGGCGCAAAGGCCGAGGCAATAGACCGGCTCCAGTGTCACCGAACCGTCGCGGGTTGTCTCGTGGAAACCGATGCCCAGCAATGATTTGAGCTTGGCGGCAATCGCATCCGAGCCCATCGACTGGCAGGCTTCCGCCTGGCAGAGCTTCAGCACATGGCGGCCAGCCGGCTGGCTGCGATAATCGTGATAGAAGGTCACGACGCCGTGCACCTCGGCCCTGGAAATGTTCAGCGCCTCGGCGATGACCGGCAGCGCGTCCTGCGGCACATAACCGAACTCTTCCTGGATGCCGTGCAGGATCGGCAGCAGCGGGCCTTCGAGGCCTTTCAGCTCGTGGATGATCGCCGCGGTGCGCGATGCGATCTCGGTACTTGCAGGCTGCATCGTCATGCAGCGCCCTCCCTGGTCGTGGCGGTCTTCCGCTAAGTGCTTAGGAAATCAGAGGAAACCCGCTAAATCAATAAAGCCGATCCGTTGCTCGATAGAAATTTTCTATCGTTCGCGGTCACCAGCCTTGTCTAGCCTAGCGGCGGGCGCGGAAATCGTCCGCCAGCGCCATTGCCTCGTCCAACAGCGCCGAGACCAGTGGCGTGTGCGGTTCGCGCCGTGCCGCCACCAGCCCGACGGTGTGGCTGGCATCCGGCTCGACGATCGGGATAGCCCGGATCGGCTCGGAAAAGCCGAACGTTTCCGCAAGGTTAAGCGGCATGATGGACGACCATTTGCCGGTGCGGATATGCGAAAACAGCACGATCATCGAGTTGGATTCCAATGTCGGCCGCACCTGCACGCCGGCTTCGGCCAGATGCTGGTCGATGATGCGGCGGTTCTGCATGTCGGGCGTCAGCAGGCAGAGCGGCAGCTGACTGAGTTCCGCCCATGTCACTTTGTCGCGGTCGAAATAGGGGTTCCCGACGGCGGTGATCAGCTGGTAGCGCTCGTCGTAGAGCGGCACGCTGGTGACGCGTCCGAGCGGCTCGTTGTCGAGATAGGTGATACCGGCGTCGATGTCGAAATTGCCGAGCAGCGACAGCACCTCGATCGAGGTCCGCGACAGCACCGAGAAGGTGACGCCGGGGTGCTTTGCCCGAAACGGCGTCGTCAGTCGCGCCACCATGGCCAGCGCCGTCGGGATCGCGGCGATGCGGATGCGCCCTGACAGGCCGTGGCGTGCCGCCCGCATCTCCTCGCGCATGGTCCTGCTGTCGCCGACGATGCGGCGCGCCCACACCAACACCTGCTTGCCTTCCGGCGTCAATCCCTGGAAGCGCGAGCCGCGCAGCACCAGCATCACGCCGAGCTGGCCTTCCAGCTGCTTGATGCCGGCCGAAAGCGTCGGTTGGGTGACGCCGCACACCTCCGCCGCCCGGCCGAAATGTTCTTCCCTGGCAAGTGCTATGAAGAATTCCAGCTTATCGATCATGCCGTCGGGAGCCTGTCACGGACGCTGTGTCCGATTGTAGCGCGCAACGTCGTGGAAATCGCCTTCGGCCGCAAGCCGCCTGTCTAAATCGTCCGCATCCACATCTTTCAGCCGGCTTACTGTTTCCCGCGATGGAATGCGGCGCTATGTGAATGAGACGGGGTCGTGGACTGGACACGACGGGAGACCGAACATGCTGGGCTGGTTCCGCAAGCTTTTGCCGCGCGAAGATCGCTTCTTCGACCTGTTCGAGCGGCATTCCCGCACCGTGGTCGGTGGCGCCGAGGCACTGCAGCAGCTTTTGCAGGGCAACGACATCGACCGCTGGTGTCAGACGATCATCGATCTCGAGGACGAAGCCGATCAGATCACCGCGGAAGTGCTGCTGGCCGTGCGCCGCTCCTTCATCACGCCCTTCGACCGCGGCGACATCAAGGACCTGATCCAGTCGATGGATGATGCCATCGACATGATGCACAAGACCGTCAAGACGGTAAAGCTGTTCGAAAAGAAGGAATTCGACCCGCTGATGCAGGAAATGGGGGGCGTCATCGTCGAGGCCGCCAAGTTGGTGGCCGAGGCGATCCCGCTTCTCGGCAAGGTCGGGGCGCACACGGTGCGCCTCAACGCCATCGCCGAGGAAGTCATGCGCGCCGAAGGCCGGGCCGACGACCTGCACGAACAGGGCCTGAAGGACCTGTTCAAGCGGCACGGCCGCAGCGATCCTATGGCCTATCTGATCGGCAGCGAGATCTACGGCCAGCTGGAAAAGGTGGTCGACCGCTTCGAGGACGTCGCCAACGAAATCAGCGGCATCGTCATCGAGAACGTATAGTGGAAGCCGCGATAGCCTTTCCGGTGCTGGTCGGCCTTGTCGTCGTCGCGCTGTTCTTCGATTTCCTCAACGGCCTGCACGATGCCGCCAACTCTATCGCCACCATCGTCTCCACCCGGGTGCTGCGGCCGCATTATGCGGTGTTCTGGGCGGCCTTCTTCAATTTCATCGCCTTCATGTTCTTCGGTCTCCACGTGGCGGAGACGCTGGGAACCGGCATCATCGACGCCAGCATCGTCACGCCGGCAGTGATCTTTGCAGCACTTGTCGGCGCCATCGTCTGGAATATCGTCACCTGGCTCGTCGGCATCCCGTCCAGCAGCTCGCACGCTCTGATCGGCGGTTTGGTTGGCGCCGGCGTTGCCAAGGCAGGCACCGGCGCCATCGTCTGGACCGGGTTGGGCAAAACGACGGCGGCCATCGTGCTATCGCCGGCGGCAGGTTTTCTGCTGGCGCTCGTCCTGATCCTCGCGGTCTCCTGGCTGTTCGTGCGGCGGACGCCGTTCGCCGTCGACAGCACCTTCCGCGTCATGCAGTTCTTTTCCGCCTCGCTCTATTCGCTCGGCCATGGCGGCAACGACGCGCAGAAGACTATGGGCATCATCGCCGTGCTGCTCTATTCGCAAGGCATGCTCGGCGCGAATTTTTACGTGCCGCTGTGGGTCGTCATCACCTGTCAGTCGGCGCTGGCGCTGGGCACGTTGCTCGGCGGCTGGCGCATCGTCCACACGATGGGCTCGAAGATCACCCGGCTGAACCCGATGCAGGGTTTCTGCGCCGAGACCGGCGGAGCGATCACCCTGTTCGCCGCCACCTGGCTCGGTATTCCTGTATCGACCACGCACACGATCACCGGCGCCATCATCGGCGTCGGCGCCGCCCGCCGCGTCTCCGCCGTTCGCTGGGGCATTGCCGGTAACATCGTGGTGGCATGGATCGTCACCCTGCCGGCAACCGCGGCGATCGCGGCTCTCACCTACCTCGCGGTCGGCCTGGCATGGTGACAGCACCGTAGCACTGCGCGGCAGGCGATGCGCCGTATCTACCTATCCACAAGGTTCAGGATGTTGCCGTCCGGATCCTTGAACCATGCGACCTTCATGCCCTGACCGACATGAACATCGCCCTCCAGCGTCAGGCCTGGCATGTCGTAATGCTCGAAGGTCACGCCCTTCGATTTCAATGCCTCAACGATCTTGCCGAGTTCGTCGCCGACCGTCCATGTCACAGCCGTCGCCTTGTTGGTCCCAGCGAAGTTCGAACGGTAGACGTTGATGCTGGTGTCGCCGCTTTTATAGACGATCAGTTCGCCACCTTCATTGTGCACCTCTTTCAGGCCAAGGACCCCTTCGTAGAATGCCTTGGCCTTGGCCAGGTCCTTCACGGCGAGATTGGCCGTCGCGTTGCTGTTTGCGAGCATGATTCGTCTCCTTCCCTGGCTGTCATTCCATGCTCATGAAATAGGCTGCGTTGACGATTTGGCGACGGCTGCTCCCACTGGAAATGCCGTCATATGCTCGCTGCCTCCCCGATACGCCGCTGCAATTGGTGGTCCATCGCTTGGTTCTGTTCCGGAACTGCATTATCTGGAGCGGAAAAGTAGAGGAAAAACTCATGCCCGCCGCCAATGAAAACGTGACCAAGGAAATCGTTATCGAGCGCCTGAAGACGGTCAATGGGCCGGATTTCACCGGCAATATCGTCGACCTCGGCCTGGTTTCCGAGATTTTCATTGCCGATGCCAAGGTGTTCTTTTCGATCACCGTTCCCGCTGCCCGTGCCCAGGAGATGGAACCGCTGCGTGCGGCGGCCGAACGTGTCGTCAAGGCGATCCCCGGTGTTGCCGGCGCCGTGGTCGCGTTGACGGCGGAAAAGAAGGGCGGCGGCATGGAGGCGCCGGTTCCGCAAAGACCGGCTCAGAGGCCCGCTCCGCCGACCGCACCTGCGCGTCCCGCGCCGCAGGCGCCCGCCTCGCACAGCCAGGGCAAGCGCGGCGTACCCGGCATCGAAGCGATCATCGCCGTCGCTTCCGGCAAGGGCGGCGTCGGCAAGTCGACCACCGCCGTCAATATCGCCCTTGGGCTTGCCGCCAACGGGCTGCGGGTCGGGGTGCTCGATGCCGACATTTATGGCCCTTCCATGCCGCGTCTGCTCAACATTCGTGGCAGGCCGCAGACCGTCGACGGCAAGATCCTGAAGCCGATGCAGAATTATGGCCTCAAGGTCATGTCGATGGGCTTCCTCGTCGATGAGGAGACGCCGATGATCTGGCGCGGGCCGATGGTGATGTCGGCATTGACGCAGATGCTGCGCGAGGTCGAATGGGGACCGCTTGATGTGCTCGTCGTCGACATGCCGCCCGGCACCGGCGACGCCCAGCTGACCATGGCCCAACAGGTGCCGCTGGCCGGCGCCGTCATCGTCTCGACGCCACAGGACCTGGCCCTGATCGATGCGCGCAAAGGCCTAAACATGTTCAGGAAGGTCGACGTGCCGCTATTGGGTATCGTCGAAAACATGAGCTATTTTCTCGCCCCCGATACGGGAAAACGCTACGACATCTTCGGCCATGGCGGCGCCCGCCGCGAGGCCGAGCGTCTCGGCGTCACCTTCCTTGGCGAAGTGCCGCTCGAGATGGGCATCCGCGAAAGCTCCGATGCCGGCACGCCGGTGGTGGTCTCCAAGCCGGATGGCGCTGAGGCGAAAATCTATCGCGACATCGCCGCCAAGGTCTGGGACCGCGTCAATGAAGAGCGCGGCGCGGCCGAGGCTGCAGTGCCGAGCATCGTATTCGAGTGATACGGATGTCCCTCCCCCAAGTGGTACCCTTGAGGGGAGGGTGGCCGGAAGGGCCGGGTGGGTTCGCGGCGACGCGCTCCAACTCTCCGGGATAGCGGGCTGACAAACCACGATCCCGTCTAGCGCGGAGGCAAATGTATGTCTTTCGTACCAAAGAGCGGATTCGGATGGCGCGTGCCCCTTGCCTGCTCCCGCGCGTTGTCATATCGATTTGTCATACAAATACGGAGACCACGATGGCAGGCGCCCCCACCCACAAGAAAAAATTTCGCTCGCAGGAGTGGTTCGACAATCCCGACAATCCGGGCATGACGGCACTCTATCTGGAGCGCTACCTGAATTACGGGCTGACGCGGGCCGAACTGATGTCCGGCAAGCCGCTGATCGGCATCGCCCAGACCGGCTCCGACCTGTCGCCCTGCAACCGCCATCACATCGAACTGGCCAAGCGCGTGCGCGAAGGCATCGTCTCGATGGGTGGCATCCCTTTCGAGTTCCCTTGCCACCCGATCCAGGAGACCGGCAAGCGGCCGACTGCTGCACTTGACCGCAACCTTGCCTATCTCAGCCTGGTAGAGGTGCTTTACGGCTATCCGCTCGACGGCGTGGTGCTCACCATCGGCTGCGACAAGACGACGCCGGCCATGCTGATGGCCGCGGCCACCGTCAACATTCCGGCTATCGCGCTTTCGGTCGGCCCGATGCTCAACGGCTGGCACAAGGGCAAGCGCACCGGCTCCGGCACCATCGTCTGGGAATCGCGCCAGCGCCTGTCGGCCGGCGAGATTGGCTATGACGAGTTCATGGATATCGTTGCCTCCTCGGCGCCGTCGACCGGCTATTGCAACACGATGGGTACCGCCACCACGATGAATTCGCTGGCCGAGGCGCTCGGCATGCAATTGCCGGGCTCGGCCGCTATCCCCGCCCCCTATCGCGAGCGCGGCCAGATCGCCTACGAGACCGGAAAGCGCATCGTCGACATGGTGCATGAGGATCTGAAGCCCTCCGACATCATGACCCGTAAGGCCTTCGAGAACGCCATCGTCGTCAACTCGGCGATCGGCGGCTCGACCAATGCGCCGATCCACCTCAACGCCATCGCCCGCCATCTCGGCGTTTCGCTCGACAATGACGATTGGCAGAAGGTCGGCCTCAACATACCGCTCATCGTCAATCTGCAGCCGACGGGCGAATATCTCGGCGAGGACTATCACCATGCCGGCGGCGTGCCGGCCGTGGTCGCCGAACTGATGAAGGGCGGCCTGCTGCCCTATCCGGAAGCCATGACAGCTAACGGCAAGACCATCGGCGACAATTGCAGCGGCGCCGTCAACGAGAACTTCGACGTCATCCGCACGGTTGCCGAGCCGCTGAAAGCCAATGCCGGCTTCATCAATCTCAAGGGCAATCTGTTCGATTCGGCGATCATGAAGACCAGCGGCATCTCGCCCGAATTCCGCGAGCGCTATCTGTCGAACCCGAAGGACCCCGAAGCCTTCGAGGGCAACGCCATGGTGTTCGACGGGCCCGAGGACTACCACGCCCGCATCGACGATCCGGCACAGGGCATCGACGAGCACACCATCCTGTTCATGCGCGGCGCCGGCCCGATCGGCTATCCCGGCGGCGCCGAAGTCGTCAACATGCAGCCGCCGGCCTATCTGATCAAAAAGGGCATCCACGCGCTGGCCTGTATCGGCGACGGCCGCCAGTCGGGCACGTCGGGTTCGCCCTCGATCCTCAACGCCTCGCCGGAAGCCGCCATCGGCGGCGGGCTGGCGCTGCTGAAGACCGGTGACCGCGTCCGCGTCGATCTGCGCAAGGGCACCGCCGACATCCTCGTCAGCGACGACGAGATCACGCGGCGGCGCGCCGAGCTGCAGAACAATGGCGGCTATCACTATCCCATGCACCAGACGCCGTGGCAGGAGATCCAGCGTGGCATGGTCGACCAGTTTTCCGAAGGCATGGTGCTGAAGCCGGCGGTGAAATACCAGGATGTGGCGCATACAAGCGGCGTACCGAGGGACAATCACTGACACCAGGGTTCCGTCGCACGAGCCAGCCGCCGGTGCAGGCAATTTGCCGAGGTCAGCGCCAGGAGGGGTAGGGGTGGGGGTACATCGTAGAGCGAAAGCCTCGGCTTTCCACCTGCGATAGCCTGCCGTTAATGGGCAGAAATGCCCGGCACAGGGTTGGACGCGGTCATTTGTCAACAGCGATTGCTCCCGCGAGAACGGCAATGCTTGACAAGCGAGCGCGACAAATCCACGATCATCGCAAGGGGTTAATCGCGACGACCCCGTGAGGCGTCAGCCCAATGTTCGCGTCCAAGCTTCTCTTTCAAGGAGGTGGACGCCATGCCGTCGACAACAACCATCACCGTACCGCAACTGTCCCGTCTGATTGGGCTGCCGGGTGCACCCGCGATCATCGACGTCCGCATCGACGATGACTACAACGCCGATCCGCGCCTGCTGCCGGGGTCGGATCGTCGTGATTTCAGGAGTGTCTCGAACTGGGCTGCCGACTTCGTCGGCAGGCAAGTGACAGTCGTCTGCCAACAGGGAAAAAAGCTCTCGCAAGGCGTGGCCGCATGGCTACGGCAGGAGGGCGTTGCCGCCGAATCGCTCGATGGCGGGTTTGAAGCATGGCGCGATGCCAAGGGCCTTCTCGTTCACGCCGATAAGATACCGCCCGCCGATGCCAAGGGCCGCACCGTTTGGGTCACGCGTACGCGCCCGAAGGTCGATCGCATCGCCTGCCCCTGGCTGATCCGGCGCTTCATCGATCCTCACGCGGTCTTTCTCTTCGTCGAGCCGGCCGAAGTGGCGGCCGTCGCCGATCGCTTTCAGGCCATCCCTTTCGACATCGAGAACGTGTTCTGGAGCCACCGCGGCGAACGCTGCACCTTCGACACCATGATCGAGGAGTTCGGGCTCAAATCCGAAGCGCTCGATCGCCTGGCCACGATCATACGCGCTGCCGATACTGCGAGCCTCGATCTTGTTCCACAGGCGGCCGGGTTCCTGGCCGCCTCGCTTGGCCTGTCACGGATGTTTCGCGACGATCTGGAGCAGCTCGAGGCCGGCATGCTGCTTTACGATGCGTTCTTCCGCTGGTGCCGCGATGCCACCGAGGAGACGCATAACTGGCCGGTCGCCGGCGCAGTCAGTCTCGGCGCAGGCAAACCATCGTGAGCGCCGTCTTTTCGAAAAAGCCGGCGGAGATCCAGGAGCCCGCTGTGCCGAGCTTCCGGCAGGCCGTGAAGGTCTGGGCGAAAATCGGCGTGCTCAGCTTTGGCGGCCCGGCCGGGCAGATCGCGCTCATGCACAAGGAACTGGTCGAGGAACGGCGCTGGATCGGGGAACAGCGCTTTCTGCATGCGTTGAACTACTGCATGCTGCTGCCCGGCCCCGAGGCTCAGCAGCTTGCCATCTATATCGGCTGGCTGCTGCACAAAACAGTCGGCGGCCTTGTTGCCGGCATTCTCTTCGTTGTGCCGGGCGCGCTTGTTATGCTCGTCTTGAGCAGCCTCTATGCGCTCTACGGCGACATACCCTTCGTCGAGGCGCTGTTTTTCGGGGTCAAAGCGACGGTGCTCGCCATTGTCATCGAGGCGGTGATCCGGATCGGGCGACGTGCGCTGAAGAACCGGATCATGGTGTCGATCGCACTCGCCGCCTTCATCGCCATCTACGCGCTAAACGTGCCGTTCCCGCTGATCGTCCTGCTTGCCGGCCTGACAGGCTGGATCGGCAACCGCATTGCACCGGCATTTTTTTCCGGCACATCGCAGGGCAAAGGCGATGTTCCCGACATTAAGGGCGCGGTCGATCTGATGTTCGAGCGCGGCGAACTGACCCACGTCAAGCCGACGCGATGGCATGCGCCGCGCATTTTGGCGATCTGGCTGCCGATCTGGCTCGGGCCTGTTCTGCTGATCTGGGCTTTCACCGGCTCGGCCAGCGTGTGGACACAAATCGGTGGGTTCTTCAGTCTCATGGCGGTCGTCACCTTTGGTGGCGCCTATGCCGTGCTTGCCTATGTCGCGCAGGCAGCGGTCGAGTCCTTCGGCTGGCTCGCACCCGGTGAAATGGTCGACGGCCTTGGGCTGGCCGAAACCACGCCGGGCCCGCTGATCCTGGTCTTGCAGTTCGTCGGTTACATTGCCGCCTTCCGCCACTCCGGCGCGCTCGCCCCGCTGCTTGCCGGCGCGCTTGGGGCACTGCTCACACTGTGGGTGACGTTTACGCCGTGCTTCTTGTGGATATTCCTCGGCGCGCCCTACATCGAAGCGCTGCGCGGCAACAGGGCGCTGTCGGCGGCGCTCGGCGCGATCACCGCTGCGGTCGTCGGCGTCATCATGAACCTCGCGCTTTGGTTCGGCTTACACGTCATCTTCGGCGAAGTGCGCAATGTCGGGCTTGGAATGGACGTGCCGGTGCTTTCATCGATAGACTGGCGCGCGGCGCTGCTTTCCTGTGCCGCCATGATCGCCATTCTGAAGCTGAAAATCGGCATGCTGCCGACGCTTGCCGGATCGGCGCTGGCCGGTGTGTTGTTGCTGGCGGTGAGCGGGTAGAGCCTCAACCGCCCATGCCGCTGCGCGGCAGCTTGATCATATCGCCGAAGCGGGCGCGCAATTTGTCGTCGACCGGCTTTGGCACATGGCGCGGGAAGCGTTCGGCAAGCACGCGTTTCTTCTCGATGATCGCCCGCTGCAGGATATCGGGCCTGCCTTTCTCATTCCATTCCTTCGGCGAAAAGCGGTCGCCGACGGCCGGATAGAAATATTCGGTCTGCATCAGCCGCAGCGTCTGCTCGTTGCCGAGATAATGGCCCGGGCCCTTCAGGCAGACATCGGCAATCGTGTCGATCGACAGCGACTCGTCCGTCACTTCGATGCCGCGCACGCAGCGCAGGCAGTGGCCGAGCATGTCGTTGTCGATGATCAGGCTCTCAAGGCAAAAGCCGAGCAGCGAGGCGTGCATGCCGGCCGATTCGTAAACCAGGTTGAGGCCGGCAAGACCGGCCATCACGTCGGTTATGCCCTTTTCGTAGCCGGACTGAATATCAGGCAGTTTCGAATCTGTCATGCCGGCGGCCGAACCGCCCGGCAGGTCGTAAAATTGCGCCATCTGCGCGCAGGCCGCGGTCAGCACCGCCTGCTCGGCCGAACCGCCCGACATGGCGCCGGTCCGGAGATCCGAGACAAACGGCCAGGTACCGAAAATCGCCGGATGGCCTGGCTTGATGGCGTTGACGTAGATGAGGCCGACGAGGACTTCGGCGACCGCCTGCACCACGGCGCCGGCAATCGCCGCCGGTGCCGTCGCACCCGCCTGTCCTGCCGACAGCAGCAGGATCGGAATGCCGCCCTCGACGCAGGCTTCGAGAACGCCACAGGCGTCCTCGGCAAACTTCATCGGCGGCACGACGAAGCAGTTCGAATTGGAGACGAAAGGCCGCGCGCGAAAATTCTCTTCGCCGCCCGCGATCGCATAGAGCATGTCGAGCGCCGGCTTGACGTTCTCACGCACGGTAAACGAGGTGCCGACATGCTTCGACGTGCCCATGACGCAGGCGTAGAGCGTGTTGAAATCCATATCGAGCGGGTCGGGAATGTCGCGCGGCACCATCGGCCGCTGGAAGAAATGGATGTTGTCGAGCCCTTCGACCAGGCGCGCGGCATCGTAAATGTCCTGCAGCAGCGACTCGCGATACTCACGCTTTTCGACATCGACAAGATGCACCGCAGCACCGGCCGTGCCGTAGTGCACACGCTTGCCCTGGATCACCATGTCGTGCTTCGGATCCTGGCCGTGGAGGGTGAAATGCCGCGCCGCGTTCTTGATGGTGTCGAGCACAAGGCCGCGAGGAAAGCGCAGGCGGCCGTCCTCACTGAAGGTCGCGCCGGCTTTGGTCAGCGCCTCGATGCAGGAGGGGATGGCGTTGGCGAAGCCGACCGTCTCCAGAAGGGTAAGCACGGCCTCGTGGATACGTTCGCAATCGCTGCCGCTGAGCGGGCTGTAGCTTCCGCCTTCGAGGCCGGCACGCACCGGCTTGACGTCGTCGGCAAGCGGTGCCGCCCGCATGGCGCGGCGCGCCTCGCGCCCGCCGGACCGCCGCGAACGCTGGTCTGCGGACACGTCCTGCTTCTCATGGGCCATTGGCATGAAGGCACTCCAACTTTAGCTGCGGAGCGGGCGCGGCGGTTGGTCCACCATCGGCCTGCTTCGTCCCCTCTATGCAGCGACTATGCCGCCGGCATTGGCACAGCCTATGTGCCAGCCGGTCCCGTCGCATATGCCAAGGAGCTAAAGAACCGGAGCCGCACTACATGCGCCAGGCTCCGGTCGGGGAAGGGAGATCAGGCCGCTGCCGGCCTGCGTCCAGCTGCCGTCGCCAGTTCGCGGATGCCGGGTTCGATGTGCTGCAACGCGATCGAGGAAATGCCCAAGCGCATGAAACGCGATGGCTTTTCGGTACGGTCGAAGAAGCGGTCGCCAGGCTCGATGATGACGCTGCGCGAGGCCGCGGCCTCCGCCAGCCCGCGCGAATCGGTGCCGCGCGGCCCCTCGAGCCAGAGCGACGTGCCGCCGGCCGAATCGGTCGAGCGCCACTCCGGCAGGAAGGCGGAAATCGCATGGACCAGACGCTTGCGCCTCTCGTCGAAGGCGCTCGACAGCCGCCGCACCAGCGCCTCGTGATGGCCGAGCGACAGGAACAATGCGACGGCGCGCTGGTTGTTCGCCGGCGGATGGCGCAGCATGAAGCGGCGTAGCGCCCGAAGCTCGGAGATCAGCCCGGCCGAGGCGACGATGTAGCCGAGCCTGAGGCCGGGAGCCAGCGTCTTCGACATCGAGCCGACATAGACGACCCGGCCGGAGCGATCGAGGCTCTTCAGCGCCTGCTGCGGCGCCTCGTCCAGGAGCTGGCTGTCATATCCGTCCTCGATGATGATCTGGTTGTGCCGGTTGGCGCGCGCCAAAAGCTCCTGCCGCCGCTCTGCCGACAGCGGCACCATGGTCGGGCAATGGTGGCTGGGCGTGACGAAGACGAAGCCGGAATCATTGGGAATGGCCGAGGTTACGATGCCGGAGTGGTCGACCGGAACCGGCTGGATCTCGGCGCCGGCCAGCCGGAAGATCGAACGTGCATCGGGATAGCCCGGGTCCTCCATCGCCACCTTGGAGCCCTTGGTCATCAACAGCGTCGCCAGCATGTAAAGCGCGTTCTGCGCGCCCAACGTCACGATGATCTCGTCCGGATTGGCGAAGATGCCGCGTCGCGGCAGCAGCCGTGCCTGGATCTGCTCGATCAGGAGCGGATCGTCGCGATCGACCATGTCGGATGCCCAGTTGCGGATTTCGAGCACCGCCAACGCCATGCGGTTGCACTCGCGCCATTCGGCGGTCGGGAACAGCGCCGGGTCGAATTGGCCATAGACGAAGGGGTATGACGACTTGATCCAGTTGTCGTGCTTGGCCGGCGGCGGCATGTCGCTCGCCGCGATCTGCCGACGCGCCTTCCAGTCGATCTCGTTGGCCTGGTCGGGCGCCTTCTGATGCGGCTTGGCCGGCGTCGCCAGCACTTCGGGATTGACGAAATGGCCGCGGCGCTCGCGCGCCACCAGGAAGCCCTGATCGACCAACTGCTGGAAGGCCAGCACCACGGTGCCGCGCGCCACGCCGAGTTTTTCGGCAAGAATCCGGCAGGACGGAAGCGGCATGGAAGCCGCGATCTGCCGGTCGAGGATGGCGGCGACGATCGCCTGGCGGATCTGCGCCTGCAGGGTCTGACCGGATTCCGCCGAAATCCGGAACAGGCCGGACCATATGGCCGTGTCGTTTCGCTGTGGCATGGGAGATGTTCCTCGATGGCCAGCTTTTTCACTTGGCTGGACCAGTCGAATGTACCGGTGGCACAAGGTGTTGCGCCAATCAATTTTTCTGATCGCTGGGATTTATGCCAGTGATCCTTTGAGCCGGCCCACGCTGCGCTGCGGCATCGCTGCGCATTGAAACAGATGGAATTCGACCCGATAGTTTGCCGCGACGACACGCGCCGGAAACATCCGGCCTGATAAGATGCATCTCAAGAGACCGGAGCGAAGCAGTGGATCAATCGTCCTTTCAAAAGCAGCTCGACGCATTGCGCGATCACCGTGCGGCCAAATCGGGCTCGATGCGCGAGGCTTTCGCTGCCGATCCGCAGCGCTTCGAGAAATTCTCCGCCAGTGACGGCGACCTGCTGCTCGACTGGTCGAAATGCGCGGTCGATGCGCGGACTATGG
The DNA here is from genome assembly GCF_000502835.1 of Mesorhizobium sp. LSJC280B00. Classification (GTDB taxonomy): domain Bacteria; phylum Pseudomonadota; class Alphaproteobacteria; order Rhizobiales; family Rhizobiaceae; genus Mesorhizobium. Next base: position 20,398 of record NZ_AYVL01000009.1, read on the forward strand.
AGTTGCTGGAGAAACTGGCTGAGGCCGCTGACCTCGAAGGCCGGCGCGACGCGATGTTTGCCGGCAAGAAGATCAACGTCACTGAAGGCCGTGCCGTGCTGCACACGGCGCTGCGCAACCTGACCGGCAAGGGCATCGTGCTCGACGGCCAGGACGTGAAGGCGGACGTCCTTGCCGTACTCGACGCGATGGGTGCCTTCGCCGACGCGGTGCGTTCCGGCAAGGCGGCCGGCGCGACCGGCAAGAAAATCACCGACATCGTCAACATCGGCATCGGCGGCTCCGATCTCGGCCCGGCCATGGCGACGCTGGCGCTGGCGCCCTATCATGACGGGCCGCGCGCGCATTACGTATCCAATATCGACGGTGCCCATATCCACGACACGCTGAAGGGTCTTTCCGCCGAAACCACCCTGTTCATCATCGCCTCCAAGACCTTCACCACGGTCGAGACGATGACCAATGCCGAAACCGCGCGCAGATGGGTCGAGAAGGCGCTCGGCAAGGAAGCGGTCGGCAAGCATTTCGCCGCCGTCTCGACGGCGCTCGACCTGGTCGCCAAATTCGGCATCGCGCCCGATCGCGTCTTCGGCTTCTGGGACTGGGTCGGCGGCCGCTATTCCGTCTGGGGTGCGATCGGTCTGCCAGTGATGATCGCCATCGGCCCGAAGGATTTTCGCGCCTTTCTCGACGGCGCCCATGAGATGGACGAGCATTTCCGCACCGCGCCGCTGGCGAAGAACCTGCCGGCGCTGATGGGGCTGATTGGCTGGTGGCACCGCGTGATCTGCAAATACCCCGCTCGCGCCGTCATCCCCTACGATCAGCGTCTGTCCAGGCTACCGGCCTATCTGCAGCAGCTCGACATGGAATCGAACGGCAAGAGCGTCACCCTGGACGGCGGCGCTGTAACGACGCCGACCGGCCCGCTGGTCTGGGGCGAGCCCGGCACCAATGGCCAGCATGCCTTCTTCCAGTTGCTCCATCAGGGCACCGATTTCATTCCGGTCGAATTCCTCGCCGCTGCCGTCGGCCACGAACCGGAGCTGAAGCATCACCACGACCTTCTGCTTGCCAATTGCCTGGCGCAGTCGGAAGCCTTCATGAAGGGCCGCACGCTTGAGGAAGCCCGCGCGCAGATGCTGGCGAAAGGCATGAAGCCCGCCGATGTCGACAGGATTGCTCCGCACCGCGTCTTCTCCGGCGACCGCCCCTCGTTGACGATTCTCTACAGAAAGCTCGACCCGCATACATTCGGACGGCTGATTGCGCTTTACGAACACCGCGTCTTTGTCGAAGGTACGCTGTTCAACATCAACTCCTTCGACCAATGGGGCGTCGAACTCGGCAAGGAACTGGCGACCGGGCTGCTGCCCGTCGTTGAAGGCAAGGAGAACGCCGCAAAGCGGGATGCCTCGACTGCCGGACTGGTGGAATACATCCACCGCTTGCGCGGCCCGGAGTGAAAAGCTTGGCGGACATCAAGGGAATATTGTTCGACAAGGACGGCACGCTCGTAGATTTCAACGCGACATGGCTGGGCATCGCCGACTTCATGGCGATGGATGCGGCCGAAGGCGATCGCTGGAGGGCAGACAGGCTGCTTGCGGCGGCGGGCTTCGACTTCGCGAACAAGCGCTTCAAGCCGGATTCAATTTTTGCCTCCGGCACCAACATGGACGTCGTCGAGCTGTGGTTTCCGCGGCTGTCCGACGAGGACCAGATGCTTGCCGTCGCCCGCTTCAACGCCATCACTTCGGCGCAAGGATCGGCAATGGCGGTGGCGCTGCCGGGTGTGGTCGAGACGCTTGGGCTGCTTCACAGAAAATCCTACCGGCTTGGCGTCGCCACCAACGACTCGACCAGTGGCGCGGAAAAGACCTTGGTCACGCTGGGCGTCGCGCAGCTTTTCGAAGCCGCCTATGGTTACGATGCGGTGGCCAATCCAAAACCGGCGCCGGATACGATCCTTGCCTTCTCGGACCTGACAGGGCTCAGGCCGGCGGCGATCGCAATGGTCGGCGACAATCGCCACGATCTGGAAATGGCGCGCGCCGGCGGCTGTGGCCTGGCGATTGGCGTGCTGTCCGGCACCGGCACACGTGAATCGCTGTCGCAGATCGCAGACGTCATCCTCGATTCAGTTGCCGATCTGCCCGATTTTCTAGCGGCGCGGGTCAGCGAGACAGTCTAGACTCGCAGCTAGCTGGTCCGAACGAGAACACGCCGCTCGGTTTCATCGCCGCATTCCTGCCTTCGCCGACATCCGGCACCTCGTATTCGGCCAGCAGGCGAAGCCGCGAGCGGGGCAGATAGGCGCGGCCCGGATCGCCGATCAGCACGGCGATGCCGGCTGCAAGGCAGCGGTCGAGGAAAGAAATGGCCCGGCCGGCAAGATCATGGGCGTAAAACAGGTCGCCGACCACCACGACATCCACCGGTGGCGGCGGACCGCTGGTGATGTCTTCGCCAATGATCATGATAGCGACGCCGTTCGCAGTCGCGTTGAGGCCGAGCGCAACCACACCATTGCGATCGATCTCGGCCGCGACGACCGCGCTTGCCCCGGCTTTTGCCGCTGCAATGCCGACGAGACCCGAACCGGAGCCGAGGTCGAGCACGCGACGGCCGGCCACGGTCTTCGGCCGGTCGAATATGTAGCGGGCGAGCACCGCGCCGCCGGCCCAGACATAGGCCCAGTACGGTGGCTCCGGTTCAGGTCCGTCTTCTTCGGTCGCATGTTGGTTCCATTCGAGAAGCCGCCTGAGCCCGCTTCCCGGATGGGCGGTGTAAAGCCGAATTTCGGGAAGCGCGGGCACGGGGGCGATCCGCATGTTCGCCCGGATGAACTCTGCCGGGTCCGGGCGCGAACCTATACTCACGGCGTTGGCGCCGGCGATGCAATCGCTCAAGCTGCGCCTAGCCCCGCAACGCCCGTCGCAGGATCTTGCCGACCGGTGTCTTCGGCAACTCGGTGCGGAACTCAATATACCTGGGACGCTTGTAGCCGGTCAGGTTCTCGCGGCAATAAGCCGTCAGCATGTCGGCGGTCAGTGCCGGGTCCTTCTTGACGACGAACAGCTTCGGCACTTCACCCGAATGCTCGTCCGGCACGCCGATCGCCGCCACTTCGAGTACGCCTGGATGCTGCGCCACCACTTCCTCGAGTTCGTTTGGATAGACGTTGAAGCCGGAAACCAGGATCATGTCCTTCTTGCGGTCGACGATCTTGGTGTAGCCAAGCTCGTCCATGAAGCCCATGTCGCCCGATTTGAAGAAGCCGTCCTCGGTCATCACCTTGGCGGTCTCGTCCGGCCGGTTCCAGTAGCCGGCCATCACCTGCGGTCCGCGGATGCAGATTTCGCCGACTTCGCCGAGCGGCAAATTGTTGCCGTCGTCGTCGCGGATGGTGATCTCGGTCGAGGGCAGCGGCAGGCCGATCGTGCCGGTGTAAACGCCGTCGCTGAATTTGTTGATGGTTGCCCCCGGCGAGGTCTCGGTGAGCCCGTAGGCCTCGCTGATCGGGCAGCCGGTCAGCGCCTTCCAGCGTTCGGCGATGGCCCTCTGCACCGGCATGCCGCCACCCAGCGTCAGGATCAGCGGCTTGAAATCGAGCTTGCGAAAATCCTCATTATTGAGCAGCGCATTGAACAGCGTGTTGAGGCCCGGAAAGATGTGGATCGGGTATTTCTGCAGCTCCTTGACGAAGCCGGGAATGTCGCGCGGATTGGGGATGAGGACATTCTGCGCGCCTTGCTGCATGCCTACCAGCACGTTCGCCGTCAGCGCAAAAATGTGATAGAGCGGCAGCGCGCAGAGGAAGTTCAGATGCGCCGGCTTCGGCTTGACGGTAAAAGCGTCTTCGGCCCACAGCGCGTTCTGCGCGACGTTCGCCAAAATGTTGCTGTGCAAAAGCATCGCGCCCTTGGAGATGCCGGTCGTGCCGCCCGTGTATTGCAGGAAGGCGATGTCGTCGGCCGCGACCTTTGCGGGCCTGAAGGCCATGCCGGTGCCGGCCTTCAGCGCGGCGTTGAACTTGACATGGCCGGGCAGCGACCATGCCGGCACCATCTTCTTGACGCGGCGTACAAAGAAGTTGACGATCGTTCCCTTGAGCCCGCCGAGCATGTCGCCCATCGAGGCGACCACGACATGCTTGACCGCGGTCCTCGCGATCACCGCCTGCAGGGTGCAGGCGAAATTTTCGAGGATGACAATGGCTTGAGCGCCGGAATCCTTGAGCTGGTGCTCCAGCTCGCGCGGCGTGTAGAGCGGATTGATGTTGACCACGACATAGCCGGCGCGAAGCACTGCCATAATCGCCACCGGATATTGCAGCACATTCGGCATCATCAGGGCGACGCGCGCGCCCTTCTGCAGCCCCGTTGATTGCAGATAGGCGCCGAAGGCGGCCGACTGTCGCTCGAGGTCGGCATAGGTGATCGATTTGCCCATGCAGACGAAGGCCGGCCGATTCGCAAACTGCTTGCACACGGCGACGAGAAAGTCGCCGATCGAGCTGGAGGGCAGGGCGCCGATCTCGGCCGGCACGATCTTTGGATAACTCTTGAGCCACGGTTTTTTCGGCAAGCCGGCGGCCAGCGACGTGATCGCCTTCGGTAATCTCTTGGCCGGACCTGCCGGCGGTTTTGGCGTAGTCGGCACTGCCCTCGTCGCCGGCTTGGCGGCAGAGTTTGCAGCAGGCGCAGTCTTGCCGGTTGCCGGTTTAGCAGCCGTTCCAGCCGTGGTCTTCGCCGCCGGCTTCGCGCTTGCCTTTGCGGTAGCCGTCGGCCTTGTGGCGGCCGCTTTTGGCTTGACCGCTTTCGATGTTGCCTCGGCCTTTGCTTTCGCCGCGTTGGTTGTCTTTGCCGGTTTTGCCACCTGTCGCTCCCTCAATCATTCTTATTGTTTCGGCATGCTTGCGCGCCACCACCGCCCTGATCAACAAAGATATCCCACGCTTGCCGCAATGTCCGGAACCTGGGAAAATCCGGCACGCTGCCCATCTATCTATGTATTGCCACAAGCGGCGGCCGTGCAAGCCTCGCCACCTGGAGTGCGGCAAGACTTGCCGTCAAACCTCTTGGCCGCGACCGGTTTTCGGACGCGCATCTCTTGAACCGAACGGCTCGATTCCCCCAATCGGCGGCATTACCGATCAACAAAAAATTGAAGTCGCTAATAATGTCGTGATCTGCGGATTCGGCTCGTTTTTTCCACAATTTGCCGCGTGCCGAAAATTTTTTCTGCTTCCCGTGGGTTAGGCAAACAAGCAGTTCCAAAGCTAGAAAAACGGTGCTTATATGCGGCCTTCGCGAGCCTGACAGAGGGGCTTGGAAGAACATCAGGGAGTGCTCAATGAAAAAGAAACTGACTTTTGCAGCCGCGTTGCTGGCTGCAAGCGTCCTCGGCGGCGTGGCCAATGCAAAACAACTGGTCTATTGCTCGGAGGCATCGCCGGCCGGCTTCGACCCGTCGCCATGGAGCGGCGGCAACGACTTCGACGCTTCGTCGCGCACCATCTATTCGCGCCTGGTCGAGTTCGAGCATGGCAAGACCACCATCTCGCCCGGCCTGGCCGAGAGCTGGACGGTTTCCGACGACGGTCTCGAATACACCTTCAAGCTTCGCCCGGGTGTGAAATTCCAGACGACCGATTATTTCACGCCGACGCGCGACCTCAACGCCGACGACGTGATCTTTTCCTTCGAACGCCAGTGGAAGAAAGAAAGCCCGTGGTACAGCTATCTGGAAGGCACCGGCTGGGAATATTTCACCGGCATGGGCTTCCCCGATCTCCTGAAGGAAATCGTCAAGGTCGACGACCTGACGGTGAAATTCGTGCTGAACAAGCCTGAAGTCGCGTTCCTGCCGGACCTCGGCATGGATTTCGCCTCGATCGTTTCCAAGGAATATGCCGACCAGCTCGACAAGGCCGGCACCAGGCAGCAGTTCACCCAGAAGCCGGTCGGCACTGGTCCGTTCCAGTTCGTCGACTATCAGGTCGATGCGGTCGTGCGCTATGCAGCATGGGACGGCTACTATGGCGGCCGCCAGAAGATCGATGATCTGATCTTCGCCATCACGCCCGACCCCGCCGTGCGCGCGCAGAAGCTGAAGGCGGGCGAATGCGATATCATGTCATACCCGGCGCCGGCCGACATTGCCGGACTGCAGGCCGACGCGAACCTCAAGGTCGACGAGCAGGAAGGCCTGAACATCGGCTACATGGCTTACAACACGACGCAGCCGCCCTTCGACAAGGTCGAGGTCCGCAAGGCCCTCAACATGGCGGTAAACAAGAAGGCGATCATCGACGCGGTCTATCAGGGCGCCGGTGCGCCGGCCATCAACCCGATCCCGCCGACCATGTGGTCCTATAACAAGGACATCAAGGACGATCCCTATGATCCGGAGGCGGCCAAGAAGATGCTGGCCGATGCAGGCGTCAAGGATCTGTCGATGAAGATCTGGGCTATGCCGGTCAGCCGCCCCTACAACCCGAACGCCCAGCGCGTCGCCGAGTTGATCCAGGCCGATTATGCCGCCGTCGGGGTCAAGGCGGAGATCGTCAGTTACGAATGGACCGAGTATCGCCAGCGCGGCAAGGCTAAGGATCGCGATGGCGCCTTCCAACTGGGCTGGACCGGTGACAATGGCGATCCGGACAACTTCTTTTTCCTGCTCGGTTGCGATGCCATCGGCCAGTCCAATTATGCGATCTGGTGCAACCAGGAATTCGAAGCCCTGCTGAAAAAAGGCAAGGCGACGACGGACGTCGCCGAGCGCACCAAGATCTACGAGGAAGCTCAGGTGGTGTTCAAGCGTGAGGCTCCGTGGCTGACCATCGCCCACTCCAAGGTCTTCATGCCGATGAACAAGAAGGTGTCGGGCTTCGTTATGGACCCGCTCGGCATTCATCGGTTTGACGGCGTCGACGTCACCGAATAAGTCCTGAGAAATTGAACGGCGGCGCTGGACTTCCCGCGCCGCCGTTCTATGAAGCAAGATGCTCCGTTATCTCCTCCACAAGCTCGCTTTGATCATCCCGACCGTGTTCGGCATATCGCTGGCGGCGTTTGCTTTCGTCCGGCTTCTGCCCGGCGATCCTATCCTGGCCCTGGCGGGCGAGCGCGGCGTCAGCCCCGAGCGGTACGCCCAGCTCATCGAGCAGTTTGGCTACAACCGGCCCTATGTCATCCAATACCTGGAATATATCGGCAGGGTCCTGACCGGCGATTTCGGCATATCTATTGCCACCAAGCGGCCAGTGCTCGGCGAATTCCAGGCGCTGTTTCCAGCCACGCTGGAACTGGCGACAGTGGCGTTGATCATCGCCGTCCTGCTCGGCATTCCTGCCGGTATCTTCGCCGCGGTCAAGCGCGGCTCGTGGTTCGACCAGGCGACGATGGGTGTCGCGCTGACCGGCTATTCGATGCCGATCTTCTGGTGGGGGTTGCTGCTCATTATCTTCTTCTCCGGCTATCTCGGCTGGACGCCGGTTTCCGGCCGCATCGGCCTGCAGTATTTCTTCAGGCCGACGACCGGGTTCATGCTCATCGACAGCCTGATCTCCGGCAGGAGCGGCGCTTTCAAATCTGCCGTCAGCCATTTGATCCTGCCGTCGATCGTGCTGGCGACGATCCCGCTTGCCGTCATAGCGCGCCAGACGCGCTCGGCGATGCTCGAGGTGCTGGGCGAGGACTATGTCCGCACCGCGCGCGCCAAGGGCCTGGCGCCGCGCCGCGTCATCGGTCTGCACGCTTTTCGCAACGCGCTGATCCCGGTGGTCACCACCATTGGACTGCAGGTCGGCACCTTGATGGCGGGCGCCATTCTGACCGAGACCATTTTTTCCTGGCCGGGCATCGGCAAATGGATGATCGATGCCATCGGCAAGCGCGACTATGTCGTCGTCCAGAGCGGATTGCTGATCATCGCGCTGATCGTCATGGCGGTGAACCTGATCGTCGACGTGCTCTACGCCGTCATCAATCCGCGCATCCGGGTGCAGTGAGATGACCGACGAATCCGCCGCCGAAGCTACCGCCGCCTCCATCCCGACAGGCGGCAGGCAACGGGCTTTCGCCGAGTTCTGGCACTACTTCTCGATGAACACCGGCGCGGTCATCGGCCTTGTCGTGTTTTCGGCGCTGGTGCTGGTGGCGATCTTTGCGCCGTTCGTCGCCCCACATTCGCCCGACGAGCAGTTTCGCGATGCGCTGCTGGCACCCCCTGCCTGGCAGGAAGGCGGCAAATCGATGTTCCTGCTCGGCACCGACGCGGTCGGCCGCGACATGCTTTCACGGTTGATCTTCGGGGCGCGTTTCTCGCTGTTCATCGGTCTGGTGGTCGTTGTCTTCTCGCTCACCAGCGGCATCGTGCTTGGCGTGCTCGCCGGCTATTTCCGCGGCTGGGTCGACACGCTGATCATGCGCATCATGGATATCATCCTGGCCTTCCCGTCGCTGCTTCTGGCGCTGGTGCTGGTGGCGATCCTCGGCCCCGGCCTTTTCAATGCCATGCTGGCGATCGCGCTGGTGCTGCAGCCGCATTTTGCGCGCCTCACCCGCGCCGCCGTGATGGCCGAAAAGAACCGCGAATATGTCATCTCCGCCAAGGTGGCTGGTGCCGGTCATCTTCGCTTGATGGTGAGGACGATCCTGCCGAACTGCCTGGCACCGCTGATCGTGCAGGCGACGTTGTCCTTCTCCAACGCTATTCTCGAGGCTGCGGCGCTCGGCTTCCTCGGTGTCGGTGCGCAGCCGCCGACGCCGGAATGGGGCACGATGCTCGCCTCGGCGCGCGAGTTCATCCTGCGCGCGCCTTGGGTGGTGACCTTCCCCGGCCTTGCTATCCTGATCACTGTGCTTGCCATCAATCTGATCGGCGATGGCTTGCGCGATGCCTTCGATCCCAAGCTGAAGAGGTCATAATCCAATGCCTCTTCTCGAGATCAAGAACCTGACCGTTTCCTTCGACACCGCCGCTGGACCATTCATGGCGGTACAAGGCATCGACCTGTCGGTCGAACCGCGCGAGGTGCTGGCGATCGTCGGCGAATCCGGTTCGGGCAAGTCGGTGGCGATGCTGGCGGTGATGGGGCTTTTGCCCAATACCGCGACGGTGAGGGCCGACCGCATGGCCTTCGACGGCATCGACCTGCTCAAGCTCGGCCCATCCGAGCGGCGCAAGATCGTCGGCAAGGACATTTCGATGATCTTCCAGGAGCCGGTCGCCAGCCTCAACCCGTGCTTCACCGTCGGCTTCCAGATCGAGGAGGTGCTGCGCTTCCATATGGGCATGGACCGCGCCCAGCGCCGGGCGCGTGCCATCGAATTGATGAAGTTGGTCGGCATCGCCGACCCCGAGGAACGGCTGGGCTCCTTCCCGCACCAGATGTCGGGTGGTCAGTGTCAGCGCGTCATGATCGCCATCGCCATCGCCTGTAATCCCAAGCTTTTGATCGCCGACGAGCCAACCACGGCGCTCGACGTCACCATCCAGAAGCAGATCCTCGATCTGCTGGTCGGCCTGCAGGCCAAATATGGCATGGGCCTGATCATGATCACCCACAATATGGGGGTGGTTGCCGAGACCGCCGACCGTGTCATCGTCCAGTACAAGGGCCGCAAGATGGAAGAGGCCGACGTGCTGTCGCTGTTCGAGTCCCCCAAGAGCAACTACACGCGCGCGCTCCTGTCGGCACTGCCCGAAAACGCCGTCGGCGACCGGTTGCCTACTGTTTCCGACATGCTGTTTGAGCCGGCCCCATCTGTAGTCGCAGCCCGGTCCGCAGGAGGAACCGCCTCATGAGCGTGACCGTAGTCGAAGGCAAGAACATCGTGCGCGACTATCATGTCGGTGGCGGGCTTTTCCGCCCCTCCCGTACGGTTCATGCGGTCAAGGGTGTTTCGTTCAGCGTCGACAAGGGCAAGACGCTGGCCATCGTCGGCGAGAGCGGCTGCGGCAAGTCAACACTCGCCCGCATCATCACCCTGATCGACCCGGCGACCTCCGGCGAGCTTTTCATCGACGGCAAGAAGGTAGACATCGGCAGGAACGGCCTGTCGAAGGAAATGCGCCGCAAGGTCCAGATCGTCTTCCAGAACCCTTATGGTTCGCTCAATCCACGCCAGAAGATCGGCGACGTGCTTGGCGAGCCGCTGCTCATCAATACCGACAGCACGGCCGACGAGCGGCGCGATCTTGCCATGAAGATGCTAAAGAAGGTCGGTCTCGGCCCCGAGCACTTTAATCGCTACCCGCATATGTTTTCGGGCGGCCAGCGCCAGCGGATCGCCATCGCCCGCGCGCTGATGCTCAACCCCAGCCTTCTGGTGCTGGACGAGCCGGTCTCGGCACTTGATCTTTCGGTGCAGGCGCAGGTGCTGAACCTGCTCGCCGACCTGCAGGACGAGTTTCAGCTAACCTATGTTTTCATCAGCCACGACCTGTCGGTGGTGCGCTACATCGCCGACGACGTGATGGTAATGTACTTCGGCGAAGCGGTCGAATACGGCTCGCGCGACGAGGTCTTCGCCGACCCCAAGCACAGCTACACCAGGACGCTGTTCGCGGCGACGCCGCGTGCCGACGTTGCCAGCATCAAGGCACGGTTGGCCAAGAAGAAGGCCGCCTGATCCGGCGAGGTTTGCCGGCCGGCTACCGCTTCTCGATCCCCGGAATGCCGGAGATCTGCTCGGCGAGAAAGTCGACCAGCAGCCGCACCCGGGCAATGCCCGCACGCTCCGGAACGATTAGCATGCTCAGCGGGACGGGAGGCGGAAAATAGCCCGGCAGGACCACTTCCAGCCGGTCGGCCGCCAGAAGATCATCGACAAGCCAGTGGTGGGCGGGTGCGATGCCGCGTGCGGCGACAAGGGCTTCGCGCGCAGCAAGCCCATGGTCGACCAGAAATCTGCCGCCAAAGGGCACCGCAAAGGTCTCGTCGCCCGGCCCCTGCAAGGTGAGCGTGTCGCTTCCCGCGATGTTCGACATCCGGATGCCTTCATGGCCAGGCAGATCCTGCGGGACAGCCGGTCTGCCCCGCGCCGCCAGATAGGCCGGCGCCGCCACCAGCAGACGCCGGGATTGCCCGAGCGCCCGCAGTTTCATTGAGCTGTCGGTGAGCGGGCCGAGGCGAAGCGCGATGTCGACGCCCTCCCGCACAAGGTTGATGCGCTCGTCGGTAAGGCTGAGATCGATGCCGATGTAGGGATAGCGGTCCTGAAAGGCGAAGATCAGCCGGCTGACATGTAAGACCCCGAGCGCCGCCGTGCAGGATATCCGGATCGTGCCGGCTGACGCGCCGCGCGTGCCCCGCGCCTCATCGCCGGCCTGCTCGACGAGGCGCAGGATCTGGACGCTGTCGGCATAGTAACGGCTGCCTTCATCGGTCATCGTGACGCGCCGGGTGGTCCTGCTGAGCAAGGGCACTCCGACGGCCTCCTCGAGTTCTCGCAAATGCCGTGTGACCGTCGACTGCCCAACTCCGAGCTCGCGCGCCACCGCCGAGAGGCTGCCGCGCTCGGCGACGCGAACGAAGGTGCGCATGCGCTCAAGGGTGGCGTCCGATCTATCCATTATTCGGCATTATCTTATACATTTCCTACATATAGTGGATCAGCCCACAGCTGGCTACCTTTGGTGTCTATCGTCCTTCTTCGGAGTAGACCCATGAAAGTCCTGCTTGTTTTTGCTCATCCTGAACCGCGTTCGCTCAACGGCGCACTGCGTGACGTCGCCATCGGGGAACTTGAGGCCCAAGGCCATGAGGTGCGGGTGTCTGACCTCTACGCCGATGGCTGGAAAGCCGAGGTAGACCGTGCCGACTTTCCGTCGTGGCCGCCTGAAGCACGCTTCCTGCCGGCCGGCGCCTCCAAAAAAGCTTTTGCGAGCGGCACTCTGACCGAAGACGTCAAAGTGGAGATCGACAAGCTGCTATGGGCCGATACCCTGATCCTCCAGTTCCCGCTGTGGTGGTACGCCATGCCGGCGATCCTCAAGGGCTGGGTCGATCGCGTGTACGCCTACGGCTTCGCCTATGGCGTTGGCGAGCACAGCGACAAGCGGTGGGGTGACCGCTTTGGTGAGGGAACGCTCGCCGGCAAGCGCGCAATGCTGATCGTGACCAACGGCGGCTGGGAGGAGCATTATTCCGCCCGCGGCGTCAACGGCCCGATCGACGACCTGCTGTTCCCGATCAATCACGGGATTCTATACTATCCGGGCTACGACGTGCTTCCGCCGTTCGTGGTTTACAGGGTGGACCGTTTCGGGGAGGCGGATTTCGAGCCTGTCGCGGAGCGACTGCGCGAAAGGATGCGAACGCTCGAGACAATCCGGCCCATTCGTTATCGGCAGCAGAATGGCGGCGATTACTTGATCCCAAGCATGCAATTGCGCCCCGGCTTGGAGAACCCGGGTGCGACCGCCTTTGCGCTTCACGAGGATCGCGCCGGCGCCGCCGCCCAGTCCGATCAGGACAGCCGGGCGATGATGGTGCGCAGCGCCTCGCCGAAGCGCCGGACTTCCTCGATCGTATTGTAATGCACCAGCGAGGCGCGCACGGCGCCGCTGTCCATGCTGAGGTTGAGCCGCTTCATCAGACGCGGCGCATACATGTGGCCGTCGCGAATGCCGATCTGCATCTCGGCCATTTCCTCGACGATCCTCTGCGGCGACAGCGTGCCGACATTGAAGCAGAAGGTCGGCACGCGCTCGCTGAGGCGTGCCTCTTCGGCCACGCCGTAGATCGTCGCGCCGCAATCTTTGAGCACCGCCAGCATTTCGCGCGCCAGCACCTGTTCGTAGTCGCGGATGGCATTCATGCCGGCGACGATGTTGTCGCGGCGCGACCGGTTATTCTCTGACAAGAAATTGCGGCCGATCGATTCGAGGTAGCGCACCGCGGCATCCATGCCGGAGACGTTCTCGTAAATGAAGGTACCGGCCTCGATCTTGTAGGGCGGCTCGTCGGGGATGAAATCTTCGCGGAAGGTCGGCAGGCGCTTCAGAGTTTCGAAGCGGCCCCACAGGAAGCCCATATGCGGCGAGAAATTCTTGTAGCCGGAGCAGACCAGATAGTCGCAATCCCAGGCCTGCACATCGATCAACCCGTGCGGCCCAAAATGCACGCAGTCGAGGAACACTTCGGCGCCTGCCGCATGCGCAATCCCAGCCACGGAGGCAACGTCGACAATCGAGCCGATCGAATGCGCCGTTACCGTGCAGGCGACGAGCCGGGTGTGCTCTGAGACCAGCGGGCGCAAATCGTCGACATGCAGATTGCCGTCCTCGCGCATCCGCCACCATTTGAACTTGGCGCCGGCGGGCGCCAGCGCCAGCCACGTCGCGATATTGGCATCGTGATCCATGTCGGTGATGACGATCTCGTCACGCTCCCCGTTTGGGCGCTCGGAAAGCATCTGGCCGATGCCGAGGCTGACCAGGCGGATGAACGAAGTGGCGTTCATGCCGAAACAGATCTCCGCCGGGTCGGTGGCGTTGATCAGCAAGGCCACGCTTTCGCGAGCGCCGGCGACGGCTTGGTCGACGGTGACGCTGCGGCCATAGCGGCCGCCGCGCTGCACATTATGCGCGACCAAATGGTTGGTGACCGCATCGAGCACGCTTTGCGGGATCTGCGCGCCGGCGGCATTGTCCATGAAGACGAAGTCCCCGGCTTGCTGCAAGGCGGGAAACATGGCGCGGATCGTCTCGACCGGGAAAGCTGCGGCATCGCCGGTTTTCGAAATCTGATGCTGGTTCAAGGTCGTCTCCTGCGAAGTGCGCTGACAGATTCAGCGGGTCTTTTCGGTTTGAAAGCGGCGTTCAAGGAGGCTGACGAGACGGACCATCGGCCAGAGAAAGATCAGATAGACCAGCGCCGCGCCGATCAGCGGTGAAGGATTGGCATAGAGCGATTGCGCGTTGGTCGCTTCCTTCAGCAGTTCGGGCAGCGCCACGGTGGAAGCGAGCGAAGTATCCTTGAACATCGAAACGCAATTGCTGGTCATTGGCGGAATGACGACGCGGATCGCCTGCGGCAGCACTACCTTGCGCAAGGTCAGCAAGAACGGCAGGCCGAGCGCCTGCGCCGCCTCGAACTGGCCGCGCGGAATGCTCTCTATACCGGAGCGGAACACCTCGGCCGAATAGGCCGCCATGATGATGGCGAAGGCCATCACCGCGGACGTCCACGATGACAGGCGAATGCCGAGGAACGGCAGCGCATAGTAGATCAGGATCAGCACGACCAGCACCGGCATCGCCCGGAAAACGTCAATGTAGCCGACAGCCAGCAGCCGAAGCGGCTTTGGCGCATAGAGCCGCACCAGGCTGATCGCGAGGCCGACGGGAATACCGATGCCGATGCTCATGATTCCGAGCAGCAGGGTGTTCAGGAAACCGCGCAGCAGCGCCGGCAGGCTGGAGACCATGACGTCGGCGTTGAAGAAGGTGTCCAGCAGCGACATCGCAGCATTTCCGAAACGTTTGGCGTCCCGCGACGCTCGAGCCCGAGCCCGAAATCCGAAATCGTGCCGGCATCGAAAGCCGGCACGACATTTAAGCGCGAACTGCCGCTCAGGCCTTCGGCATAGGCATTTCCTTGACGGTCGAGGAATCGGCAGGTGCGTCGCTGCCGAACCACTTCTTGTGGATCGCGGCCAGCGTGCCGTCCTTCTTCATCGCGGTCACCGCGTCGTTCAGCTTGCCGAGCAGCGGGTGGTCCTTGGTCATCATCAGACCGTACTGCTCGCCGGTCTTGATGCGCTCTTTTACGGCGAGATCCTTCATCCTGGTGAAAGAATATTCCAGGCCCGGAATATCGCTGACCGCCGCATCGACGCGGCCGGAGCTGAGATCGAGCAGCAAATTCTGCTGCGTGTCGTAGCCCTTGACGTCACTGAACCCGTCCGCTTCCTGGTGGGCCTTGACCCAGGCTTCGCCGGTCGAGCCGGACAGCACGCCGACAATCTTGCCCTTGAGGTCGGCCTCGGCCTTGATCGGGCTGTCGGCCTTCGCGGCGATGCCCATGTCGGAATCATAGTAGGGCTGCGTGAACGACTGAGACTTCAGCCGCTCCGGCGTGATGGTGATCGACGAGATGGCGACGTCGATGCGCTTCGAGGTGGTGGCGGCGAACAGCGCCTGGAAACCGAGATCGGCGATATCAGTGGTCATGCCGATACGCTTTGCCGCCTCATTGATGATGTCGACTTCGAAACCCTCGAACGTGCCGCTCTCGTTCTTGTATTCAAAAGGCGGATTGGTCGGATAGGCGCCGACATTCAGCGTGCCTTCGGCGTAGGCCGGGCCGCCGGCGATACCGATGGCAGCAGCAAGAAGCAGCAGGTTGCGACGGGTGAAGTTCATTTTCGTTCCCTCTGGTTGTGATGGACAGGTTTGGCCCCGCACGGTTTTGATGCGCCAAGTGACGGGACTGCCGGAAAGCCCTCCCGGCACGGCAGTCGCAAGACATTGGATGCTATCCAAAGTACCGCGCTTTTCAAGGCGAAAGTTTTAAGCTTAAAAAATTGCCACGTGTTGCCGTCACTCCGGAATAACCGCCGTGGCCTGGATCTCAACCTTGGCGCGATCCTCGACCAGCGCCATCACCTGCATGGCGGCCATCGCCGGAAAATGCCGGCCGATCACCTCGCGATAGACCTCTCCGATCCCCTTGAGATTGGCCAAATATTCCGCCTTGTCGGTAAAGTACCAGGTCATCGAGGTGATATGTTCCGGCTTGGCGTCGGCCTCGGCGAGCACAGCAACAATATTGGCCAGCGTCTGCCGCACCTGGCCGACAAGATCATCGGTCTCGAAGCGGCCCTGTCCGTTCCAGCCGACCTGCCCGCCGACGAAGACAAGCTGCCCACGCGCGGCGACGCCATTGGCGTAGCCGACGGGTTTCGCCCAGCCTTCCGGCTGCAGGATGGTGTGCATGTCAAAACCTCCCAATGCTCAAATCCGGTCGCTCAAAACTCGAAGACAATAATTTTCACGCAAACTCCTGTCTCAGGCCGCTCCCATCACTTGTCGTGCAATCACCACCTTCTGCACGTCGGACGCTCCCTCGTAGATGCGCAGCGCCCGGATCTCGCGATACAGGCTTTCGACGATATGGCCCTTGCGGACGCCGTCGCCGCCATGCAGCTGCACAGCCTTGTCGATCACCTCCTGCGCTTTGTCGGTAGCGAACAGCTTGGCCATGGCGGCTTCGCGGGTAACCCGAGCCGCGCCCATGTCCTTGGTCCAGGCGGCACGATAGACCAGCAACGCGGCGGCATCGACATCCAGCGCCATGTCGGCGATGTGGCCCTGCACCATCTGCAGCTCGGCCATCGGCGCACCGAACAGCCTGCGCTCGGCCACTCTTGTGATGCTTTCGTCCAGCGCGCGCCGGGCAAAGCCGAGCGCCGCTGCGCCGACGGTCGAACGGAACACGTCGAGCACGGACATGGCGATGCGAAAACCGTCACCGGGTTTGCCGATCAGCGCCGAGGCTGGAATGCGTGCATTGTCGAAGGACAGCCGGGCGAGCGGGTGCGGCGCGATCACCTCCAGCCGCTCGGCAACGATCAGCCCCTCGGTTTCGGAAGGCACGACAAAGGCGGATAGCCCCTTGGCGCCGGGCGCTTCGCCGGTGCGGGCAAAGACAGCATAAAAGTCAGCGATACCGCCGTTGGAGATCCAGGTCTTTTCGCCGGACAAGAGATAGCTGTCGCCGTCACGCGTGGCCGTCATTTCCATATTGGCGACGTCCGAGCCCGAGCGCGGCTCCGACAGCGCGAACGCCGAAATCGCCTTACCGGCCCGTGTCTTAGCCAGCCAATGCTGCTGCTCGGGCGAGCCGAACAGGCCGAGCGCACCGGTGCCGAGTCCTTGCATCGCGAAGGCGAAATCGGCCAGCCCGTCATGCCGGGCCAGCGTCTCGCGCGTGAGGCAGAGCGTGCGCACGTCGAGCGGTGAGGGGTTGTCGGTATCGAGCGCCGTCGGCTTCAGCCAGCCGTCCTTACCGAGCTTGGCCACCAGCTCGCGGCAGGCCGCGTCGACATCGTCATGCGCAACCGGCAGGTTCTTGGCGCACCATGCCTCCAGCCGCTCCGCCAGATCGCGGTGGCGATCCTCGAAGAACGGCCAGGAGAGGAAGGAACGGTCAGGCATTGCTGCCTCCACAATTCTCCGGCCCTGGCGCTCCACGGCGCCCCCCTCTGTCCTGCCGGACATCTCCCCCTCTAGGGGGGAGATTGGCGGCTTCGCTGCCACGGCTCTCCCTGCGATGTTGGAGATTGGCGAAAGCGGGCCTGATATCCAATCTCCCCCCTTGAGGGGGAGATGGCCGGCAGGCCAGAGGGGGGTGCTGTCCCGCCAGCGTGGAAGCGATCATCTCAATTTCCCTCGAACACCGGCTTCTCCTTAGCCACGAAAGCCGTGTACGCCCGCTCGAAATCGCGGGTCTGCATGCAGATCGCCTGCGCCTGCGCTTCCGCTTCGATCGCCTGGTCGAGACCCATCGACCATTCCTGGTTCAGCTGCGTCTTGGTCATGCCATGGGCGAAGGTCGGGCCGGAAACGATGCGCGCGGCCATGTCGAGCGCGTCGGCCTCAAGCGTTGCGGTATCGACCAGCCGGTTGTAGAAGCCCCAGCGCTCGCCTTCCTCGGCACTCATCGTGCGGCCGGTATAGAGCAGCTCGGCGGCGCGGCCCTGGCCAATGATGCGCGGCAGGATCGCGCAGGCCCCCATGTCGCAGCCGGCAAGGCCGACGCGGGTGAACAGGAATGCTGTCTTGGCCTGGGGCGTGGCGATGCGGATATCGGAGGCCATGGCGATAATCGCGCCGGCGCCGACCGCCACGCCATCGACCGCCGCAATAATCGGCTTGCCGCAATTCAGCATCGCCTTGACGAAATCGCCCGTCATGCGGGTGAAGGCGAGCAGCGCCTTCATGTCCATCTTGACCAGTGGGCCGATGATTTCGTGGACATCGCCGCCCGAGCAGAAATTGCCGCCATTGGGCAGGACCACCACAGCATCGACATCATCGGCGTAGACAAGGTCGCGAAATATGTCGCGCAATTCGGCATAGCTGTCGAAGGTCAGCGGGTTCTTGCGCTCCGGTCGATCGAGCCGGATCTTTGCGATCTTGCCTTCGACCTGCCAGAGGAAATGCTTCGGCTTGCGGCCGGCCAGCTTCGTCATTCCCGTCCCTCCCAATTGCTGCGGAAGGAGGTCAGCATGCCGGTCAGCCGGCGCGCCTCATCCTCGCTCACATTGCCCAGCAACTCGCCGACCCATTTCTCATGCGCGGCGGCGATCACGGCGAAAATCTTCGATCCCTCTTCCGTCAGCCGTACCATCGAGGTACGGCGGTCGCCATTGCGTCGGGCCCGCATCACCAACCCTTCCGAGACCAGCCGGTCGATGATGCCGGTGACATTACCGTTGGACACCAGCAGGAAGCGCGAAAGATCGCTCATCAGCATGCCCTCCGGCGCGCGGTAGAGCGCGGCCATCACGTCGAAGCGTGGCAGCGTTGTGTTGAACTCTTGCCGCAGTCGTTCGCGCAGCTCGGCCTCGATGGTGCGCGAGGCGCGCAGCAGGCGTATCCACAGCCGCAGGCGGTCCTTGCCGGGTCCGGACGGGGCGGGCAGGGGACCGGCTACCATGTCTCACCTCCGGAGATCGAAATCGTCTGCCCGGTAATCGACCGGGCGGCGTCGCCACACAGATAAAGTACCGCGGCCGCAATTTCTTCCGGCTGGATGAAGCGGCCTTGCGGGTTGGTCGCGGCTAGGCTTGTCCGTGCCTGCTCGGACGAGCGGCCGGTCGTTTGGACGATGCGCTGGACGGTGCTCTCCAGCATCTCGGTTTCGACAAACCCTGGGCACACGGCATTCACTGTTATGCCGGACTTGGCGGTCTCGACGGCGAGTGCCCGCATCAGGCCGACGACGCCATGCTTGGCGGCAACGTAAGCTGCGACATAGGGATAGCCTTTCAGTCCGGCGGTGGAAGCGACGAAGATGATACGGCCAGTCTTGCGCACTGCCATGCCGGCCAACGCCGGCTTCACCGTCAGGAACGTACCGGTCAAGTTGACGTCGAGCGTGCGCTGCCAGTCTGCCAGCGAGGTCCGCTGCGCCGGGGCACTGCCGGACATGCCGGCATTGGCAACGACGATGTCGAACGCTCCGCGTGCCGCTTCCGCGGCCTCGTAGAGCGACGCCATCGACGTCTCGTCGGTGACGTCGGCGGCAATGGCGAAGATGGACTTGTTCTCCGCGGCGACCTCGGCAAGCGGCTCCACGCGCCGGCCGCAGATGGTCACGTCAACGCCCGCGCCGGCCAGCGCCAGCGCGATCGCGCGGCCGACGCCGGAGCCGCCGCCGGTGACCAGCGCATGACGCCCCGAAATCGTCGCCGCGGCACTCATACTTTCAACCCCGCTGCCGCTTCGCGTTCGGCCAGCCGGTAGAGCTGGTCGCGGCCGGGCAGATAGGGATCCGGCCATTTGACGCCGCGATCGCCAAGCATGACGGCCGCGTGCAGCGTCCAATACGGATCGGCAAGATGCGGCCTAGCCAGTGCGACGAGATCGGCGCGGCCCGCCATCAGGATCGAGTTGACGTGGTCCGGCTCATAGATATTGCCGACCGCCATCGTCGCCATGCCGACCTCGTTGCGGATGCGATCGGAAAACGGCGTCTGGAACATGCGGCCATAGACCGGTCTTGCCACGGCCGAAGTCTGGCCGGCCGATACGTCGCAGATGTCTACGCCGGCCTCATGCAGCAGCCGCGCGATCTCTACGGCATCGGCCGGCGTCACGCCTTCGATGCCCAGCCAGTCATTGGCGGAGATGCGCATCGAGATCGGCTTCTCGGCCGGCCACGCGGCGCGCACCGCATGAAAGATTTCCAAGGGGTAGCGCATGCGGTTTTCCAGCGAGCCGCCATAGGAGTCGGTGCGCCGGTTGGTCAAGGGCGTGATGAAGGAGGACAGGAGATAGCCGTGCGCGGCGTGGATTTCGAGCATGTCGAAGCCGCAGCGCGCCGCCATCTCGGCCGAAGCGACAAACTGGTCGCGCACCATATCCATGTCGGCGCGGTCCATCGCCTTCGGCACCTGGTTTTCCCGCGACCACGGCACGGAAGACGCTGCCATGACGGGCCAATTGCCTGAGGGCAGCGGCACGTCGGTTCCCTGCCAGCCGAGCCTGGTCGACCCCTTGGCACCGGAATGGCCGATCTGGGCGCAGATCTTGGCCTCGGTTTCGGCATGGACGAACTCGACCAGCCGCTTCCAGGCGACCTCATGCTCGGGCGCATAGAAACCAGGGCAGCCAGGCGTGATGCGGCCCTCCGCGCTGACGCACGTCATCTCGATGTAGAGGAGACCGGCGCCGCCCTTGGCCCGTTCGGCGTAATGGGCGAAATGCCAATCGGTCGGACAGCCGTCGACCGCTTTGTACTGCGCCATCGGCGAGACGACGACGCGGTTCTGCAGCGCCATGCCGCGCAGCCGGAACGGCGCGAACATCGGCGCGCGACGCAGATTGTTGCCCCCGGCGCCGGCCTGGCGCTGGAACCACTCCTCGGCGCCGGCCAGCCATTCGGCATCGCGCAGCCGCAAATTCTCGTGACTGATGCGTTGCGAACGCGTCAGCAGCGAATAGTTGAACTGCACCGGATCGAGGCCGAGATAGCGCTCGACCTCCTCGAACCATTCGAGCGAATTGCGCGCCGCCGACTGCAGCTTCAGCACTTCGGTGCGGCGGGCGTCCTCATATTTGCTAAAGGCGGCCTCGAGGTCTGGCTCGGACTCGAGATAGTCGGCCAGCGCCACCGCGCTTTCCAGCGCCAGCTTGGTGCCGGAACCGATCGAGAAATGCGCGCTCGCCGCCGCGTCGCCCATCAGCGCCAGGTTCTTGTAGGACCAGCGTTCGCACAAGACGCGCGGGAAATTGATCCACGCCGAGCCGCGGATATGATTGGCGTTGGTCATCAGCGCGTGGCCGCCGAGATGACGGGCAAAGATGCGCTCGCAGACGGCAATCGATTCCTGCTGCGACATCGCGCCGAAGCCGAAGCGCTGCCAGGTCTGCTCGCTGCATTCGACGATGAAGGTCGCGGTATCGCTGTCGAACTGGTAGGCATGCGCCCACACCCAGCCATGCTCGGTCTTTTCGAAGACGAAGGTGAAGGCGTCGTCGAATTTCTGGTGGGTGCCGAGCCAGACGAACTTGCATCTACGAATGTCGATATCGGGCTTGAACACGTCGACGAAGGCGCTCCGCGCTTTCGAGTTCAACCCGTCGGCGGCGACAACCAGGTCGTGCCTCTCCATATATGGCTTGGGATCGGCGATGTCGGTTTCGAAGACCAGCTTGACGCCGAGTTCGCGCGCCCGCCGCTGCAGCAACGTGAGCAGCCGCTTGCGGCCAATGCCGCAAAAGCCGTGACCGGTCGAGACCGTGCGCACGCCGTCATGGATGACGGCGATATCGTCCCAATAGGCGAAATGCTTGCGGATCCAGACGGCGCTGACCGGGTCGTTTTTGGTCAGGTTCTCCAGCGTTTCCGCCGACAGCACGACGCCCCAGCCAAACGTATCATCGGCACGGTTGCGCTCGAACACCGTGACCTCATGCGCGGCATCCCTGAGCTTCAGCGAGATTGCAAAGTAGAGCCCGGCTGGTCCGCCGCCGAGAACCGCAACTTTCATCGTGCGATCTCCTCTTCGCTTCTGTTTGTCGAGTTTACGCCTGAGACGGATTAATTCAAGCTTGAAGTTTCAGGATTGAAACAATCCGCCCCAGAAACCCAGCTTGCCGGCAGTTGCGCAGGCCAGGGACGCCCCGGGCTATTTTTCCGGGTTCTTCGGGCTCCACAGCACCGTCTCCGCATCTTTTTCATAGGCCATGCCATTGGGATAGCTGATCGCTTCCAACTGCAAGCCCCAGGGCGCCTGGAAGTAGAGGATGGTCTGGCCGGCCGCCGGGCCTTCGGTAACCGGCAGCGGTCCCATCCGCGTCTTGACGCCCTTGCCGTCAAGATAGGCTTTTGCGGCGGCGATGTCGTCGACATAGAAGGCGATATGGAAGCCGCCTATGTCGCTGTTGCGAGGCGTCAGGTCCTTCTGGTCCGGCGCGGTGTATTTGAACAGCTCGATGTTCGACCCGTGTCCGCAGCGGACCAGGGTGATCTCCTCAATCACCGCCTTGGGATCGACGCCCAGCAGATCCTGCATGAATGTGCCCTTGTCGTCGGCGAACGGGCCGAACGACATCGCCTTCTTGCAGCCAACCACCTCGGTGAAGAAATCGACCGCCTGCTCCATGTCGGGGACGGTGACGCCGGTGTGGTCGTGGCCACGCATGCCGGGAATGGAACTGGCGTAAGCCGTGCCGATGCCTCCCAGCACGGTGGCGGTGAGCACTGCGTAGCGGATTGCATTCTTCATGTCAGTCATCCTCCATCGCGGGACATTTTGCCGGGTGCACGCCTGAGGCCCGCTCTTTAGCGTGCGAATAGGATTGTGTTTCATGCCGGCGCCTTTGCGGCGGGAAGCAGCCAGGCATCATCGATCTCGGGCAGCGGAATGGCGGCGAGGAGGTCGCGCGTGTAAGCCTGCTGCGGCTTCTCGAACAAAGTATCCGTCGCACTGGCTTCGACGATCGCGCCTTCGCGCATGACGATCACTTGCCGGCAGAGCCGCCGGATCACCGACAGGTCATGGCTGATGAAGGCGACGGTCAGGCCCATCTCCGCTGCAAGCTTTTCCAGCAGCGTCAGGATCTGTGCCTGCGTCGACACGTCGAGGCCTGAGACGATTTCGTCGGCCAGCACGAATTTCGGCGACAGCGCCAGCGCTCGGGCAATGCCGACGCGCTGGCGCTGGCCGCCCGACAATTCATGACGATAGCGGCTGGCGAAGCCTTGCGGCAGGCCGACGCGCTGAAGCGCTTCAGCAACTCGGGCTTTCAGATTGTCGCCGAGGCCATTCTGTTTGAGTGGTGCGGCGATGATGCTGGCGATGGTGCGGCGTGGGTTAAGCGACGACATCGGGTCCTGGAAGATCATCTGCAGATTGCGGCGCAGCGGCCGGAGTTCGGCCTCAGCCAGATGCGTGATGTCGCGGCCGTCGAAGATGACCTTGCCGGCGCTCGGCTCCAGAAGCCGCACTAAGGCGCGGCCAAGCGTCGATTTGCCGGAGCCGGATTCGCCGACGATGCCGGTCACCGATCCCTTTGGCAGGTCGAAATCCAGCCCTTTCAGGATCTCGGCCAAGGGCGCGCGGCCGATCAGCGGCTTGCGCGTCATGTCGGGCAGCGCGACCTTCAGCCCACGCACGGAAAACAGCGGCTCAGCCATGCGGGCGCCTCCAGGCCTGATCGGCGGCGGCGATCTCCGAAGCAAGCCCGGCCAGCACCGCCTCGTCCACCGGCTTCAGCGAGGCGAAGGGATCGGTGTAGCGTGGCGTCGCGGCCATCAGAGCTCGCGTGTAGGGGTGCTGCGGAGCGGCGAAGAGAGCGGCCGTTTCGGCCTCCTCGACCACCTTGCCAGCATAGAGCACCGAGACCTTCTGGCTGATCTTGGCGACGACGCCGAGATCATGGGTAACGAACAGGATCGCCGTGCCGTGCTCGCGCTGCAGTTGCGCGATCAGCCGCAGGATCTGCTTCTGCACAGTCACGTCGAGCGCCGTGGTTGGCTCGTCGGCGACGATCAGCCTTGGTTCGGCTGCGAACGCCGCGGCGATCAGCACGCGCTGGCGCATGCCGCCGGACAGCTCGTGCGGATAGCATTTGAGGACACGCTCGGGTTCGCGGATTTGCACCTCGTCCAGCAATTGGCGGATGCGTGCATCGGCCTTCTCGCCGCTCCAGCCGAGGATGCGCACCAGCCGGTCGGTCATCTGCGGGCCGATGCGGCGTGACGGGTTGAGCGCGGTCAGCGGGTCTTGCGGGATCAGCGCCGTGCGCGCGCCGATCAGCGTGCGCCTTGCCTTGGCCTGCAGTTTGCCGAGGTCCTCGCCCTCAAGCAGCATGTCGCCTTCGACGATGCGCACGCTCGAAGGCAGCACGCCAAGCACCGCCTTGCCGATCATCGTCTTGCCGGCGCCGCTCTCGCCGACCAGCGCGCGCACCTCGCCGGGCTCGACGGCGAGCGACACCGAGCGCAGCACGCGCAAGCCATTAGGCAGCACCGCGCTAAGGCTGCGTATGTCGAGGCAGGGTTTCGCCAGCGCGTTCATCGCAGCACCGGATCGAAACGTGCCCTGAGGCCCTCGCCAAACTGGCTGAACGACAGCACCGTCAGGATCAGCGTGACCAGCGGGAACACCAGCACCCACCAAGCCTGATGGATCGACAGGCGGCCCTCGGCGATGATGCCGCCCCAGGTTGGGTCGTCGGTCGAGATCGACAGATTGACGAAGGACAGGATCGCCTCGACGATGACGGCAATGCCCATCTCCAGCGACAGCAGCGCGACGATCGACGGCACCACATTGGGCAGCACTTCGCGCAGCATGATGCCGATGCGGCCGTAGCCGGCGATGCGGGCATTCTCGACATAGTCCATGCGCGACTGGCCCATCGTCTCGGCGCGGATCACCCGGCAGAAGCGCGTCCAGTCGATGACGGCAATGGCAATGATAACCGAGCTCAAGCCGGTGCCGAGCACGGCGACCAGAAGGATGGCAAACAGCACCGGCGGAAACGCCATCCAGACATCGACGATACGCGAGATGATGCGGTCGGCCCAGCCGCCGAAATAGCCGGCGATCAGCCCCAGCGTCGAGCCGACCAGGCAGGCGGCAAGGGCTGCCGCGAAGGCGACGATGAAGGCGATGCGGGCACCGAAGATCAGCCGTGACAGGAGATCGCGGCCGAGACTATCGGTGCCGAGCCAGTAGCCGGGCTCGGCTCCATCGAGCCAGAACGGCGGCAGGCGCTCCAGCATCAAATCCTGCGCCAGCGGGTCCTGCGGTGCGACCAGCGGCGCAAAAATTGCGGCCAGCAGCGCAATCAGCAGCCAGCCGCCGGCCAGCCACAGGCGTGCCCGCGAGCCATGTCTCGAAATGCGGGCCTCATCCATGGCGCAGCCTCGGATTGAGCAGGGCGTACATCATGTCGACGGCAAGGTTGATCAGCACAAACAGCAGCGCGAAGACCAGCACGATGCCCTGGATCAGCGGCAGGTCGCGGTTGATGACGGCATCGATCGCCATGTTGCCGAGACCTTCATAGGAAAACAGTCGTTCGACGATGACCGTGCCGCCGATCAGGAAGGTGAACTGCACGCCGACCAGCGTCAGCGTCGGCAGGGCCGCGTTCTTCAGCGCCTCGCGCAGGATGACCTGCGTTTCCGAAAAGCCCTTTACCCGCGCCAGCACGACGTAGTCGAGGTCGAGCACTTCCTTCAGCGACTGTTTCAGCAGCTGCGAGATGATCGCGGCCAGTGGCAGCGCCAGCGCAATCGCCGGCATCAGCATGTGTGCCAGCAGGTCCCTGGTCAGGTCGAAGCGCAGCCGTACGATGCTTTCGAACAGATAGAATTGCGTGGCGAAGGGCAGGTCGAGCTGCGGCGACACCCGGCCAGAAATGTCGAAGATAGGCACCAGCACGCCGAACAGAAGGATCAGCACCAGGCCCCACAGGAAATCGGGAATCGAGAGTGCCGCACCGCTGGCAATGTCGATGCCGGCTTCGACCGCGGTGCCGCGTTCGCGCGCGCCGAGGATCGCCGTCGTGCCGCCGATCGCCAGCGCCATCACAAGCGCGACGATGGCGAGTTCCAGCGTGGCCGGGAGGCGATTGAAGACCAGCCCAAGCACGTCCTGCCGCAGTGAGATCGACGTGCCGAAATCGCCCCTGACGACACCGGCCAGCCAGATGAAGAATTGCTGGACGATGGTCTTGTCCAGCCCGTAAAGCGCGCGCAGCCGAGCGATGTCGGCATCGGTCGCGCCGGGCGGCAGCATCATCGCGATCGGGTCGCCCGGCGCGACACGGATGACGATAAAGACGACGACGGCCACGCCGAACAGCGTGATCGCCATCGTCAGAAGACGGATCAGGAATCTTTGCAGCAGCATGGTCGCCCGTGGCGGAAAATGCGCGCCGTCATTCCGGACGGCGCGCGGCAAGCCGAAGACTGTCTCAGGCCGGGCTCATCAGCGCCGGCAGAAGTGCGCCCGACACATGCTGCACCACATTGACGCCCTTGGCATGCACGATCGGCTGCGCATACTGGATCAGCGGCAGCACATAGGCCTGTTCGGCGATGTATTTGTCGACGGCCTTCCAGCCGGCAATGCGCTTGGCCTCGTCCTTCTCGCCCCATAGTGGATTGATCATGTCGATCAGGTCCTGGCTGTCCCATACCGAATGCGGGCTTGGGCCATACATGGCAAAGCCGGTCGACGTGGTGGGATCGCCGATGGCATTGCCCCAATTGTAGAAGGCCGCCGGCGCCAGCTTGTCGGCGGCGCGCAGCTCGTAGTGCTTGGCGATCTCGTAGACCTCGATCGTTGCCTCGATGCCGACCTTGCGCCACATGCCGACGATCGCCTGGATCATCTCGTAGTCCTTGGGCTTGAAGCCCTTGGTCGTCTGTATCGTGAACTTGACCGGCTTTTCCGGCGAATAGCCGGAGGCGGCCAGCAGTTCCTTGGCCTTGTCCGGATTGTGCTCCACCTTGATCGACGCATCGTAGGCCTCGTATTCCGGCGTCTCCAGCGTATCGATGGGCTGGCCGTAACCGCGCAGCAGCCGGTCGACCAAAAGCTTTTTGTCGACCGCCATCACCGCCGCCTGGCGCACGTTCTTGTCCAGCATCACGTCGATGTCGTTGAAGAAGATCATGCCGATGTCGGAGACGTTCTTGCATGAGCCGGCAAGTCCATCCTTGGCGATCAGGCGGTCATATTCCTCATAGGGGATTTCCAGCGTCACCTGCGAGGAACCGGACTCGATCTCGGCGACGCGGCTCGCCGCATCGGTGACGAACTTGATGGTTACGTTTTCGAAGGCCGGCTTGCCGCCCCAGTAGTTCGGGTTGGCCTTGAGCCGCAGGAAGGCGTTGCGCTCGAATTTGTCGACCATATAGGGCCCGGTGCCGATCGGGGCTTTCTCAAAACCCTCGGCGCCGACCTTTTCGTAATAGGCCTTCGGCATGATGTAGCCGGTCAGGAACGACATCCACTTGAAATACACCGGGTCGAATTGCACGACGTCGCCGGTGATCTTGTTGCCGTCGATCTTGAAGTTGTTGACGTTCTTCCAGACGAACTGGATCGGGTTGCCGGTCTTTTCATCGCCCGCCCGCTGCAGCGACCAGACCACGTCTTCGGCCGTGAATGGCGAGCCGTCATGCCAGGTGACGCCCTCGCGCACCGTCATCATGATCTTGCTGCGATCCTCGTTCCAGCCCCATTCGGTGAGCAGGCCGGGCGCGAAAGAAAGATCCGGCTTCTGCGGGATGAACTGGTCGAACACCGACTGGTAGAGACCCTGGATGGTCGGGTTGACCGCCGAAGGCCCGGTGGTCGGGTCCCAGGACGGCAAATTGACATTGTAGGCGATGGTCAGTTCGCCGGCAGCCTTGGCGATTTGCGGCAGGCCGAGCGCCGTGGCGCCAAGTGCGGCCGCGCCATATCCGAGCAATTCTCGTCTGTTGATTGTCATGGTCGTTCCCCTGTTGCTTTTATGCGCGGTGTCGTTGTCAATCGGTGGGTTCAGGCTCCTTGGGCAACCGCGCCTTGTCCTCCTTCACCCTAGATGAAAAATGGAGCCTACCTCCCGCCAAGTTGTTGCGCGAGCATGTAGCCCGACGCCGCCCCGGTGCCGGCGCCGGGCCATGTTGCCGCCCCGGTCAGGTGCAGATTGCCGACCGGCGTGTTCCAGCCGGCGTAACCGCGCGCCGGCCGGAACAGGAAATTCTGCGCCAGATGATGGCTGCCGCAGATCTGGTCGCCGCCGACAAGGTTCGGGTTCTCGCGTTCGAGGTCGATGGGCGAGAACACGGCGCGGCCGAGGATCTTCCGACGAAGGCCGGGCGCATAGCGCTCGATAATGTCGAGGACGCGCTCGGCGTAGTGCTCCCTAGCCTCGTCCCAGTGAGCCGCCGCGATCGTGCCCGCTGCATCGCCTGCAATCTCGGCTGGCAGCATGCGCACCTGCACCCAAAGTACGTGCTTGCCGTCCGGCGCGCGCGAGGGATCGACGGCCGTCGGCTGGCCGACGACCAGCACCGGTTCATCCGGCAGCATGCCTGCCATCACCTGCTGGTAGGTCAGCGACATGGCGTCGAGCGACGGCGAAAGGTGCACATAGGCGAACTGCCGAAGCTCGGCGCCGGCGCGCCAGTCCGGCAGATCGTCGAGCGCCAGATGGATCATCAACGTCCCCGGCGCGTGGCGGAATTTTTTCACGGCCGTGTCGAAGCCGGTGTCGCCCGATCCGTTAGGCAACAGTTTCCCGGTCAGCGCCTTGGGCGCGACACCGGCGATGACGGCCTTGGTGGCTGTGTGGGTCTCGCCGGAAGCGAGCCGCACGCCGGTCGCTTTGCCGGCCGAAACCGTGATCTCGGCGACATCAGCCCCGGTGACGATCTTGCCGTCGGCGGCCGTGAGCATGCCCGACAGAGCGCGGATAATGGTGTCGGCGCCGCCTCTGCCGAGCACCATGCCGAAGCGCTGGTTGGCCATGGATTCGAGGTAAGGGAACACCGCGCCGCCGGCGATATCGGGGGCGAAGTCGAGATGCATGCCCCAGGTGGCGAGCGTCGCCCTGACATGCGGTGACTGGAAAGTCTCCTCGAGCCAGGCGCGGGGTGACGAAAGCAGCAACCGACCAGTATCGAGCGCGCCGGCAAAACCCTTCTTGCGCCAGAGGTTCCAGGCGGTGCCGGCGAGCGCACGGCCGCTCATCGGCGAGCCCAGCAGCCGGAACAGATGCTCGGCCTCCGCCGGGAATGCCGCAACCAGACGGCGCCATGTCTGTGCGTCGGCGTCGGAAAAAGCGGCCATGCGCGAGGCGGTCTTTTCCAGGTCGCTGCTGACGCCGAACCAGCGACCGTCGGGGAAGGCGCTGGCAAAACAGTCGGCCACCGGCACGAATTCCAGCCCGTGGGTTTTCAATTCATTTGCATATTTCTTGTGAAAGGCCGAGCCGGCGAACAGGCTGAGATTCATCGCGCCGAAATCGTGCCGGAAGCCCGGAAGCGTCAATTCGCGCGTCTGGACGGCGCCGCCGATCGTTGCATTACGCTCGAAAACTGCCGTTTTCCAGCCTTTGAGCGCCAGATGCGCGGCGCATGCCAGACTGTTGTGGCCTGCCCCGACAAATATGGCGTCGAACTCGCTCACGCCCCGTCCCATTTGCTTTATGCTTAAAGATAATTGCAGATGCATATGTTTTCGTCTAGTAGGATATTAAGGGCCACGAGAGCCTTCAGCACCATCGAGAAAGAGGGAACAGAGACCATGGACACACAACAACTTCTAGGCGAAGTCGCCGGCCAGCTGCTTTCAGGCGCCATCCAGGTGGTCGACCTGACGGCGCCGCTCGGGCCCAACACGCCACTGATCAAGCTGCCGCCGGAACTGGCGGTCGACACGCCGAAGATCGAGATCCACGCCATCTCCGCCTATGACAAGAATGGCCCGTGGTGGGCGTGGAACTGGCTCAAGCTCGGCGAGCATTCGGGCACCCATTTCGACGCACCCAACCACTGGATCACCGGCAAGGATTATCCGGACGGCGCCACCGACACCATTCCGGCGCAGAACTTCGTCGGCCCGGTCAACGTCATCGACTGTTCGAAGCAAGCGGCAGCCGATCACGATTTCCTGCTCACCGTCGATCACATCAAGGCATGGGAAGCCGAACATGGCGCTATCAATCCCGGCGAGTGGGTGGTGATGCGCACCGACTGGTATAAGCGCAACGGCTCGGAAGCCGAGTTCCTCAACGCCAATGAGACCGGACCGCACACGCCTGGCCCGACCGCCGAAGCCATCCAGTATCTGATTAGCAAGGACATCAAGGGCTGGGGCAGCGAGACGATCGGCACGGATGCTGGAAAAGCAGGGGGAATGGAGCCGCCGTTCCCGGCGCATAGCCTGATGCACAAGGCTAACCGCTACGGCCTCGCCAGCCTTTGCAACCTCGACCGGCTGCCGCCGAAAGGCGCGATCCTGATCGCGGCGCCGCTCAAGATCGAGCACGGCACCGGCAGCCCGATCCGCGCGTTGGCGTTGGTGCCAAGGCAATAGGGTAGCTGCGGTCTTCGGGAGAAGATCATGTGCGGAAGTGGCACTGTGATGACGGAGTGGGAGCGGCAGCCTTGCAAAGCTGCGGCTCTACGGCGCCGTAGAGCGCCAATTTCTGCAATTGAACTCCTGCCGGCTAGGAGCACGCATCGATGAGCGCTCCCGATCACATCGTCGTCGGCAGCGGCATCAACGCGCTGGTCTGCTCGGCGATGCTTGGCAGCAAGGGGGCGAAGGTGCTGGTGCTCGAGCGCAACGACCGCATCGGCGGCTGCATGCGCACCGAAGAAATCACCGCGCCCGGCTTCATCCACGACGTGATGGCGACGACCTTTGTCCTGTTCATCACCTCGCCGGCCTATGCGGCGCTGGGCAAGGATCTGGCGCGGCGCGGCCTGGAGTTTTGCAACACCTCCACGCCGACCGGCGTGCTGCGCCCGGACGGCAGCCATGCCGTCCTGCGCACCGATCGTATCGCCAATGTAGCGGCGATCAATGCGCTTGCCGCGGGCGACGGCGACCGGCACGCAAACGATGTCGGCGAGATCGAGCGCAACGCCGGTCTGCTGTTCGGACTGCTCGGTGGCAGCCTGTGGTCCTACCCGACGGCCAGGCTGCTGGCGGGTGAGGCCTGGCGGCGCGGCCCGCGTGGCCTTGCCGCCTTTCTCGGCAGCGCGCTGGTGCCGGCGCGCGGTTGGCTGGAAAGCACCTACCAGTCGGAAACCATGCGCGCGCTGTGGGCGCCCTGGGTGCTGCATGCCGGCCTCGGGCCTGAGGACGCGTTCTCCGGCCAGATCGCCAAGGTCATTGCCTTCGCGCTTGAGGCGGCCGGCGCGCCGATCGTCAAGGGCGGTGCCAGGAATCTGCTGGCCGCCTTCGAGGCCCTGATCAGGGAACGTGGCGGCGAAATCCGCACCGGCGCCGACGTCGCGGCTATTGTCCAAAGCGGAGGCCGCGCCGCCGGCGTGCGGCTGGCTTCGGGCGAAACGATCAACGTGAACAAGAGCGTCATCTGCTCGGTCACGCCGACGCAGCTCTACGAGCGGCTCCTCGGCGACGCGGCGCCGAAAGCCGACGTCGAGGCAGCGCAAAAATACCGCTACGGCAAGGGCAATTTCCAGATCCACTATGCCTTGGACAAGCCGCCAGCATGGCGCGGCGAGGGCCTGGACAAGGTCGCGCTGCTGCATCTGACGCCGGGGCTCGACGGCGTCTCGAAGGCCTG
Source organism: Mesorhizobium sp. LSJC280B00 (assembly GCF_000502835.1). Lineage (GTDB taxonomy): Bacteria > Pseudomonadota > Alphaproteobacteria > Rhizobiales > Rhizobiaceae > Mesorhizobium. The sequence continues at coordinate 51,916 of NZ_AYVL01000009.1, forward strand.
CAACGAAGCCGTGCGCGGCATGCTGCCGGAGGTGCCGACCATGTGCGTCGGCCAGCCGCACGCGCTCGACCCATCGCGCTGCCCGGACGGCAAGGCGGTCCTGTGGCTGCAACTGCCCGAGGCGCCACGGCATATCAAGGGCGATGCCGCCGGCAAACTGCAAACACCGGCAGACGGTCGCTGGACCGAGGCGCTGCGCGAAGCCTATGCCGACCGTGCCGAAGCGATCCTCGCCAGCCATATCGATGGGTTCAAGGACAGCGTCATCGCACGCCGCGCCTGTTCGCCGGCCGACCTGGAAGCGATGAACATCAATCTGGTCGGCGGCGACCCCTATGGCGGTTCCTCGGCCATCGACCAGTCGTTTCTGTGGCGGCCGTTCAAGACGAGCCGCAATCACGCCACCGGGGTCAGGGGTCTCTACCACATCGGTGCCTCGACCCATCCGGGTGCTGGCTTGGGCGGCGGCTCCGGCTTTCTCCTGGCGGGGAGGCTGTGATGGAACAGAAGGTTGAAAAGCGCCAGCGCATCTCGACTTTGGGCCAGATCGGCCTGCAGCAATTCGCGCCCTATCTGATGAACCGCATCATGGGCCGCTACAACGCCACTTTGCGTGACAATTTCCGCAGGCAGGGCCTGACCATTCCGCAGGTGCGCACGCTGGCCGTGCTGTCGGTCACCGATGGCGTCACTGTCAACGATCTCTCGGTCTATACCGTCATCGAGCAGTCGACCTTGAGCCGGACGCTCGACACGCTGGAGGGGCAAGGGTTTGTGCGGCGCGAGCAGGGGGTCACCGACAGCCGTATCCGCCATGTGTTCCTGACCGACGATGGCCGCGCCGAGTTCGCGCGCGCCTGGCCGGCCATGCACGACGCTTTCGAGGCAATGTTCGACGATGTCGACGATGCCGAATACGCGGCGCTGATCGCGACATTGCAGAAGATGCTGAAGAACATTCGCAAGCACGACATCTGATCTTACGCGCCGCCATCGGGGCGGTAACGGAAGGAGCCCAAAATGGCCGAACGGTCTTTTGCCAAGGAAGTCGAAAAGCTCAGGCTCGGCGCCGGCGAGGAGTTTTCCGGCGAAGGCATTCTCGCCATCACCAAGGCGCTGCTGCAATGCGGCGTCGGCTATGTCGGCGGCTATCAGGGCGCGCCGATCAGCCATTTGATGGACGTGCTGGCCGACGCGCAGGATATCCTGGGCGAGCTCGGCGTGCATTTCGAGGCGAGCGCCTCGGAAGCGACCGCCACCGCCATGCTTGCGGCATCGGTGCATTATCCTATCCGCGGCGCGGCGACCTTCAAGTCGACGGTCGGCACCAATGTCGCCTCCGACGCGCTCGCCAATCTCGCTTCCGGCGGCGTCACCGGCGGTGCATTGATCATCGTCGGCGAGGATTACGGCGAAGGCTCCTCGATCATGCAGGAGCGCAGCCACGCCTTTGCCATGAAGAGCCAGGTCTGGCTGCTCGACCCGCGACCGAACCTGCCGTCGATCGTCAAGGCGGTGCAGGACGGCTTCGAGCTGTCCGAGGTTTCCAACACGCCGGTCATGCTGCAGGTCCGTATTCGCTGCTGCCATGTCCACGGCCATTTCATCGCCAAGGACAACAAGCGCCCGGCAATGACTGTGGCCGATGCGCTCGAGGCGCCGCGCCGCGACACCGGCCGCATCGTGCTGCCGCCCGCGTCCTTCCTGCACGAGAAGGAAAAGGTGCAGAAACGCTGGCCGGCGGCGGTGGATTTCATCCGCACCAACAAGATCAACGAGTTTTTCGGCCCGGAGCACGGCTCGGTCGGCATCGTCATGCAGGGCGGCATGTACAATTCGGTCGTCCGGGCGCTGCAGCGGCTCGGCCTCGCCGACACTTATGGCGACACCGACGTGCCGCTCTATGTGCTCAACGCCGTCTATCCCTTAGTCGACGACGAGTTCCTGTCCTTCTGCGAAGGCAAGGACGCCGTCCTCGTCGTCGAGGAAGGCCAGCCCAACTACATCGAACAGGCCTTTGCCGCGATGCTGCACAAGGCCGGCCGCGGCACCAGGCTCGTCGGCAAGGAACATCTGCCTATGGCCGGCGAATATACCGGCCAGGTGATGCTCGACGGCATCGGATCGTTCCTGCGTGCCACCATCCCGCATCTGCTGCCAAGCGAGGTCCGCGCGCCGAACAAGATCGGCGACGGGCTCGACACCGCCGACCTGATCAACGTCGTCCCGGGCCGGCCGCCCGGCTTCTGCGTCGGCTGCCCGGAGCGGCCGATCTTCGCCGCCACCAAGCTGGTCGAGCAGGAGCTGGGCAAGCACCACATCGCCTCCGACATTGGCTGCCATCTGTTCTCGATCATGCCGCCTTTCGAGCTAGGTGCCACTACCATGGGCTACGGGCTGGGGCCGGCCTCGGCTTCGGCGTTCAATTCGCCCGATGCCAAGCGCCGCTCGATCTCCTTCGTCGGCGACGGCGGCTTCTGGCACAACGGTCTGACCTCGTCGATCGGCAACGCGGTGTTCAACAAGAACGACGGCGTCATCGTCATCGTCGACAATTTCTATTCGGCCGCGACCGGAGGGCAGGACATCCTGTCGTCCCGCGCCGGCAACAAGACCAAGTCGACCAAGCACCCGATCACCGAGGCGGTGAAGGGCATGGGCGTCAAATGGCTGCGCCACATCGACCGCACCTACGACGTAACCAAGATGCAAGACACGCTGCGCGAGGCGCTGACGACGGACGAGAAGGGCCCGAAAGTCATTGTCGCCTCGTCCGAATGCATGCTCAACCGGCAGCGCCGCGAAAAGCCGCTGGTCGACAAGGCGATCAAGGGCGGGACGCGCATAGTCAAGCCGAAATTCGGTGTCGACGAAGATATCTGCACCGGCGACCATGCCTGCATGCGGCTCTCCGGCTGTCCGTCGCTTTCGGTGAAGTCGCTCGACGATCCGTTGCGCGACGATCCGGTGGCGCATATCGACCAAAGCTGCGTCGGTTGCGGCAATTGCGGCGAGGTCGCCGATGCGGCGGTGCTCTGCCCGTCCTTCTACCGCGCCGATGTCGTGCACAATCCGAGCCGCTGGGACCGTTTCCTTGAAGCCGCGCGGCGCGCCACGATCAGTCTCTTGCAGCGGCGCCGTGAAAGCCGGCGCCTGATATTCGCCGATGCTTGACGCTAGCCCATCAACCCGTTCCAAGGCCGGCGCGCCGGACGACGAGCGCGTCATAAAGCTTGCCGTGCTCGCGGTCGGCGGCCAGGGCGGTGGCGTGCTGGCCGACTGGATCACCGACGTCGCCGAGCGCAACGGCTACGTCGCGCAATCGACCTCGGTCGCCGGCGTCGCCCAGCGCACCGGCGCCACCATCTATTATGTCGAAATGTGCCGCGACACCGGCCGCCTGCCGGTCTTCGCGCTGTCGCCGTCGCAGGGCGACGTCGATATATTGATCGCCGCCGAACTGATGGAAGCCGGCCGCGCCATCATCCGCGGCTTCGTCACGCCCGAGCGCACGACGCTGATCGCCTCGTCGCACCGCATCGCCGCGGTCTCGGAGAAGATCGAGCCCGGCGACGGTCGCGCCTCGTCCGCCAAGGTGCATGCCACGGCGGAAGCCGCGGCCAAGCGCTTCATTGCCTTCGACATGGAGAAGATCGCCGCCGACAATGGCTCGATGATCTCGGCCAGCCTGCTCGGCGCGCTGGCCGGCTCCGACGCCTTGCCGTTCAGTCGCGAAAGCTATGAGCAGGCGGTCAGTGCCGGCGGCCGCGGTGTGAAGGCCAGCCTCGCCGCCTTCGGCGCCGCCTACGATCGGGCGCGCGGCATCGCGAGTGCGCCTTCGGGCGACAAGACTGCACAGCCGGCGGCCGCTGAAACCCGCTCGGGCGCCGCGACAAAAGTCAGCGGCCCGGAAAGCCTGTTGAAGGGCTGGCAACAACTGGCGGCGCGCGTCGCCGCGTTGCCGGCACCTGTGCACGACATGGCGCTTCGCGGCCTGAAAAAAGTCGTCGACTACCAGGACATCGCCTATGGCGGCGAGTATCTCGACCGGCTCGACCGCGCGGTCGTCCTGGACGATGCCGAACACGCCTACGCGCTGTCGATCGCCGCCGCCAAGCATCTGGCCAACGCGATGTGCTACGACGACATGATCCGCGTCGCCGACCTGAAGACGCGCTCTAGCCGCGACCGACGCGTACGCCGTGAGGTCGGCGTCAAGGACGGCTCGGTCCTGCAGGTGACCGAATATTTCCATCCGCGCATCGAGGAATTCTGCGGCACGCTGCCGGCCGGGCTCGGCAGCTACATCGAAAGCCGGCCGATGCTCGCCGCCTTCCTCGACCGCCGCATCAACCGCGGCCGCCATATCCGCACCGACAGTTTTGCCGGCTTTGCCGCATTGTGGTTCATCGGCGGCCTGCGCCGCTGGCGCCGCCGGCTGCTGCGCCACAAGGTCGAGACCGCGCATATCGAGCGCTGGTATGCGCTGGCGCTGGGCCAAGTCGGCGAGGACTACGCGCTTGGCACGGAGATCCTCAACTGCCGCCGGCTGATCAAGGGCTACAGCGACACCCACGCCCGCGCGCAGTCGAAATTCGACCGGGTGCTGTCGGTACTCGACCTGGTCAAGGGCCGCCCGGACGCCGCAGACTGGACCCGGCGCCTGCGCGAAGCCGCGCTGAAGGACGAAAAGGGCGACATGCTCGACGGCGCGCTGAAGACGGTGGCGTCGCTGGGCGACGGCGACGTTCCATCAAGTTGATCTGTGAAATGGTCCCGTTTAATTCATCGAGAATTTTGGTGCCGCTTAGGTGACTCGAACACCTGACCCCATCATTACGAATGATGTGCTCTACCAACTGAGCTAAAGCGGCCCGGGAAGCCGAGCTTCCAGGATGGGCTGCGTGATAGACGCAACCGGCCGCGAATTCAAGATGGCAGTCGCGATTTCAGGACGAGGCAATTCGTGCCGCCTCCGGCCGGGCGCAAGGGCAGCCGCCGCGCGGATCTACCATTGGCCGCGTGATGCCGCATCGGCACGCCGCGCGACCGCCACGTTGGCCGTGACCGGGAAAATCAGCGAAAAATGTTGATTCCTTTACCGAAAACCGCCGAAATGAGCTTTGTGCCCCTCGGCAAGGCAGAATGCGGCCGCTCGCTTGTTGATTGATTGGTCGCCTGCGGCTAACGATCATGGCAATGTGAGTGAAATTGCAGAGGGAATTCGCTTGGACGCGATCGAAAAAGCGATCCGCAATGCCTTCGAGAAAGGCAATGCCGACGACCGGGCGTTTCGCGAGCGGGTCTATCGATCGGCTTTCGCGGCACTCGACCGTGCCCTGCAGGCCAATCCAAACGTCACGGTGGAGGTCGCCATCAAGCGCCGCAAGGCGGTCCAGGCGAAGATCACCGAAATCGAATCGGAATTCCTGCCGGCGGTTGCCGACGTCGCCGCGCCGACCGACAGTTTGCAGGCAGCACCGGCGGTGGAGCCTCCGGCTGAAACTGAAACCGAAGCCGAGCCCGCGCCGTCGCCCGATGTCGTCGTTGACGGTCCAGCGCAGCCGCCCGAATCCGATGCGCCGCGGTCGCGCGTCCTGCCGGTCGTTCCCGACATCATGCCCGATGCGCCTGTTCCCGAGGCGCCGGTGATCGACATGGGGGCCTCGGTTCCGACCGAAGCCGACGTCGAAACCGACGATGCGGAAGTGACGCCCGACCGCGACGACCGGCGGGCGAGGCGGCGGCGCCTGCCCTTGACCGCGATCTTCTTCGGTGTGACGCTGCTCGCAGCCGCCGGCATCGGCCTTTATTTCGCCAACCAGACCGGCGTCTTCAAATCGGCGACCGAGCTCGACACAGCGCCACCGGAAGCGCCGCCAACGGTCGACGGCGAAGATTTCACGCCGGACGACACCGCTTCGCCGCCGAAGCAGGGCGAGCAGGACGAGGCGCGCGACTGGATCAACGTTTTTTCGCCGGGTGACCCGACGCAGGTCAATGCACCGTCGGACGCCAAGGCCGACGTCATCCAGGACGAAAGCGGTTCCTTCCTGCGCATCCGCTCGGGGGCATCCGGCTCGGCCATCAGCTTCGACGTCGGACAAGGCGTGTTGGAAAAACTAGCCGGCAAGCATGCCACATTCGACATCATCGCGCGCTCCGAGGAGGGGCAGGAGACGCAGATTTCCGTCGATTGCAATTTCGGCGAACTCGGCGACTGCGGCCGCAAGCGCTATGCGGTCGGTCGCGAGCGCAATGAATATCTGTTCGACGTGCGCTTTCCCGACAAGCGTCCGGGTGCTGCCGGCACCATCGCCATCAATTCCGACTTCGATAAGCAGGGCAAGTCGGTCGACATCTACGAGATCCGCGTTTCAGTCGTTCCCTAAAGCACGTCGCGTTCGGACCGGTCTTATGCGACGCACTTTAGGTTCTTGTTTTGATGCATGTCGTTACCGCAAAACCGCTGCACACTTTTTGCTCGACATGCATTAACTATCGAGCAGCGCCTGCAGCGTCTCGATGCGGTCGGCTTCGGCCGCCGGCTTGTCCCAGCGCAGCCGCGAAATGCGCGGAAAGCGCATGGCAACGCCGGATTTGTGCCGCGTCGAGCGGTTGATCCCTTCGAAGGCTACCTCAAGCACCAGCCCGTTCCTGCGGTCGGCACGCACCGAGCGCACCGGGCCAAAGCGCTCGATCGTATTGTCGCGGACATATTTGTCGATCTGCCTCAGTTCCTCGTCGGTGAAGCCGAAATAGGCTTTTCCCACCGGCACCAGCTCCTCCGATCCTTCCGGCCCGGACCAGACGCCGAATGTGTAGTCGGAATAGAAGCTCGAGCGCTTGCCATGGCCACGCTGGGCATACATCAGCACGGCGTCGACCGTGTGCGGATCGCGCTTCCATTTGAACCACGGACCCTTCGGCCGCCCGGCCACATAGGGCGAATCCCAGCGCTTCAGCATGACGCCTTCGATGACCGGATGCAGCGGCTTGCGGCGCAATTCCTCGAGTGCCTGCCAGTTGGTGAATTCGACCAGCGGCGACAGATCGAAGCGGCTCGGATCGAGTGTCCTGACGAAGGCCTCGAGCCGGCCGCGCCGTTCGCGGAAGGGAAGTCCGCGCACATCCTCGTCACCAATCTGCAGCGCATCGTAGCAGCGCATGAAGGCCGGGTATTGCTGCTGGATCTTGGGTGACACGCTCTTGCGGTTCAGCCGCTGCTGCAGGTCCGAGAACGTGCCTGTCGCCTGCCTGGGGTCTCCGACCAGAAGCTCGCCGTCGAGGGCGCCGGAAAAATCCATCGCCTCCGCAAGGTCCGGAAAGGCACCCGAGACATCGTCACCGGTGCGCGAATAGAGCCGGCGAATGCCGCCTTCGCAAACCGCCTGGACGCGGATGCCGTCCCATTTCCATTCGGCCGCGTAGTCGGCCGGGTCGAGCTTTTCGAGGTCGCCGTCGCCGACGGCATTCGACAGCATCACTGGCCTGAACAGCGCCAGCGCCGTCTTCCTGGGTTTTTCCGCTTTACCCTCCAGCCAGGCGAACAGCGCGAGATAGGGCGGCGTCAGCCCGTGCCAGAGTTCCTCGATCTCGGCGATTTCGACCTTGCCGAAATCGGCCAGCGCCTGCTTGGCAAGCCGCGCCGAGACGCCGATGCGCAGGCCGCCGGTGACCAGCTTTATGATGGCAAAGCGCGCCGAAGTGCTGGCGCTGTCGAGCAGCCGGGCCAGCACTTGCGGCCCGTCGGAACGGCTCGCCGCCTGCAGCTTGGCCACCACCTCGGCCAGCGTCGGCTCGTGGTTCGCAATGTCGACCGGCGCCTGCGGCCAGACCAGCGATACGGTCTCGGCCAGGTCGCCGACATAGTCGTAGGAATAGCCGAACAGCACCGGATCCATGCGCTCGATCACCAGTGTGCGCAGCATCGCCGGCTTGACCGCGGCGATGGACAGATCGCCGGTGATGGCCGCCAGCGCCAGCCCGCGGTCCGGATCCTCGACGCTGCGGAAATAATCGGTCAAAAGCGTCAGCTTGCCGTTGCGCGACGGCGTCAGCACCAGCCGGTCGAGAAGCTCGGCGAAGCGGTTCATGAGTGGCGCGCCAAGGGGGGAAGCTTGCGATCCTTCGCGCCCCTCTCTGTCCTGCCGGACATCTCCCCCACGAGGGGGGAGATTGGCAGTTTCGTCCTTGCCACCCGTCCAGCAACGTTGGTGGTTGGCGAAAGCCGGCGCGACATCCAATCTCCCCCCTCGTGGGGGAGATGTCCGGTAGGACAGAGAGGGGCGCCGTAGAGCTCTGCGCAGGTGACCATCGAACCTCGCATTCTCAATCGCCCTCGTCCTCATAACCAACGAGATGCAGCGGCCGAGCCGCAATGCCTTCGAGCTCGCACCAGCGCACCAGCGCCTCCTCGCGGCCATGCGTTACCCAGATTTCTTCGGCGCCGGTCTCCTTGATCGTGGCGGTCAACTCGCCCCAGTCGGAGTGGTCGGAAATGATCAGCGGCAGCTCGACGCCGCCCTGCTTGGCGCGCTGGCGGATGCGCATCCAGCCTGAGGCGAAGCACGACATCGGATCGGGAAAACGCCGCGCCCAGCGATCGGCGAAGGCGGATGGCGGGCCGACGACGATGGCGCCGGCAAAGTCGCTTTTTTGGCCGGTCTCGACGGTCGCCGGTTCCAATGTGCCGAGATCGATATTCTGGCTCTGGTAATACTCGCTGAGCTTGGCCAGCGCGCCGTGGATGTAGATCGGCTTTTCGTAGCCGGCATCGCGCAGCAGCCGCATGACGCGCTGCGCCTTGCCCAGCGCATAGGCGCCGACCAGATGCGTTCGCTCGGGAAACTGCTCGGTCGATTTCAGCAGCCGGGCGATCTCTTCGGTATCGGGCGGATGCCGAAACACCGGCAGACCGAACGTCGCCTCGGTGATGAAGACGTCACACTTGAGCGGCTCGAACGGCTCGCAGGTCGCGTCCTTCTGGCGTTTATAGTCGCCGGACGCGACGATGCACGTACCCTGATGCGCGACCTTGATCTGGGCCGAGCCAAGCACATGACCAGCCGGGTGAAAGCTGACGGCCACACCGCCAAGCGCAATCGTCTCGCCGAGCACGGCGGCTTGCGTCGTTCCGGCAAAACTGTCGCCGTAGCGCAGCCCCATGATGTCGAGCGTCTGCTGCGTCGCCATCACCGAGCGGTGGCCGGAGCGGGCATGGTCGGAATGGCCATGTGTGATCAGCGCCCGGTTGACCGGCCGCACCGGGTCGATGAAGAAATCGCCGGGCGGGCAATACAGCCCTTCCGGCCGGGGATGAAGCAGGTCGCTGGCGCGCATGGCCCCAAGATAGGCGCTAATTCCGGCGCGGGAAGCCTGTTGTATGTCACTGCTGACTCCAGCATAGAGCGCAAGCCGGCTGCAAACACCCGGCGGAACCCGATCGCATGAAATCGCTCCAGACCTCGTCCGGCGATTTGACCGCCGACCGCCGCGCCGACTATGCCGAAATGCTCTATGCATCCGGCGATCATGCGGCAGCGGCGGAATTGCTGCTCGGCGCGCTCGAACTGGCGCCGCAATGGCCAGCCGGCTGGTTCCGCCTCGGCGAGATGCAGGAAGCGGCGGGCGCGCGCGATCGTGCCGCGCAGGCCTGGACGACGGCACTGCGGCTCGACCCGGCGGACAGGCTCGGCGCGGTGCTCAAGCTGCAATTGATCGGCAGGGCAGCGGCGGCCCAGGCGCCGCCCAGCGCCTTTGTCGAGACGCTGTACGACCACTATGCCGGGAGTTTCGAGGCTGAACTGGTCGACAGGCTCGGCTATCGTCTGCCCGAATGCCTCGACCGCGCCATCCAGGCAGCACGGCCGGGCCGGTTTTCGCTGGCGCTCGATCTCGGCTGCGGCACCGGCCTCATGGGCCAGAAGCTGCGGCCGATCGCCGACCGGCTGGAGGGTTACGACATCTCGGCCGCCATGCTGAGGCAGGCGCGCGCCAAAGGCGTCTACGATCTGCTCGTCAAGACGGACCTGCAGGATTTTTGCTATTCTGGCCCGAAAGCCGATCTGGTGACGGCGGCCGATGTGTTCATCTATGTCGGCGCACTCGAAAAGGTGGTGAACAAGATTGCCGGAATGCTTGCCGGCGGCGGTCTGTTTGCGTTGTCCGTCGAGACGCTCCCGGGCGGAGAATCGTCTGACAGCGCCGGCTTCGCCCTGCTGCCGTCCCGCCGCTACGCGCATTCCCAAAGCTATGTAGAGCGGGTTCTGGACGCCGACGGCTTTTCAGTCCTGTCGCTGCAGGCAACGATCATCCGGCAGGATCGCCGCCAACCGGTCGAAGGGCTGGCCGTAGTGGCAAGCTTGCTTTCCGGCAGCGTAAAATCTGGCTAAGACTTCTGCCGCTGCGCATGAGAAGCCGCAGCTGCGAACGACAAGGAGCACGTTCATGCGCTGGAACATGACGGTCTTGGCATCTTGCCTGGCGATGGCCGGCTGCGTCGGCAATTCGATGTCCGAACGGCAGGACGAAAACGTCCAGTCCTCGCTGCAATATGACAAGGTGCCTTGCGATCAATTGCTGGCGCAACGAAACGGCCTGGCGCAGCAATATCATCTGCCGGTGGACGCCAAGCCGTCCTTCTCCAACCCGGCGACGGGCTTTGGCCCGTTCACGCCGGATATGCGCTCGAAAGCCAAGCGCGATGCCGACCAGGCAAGCGGCAAGATCGACGCCATGAACCGGTCGATTGCCCGCCGCGAATGCGGCAAGCCGGCCAAGCAGAACAAGCTCGGCCTGACCTGACCGGATCCTAATCCGCCACCTTCCACTGCTCGCGCGAGGCGCTGGCGGGATAGACGCCGAGAATGCGCATTTCGCGCGAGAAAAAGCGCAACTCGTCGAGTGCCAGCTTCACCAGCGGATCGTCGGGATGGCCCTCTATGTCGGCGTAGAACAGCGTCGCCGTAAACGCGCCGAGCTGGTAGCTTTCCAGCTTGGTCATGTTGATGCCGTTGGTGGCAAACCCGCCCATCGCCTTGTAGAGCGCCGCCGGCACGTTGCGGACGCGGAAGATGAAGGTCGTCATCATCCTGGCGTCGGCCGAGGGGCGCTCGGCCCATTGCTTGTTCTTGGTCAGCACGACGAAGCGGGTGACGTTGCTGTCGGTGTCCTCGACATTCTCCTCGATGATGTCGAGTCCGTAGAGGGTCGAGGCCAGCGCCGGCGCCAGCGCGGCCATGGTGCGGTCCTTCATCGCGGCGACCATCTTGGCGGCGCCCGCGGTGTCGCCGGCAACCGTCGCCTTCCAGCCGTTCTTGCGGATGTATTTGCGGCATTGGCCGAGCGCGTGGATGTGGCTGTGCACGGTCCTGATCTCGTCGCGCCTGACGCCGCGCAGCACCATCAGCTGGAAGTGGATCGGCAGAAAGTATTCGCCGATGATGTGCAGCTTCGATTCCGGCAAGAGGTGATGAATGTCGGCGACGCGGCCGGCAATGGTGTTCTCGATCGGGATCATCGCCAGATCGGCCTTGCCGGTCTCGACGGCGTTGAAGGCGTCCTCGAAGGTCGGGCACGGCAACGGCTCCATCGACGGGAACATGTTGCGGCAGGCGGTGTCGGAATTGGCGCCCGGCTCGCCCTGGAAGGATATTTTGTTGGTCTTTTCAGGCATGCGCAGAGTCTCGGGAATTGGGGGAAGAATTTCTTAGTTGGAAAGGAGCGCCCTGGCGCGTTCGAGATCGTCCGGCGTATCGACGCCAAGCGGCACCGACTGGACGATCTCCGCATCGATGCGCATGCCGGCCTCCAGCGCCCGCAACTGCTCCAGCCGCTCGCGGCGCTCCAGCGGCGACGGCCTTAGCGCAACGAAGCGTTCGAGTGCGGCGCGGCGATAGGCATAGAGGCCGATATGATGGTAGAGCGGGCCTTCGCCCCAAGGGGCGGTGGCGCGGGTGAAATAGAGCGCCCTGAGCCGCGTCGTCGAGAGTGGCGAGCCGACCAGCTTGACGACGTTCGGATTGGTCTTTTCCTCGTCGCGTACGATCTCGACGCAGAGCGTGGCGATGTCGACCGCTGCGTTCTCGAAAGGCTTCAGCGCGGCGCCGATAACAAGGGGGTCGATGGTCGGCAGATCGCCCTGCACATTGACGATGGTCTCGACGCTGTTGCCAGGGTCGAGAATGGTCAGCGCTTCGAAGATGCGGTCGGAACCGGTTTCGTGGTCCGCCCGCGTCATCACCGCCTCGAAACCATGCGCGCGCACCGCCTCCGCAACGCCTTGCGTATCGGTGGCGACGACGACCCGGCCGAGCCCGGCCTCGGCAGCGCGGCGGGCGACGTGGACGATCATTGGAGTGCCGGCAATGTCGGCGAGCGGCTTGCCCGGCAGGCGGGTCGAGGCCATGCGGGCCGGGATCAGGATGAGGGTGGACATGAGGCGGGCAGGGGCTCGAAAAAGAGGAGGACAAAAGTGGCAAAAGGTCTCACTGGCAGCGCCCTTATAGGTGTTGCAACGCCGGAGCAAAAGACCTAGTTTCCGCGCGATTTGACCGCCTCGCAGGGTGGTTCACGATACCGACGGACGGAGTGGACGGATCGGTCCGCCGGAAAAGGGAGCCTGGGGCGTATGGATTCCAACGAAGTCAACAAGCTGCTCGCCGGTCTCCTCGGCACCGTGTTCATCGTCTTTTCCGTTGGCATCGTGTCCGACGCGCTGTTTGCCTCGCCGGCGCCGGAAAAGCCCGGCTTCGCCATCGAGGCGACCGAGCCCGCCGAAGGCGGCCCGGCCGCTCCCGCCGCGGCCGTGAAGCCGATTGCCGAGCTGCTGACCACTGCCAACGCCGAAGCGGGCGCCGCCATCTTCAAGAAATGCCAGGCTTGCCACTCCGGCGAAAAGGGTGGCCCCAACAAGGTCGGCCCCGATCTCTGGGACATCATCGACCGTCCGGTCGCCGAGCATGAGGGCTTTGCCTATTCGGCCGGCATGAAGGAGTTCTCCAAGGGCGGCAGCGAGAAGTGGACCTACGACAATCTCAACCACTTCATCACCTCGCCGAAGAAGTTCGTGAAGGGCACCGCGATGGGCTTCGCCGGCCTGCCCAAGGATGAGGACCGCGCCAACGTCATCGCCTATCTGCGCACGCTGTCGGACAATCCGAAGCCGCTGCCGGCGCCCGGCGCCTCGGCCGAAAATGAGCCCGCCAAGCCGCCCGAAGGTGCGGCCCCTGCCAAGCCGGCAGAAGGCGCGGCGCCAGCCGCCCCGGCGGCACCCGCAAAATAACAAAACTGTAATGACATTATCCTTGAAAAAGCCGGGTTCAGCCCGGCTTTTTCGTTAGGAAAAATGCATATGCGACGACAAAGCCGCTCGGTTGCGGTTTTCAGCGCCGCCAAATGATCTAGATTGGGCCCAGACGCTATGGTGACGGCGCTATATCGCGAAGAGGAGAACGCATGACGGTTGGCCGAGCGCGGACGCTTCTGAAATCGGTGCTGATGCTGGCTGCCTTTGCCGGCGGCCTGCAGGCGGCCTTTGCGGACGAATGGCGCACGACCTCCTCGCTGATCGGCGAATCCAAATACGGCGACAATTTCCAGCACTACGACTACGTCAATCCGGATGCGCCGAAGGGCGGCACGCTGAATTCGGTGGTGCTCGGCACGTTCGACAGCTTCAATCCCTATATTGTGCAGGGTTCGTTCGCCGCCGGCTTCGCCCAATTCGGCGGCGGCCTGCTCTACGACACGCTGATGGAGCAGGCGACCGACGAGGGCAGCACCAGCCATACGCTGATCGCCGACGCCTACAAATATCCGGCCGACTATTCCTCGGCGACCTACCGGCTCGATCCGCGGGCCAAATGGCATGACGGCCAGCCGATCACCACCGAGGACGTGATCTGGTCGTTCCAGGTGCTGAAGGCCAACAGCCCGATGTACAGCCGCTATTTCGAGAACGTCACCGACGCGGTCGCGATCTCCGATCGCGAGGTCGAGTTCCATTTCAGCCAGAAGGGCAACCGCGAACTGCCGAAGATCCTCGGCGATCTCGTCGTGCTGCCCAAGCATTGGTGGGAAGGCACCGATGCCAAAGGCAAGAAGCGCGATATCACAAGGCCGACGCAGGAGCCGCCGCTCGGCTCCGCAGCTTACAAGATCGCCAGCTTCAAGCCGGGCTCGGAAATCGTCTGGCAGCGCGTGCCGGATTACTGGGCGGCCAAACTGCCGGTGAAGATCGGCCGCGAGAATTTCGACAGGCAGCGTTTTACCTATTTTCTCGACGACAATGCCTCCTGGCAGGCCTTCACCAAGGGCGGATTCCAGGATCTTCGCCCTGAGTCACGTGCCCAGCGATGGGCAGTCGAGTATAATTTCCCGGCCATCAAGGCGGGGGACGTCATAAAAGCGGAATATCCTACGACGTCGCCGGAACCCATGCAGGCCTATGTCATGAATACGCGCCGGCCGCTTTTTCAGGACGTGCGCGTGCGCGAGGCTCTGACCCACGCCTACGATTTCGAGAGCATGAACCGCACCATCTTCTTCGGCGCCTATACGCGCACGGACAGTTACTTCGAAGGTGGTGATTTGGCCTCAAGCGGCCTGCCGCAGGGGAAGGAATTGGAAATCCTGCAACAATATCGCGACAAGCTGCCGCCCGAACTATTCACCCAGGAGTTCAAGCTGCCCGTCTACAACACGCCGCAGTCGGGGCGTGAAAATCTTCGGAAAGCCTATGAGCTTTTGAAGCAAGCGGGGTGGATCAACCGAGGCGGCAAGCTGGTCAATGAAAAGACCGGCGAACCGTTCAGGATCGAGTTTCTGGGCAACGATCCCGTGGACGAACGCGTTGCCGCGCCTTTGATCGATAATCTCAAACGCCTCGGCATCGACGCGACGCTGCGTATTGTTGACGACAGCCAGTACACAAACCGGACCCGCGCCTTCGATTTCGATATGCTGGCGCTTGCAGGCTTCCAGCAATCCAACTCGCCGGGCAACGAACAGCGCGATTTTTTCAGCTCCACTGCAGCCGATACCTCCGGGTCACGCAATTTGGCGGGCATCAAGAACCCGGTCGTCGACGCGCTTATCGACCGAGTGATCTTTGCCACCGATCGGGACGATCTCATGGTGGCCACCCATGCGCTGGACCGAGTGTTGCTCTGGAATTATTACATGATCCCACAATGGCACCTGGGAAAAATTCGTGTCGCCTACTGGAACAAGTTCGGCATTCCGGCAAAGCAGCCAAGCTACCTAGGCGTCGACCAGAATTCCTGGTGGATCGACCCGGACAAGGAAAAGGCGCTGGCGGCCAAATACAAGAGCGGCAATTGATGGCAGCGCTGCCTCGTCGCGACTTCCTCGCCCTGGGCGGTGCTGCCGCCGCTGCGGCACTGCTGCCAGGCCGAGCTTTCGCGGCCATTCCGACCGGCGTGAAACTGCACGGGTTGTCAGCTTTTGGCGATCTCAAATACGGGCCGGATTTCACGCATTTCGACTATGTCAATCCAGACGCTCCCAAGGGCGGCCGGATGAATTTCGGCCCGCCGAACTCCACCCTCAATCAGAGCTTTCTGACTTTCAACACGTTGAACTCGCTGGTGTTGAAGGGGGATTCGCCGCCGCGCACCGAGCTCTGTTTCGATTCGCTGATGGCAAGGGCGCTCGATGAGCCGGATGCGGTCTACGGCGTGCTTGCCGAATCCGTTACCTTGTCGCAGGACCGCAACGGCTTCCGCTTCAGCCTGCGGCCACAAGCACGCTTCCATGACGGCTCGCCCCTGACGGCCGAGGACGTTGCCTTCGCCTTGAACCTCTACAAAGACCGGGGACACCCGAACCTTTCCCAAGCGCTGCGGCATATGACGGATGCGGTCGCAATCGATCCGCTTACTGTCAGCCTTACCTTCAACGGCAAACAGTCGGCGCAGAATATCCTCGCGATCGCCGTAATGCCGATCGTGTCCAAAGCCTTCTATACGGCCAATGATTTCGACGCCTCGACGATGACCCCGCCGCTCAGCTCCGGGCCGTACAAGATGGGACGGGTCGTGGCCGGGCAGACTATCGAATATGAACGCGTCGCCGACTATTGGGGGCGCGATCTCGCCGTGAACCGCGGGCTTAATAATTTCGACCGTATCCGTATCGATTTCTATCTTGATCGCCAGGCAGCGTTTGAAGCGTTCAAGAAAGGCGATACGCATTTTCGCGAGGAATTCACCGCGCGGGTATGGGCGACCGGTTACGACTTTCCGGCCCTGAAGGACGGCAGGGTCGTCAAACGGGAATTTCCCGGCGAGAAATCGCCCGACATGCAGGCTGTCGCGCTGAACCAGCGCCGGCCGCAATTCCGCGATGTGCGCGTGAGACAGGCGATCGCCTATTGCTTCGATTTCGAATGGACCAAGCGGGTACTGTTTTTCGGCTCCTACGAGCGCTCGCAATCGAACTTCGAACGATCGGACTACAAGGCCGAGGGCCTGCCCTCGCCCCAGGAATTGAAACTGCTGGAGCCGTTTCGAGCCGAGTTGCCGCCGGAAACCTTCGGCGAACCGGTGGTGCAACCCGTCTCGGACGGTTCCGGTCACGACCGTAAGGTGCTGCGCGAAGCTTCGAGACTGCTTGCCGAAGCCGGCTGGAAGCGAGCGGGCAATTTCGTCGTCAATGAGAAGGGCGAGCGACTGCGGGTGGAAATGCTGGCCGAGGACGAGGGTCTCGTTCGCATTTTCGCGCCGTGGTCCGAGAATATGAAGGCGATTGGCATCGACGCTTCGATCCGGCAGGTCGATTCGACGCAATTTGAAGCGCGGCAAAGCAACTACGATTTCGATTTCAACATGCTACATTGGTTGATCGGGGCGACGCCTACTGCCGACGGCCTGGAAATCCTCTACAATTCCCGGATGGCGAAAACGCCGGGGATGCGCGACTATCCGGGCACGGAAAGCAAAGCCATCGACGCGCTGATCGAGGCAGCCGGCAAGGCGCAGAGCCGGATCGAACTCGTCACAGCGCTCAACGCGCTCGATCGGGTCTTGCGCGCGCGGCTAGACTGGATTCCAACATATCATCTGGCGAATCACCGGGCAGCCTTCTGGGACATGTTCGGCTTTCCCGCTCAAAAGCCGGATTACGACTTTCCGGTCGAGACGCTGTGGTGGTTCGACAAAGACAAGGCGGCAAAGATTGGCAAAGCCTGAGATTTTTGCACAAGCGAGGCAGGGAACCTGATGGGCGCCTATATACTGCGCCGCATCCTTTTGATGATCCCGACCCTGTTCGGCATCATGGCGGTGTCATTTGCCGTCATCCAGTTTGCTCCAGGCGGGCCGGTCGAGCAGGTCATCGCCAGGCTGACCAACCAGGGCGGCAGCGATCGCCTCGGCGGCGGCGGGGGTGATGCCGGCGGCGCCAATTTCGATGTCGCCGGTGACGTCGGCTCGAAATACCGCGGCGCGCAAGGGCTCGATCCGGAATTCATCAAGAAGCTGGAGAAGCAGTTCGGTTTCGACAAGCCGCCGCTCGAGCGCTTCGGCATGATGCTGTGGAACTATCTCCGCTTCGATTTCGGCGACAGCTACTTCCGCGACATCTCAGTGCTCGACCTGATCCTGGAAAAGATGCCGGTGTCGATCTCGATCGGGCTGTGGATCACGCTTTTATCCTACCTGATCTCGATCCCGCTCGGCATCCGCAAGGCGGTCAAGGACGGCTCCACTTTCGACGTCTGGACCAGCGGCGTCGTCATCGTCGGCTACGCCATTCCGGGCTTCCTGTTCGGCATCTTGCTGATGGTGCTGTTTGCCGGCGGCTCGTTCTGGGACTGGTTTCCGCTGCGCGGCATCACCTCCGACAATTGGGACCAGCTGTCCTGGCCGCAGCGGATCGTCGACTATTTCTGGCATATGACCCTGCCGCTGACCGCGCTGGTGCTGTCGGCCTTCGCCACGACGACGCTGCTCACCAAGAATTCCTTCCTCGAGGAAATCCGCAAGCAATATGTGGTCACCGCCCGCGCCAAGGGCCTGTCGGAGCGGCAGGTGCTCTATGGCCACGTCTTCCGCAACGCCATGCTGATCGTCATCGCCGGTTTTCCCGGTGCTTTCATCTCGGCCTTCTTCACCGGCTCGCTGCTGATCGAGAACATATTTTCGCTCGACGGCCTCGGCCTGCTCGGCTTCAACTCGGTGGTGCAGCGCGACTATCCGGTGGTGTTCGCCAATCTCTACATCTTCTCGCTGCTTGGCCTGTTCGTCGGGCTGCTGTCCGACCTGATCTACACCTGGGTCGATCCGCGCATCGACTTCGAGCGGAGAGACGTCTGATGGCGCGGACCATGGCCGAAACGGCGCCGGCTCGGATCGCGCGGCCCTTTCTGTCGCCGCTCAACCAGCGGCGTCTGCAGAACTTCAAGTCCAACCGGCGCGGCTACTGGTCGTTGTGGATATTCCTGTTCCTGTTCGTGCTGTCGCTGGTTTCGGAATTGGTCGCCAACGACAGGCCGATCATCGCCTCCTACAAGGGCGAGATCCTGTTTCCGGTCCTGGTCGCTTATCCCGAGGAGAAGTTCGGCGGCTTCTATGCCGTCACCGACTACCGCGACCCGGTCATCCAGGACGAGATCAACGCCAATGGCTGGATGATCTGGCCGCCGGTGCGCTACTCCTACCAGACCGTCAACAACGCTATTCCCGAAGCAGCACCGACCAAGCCGTCCTGGCTCTACGACAAGAAGACGCGCTGCAACCAGTATCCGAAAGGCGAGGCAGACCCCAATTGCAACGTCGGCAACTGGAACTGGCTGGGCACCGACGACCAGGCCCGCGACGTGCTGGCGCGCGTCATCTACGGCTTCAGGATATCGGTGCTGTTCGGCCTGATCCTGACCGCCGGCTCGGCGCTGATCGGCGTGGCGGCCGGCGCTCTGCAGGGCTATTTCGGCGGCTGGACCGACCTCCTGTTCCAGCGTTTCATCGAGATCTGGTCGGCGATCCCGGTGCTGTACCTGCTCTTGATCGTCGCCGCCATCCTGCCGCCTGGCTTCTTCATCCTGCTCGGATTGATGCTGCTGTTCTCCTGGGTGGCACTGGTTGGCGTGGTGCGGGCCGAGTTCCTGCGCGCCCGCAATTTCGAATATGTCAATGCGGCGCGCGCGCTCGGCGTCTCCAACATCACCATCATGTTCCGGCATCTGCTGCCCAATGCCATGGTGGCGACGCTGACCTTCCTGCCCTTCCTGCTCAGCGGCTCGATCTCGACGCTGACCTCGCTCGACTATCTCGGCTTCGGTCTGCCGCCCGGCGCCGCCTCGCTGGGTGAGTTGCTGAAGCAGGCACAGCGCAATCTCAACGCGCCATGGCTCGGCATTTCCGGCTTCGTCGTCATCTCGCTGATGCTGTCGCTGCTGGTCTTCGTCGGCGAGGCCACGCGCGACGCCTTCGATCCGCGCAAGACGTTCAGATGAGGGCGATGCAGGCTGGCATTCGGCATGTTATATTCCGGAAATGGCAATCCGGACAAAAGCGGACGTACCCTCAAGCGACCGGCGGCTTTGATCGGTGAAACACCAGTGGCAGCCATCGCTCGATCGCTGGAGAGCAAATTGGCCGATATGAGCGAACCCGGAGCCATGACGGTGTGTTGGCGTCCGTGCAGTCCGTCAATCCGCACGTTGGGGAAGGAAGGGTTATGAATAGGATCATCCTTGAACACTACCCGGCATCGAAGCTTCCGGATGAACTGCGAAAAGGCATAGCTCCGAGCGCCTCGGTCAAAGTGACAGTGGAGGAGGAGGCCAACAGGCCCCTTGGCCGCGAACAATTGCTTGAACTCATGCGGGATGCTCAGGCCAACGCGCCGGGAACAAGCCTCGACGAGGCTGTCGCGCGTGTTCGTGCCCTCCGCGATGAGTGGGAGGATTGATGGCTGCAGTCCGGCTTTATGTCGACACCAACATTTTCATCTATGCCTTTGAAAACAATGATGCGCTTGCAAAAAAACTGCTTCAGCTCATTTCACTGAACGAGGGCAGAAAGCAGCCTTTCCTGGCGACGAGTGAGATCGTGCTCGCGGAGTTGATGGTCGATCCCTTGAGAAAGAACAATGAGCGACTGATCGAGCTCTACGACAATATTTCAATCGGCAATGCCTTCATCTCAATTGGGACGATAACTCGCGACGTTCTCTGGCACGCAGCACAGTTACGTTCGGAATTCCTTTCCTTGAGATTACCAGACGCGATCCATCTTTCCACAGCGATGCACTTCGGCTGCACACAATTTCCGACCGCGGATACGAGATTGAAAGAGACCTATTCCATCGCACCAACTCGTCTCGTCCCACGTCAAATGGCAGCCAAAATATCGATCATACGACCGGAAATTTCCGCCTTGGACAGGGTTGTCGCGGAAGTTGAGCTATGACCGCCCCTCTCCTTTCGGTCCAGGACCTCAGCGTCGCCTTCACGCAAGGCGGCGACCAGTCGATCGCCGTCGACCATATTTCCTTCGACCTCGCCAGGGGCGAGACGGTGGCGCTGGTCGGCGAATCCGGCTCCGGCAAGTCGGTCACCGCGCTGTCGGTTCTGAAGCTGCTGCCCTATCCGACCGCCAGCCACCCGTCGGGAAAGATCCTGTTCCTCGGCGCCGACCTGCTTGCCGCCGACGAGAGAGACCTGCGCCGCGTGCGCGGCAACAAGATCACCATGATCTTCCAGGAGCCGATGACCTCGCTCAACCCGCTGCATACGATCGAGCAGCAGATCGTCGAGGTATTGAAGCTGCATCAGGGCCTGGGGGATCGCAAAGCCAAGGCGCGCACGCTGGAACTTCTGCACGAGGTCGGCATCCGCGAGCCGGAGAAGCGGCTCGACGCCTATCCGCACCAGCTTTCCGGCGGCCAGCGCCAGCGCGTCATGATCGCCATGTCGCTGGCCAACGAGCCTGAACTTTTGATCGCCGACGAGCCGACGACGGCGCTCGACGTCACCGTCCAGGCGCAGATCCTCGAGCTGCTCGCCGGCCTGAAAAGCCGCAAGAACATGTCGATGCTGTTCATCACCCACGATCTCGGCATCGTCAGGAAGATCGCCGACCGGGTCTGCGTGATGACCAAGGGCAAGATCGTCGAGACCGGCCCGACCAAGGAGATATTCGCCAATCCGCAGCACGCCTACACGCGGCATCTGCTTGCCGCCGAGCCGAAAGGCAAGCCGCCGGCGGCCAACCAGGCCGCCAAGCCGGTGATGGTCGGCAAGGACGTCAAGGTCTGGTTTCCGATCAAGAAGGGCTTCTTCCGGCGCACCGTCGACAATGTGAAGGCGGTCGACGGCATCGACGTCACCGTGCGGGCCGGCCAGACGCTTGGCGTCGTCGGCGAATCCGGCTCAGGCAAGACGACGCTCGGCCTGGCGCTGGCCAGGATGATCTCGTCGACCGGGACCATCCAGTTCAACGGACGCGGCATCAATCAGCTGTCCTTCAACGAAATGCGGCCGCTGCGGCGCGAGTTGCAGATCGTCTTCCAGGATCCGTTCGGTTCGCTCAGTCCGCGCATGTCGGTCGCCGAGATCATCGAGGAAGGGTTGAAGATCCACGAGCCGAAGCTGTCTCCTGATGGGCGCGACGAGCGTGTCGTCGACGTGCTGAAGGAAGTCGGCCTCGATCCGGCGACGCGCAACCGCTATCCGCACGAATTCTCCGGCGGCCAGCGCCAGCGCGTCGCCATCGCGCGCGCCATGGTGCTCAACCCGCGTTTCGTCATGCTGGACGAGCCGACCTCGGCGCTCGACATGAGCGTGCAGGCGCAGGTCGTCGACCTCTTACGCAGCCTGCAAGCCAAGCACGACCTCGCCTACCTCTTCATCAGCCACGATCTGAGGGTCATCCGCGCGCTCGCCAACGAAGTCATCGTCATGCGTAACGGCAGGATCGTCGAGGCCGGTCCTTCCGAACAGATTTTCGGCAACCCGCGGACCGACTACACAAAGGCGTTGATCTCGGCCGCCTTCAAGATCGAAACGGCGCCGGTCGGCATCGTCAGCGAGTAGATTTTCGCCAGAGATCATGCACAAAATCAAAACACTGCCGCGCCTTGCGCGTCGGAACGCGAACGCTGTTGGTAAAAAGGGAAAAACAATCCACAATGGAAAAAGGCCGCATCCTGCTTGCCCTCACCGGTATTCATCCGCTGCGCTGGCGCGAACTGCTGTCGGCGGAGCGCGAGGTGGTGCTCGAGCCGAATGGCGCCGGCGATCCCTCGATTACCTATGCTGTGGTGTGGAAACAGCGGCCGAACCTGTTGTCGTCGCTGCCCAATCTGCGCGCCATCTTCTCGATCGGCGCCGGCGTCGACCACATCTTCGCCGATCCCACCTTGCCCGACGTACCGGTCGTCAAGGTGGTGGCCGACAACCTGACCCAGTACATGACCGAATACGTCGTCTGGCGGGTGCTCGACCACCATCGCCAAGGCATGCTCTACCGCGCCCAGCAGCAGAAGAAGATCTGGCATGAACCGCAGCAGCGGCCGGCCAGCGACATCTCGGTCGGCATTATGGGGCTCGGCACGCTTGGCCGCGCGGCGGCATCGGTGCTGTTGTCGCTCGGCTTTCCCGTCAATGGCTGGTCGCGCAGCGATCGGCCGATGCAAGGTGTCTCGACTTACGCGGGCGAGGCCGGCCTGATCCCGTTCCTAAACGCCACCGACATCCTGGTGGTGCTGCTGCCGCTGACGCCGCAGACGCACGGTATCATCAACCACGGCGTGCTGAAGGAGCTGCGGAAGCGCAACGGCCTCGGCGGCTCAGTGCTGATCAATGCCGGGCGCGGCAGGCTGCAGAAGGACGCCGACATTTTGCGCGCGCTGGACGACGGCACGCTGAAGGAAGCCAGCCTCGACGTTTTCGAGGTCGAGCCGCTGCCGAAGACCAGCCCGCTATGGAGCCACCCCAAAGTGTTCGTGACGCCGCATGCGGCGGCAACTTCCGATCCGGTCCACCTGGCGCCGATCATGCTGCGCCAGATGGATGCTTTCGAGAGCGGCGAACCGCTGGAAAATGTGGTGGATCGCGACGCCGGGTATTAATTTTTAGAGCGCCGCTTTCCAGTCTCAGCCCCAGCCGAGCGGCACGTAGTCGATCTCCATAAACGCCTCGACTTCCGGGATCCAGCGGTCGCGGACGAAGGCGACGTGGTCGGGATGGTCGTTGTAGCCGGAATAGGCCCGCTGATCGGCGAACTCCATCGAGAAGCCGAAGCGGTAGTCGTTCTTGGGACTGACCTGCCGCAACTGCTCGAAATGCGTGACGCCCTTTATCGCCGTGAGAATCCTCTTGGCGTCGGCGAGGAACCGTTTTTCCTCGAGCGAATGCGGCGGGTGTTTCAGCGTGAACACGACGGTGTGACGGATCATTGTTTGCTCCTGCGATGTCTTCGTGTCACGCGCTGTCGGCCCAGGCGCGGATGAGGTTATAGGCGATCGCCCCCTTCGGCGGTGTCACCAGGCCGCCCGGATGCTCGCGGGCCAGCATCGAGAGCACCTCGTCGCGAAAGAACCAGCGGCAATCTTCCAGCTCGTTGAGATCGGGCTGGATATCGTCGTTGAGCGGTTCGCCGAAGCAGCCGATCATCAGCGAATAGGGAAACGGCCAGGGCTGGCTGGCGTGGTAGACGACGCGGCCTAGCCGGATGCCGGCTTCCTCCAGCGTTTCGCGGCGCACCGCCGCCTCGATCGTCTCGCCCGGCTCGATGAAACCGGCGAGCGCCGAATACATGCCGGGCCCGAAATGCCGGCCGCGGCCGAGCAGGCATTTTTCGCGTGTTGCCGTCAGCATGATCGCCACCGGGTCGGTGCGCGGAAAGTGCTCCGTACCGCAGGCCGGGCAATGCCGCTTGTAACCGCCCGCCCGCATCTCGGCTTCGGTGCCGCATTTGCTGCAGAAGCGATGGCTGGCATGCCAGGCGAGCAGCGCCGCCCCTTGCGCCAGCGCGCCGGCCGCCGCTTCGTCGATCAGCCCCCGCATATAGACCGAGCGATAGTCGATCGCCTTGATCGTCTCGGGAAGCTGCTCGGGCTCGACCCCGGCCGGCACCGCCAGCACCGGGCCGCTTTCGGAAAAACCGAGCAGGACGCCGTTTTCGAGCAATGCCTCGAGCGGCCTGCATTCGGCCACGCCGAACCAAGGGTCGAATGCGCCTTGCGCAAGCTTCAAATAGAGCCGGCCGCCACGCATCAGCAAAAGCCGCGCCGAGGGATCGGCGAGTGCCTTTTCGACGGAATCGTCGGCGCGGTTTTCGGACTGCCGGTCGATAATGTTGCCGGCGAAGCCGACGAACTGGCTCGGCTCGCGCAAGGGCGCGTCAAACAGGCGAAAGCTCATGCAGACTCGGGAAGGTTCAAGGTGGACACGGGAGAGGCTTATAGCGCTGCCTTGATCTTTTCCGCAAACTTGCGAAGGTCGGAGCGCTGATAGGGCTCGCGCAGGCCGTGCCCCCACACCGGGCCGGGCCAGCCGGGATCGCCTTCCGAGCGCGCAATGACGTGTACATGCAACTGGCGCACGATGTTGCCGAGTGCGCCGGTGTTGATCTTGGTGCAGCCGGTCACCCGCTTCAGCGCCAGCGCCACCATGTTGGTCTCGAAGGTCAGCATCGCCTGGTCCAGCGGCGTCATGTCGTGGATTTCCTCGATGCCCGGCCGCTGCGGCACCAGCAGCAGCCATGGCCACCGGCGGTCGTTCATGACGCGCAATTCGCACAGGCCGAGCCACATCAGCTGTTCGCTGTCGGCTTCCAGCTGGGCGTCAAGCGTGAATCCGGCCTTGAGGCCCGGCAGCATTGGCGTTTCCCTCATTTTTTGACGTTTTTTGACCTCCATCGACGCTAGAGCGGCTTCCGAAGGGCCGCAAGGGGCAGCAAGCAACATTGGCCGTCGCGGCGCTGATTGTGCGCGAAGAAGTGAGGGCCCGGGCAAATTGCATCAGGTTGGCGCTGCCCCGCCGAGGCCGACGATTTTGATCGCGGCCACATTTTGTTCTTGCTTTGTGCCGGCAGCTATGCTACTAATCTCGCTATGGTGATTATTTCGCACCAACGACCCGCCCGCCGAGGCGGGTTTTTGGTTTCAGCTTTCGCCGTCGCTCAAGGCCCTATCATCCGCACTTGCATTTCATCGCCGGATTGCCGATATGGAGGCTGGGAGGTTGGTGGTGGACGGTCCACTCGCCAACCGGGTCAGGTCCGGAAGGAAGCAGCCCTAACGAGCCCGGAACGGGTCATTGTTCCAGCCTCCCGCCTCTTCGCCTTTTGCCCCGACATTGACGGCGCCAAGCCGTGCGGGCGAAACTATGCGCAGGAATCGGCCGCCTCCAGTGGCAGCCCTTGGAGCTTAACGGGCGAATGAGCGAAGCCGGAAACGAGGCCGGGAAATTGGACAAGCCTGCCGCCTACCGCGTGCTGGCGCGCAAATACCGACCGTCGAATTTCTCCGAACTGATCGGCCAGGAGCCGATGGTCCGCACGTTGACCAATGCCTTTGCCACCGGCCGCATCGCCCAGGCCTGGATGCTGACCGGCGTGCGTGGCGTCGGCAAGACGACGACCGCGCGCATACTCGCGCGGGCCCTGAACTACAAAACATCGACCGTCGACCAGCCGTCCGTCGACCTTGCCGTGCTCGGCGAGCATTGCCAGGCGATCATGGAAGGCCGCCATGTCGACGTCATCGAGATGGACGCCGCCTCGCATACCGGCATCGACGACATCAGGGACATCATCGAGCGTGTGCGCTACGCCCCGGTATCGGCGCGCTACAAGGTCTACATCATCGACGAAGTGCACATGCTTTCCAACCAGGCCTTCAACGGCCTGCTGAAGACGCTGGAAGAGCCGCCGCCGCACGTCAAGTTCATCTTCGCCACCACCGAAATCCGCAAGGTGCCGATCACCGTCCTGTCGCGCTGCCAGCGTTTCGACCTCAGGCGCATCGATGCGGCAATGATCAAGGCCGACCTTGCCAGGATAGCCGGTCTGGAGGGCATCGAAGTCGAAGACGATGCGCTGGCGATGATCGCGCGCGCGGCCGAAGGCTCGATGCGCGATGCGCAGTCGATCCTCGACCAGGCGATCGCCCATGGCGGCGGCGCGGTCAGCGCCGAAGCGGTGCGTGCCATGCTCGGCCTTGCCGACCGTGCCCGCATCGTCGACCTGTTCGAACATGTCATGAAGGGCGACGTCGCCGCCGCACTTGCCGAATTCCGTGCCCAGTACGATACCGGCGCCGATCCTGCCGCGGTGCTGACCGACCTTGCCGAGTTCAACCATCTGGTCACCCGTCTGCGTTTCGTGCCGGCTGCCATCGACGACGCCTCGCTGTCCGAGGACGAGCGCCGGCGCGGCGCCGAATTCGCCAGCATGCTGTCGGTCAAGGTGCTGTCGCGGACGTGGCAGATGCTCTTGAAAGGTATTCCCGAGGTGCAGACCTCCAACCACCCGGTCAGCGCCGCCGAGATGGTGCTGATCCGGCTGGCCCATGCCGCCGACCTGCCGACGCTGGA
Source organism: Mesorhizobium sp. LSJC280B00 (assembly GCF_000502835.1). Classification (GTDB taxonomy): domain Bacteria; phylum Pseudomonadota; class Alphaproteobacteria; order Rhizobiales; family Rhizobiaceae; genus Mesorhizobium. Next base: position 78,482 of record NZ_AYVL01000009.1, read on the forward strand.
CGAGGCGCTGAAATCGCTGGAGAACGGCGGTACCCTGCCGGGCACTGCGCCGCGCGTGAATGGCACGCCGGCAAGCCCCGGCCCCGCAAACCATGCGCCTGCAAGCGGTGGTGCCGGCGCCGTGGCGCAGGCGCGGATGCCGACGGCCAATGGCGGCGCCCAGACAATGCGCCTGGTCGAGACGATGCGCCTGGTCGAGGCCGAGCCCGTGCCGACCAACTTCGTTGCTCCGCCGGAGCCGGCGGTCGAGGCGCCGCCGGTGCCGGTGAAATCGCTGGCCGACATTGTCGCCCTTGCCGACGCCCAGCGCGACATGGCCTTCAAGGTGCTGGTGAAGCGTTGCGTGCGCCTGGTGCGCATCGAGCCCGGTCGTATCGACGTCAGCCTGACCGACGATGCGCCGAAGATGTTGCTCAATGATTTGACCGCCAAGCTGCGCGCCTGGACGGGCCGCAACTGGCTGGTGTCGCTGTCGAAGGACGAGGGCGGCCAGACCTTGGCCGAGCTGGAATCGACAAAGCGCGAAAATGCCTTCCTCGATGCCAAGAGCGACCCGACGGTCGCCGCCATCCTGGCGCGCTTTCCCGGCGCCAAGATCATCGACGTGCGCATTCCCGACGCGCCGGAAGCCGACGAGGCCGAAGTGCCGGTCGAGCCGCCGGCCGACGACGACGAAACCTGAAACAACCAGCACCAACTGCAAAGGATCGTGCGATGAAAGACCTTCTCGGCATGATGGGCAAGGCAAAGGAAATGCAGGCCAAGTTCCAGGCCATGCAGGATGAGATCGCCACGCTGGAAGCCACCGGGCAGGCCGGCGGCGGCCTGGTCAGCGTCACGCTGACCGGCAAATTCGAGATGAAGTCGCTGAAGATCGACCCGTCGCTGTTCAAGGAAGACGAGGTCGAGATTCTCGAGGACCTGCTCCTCGCTGCCCACAACGACGCCAGGACCAAGGTCGAGCAGATCATGCAGGAGAAGACCAGGGCGCTGACCGCGGGACTGCCGATCCCGCCGGGAATGAAGCTGCCGTTCTAAGGTGTGTTGATATCCAGGTGATGCCGGCCTGCAAACGGCGGCTTCCTGCGCTTCCGGTGCTCACGAAACGTACGCTCCGCTCCGGTTCTCGGAAGCCCGCCAACTGTGTCTATTGGGCAACTCACCACACTTAATAACGCTTTAGCCATCTTTTTGCCTGAAAGTGTCTCATTCTTGCCGCAACCAGGGGCGGGCTGGCAGCAGAATTGAGGGGACACCTGTTGATCTCTACCCGATGGAAGACGCCGTTGCGGCTCGGCGTCGTTATCTCGCCGCTGTTTTTGGCCGCTTGCAGTCAGACCGCCTCGCACGGCATGTCCAGCCTGACCGATGCCATTACGCCGAGTTTCCTGAGCTCGCGCTCCTACAATTCCACGCCGAAGGAGAAGGAATGCCTGGAGCGGGCAATGTTCTTCGAGTCCAACCGCTCGAGCCGTGACGGCATGATTGCGGTCGGCACCGTGGTGATGAACCGGCTGCGGTCCGGCAAGCACGGCAGCACCATCTGCGAAGTGGTTGGCGAGCGCGGCCAGTTCGCGCCGGGCGTCATGACACGGCCGATGAATTCGAAGGCGATGCCCGACGTCGAGGAGGCCGCCGAGGCGGTGCTCAAGGGCGAGCGCAAAGCCAAGCTGAAGAACACCATGTATTTCCACACCGCCGGCCTGCGCTTCCCCTACACGAACATGCACTACACCATGGTCGCCGGCGGCAATGCCTTTTATGAAAAGCGCGGCCGCAACTGGCAGCCGCTGCCGGACGAACCGGTGGTCGCCATGGCCCAGGCCAAGCCGCAAGCGCCTGCCGCTCAGGCCATACTTGTCGCCTCAGCGGAGCCGGCTCGCGAGGTCAAGCCGACATTCGCCAAGGCAACCTATGCGACCGCCGCTGCATCGCTGCCGGCAAAGCAGACAAGGGTGACCGCCGGAATGGCGACCCCGGAGAAGGCGACGGCGGAGAAGCCGATGCTTGTGGCGCTGCAGGAACCAATGCAGGAGCCGGATGCGGCCCGTTTTGGCGGAACCGTGAGCGAGCGGCCTGTCACCTCCTTCCAGGCTGCGCCGGCAGAGCCGACAATGTCGTTCGAGGCGACGCCCGAGAACACTGACGCCATCGGCGCGATGATCGCCGGCCAGACCCGGCCACTGGAAGAAAACTGAGGACGGCAGCACTGGCCGCGACGTCGGCCTTCCCTTCTCCCACAAGGGGAGAAGGGAAGAGCGGAGCCCCTGGCCGCTCAACTGTTCCAAAGCGTGCGGAAAAATCCTAAACCGGTGCGATGTCGAAGCGAATCGCCGGTCCCGAGATCGAACGCCTGATCCAGCTGCTGGCCAAGGTGCCGGGGCTCGGTCCGCGTTCGGCACGCCGCGCCGCGCTCCACCTCATCAAGAAGAAGGAACAGCTGCTGGCGCCGCTCGCCGCCGCCATGGGCGAGGCGGTCGACAAGGTGCGCATCTGCTCGACCTGCGGCAATGTCGATACCTCAGATCCATGCATGATCTGCACCGACCCCCGCCGCGACCCCACTACGCTCATCGTCGTCGAGGACGTGGCCGACCTTTGGGCGCTGGAGCGGGCGACAGCCATGAACGTGCGCTACCATGTGCTCGGCGGTACGCTGTCGCCGCTCGACGGCATTGGTCCTGATGAGCTAAACATCCGTTCGCTGGTCGATCGCGTCGCCGGCGGCGAAGTCAAGGAAGTGATCCTCGCCGTCAACGCCACGGTCGAGGGCCAGACCACCGCGCACTACCTCACCGACCAGCTTTCCGGCTTCGACATCAAGGTGACGCGCCTGGCGCACGGTGTTCCGGTCGGCGGCGAACTCGATTATCTCGACGAAGGCACGCTGGCCGCCGCACTGAAGTCGCGGACAGTGTTTTGAGGCGAGTTGCGGGGAGAGTGCTTCCGAGATGATTGCGTTCCGTCGCGCCCCCCTCTGTCCTGCCGGACATCTCCCCCTCCAGGGGGGAGATCGGCAGCCTCGACATGCCCGCCAAACTTGCGACGTTGAAGATTGGCGAACACAGACGCGACAGCCAATCTCCCCCCTGGAGGGGGAGATGTCCGGCAGGACAGAGGGGGGCGCGACAGGACGCCGAGCTCGCACACTAGCCTGCCTCTCGTTTCTAGCAGCCCTACTTGGGTTGATCCTCGCCACCCCGGTCTCCGCGGCAAAGATCGACGACCAGTTCCGCGCCTGGCTTGGCAACGACCTCTGGCCCGAAGCCAATGCCAAAGGCATCTCCAGGAAAACCTTCGATGCCGCCTTCGAAGGCGTCAAGCCGAACCTGAAGCTGCCCGACCTGGTGAAGCCGGGCGAGAAGGCGACGACGCCGCAGAAGCAGCATCAGGCCGAGTTCGGTTCGCCGGGCGCCTATTTCGCTGAAAAGATAGTCCGAGCGGTGACCGCCGGCGGCCGCACCCGCGAGGCGACCAATGCTAGGACTCTTGCCGCGATCGAGAAACGCTACGGCGTGCCTGGCGAAGTGCTGCTGGCGATCTGGGGCCGCGAGAGCGGCTTCGGCGCGGCGAAGATGCCTTATGACGCCTTCGAGGTGCTGGGCACCAAGGCGTTCATGTCGACCAAGAAGGAATTCTTCCGCACCGAGCTCTTGGCTGCGCTCGAGATCGTCGAGCGCGGGCTTGCCCCGGTCGGCGCGATGAAATCGTCTTCGGCAGGCGCGCTTGGCCAGCCGCAGTTCATGCCGACATCGTTCCTCAAGCATGCCGTCGATTTCGACGGCGACGGCCGCACCGACATCTGGAATTCGACGCCCGATATACTGGCATCGATCGCCAATTATCTCGTCCATTATGGCTGGGTCAGGGGCCGCGGCTGGGGCTTCGAGGTGACTGTGCCGGACAGCGTCTCGTGCTCGCTCGAAGGTCCGGACCAGGGCAAGAAGATTTCCCAATGGGCTGATATGGGCATCAGGCGTGTGTCGGGTAAACCGTTCCCGGCGAGCGAACTGAAAGCCGAGGGCTTTCTTTTGATGCCGGCCGGGCGTAGCGGCCCGGCCTTCATCGTCACCCCCAATTTCTATGTGCTGAAGCAGTATAACACCAGCGATCTCTATGCCCTGTTCATCGGCCATGGCGCCGATCGCATCGCCCATGGCGACAGCAATTTCTCGGGCAATTGGGGCGCGGTCGGCGGGCTCTACCGCTCCGACATCGCCGCCCTGCAGCGGGCGCTGGAAGCTAAGGGCTACGATGTCGGCAGCGCCGACGGCCTGCCTGGCTTCAAGACGCGCCGCTCGATCGGCAAATGGCAGGCCAGCAACGGCCGTTCCGCTACCTGCTTTCCCGACGCCGACCTGGTTACCGCGCTGAAATAGCCGGATTTTCGCACCGCCGGTCTGGCCCAATCGACCGTTCTGCAAATGCTCGTTGCCGCGCTCGAAACCGCCGGATATGGTGAACCGGAACCGCACAAAAAATTGCCAAGACAACGGTCCGGGGATCACCGTTCGACGCGGCAAGAAATGCCACAACCCTGAGCCGGGAACTCAGGTCAACAAAAACAGGGAACAGTTAAAATGATGATGGAAAAGTTTGCTCTACGCTCCCGCTTCTTGCTCGCGGGCGCGGCCATGTCCGCGCTGCTTCTGGCCGGTGCGCCTGCCTTCGCGGTCACGCCCGCCGACACGCTGGTCGAGGGTTTCGCCATCGACGACATCATCACCATGGATCCGGGCGAAGCATTCGAATTGTCGACCGCAGAGGTCACCGGCAACACCTATGATCTTCTGGTACGCCTCGACCTCAGCGACACATCCAAGGTCAAAGGCGATCTCGCCGAAAGCTGGAGCGTCTCCGACGACGGCCTGACCTACACGTTCAAGCTCAAGCCCGGCCTCAAATTCGCCTCCGGCAATCCGATCACAGCGGCGGACGTCGCCTATTCGTTCGAGCGCGCCATCAAGCTCGACAAGAGCCCGGCCTTTATTATCGGCCAGTTCGGTATCGATGGCGGCAACATCACCGAGAAGGCCAAGGCCGTTGATGACACGACGTTCCAGTTCACCGTCGACAAGGCCTATGCGCCGAGCTTCGTGCTGAACTGCCTGTCGGCGACGGTCGCCTCGGTCGTCGACGCCAAGCTGGTCAAGGAGCATGTCGCCGCGGTCACGCCGAGCGCTGACTACAAATGGGACAATGATTTCGGCAATGCCTGGCTGAAGACCGGCTATGCCGGCTCCGGTGCCTTCAAGCTGCGCGAATGGCGCGCCAACGAGGCCGTCGTGCTGGAGCGCAACGACAATTACTACGGCGACAAGGCCAAGCTTGCCCGCGTCATCTATCGCAACATGAAGGAAAGTTCGGGCCAGCGCCTGGCACTGGAGGCCGGCGACATCGACGTCGCCCGCAATCTCGAGCCGAACGACCTTGATGCCATTGCCAAGAATGCCGACCTCACCACCACCAGCGCGCCGAAGGGCACGGTCTATTACATCAGCCTCAACCAGAAGAACCCGAACCTCGCCAAGCCCGAGGTTCGCCAGGCTTTCAAATATCTGGTCGACTACGACGCCTTGAGCTCGACCATCCTCAAGGGCATCGGCGAGATCCATCAGACCTTCCTGCCGAAAGGCGTGCTTGGCGAGCTGGACGAGAATCCGTTCAAGCTCGACGTCGCAAAGGCCAAGGAGCTGCTCGCCAAGGCCGGCCTCGCCGACGGCTTCAGCGTCACCATGGACGTGCGCACCGGCCAGCCGACGACGGGCATGGCGGAATCGATCCAGCAGACGCTGGGACAGGCCGGCATCAAGCTGGAGATCATCCCCGGCGACGGCAAGCAGACGCTGACCAAATACCGCGCCCGCAACCACGACATCTATATCGGCCAGTGGGGCCAGGATTATTTCGATCCGAACTCCAACGCCCAGACCTTCGCCAGCAACCCCGACAATTCGGATGAAGGCAAGACCAAGACGCTGGCCTGGCGCAACGCCTGGGATATTCCGGAATTGACCAANCCAGACCTTCGCCAGCAACCCCGACAATTCGGATGAAGGCAAGACCAAGACGCTGGCCTGGCGCAACGCCTGGGACATCCCGGACTTGACCAAGCAGACCGAAGCCGCCCTGCTCGAGAAGGACGCGGCCAAGCGCGCCGCAATGTACCAGGATCTCGAGAAGAAGATCCTCGATACCAGCCCCTTCGTCATCATCCACCAGCAGCTGGAAGTGGCCGGCCTGCGCAAGAACCTCAAGGGTTTTGCGCTCGGCCCGAGCTTCGACACCAACTTCGTCGGCCCCGTCTCGAAAGAGTGATGCCGGGGAGTGACGCCGGCGGACGCGCCGTATGAGTGTGGCTGAAAGCGAGGTGACGGCAGGGCGCGGCGGCGCCCGCGCCGTTGCCGTGGCCTCATCTATCGCCCGGTTCCTGGTCATCGCGATAACGACCTATCTCGGTCTGCTCGCGGTGACCTTCTTCATCGGCCGCGTGATCCCGATCGACCCGGTGCTGGCGGTGCTCGGCGACCGGGCGCCGGCCAACGTCGTCGAACGAACGCGCCGCGAGATGGGCCTCGACCTGCCGCTGGTCGAGCAGTTCTACATCTATGTCAAACATGCCCTGAACGGTGATTTCGGCACCTCGGTGCTGACCACCAATCCGGTGATGACCGATATCCGCCGCGCCTTTCCGGCGACGCTCGAACTGGCGACGTTGGGAACATTGATCGGTTCGGTGATCGGCGTGCCGCTTGGCGTGCTGGCCGCCGTGCGGCGCGGCAGCGTCATCGACCAGATCGTGCGCATCATCGGCCTTGTCGGCTATTCCGTGCCGATCTTCTGGCTGGGGCTGCTGGCGCTGGTGCTGTTCTACGCCAAGCTGCAATGGGTCGCCTTTCCCGGCCGGCTCGACGTCGTCTACGAATACACCTTCACGCCGATTACCGGCTTTTACCTGCTGGATGCGCTTTGGCAGCGGCAGTGGGACGTATTTGCCGATGCCTTCCGCCACATCATCCTGCCGGCCTCGCTACTCGGCTATTTCTCGCTCGCCTACATCAGCCGCATGACGCGCTCGTTCATGCTGAACGAACTCACCCAGGAATACATCGTCGCAGCGCGCGCCAAGGGCCTGTCGGAAACGCGCATCATCTGGGGTCACGCGCTGCGCAACGCCGCGGTGCCGATGGTCACGGTGATCGCTCTGTCCTATGCCGGGCTGCTCGAAGGCTCGGTGCTGACCGAGACAGTGTTTTCGTGGCCGGGCATCGGCCTCTACATCACCAACTCGCTGCAGAACGCCGACATGAATGCCGTGCTTGGCGGCACGATCATCATCGGCTCGGTCTTCATCGCCATCAATCTATTCTCCGACCTGCTCTACCGGCTGCTCGATCCAAGGACCAAGGCAGGATGAGGACCAAGGCAGGATGAGCACGGAAGCGATTCAAACCCGCCGCGACTGGCTGCTCAGCGAGCGGCCGGCGTCGCGCGTGCAGGCGAGGCTCGGCCGCGCCTATGTGGCGTGGCGGCGCTTTTCCGCCAACCGGCTGGCGTTTGCCGGCCTGCTCATCATCGTCGCCCTGCTGGTGGTCGCGGCATTCGCCGATGTGCTGGCGCCCTATTCGCCGACATTCGGCGACCTCAAGGGCTCGCGGCTCCTGGCGCCGAGTGCGGCGCACTGGTTCGGCACCGACGATCTCGGCCGCGATATCTATTCGCGCATCATCTTCGGCTCGCGCTGGACACTCTACGTCGTCATTCTGGTTGCCATTATCGCCGCGCCCATCGGCTTGCTGGTCGGCACCGTCGCCGGCTATGCCGGCGACTGGACCGATGCGATCCTGATGCGCATCACCGACATCTTTCTCGCCTTTCCGAAGCTGATCCTGGCGCTGGCCTTTGTCGCGGCGCTCGGCCCCGGCATCGAAAATGCCGTGCTTGCCATCGCCATCACCTCGTGGCCGCCCTATGCCCGCATTGCCCGCGCCGAAACGCTGACGGTGCGCAATTCCGATTATATCAAGGCGGTGCAATTGATGGGCGCCTCGCCGTTTCGCATCGTGCTTCGCCACATCATGCCGCTGTGCATCTCCTCGCTGATCATCAGGGTGACGCTCGACATGGCCGGCATCATCCTGACCGCGGCCGGCCTCGGCTTCCTCGGCCTCGGCGCGCAGCCGCCGCTGCCGGAATGGGGCGCGATGATCGCGTCGGGCCGCCGCTTCGTGCTCGACCAGTGGTGGGTTGCGGGCGCGCCGGGCTTTGCCATCCTCATCGTCAGCCTCGGCTTCAACCTGCTCGGCGACGGCCTGCGCGACGCGCTCGATCCCCGAAGCGGTGACCAATGAGCACGCTTCTCGAAGTCAACGACCTGCGCGTTACCTTCCCGACGCGCACCGGCCTGATCGAGGCAGTGCGCGGTGTTTCCTTCTCGCTCGGCCGCGAGCGGCTCGGCATCGTCGGCGAGAGCGGTTCGGGCAAGTCGCAGACCGGCCGCGCCATCATGGGCGTCACCCCGCCGCAGGCCGAGGTGACCGCGAAGACGCTCGCTTTTGACGGCATCGACCTGCTGGCCGCCTCGCCGCGCGAGCGCCGCGCGCTGCGCGGCAAGCGTATCGCCATGATCCTGCAGGATCCGAAATATTCGCTCGACCCGGTGATGAGCATCGGCCGCCAGATCGTCGAGACGCTGCGCACGCATGAGAAGGTCTCCAAGGCCGAAGCCCGCGACCGTGCGCTGGCCATGCTGGAGGCTGTGCAGATCCGCGATCCGGCCCGTGTCTTCGACCTGCATCCGCACGAGGTTTCCGGCGGCATGGGCCAGCGCGCCATGATCGCCATGATGCTGATCGCCGGGCCGGAAATGATGATCGCCGACGAGCCGACCTCGGCACTCGACGTCACTGTCCAGCTCGACGTGCTCGGCATCCTCGACCGGCTGGTCAGCGAGCGCGGCATGGGGCTGATCTTCATCTCGCACGATCTGCGCCTGGTCTCGTCCTTCTGTGATCGTGTCATCGTCATGTATGCCGGCAAGGTGGTCGAACAGCTCAAAGCCTCGGAGCTCGGCCGCGCCCAGCATCCCTATACGCGCGGCCTGCTCAACTGCATGCCCAAGATCGGCGCCGACCGTCACCCGCTGCCGGTGCTCGACCGCAAGCCGGAGTGGGCGGCATGACGGCAGCCCTTTCCGTCGACAGGCTGGAGGTGGTCTTCGACCGCTTCCGCGCGTTGAAAGGCGTCAGCCTCGAGGTCGAATCCGGTGAATCCTTCGGCCTGGTCGGCGAGTCCGGCTCCGGCAAGTCGACGTTGCTCAGGGCAATCGCCGGCCTGGCGCCGGCCGCATCTGGCACCATCGCCGTCAACGGCAAAACGCTCGGCGTGCGTCGCGACAAGGCGTTTTACCGCGAGGTGCAGATGGTCTTCCAGGACCCGTACGGTTCGCTGCACCCGCGCCAGACCGTCGACCGCCTGCTGCAGGAGCCGCTCGCCATTCACGGCTTCGCCGACGGCGAAAAGCGCATCCAGCGGGCACTCGACGAGGTCGGCCTCGGCACCGGGTTCCGTTTTCGCTATTCGCATCAATTGTCCGGCGGTCAGCGCCAGCGCGTGGCGATCGCCCGCGCCCTGATTCTGGAACCGTCGATCCTGCTGCTCGACGAGCCGACCTCGGCGCTCGACGCTTCGGTGCAGGCGGAGGTGCTGAACCTGCTGGAAGAGATCAGGCGCCGCCGCAAGCTGACCTTCCTGATGGTCAGCCACGACCTAGCCATCATCACCCACATGTGCGAACGGCTGATGGTGATGCAGAACGGCGAGGCGATGGAGAATCTGACCGCGGACGATCTTGTCGAACGCCGTGTCACCAAGGATTATACGCGCAATTTGCTGAGGGCCAGCGAGGGGTTCGTGAGGACGTAGTTTAACATTCCAGGTCGCGCTCTGTCGCGCCCCCCTCTGTCCTGCCGGACATCTCCCCCTCAAGGGGGGAGATCATTCGCTCTACCGCTTTCGCCAATGACAAACGCCGGAAGGCTGGCGAGGCAACTGAAACTGCCAATCTCCCCCCTTGAGGGGGAGATGTCCGGCAGGACAGAGGGGGGCGCGAAGGAACTCAACTTCCGCCTTAGGCCCCGCTACCCTCCACAATGGCACTGCTATCTCCCGCCTCGCCCTCCGCCTCTTTCGGCTCCTTGACCTGAACCACGCCGAATAGCACGCCGGCAGGAACAGCAGCATGATCGCTGCGCCGGCGATAGTGCCGGCCATCATCGCGTAGCTGCCGGACCGCAGGCCCAATCGCCCGCCGCCAGTGCCAACTTGAGGAAAACCTGAAATAAGCCCAGAAGAGTCTCAACAGCCATCAAACGAGAGCGGGCGCCGGCCCGGTGAGGGGTACGATGACAAATTCAGCCATTTCCGAACGCAAGAGCCAGTCGATTTCGCGCGGCGTCGGCATGACCACTCAGATCTATGCCGATCGCGCCGAAAACTCGGAGATCTGGGATGTGGAAGGCCGCCGCTACATCGATTTCTCGTCCGGCATCGCCGTCGTCAACACCGGCCACCGTCACCCCAGGGTGATCGAAGCGGTCAAGGCGCAGCTCGACCGCTTCACCCATACCTGCTACCAGGTCGTGCCCTACGAGAGCTATATCCGGCTGGCCGAACGGCTGAACGGCATGCTGCCCGGCAAGTTCGACAAAAAGACGATTTTTGTCACCACCGGCGCCGAGGCGGTTGAGAATGCAATCAAGATCGCCCGCAACGCCACCGGCCGGCCGGCGGTCATCGCTTTTTCCGGCGGCTTCCACGGACGCACCTTCATGGGCATGGCGCTGACCGGCAAGGTCGTGCCTTACAAGGTCGGCTTCGGCGCCATGCCGGCGGATGTCTTCCATGCGCCGTTCCCGGTTGCGCTGCACGGCGTGTCGGTCGCCGATTCGCTGGCTGCGCTCGACCGGCTGTTCAAGGCCGATGTCGATCCGGCCCGCGTCGCCGCGATCATCGTCGAGCCGGTGCAGGGCGAGGGCGGCTTCTACGAGGCGCCGCGCGATTTCATGACCGCATTGCGCAAGATCTGCGATCAGCACGGCATGCTGCTGATCGCCGACGAGGTGCAGACCGGCTTTGCCCGCACCGGCAAGATGTTTGCCATGGACCATCACGAGGTGGCGGCCGACATCACCACCATGGCCAAGAGCCTGGCCGGCGGCTTCCCGTTGGCGGCGGTCACCGGGCGTGCCGAGGTCATGGATTCGCCGAACCCCGGCGGACTCGGCGGCACCTATGGCGGCAGCCCGATCGGCGTCGCCGCGGCGCATGCCGTGCTCGACGTCATCGACGAGGAGAAGCTCTGCGACCGGGCCAACACGCTGGGCAACCGTCTGAAGCAGCGCCTGCAAGCGATCCGCGACGAAGCCCCGGAAATCGTCGATATCAGAGGCCCCGGCTTCATGAACGCGGTCGAGTTCAACGATGTGGCGAAGGGGCTGCCGTCGCCGGAACTCGCCAATGCGGTCCGGCTGAAGGCGCTCGACAAGGGCCTGATCCTGCTCACCTGCGGCGTCTACGGCAACGTCATCCGCTTCCTCGCGCCGATCACCATCCAGGACGGAGTCATGAACGAGGCGCTCGACATCCTGGAAAGTTCGATCCGCGAGGCCCGCGCTGCCTGAGCGATACGATTATCCTGCCGCGCGGGCCGGCTCTGCCTGCTGGAAGGCGGCGAGCGCGGCCTTCAGCCCGTCGGGCCCGGTCGCGACAGTCTGCGGCGACGGCGAAAAGCCGGCGCCGAGCATCTTGCGGCCAAGCATGTGGTCGCCGGGCCGGTTGACCGATTCGATGCCGAGCAGCCGGCTTCCGGCATAGTGGTAGATCGAGAATTTGTTCTCGGCCACGTCGCCCAGCACGACATGGCTGTCGCCGCCCGCAATCAGGCCGACCATCTGCAGCTTCATGTCACCGATATCGGACCAGAACCACGGCACTGCCGAGTAATTGTCGGTGTGGCCGGCGATGGTGCGTGCGGCGAGCCGCGCCTGGTCAGTGGCGTTCTGTACCGATTCCAGCCGCACATCGCCGCCGGTGAACCAGTGCCGGTAGGAGGCGGCATCGCCGATGGCGAGGATTTCCGGCACCGACGTGCGCATCTGCTGGTCGACGCGGATGCCGTTGGCGATGGCAATGCCGGCGGCTTCGGCCAATTCGACATTCGGCACGACGCCGATACCGATGACGACCACCTGCGCCGGCAATCTCTCGCCAGATGAGGTGATTGCAGCCGAAACACGGCCGTTCTCGCCCTCCAGCCGTTCGATGGTGGTGCCGGTAAGAATGCGCACACCGGTGGCCTCCAGCCGCTGGCGCACATGGCCGGCGATGACCGGTGCCACGGCGCGGCCGAGCAGCCGGTCGACCGCCTCGACCACCGTAACCTTGCGGCCTGCCGCGGTGAGCGTCGCGGCAATCTCCAGGCCGATGAAGCCGCCGCCGAGGATGACGACCTCCTCGCTTTGCGCGCTCAATTCGCGGATCAGGCGGGCATCGCCGAGCGAGCGCAGCGACACAACGCCAGAAAGCTCCGAACCCGGCAGCGGCAGCAGGCGCGGCCGCGCGCCGGTGGCGAGGATCAGCCGGCCGAACGGCAGCACGCCGCCGCCCGATATCTCCAGCCTGCGGCCGCCTACGTCGATCCGCTCGACCCGGATGCCTGGCCGGAAGTCGATGGCGCTGCCGGTATAAAAAGCCTCGCCGCGCAACGGCTGCGGCTTTGCTTGCTGATCCTTGATGAAGGTCTTCGACAGCGGCGGCTTGTGGTAGGGCAATTCGTTTTCGTCGCCGACCAGGATCACCGGGCCGTCATAGCCTTCTTCGCGCAGGCTGGCGGCCGCTTGCACGCCCGCATGACCCGCACCGACAATGACGACCCCGTTCTTCATAACAGCCCGATTCCTCATCCAAATCTAGGACGTCTCGCCAGGTGGCGATTGTCCGGCGCCGCCGCAAGAGCGCCGATCCGGGTCGCACCCGGAACGGCCGCCTGTCAACTGCGTCATGCGCCGGCATTCCTCATACGTCGGTGTTAAAGTTGACAGTTCTAGTTTAGAATAATTCTAAACTATTGTTTCAATTGAATTTTTTCTATGCCACCAGTTGACATCCGGCGTCTTCGCCGTTTTATGGAAGCTCGCGCGTCAGCGCATCCCTTTGATGTCTGGGCCTTGAACCCTTTCGATTGGAGGCATTTCGGTGTCTTTCTTCCGCGAACCGCGCGATGGCGCGACCCTTCTTTGCCCGCTGGCAACTGCCCGCCGCGGCGCCGGCATTTCATTGATTCCCGAGGAGAGACAATCATGAGAACGATGATCACGGCGCGGTATGGCGGCAGGCTTGCGGCGATCGGCGCCACCGCGATGCTGACGGCGGCCGTGTTCGTGCTGCCGGCCAAGGCGCAAACCGATGCCAAGGCGGTCATCAAGACCTATTCCGACATTGCGCTCGCCAAATACGAGGATTCGCTGATCACGGCCGAGGCGCTCGACAAGGCTGTCGATGCGCTGCTCGCCAAGCCATCTGCCGAAACGCTGAACGCCGCCCGCGAGGCCTGGAAGGCATCGCGCGTTCCCTATCAGCAGACCGAGGTCTATCGCTTCGGTAATGCCATCGTCGACGACTGGGAAGGCGAGGTGAACTCCTGGCCGCTCGACGAAGGCTTGATCGACTATGTCGCCAAGAGCTACGGCACCGAGTCGGACGCCAACGTGCTCTACACCGCCAATGTGATCGCCAACAAGTCGATCGAGATCAACGGCAAGAAGGTCGACGCCACCGACCTGACGCCGGAGTTCCTCTCCGGCACCCTGCAGGAGGCCGGCAGTATCGAGGCCAATGTGGCGACCGGCTATCACGCTATCGAATTCCTGCTTTGGGGTCAGGACCTGCACGGCACCGGTCCGGGCGCCGGCGAACGGCCCTACACCGACTACGACCTCGCCAATTGCACCGGCGGCAATTGCGACCGTCGCGGACAGTATCTGAAATCGGCGAGCGACCTTCTGGTTTCCGATCTAAAGGATATGGTCGACGACTGGAAGGAAGGCGGCGCCGCCCGCAAGAACCTTGTCGATGGCGAGCTGAACGCCGCCATTTCGACCATCTTCACCGGCATGGGCTCGTTGTCCTATGGTGAGCTCGCCGGAGAGCGGATGAAGCTCGGCCTCTTGTTGCACGACCCGGAAGAGGAGCACGATTGCTTCTCCGACAATACCTACAACTCCCATCTTTACGATGCGATCGGCATCCGTGCCGCCTATCACGGCAGCTACAAGCGGCTCGACGGCACTGTCGTCGAGGGGCCGTCGGTGGCCGACATGGTCAAGGCGGCCGACCCGGCGGTTGACAAGGAATTGTCGGACAAACTGGACGTCACCGTCGCCAAGATGGAGGCCATCAAGGCGCGGGCGCTTGCCGGCGAGGCCTATGACCAGCAGATCGGAGAAGGCAACACGGAAGGCAATGCCACCGTGCAGGCGGCGATCGACGCGCTGGTCGATCAGACCAAGTCGATCGAACGCGCCGTCGGCACCCTGAAGCTCAATGCGATAGCCTTCGAGGGTTCGGACAGCCTCGATTCACCGGACAAGGTGTTCCAATAAACTATCGAAACCACCAGCCACACGCCGCAACGAAGCGCCGTTAGCCAGAGCGACAAATGCTGATCTGCCATTGCAACATCATCACCGAAAAGGAGATAGAGCAGACGATCGTCGGACTGCTGGATGAGGACCCCTGGCAGCTGATCGTGCCGGCCAAGGTCTATCACGCCATGCACAAGCGCGGTCGCTGTTGCGGCTGCTTCCCAAATGTGGTCGAAACGATCATTCGGGTCACCGAAAATTACCATGCCCGCTCGGCGGCGAGTGGCGTGGACATCGTTTCACACCTGGATCGCGTCAGAGGCCTACGCGTCCAATACGGGAGCAGAACCCATGAAAGGCGAACAGCAGATCATAGAGCGGCTTAACGAGGCTCTGTTTCTGGAACTTGGGGCGGTCAATCAATACTGGGTGCATTTCCGGCTGCTGGAAGACTGGGGATACGCCAAGCTAGCGAAGAAGGAACGCGCTGAATCGATCGAGGAAATGCACCATGCCGACCGGCTCGTGGCGCGCATCATCTTCCTCGAGGGCCATCCGAACCTGCAGTCCGTGGCGCCGCTGCGCATCGGGCAGAATGTCAAGGAAGTGCTCGAATCCGATCTTGCCGGCGAATATGACGCGCGCACCGCCTACAAGCGTTCGCGCGAGGTTTGTAACGAAGCAGGCGACTACGTGACGATGAAGCTGTTCGAGGAATTGCTGGCTGACGAGGAAGGTCACATCGACTTCCTCGAGACGCAACTCGACCTGCTCGCCTCGATCGGCGAAGAAAAGTACGGCCAACTCAACGCAGCGTCGGCCGACGAGGCGGAATAAGGACATGCCGGAATGCGGCGCCCCCTAGATTTCATGCGCCGCTTGCGGCCGGCCGAGCATTGTGGCCTGCCGCCTCAGAAGAAGCCGCGATACGGTATCCTTCGCGGCGCCTTTCTTGCCGTGGTGGCGACGCTCACAGCCTCGGCGCTGGCCGGGGCGCCGCAACCGGCGGGGCTTGCCACCAGCCGCACGGATCTGACGCCGAAGGATCTGGCGCGCGTCATCGCCATCACCAGGCCGACCAGCGATTTCTCCAAGCCCGAGCAATTCGAGCTGATGCAGGGCGGCGCCGGCACCTCGAAGAAGGACGTCAACAAGGACGCCTTCTCGCAATCCTCTGCCAACATCAGCTTCGAGGAAGAGGGTACCTTCAAGCTCGGCAACGCCATTTTCCGCAAGAACTGGGTGTCCTCGCCATCCTCGACACAAGCCTCGGATGGGCTCGGCCCGTTGTTCAACGAGCGCGCCTGCCAGAACTGTCATCTGAAGGACGGCCGCGGCCATCCGCCCCAAGGCGACAGCGGCACCACCTCGATGTTCCTGCGCCTGGCAAGGGAAGCCAGTACCGAGGAGGAGAAAGCCGCGCTCGCCGATCACAAGGTGCTCAACTTTCCCGACCCGGTCTATGGCACACAACTTCAGGAGCTAGCCGTTCCCGGCCTGCAGGGCGAAGGCAGGATGCATGTCGATTATCAGGAGCAAAAAGTAAAACTGGCGGACGGCAGCGTCGTGTCGCTGCGCAAGCCGAGCTATTCGGTCGACGGTCTCGCCTACGGGGCGCTCGATCCACACACCACGCTGTCGCCGCGCATGACGCCGCCGATGATCGGCCTTGGCCTGGTCGAGCAGATCGCTCCTGCCGACATCCTTACGCGTGCCGATGCGGCCGACCGCGATGGTGACGGGATTTCCGGCAGGCCAAACATAATACGCGACGCCAGCAGCGGTGAACTGACGCTCGGCCGTTTCGGCTGGAAGGCGCAGGCGGCATCGATCCGCCAGCAATCGGCCGACGCTTTTGCCGGCGATATCGGCATTTCGACGCCTGAGGTGCCGAAGCACTGGGGCGATTGCAGCGCCGCGGAAAAGACCTGCCTTGCCCAACCTAACGGTGTACAGGAGCGCCTCGGTCCGGTCGAAGCGCCGCCGCCGGTCATGGACCTCGTGACCTTCTATTCGCAAAACCTTGCCGTGCCGGCCCGGGGCGATCTCGGCAGACCGGACGTGCTCGCCGGCAAAAAACTGTTCTACGATATGGGCTGCATCTCTTGCCATACGCCGAAATTCGTCACCCGTCGCGGCACCCCGAACAAGGCGCAGGCCTTCCAGCTGATCTGGCCTTATTCCGATTTCCTGCTGCATGACATGGGACCCGGCCTTGCCGACGGACAGGCGGTGGGCGAGGCCACGGGAAGCGAATGGCGCACGCCGCCACTGTGGGGCATCGGGCTCACCCAGACCGTCAGCGGCAACACCTTCTTCCTGCATGACGGGCGCGCACGAAGCCTGGCCGAGGCGATTCTGTGGCATGGCGGCGAGGGCCAGAAGGCGCGTGACCGCTTTGCCGCTGCCGATGCGGCCGACCGCGCCGCGCTGATCAAGTTTCTGGAGTCGCTCTGATGCGGAAGCGTCTTGCATTCGCTCTGATGCTGGTCCTCGCCGGTGCGCTGCCGGCATCCGCGGCGGTGAAGGCTTCGGATGTGATCCAGCGGGCGATCGACGGCTTCGTCCGCCCGGCCTATGCCAGACTGCATGACCATGCGGACAGCTTGGCCAAGACCATGCACGCGCTTTGCCAAGCGCCCTCGCGAGACAATCTCGATGCGGCACGCGCCGAATTCTCGGGTGTCGTGGATGCCTGGTCGGTGGTGGAAATCATCCGTTTCGGGCCGATCGCGGAAAACAACCGGCTTGAGCGCATGCTGTTTTGGCCGGACCGCAAGAGCATCGGCCTGAAGCAGGTGCAGGCGGCACTTGCCGGCAAGGATCCGACAGCCGCCGATCCGGCCCAGCTGGCTACAAAGAGCGTCGCCATGCAAGGGCTCGGCGCACTGGAATTCGTCCTCTACGGCGACGGAGCCGGTCAATTGGTCGGCAGGGACGACGCCTATCGCTGCGCCTACGGTGCGGCCATTGCCGGCAATGTCGAGACGATTGCCGGCGAGGTTGGCGATGACTGGAACGAGCCCAACGGCTTTGCCGCGCTCTGGGCCAATCCGGGTCCGCAGAACGCGCTCTACCACCACGGAACTGAAGCGGTGACCGAACTGGTCGGCGTCTTCATCAACGAGCTGGAAATGGTCCGCGACGTACGCCTGAAAGGCTTCCTGGGCGCCAAGCCGGAGGCCGACAAACCGAAACAGGCGATCTATTGGCGCTCGCAAAACACCGCCCGCTCGCTGACCGGGAATCTGGCCGGCATGGACACGCTGTTCCAGGCCTCGCAGCTTGGCGACGCGCTGCCGCCCGATGCGCGCTGGATGGCAGAATCGGTCCACATCCAGCTCACCAACGGGATCGAGGCGGCCAAGGCGATCAGGGGACCGATCGACAAGGCACTTGCCGATCCGGCGCTGCGCCAGAAGCTCGACTA
Organism: Mesorhizobium sp. LSJC280B00; assembly: GCF_000502835.1. Lineage (GTDB taxonomy): Bacteria > Pseudomonadota > Alphaproteobacteria > Rhizobiales > Rhizobiaceae > Mesorhizobium. The sequence continues at coordinate 96,554 of NZ_AYVL01000009.1, forward strand.
TTTCTCGCTGGTGACATCCAGCCTGACGACCCTGATCGGCACCAGGCTGACCGCCGAATTCGGCCTGACCGCCGGGTTCTCGTCATTGGATGGCGACTGATCATGAGGACGCCGCTGATCGATCGGCGCGATTTCCTGAGGGCCGCCGGCGCTGGTTTCGTAGCGGCGATGGCGCCGTCGGCCTGGGCAAAGACACTCGACGCCGACGCGGTCTTCGCCACCGCTTTCGTCAAGCGCGACGGCAGCTATGGCGCGGCCGTCCTGTCCGAGGCCGGCAAGTTGTTGCACACGATCGATCTGCCCGATCGGGGTCACGACGTTACCTTCGACCCGGTGTCCAAGCGTTCGGTGGTGTTTGCCAGGCAGCCGGGCACCTTTGCTGTCGTCTTCGACCATACCGGCCGCGGTGAACCGCGCACCATTGCCAGCGTTGCCGGCCGGCATTTCTTCGGCCATGGCGTGTTCTCGGCCGATGGCACGCTGCTCTACGCAACCGAGAACGATTTCGACAATGCCGCCGGCGTCGTCGGCGTCTATGACGCGCATGCGAAATTCAAGCGCATCGGCGAGTTCCCGACCTACGGCACAGGCCCGCACGAGCTGTTGCTGCTTTCCGACGGCAGGACGATTGCTGTGGCCAATGGCGGCATCGAGACGCATCCGGATTATGGCCGCGCCGAGCTCAACATCGCAACGATGAAGCCTTCCTACGTTCTGGTCGACCGCCTTACCGGAGATCTCACCGAAAAGCACGAATTGCCGCCGGCGCTGCACCAATTGTCGATCCGCCATATGGATGCCGACCGGTCCGGCACCGTCTGGTTCGGCTGCCAGTACAGGGGGCCGGGTACCGATCGTCCCCCGCTGGTTGGCCGCGCGCCGCGCGGCAAGGACTTGCAATTGCTCGATATGTCGCAGGATGTGCTCTCCGGCTTCAGGAATTATATCGGCTCGGTCGCCGCCAACCCTGCCGCCGGCACCATCGCCGTGTCTTCGCCTGAGGGCAATTCGCTTGCCGTGATCGACGCGGCCAGCGGCCGCATCGTCGCCACCAAGGCGCTGGTCGAGGTTTGCGGCGTTGCAGCCGATGGGGAAAGCTTCATGGCGACGACCGGCGCCGGCGATATCGTCGAGTCCGGTGGCTCGATACGTTCCGAGCCGGACTATGTCTGGGACAATCACGTGCTGCGTATCGAGCAGGTCGGCTAGTCCCGATACCTATTGTGGCGATTGCGTGCGTTGGAACTTACATTCTTGGACCCGCGCCGAAGCCAAGTCGCCTGACGATTTATCCATTATTCCCTTGCGGGGATCAGCCCTGGCGGGCAGAGGGAAGTTGTTTTCGAAACTGTCTCAACCGGCCGCTTCATGAAATTGCTTGCCATCGACTGTGCCGCCAATCTCTGCGCCGCCTGCGTCTACGACGCGGCGGCCGGGAAAGAACTCGGCCGTTCGGTGCTCGATCTCGGTAAGGGTCATGCCGAGCATCTGATGGGTGTCATCGAAAAGGCGTTGGGGACCAGCAGAACCGACTATTCCGGCCTCGGCGCCATTGCCGTTTCGACGGGTCCGGGCTCCTTCACCGGTCTGCGCGTCGGCGTCTCGGCGGCGCGCGGCCTTGCGCTGGCGCTGAAAATCCCGGCGATCGGCGTGACGACTCTGGAGGCCCTGGCGGCGCAAGCGAGAGCGGCATTTCCCGGTCGCGCCGTGCTCGCCGCGCTCGATGCAGGTCGCGAGGAGATCCATGCGGCACTTTACGATGAAGCATCCGTTTTGATTTACGGTCCCTCGGTGACCACGCTCTCGCAAGCCGCCGCCAAGGCGGTTGACAGCTCCGCGGTTCTGGCCGGTACGGCGGCAACGCAAATTGCCGCCTCGGCCGGGCGCGCCTTCGACGTCGGCGCGACAGCGGCCACCGCCGACATCGCCGTCTATGCCCGGCTGGCCGCCGCCCAACGTGCCGGTAAAAAGGGCGAGGGCGAAAAGCCGAAACCACTCTATCTGCGCGGCGCCGACGCAAAGCCTCAGGCAGGCTTTATTCTATCGAGGCAAGACCATGATCCCAAAAAGTGGAAACCGGTTTTGGGAAAAGATCATGGTCCAAACGGAAACAAGTCCTGATGCGCATTCCTTTCCTCCAGTCGCGCCGCAGGGACTATGCGCTCGAGCCGTTGACGGTTGCCGATAGCGCGGCCATGTCGGTGCTGCATCGCGAGGATTTCGCGCGGCCGTGGACCGACGACGAATTCGCCGCGCTGCTCGAGCAGGACACGGTGTTCGGCTATGCCGCGCGCGAGACCGGACAGGGTGCCAAGCCGCCGGTCGGCTTCGTGCTGGCGCGGCTCGCGGCCGGCGAGGGCGAGATCCTGACGGTCGCGGTGGCACGCTCGCATCGGCGCCGGGGGCTCGGCTGGCAATTGATGGATGCGGTGCTGCGCGAACTGCACGCACAGCGCGCCGAGGCGCTTTTCCTCGAGGTCGACGAGACCAATGTCGCCGCGATCGCGCTCTACCGGCGGTTCGGCTTCCGCGAGGTCGGCAAGCGCGCCAACTATTACAAGTCGCCGGAGCACGGCCCGACCGGCGCGCTTGTCATGCGCCGCGATCTTCGCTAGCCAAACGCCGGGGTGGTGCGGATGATCGGAAAAATCAGGATTTTCCTGGCCCTGGGGCTGGTTGTCGTCGGCTCGCTGGTGCTTGTGCCGCTGCAGATATTGTCGATGCGGACCGGGCTCTGGCGCGAGACCTTCATCCTGAAAATCTGGCACAGGATGATCGTCAGGACGCTGGGGCTGCGCATCCATGTCAAGGGGACTCTGTCCGAACAACGCCCATTGCTGGTTGCGTCCAACCACATCTCCTGGACCGACATCATGGTGCTGGGGTCGATGGTCGACGTGACGTTCATCGCCAGGGCCGACATGGCCGGCTGGCCGTTGATCGGCATGCTGTCGAAGCTGCAACGCACGGTCTTCATCGAACGTGAGCGTAAGCGTTCGTCGGGCGACCAGGCGAGCGAGATCGCCGGCCGCATGGCCAAGGGCGACGCCATGGTGCTGTTTGCCGAAGGCTCGACCGGCGACGGCAACATGATCCTGCCGTTCAAGAGCACGCTGTTCGGCGCCGCTACAATGGCGATTGCGGAAGGGGCGGCCGAACAGGTCTTCATCCAGCCGGTGGCGATCGTCTATACGCGCCTGCATGGCGTGCCGCTCGGCCGCCGGCATCGGCCGGTTGCCGCCTGGATCGGCGACGAGGAGCTGATGCCGCACCTCAAGGTGCTGATGGCCGAGGGCGCCCTCGACGTCGAGGTGCATTTTGGCGAGGCGATTGCTTTCTCCAAGGGCTCCAGCCGCAAGGAGACAGCAAAGCAGATGGAACGCCAGGTACGCGAGATGGTACAAGCGGCGCTCGCCGAACCGCGTCCGAGCCGGTAGGCTGCGCAGGTTCCGGCCAGATTCGTCTGTTTTTTGTCGGGGAAAGGCGCTAGAAGCCGCGAAATGGAATTGAACACGATAGAACGCGACGACATCGGCGCTGCCGCCGAAGACCTGGTCGTTCCGCCTGCCGCGACCAGAAAGGTCTTCGTCAAGACCTATGGCTGCCAGATGAATGTTTACGATTCGCAGCGCATGACCGATGCGCTGGCGGCCGACGGCTATGCCGCGACAGACGCTATCGGCGAGGCCGATCTGGTGCTGCTCAACACCTGCCACATCCGCGAGAAAGCGGCGGAAAAGGTCTATTCCGAACTTGGGCGCATCCGTGAGTTGAAGGCCGAGCGTGCAAAGGCCGGGCGCGAAATGCTGGTCGGCGTCGCCGGCTGCGTGGCGCAGGCCGAGGGTGCCGAGATCATCCGCCGCTCGCCGGCCGTCGACCTGGTCATCGGCCCGCAGACCTACCACCGGCTGCCCGGTGTGCTGGCGAGGGCGCGTGGCGGCGAAAAGATCGTCGAGACCGACTATGCCGTCGAGGACAAGTTCGAGTATCTGCCGCAGCCGAAGCGCGCCGAACTGATCAGGCGCGGCGTGACGGCGTTCTTGACCGTTCAGGAAGGCTGCGACAAGTTCTGCACCTTCTGTGTCGTGCCCTATACGCGCGGCTCGGAAGTCTCGCGGCCGGTGGCACAGATCGTCGCCGAGGCCGAGCGCCTGGCGGATGCCGGCGTGCGCGAGCTGACGCTGCTCGGCCAGAACGTCAATGCCTGGCATGGAAGAGGCGAAAACGGCGGGGAATGGGGCCTTGGCCGACTGCTGTTCAGGCTGGCCGAGATTCCAGGCCTGGCGCGGCTGCGCTACACGACCAGTCATCCGCGCGACATGGAGGATGAATTGATCGCCGCCCATCGTGATTTGCCGACGCTGATGCCCTATCTACATTTACCGGTGCAGTCCGGCTCCGACCGCATACTCAAGGCGATGAACCGCAGGCATATGGCCAAGGACTATCTGACGTTGATCGACCGCATCCGTGCCGCACGGAACGACATCGCACTGTCCGGCGATTTTATTGTCGGCTTTCCCGGTGAGACGGAAGCGGATTTCGAGGCGACCATGCAGTTGGTCGAAGACGTCAACTATGCCTCGGCCTTTTCGTTCAAATATTCGCCGCGCCCCGGCACGCCGGGCGCCGAGATGAGCGATCACGTGCCGGAGGCCGTCAAGGACGAGCGCCTGCAGCGGCTGCAGGCGCTGCTGCTGAAACAGCAGCAGGATTTCGGCACCAGCCTGGTCGGCAGGACCATCGACACGCTGATCGAAAAGCCGGGCCGCCAGGCCGGCCAGAAGGTTGGCCGCTCGCCCTGGCTGCAGCCGGTTATTGTTGATGAAAAGGCCGGCGAAATCGGTGACATTATCCAGGTACGAATCACGAAGACGGGCTACAACAGCCTGTTCGCCGAATTGGCCTGAAGGTCTCGGCAGATGAGGAGAGACGGTTGAGCGCTGCTGAAGTGAAGAACCTGCCCCAGAACCTACCCTCGGGGGCCTCGGATATCGCGCACATCGTACTGACTTTCGACAACAACAAGCTTGCCAGCGCCCTTTACGGCCAGTTCGACGAGAATCTGGCCCGACTCGAGCAGAAGCTCGGCGTCGATATCCGCTCGCGCGGCAATCAATTGACCATCAAGGGCTCTTCCTCGGCCGCCGAGCAGGCACGCCGCGCCTTGGACAATCTTTACGGCATTCTGCAGAAAGGCACCGACATCGGCCAGTCCGATGTCGACGGCGCCGTGCGCATGGCGATCGCCAGCGACGACCAGCTGACGCTGCCGACGCTGGAGCGCAAGGGCAAGGTGTCCGCCGCCCAGATATCGACGCGCAAGAAGACCATCTATGCCCGCTCGCTCAACCAGGACGCCTACATGCGCGCGCTGGAGCGGTCGGAACTCGTCTTCGGCATCGGCCCGGCCGGCACCGGAAAGACCTATCTGGCGGTGGCGCATGCGGCAATGCTGCTCGAACGCGGCATGGTCGAACGCATCGTGCTGTCGCGCCCCGCGGTCGAGGCGGGCGAACGGCTTGGCTTTCTGCCGGGTGACATGAAGGAGAAGGTCGATCCCTATCTGCGGCCGCTCTATGACGCGCTCTACGACATGATGCCGGCCGACAAGGTCGAGCGGGCGATTGCCGCCGAGGTCATCGAGATCGCGCCGCTGGCGTTCATGCGCGGCCGTACGCTGGCGCACGCTGCCGTCATACTCGACGAGGCGCAGAACACTACGCCGATGCAGATGAAGATGTTCCTGACCCGCCTCGGCGAGAACTCGCGCATGATCGTCACCGGTGATCCGACCCAGATCGATCTGCCGCCAAACACCAAGTCCGGCCTGGTCGAGGCGCTGAGAATCCTCGACGGCGTCACCGGCATGGTGACGGTCCGCTTCAACGAAGGCGACGTCGTCAGGCATCCGCTGGTCGCCGAGATCGTCAAGGCCTATGACCGCGACGGCAAGCTGGCCAGGGGCCTGGGTGTCGAAAGCTGATATGATTATGCGGCCGCATGGCTGAGGAGCAAAAGGCGGGGGGGCCGCTTCCCGTCGAGATCGACATCGCGATCGAGGCGGGCGACTGGCCCGACGAGACGACGCTGACGCGGCTGGTCGACCACGCCGTCTCGGCCGGCTTTGCCGAAACCGGTGCCGACGGCCGTTCCGAGCTCAGCATCGTCTTTTCCGACGATGCCCATATCCGTACGCTCAATGCCGGCTGGCGCGGCAAGGACAAGCCGACCAACGTCCTGTCTTTTCCGGCTTTTCCGTTTGCCAGGGGCGGGCCTCTGCCGCCGATGCTCGGCGACATCGTGCTGGCCGCCGAGACTGTCGCGCGCGAGGCGGCACTGGAAGACAAGCCCATCGAGGACCATATCTCCCATCTCGTCATCCATGGCCTGCTGCATTTGCTGGGCTATGATCACGAAACCGATGCCGAAGCGGAACTGATGGAAGCGACAGAGCGCGCAGCACTTGCGAGGCTTGCCATTCCCGATCCCTACACGTAATTACAAAAGACCAATTGACCGGACGATGATGAACGACAAACCAGAGACTGCCGCCCGCTCCGACGCCGGCAGTGTGATCAAGCCTTCCGAAACGACGGAAGAGGGCTCGAGTCCGAGTACCTCGACCGGCAGCTTCGCCAGCGAGGCATCGCCTGCCGGTCCTTCCCTGTTTGATCGCGTGCTCGGGCTTTTCAGGCACCGCAACGGCACCAGCCTGCGCGAGGAGATTGCCGGTGCGCTTGCCGAAACGGCGAGCGATGCAGAATCCTTCTCGCCTGGCGAACGCGCCATGCTCAACAACATCCTGCGCCTGCGCGAAGTGCGCGTCGAGGACGTCATGGTGCCGCGCGCCGACATCGAGGCGGTCGAGATCACCACGAAGCTGGGTGATCTTCTGGGGCTGTTCGAGCAGTCCGGCCATTCCCGCATGCCGGTCTATTCGGAGACGCTCGACGATCCGCGCGGCATGGTTCATATCCGCGACGTGCTGGCGCACATCACCAAGGTCGCCCGCGTCAGAAAGGGCAGGACGACAAGGAAAACTCCGGTCGCGACGGTTCTCGATCTCGCTCAGGTCGATCTGGCGCGCACCATCGGCGATCTCAACCTGATCCGACCGGTGCTGTTCGTGCCGCCGTCGATGCTCGCCTCCGACCTGATGGGGCGGATGCAGACGACGCGGACCCAGATGGCTTTGGTCATCGACGAATATGGCGGTACTGACGGTCTCGTCTCGCTCGAGGACATCGTCGAGATGGTGGTCGGCGACATCGAGGACGAGCATGACGAGGACGAGCCGATGATTACCCAGGCCGGCGAAGGCGTCTTCATCGTCGACGGCAAGGCCGAGATCGACGACGTCGCCAAGATGATCGGCGAGGATTTCGCCGCCGGCGAGCACGGCGAATATGTCGACACGATCGGCGGCATGATCTTCAACACGCTTGGCCGGGTGCCGGCGCGCGGCGAAGTGGTGCAGGCCATACCCGGCTTCGAGTTTCATGTGCTCGACGCCGACCCACGCCGCGTCAAGCGCGTGCGCATCGTCGAGACCCTGAAGGGCGAGCGCCGCCGCCGCGCCGTCCGCACCGAGCAGGCTTGAAGGACGCGGCTTGCCCGATGCCGGTTGAGGACCCGTTCAAGCACTCGACTTAGGCTCCGGCGTCTTCTACCAGGATCCGCGGGCCGCATTGACATGGCTTGAAAAGGCTTTCGGCTTCGAGCCGAGCATGGTGGTCAGCGATGCTAATGGCAGGCTCGTCCATTCCGAGATGCGGTTCGGCGACGGCTATATCATCGTCGATTCCGAATGGGCCGACCATATAGCCAGCCCGGCTTCAGTTGCAGGCAAGAACACGCGCGCGATCCTGAAGGCCATGTCTGGACCTTTTCCCAGACTGTCGGCTCTGTCCCACGCGTAGAGGCTGAGCGGCTGGGCGGGCTGAAGATACAAGGCTGGCATCGATAGCTATGAGCGGACTAGGTCGCCCGGTTTGGAGCCAAGCCCGCAGCCTGATAAATCTTGCTTCCTGATTCGCACGACTCGGAAGCATAGATGGAGCGCCAGGCCGGCCGGATAATTCTGCTTTGGGGCTGGCGGCGCGCGCTAGTGGCGTTTCTTGCCGGGGCGCTGACGGTTCTTGCCCAGGCGCCTTACGATTTCTTCGCCGTCTGTTTCGTTTCGTTCCCGCTGCTGGTGTGGCTCCTCGACGGCGCGACCGGCGAAGCCTCGGACGGTTTTCTGCGGCGCTTGCGGCCGGCTTTCGCCACCGGCTGGTGGTTCGGTTTCGGCTACTTTCTTGCCGGTCTCTGGTGGGTCGGCTCGGCGCTGCTGGTCGAGGCCGACAGCTTTGCCTGGGCCTTGCCGTTCGCGGTGGTCGGCATCCCCCTCGCGCTGGCCCTCTTTTACGGTTTCGCTGCCGTGGTTGCCCGGCTGTTGTGGAGCAACGACATCGGGCGCATCGCCGCGCTCGCCTTCGGCTTTGCGCTGGCGGAATGGCTGCGCGGCTTCCTGTTCACCGGCTTTCCGTGGAATGCCGTCGGCTATGCGGCGATGCCGGTGCCTTTGCTGATGCAGAGCGTCTCGGTGACCGGCATGGTCGGCATGAACGCGCTTGCGGTCTTCGTCTTCGCGCTGCCGGCGCTGCTTGCGGCGCGCCAGCATCTTCGCCTCGGCGCGGCGTTGCTTGTCGTTCTCGTCGCCGCCCATGCCGGCTTCGGCTATATCCGGCTCGCCGCCCCCGAAAAGCCGGCCGCCCGCAGCCTTGACGTCCGTATCGTGCAGCCTGCCGTCGACCTTACGGAAAAATGGGATACCTCGGTGCGTGACCGTATCTTCGCCACCATGATGGGGCTTTCGGCCAAGGCGCCGGAACCCGGCCATGACAGGCCGCAATTGATCCTGTGGCCGGAGACGTCCGTGCCGTTTCTGTTCACCGAACGTCCGGATGCCCTGCCTGCGATCGGAGAGATGCTTGGCGATGGCCAGATGCTGGTCGCCGGCGTCGTTCGCGAGGAAGGCGGCTCGGCGGCCGGCAGCCGTTACTACAACTCTGTGGTGGCGATCGACGAAAGGGGCGAAATCGTCGATGCCGTCGACAAGGTCCACCTGGTACCCTTCGGCGAATACCTGCCTTTCGCCGATCTGCTCGGCCGCTTCGGGCTTGAGCAGCTTGTTGCCGGTCCAATGACCTTCGCGGCGGGCAATGAGCGGCATCCGATCGCGCTGCCCGGCGGTATCCGGGCGCTGCCGTTTATTTGCTATGAGGTCATCTTTCCCGATCTGGTCGCAGTTGACGCAACGTCAGCCGAGCTTATTGTGAACGTCACCAATGACGCCTGGTTCGGCGACACGCCGGGGCCGTACCAGCACTTCAGGCAGGCGCAGATCCGGGCGGTGGAGAATGGGGTGCCCCTGTTGCGCGCGGCTAATAACGGCATTTCGGCCGTTGTCGACCCGCGCGGTCGCATCGTCGACGCGCTGGCAATCGATGCACGCGGCGCGATCGATGTGCGTGTGCCGATCTCCAACCAAGCCGTCGTTTCCTCCGGCCAACGACGCATTAACGGAATGCTGATCATGTTTTTGCTTGCCGTTACGGCATGCATTTTGAACGTAAGGCAAAGGCTACGGGCGAATTGACAGCCGACACATTAGAAACTCATACTGTAAGCGCCTGAAAATTTTCGAAGTCGATAAGGTCGTTCTGTTGGGGCACGGGCCGCGGCGTCGTTTGGGCAGCAAAATAGAAAAAGCCGGAAAAATTCGGCGAGGAAAAAATGACAGAAGAAAACAAGAAAAAGCCGAATCCGATCGACATCCACGTCGGAAGCCGCATCCGGCTTCGCCGCAATATGCTGGGAATGAGCCAGGAAAAACTGGGTGAAAACCTCGGCATAACGTTCCAGCAGATCCAAAAGTACGAAAAGGGCACCAATCGCGTCGGCGCCAGCCGTTTGCAGGCAATCGCCTCCATACTCGGCGTCCCCGTCGCCTTCTTTTTCGAGGATGCGCCCGGTCAGGAGCCCGTGGGCAACCGTGGATTTGCCGAGGATGCTTCGATGACCTCCGCCGTCGAATTCTGCGGCAGCCCGGAAGGCCTCCAGCTGAATCGCGCCTTCGTCAAGATCGCCGACGTGAAAGTGCGCCGCAAGATCATCGAGCTGGTGAAGTCGCTTTCCACCGACGAAGTCGATTGACTGGCCCGTGAAGAGTTCAACAAGGAAGGGGTCGTCGTAGCTGGGCATGCAATTTCTCGCGGCTGCGCCATTGAGGGATGTTCATTCCGCAGATGCGCTGAAGCGCAGATCGATTTCGCTCGACACGCTTCCTCGAAGCCGTTTTCCTCAGTCTGTTGGTGCAAGGGCTGATCGCAGTGCGCCCTGCCGCCGTCTCGGGATGCAAAGATAATAACGTCAAAATTCATGCCAGAACGGCTGCATGGCTTGACGAGCGACGCCCGGCACCGTTAACAACTGGCGCGCCAAAATCGGCGGCCTGCCGATATTTTTTTCAAGAGGGGACACCCGTGACGCGGCACAATTACTTCTTCACCTCGGAATCCGTTGCCGAGGGCCATCCCGACAAGGTCTGCGACCGCATCTCCGACGAGATTGTCGATCTCGTCTATCGCGAAGCCAGAAAGACCGGCATGGACCCGTGGAAGGTCCGCGTTGCCTGCGAGACGCTTGCGACGACCAATCGCGTTGTCATCGCCGGCGAGGTGCGCGTCCCCGAGACGCTGCTCAAGAAGGACAAGGAGGGCAACGTCCTGAAGGATGCGGCCGGCCATCCGATTGTCAACCCGGCCAAGTTCAAGTCGGTCGCTCGCAAGGCGATCCGCGAAATCGGCTACGAGCAGGCCGGTTTCCACTGGAAGACAGCCAAGATCGAGGTCCTGCTGCACGGCCAGTCGCCGGATATCGGCCAAGGCGTCGATAACGCCTCCGACCGGCAAGGCGAGGAGGGAGCCGGCGACCAGGGCATCATGTTTGGCTATGCCTGCCGCGAAACCCCGGACCTGATGCCGGCGCCGATCTATTACAGCCACAAGATCCTCGAATTGCTGGCGGCTGCGCGCCATGAAGGCAGCGGTGATGCCGGCAGGCTTGGGCCGGATGCCAAGAGCCAGGTCACCGTCCGCTATGTCGACGGCAAAGCGGCGGAAGTGACGCAGATCGTGCTGTCGACCCAGCATCTCGATGAGACGTGGGATTCGAAGAAGGTGCGCAACGTCGTCGAGCCCTATATTCGCGAAGCACTGGGCGACCTGAAGATTGCCGACAATTGCAACTGGTACATCAATCCGACCGGCAAGTTCGTCATCGGCGGGCCTGATGGCGACGCCGGCCTGACCGGCCGCAAGATCATCGTCGACACTTATGGTGGGGCTGCGCCTCATGGCGGCGGCGCTTTTTCTGGCAAGGACACCACCAAGGTCGACCGCTCGGCGGCCTATGCGGCGCGTTATCTCGCCAAGAACGTGGTTGCCGCAAAGCTCGCCGATCGCTGCACCATCCAGCTTTCCTATGCGATCGGTGTCGCCCAGCCGCTGTCGATCTACGTCGACCTGCACGGCACCGGCAAGGTCGACGAGGCAAAACTCGAGCGTGCACTGCGCGCCGTGATGGACCTGTCGCCGTCCGGCATCCGCCGCCACCTCGATCTCAACAAGCCGATCTATGCCAAGACGTCGTCCTACGGCCATTTTGGCCGCAAGGCCGGCCGCGACGGATCCTTCTCCTGGGAGAAGACCGATCTCGCCAAGGCGCTCAAGGACGCTCTCGCCGAACCGGTCGCCGAAGCAGTCGCCGCCTAACCGCGGCGCCTATGGATCCGAAGGACCGGCCAAGCCGTGCGACCGAGGCCTTTTTCGGTCGCCGGCGCGGCAAGACCATTCGACCACAACAGGCAGCGGCGCTGGAGAGCGGCTTCGCCGCCTACAGGCTCGATCTGACGGTTGAACCGCCGGCCGACTTGCGCAGCCTTTTCGAAGCCGAAGTTTCGGCTGTCCAGCTCGAAATCGGTTTTGGCGGCGGCGAACATCTTCTGCACCGTGCTACGGCCAGCCAGGCGACCGGCTTTATCGGCGTCGAGCCTTTCGTCAACGGCATGGCCAAGATGATGATAGCGGTCCGGGAGCGGCCGCTTGCCAATCTGCGCGTCTATGACGACGACGCCACACGTCTGCTGGACTGGCTGCCGCAGGCTTCGCTTGACGGCATTGATCTTCTCTATCCGGATCCGTGGCCGAAGAAGAAGCACTGGAAGCGGCGCTTCGTCAGCCCGGTCAATCTCGACCGCTTCGCGCGCGTCCTGAAGCACGGCGGAAAGTTCCACTTTGCGTCCGATATCGACAGCTATGTGAACTGGACGCTCCTGCATTGCCGGGCGCACGACGCCTTCACGTGGCAGGCAAGCGAAGCAGCCGACTGGCACCGGCCCTATGATGGCTGGCCGGGGACGCGCTATGAGGCCAAGGCCATTCGCGAAGGCCGACGGCCCGCCTATCTCACCTTCGTGCGGAAATAAGCGGGAAATTAGAGCTGAGCACAAGGCGAGCGGGCCGAAGGCTCTCGGCGCTCACTTGGCTCAGAAGCGACGGATCTTGTCGAAGGCTGCCGGCTCCATGCCGAGATTGCGCAGATCACGCGCACGCGGCTTGCGACCGCTTTCCACAGCCCGCGACGCGGCTACGGCGCTGCCGAACACGCTAAAGACATCGCCTATGGCTGAAAAAAATCCACGATTGTTCATGATGGTACCCTTTCGAGCGCAGTGAGCGCTCCAATTGTGCAATGCAACATAGATAGTCGTGCGTGGCCGGTGCTCAAAGGGGGATCACTGCATGGGCGCCATGCATTTGGCGCAGCGCTGCGGACTCGGAGCCTTGCCGTCATGCAGGACGGGCTTGAAACGAGGACCACGATCGTCTATATCAGCTTCAAATTCTTGGTCGCTATGACGAAGAGTGGGTCCACCCGGTCCCGCTCTTTTTTATTACCTGCCGACCAACAGAAATCGAGTGACAGGACCGAATGACAGTGACGGCAAGCGAAGGCGACGACCGCATCATCCGCGAAAGCGGCATCGATGCGCGCATCGCGCTGATCGTTCAGCCGGTACTGCGCGCCATTGGCTTCCGCTTGGTACGTGTGCACCTGTCGGGCCAGAACGGGCTGACGCTGCAGATCATGGCCGAGCGCGAGGACGGCACGATGACGGTCGAGGATTGTGAAGAGGTCAGCCGGGCGGTGTCGCCGGCGCTCGATGTCGATGATCCGATCGAGAAGGCTTATCATCTCGAAGTGTCGTCGCCGGGCATCGACCGGCCGCTGGTCCGCAAATCGGACTTTGCAGCCTGGACCGGCCATCTGGTGAAGATGGAAACGTCGGTTCTCGTCGCCGACCGTAAGCGCTTCAAGGGCAAGATCGCCGAAAGCGACGCGGACGGTGTGCTGATCGAGCGTGACAAGGCCGCTTACGGCGAGGAGCCGACGGTACGTGTTCCCTACGATGCGATTGCCGAAGCGCGGCTGATTCTGACCGACGACCTTATCCGCGATGCGCTGTCGAAGGACAATCGGGCGCGCAAGGAAGCCAGGAAACGCCGCGGCGAACCCGAAGACGCACCAGAGGGTGCGGAAGACGAAACCGAACAGGAAATGTGATTGGGCTGCCGGCCGTAAAGGTCGGCAACAAGCTCGGGAGAAAGAAGATGGTTGTAAGCGCCAACAGGCTTGAACTGCTGCAGATCGCCGATGCGGTCGCGCGTGAAAAGTCGATCGACAAGTCGATCGTCATCGCCGCCATGGCCGATGCGATCCAGAAGGCCGCGCGCTCGCGCTACGGCCAGGAAACCAATATCCGCGCCGACATCAATGCCAACACCGGCGAGATGAAGCTGCAGCGGCTGATGGAAGTGGTCGAGAAGGTCGATGACTACGCGACGCAGATTGCCATTTCCTCGGCGCGCGAGCGCAATCCGGACGCCCAGCTCGGCGATTTCATTGCCGAACAGCTACCGCCGATGGATTTTGGCCGCATCGCCGCCCAGTCCGCCAAGCAGGTCATCGTGCAGAAGGTGCGCGAGGCCGAGCGCGACCGGCAATATGACGAATACAAGGACCGTATCGGCGAGATCGTCAACGGTACCGTCAAGCGCGTCGAATACGGCAACGTCATCGTCGATCTCGGCCGCGGCGAGGCGATCATCCGCCGCGACGAGCTGATTCCGCGCGAAAACTACAAATATGGCGATCGCGTCCGCGCCTATGTCTATGACGTGCGCCGCGAACAGCGCGGCCCGCAGATCTTCCTGTCGCGCACCCATCCGCAGTTCATGGCGAAGCTGTTCACCATGGAAGTGCCGGAAATCTACGACGGCATCATCGAGATCAAGTCGGTCGCCCGCGATCCGGGTTCGCGCGCCAAGATCGCTGTCATCTCGCGCGACAGCTCCATCGATCCGGTCGGCGCCTGCGTCGGCATGCGCGGCAGCCGCGTCCAGGCGGTCGTCGGTGAATTGCAGGGCGAGAAGATCGACATCATTCCGTGGTCGCCTTCGGCCGCGTCCTTCATTGTCAATGCGTTGCAGCCGGCGGAAGTCGCCAAGGTCGTGCTCGACGAGGATGCCGAGCGCATCGAGGTCGTCGTTCCCGACGATCAGCTGTCGCTGGCCATCGGCCGCCGCGGCCAGAACGTCCGTCTTGCCTCGCAGCTCACCGGCTGGGATATCGACATCCTGACCGAGCAGGAAGAGAGCGAACGCCGCCAGAAGGAATTCGTCGAACGGTCGTCGCTGTTCATGGAAGCCCTCGACGTCGACGAGATGGTCGGCCAGGTGCTCGCTTCCGAAGGCTTCACCAGCGTCGAGGAGGTCGCGTATGTCGACTCCGGCGAAATCGCGTCGATCGACGGCTTCGACGAGGACACGGCTTCGGAAATCCAGACCCGCGCCCGCGAATATCTGGAGAAGATCGAAGCCGAGCATGACGAGAAGCGCAAGGCGCTCGGCGTCAAGGACGAGCTGCGCGAGATTCCCGGCATCACCACCGCCATGATGGTGACGCTCGGCGAGGACGGCGTGAAGACGATCGAGGATTTCGCCGGCTACGCCGCCGACGACCTGACCGGTTGGAAGGAACGCAAGGACGGCGAGACGAAGGTATTCCCGGGTGTGCTCGCCAACCACGGCGTATCACGCGCCGATGCCGAGCAGATGGTCCTGGCCGCTCGCCTGAAGGCTGGCTGGATCACCGAAGACGAGCTTGCCGCCGAGGGCGTGCCGGCTGACGAAACCGTCGGTGCGTGAGGTGAAACCGCATCGCACCGAACCCGCCCTTCGACGAGATGAACGATCGCACCTGCATCGTCACCCGCAGGCAAGCCGAACCGGATGAACTGATCCGTTTCGTCGTCGGCCCGGATTCGGCCGTCGTTCCGGACATCAAGAGAAACCTGCCCGGCCGCGGTTGCTGGGTGACGGCCGACCGCCTACATATAGAAAAGGCAGCGGCCAAAAACCTGTTTGCCCGTGCTTTTAAGGCGCAGGTGAGCGTGCCGGCCGATCTTGGCGGCATGGTCGACGCGCTGCTTTCCAGGTCCGCTCTGGGCATGCTTGGCCTGGCCCGCAAGGCGGGCGCCATAGCGCTCGGAGCGACCAAGGTCGAGAGCGCCGTGCGCGGCGGACTTGCACTTTTCGTGCTCCACGCGATCGAGGCTTCCGACGATGGCGTCCGCAAGATAAGCCAGGCGCGGCGGGCAACCGTCCACCTCGGCGGGCCTGCGATCCGCGCTTACAAACTTTTCTCCGAGGCCGAGTTGAGCTTGGCATTGGGGGGTACAAATGTGATACATGCTGCCGTTCTCGCGGGAGACGCGGGCAGGGCGGTCCAGAAGCGCATGGTTGCGCTCGACCGATATCGGGGCGGTTCCCCGGACGATCTGGCAATGCTTGCGGCCGTTGCTGACGAAGATGATGCCGCAGAGGATATGGAATGAGCGATACGAAATCGGGCGACGACAAGACGCTGAGTGTTACGCCGAAGAAGACCTTGACGCTGAAGCGCCCCGGTATGGAACAGGGCACGGTGCGCCAGAACTTCTCGCACGGCCGCACCAAGTCGGTGGTCGTCGAGACCAAGAAGCGCAAGTTCTCGCTGCCCGGCGACAAGCCGGAGCCGGCGGCAGCGCCTGTGTCCGTCTTCACGCCGAAGCCGGTCGCGGCAGCGCCTGCCGTGCAGGAAGCTCCCAAGGCGCCTCCCCCTCCGCCGCCGGTCGAACGCGGCGGCATGGTGCTGAACGAGTTGTCGCGCCAGGAAATGGAAGCACGCCGCCGGGCTCTCGAGGGCTCGAAGGTCCGCGATGTCGAGGATCGCCAGCGCGCCATCGAGGAAGCCAAGCGCCGCAGCGAGGACGAAGAGCGCCGCCGCCGCGAGCGCGAGGAATCGGCTCGCCGTCAGGCCGAGGAAGAGGCACGGCTGCAAGCCGAGGCCGAATCCCGCCGCCGTGCCGAGGAAGAGGCGCGCCGCCGTGCGCCGCTCGCCGCCGAACTGGCAACAGTCGATGACGAGGAAGAGGTCAAACCGAAGCGGACCGGTGCCGGCGCACCAGTGCGCCGTCTGGTCACGCCGGAAGTGGCGCGTCCGGCCAAACCGACCAAGGGCGAGGAAGACCGCCGCCGCGGCAAGCTGACGCTGAATTCGGCGCTTTCCGACGAGGATGCGCGCGCCCGCTCGCTCTCGTCGATGCGCCGCCGTCAGGAGAAATTCAAGCGCGCGTTGCATAACGAGCCACGCGAGAAAGTCATGCGTGAAGTGATCCTGCCCGAAACCATCACCATCCAGGAGCTGGCGCAGCGCATGTCCGAGCGCGCTGTCGACGTGGTCAAGTTCTTCATGAAGCAGGGCCAGATCCTGAAGCCTGGTGACGTCATCGACGCCGACACGGCCGAACTCGTCGCCACCGAATTTGGCCACACGGTCCGCCGCGTCGCCGAGTCCGACATCGAAGAGGGCTTGTTCAACATCGCCGATCGTCCCGAGGACCTGCAGCCGCGTCCGCCGGTGGTAACGATCATGGGCCATGTCGATCACGGCAAGACCTCGTTGCTCGATGCCATCCGCAATGCCAACGTCGTCTCCGGCGAGGCCGGCGGCATTACCCAGCATATCGGCGCCTATCAGGTCGAGAAGAACGGTCACAAGGTTACCTTCATCGACACGCCCGGCCACGCCGCCTTCACGGCGATGCGTGCCCGCGGTGCCCAGGCGACCGATATCGCCATCCTCGTGGTGGCAGCTGACGACAGCGTCATGCCGCAGACGATCGAATCGATCAATCACGCCAAGGCGGCCGGCGTTCCGATCATTGTGGCGATCAACAAGATCGACAAGCATGACGCCGACCCGCAGAAGGTGCGTTCGGAACTGCTGCGCCACGAGGTGTTCGTCGAATCCATGGGCGGTGAGGTGCTGGATGTCGAGGTGTCGGCGACCAAGGGCATCAATCTCGACAAGTTGCTCGAAGCGATCCTGCTGCAGGCCGAAATCCTCGACCTGAAGGCCAATCCGGACCGCACCGCCGAAGGCGTGGTCATCGAAGCCCAGCTCGACAAGGGCCGCGGCCCAGTCGCTACCGTGCTGGTGCAGACCGGCACGTTGATGCCGGGCGACATTCTCGTCGCCGGCAACGAATGGGGCCGGGTACGCGCGCTCGTCAATGATCGCGGCGAGCAGGTCAAGGAAGCGCCGCCGGCAATGCCGGTGGAGGTGCTCGGCCTGCAAGGCACGCCGCAGGCCGGCGACCGCTTCGCCGTGGTCAACAACGAGGCCCGCGCCCGCGAGATCACCGAATACCGCCAGCGTCTGGCACGCGAGAAGGCGGTTGCCAGGCATGCCGGCCAGCGCGGTTCGCTGGAGCAGATGATGTCGCAGTTGCAGACCAGCGGACTGAAAGAATTCCCGCTGGTTATCAAGGGCGACGTGCAGGGTTCGATCGAGGCGATCAACGCGGCGCTGGACAATCTCGGCACCGACGAGGTGCGTGCGCGCATCGTCCATGCGGGAGCCGGCGGTATCACCGAAAGCGACGTGTCGCTGGCGGAGACCTCGGGGGCCGCGATCATCGGCTTCAACGTTCGCGCCAATGTGCAGGCGCGTGCGGCAGCGGCCGCGGCAGGCATCGAGATCCGCTACTACTCCATCATCTACAATCTCGTGGATGACGTGAAGGCGGCGCTCTCCGGCCTGCTCTCGCCGGAGCGTCGCGAGACCTTCATCGGCAATGCCGAGATCCTCGAGATCTTCGACATCACCAAGGTCGGCAAGATCGCCGGCTGCCGTGTCACCGAAGGCAAGGTCGAGCGTGGTGCGGGCGTGCGCCTGATCCGCGACAACGTCGTCATCCACGAAGGCACGCTGAAGACCCTGAAGCGCTTCAAGGACGAGGTTTCGGAAGTTCCGGGCGGCCAGGAATGCGGCATGGCCTTCCAGAACTACGAGGACATGCGCGTCGGTGACGTCATCGAGTGCTTCCGCGTCGAGATGGTGACCAGGACGCTCTGAGCTCGAACGTTCGAGTTCGGGCATCCATCGAGACCGGGCGGTGGTCGAAAGACCGCCGCCCAAACCATATGAGACATGTGGTGCGGTCCTATCCCGCGCCCCACGATTTCAGGATAGAGAAAAATGCCCCGTTCAATCACATCAGGCCCATCCCAGCGCATGCTTCGCGTAGGCGAGCAGGTGCGCCATGCTCTGTCGGAAACCTTGCAGCGCGGCGAGATCCTCGATCCGCTGATCGAGAACACGGTGGTTTCGGTCTCGGAAGTGCGCATGTCGCCCGATCTCAAGATCGCCACCGCCTTCGTTTCGCCGCTCGGCGCCAAGGATGCCGGGGCGGTGATCGAGGCGCTCAACAAGCATGCGAAGTTCGTGCGCGGCCGCGTCTCCGGCGCGCTGCGCCAGATGAAGTACATGCCGGAATTCCGCTTCCGGCTCGACACCAGCTACGACAATTTCCAGAAGATAAACGAGTTGCTGCACTCGCCCGAAGTGGCGCGCGATCTCAGCGCCGACGACAAAGACAAAGACGACCGGAAGGACAGCGAATAGTGGCGCGTCGCGGCAAGAAGAAGGGCCGGCCGATCTCGGGCTGGCTGGTACTGGACAAGCCGGTCGGCATGGGCTCGACTGAAGCCGTCTCCAAGATCAAATGGCTGTTCCAGGCGGAAAAGGCCGGCCATGCCGGCACGCTCGACCCGCTGGCGTCCGGCATGCTGCCGATCGCGCTCGGCGAAGCGACCAAGACCGTGCCATACGTCCAGGACGGCGCCAAGGTCTACCGCTTCACGGTTGCCTGGGGCGAGGAGCGTTCGACCGACGACCTCGAAGGCCCGGCGACCAAAAGCTCGGACCGCCGTCCGGCGGAAGCCGACGTACGGGCGCTGCTTTCGAAATATACCGGCGTCATCATGCAGACGCCGCCGCAATTTTCGGCGATCAAGATCGCCGGCGAGCGCGCCTACGACCTTGCCCGCGATGGCGAGACGATCGACATTCCGGCACGCGAGGTCGAGATCGGCCGGCTCGATCTGGTCGAGCACATGGCCGATCGCACCATCTTCGAGGTCGAATGCGGCAAGGGCACCTATGTCCGCTCGCTGGCGCGCGACATGGGCCGCGACCTTGGCTGCTTTGGTCACATCGCCGAGCTGCGGCGGGTCGAGGTCGAGCCGTTCACGCAGGAAGATTTCGTTACGCTGGCCGAGCTGGAAGCCGCCCGCTTCGGCGAGCAGGGCGAGCCGCAAGCAGCAGACGCCCCGATCGACTTCGGTGCCATCGATGCACTTCTGGTCGACACCGCCGCGGCGCTCGAATGCCTGCCGCAGGTCGCGATCAGCGATGATGCGGCAACCAAAATCCGCCTCGGCAATCCGGTCATCATTCGCGGCCGTGACGCGCCGGTAGAAGCGGAGGAGGCCTGCGCCACCGCGCGCGGCAAGCTGGTCGCCATCGGCGCCATCGAGCAAGGCATGTTCAAGCCAAAGCGGGTCTTTATCGGGTAACAGCTGTCTCTCGGCGCATGATCTCCAACCGGATTCTATTTTGGGAAAGGATCATGCGCTAAATCAACAGGGCGACGGCGTCGTTTGCCGTCCGAAGGGATGCGCGGCACCGACGCTGCATTCGAGGGGGCACATGGCAAAGGCTGAGACGGGCAGGAAGCGGGCGGTGCTCAACACACGGCGGCCGCCCGTCGGGGCTTCGCCCGGCACGCTGATCGCCGACCCGGCGGCACGCCGTTCCGAGCTTAGGCTGACATTGATCTCGCCCGAAAAGTTCAAGACCATCGACAATGCCAGCATCGACGACGTCAACACCCATTGCCACAATTGGCCGGTTATCTGGCTCGATTGCACAGGCCTCGCCAACATCCAGCTGATCGAGGAGATCGGCCGGATCTTCAACCTGCATCCGTTGGCGCTGGAAGATGTCGTCAACACCGGCCAGCGGCCGAAGGTGGATTTCTTCGAGGACCATGCCTTTGTCGTCGTCAGGATGATCGACGATGTCACCGCGCATCGCTACGAACAGATCGCCGTCTTCTTCGGCAGGAACTTCGTCGTCACCTTCCAGGAACGCGAAGGCGACCCGTTCGATCCCGTGCGCAAGCGGATCGCAAGCTCGGTGCCCAACCGCTTGCGCTCGCGCGGCGCCGACTATCTCGCCTATGCTTTGATCGACGCCATCGTTGACAGCTATTTCCCGCCGATCGAGGCTGCCGGCGAATTGGTCGACAGCATTGAGGACCAGATGCTGAACCAGGCGCACAAGCATCAGATGCGGCAGCTTCACGAATTGCGGCGCGATGCCAATGTGCTGAAGGGCGTGCTTTGGCCGATGCGCGACGCGCTGGCGACCATGATCCGCAACGACGTCTCTTATGTGAAGGCCGAAACCAAGATATTTCTGAACGACACGCTCGATCATTCGCTGCGATTGATCGAACTGGTCGAAACCCAGCGCGACATGCTGACCGGCCTGATCGAGATGCACTTGTCGCTCAGCCAGGCGCGCACCAACGACGTCATCAGCTATCTGACGATCGTCTCGGTGATCTTCATGCCGCTTACCTTTCTCGTCGGCGTATGGGGCATGAATTTCGACCCCGACACCTCGCCCTGGAACATGCCGGAGCTGAAAGCCTATTACGGCTATCCCCTGTCGCTCGTCTTCATGGCGCTTGTTGCGGTCGGGCTCTTTGCGTACTTCAAATGGAAGAAATGGCTCTGACTAGGCGGAAGTGCCCGTTTATGCAGCAAAAAGCCGGCTTGTGAATTAGGCTGGCCTTTTTGTCGGAATTGCACTATATGCGCCGCAGCCTCGCGCTTTGACGCGTTGCTTGCACCGGCCCCTGCTGGACGACATCCCGGCTGAGGGCGTCCCGTTTCCTCAAACAGACAAGGAAAAACACGATGTCGATTACTGCCGAACGCAAGAAGGAATTGATGGGCGAATTCGCTACCGCCAAGGGCGATACCGGGTCTCCGGAAGTCCAGGTGGCCATCCTTTCGGAGCGCATCAAGAACCTGACCGACCATTTCAAGGACCACAAGAAGGATAACCATTCCCGCCGTGGTCTGCTCGCTCTCGTTTCCCAGCGCCGCAGCCTGCTTGATTATCTCAAGCGCAAGGACGACGCGCGCTATCAGACGCTGATCGAGAAGCTCGGTCTGCGCCGTTGACGAATTGACCGGCGGGTTCTTTCGAGAGCCCGCCGGTCGCGCATT
Source organism: Mesorhizobium sp. LSJC280B00 (assembly GCF_000502835.1). Lineage (GTDB taxonomy): Bacteria > Pseudomonadota > Alphaproteobacteria > Rhizobiales > Rhizobiaceae > Mesorhizobium. The sequence goes on from NZ_AYVL01000009.1 coordinate 118,348, forward strand.
GGAGCATCGGGTCATCCAAGGCTCCATGAAGGAAGTAGAGCGCCGCGCATCGGTTTGGATGCGCAAAGGACGCTCTGAAGTTTAGATTTGCGCAGGATATTTTCCGAAAACCTGGTTTTCGGGTTCACGCGCAAGGCCACTCGGATCGATTGGCCAACCCGGTTTCGAAACAGCAGAGGGCCGCTCGAAACCGCCCATGGACGGTCATGGGGCAGGATTGCAGGACGCTCGTGCGGCACCGCGCCGAATAAACCGAGCCTCCCGTTGTCTTGCCCGTGGCTGCCCGAGAAAGGAAGCCAAGGGAAAGGGGCATCCGCGCACGCTGAAACGGCGCGGCCCTTTCCGCATATGAAGGACAAGACATGTTCAATTACCACAAAGTGGAAATCGAATGGGGCGGCCGTCCGCTCATTCTCGAAACCGGCAAGATCGCGCGTCAGGCTGATGGCGCGGTGCTGGCCACCTACGGCGAAACCAAGGTTCTCGCCACCGTCGTCTCGATGAAAGAGCCGAAGCCCGGCCTCGACTTCTTTCCGCTGACGGTCAACTACCAGGAAAAGACTTACGCCGCCGGCAAGATCCCGGGTGGCTATTTCAAGCGGGAAGGCCGTCCGAGCGAGAAGGAAACGCTGGTTTCCCGCCTGATCGACCGCCCGATCCGCCCGCTCTTCGCCGAAGGCTACAAGAACGACACCCAGATCGTCGTCACCGTCGTCCAGCACGATCTCGAAAATGACCCGGACATCCTGTCGATCGTCGCCACCTCCGCCGCCCTGACCTTGTCCGGCGTGCCGTTCATGGGCCCGGTTGGCGGCGCCCGAGTCGGCTACATCAACGGCGAATATGTGCTCAACCCGCATGTCGACGAGATGCAGGAATCGAAGCTCGACCTGGTCGTCGCCGGCACCGCCGACGCCGTGCTGATGGTCGAGTCCGAAGCCAAGGAACTCGGCGAGGACCTTATGCTCGGCGCCGTCATGTTCGGCCACAGGGGCTTCCAGCCGGTGATCGACGCGATCATCAAGCTGGCTGAAGTCGCGGCAAAGGACCCGCGCGACTTCAACGCGCCAGACTATTCCGCACTTGAAGCCGAGATGCTCAAGATCGTCGAAGGCGAGCTTCGCGACGCCTACAAGATCACCGACAAGCAGAAGCGCTATGCCGCCGTCGACGCCGTCAAGGCGAAGGTCAAGGCCGCGTTCGCACCGGCAGAAGGCGAAGAGGCCAAATACACGTCCGAACAGATCGGCACCGTGTTCAAGGAGCTCCAGGCCAAGGTCGTGCGCTGGAACATCCTCGACACCGGCTCGCGCATCGACGGCCGCGACCTGAAGACGGTCCGCAAGATCGTCTCGGAAGTCGGCGTCCTGCCGCGCACGCACGGCTCGGCGCTGTTCACTCGCGGCGAGACCCAGGCGCTGGTCGTCGCCACGCTCGGCACCGGCGAGGACGAGCAGTATGTCGATTCGTTGACCGGCATGTACAAGGAGAAGTTCCTCCTGCACTACAACTTCCCTCCCTATTCGGTCGGTGAAACCGGCCGCATGGGTTCGCCGGGCCGCCGCGAAATCGGCCATGGCAAGCTCGCCTGGCGCGCCATCCGGCCGATGCTTCCGACCGCCGACCAGTTCCCCTATACGTTGCGCGTCGTTTCGGAGATCACCGAGTCCAATGGCTCGTCGTCGATGGCTACCGTCTGCGGCACCTCGCTGGCTCTGATGGACGCGGGCGTGCCGCTTGCCAAGCCGGTCGCCGGCATTGCGATGGGCCTGATCAAGGAAGGCGAGCGCTTCGCCGTGCTCTCCGACATCCTTGGCGACGAGGACCACCTCGGCGACATGGACTTCAAGGTTGCGGGCACCGCCTACGGCATCACCTCGCTGCAGATGGACATCAAGATCGAGGGCATCACCGAGGAGATCATGAAGATCGCCCTCGACCAGGCCAAGGATGGCCGTCAGTACATTCTCGGCGAAATGGCCCACGCGCTGTCCGGCGCACGTGCCGAGCTCGGCGAGTTCGCGCCGCGCATCGAGGTCATGCACATCCCGACCGACAAGATCCGCGACGTGATCGGCTCGGGCGGCAAGGTCATCCGCGAGATCGTCGAAAAGACCGGCGCCAAGATCAACATCGAGGACGACGGCACCGTCAAGATCGCCTCGGCCAATGCCAAGGAGATCGAGGCGGCGAAGAAGTGGATACACACCATCGTCGCCGAGCCGGAAGTCGGTGAAATCTACGAAGGCACGGTCGTCAAGACCGCCGACTTCGGCGCTTTCGTCAATTTCTTCGGTCCGCGTGACGGCCTCGTCCACATCTCGCAACTCGCCAATGACCGCGTCGCCAAGACCTCCGATGTGGTCAAGGAAGGCGACAAGGTCTGGGTCAAGCTGATGGGCTTCGACGAGCGCGGCAAGGTCCGCCTGTCGATGAAGGTCGTCGACCAGGCCACCGGCAAGGAAATCGTGCGCGACAAGAAGAGCGAAGGCGAAGAAAACGCCGCCTAAGCTGATCTAACTATGCAATCGAAGCGGGCGCGCCGGAAGGTCGCGCCCGTTTGCGTTTCAACAACAGCCTTGCAGTTCAAGAGTGGTGAATGTCCGCCGAGCCGCTGAAAACGCTTTTCCATCCGTTCGAGGCCGGTGCTGTTTCCCTGCCACGAAAGGATGAACGGATACTCTTTCTCGGTGCCGAGCCCGGCTTTCGCTTGCCGGAAGGGTTTGATGCCAAGCTTCATCTTGTCCAAGGCTTCAGGCCGCACTTTCGCGCCTTGCAGGCGTCCGGCTTCGCGGTCACACCGCAGGTCGAAGGCGAGGCTTTCGACGCGGCATTTGTGCTCGCTGGCCGCCATCGCGGCCAAAACGAGTTGCGCGTTGCCGAAGCGGTCGAACGCGCAGCACCAGGCGGGTTGATCGTTGTCGCCGGCAGCAAGGACGATGGAATCGCCAGCCTGCGCAAGCATGTCGGCGCCCTTGTGCCGCTCGAAGACCACCTGCCGAAGCATCACGGCATTGCCTTCTGGTTTCGCCGGCCGGCCGATACCGTTGCCGCGGCAACGCTTCGCGCCGCCAATCCGGACTTGGTGGTCGAGGACCGCTTCGGCACGGCCCCAGGCATGTTTTCCTTCGACAAGATCGATGCCGGATCGAAGCTGCTGGTCGAAAATCTGCCCAACGATCTGCGTGGCAGCGTTGCGGATTTCTGTGCCGGTTGGGGCTATGTCGCCGCCGAAGTCGCCGCCCGCTCACCCGGCATATCGGCGCTTGACCTTTACGAAGCGGATTTCGAGGCGCTGGAGGCGGCCAAGGCCAATGTCGGCAACACAGGCGTGGGGCCACGTTTCTTCTGGATAGATCTTTTGAGCGAACCGGTCGAGCGCCGCTACGACGTGGTCGTCATGAACCCGCCCTTTCACCGCAGCCGGGCGACTGAGCCGGAAATCGGTGCCGGCATGATCCGCGCGGCAGGCAAGGCGCTGAAGCCCGGCGGCCGGCTGTTCATGGTGGCAAACCGTCAGCTTCCCTACGAACCGGTGCTGGCGGCCGCCTTCTCCAGCCATGCGGAGCTCGCCCGCGACGGCATGTTCAAGGTCTTATCGGCGCGACGCTGAAATCCTGCGGGGCAAGCCGGCGATACGTCGCTCGCGCTATTCCCGCCCGCCGTCGGTCTGCTTCAATTCGTCAAGCGTCGGCATGGAAACGATGTGATAGCCGGAATCGACATAGTGGATTTCGCCGGTGACGCCGGATGACAGGTCGGACAGCAAATAGAGCGCGGAGCCGCCGACTTCGTCGATCGTCACTGTACGACGTAGCGGCGAGTTGCGCTGCTGGTAGGAGAACATGTGGCGTGCGTCGGAAATCCCGGCGCCCGCAAGCGTCCGTACCGGTCCCGCCGATATGCCGTTCACCCTGATGCCGCGCGGGCCGTAGTCGTTGGCGAGATAGCGGACGCTGGCCTCCAGCCCCGCCTTGGCGACACCCATAACGTTGTAGTTCGGCATGACACGGACCGAACCAGCATAGGTCAGCGTGATCATCGAACCGCTATCCTTCATCAATGTGGCGGCGTGACGGGCGATCTCGGTGAAGGAGTAGCAGGAGATCACCATTGTGCGGATGAAGTTGTCGCGGCTCGTGTCGGCGTAGAGGCCTTTCAGCTCGTTCTTGTCGGAAAAGCCGATGGCATGGACGACGAAATCCAGCCCGCCCCACGCCTTCCCCAAAGTCTCGAAAGTCGCGGCGACCGACACGCTGTCCTCGACGTCGCAAGGCACCACCAGGGATGCGCCCAATTTCTCGGCGAGCGGCTTGACCCGGCGCCCGAAGGCCTCGCCCTGATAGGTGAAGGCGAGGTCCGCGCCATGTTCGGACAGTTTGCGGGCGATACCCCAGGCGATCGAATGATCGTTGGCAACACCCATGACAAGCCCGCGCTTGCCCTTCATCAATCCGTCCATGGTCGGCAAATCCTTATGCGGAATAGCGCTGGAAAATCAGCGTTGCGTTGGTGCCACCGAAACCGAACGAATTGGACAAAACGGTGTCGATCCTTGCATCGTCGATGCGCTTGCGCACGATCGGCATGCCCTCGAATTCCGGATCGAGGTTCTCAATGTGGGCGCTCTCGCCGATGAAGCCGCCTTGCATCATCAGGATCGAGTAGATCGATTCCTGCACGCCGGCGGCGCCCAGAGAATGGCCGGTTAGCGATTTGGTCGACGTGATGAAAGGCATCTTCTCGCCGAACACCTCGCGGATGGCGCCCATTTCCTTGGAGTCGCCGACCGGCGTCGAGGTGCCGTGCGTATTGATGTAGTCGACCGGCGAGGACACCGTTGCGAGCGCCTGCTTCATGCAGCGCGCCGCGCCTTCGCCCGACGGCGCCACCATGTCGTAGCCGTCCGATGTCGCGCCATAGCCGACGATCTCGGCATAGATCTTGGCGCCGCGTGCCTTGGCATGCTCGAGCTCTTCAAGAATCAGCACGCCGGCGCCGCCGGCAATGACGAAACCGTCGCGATCGACGTCGTAGGCGCGTGAGGCGACCGATGCCCTGTCGTTGAACTTGGACGACATGGCGCCCATGGCATCGAAGAGATCCGACATCGTCCAGTCGAGATCCTCATGGCCGCCGGCGAAGACGATGTCCTGCTTGCCCCACTGGATCAGCTCGTAGCCATTGCCGATGCAATGCGCAGACGTCGAGCAGGCCGATGAGATCGAATAGTTGACGCCGTGGATCTTGAACCAGGTGGCAAGCGTCGCCGACGCGGTCGACGACATCGCTTTTGGCACCGCGAACGGCCCGATCCGCTTGGGGCTGCCGTTTTTGATCGTGGTCTCGGCCGCCTCGACGATTGCACGGGTCGACGGTCCGCCGGAGCCCATCACGATACCGGTGCGCTCGTTGGTGATGTCGGCCTCGTCGAGGCCGGCGTCTGCGATCGCCTGGTCCATTGCGACATGGTTCCAGGCAGCACCCTGCGACAGGAACCGCATGGCGCGACGGTCGATCATGCCCGATGGGTCCAGCGTCGGCGCACCCCACACCCGGCAACGGAAGCCATGCTCGGCGAAAGAGTCGGAGAAGCTGATGCCGGATCTGGCATCGTGCAGCGAGGTCTGCACCTCGTTGGCATTGTTGCCTATCGACGACACGATGCCGAGACCTGTGACTACGACCCGTCTCATTCGCAACTCCTTCCAGCGCGGACCCCGAACCTGAAATCAATTTCCGGAATGGAACCATGCGCAAAATTAAAGTGCTACAGCGTTCATCAGACGTCAAAGACGTCGTACTGTAGGGTCTTCGTTTCAGACGGCGGCCGATTGCTTGGACAGACCGACCTTCAGATCCGTTGCCGCGTATATGGGCTCGCCATCTGCCTTCAGCCAGCCATCGGCGATGCCAAGCACAAGCCGACCGCGCATCACTCGCTTGAAGTCGACGCCATACTCCACCTTCTTGACCGAAGGCGTGACCATGCCTTTGAACCTCACCTCACCGGTCGACAGCGCCATCCCCTTGCCGGGTTCACCGAGCCATCCGAGATAGAACCCCGTCAACTGCCACATGGCGTCCAGGCCTAGGCATCCTGGCATGATCGGATTACCGATGAAATGGCAGGCGAAAAACCACAAATCCGGCTTGATATCGAATTCCGCGCGGATGAAACCCTTGTCGAACGCACCGCCGGTCTCGCTGATCTCGGTGATGCGGTCGAACATCAGCATCGGCGGATAGGGCAGCTGCGCATTTCCCGGTCCGAACAGCTCGCCGCGGGCGCAGGCAAGCAATTCCTCGTAACCGTAGCTGGATTTCGAACCCGCCATCAATCTCGTCCCCGTGATCGTCCCGGGCGATAGGCGCCCTTGTCGGTGGTTTCCTAACACAATCTGTTTCAGGCCGGAAACCGGCGCTTGCGCTTAACCTGCCCGTCTGCCCGGGTCAATGCGCGCTATTGATCGCATTCGGTCGACAGAATATATGTCAGGACACGTCCAGTTTCGGCAGATGCTCAATTTCTGCCATTTTGGACCTGTCTGAGGCGGAACTGTGAGCGCGACGGATAGATGGATCTGGGTTGCCGGAAGGATAATGTCGCTGTGGACAAGCGGGTTCGCGAGGCCGGTCTGAGGCCGACACGCCAGCGCATCGCGCTGGCCGATCTGCTTTTCGCCAAGGGCGACCGCCATCTTTCGGCCGAGGAACTGCACGAGGAGGCGCTTGCCGCCGGCGTGCCGGTGTCTCTGGCCACCGTCTACAATGCTCTGCACCAGTTTACCCAGGCCGGTCTTCTGCGCATCCTTGCCGTCGAGGGATCGAAGACTTATTTCGACACCAACACCTCCGATCACCATCATTTCTATATCGAGGGCGAAAACAGGATCTTCGATATCGACAGCGGCCCGGTGACGGTTTCCAACCTGCCGGAACCGCCGGAGGGCATGGAGATCGCCAATGTCGATATCGTGGTGAGACTGCGTCCGAAACGCTGCGACTGACCGGCGCCTTATGAAATTCCTGGATTTGACGCTCCGGCTCGAATGGGTCGCCGTCGCGGTGGCGGCTCTTGTCTTCTATGCAATCGCCGGTGTTTCCTGGTGGCTGTTTGCCGTGCTCATTCTGGCGCCCGACCTGTCGATGCTGGGTTACATGGCCGGGCCGCGCGTCGGCGCCGTCGCCTACAACGCCTTGCACATACTGATCTTGCCCGTTCTGCTGGCGCTTGTCGGCAGCGTCTTTGACAATGCAATGGCGATAGCTGTCGCGCTGATCTGGATCGCCCACATCGCCATCGACCGCGCTCTGGGCTATGGTTTGAAGCTGTCGAGCAGTTTCCAGGATACCCATCTCGGCCGCATCGGCCGCTAAACCATCCCCGAACCGAAGATCAGCGAAACAAATGCCGATCCGGTGCTTGCAGCGCTGGCCTGACCTCCGGTTCGGAAAGGTCAGTTCTTGACCTTTTCGCCGGGATAGGCACCCCAGACGAGCGACTGTGCGAGCCAGCCGGTATGGCCGTCGAAGGTCATTTCGCACCATTGGCCATCGCAGGACTTGATCGTGCCCATTACCCCCGGTTCGAGGATCGCGATGACGCCTGCATCTTTTGCCGGGTCGTCAAGGAGGTTGACGCGAGCGTCCTTGCCGCGCTGCCAGGGGGCGACGATCGCCGTGCGACGGCCCGAAAGCAGCGACTGATTGATCCAGCCTTCCGAGCCGTCGGCATCACGCACACGGCGCCACGTATCGAACTCCTGGATGATCTCCATCGGCAGGCCTGGCTTCATATACATCCAGTCGACGGAATAATTGACGCCCGGCCCAACGCGCGAGTTGACGCGGCCGGATTTCAGGCTGACGAAGCGCGGCAGCGGCAAGCCGCTTGGTCCGAGCGTGACGCTCTGGGCGGGTGCGGCGGCACTTTGCGCCATCACCAGTGGGCTATGGATGAGAGCGCCGAGGAATGCTGCACTGAGGGTCAGGCGGAGCGACGCGAAACCAGACACTTTCGTTCCTTTCGGCGCCCACCCATCGGCCTTCGCGCCCATTTTTCTTTGTCTTCGGCGGAACCGCTTGTTACATGGATGACCGGTACCGCGATCGGCTCTCAGTTTCGCCGTTCTTGGTTAAAGAGGTCTCAACGAGATCGAGTTCGAGGAAACAATGGCAGGCAAAAAGAAGCCCCTCGTCGTCATCACGCGCAAGTTGCCCGACCTAGTCGAGACCCGCATGCGCGAGTTGTTCGACGCCCGCTTGAATGTGGAGGACAGGCCGATGACGCAGCCGGAACTGGTGGCGGCGGTCAAGGAGGCCGACGTGCTGGTGCCGACTGTGACCGACAATATCGACGCGGCGCTGATTGCCCAGGCCGGCGACAACCTCAAGCTGATCGCCAACTTCGGCAATGGCGTCGACAAGATCGACGTTGCGGCAGCGGCCAAGAAAGGCATCACCGTCACCAACACGCCGAACGTGTTGACCGAAGATACGGCCGACATGACCATGGCGCTGATGCTGGCCGTACCGCGGCGGCTGGCCGAAGGCGCCAACGTGCTGACCGGCGATAAGAAATGGGCGGGCTGGTCGCCGACCTGGATGCTCGGCCGTCGCATCTGGGGCAAACGGCTCGGCATTGTCGGCATGGGTCGCATCGGCACTGCCGTCGCCAGGCGCGCCAAGGCCTTTGGCCTCTCGATCCACTACCACAACCGCCACCGCGTGCTGCCGGCAATCGAGGAGGAGTTGGAAGCCACGTATTGGGAAAGCCTCGACCAGATGCTTGCCCGTATGGACATTATCTCGGTCAATTGCCCATCGACACCGGCAACTTTCCATCTGCTTTCGGCACGGCGGCTGGCGCTTCTGCAACCGTCCGCTTACATAGTCAACACCGCGCGCGGAGATATCATCGATGAGGAATCGCTGATCAAGCTCATCCATGACGGCAAGATCGCCGGCGCCGGCCTCGACGTCTACGAGCACGAGCCGGCGCTGAACAGCAAGCTGCTGAAGCTTGCCCACAAAGGCAAGGTCGTGCTGTTGCCGCATATGGGTTCGGCGACGCTCGAAGGCCGTATCGACATGGGCGAGAAGGTGATCATCAATATCCGCGCCTTCTTCGATGGTCATCGCCCGCCCGACCGCGTGCTGCCGTTGAGGGCGTGACCTGCCGTCACGCCGACACGGTCTTGCCGCGGCAACCGCGCGTTCGTCGTTGGATAGCGTTGGCTTACGAAAACGCCTTGCGCATGGTGATTGAGGTCGGCCGCTCGTAGCCCTTGTGCGCTGTCCGTTCGGTTTCACGAAAACCGAGGCGGGCAAAGGCTGCGTGATTTCCGGTCAGCTCGATCCGGGTCTGGAGCTCGATGGCGGTCCTGTTGTGGCTGCGGGCAAGATCTTCGACGGCCTGCATCAGCTGTTTTCCAATGCCTTGTCCCTGAAGAACCGGCTCGACCGCGAGCTTTCCAACATAGAGCTCGTCTGCGCGCTTCAGGATGAAGACGCAACCGACGATCTCGTTTTCCTTCAGCGCCAGGAATGCTGTCTCCTCCAGCGCTCTAGCCCTGAGATTTTCAACGGTGAGCCGATGCGCCGAGGACGGCGGGTCAATAACCCCGTCCATAAAGGCGAAGGCCCGCATGACCAGCGCCAGCACCTCGTCCCAACGGTCGAAATCGGCCGCAAGCTGCACGGTGGAAACGTCGGCAGGCAGGCTCACGGGCTGGTTCGCTTGTAGCGGATCGTGTCGAAGCGTGCCGCCAGCGCATCGTAGAGCAGCAGTCGTCCGACCAGCGGCTCGCCAATCCCGGTGATCAGCTTGATCGCTTCCATGGCTTGCAGCGTGCCGATGACCCCGGTCAGCGCGCCGACAATGCCGGCCACCGCGCAGGATGGCACCAGTCCCGGCGGCGGCGCCTCGGGAAAGAGATCGCGGTAGCTTGGGTTCAACTTGCCGTCCGGGCCGGTTTCGAATGGCTTCAGTACGGTGACCGAGCCGTCGAAGCGGCCAACGGCGGCATGCACGAGCGGCCGGCTTTCCGCGGCGCAGGCGTCGGCCACCGCGTAGCGTGTCTCGAAATTGTCGGAGCCGTCAACGACGATGTCATAACGGGCAATGAGGGTAGGGGCGTTGTCCACGGTCAGCCTGAAATTGTGCTCTTCCACGACGACGTTTGGATTGATGCGGATGATCGCCGCTCTGGCGCTGTCGGTTTTCGCCACCCCGACATCGCCCGTGGCGTGGATCACTTGTCGTTGCAGGTTGGAAAGCGAAACGATGTCGTCGTCGACGATACCGAGAGTGCCAATCCCTGCGGCGGCGAGATATTCGAGCACCGGCGCTCCCAATCCGCCGGCGCCAATGACGAGCACCCGCGCCCGCTTCAGCCGCTGCTGGCCGGCGCCGCCGATCTCGGGCAGCACGATGTGGCGGGCGTAGCGTTCGAGCTCTTCATCGGTGAGGGCGGCTGTGATCATCGCCGGACCATATAACGGAGGAAAAAGCTTGTCAGGCGTCAATGCATGCAGCTCAGAAATGCGCCATGGACGAAATTCAAATGGTCGGCCCGACCTTGCCGTGATCGACGGTCAGGAATTGCGCGCGTCCCTTGAGGCTGTCAAACAACGCGGCATCGGTCCCGGTCATGAAGGCCTGGCAGTTTAGTTCCTCCAGGATCGAGAACAAGGCCGCCCGTCGACCGCCGTCGAGATGGGCGGCGATCTCGTCGAGCAGCAGGATCGGTGTCATGCCCGACATCTCGCCGGTTAGCCGCGCATGCGACAAGACAATGCCGACCAGCAGCGCCTTCTGCTCGCCGGTCGAACAGAGCTCGGCCGGCATCGCCTTGGGCCGGTGGCGCACCACGAGGTCGGAACGGTGCGGGCCGTCGAGCGTGCGTCCGGCGGTGCGGTCGCGGTCGCGCCCCTGGGCAAGCGCACGACGGAACCGTTCCTCTACGTCGACGGCCGGCAAAATACCGAGTTCGCCTTCCAGTTCGCCAGAGATGCCGATGTCGGCTTGCGGAAACGGTCCGTCGCCGGGCAGCCGGTCGATCATGGCGGCGAGCAGGCGCACCAGTTCGGCACGCGCCGCGGCAATCGCCACGCCGGTCTCGGCCATTTGCATCTCGATCGCATCGAACCAGGCACCGTCGCGTGAACCGTCGGCGAGCAGTCTGTTGCGGCCGCGCATTGCCTTTTCGTAGTCAAGCGCGCGCTGGCCGTGGCCAGGATCGATCGCCAGCACCAGCCGGTCTAGGAAGCGCCGGCGGTCGGCAGCCGGCCCGGGGAACAGGCCGTCCATCGCCGGTGTCAGCCAGACCACGCGCAGCCATTCCAGCATGTCTTCGGCTGAGCGTGCCGTCGCGCCGTTGATCCGCACCCGCCGGCCGGCTTCGCCGTCGCTGCCCGATATTCCGGTACCGATCTCGACCTGGCCTTCCGGCCCGTCAAGCCGGGCATGCAGCGCAAAGCCACCGTCGCCGCCTTCGCGCGCCACCTCGGAATAGGGTGCGCGGCGCAGGCCGCGGCCCGGCGTGAGCAGCGAGATCGCTTCAAGCAGATTGGTCTTGCCGGCGCCATTGTCGCCGGAGAAAACCACAGCGCCGGGATCAAGGTCGATTGCCAACGCCGCATAGTTGCGGAAATTCGTAAGTGTGAGCTTACTTATGTACGTCTGCTGCGGTTTTGCAGATCTGGTCACGACAGCAAGATGGCCCCGTTCGGGCCCTACACCCGCATCGGCATCAGCACGTAGAGCGCGGTCTCGTCGGCCATGTCGTGGATCAGCGTCGGGGAACCGGCATCCGCCAGCATGAACTTCGCCTCCGTGCCGGTCAGTTGCGCGGCAACGTCGAGCAGGTATTTGGCGTTGAAGCCGATTTCGATCGGATCGGAGGAATAGTCGGCCGCCAGTTCCTCGGTGGCACTGCCCGAATCCGGGTTGTTGACCGCAAGCGTGACCTGCCCTTCGGCGATCGAAAGCTTCACCGCCCGGCCGCGTTCGGACGAAATGGTCGAAACGCGATCGACGGCAGCGGCGAAACTCTGGCGATCGATAATCAGCTTCTTGTCGTTGCCGGTCGGAATGACGCGCTGGTAGTCCGGGAAAGTGCCGTCGATCAGCTTGGAGGTCAAGATAACGCTGCCGATGGTGAAACGGATCTTGGTGTCGGACAACTCGGTGGTGACTGCAACATCGGGATCGTCGACCAGCTTTTGCAGCTCGCTGACCGTCTTTCGCGGGATTATGACGCCAGGCATGCCCTCAGAGCCTGCCGGCGCATCGATCTCGGCGCGCGCCAGCCGGTGGCCGTCGGTCGCGACAGAGCGCAGCTTCAGCTTGCCGCCGGCCTCGTGCGTGTGCAGATAAATGCCGTTCAGATAATAGCGCGTCTCCTCGGTCGAGATGGCGAACTGGGTCTTTTCGATGAGGCCCTTTAGTCCGACGGAATCGAGCCGGAAAATATGCGAGAACGACCCGGCTGAAAGCTCGGGAAAGTCGGACTGCGGCAGGCATTGCAGGCGGAAGCTCGAGCGCCCCGACGTCACCGTCATGGCGTTGCCGTCTTCGTCGGTCTTCAGCGCCACCTCCGCGCCGTCGGCAAGCTTGCGCACGATGTCATAGAGCAGATGTGCCGGGACCGTCGTCGCCCCGCCACGTTCGACCTTTGCCGGCGTTGCTTCGGTCACCTCCAGGTCGAGGTCGGTCGCCTTCATTTCAAGGCTGGCCCCCTCGGCGCTGAGCAGCACGTTCGACAGGATCGGAATGGTATTGCGCCGCTCGACCACGCGGTGAACATGGTTGAGCGACTTCAGGAGATTTGACCGTTCCAGGATAACACGCATGACGAAACAGGCTCGCTTGAATGAATGAACGGGTCTCCGGCAAGCGGCGCCCCGCGAAAGGTCTGAACAGGCTCAGAATCTGCGTAAACTGACAGGAAAAACCCGGCAAACGCAAGCCCGCGCCACCGGTTCGGACCGGCTGCACGGGCTTTCTGGGGATAAAAAGGCCGGAGTCCGCGAGCCGGCGTTTTTCGGGCCGTCAGGCCTGGTCGTTGATCAGCCTTCTCAGCAATTCGAGTTCCTGCGCCAGTGTGTTGTCGGCACCGGAAAGATCCTCGATCTTGCGCACCGCATGCAGCACGGTCGTATGGTCACGACCGCCGAACCGCCGCCCGATCTCCGGCAGCGAGCGCGGCGTCATCACCTTCGACAGATACATGGCGACCTGCCGTGGCTTGACGATGGTGCGTGTGCGCCGGTTGGACAGAAGTTCGGTCTTCGACACGTTGTAGTGGCGCGCGACGATGCGTTGGATGTCCTCGATACGCACCCGCTTGGGTTCGCCCGAACGATAGATGTGGCCAAGGATCTCGTCGATGCGGTCGATGGTGATCTGCGGTTCGAAGGATTGGCGAAACAAAAGCTGGTTGAAGGCACCTTCGAGCTCGCGTCCGCTGCCGGTCACCGTGCGGGCGACGTGGTTGAGGATCTCTTCGGAAATATCGAGCGACGCATCGTCGAGCTTGGCGGTGGCAAGCCTGAGCTTGAGCATACCGATACGCATGGCGAAATCCGGGGCTGACATTTCCAGCGCGACGCCGCCGTTGAGGCGCGAGCGGACGCGTGGCTCCAGCGACTCCAATTCCGACGGCGGCCGGTCGGCAGCGACCACCACTTGCTTGGCGCTGTCGAGCAGCATGTTGATCAAATGGCAGAATTCGTGCTGGATCGACTTGCCCTGCAGGAACTGCATGTCGTCGATGATGAGGAGGTCGATGTCGCGCAGCTGTTCTTTCAGCGTCAGTGCGTTGTTGTCGCGGATCGCGGTGGCGAACCGCCACATGAAATACTCAGCCGTCAGATAGACGACCCGCGATTTCGGATTCTGCTTCAGCGATTCTGCGGCGATCGCCTGCAACAGGTGCGTTTTGCCCAGCCCGACCGTCGCGTGAAGAAAGAGCGGATTGAAACGCACCGCGCTCGACTGCGATTCCGCGACCGCCTTGGCGGCGGCAAAAGCCACTCGGTTCGATGGTCCTTCGATGAAGGAGGTGAAAGTATAGCGTGGATCGAGTGGCGAACCGAGAACATTGTGCCGGAACTCGGTTTCTGCCGGCATCCCCGGGCGGGGTACCGGGACCCGTTCGACCCTACTGGGGCTCGCCGTGCCCGCAGAGAGCGCGGTTTGCGTCTGCCTGGTCATCTTGCGCGCCGGGGCCACTTCTGGCTCGACGCTGTTGCGGCCCTGCCGTGTGGCGGTGCGAACCACGATCTCGATCTTGAGGATCTCCGGATCCTCGTGCTTCCACAACTCGGTGATGAGATCGAGATAGTGGCCGTTGATCCATGAACGCAGGAATGCGGTTGGCACTGAGATGCGGACAATGCCCTTAGAGGATTCAGCGACCTTCATGCGCCCGAACCAGCTCGAATAGACCTCGGTTCCCAGACGCGCCTTCAACTGGGCCTTGACCCGATCGAACTTCTGTTCAGCTTCATTGGAAGCCGCCATGTCGTTCCTTCCGATTAACGTTCCAGGAAATGGGAGGTCGCCTGTAAGCTCCCTTTCGATGCCGCCGCTCTGCATGATCGAGTTCCTTGTCTCTTGTACCTGTTTTCCGCCGGGGATGCGCCTCCTGCATCCATGTTTCCGGCGACCGTGTCTTCGCTGCGACACCATCGCCGCCGCCGGCTGATGAATCGCCTCGTTGTCGGTCCGGCGCCGAAGAGCCGATCCGCTTTGGTCATGTCAGGGCAACAAAATGCCGTCCGGCGAAAAACCGCCGGCGCACCGTCGACCTGCCATGTACAATTACGCCAGTCCCCTACCGTATCGAAAAGACAAACCAACCCCGTCCGCGGAGTTGAATCCGCGGTGTAAACTCTGCCAATTTGAGCTGGCCGGTTTCAGGCTGGTCAAGGGCCAAGGGCCCGTCCCTTCGATGGACAGACATTACCGAAATCGCTGTGGATAGGGCAAGGCCACCCCTAACGGATTTTTAAGGAATCTGACTAGCAAGGGACGTTTCGAACGCCATGCTGCAACAGTTGATTTTGACAAAGCCATTGTGATTCAAACCCTTTTCCGGCGAATATGAAAAAGGCCACACAACGCGAAATTTTCTGAAATAATTCACTTGACAGCCAATTGTCGCCTATCGGCCGCAGCTGATGTGAACAAGCTGTGGATCACCATCGGTAAGCTTCTGAAAAGAAAAGGTAATCTGTGACGCTCGGAAATTTTCGCATTGGCGGTTTCGAAGGCTGCGAATATCAGCAGGCATGTATATGCCGGCAAAGCATTTCGAACTTTGAAATGCCCGCGGAGCGCCATTTTGCGGGCTTTCTTTTAAGTACTTGCCGGCAAACGAAAAAAACCCGGCGCGATTGGCCGGGTTTGAAGAAGCGCAGTTCAGGAAAAGGTATATTAGGCCGACAGCACCTTGACCCGTTGGGCCAGCCGCGACACCTTGCGCGATGCCGTGTTCTTGTGCACCACGCCCTTGGTCGCGGCGCGCATCAATTCCGGCTCGGCCACCTTGAAGGCAGCCTGTGCGGCCGCCTTGTCGCCAGCTGCGAGCGCCTCTTCGACCTGGCGGATGTAGGTCCGGACGCGGGAGCGGCGGTTCTTGTTGATCGCTGCGCGACGGGCGATCTTGCGCGTTGCCTTTTTGGCCGAGGAGGTATTGGCCATGGTGCCTCTCTTCTGATCTGGTGGGCGCTTGCGGGATACCGCAGGGCGCAAAAAACAAACGGGCAGCCACAGGGCCGCCTCGATTGGTGCGGCTTATAGTTCAGCTTTTCCGGCGCGTCAACGCTGCAGCGCTTTCTTTTTGACCGGCGCCTTCGTCATCTCATCGGTTCGTGAAATTCGGCTTCCGCTTGCCGGTGAAGGCCGCCATGCCTTCCTTCTGGTCATCCAGCGCAAACAGCGAATGAAACAGCCGGCGCTCGAACCGCAGACCCTCGGTGAGCGTCGTCTCATAGGCGCGGTTGACGGCCTCCTTTGCCATCATCACCGACGGCAAGGAAAAACCAGCGATCTTGGACGCTGCCTTAAGCGCTTCCTCGATCAACTCGCCGGCTGGCACCACGCGCGAGACAAGGCCGGAACGCTCGGCCTCGGCTGCGTCCATCATTCGACCCGTCAGGCACATATCCATCGCCTTCGACTTGCCGACAAAGCGGGTCAGGCGCTGCGATCCGCCCATGCCGGGCATGACGCCCAGCGTGATCTCGGGTTGGCCAAATTTGGCGGTGTCGGCGGCGATGATGAAGTCGCACATCATCGCCAGTTCGCAGCCGCCCCCCAGCGCATAGCCCGCCACCGCCGCGATGATCGGCTTTCGTGCCCGCGTAAATTCTTCCCAGCCGACGAAGAAATCCTGCAGATAGGCATCCACATAGGAGATGGACTGCATTTCCTTGATATCGGCACCTGCCGCGAAAGCCTTTTCCGAACCAGTGATGACCATGGCGCCGATGTCGGCATTGGCGCCCATGCTATTCACCGACGCGACCAGTTCCGCCAGCACTTGTGAATTCAGCGCGTTGAGCGCCTGCGGCCGGTTCAGCGTAATCAGCCCGACCTTGCCGCGGGTTTCGACGATGATGGTTTCATAGCCCATGCTTTGCTCCTCCTCGCTTCTGGTTCAAGCCTGACAGGCCCGGCAGTGGAAAGTCGAACGACCGCTTTGCACGATACGCTCGATGTGGCCGCCACAACCAGGCTTGGAGCAGGCTTCCCCCTCGCGATCGTAAACCGCGAAGGAATGCTGGAAGTAGCCCAGCGATCCATCGGTCTGCATATAATCGCGCAACGACGAGCCGCCGGCGGCGATCGCATCGGCGACGACCGAGCGGATTGCTTCGGCCAGGCGTTCGCTCTGCTCTTTGGCTTTCTTGCCGGCTCTCGCGAGGGTGCCCGCTTCGCGCAGCGGCGACAGGCCGGCCCGCCAAAGCGCTTCCGAGACGTAGATATTGCCTAGCCCGGCAATCAGCCTCTGGTCCAGAAGTGCCGCTTTCAGCGGTGACTTGCGACCTTTCAGCAACGAAGCGAGCAGCGCGCCGTCCAGTGCGTTGCCTGTAGGCTCGACGCCTAATCCCGCCAGCATCGGATGCATGTCGGGCTCGCCTTCCGAAAACAGCATGAACCCGAAGCGGCGCGGGTCGTTGAAGATCACGCGAGAGCGGACGCCGGCAGGGGATGCGATGTCGAAGACGACGTGATCGTGAGCATTGTTTTTCGAACGTTCGTGGTGGAACGCGCCGGGCGTTGCGCTCTCGTCGGCCGTTTCGATGCGAAACGAACCCGACATGCCGAGATGGCAGATCAGAACCGGGCCGTTGTCCATGTGCATTGTCAGATATTTGGCACGGCGGCCGAGCGCCGCAATCGTCTTGCCGGTCAGCCGCTCCGAAAATCTCTCGGGGAACGGAAACCGCAAATCCGGCCGGCGTGCCTCGACACCGACAATGCGGGCACCTTCAAGGGCCGGCTGCAGACCGCGCCTGACTGTCTCTACCTCCGGCAGCTCAGGCATGGCCACCTATCGTGGCATGGAAGGAGGTGCCGTGACGGCCGCGCGCCAGCCCGAGATGTTCGGCCACGGTTTCGCCAATGTCGGCAAATGTTGTCCTCAGTCCGATGTCTGCGCCTTTGAAACCCGGCCGTGTCCCGATAATCGGAATACGCTCGCGCGTGTGGTCGGTGCCGCGCCACGTCGGATCGTTGCCGTGATCGGCGGTCAAAATGAGCAGATCGCCTGGCCTCAGCCGTGCGAATGCCTCGGGCAGGCGCCGGTCGAAAGCTTCGAGTGCGGCGGCATACCCCGCAACGTCGCGCCGATGCCCGAACTCGGTGTCGAAGTCGACAAAGTTCGCGAAGACGAGGTCGCCGTCGCGGGCGTCTTCCATGGCACCAAGCGTTTTGTCGAACATCGCCATGTTGCCGGCAGCCTTGCGGACTTCCGAGATCCCCCGATGGGCGAAAATGTCGCCGATCTTGCCGATCGCGATAACCCGGCTGCCGCGCGCCGTCAGCCGGTCGAGCAGCGTCGGTTCCGGCGGCGGTACGGCATAGTCGCGACGATTATGCGTTCGCTCGAACGTGGCGGCGGTTTCACCGATAAACGGCCGCGCGATGACGCGGCCGATATTCAGCGGATCGACGAGCCTGCGCACCACTTTGCAGAACTCGTAAAGCCGTTCCAGGCCGAAATGAACCTCGTGCGCGGCGATCTGCAGGACGGAGTCGATCGAGGTGTAGCAGATCGGCTTGCCGGTGCGGATATGGTCTTCGCCGAACCGTTCGATAATCTCGGTGCCCGGAGCATGGCAATTGCCGAGGATGCCAGGCACCTTCCCTTCACGCACCATTGCTTCGGTCAACTCGGCCGGAAAGGCGGGAATCTTGTCTGGGAAGTAACCCCAGTCGAAACGGACCGGCAGGCCGGCTATTTCCCAATGGCCCGATGGCGTGTCCTTGCCGCTCGAAACCTCTTGGGCCGCGCCGTGAAAGGCGGCGCTAAGCGGGGCACTGCCATTCTCGAACCTGAAACCCGTCGCCGTTGCCGCGGCCTGGCCGAGGCCGAGCGCGAACATGTTTGGTACAAGAAGGGGTCCGGCACGCAGGCCTTCGCGATCGGCGCGGCCTTCTGCGCAGGCCCGCGCGATGTGTGCGAACGTATTGGAGCCGGTGTCGCCATAACGTTCGGCATCGGCCGCGCCGCCGATGCCGAAGGAGTCGAGGACAAAAAGGAAGGCGCGTGCCATCGAAAGGTTCATCATTGCCTGTGCGTTGGCTCAGACATAGGGTTCCGCGCCGCCATTGGCAATTCGGAAACCCAACGGCACGGCTTGGCGTGCTGGTCCCGGAGAGACGAATCGCGGCATGGTCGATCTGCGGATGGAAATGCGCGGCGCGGAGCTCGCATGAGGCTTGCCCTGACAGCATTCGCCGCCGTACTGGCTTTGCTGCTGGATGCGTCTTGCACAAACCTGGCGCGAGCCGATTGGCGCGATGTTATCGGAACGTTCCGTATCGGTATCGTCGCCGAACCGTTGCCGGTCCGAGGGACTGCGTGCTGGCTGCAGCCATCGTGCGTCTAGTCTCGGCCCGCGGTCGCAAGCAATAGCAACAGACCGGTTAGCGGGCTTCAGGCGTCAGCAATCGCTGCACGGAATGGTCGGGCTCCTGCGCGGCCGCAGATAATAAGTTTCCGCCATCGATATCGAATTGAAGACCGAGCTCAACCCGAACCGGCTTTGGCCGTCCGCCGACCAGGTGATGATTGGCTTGTAGGCGAGATCGCTTTCGACCCGAATGAGGAACGTGCCTTTGATCTTGAGCGCGCTCGGGACCGTTGTGGTGGAATCCTTGACCGCGTCGACGCTAGAGACGCCATCGACCAGTTTGCGCGACCACACGACCAGGACTTTCGGCGTCGTCTCGTTGGTCACCTGTATCGCCGTGATAATGATCTTCGGTTTCGAGCGGTTGTAGGGCTGGAGCGTGGAACTGCCGATCGCCATGATGGCATCGACATCGGCCGCCTTGACGGTCTGCTGCTGCGTGACGAGGTCCGCTACCATGCTGCCGATGCGGCTGACCTTCTTGCTGGTCTCGATGGCTTGCGAGGCCTCCATTGTCATAAAGTACATGATCAACAAGACAGGCACGATGAGGGCAAACTCGACAGCCGCAATACCGCGGCGGTCCGAGCAAAGCCGGACTGCTCTTGTACAAATCCCTGCGATGCCCAGCTGTGCCCCCGCACGAATCATGGCTTTGCCCTTTTCAAGCGACTACGTGGTTCAGTTGTCGAACGGCTCGTTCTGCCAAGTGATCGAAGCAAAATGCAGCGTTTTGCCGTCCTTCAGGTTGGCCATCGATTTGGCCATGAAGTCGGTCATCACCGGCCATTTGTAAAAAACACGCAGCATGTTTCTCGACTCCGCCAGGCCAGGTGCGACGGTGAAGGTCTGTGTGCTCGTGCCCTTGGTCAGCACGACGTCGCCATCCTGGATCTTGAAACCGGCCAGCGCCGCATCGGCGAAGGTCGGATATTCGCGCAAGTCCACCAGCAATCCGGGACAGGTCTTGGCGACCATGATCTCCAATTTGGTGCAGATCATATCCCGCAGCTTGGTGCCGGACACATCGGCCGGTCTTAGTTGGCCGGTACGCAGCTGGCGCGCGATGTCGTCGGTTGCGTTTGCCATCACTTCCTGTGCGGCAAAAGAAATGCAGCTCTCCAGGATGGCGAAGACAAGAAGCGCGAAAGGAATTGCAAGCATGGCGAATTCGATCGCCGTGCTTCCGCGGCGGTCGCCCAAAAACCGTCTTGGAGAACCTGCTCGTCCTGCCTTGCTCATGTCCTCTGCCCGCCGATGCCGCTTCTGTATCGGTCCCACCCTTAGTCGGAACCGATTGAAGTCCGGTTGGAATGACCGTTAAATTCAACGGGAAGGCCTTAACCCGGCGATAACCGAAGCACGTACTCGCCAAAGACGGAGACGTCGGCTACTAATGCGCGGCGCTCATTTCGGCTTCAGAGGCCTTCTCGGCATCGCTCTTATACGAGCTTTCGCAATATGGCGCGCAGGACATGGTCTGTACTTCGGAACGCCGATAGATGCGCACCGACGACGCTGCCTGGCGTACGACGGTTATTTGCTCATCGACGATCGGGTTGCCCTCCTGGTCGAGGACGACGAGATTGGTGACGCCAAATCCCTTGCCGGTCAGTACGATCGTCGATGCATCCTGCACGGAGGCGTCGGCGATCGCCGGATTGCCGACGACAATCGTATCGGCGGCGCGCGACAATTTGATGATCTTTGCCTGGTTCATCGTCACCTCGATGCCGGCGCCGGCCCTGGCTGGAAAGGCGAAAGCCGCTGCGGCAAAAAGCACGGCAACTGGAAATGATGATCTCGGCCCGGCCATTGAGGCGCCCCCTGGCAAACTGTTCAACGGAACATGAATGAGATTGGTGAACCAACCGTTAAGCGGCTGGAGTTCAGGACCAAGCCGGAACCGGCATTGGGCCTAGCCGGCACGGCTGGAACGTCTTTGCCGAATTGCGCCTCTTGCGCCTTTTGTCAGCCCGGGGGCCTAGCGGCGGGTATTTTAGTTCTGGGTTAACCACGCAATGTCGTCGAAGCGGGAAAGGAATCGGTAAGCCTGTTTATTAAGCCGATTGAAACAGCTTCTCCTTAGATTCGCAGTATCCGATCAGCCACCAAGAGAAGTTGACGGAAGTGCTGTAACAATTGGAGTAGGAGCTCGAATGTCTAACCTCATCGCACGTTTTGTGAAGGACGAATCCGGCGCGACCGCTATCGAATACGGTCTGATCGCCGCTCTTATCGCACTCGCCATCATGGTCGGCGCCGGCCAGCTCGGCAACTCGCTGAACGCCAAGTTCACCGCCATCTCCACTAAGGTGAACGGTAGCTGACCGTAACGGGTTCGGTTGTTCTGAAATAAGGGCCGCCGCACTGGCGGCCCTTATTTAGTCCTCGCATGATTTGAAATTTAGGCCTCATCAGTCGTTAATCGAATAGGATTAGGCTGGGGCTAGATGCAATTGGGTCATAGGCGCGCCGATGCTTGAAGCCGTGATCTTCGTCGTGTTTCCGTTCTGCATGCTTTTTGCCGCGATCTCCGACATGCTTTCGATGACGATCGCCAATCGCGTGCCGGTGTTGCTTGTGGTTGTCTTCGCCTTGGTTGCGCCTTTGACCGGCATGGACTGGGCCACCTATGGCTGGCATTTCGCCGCCGCCGGCCTGGTTCTCGCGGTGACGTTCGGCCTGTTCGCGCTGGGCGGCATGGGCGGCGGCGACGCCAAGCTTCTGGCTGCCACTGCCATGTGGATGGGACTGAACATCCATCTCATCGAATACCTCGTCGCCTCGACATTCATCGGCGGACTGCTGACGCTAGCCATCCTCGCCTATCGAAAATCGCCGCTTGCCGCCGTCACAAGCCACAATCCGTTCCTGCGCCATTTCGCCGATGAGGCGACCGGCGTTCCGTACGGCATCGCGCTTGGCATTGGCGGTCTGCTCACCTATTCCGACTCGCCATTGATGGCCTGGGCACTTACCAGGCTGGCGGGCTGAATTTCGCTTTACGCGGTTGGCGCCGAGCAGGCGAGTTGGCCACGTTTTCCTTCGGGCCGGGCTTGTCGGTCCAATTTATGTAAACGTTAAATTAATCACGATCGTAAGTATAACATTAACCTTGTTTTGACGATTGCCGCTGCAAAGTCCCGCTTGGCTACGTGGTTTGCCAAGGCGAGGTTCGGACAGATGCCAGCATCCCGATTGATTATTCTGAGCGTGGCGATAGCCGCGGCCGGTGGTGCAGGCTATGTCGCGAAGAACATGGTCGTGGCTCCGCCGCCTCCGGTTGTCGATTCCGGTCCTCAGGCGCCGGCGATCGCGCTGCAGGATGTGCTTGTTCTTTCCGGCGACGTTCCGATGGGCAGTCCGCTTGAAAACAACATTTCCTGGGAGTCATGGCCGTCCGCCGGCATCAACGCAAATTTCATCACCCGCGCCGCCGAGCCTGAAGCGCTGGACAAGCTGAAGGGCGCCGTCGCTCGCGTGGCGCTCTACGCCGGCGAGCCGCTGCGGCGCTCGAAGCTGATCGGTGAAGGGCAAAGCTTCATGTCGTCGATCCTGCCCTCCGGCATGCGGGCCGTTGCCACAAGCATCTCGGCCGACACCTCGGCCGGTGGCTTTATTCTTCCCAACGATTTCGTCGACGTCATCATGACCCGCAGAGCCGATCCCGCCAATGGCGGTGGTCCGGGCTTCACGACCGAAACTATCCTGAAGAACATTCGCGTCCTGGCGATCGACCAGACCATTCAGGAGGACGAGGAAGGTAAGAAGACCAGGGTTGGCCAGACCGCCACCCTGGAACTGACGCCGCAGCAGTCCGAGATCATCACCGTCGCACAGCAGATGGCGGATCGCCTGACATTGGCGCTGCGCTCGATCAAGGACAGTCAGGACAAGAATGTGGGCGAAGCCGATTACCTGGTTTCCGGCAATGGCCGGCGCGGAACCGTGCGGTTGATCAAGTCGGGCGAAGTTTCCGAAGTGGGGGCGAGGAAATGAGGCTAAAAACCAAATTGCCGGTCACGCTGGCTGCGGCGATCGGCCTGCTTTTCCTTGGAACGAATGCATATGGCGTTCTCTGTGCCAGCGCAGCAGGCGACAACGCCAGGGTGACGGCTTCGACCGCCACCCAGCGGGT
Source organism: Mesorhizobium sp. LSJC280B00 (assembly GCF_000502835.1). Classification (GTDB taxonomy): domain Bacteria; phylum Pseudomonadota; class Alphaproteobacteria; order Rhizobiales; family Rhizobiaceae; genus Mesorhizobium. Next base: position 141,641 of record NZ_AYVL01000009.1, read on the forward strand.
CAAGCTCGGACTGAACAAGTCGGTGGTCATCGACCTCCCGAGCGATGCCTACGACATTCTCGTCGCCAACCCCGCTGTAGCCGACGCGGTGACCCGCACCGCCAGGCGCATCTATCTGTTTGGAAAGGCGGTCGGCGAGACCAATATCTTCGTCTTTGGCCCGAATGGCGAGCAGATCGTCAGCCTTGACCTAGCGGTCGAACGTGACGTCGCCGGGCTGGAGGATTATATCAAGCGCTTCATCCCGTCATCGGAGGTCAAGGTCGAGTTGCTGAACGACAACGTCGTTCTGACCGGAACCGTGGACACTCCTCTGGACGCCAAGCGCGCGGCCGATCTGGCAACCATTTTCGTGTCCGGCGGCGAGGCGACCACGGGTCAATATTCGCAGACCGCTGCCGGCGGTTCGGCTGAAGCCGGCGTCGCGATCGATAACCCAGATGCCGAGCGCCGCGTCAGCAAGATCGTCAACCTGCTGCAGATCATCGGCGACGACCAGGTGACGCTGAAGGTAACGGTCGCGGAAGTCAGCCGCTCGGTGATGAAGCAGCTCGGCGTCAACATGGTGGGCAACGGCAGCAGCAACGGCATCAGCTGGGGCGCGGTAAGCGACAATTTCACTGGTTTGGGCAAGTCGCTGTCGAACTCGGGCCTCTCTATCGGGAGCTCGACGCTGCAGGCCTACATCAATGCCATGGAACAGTCCGGTGTCATGAAAACCCTCGCCGAACCAACATTGACGGCCGTATCCGGCGAGAAGGCGACCTTCAAGGTTGGCGGCGAATACAACATGGTGACCAGCGTTTCCCAAGCCGTATCAAACGATAACCAGACCGGTCTGAAGACGTATTCGGTCGAGAAGATCGAATACGGCATTGGCCTGGAATTCCAGCCGGTGGTGCTGTCTCCCGGCCGTATCAGCCTGAAAGTCAGAACCTCGGTTTCCGAGCCGACAACGGAGGGGTCTGTGTCTTTGTCCGAAGGCGTAACAAGCCCGGGCATGAATGCCCTGTCGCTCCGCAAGCGCTTGGCCGACACAACAGTGGAACTGCCTTCGGGCGGCTCGATGATGATTGCCGGCCTTGTCCGCGATGATCTCAGGCAAGCCGTCAACGGCTTACCTGGTCTGACAAAGATTCCAGTGCTTGGCGCGCTGTTCCGCAGCAGGGATTTCGTTCGCAACGAGACCGAGCTCGTCATCATCATTACGCCCTATCTGGTGAAGCCGGTGGCGCGCAACGATCTTGCCAAGCCGGATGACAATTTCAACGCCGCCAGCGATGGCGCCGGCATCTTCCTTGGCCGCGTCAACCGTGTCTACGGCACCATGCAGACCGACAAGCCCAACGGCCGTTACCACGGCGTTGTCGGCTTTATCTACAAGTAAGCGGGGAAGCGGTCATGTCTAAGGCAGCATCGAAGGCACGGGCGATCACCGCGACGCGGTCGGTCCATTCGCGAATCTGGCGGCCGGCCGTTCCCATTATGGCGATCGCGGTGGCGGCATTGCTGGCCGGCTGCGCCAATCGCGACAGCGTCACGGTGGGTGCCATACCGGACGATTATCGCACCACCCATCCGATCGTCATAGCCGAGAAGATACAGAAGATCGACCTTCCGGTCGGCGCCGGCGACCGTGGCATGACCAGATCCCAGCGTGACACGCTCCTGGGCTTCCTGGACGGATACGACAGGAGCGCGGCTCCGGTGCTGACGATCGAGATTCCGAGCGGCTCAGCCAACGAAATCGCAGCGGCCGTGGCCGGCCGCGATTTCGCCAGGCTGGCCATAGCCAGCGGCATCAGCCGGAAGCGGATCGCCATGCGGTCCTATCAGTCTGTTTCGGCCGAAGCGTCCGCACCGATCCGTGTTGCCTACGTCTCGGTGAAGGCTCAGACGGATAAATGCGGGCGCTGGCCCGAAGACCTGCTGCAGACTTCGGAAAACAAGCACTATGCCGATTTCGGCTGTTCGTATCAGAACAACCTGGCTGCCCAGATGGCCAATCCGTCCGATTTGATCGGGCCACGCAAGCCGACCCCGATCGACGCGGAAAATCGCGGCGCGGTGATCGACGTCTATCGTGACAGAGGTATTTCGGACGAATTCCTCGGCAATTCGGAAGTCGAATATTAACGAGTGTTGAGGCTCAACAAACCCTAAGCCGCGCAAGTCACGGAAAGTGATGACAATGAGCAATCTTGCCTATGACACAGAGGTACCGGGCGGCGAAACCTCGGAGCAGGATATTGCCGCGATGCAGGCGTTGCGGCCGATCCCGCGCATTTCGATCCAGGCATTTTGCGAGACCGAAGGCGTAGCCAATCCGGTCGAGCGCGCCGGCGAGGATCGCCGCATGGCCAAGGCCCATCTGAAGGTGCATATGGGGGGCATCCCTACCGCTATCGAATTCTATCAGTCGGCGCCGACACCGAACCTGATCCTGCTTGAATCGCGCAGCGAGCCGAAGCTATTGCTTGAACAACTCGCCCAGCTCTCCGAGCATTGTGACCCGACCTCCAAGGTGGTGGTTGTCGGCCACTACAACGATGTCGGCCTGTACCGCGAACTCATTCGTTCGGGCATTTCCGAGTATGTCATCGCGCCCGTATCGATGGCCGACATCGTCAGCGTGGTGTCTTCGATCTTCGTTGATCCGGAAGCGGAGCCGATCGGCCGCTCGATTGCCTTCATCGGCGCCAAAGGCGGCGTCGGCTCCTCGACCATAGCCCATAATGTGGCCTGGGCCATGTCGTCCCTTTTCAAATCCGAAGTGGTTGTCGCCGATCTCGACCTCGCCTTCGGAACGGCCAATATCAATTTCGACCAGGATCCGGCGCAAGGCATTGCCGAGGCAGTCTTCTCGCCGGAACGCGTCGACGAGGTCTATCTCGACCGGCTGCTCGCCCAATGCGCCGAGCACCTGTCGCTGCTTGCGGCCCCTTCGACCCTGGAGCGGGTCTACGATTTCGATCCCGACGCCTTCACCCAGCTTATCGACATAGCCCAGCGTAGCGCGCCGCTCCTCGTGCTCGATGTTCCCCACGTGTGGGCCGGCTGGACCAAGAACACGCTGGTCAAGGCCGACGAGATCGTCATCACGGCGACGCCCGAACTGGCCAATCTGCGCAACACGAAGAACCTGGTCGACATGCTGAAGCGGCTTCGTCCGAACGATCCCGCGCCAAAGCTTGTGATCAACCAGGCCGGTGTGCCGAAACGTCCTGAGATTACGCCGTCCGACTTCTCCGAATCGCTCGGCCTTTCGCCGATGTCGGTCATCCCGTTCGAGCCGCTTTTGTTCGGAAATGCTGCCAACAACGGACGTGTGCTCGGTGAGATGGATGCCAAGAATCCGGTTGTCGCCACGATCAACGAGATCGCCCATGTGCTGACAGGGCGCAGCGAAATCAAGGTGAAGAAAAAGGCTGGCCTCGGCAATCTGATCGGCAAGCTTTCGCGCAACAAGAAGTGATGCCTCAGCGGTGGAATTGGTAAGCGATCATGTTTGGTAAAAGAGGCAGCGACGACGGCAACCGGACCATTCCGGAATTCCGTCAGCCAGCACCCGCACCTGCTGCGCCGGCGGCCGCAAACCCTGTGGAAGCGGCTGTAACTGCCAGGTCGGCGGCGCTGCCGCCATCCGGCGCGCCNGGCGCTGCCGCCATCCGGCGCGCCTGCCGCGCCGGCGGTTCGCCGTGCGGTCGAGCCGCCGCCATTGGCCCCGGAGCCGAAAAGTATCCAGCGCCAAAAGAGCGAAACCTACTACGACACCAAAAGCCAGGTCTTCGCCGCACTCATCGATACGATAGATCTGTCGCAGCTCGCCAAACTCGATCCCGAAAGCGCGCGCGAGGAAATCCGCGACATTGTCAACGACATCATCGCGATCAAGAATTTCGCGATGTCCATCGCCGAGCAGGAAGAGCTTCTCGAGGATATCTGCAATGACGTTTTGGGCTACGGGCCGCTGGAGCCACTGCTTGCCCGCGACGATATTGCCGACATCATGGTCAATGGCTCCAAGAACGTCTACATCGAAGTCAACGGCAAGGTCGAGCAGACCGGCATCCGTTTCCGCGACAACCAGCAGCTCCTCAACATCTGCCAGCGTATCGTCAGCCAGGTTGGCCGCCGCGTCGATGAATCAAGCCCGATCTGCGATGCGCGTCTTCCTGATGGCTCCCGTGTCAACGTCATCGCACCGCCCCTGGCTATCGACGGCACCGCACTTACCATCCGCAAGTTCAAGAAGGACAAGCTGACGCTCGACCAGCTGGTCAAGTTCGGCTCGATTTCTCCGCAAGGGGCCGAGATTCTCAAGATCATCGGGCGTGTCCGCTGCAACATTGTCATCTCGGGCGGTACCGGCTCAGGCAAGACGACGCTGCTCAATTGCCTGACCAACTATATCGACCGCGAAGAACGCGTCATCACCTGCGAGGACTCAGCTGAGCTGCAATTGCAGCAGCCGCATGTGGTGCGTCTCGAAACCCGTCCGCCCAACCTCGAAGGCGAGGGCGAAGTGACCATGCGCGACCTGGTCAAGAACTGTCTGCGCATGCGCCCCGAACGTATTATCGTCGGCGAAGTGCGCGGACCCGAAGTGTTCGACCTGCTGCAGGCGATGAACACCGGCCATGACGGCTCGATGGGAACGATCCACTCGAACAGCCCGCGCGAATGCCTCAACCGTATAGAGTCGATGATCGCCATGGGCGGCTATACGCTGCCGCAAAAAACCGTGCGCGAAATCGTCGTCGGCTCCGTCGACGTGATCATACAGGCTGCACGCCTGCGCGACGGATCGCGGCGTATCACCCACATCACCGAGGTGATCGGCATGGAAGGCGACGTCATCATCACCCAGGACATCGTTCTCTATAACATCAAGGGCGAGGACGCGAACGGCAGGCTGCTGGGCGAGCACGTGTCGACTGGCATCGGCCGTCCGCATTTCTGGGAGCGCGCCCGCTACTACGGTGAGGAGCAGCGCCTCGCGGTTGCGCTCGAGGCGATGGAGAAACGCGCTGATTGATCCGTCTGGAAGCGTGGGGGCCAGGGTCGATGTTCGGAATTGACGGCACCGTATTGGCATTCGTCGTGCTCGCCGGCTTCAGCGCCGGCGCTGTGGCCTATGCTTTCCTGTTTAACCGGATCAGCACCGAGAAGCAGGTCGGCAAGCGGCTTGAATCGATCAAGACCGCCGAGACGGATCGTTCCGTCGTCAAGGCGTCGCGCGATCGCGTGGCGGAAGCGGCCAAGCGTCGCAAGTCCGTCCAGGATTCGCTGAAGGATCTCGATCAAAAGCAAAAGTCCAATCAGAGCCTGGTCAAGAAACCACCGCTGAAGATCCAAATCCGTCAGGCCGGCATGAAGATCTCGCTTGAGCGCTTCTATGTCTACTCGGCGGTCTGCGGCGTCGTCTTGACGGCTCTCGTCTATTTCATCGGCGCACCGTTGCTGGTCTTGCCGGCTGCGCTGCTGGTCGGCGTCTTGGGTCTGCCCCGCTGGTTCGTCTCGTTTCGCCGCGCGCACCGCGTCAAGGCGTTCCTCAACGAATTTCCGAACGCGCTCGATATCATTGTGCGTGCGGTAAAATCCGGCCTGCCGCTGAACGATGCCGTGCGCCTGATCGCCAACGAATCCCCCGAGCCGGTCAAGACCGAGTTCCGCCGCATCGTCGATTCGCAGCAAATGGGTTTGTCGATCCCCGACGCGGCCATGCGCATGCCAGAAACGATGCCGTGCACCGAGGCGAGCTTCTTCGGCATCGTCATCCAGATCCAGTCTCAGGCCGGCGGCAATCTTTCCGAAGCGCTGGGCAATCTTTCGCGCGTGCTTCGCGACCGCAAGAAAATGAAAGCCAAGGTCCAGGCATTGTCCATGGAAGCCAAGGCATCCGCCGTGATCATCGGCGCGTTGCCTTTCGTCGTCGCCTTTCTCGTCTATTTGACGAGCCCGAACTACATCATGCCCCTCTTCATCACCAGCACCGGCCATCTGATCCTCGGTTGTTCCGGCATCTGGATGTCGATGGGCGTCCTGGTAATGCGCAAGATGATGAATTTCGAAGTCTAGGACTCGCGTATGACCGATCACGTCATCAGAACTCTCACCGACCCGTCCCTGCTGATCGCACTGCTGGTCGGTATCGCGGTGTTTGCGACCGTCTTCACGCTGCTGCCCGCTTTTGGCGGGAACCAGCTCAAGGCGCGCATGAAATCCGTAGCGCTGGAGCGCGATGAGCTGCGCGCCAAGCAGCGCGCGCGGCTGGCAGTCGAAGCCGACCGCCGCCGCAAGGGCCTGCGCGAAGAACAGTCGGTCGGCATGCGCAATATTGTCGATCGCCTGGATCTCAGGCGTGCGCTGGCGGATGAAGGTACCTTGCAGAAATTGAAAGTGGCGGGTTTTCGCGGGCAAAATCCGCTGACGCGCTTCCTTTTCTTCCGTCTCGTCCTGCCCTTCATCGGCTTTGCATTGGCGGCGATGTATCTGTTCGTGCTCGGCGGATTGCCCGAGCAGCCGCTTTTCGTGAAGCTGTTCGTGTGCATCGTGGTAGCCTATGCGGGATTCTACGCGCCCGTGCTCTACGTCAACAACCGCGCTACCAAGCGCAAGCAATCGATTCAGATGGCGTGGCCGGACGCGCTCGACCTGTTGCTGATATGCGTCGAGTCCGGCATGTCGGTGGAAGCGGCGCTTCGCAAGGTCGCCGATGAGATCGGCGCGCAATCGGTGGCATTGGCGGAAGAATTCATCCTGACAAACGCCGAGCTTTCCTATCTGCAGGAGCGCAAGCAGGCCTACGAGAACCTTGCAAGCCGAACTGGCCTGGAATCCGTCAGGTCGGTGTCCCAGGCGTTGGTTCAGGCCGAGCGCTACGGCACGCCCGTGGCGCATGCGTTGCGGGTGCTTGCCAGTGAGAGCCGCGACATGCGCATGAATGCCGCCGAGAAGAAGGCGGCCGCGCTGCCGCCGAAGCTCACCGTGCCGATGATCCTGTTCTTCCTGCCGGTGCTGTTCGCCATTATTCTGGGTCCCGCCGGCATCCAGGTGAGCCAGCGCGGCATCTTTGGCGACCAGCCGAAATCCAGCAGCGAGTAGCGCCAGCGGCGTTGCCAGAAACGCTGATACGATTCAGAGCCACGCTGCCGGTGCAGCGCGGCTCTTTGCGTTAGACATGTTGCGGAATTCGCGCGCCGGTTCGGCGCTCGAAGCGGTCAGTTGGTGGCGGGCTTTGCCTTGTCCTGGTCCTTGAGCTGGCTCCAGGCATTCTGCTGCGCCAGCATCTGGCGAAGGTAAGCGACGTTAGCCTGCGCCTGATCCTGCGACAGCTCTTGCGAGGCGATCTTCTCGGCCTCGTCGAAACGGCCTTGCAGACCGACGACCAGCGCAAGGTTCTGGCGGACGCGGCTATCTGCATTCGGCTGCTGGGCGGCTGAGCGCATATAGGTTTCGGCCGTGCGCAAATCACCTTCCAGCACGTACGACATGCCGAGATTGGAAAGGATCGACGGTTCGTTCGGCCTGAGATCCAACGCCTTGCGATAGCCTTGGCGCGCCTCGTCCTTTTGGCCGAGCTGGTCGAGAATGGCAGCTTCCGCCGACACCAGTTTCCAATCAGGATATTCAGGGGTCTGCGCGCGGCGCACGGCATCGAGAGCCGGTTCGAACTGTCCGTTGGCGGCAAGCGCCTTGCCATAGGCGGCGAGCACGTCGCGGTCCTTCGGCAGGGCGATCGCCAGCTTGCGCATCACCGCAAGCGATTGGTCTGCGTCGCCGTCCATCTGCAGCGCCGCGGCATAATTTGTCGCGATCCGCTTGTCGCTGGGGTTTTTCGAATAGGACTGGCCAAGCGCCATCGTAGCGTTGTGCAGTTCGCCCGCCGACATTGTTTCCAGCGGCTTGCCGCTTGGACGAGAAATCGAGCCAGTCGTCAATTTGCTGGTTCCGCAGCCAGCGACGCCTGCGGCAAGCGCCATCATCAACGCCGTGCTGATCAGCCTATTTGCGCTGGCGTTCATCCTGCGGTTGGTCGGCATCGGCACCAGGGCTCCGTTCATGCGCGTGACCATTTGCGAGGTCATCTTTCCTCCCGCAGAAATATTCTGTTAACCCTAACGGAGAGTTAAGAAACGCCGACTCGGAAGCCGGAGGCCAGCGAATGCCTGTCGAACTCGTCGAGAAAGAATTGAGCAATGCGCTGCCGGTCCATCTGGTGGCGAAGGATGCTCTGGCGGCGGCGGGCCTTGCGCCATCGTCGGTCGCCTGGGCCAAGGCCAACGGCTTTTCCGGCGAGGCCGGCAGGACGCTGATCGTGCCTGGCGACAACGGCGCGATTGCCGGAGCCCTGTTCGGCACCGGTGATGGCGAGGGCGCACTGGCCATCGGCGCACTAGCGAGAGCCTTGCCCGAAGGCGAGTGGCATTTTGCGTCCGCACCGGCCAAGCCGGAGCTTACGGCACTCGCCGTAGCGCTCGGCGGCTATGTCTTCACCCGCTACGGCAAGAAGCCAGGCAAGACGCTTCGCCTCGCGCTGCCGGCAGGCACCGACATTGCCCGCATCCGCCGCATCGCCAATGGAGTTTTCCTGGCGCGCGATCTGGTCAACACGCCGACCAGCGATATGGGCCCCGATCAGCTGGAAAAAGCCGCCCGAACCTTGGCCGCGACGCACAAGGCCGAATTATCGGTGACCAAAGGCGACGATCTTCTTACCGCCAACTTTCCGATGATCCACGCCGTCGGTCGGGCTTCTGCCGACGCGCCGCGCCTGATCGACATGATTTGGGGGCCGAACAATGCCCCCAGGATAACGCTGGTCGGCAAGGGCGTCTGCTTCGATACAGGCGGTCTCGACATCAAGCCGTCCTCGGGCATGCTTTTGATGAAGAAGGACATGGGCGGCGCTGCCAACGTGCTGGGCCTCGCTTCCATGATCATGGCCACCGGGCTGAAGGTCCGGCTTCGCGTGCTCATCCCGGCTGTCGAGAATTCGATAGCCGGCAACGCCTTCCGGCCAGGCGACGTGCTGGTGAGCCGCAAGGGCATCACCGTCGAAATCGGCAACACCGACGCCGAAGGACGGCTGGTGCTCGCCGATGCCTTGGCCTTGGCCGACGACGAAGAGCCGCAGATGCTGGTCGATATGGCGACGCTGACAGGCGCTGCCCGTGTTGCGCTCGGTCCCGACCTGCCGCCGTTCTACACCGGTGACGAGGCGCTTGCATCCGAGCTGGCGGACGCCTCCGTTGCGGTCGAGGATCCGCTATGGCGCATGCCGTTGTGGAAGCCCTATGACGCCAAGCTGGCGTCGAAGGTGGCCAACATCAACAACGTCACGTCGGACGGTTTCGCCGGCTCGATCACCGCGGCGCTTTTCCTGAAGCGCTTCGTGGAAAAGACCGCCGGCTGGGCGCATGTCGACATCTTCGCCTGGAACCCGTTCGACCGCCCGCACGGCCTTGCCGGTGGCGAAGCGCAAGGCATCCGGGCGCTGGAGCAGGTCATTTCGAACCGCTACGGCTGATTCTCGGGCATAGCCGACGAAGGTATTGACTGAAACGGAACCGAAACAATTTTCCGTCATGCTGGACGGATGTCGATTATCATGCGTCCAAGCCAGGCCTTGCGACTATGGCAACAGGTGGTGTTATCCGAGGTGCGTGACGACGCGCCCGATCTCACTATGCGCCAGACGGCGATCCTGTTCACCATCTATCTCGATCCGCCGCCGCACACGGTGCGGGGGTTAGCCGCCCGACTCAACGTCACCAAGCCGGTGATCACCCGTGCGCTCGATACGATGGGGGCGCTGAAACTGGTGTCGCGCCACCGCGACGAGCTCGACAAGCGCAACGTGCTGGTCAGGCGCACAGTCGAAGGCGCGCTCTTTGTCGAGCGCTTTGGCGATGTTATCATTGCCAGAGCCCAAGAGTTGCCCATTTGAACGAGTTGCCGATTTGACCGCCAGGGATGCCCGCCTCCATGCCTTCCGCTCCGATCTCGCCGACGCCAGGCTGACAGGCGAGGTCGCCGCCGACCGTTTCGTCGCCGGCCGGCCGGCTCGCATATCAGCCTCCGCGGCCGATGTCCGCAAGGCTCCGCGCCCGGATGCCGGCGTCGATACCCAGCTTCTGTTCGGCGAAGACGTCCTCGTCTTCGAGGACGTTGAGGGCTGGGCCTGGATACAGGCCGAGCGCGACGGCTATGTCGGCTATGTCGCCGACACTGTGCTGGGCGGTCGGGACCATGCACCCACGCATGTTGTCTCGGTGCCGCGCACTTTCCTCTATCCGGGACCGGATTTGCGGTTCCCGGTGAGCGGGGAGCTCTCGATGGGGTCAGCGGTAACAGTGAAAGGCGCGGCTGAAACACGCCGCACGTACTATGCTCTGCTGCCATCCGGCGAGGCGGTCATATCTGACCATCTCAGGCCTGTCGCCGAGGTTGCCCCCGACTACGTCGCGGTCGCCGAGGCGTTTCTCGGCACGCCCTATCTATGGGGCGGCGTTTCCGGCTTCGGCATCGATTGTTCCGGTCTCGTGCAACTTGCAATGCACATGGCTGGCAGGCAAGTGCTGCGCGACACCGACATGCAGGCGGCGACCGTCGGTGAACCGCTCGACCTCGGGCCGGATTTTGCCGGGTTGCGGCGCGGCGACCTGGTCTTCTGGAAAGGCCACGTCGCGATCATGACGGATCCGGAGACCATGATCCACGCCAACGGCCACACCATGCTGGTGTCGCGTGAAGGACTGAGGGAGGCGGTCGCCCGTATCGGCTATCTCTATGGCGGACCGACCGGGTTTCGCCGGCCGTAACGCGAATCGATCACCTTTTGTTCTGATTCTGCTTGGCGATTGCGCGCCGCCGCGCTACGTCTGGCGCGTGACAGAGCAGCCGCGCCTTGCCGAACAGAATGCCGCCGTCGTCCTGCCCGAGCCATTTGTCAAATGGTTTGAAGAAAAGGGCTGGTCGCCGCGCGCCCACCAGATCGATTTGCTGGCCAAAGCCCAGGGCGGCCGGTCGGTATTACTAATCGCCCCGACCGGCGCCGGCAAGACGCTGGCCGGGTTCTTGCCATCGCTGACCGAACTGGCCGGCCGGCCGAGGAGAAGGCCGGGGCAGGCGCATCGAGGCATCCACACACTCTACATCTCGCCGCTGAAGGCGCTGGCCGTCGACATCGAGCGCAATCTCGGCAAACCCGTCGCAGAAATCGGGCTGCCGGTCACCGTCGAGACGCGCACCGGCGACACGCCCGCACACAAGCGCCAGCGGCAGAAGCTGGCGCCGCCCGACATTCTCCTGACCACGCCCGAGCAATTGGCGCTGCTGATTGCCGCGCCCGATGCCAGGCGCTTCTTCGAGGACCTGCGCTATGTCGTGCTCGACGAATTGCATTCGCTGGTGACCTCGAAGCGCGGGCATCTCCTGTCGCTCGGGCTGGCCCGGCTTCGCTCGTTTATGCCCGCCCTGCAGACGATAGGCCTGTCGGCGACGGTCGCCGAGCCTGACGAATTGCGGCGCTGGCTGGTCAGCCAGAATCCACCGGGGCCGATGGCCGAACTGATCGTCGTCACTGGCGGCGCCAAGCCCGACATCTCCATTCTCGATTCGGAGGAGCGCGTGCCGTGGGCGGGACATTCGGCCCGCTACGCAACGCCGGAAATCTACAACGAGATCAAGCGCCACAAGACAACCCTGCTGTTCGTCAACACGCGCAGCCAGGCGGAGTTGCTGTTCCAGGAGTTGTGGCGGGTCAACGAGGAGACCTTGCCGATCGCGCTGCATCACGGCTCCCTCGACGTCGCGCAGCGCCGGCGTGTCGAAAAGGCAATGGGCGAGAACGCCCTGCGCGCCATCGTCGCCACGTCGACGCTCGACCTCGGCATCGACTGGGGCGATGTCGACCTGGTCGTCCATGTCGGCGCGCCGAAAGGTGCCAGCCGGCTGGCGCAGCGCATCGGCCGTGCCAACCACCGTATGGACGAGCCGTCCAAGGCGATCCTGATACCGGCCAACCGCTTCGAGGTGCTGGAATGCAGGGCGGCGCTCGACGCCAATTATCTCGGTGCCCAGGATACGCCGCCGCTGGTCGATGGCGGGCTCGACGTCCTGGCGCAGCACGTGCTGGGCTGTGCCTGCGGTGCGCCGTTCCATGCCGATGCGCTGTTCGAGGAGGTGCGGACGGCAGCACCCTATGCCGATCTCGATCGCCCGACATTCGATCGCGTCATCGATTTCGTCGCCACTGGCGGCTATGCGCTAAAGAACTACGAGCGCTATGCCCGCATCCGGTTGAACAAGGACGGACTGTGGCGGGTCTCAAATCCTCGCGTCGCCCAGCAATACCGGCTCAACGTCGGCACCATCATCGAAGTGCCGGCGCTCAACGTCCGCTACGTCCAGGCCGGCAGCAGAGGCGCGGCTTCGCGTGGCGGCCGGGTTCTGGGCAAGATCGAGGAGGCGTTCCTCGAAACGCTGACGCATGGCGACACCTTCATGTTCGCCGGCAAGGTGCTGCGCTTCGAAGGTATCCGCGAGAATGAGTGCTTTGTCTCGAATGCACCCGGCAGCGACGCCAAGGTGCCGTATTACGGTGGTGGCAAATTCCCGCTTTCGACGTACCTGGCCGAACAGGTCCGCGCCATGCTGGACGATCCGCAGCGCTGGAAGAAGCTGCCGGAGCAGGTCGCCGACTGGCTACGCTTCCAGGCCGACAAGTCGGTGCTGCCGAAACGCGACGATCTGCTGATCGAGACCTTTCAGCGCGGCAACCGCCACTATCTGGTGGCCTATCCGTTCGAGGGCAGGCTGGCGCACCAGACGCTCGGCATGCTGCTCACCCGCCGCCTCGACAGGGGGGGAGCCAAGCCGCTCGGCTTCGTCGCCACCGACTATGCGCTTGCCATATGGTCGCTGGCCGATATGGGCCATATGTTCAGGGCGAAGAAACCGTCGCTGGCTGCGCTATTCGATCAGGACATGCTGGGCGACGACCTCGAAGCCTGGCTCGCCGGCAGTTGGTTGTTGAAGCGCACCTTTCGCAATTGCGCGCTGATCTCGGGATTGATCGAGAAACGCCACCCGGGGCAGGAGAAGAGCGGCCGCCAGGTAACCGTGTCGACGGATCTCATCTACGACGTGCTGCGCAGCCACGAGCCCGACCATATCCTTTTGCAGGCGACGCGTGCCGATGCCGCGACCGGTCTCTTGGATGTCAGCAGACTTGCCGAGATGCTCTCGCGCGTCCAAGGTCGAATCATGCATAAGAACCTCGAGCAGATATCGCCGCTCGCCGTGCCGATCATGCTCGAGATCGGCAAAATGCCGGTGCACGGCGAGGCCGATGACACGCTGCTGATGGATGCAGCCACGCTGGTCGAGGAGGCCATGGGGACGAAATGACTGTCGCGCTGGCCATGGCTGCGCCTCTGGCGGATGCGGGCGCTGTCCGTATCGCCGGCGAACGCGCGATCTGCGACCGTCGCGGCGTGCTCTATTTTCCCGAATTCCGGCTTCTGACCGTATCCGACCTGCATCTGGAAAAAGGCTCATCACTGGCCAGGCGCGGCACGCTGGTCCCACCTTACGACACCGGTGCGACGTTGCTCCGGCTACAGGCGGTGATCGCCGATTATCAGCCTGCGATCGTTATCAGCCTGGGCGACAGTTTTCACGATGGCGGCGGCGCCGCACGTATGCACGCGAGCTTTCGCCAAAGGCTGGAAGGGCTGATGGTCGGGCGCGACTGGTTCTGGGTCGCCGGCAATCATGATCCAGAAGCGCCGGCCGACTTGCCAGGCGAGACCGTGCGCGAGCTGGCCATAGGCTCGCTACTCTTCCGGCACGAGCCTTCGGCGGTGAGAGTGGAAGGCGAGATATCAGGCCACCTGCATCCTTGCGCCCGCATCGTGCAGCAAGGCCGTTCGGTGCGGCGTCGTTGCTTTGCCGGCGATGGCGGCCGCATGATCATGCCGGCTTTCGGCGCCTATACCGGCTCGCTCAACGTGCTCGATCGCGCCTATGCCGGGCTGTTCCGCCGCGAAACGCTGATGGCCTATATGCTTGGCACAGAGCGCATTTTCGCGATTTCCCACGCGATGCTCAGGCCGGGCTGAACCTACCTGCCGTAGTACAAAGTGACCGTGTGCTTGGCCTCGGCGAAGAACAGCCAGCGCTCGACCAGCATTCCGGCGAGTTGGGCGATTGCGGCGAGTATCGACAGTGCTGCCGCATAGGGCCACGGCAAGGCGAACGCCGCGACCAGCAGCAACGCGGGCAAAGCAAAGGCCAGCACCTGCGTGATCTGGCGGAGTTTAGCGCTGTGCTTGCGCGCAATGCGAAAGCCCATCTCCTTGAGCAGATAGTTTTCCTCGGTATGCGGCCATTCCAGCGACCGCACCGTGCCGCCGGAAAGCCCGGTTGCGGTGTTGGCATTGGTCGGGATCTCCAGCCTGTCATTGTATCGCCAGGTCGCCAGCTTCAAACCCCAGCCGAGCGCGGTCAGCAACAGGGCAGCCGCCAGAAGCATATTCGAGCCTGCGGCAAATCCCTGCAGCAGGGCGTTGAGCAGTACGCTGCCGGTCATCGCCGAAAAGACCAGGTAGGCGGGCAGGGTGAAGCGGCTGTGCCACTGGGCAATCGGCTTCAACGACGCGTAGATCATGCCGGTGGTGCAGACGGTTGCGACCGCGCCGATGGCAGCGAGCAGCCCGGCGACAGCCGCCCAGCCGCTCGTACGGCCGAGGACCACCCAGCCAATACCGAACAACCCCGCCGGCACGAAGGTGGCGACCGAGGCAACACCTTCGCGCGACAGCCATGAGCTACGCCATTGCGAGAAGGCACGCCAGGCGCGTTCGGGCCGGCCGAGATGGCCGGCCGACGACAGCAGGCCTGTCGAGATCAGGCCAAGCGCCAGCCCCATGCCGGTGAGGCCAAGCCAGAAATCGGGCGGGATAAAGCCCTGTCCGGCGAGCACGCCAAGCAGCGCGAGCAGGCCGTAACCGGCGCCCGTGGCCGTGGTGAAAAAGACGACGGAGAAGGCTGGATGCATGAAGGCACGGGTCAGTTCGAAAGCATGCGGTCGACCCAGCCGAGGAAGCCGCCTTCAGCCTGCACCGCTTCAAGCGCTGGCGCCGGCACCGATGCGGCGCGGGTGGTGTGGGCACGTGGCGGCAGATATTTGTTGGTCGGCTTATAGCCCATTTCCGGCATCAGATCGACACCGCCGCGCTCGGCCACCAGTTGCGAGATAGCGGATGCCGGATCGCCCAGATCGCCAAAATGCCGCGCGCTGGTCGGGCAAGCAGCGACGCAGGCGGGCACGCGATCTTCTTCCGCCAGATTGTCGTTGTAGATGCGGTCGACGCACAACGTGCATTTCTTCATCACGCCGACATTGGTGTCGAATTCGCGCGCTCCGTAGGGACAGGCCCAGCTGCACAGTTTGCAGCCGATGCATTTGTCCTCGTCGACCAGCACGATGCCATCCGACGCCCGCTTGTAGGAGGCGCCGGTCGGGCAGACCGTGACGCACGCCGGCGTCTCGCAGTGCAGGCAGGAGCGTGGGAAATTGACCGTGCGCCCACCCATCTCGGTCATGTGCTCATAACTGTGCACGCGGTTGAACCAGACGCCGTCGACATTGCCGCCATAGGGGTCGATGTCGGTCAGCGGCGCCATGTGGCCGCCGGTGTTCCATTCCTTGCAGGCGGTAACGCAGGCCTGGCAGCCGACGCAGGTGTCGAGATCGATGACAAGGCCGAGCTTCTTGTCGGTGTGGGTGGGAAGGCAAGTCATTTGGCAGCTTCTCTTTCCCGACGGAATTCGGCGCCGAAACTAAGCTTATCGGGCGGGGGTTCAAAATGCGGCGGCTGTCGGAACCGCTCGAACTGCGGTTCGGTGAAGCCTGCTTCCTCGTCTGCGCATTTGACGATGCGCACGCGCAGGTCGAACCATGCCGCCTGGCCGGTGACAGGATCGGAATTCGAATAGTGTTTGCCATTCGCATCGGCAGAGGTCTGGTCGCCGATGATGTGGTTGAGTAGAAAGCCGCGATTGGATTCGGCCGCCTCATCCTTCAGCCCCCAGCTGCCGCGACGCTTGCCGATCGCATTCCAGGTCCACACCGTATTGGCGTTGACGCCGTCGACCAGCTTGATCTGTCCTTTGACCTTGCCGTTGATGCTCTCGATCCACACCCAGTCATCATCGACAAGCCCGAGGCTGGCGGCGGTCCGATTGTGCACGAACAGCCGGTTCTGGCTGGTGATCTGCCTTAGCCACGCATTCTGCCCGCCCCAGGAATGGTACATGTGCATCGGCCGCTGCGTCAGCGCGTGGAGCGGATAGGCTTGGCTATCGACGGCAGCCTCTTCGAAGGGCGCGTACCAGAACGGCAGCGGATCCATATAGGTCTCGATACGGCTGCGCTCCGCCTCCGGCGGCAGCACCCCGCCATGGCCGCGCGCCGCAAGGCGAAAGCGCTGCATCGGCTCCGAATAGAGTTGGAAGACGATCGGCTCGGCCTTCGGCATGAAGCCCATGCTCTCAGCGAATTCGAGATACGAGCGGTTGGCCATCTTGTAGTAGCGCTGATCGGCGGCGAAATCCTGGTGCCAGAAGCCGCCATTATCGATGTAGCGCTGCAACTGGTCGGGATTGACCTCGCCCTTGCCGACCGAGGCCCCGTCCTTGCCGCGCCAGCCGGCGAGCGGACCGACACCTGGCGTGCGCTCGTGATTGACGATGTAGTCGGCATAGTCGCGGTATTTGGCGGAGCCGTCGTCATGAACGAAGCCCGGCAGACCGAGCCGCGCGCCGAGTTCGATCAGAACCGTCTGGAACGGCCTGACGTCGCGATCCGGCTCGACAACGGGATGGCGGATAGCGTCGCCCGGACCGTCGGCGTGGCTGATCGGCCGGTCGAGCAGACTGATACAGTCATGACGCTCGAGATAGGTCGTGTCCGGCAGCACCAGATCGGCAAAAGGTACGGTCTCGGAATAATAAGCGTCGGAATAGATGATGAACGGGATCTTGTGCTCACCTGACGCATCGATATCGGTCAGCATTGCCATCGTCTCGACGGTGTTCATCGACGAGTTCCAAGCCATGTTGGACATGTACATGAACAGAGTGTCAATCGTGTAGGGATCCCCGGCCCAGGCGTTGCGGATAACCGTGTGCATGAGCCCATGGGCGGCCAGCGGCGCGTCCCAGGAGTATGCCTTGTCGATACGGATCGGTTTGCCGCCTCCGTCGATCAGCAGGTCTTCCGGCCCGCAGACGAAGCCGAGCGGCATGCCTTCGAGTGGTGTCATCGGCTTCACATTCTTGCCGGCGGGCTTTGGACCCGGCGGCGCGGACCGCGGATAAGGCGGTTTGAAGCGGAAGCCGCCCGGCACGTCCACCGTGCCGAGAAGCACCTGAAGCAGATGAATGGCGCGGCAAGTGTGAAATCCGTTCGAATGGGCCGAGATGCCGCGCATCGCATGCATCGACACCGGCCGACCCTTGATGGTCTCGTGCCGGCGGCCGGCCCAGTCCGTCCAGGCCACCGGCAGTTCGATTTGCTGTTCGAAGGCGACATGAGCGAGTTCTGCGGCAATGCGTCGGATGGTGTCGGCGGAGATGCCGCACCGGTCAGTGACGGCGTCCGGTGAATAGCTCTCGTCCAGATAACGGTCGGCGACGAGTTGGAAGACCGGCACGCAGCGGCGGCCGTCGACGAGAACGCTGCCGGTCAATGCGGGCTTCGCGTCGGCATCGCTGGCATTGACAGGCGTCTTCGCCACCCTGTCCCAAGCCAGCGGATTGCCGTCGCCATTGCGCATGAACAGCCCGTCATCGACAGCTCCAGGCTCCTGAACGACCAGGATGTGGGCATTGGTGTACCGCAAGAGGTACTCGAGATCGATGCGGCCAGCCTTCAGCAATTCATGGATGAGGGCGAATACGAACAGGCCGTCGGTGCCGGGCCGGATGCCGATCCAGTCGTCGGCAATTGCATTATAGCCGGTGCGGCAGGGATTGATTGAAACCACCTTGGCGCCGCGCGCCTTGAGCTTGCCGAGTCCGATCTTGATCGGATTGGAATCATGGTCTTCGGCAACCCCGAACAGCATGAAATATTTGGTGTTGTCCCAGTCGGGCTCGCCGAACTCCCAGAACGAGCCGCCAATCGTGTAGAGGCCGCCGGCTGCCATGTTCACCGAGCAGAAACCGCCATGGGCGGCGAAGTTCGGCGTGCCGAACTGGCTCGCCCACCAGCCGGTCAGCGATTGCGACTGGTCGCGCCCGGTGAAGAAGGCGAGTTTCTTCGGATCGGTCTGGCGGATGTTCGAAAGCCGTTCTGTCGCGATCGACAAAGCTTCCTCCCACTCGATCTCGCGGAACTCGCCCGAGCCGCGCAGTCCGGTGCGCAGCAATGGTTTCGTCAGCCGGGCCGGGCTGTAATGCTGCATGATGCCGGCGCTGCCTTTGCCGCACAGCACGCCGCGATTGACCGGATGATCCTTGTTGCCGTTGATGTACCGAACCTTGCCGTCCTTGATATGGACGTCGATGCCGCAGCGGCAGGCGCACATATAGCAGGTGGTCTTGGCGATGCTGTCGGAGACATCAGGCGAAGTATCGACGCCGTCGCGTTCAGCGGGCGCGCGCGTATCGGCAAGCGGCCGTTGTGATGGTGCCGAATTGGCTCCGCGCAGCAGGTTGTTGGTCATGATCCGGTGATGCTCTTGCGCTCCGCGAACTTGGCTCTCGTCTTCGGGCCTGGGCCGCGCATGTAATGCTCTTCCGGCCGATAGCGTTCACCCAAGAGCCGCCGCCGCAGGCTGCGGGTCCAGTGCGCAAACACGGATTTGAACCGCCCCACCAATTCTACCCTCGACTGCTCTGGCGCGACTTTTTTCCAATTTCGGGCCAAAATTTAGAACAAAGCGACCGATCCGTCTAACAACTTGCTCTTGTAATTCCAATCGGATTTGCTTCTTAGTATCGGAATGACCCTGGACCAGTTGCGGATCTTCGTCGCCGTCGCCGAACGGGCGCACATGACCAAAGCGGCCGAGTTGCTGGGCATCTCACAGTCGGCCGCATCCGCCGCGATCCGCTCGCTCGAACAGCAGCATGGCGTCCAGTTGTTCAACCGCGTCGGCCGCAACATCGAGCTCGCCGAGACCGGACGCCGATTCTTGCCCGAAGCCAAGGCGGTCCTCGAGCGGGCTGCGGCGGCCCACAATGTGCTGGAGCATGTCTCGCAGACGATATCAGGCAGTCTCTCGATAGCTGCCAGCCAGACCATCGCCAGCTATTGGCTGCCGCGCCGGCTCGCCTCTTTCCACGAAGCCTATCCTGCCGTCAGGCTGAGTGTGAGCATTGGCAACACCAGGCAGGTCGAGACCAATGTACTTGATGGCGCAGCCGATTTTGGCCTGGTCGAGGGGCGCACCGAATCCGACATTTTGCGGCGTGCCAAGGTCGATATCGATCGCATGATGCTGGTCGTGGCGCGCTCGCACCCTGAGATCGCGGAAGTTTCGCCTGGACATCCCGACCTTGGCGGGCTTCGCTGGATCATTCGCGAAGGCGGGTCGGGCACACGCGAGGCGCTGGAGGACCTTGCCCGACGCGACGGGGTTTCGTTCGCGGACCTGCAGATATTCCTGGTATTGCCGAGCAATGAGGCTATTCGCCAGGCGGTCGAGGCCGGCGCCGGCGCCAGCATCATCTCGGAACTCGTCGTCGCCCGCGCGGTCGCCGAAGGCAGCCTGCGTTCTGTGCCGGTCGATCTGCCGAAGCGCGAATTTGCCATGATCACGCATCGCGACCGGCAGCCAAGCCTGGCCCAGATGGCGCTCAAGGCGCATCTTGGCGGCAAAGCTGAGAGATCCGCGCCGCTTTAAGCCGATCAGCCGAACTTCCGCTGCGCGTCGAGCGCCAGTCCAAGCCCGACCGAGCCGAACACATCGCCTTCGATTACCGACGCCTGCGGCACCAGCGCCAGGATCTGCTGCCTGGCCAGCGGGATCGCGGTCGATCCGCCGGTCAGGAACACCGCGGTGATGTCCGAGGCCTTCACCTGTGCGTCGCGGATGGTCTGCTCGACCGTAGCCGCAACACGCTCAATGTCCCTGACTATGGTGGCTTCGAGACCCTTGCGCGTGATTTCTGCCGTGAACCTCACCTCGGGCAGCGCGACCTCGACATCGGCCGACGATCGGTCCGTCAGCTCGATCTTGGCCTTTTCGACCAGCGCCGCCAGCGCATGGCCGTAACGATGCTCGACGATGTGGATGAAGCGCTCGACCAGGTCCGGGCGCTCCGCCTCGTAGCGGATCTGGCGCAGATGCGTCATCGCCCTCGCTGTGTAGACCAGGTTGATGCGCTGCCATGTCGCCAGCTCGATGAAGTAGCTCGCCGGCAGATTGCGCTTGCCGTCCTTGGTTGGCGTCAAATAACCGAGCTGCGGCATTACATGGGCGATGCTCAGCAGCCGGTCGAAATCGGTGCCGCCGATGTGGATGCCGCGGCTGGCCAGTATGTCGTCCTTGCGGTCGAGCGAGCGGGCGCGCTCGGGCGAGACCCGCACGATCGAGAAGTCGGACGTGCCGCCGCCCATGTCGACGATCAGCGCCAGTTCCTCGCGCGTCACCTTCTGTTCGTAATCGAGTGCCGCCGCGATCGGCTCGAATTGGAAGGCGATATGTTTGAAGCCTTGGGCGCGAGCGGCGTTTTCGAGTTGGTGCTCCGCCTTCGCATCGGCCTCGGCATCGTCGTCGACGAACTGCACGGGCCGTCCCAGCACGACGCTGTCGACCGCGTCATGGGCTTCTTCTTCCAGCTTCTTTTTCAGGTGGCCGACAAATAGGCCGACAATTTCCATGAAGCCGATCGAGCGCACCTTGATGCGCGTCTTTTCGTGAGCGAGCGAGCTGCCGAGCACGCTCTTCAGCGAGCGCATCAGGCGGCCTTCGATACTGTCCGTATAGTTGGCAATGGCGCGTCGCCCGAAATAGGTGAGGTTGTCCTCGAAATTGAAGAATACCGCACTGGGCAGCGTGACCTGGCCGTCTTCCAACGCCACCAGCCGCGGCTGCCCGTTCCTGACCACGCTCACGGTGGAATTCGAAGTGCCGAAGTCGATACCGGCAAATGCTGGTCGCATCGTGCGTTCCTGTAGTTCTGATTTGGGGAGCAGCAGCTCGTATCCGGTCGGGCCGGGGGTCGCGGTCTAACCCATACCCTCGGAAAGGGAAACCACTTTTACGAGAGTTCAGTCTTTCCTGAACACCAGTCTTCCGAGCCAGCCGGTCAGCATGGCCAGCGATACGGCAAAGACACCATAGAGGAAGGAATAGTCGTGCGCGACGCGGAAGATCGACTGTTCGAAACCGGACTTGCGGATTTCGAGCTGGGCGGAGCTTTCCTTGATGAACAAGCCGCTCTTGAACAGGAAGGCGCGGGCCTTATGGGTGCCGACCGGAACGTTTGGGGCGAGCCTGACGGTGGCGCGGAACAGGTTCTGCGACAGAAACTGCACACCGCCGACATTCTCGCTGTAGAGGCCGGTCGCCGCCTTGCGTTCGCGCAGCGCGGCGGTGAACTCCTCGATTGTCGCCGGGCTGTCCTCCGCGTCGGCGGGCTGCAAATAGAGGTTGGAGGCGCCAAGCGACAGCTGCTTGTAGCTGTTCGGATCGGTGACGTCCTGCAGCGGCCGCGTCGTCGCCACCGAATAGGAGACAGGTACGTTTTTGAAGGTCTCCGACTCCAGATTGACCCAGACGCCGAGCACCCGGTCCTTGCGGCGCACGACGACCGGCCGAGCCGGGCCTTCCAGCACGACGATCACGTCGTAGCGCCCTTGCCGCGCGACAAGCGTATCGGCATTTTCCAGCGAGCCGAAAATGGTCAGGTCGGCGCCGGAAAAGCCGGCGGTAATCGAGACATTGTCGGTGGAAAGGCCGATCTGGATGTTTTCGGTTAGTGGCGCCTGCGCCTTCGCCGATGGCGCAGCAGCCAGCAGCGACAGCAAGGCGGCGGCCGCGAGCGTCCTTAGGCCGGCCATCAGCTCAGGCCCACGCCGGACAGAGAATAGAGATTGGGCGGCGTGACGAAAAGATCGATGGCAAGCCGGATGGCTACCGCCAGCACGAGCAGCGCCAGCAGCGCCCTGAGTTGCTCGCCCCGCAGCCTCTGACCAGCCTTGGCGCCATATTGCGCGCCGGCGACGCCGCCTGCCATCAACAGGAAGGCGAGCATGACGTCGACCGTCTGGTTGGTGGTGGCGTGGACCAGCGTGGTGTAAGCCGAGGTGAAGATGATCTGGAACAGCGAGGTGCCGATGACGACGTTGGTCGGCACCTTCAAAAGGTAGATCAGGGCCGGCACCATGATGAAGCCGCCGCCGACGCCCATGATCGAGGACAGGAAGCCAATCGCCGCGCCCAGCCCAAGCACCGGAATGACGCTGACGAAGAGCTTCGAGGCCCTGAACCGCATCTTCAGCGGCAGGCGGTGGATCCAATTATGCTGGCCGGATTTCTTCAACACCGGTGCGGCGCCGCTGCGAGTGGCGCGCAGCGCATTGACGCTCTCGACCAGCATCAGTCCGCCGACGGTGCCGAGCAGCACGACGTAGAGCAGCGAGATGAACAGGTCGAGCTGGCCGAGCCGGCGCAGGAGCGCAAAGACATAGATACCACCGGTCGAGCCGACGATGCCGCCGGCTAAAAGCACGCCGCCGAGCTTGAAATCGAGCGTGCCGCGCTTCATGTGCGACAGGGCGCCGGAGAAGGAGGAAGCGATGACCTGGTTGGCGCCGGTGGCGACCGCGATTGCCGGCGGTATGTTGTAGAAGATCAGCAGCGGCGTAATGAGAAAGCCGCCGCCCACGCCGAACATGCCCGACAGGAAACCCACCGCCGCACCCATGGCCAGCAGCACGAAGATGTTGACGGAAATTTCCGCGATCGGGAGATAGATGCCCACCCGTCAGTCTCGATCAGTTTGCCTCCTGGCGAATGCAACCGTTGCGGGCATTTTTGCGTCAGAAGGCTATCTCGTTCTTGCGCCGGCCGGGCCGTGAAGTCAAACTTCGCAGCACCGCCGAAACAAAAAACAACTCAATCAGTTAACAGGCAAATCTGTGGCAAAGGCGTCGCGGAAACGACGCATCCGCCGTTATTTACGCGCAAGCAGCGCCTTGACCAGCTTTTCGTCGATCGCGCCGGTTGCCTTCATATCGTTGTCGGCCTGGAAGGCCATGATCGCGTTCTTGGTTTTCTGGCCCATCATGCCGTCGGGATTGCCGGCCTCGTAGCCGTTCTTGTTGAGAATGCGCTGGATGTTCTGGACCGCTTTCTTCATGTCGATGCCGGCGGTCGTCTGCGGTGTGCCGTCCTGCCACGATTCAGGAACGTCGGCCGAATTGGCGGCTGGATCGAGCGGCTTGGCCTTCCACAGTTCAGCCGCGGCCCGCGCACGCTCCAGCTGGTCGGGCCTCAGCGCCTTGGCGATCTCGTCGCGCTTGGCCGCCGCATCCTTGTCGCCGGTCTTGGCGACGAGTGCGAACCATTTGTAGCTCTCCTCGAGGTTCTGCTTCATGCCGACGCCCTTCGCCGCGAGGATGCCGAGATTGAACTGGCTATCCTTGACACCGAGATCCGCCGCCGCCTGGAACCAGCGCGCTGCCGATTCATTGTCGGTCACGCCATCCGTCGCCATCGCAAACAGCACGGCAAGATTGTGCATCGCGCTGGCATTGCCCTGCGCTGCGGCAAGCTGGTACCAGGTTTTCGCTTTCTTGATGTCGCGTGCGACGCCGACGCCCTTCTCGTAGAAATTGCCGATGCGGTATTCTGCCGGTACGAAACCGAGTTCGGCAGCTTTCTCATACCATTTGGCCGCCGCCGCCATGTCTTCTTTGACGCCGCGAGACTCGGCGTAGCGCGA
>NZ_AYVL01000010.1 GCF_000502835.1 Mesorhizobium sp. LSJC280B00
AGTTCGAGCCCGCGCCGGCCGCCGGCGCGCGGCGGCTGCGTGTAGACGGCCGTCAACCCGTGCCCGGCCCCGGCAATCGCCCGCAGCGTCGGCACGGAGAATTCAGGCGTACCCATGAAGATGACACGCAGGGGCATTTCGTCGACGCCTACCCCACCATCTTGCCCGGCGCCTTGTCCCTGGCGAGCTTCTTGAATTTCTTGACCACCATGTCGCGCTTCAGCTTGGAGATGTGATCGATGAACAGCACGCCGTTGAGGTGGTCGATTTCATGCTGCAGGCAGGTCGCCATCAGCCCCTCGGCCTCGATCTCCTGCAGCTTGCCGTCGCGGTCGAGAAACTTCACCCGCACCGCCGCCGGACGCTCGACCTCGGCATAGTAATCCGGGATCGACAGGCAGCCTTCCTCGTAGACCGAACGCTGGTCGGAGCTTTCGAGGATTTCGGGATTGATGAAGACGTGCGGTGCCGGCGTCTCGTCCTCTTTGGCCAGGTCGATCACCAGCATGCGCAAGGGTTCGCCGACCTGGATCGCTGCGAGGCCGATGCCGGGCGCGTCATACATGGTGTCCAGCATGTCGCCGGCCAGTTTGCGCAGATCGCCGTCGACACGCTCGACCGGTTTTGAAACCTGGCGCAGGACGGGATCGGGGAGGATGATAAGCGGCTTGATCGACATGGCGTCTCACCTAAGACCTCGCAGGAAAAGCGTCAACCGGGGCGCCTTCGGGTCGTTCACGTTTTGATCTGTGCCGGCAGACCGAATCATCTATGCTGTCGACATGAACGATCTGGCCACCATCCTGTCCGAACCTGTCGCCCGCCTCGGCGCCACCACGATCACGCTCGGCCAAGCCCTGGGTTTCGGCGCAATGCTGTTCCTCGGCCTGTTCGTGGCGCTCGTCGTTGCGCTCTGGCGATCGGCCAAGGCGCGTGCAGTGGCGGCCGCCGAAGCCGCCGACCACGCCCGCGACGCCGAGGGGCGGATGGCTGGTATCTTGGCAAGCCAGGCGGAAATGCAGGGCCGCATGGGCGCCATCGCCGAAGTGTTCGGGGCGCGCCAGGCGGAACTGACACAGTCGATCGGCCAGCGTCTCGATGCCATGACCGGCCGCCTGGGCCAGACCATGACCGAGCAGACGAGATCGACGCATGAGAGCCTCGCCAAGCTGCAGGAACGGCTGGCGGTCATCGATATCGCGCAAGGCAACATCCAGTCGCTGGCCGGCCAGGTCGTGCAATTGCAGGCGATCCTTTCCAACAAGCAGACGCGCGGCGCCTTCGGCCAGTCGCGCATGGAAGCCATCGTCGCCGACGGATTGCCGCACGGCGCCTATGAATTCCAGGCGACCTTGTCGAATGGCAGCCGGCCCGACTGCCTGGTGAAGATGCCGAACGGCGCACCGTCGCTTGCCATCGACGCAAAGTTTCCGCTCGAGGCGTGGAATGCCATCCGTGCCGCCGAAGGCGCCGACCTGCAGAAGTCCGCCGCACAGGCTTTCCGCCGCGACATCGAGGTGCATGTCCGGGATATTTCCGAAAAATACCTGATCCAGGGCGAGACGCAGGACACCGCCTTCATGTTCGTGCCCTCAGAATCGGTGTTCGCCGAAATCCACGAGAATTTCGAGGCCGTTGTCCAGAAGGCGCATCGATCGCGGATCGTCATCGTCTCGCCATCGCTTTTGATGCTGTCGATCCAGGTCATCCAGGCGATCCTCAAGGATGCCCGCATGCGCGAGCAGGCACACCTGATCCAGGGCGAGGTTATCCGGCTGATGGAAGACGTCTCCCGGCTCGACGAGCGGGTGCGCAAATTGCAGACGCATTTCGGTCAATCGGCCAAGGATATCGAGGACATCCTTGTCTCGACATCGAAGGTGACCAGGCGCGGACAAAAGATCGAGGCGCTGGAGTTTGGCGTGCAGCCGGCGGAGGACACCGCTGGTTCGAATGGCAGCGGAGCAAAAGCGGAAATCAGCCCGCGCGTCGCCGATTCGAAAACCGGGCAGTTGAGGCTAAGGGTCGTCGAAGGCGACGATTGAGAGCTACGCCGGAACCGGAGGCTTCGCCCGGGTCTGGCGCTACTGCTCCTCGATGATGGTTGTGCCTTCGAATTCCGGCAGCCAATGCAGCGCCGAGCGGTGCCAGATCTGCTTTCTCGGCACCAGTTGCTCGCGCTGCCGTGCCGTGCCGACCCTGATACCGTAAACCTTCGGTCCCTCGCCCGCCGACGTGGCGTAGAGATGCGAGCCGCACTCACCGCAAAATGCCTGGGCGCGCTTGGCGCCGCTCGAACCGGTCTTGATGTAGATCTTCGGCGTGCCCTTGGTGATCCTGTAATTGTCCTCGGACGCCGGCACGGTGACGCGAAAGGCCGTTCCGGTTAGCTTCTGACAATCGATGCAGTGACAAATGGTGGTCTTTTCCGGATCGACTTCGGCCTCGTAAGTGATAGCGCCACAATGACACGCGCCGTCGATTTTCATCTTCGTTCCTCCTGGAGCTTTTGCCCGCGATCATAACCGGGACTGCCCGATGGCGCAGCCATTTTCCTCAGGCCGGTTCCCCTCCGGACGCCGCCAAGGTCTTGCTCCGGCGTTCCCAGGTGCCGGTGGTCTGCGGCTTGACGAAGAGCCGCGTCACCTCCGGCATCTCCGCCTTCAGCCGCGTCTCGAGGCGCTCGACACAGGTCTCTATCTCCGGCGCCGACAAATGATCCTCGAACTCGATGCTCAAAGCGGCGACGATCTCCTGCGGACCCATATGCAGCGTCAGCACGCCATTTGCCCGTTGCACCGCCGGGTCCTGCTGGACGATGGCCAGCACCTCTGTTTGCACCTCGGGCGAGGCCGGCTCGCCGAGCAGCAGGCTCTTGCTTTCGCGCGCCAGGAAGATCGCGGTCCCGCCCAGGATGAGCGCGATGCCGATCGACGCGGCGCCGTCGAGCTTCGGCATGTCCAGCAATTCCGCCGCCAATATGCCGGCGAAGGCGACAACGAGGCCGAGAAGTGCCGCGCTGTCCTCGAAGAGTACGGTGTAGACACTCGGATCCTTGCTGAGCTGCACCGCCTCGAGCCAGCCGTGGCTGCCTTTTTGGTGGCGGAACTCCTTCAGCGCCACCAGCCAAGAGGTGCCTTCGAAGAGGAAGGAAAGGCCAAGGACAGCGTAGTTCACCTTGGCGTTGGCAATCGGCTCCGGCGCCATGATGTGCGTCACGCCTTCGTAGAACGATATGCCGGCACCCAGTGCAAAGACGAGGAGCGCAACGATGAAGCTCCAGAAGTACAGCTCGCGGCCATGGCCGAGCGGATGCGTGCGGTCGGCCGGCCGGGCGGCACGGTGCATGCCGTAAAGCAGCAGGCTGCCATTGCCGGTATCGACGAGCGAGTGGACGCCTTCCGAGAGCATTGCCGAGCTGCCCGTGAACAAGGCAGCGGCAAATTTGGTCAGTGCGATCGCAAGATTTCCGGCGAGCGCCGCATAGATCACTTTTTTCGACCCGCCATGCGCCGCCATGGTGTGCTGCCTTGGTTGATGCACCGAGATTGGCGGAGCGCCCGCCCACGCTCCACAGTCCCCACAACGCCCGAAGTGCCCAGTTGTTCACAAGGTCAGTTGTTCAAAAGGGCGGCGCGGGGCTATTCGACGACCTCGTCCGTCCAGACCTTGAAGCCAGCCAGCGCGCCCGGCCCAAAAATGTGGGTCAGCGGCACATCGGCGGCATCGCGTCCGGAGGCAATCAGGATGCGGCCGATGCGCGGCGCGTTATTGCGCGGGTCGAACGCATGCCAGCGGCCGCCGAGATAGACCTCCATCCAAGCGGCGAAATCCATGTCCGACCACGGCTTTGGCAGGCCGATATCACTGATATAGCCGGTGCAGTAGCGGGTCGGAATGTTCAGGGCGCGGCAGAAGGCAACAGCGAGGTGAGCAAAGTCGCGGCATACACCACTCTGCTCGCGATAGGCCTCGGCGGCGGTGCGCGTCGGCCGTGCATTGAAATAGTTGAAGACGATGTGGTTATGGACGAAGTCGCAGACCGCCTGGACGCGCGGAATGCCGAGCGGGGTGTTGCCGAACAGCCGCCACGCTTCATTCGACAGCACGTCGCTCTCGCAATAACGGCTGGGCAGCAGGAACAGCAGCGTCTCCGACGGCAGATCGCGCACCTCGTGCTGCCACGCCGTCAGCTCGCGCGTCTCGAAGGAGCCGGGGTCGCGGATCACCGCGTCCGTGCCGAACGCAAAGCGCCCGGCCGGCGCAACGAAACGGTTGCACCAATTGCCGAAACTGTCGCGGTAGCTTTCGATCGGCACCGGCGGGTTCGACGTCAGGAAGTCCGGCCGCTCAAGATCGGATGCGCGCGAATAATGGACGTTTAGCATCGCGATCAGCGGTGTTTCCTGCGGGAAGTCGAAGCTCATCTGGCAACCGATGTGGATCCGCATTGTCGTCCTGACCGGCCTGCCTGATCATCAGCCGGCGAAACGCAAGGGCTGATGCTGCAGTGCGAAGAAGACCATGGCACGGACCGCTGCGGTTTACGAGGGAATTAGAAACCAGTTGACAGCCATCGGCCAGGGCGACTGCACGGCAGCGGCCTCTTGCAGTCGAGCGTTTTCTCTTGTTTCACTTCGCCAGACATCAACTGGAGGAACGAATCATGGCTAAGGGTGCGATGAAGGCAGGCAAGGAGGCCCGCAAGCCGAAGAAGGACGCGAAGAAACCGGCTCCGGCGCCGGCCCTGAAGGCACCGCCGGTGAAGGCGATGAAGCTGAAGGACAAGTAGGGCCGCAGCTACCGTTTCGGCTTATCTCGACCGGCCGCAAACGCGGCCGGTATGATTGTTCACTAAGCTCACGCGCATCCCCTATGGATGCGGCGAAGGCAATTTTTGCGCTTTTCAAGAAATCGGCCGGAAGCCATCGAAACGGAGCGTTCCGATGTCGTGGATCTTCCTGTTGTTCGCCGGACTGTTCGAGATCGGCTGGGCGATCGGCCTCAAATACACCGACGGATTCTCGAAGCCGCTGCCGACCGTCCTGACGGTAGCCTCGATGATCGTCAGCCTAACCTTGCTCGGCCTGGCGCTGAAGGCGTTGCCGGTCGGCACCGCTTACGCGGTGTGGACCGGCATCGGCACCGTCGGCACGGCGCTGCTGGGGATCTGGCTGCTCGGGGAACCAGCGACCGCGATCAGGCTGGCCTGCATCGCGCTAATCGTCTGCGGCATCATGGGACTGAAGCTCGCGGCTTAGCCGATTCTGACAGACGAACGCGTTCAGGGCCCCTGCAAGGCGGCCCTGATTCTTGAATTCGGCTGATCAGTGCCGAAAGGCGCTATCGCGCGGAGAAGCCGGGCGGCGTCCTGCCGGTGCGCTGCTTGCGCGCGGCATAGCGTGCGTCACGCTTGGCCTTGCGTTCGGCCTCGTCGGCAAGAAAACGGGCGATCCGCTCGTTCTCTTCAGCTTCCCGGATCTTCGCTTCGGCCTGTGCGGCTTCTTCCGCGGCGATGCGTGCCGCTTCGGCAGCTGCCTCGCGCTCGGCCTTTTCGGCCGCTTCGCGCGCCAGCTTTTCCTGCTTCAGCCTGGCCTTTTCGGCCTCGCGTATCGCGCGGGCCTCGAGGATCGCCTTGCGCTCGGCC
Organism: Mesorhizobium sp. LSJC280B00; assembly: GCF_000502835.1. Taxonomy (GTDB): domain Bacteria; phylum Pseudomonadota; class Alphaproteobacteria; order Rhizobiales; family Rhizobiaceae; genus Mesorhizobium. The sequence continues at coordinate 5,648 of NZ_AYVL01000010.1, forward strand.
TGTCGTGCCAGCACCGCTGGATCATCTGGCGCCGGCTTTGCCTTGAAGCGCTCCAGAAGCGCCTTCTTTGCCTCGTTTGCGGCATTGCGCCGCTCGAAAACGTCTTTTTCCCTATAGATAGCCAAGTCCACTTCCCTGAAGTCAATTTGCGAGGCTTACATACGCGCGAAAACCGAGAGTTCAAGCGCCAAAACGGTATGCCAGCCATGAAATTCTGATCTGTTGCAGCCGGGAGACGCCATTTCGATTGAATTCGGCTGAAAGGCACCCGCACTGTTCACCATCCAGGCATCTGGCGGGGCGGCGGACTGATCGCTACGTGTAGCGCCAAGACAAAACGCTGAGATGACACACTATGGAACTCGGTCTCTACACCTTCGCCGACGTCAGCCCGGAACCAGGTCCCGGTGCGATCGGTGCGCATGAGCGGATGCGCAACCTGATCGAGGAGATCGAGCTCGCCGACCAGGTCGGGCTGGACGTCTTTGGTCTCGGCGAGCACCACCGTCCCGACTATGCTGCCTCGGCTCCGGTGGTGGCGCTGGCGGCGGCGGCCGAACGGACCAAGCGCATAAGGCTGACCAGCGCTGTCACCGTGCTGTCGTCCGACGATCCGGTGCGCGTCTTCCAGCAGTTTGCCACCCTCGATCTTCTGTCCGGCGGCCGTGCCGAGATCATGGCCGGGCGCGGCTCGTTCATCGAGTCCTTTCCGCTGTTCGGCTACAATCTCGAAGATTATGACGAGCTCTTCGCCGAGAAGCTCGACCTGCTGCTCGCCATCCGCGATCATGTCAAGGTGACCTGGTCGGGCAGTCTGCGCGCGCCGATCAACGACCGCGGCGTCTATCCGCGGCCCTTGCAGGACAAATTGCCGATCTGGATCGCCGTCGGTGGAACACCGCAATCCGTCGCCCGCGCGGGCGTGCTCGGGTTGCCGCTGGCACTGGCGATCATCGGTGGCGAGCCGGCGCGGTTCGCACCGCTGTTCGACATCTACAGGGATGCAGCCAGGCGCGCCGGCAACGATCCGGCAAGCCTTGCCACCAGTCTCAACGTGCACGGCTTCATTGCCGACACCACGGACCAGGCAGCCGACGATTTTTACGGGCCGCAGGCCGAGGTGATGAACCGCATCGGCCGCGAGCGCGGCTGGGGGCCGACATCGCGGGCGCATTTCGACCAATCGCGCGGCCCAAACGGCGCGCTGTTCGTCGGCAATCCAGAACAGGTGGCCGAGAAGATCATTGCCCAGCACAGGATATTCGGCAACGACCGCTTCCTGCTGCAAATGGCGATCGGCACCATGCCGCACGCCAAGGTGATGAAGGCCATCGAACTCTACGGCACCAAAGTGGCGCCGATCGTGCGCCGGGAAACTGCGAAGGCCGTTCCCGCCGTGGCGGCGCCGGTTGCCTGATTCCCAGTCACCTGATTTATTGGCAAGGCCGCGAGGCGGCCTTGCCGGTGACGCCGGCTAACGGAACCTTGAAGCGACAGAGGCGTTTTCGCCAACGGTCTGCACCAATCGCGGTGTGCCGCCGAGGGTCAGAATGAAAGCCGAACCCGACGCTTCGGGCGCAAGCGCTGCCGAAAGCCCGGATCCGCGCGTCGAGGCGCGGGCGGATGCGCATCTGATGCGTTCGCTGCTCGTCGGCATCTTCATTCTCATGGCGATCTACGCGCTTTACTTCGCCCGCGCCTTCTTCATGCCGGTCATTCTGGCTTTCCTGCTGGCGCTGACGCTGACGCCGATCGTTCGCTTCCTGCGCAAGCATGGCATGCCCGATGTCATTTCAGCGACACTGTTGGTGCTGCTTTCGTTCTGCCTCGTCGCCGTCGCGGGATATCTGCTCAGCGGCCCGGTCATCGACCTCATCAACAACACCTCGACGATCGGCCAGCAGCTTACCGAACGTTTGGCACAACTGCGCCGTCCGTTCGAACGGATCGTGGAGATTTCGCGCCAGATCGAGGGCCTGACACAGACATCCCAGGAGCCAGGCGTTCAGAGGGTGGCGACGGCGCCATCCGGTATTCTCTCGCAGGCCGCCGGCAATGTGCTGTCGGCCGGCGCCAGCGTTACCATCGTCTTCGTCCTGTCGCTGTTCCTGCTCGCCTCGGGCACGATGTTCTATGAAAAGATCGTCCAGTCCTTCCCCAGTCTCAGCGAAAAGAAGCGGGCGCTGCGCGTCGTCTACGACGTAGAACGTGAAATCTCGCATTATCTGCTTACTGTCACGGTCATCAATACATGTCTCGGCGTGGTCATCGGGCTCGGCCTGTGGGCGCTCGGCGTGCCCAACGCGCAGGTCTGGGGCGCGGCAGCGGCTCTGCTCAATTTCCTGCCCTATATCGGGGCGCTGACCACCATCACGCTGGTTACGATCATCGCGCTGATAAGCTTCGACACGATTTCCTATGCGCTGCTGGCGCCGGCCTTCGTCCTTATGTGCGATGTCGTCGAAGGCCAGTTCGTGACGCCGACGGTGGTCGGCCGCCGTCTCGAAATCAACGCAGTGGCGATCCTCATCGCCATCGCCTTCTGGTCATGGCTGTGGGGTTTTGTCGGCGCGCTGCTGGCGGTGCCTCTGCTGGTCGTCATCAAGGTGTTCTGCGATCATTTCGACGGTCTCAGCCATGTCGGCAATTTCCTGGCGGCGCAACACACGGCAGCGATCGAGGACGAAGAGATTCCCGAGGTGAAAAAGTAGCGGCTTAAAGGGTCAAAAGCGTCCCCCCGATGGGGCAGATCACGACCTTGCATCGGTCGCACGTCCGTTTCCCCCAGCGCTCCATCAACATTTTGAATTTGCCGCCTCGGCAACGGCTTCCTACATCCCTTCGGCCCACAGGAAACCCGCGCCGATGACCGTTCTTTCCGTTCTCGACCTGTCGCCGATCGTCGAAGGCAGCAACGCTTCACAGTCACTCGCCAATTCGCTCGATCTCGCCCGTCATGCCGAGCGGCTGGGCTACCGGCGCTATTGGCTGGCAGAGCACCACAATATGCCGGGCATCGCCAGCGCCGCCACCTCGGTGGTCATTGCCCATGTGGCCGGCGGCACCAATACGATACGCGTCGGCGCCGGCGGCATCATGCTGCCCAATCATTCGCCGCTGGTCATCGCCGAGCAGTTCGGTACGCTCAACGCTCTGCATCCTGGTCGCATCGATCTCGGCCTCGGGCGGGCGCCCGGCACCGACATGGCCACGGCACGGGCGCTGCGCCGTAACCTCGACGCTGGCGCCGACAATTTCCCGCAGGACGTCGTCGAGCTGATGGGTTACTTGCAGCCGGCCGAAGACGGCCAACGCATCCGCGCGGTGCCCGGCGAAGGCGAAAAGGTGCCGATCTGGATTCTCGGTTCCAGCCTCTACGGCGCGCAGCTTGCCGCCATGCTCGGCCTGCCCTACGCCTTCGCTTCGCATTTTGCGCCGGCCGAGCTTGACCATGCTCTGGAGATCTACCGCTCGCGTTTCCAGCCTTCGGAGCAGCTCGACAAGCCTTATGTGATGCTCGGCCTCAACGTCTTCGCCGCTCCTTCCGATGCCGAGGCGCGGCTGTTGTTCACCTCGCTGCAGCAGGCCTTCGTCAATCTGCGCACCGGCCGGCCCGGCCGATTGCCGCCGCCGGTCGAAGGATATGAGCGCGACCTCGATCCAATGGCCAAGACCATGCTCGGCCAAGCGCTTTCCTGCGCCGTCGTCGGCTCCCCGGAAACGGTCAGGCAAGGCATCGAGGCGTTTGTGCGCCGCACAGGGGCCGACGAGCTGATGGTCACAGCGCAGATTTTCGACCATGCGGCGCGGGTGCGCTCGTTCGAGATCCTGGCCGACGCTCACAAATCGCTGTCGGAAGCTGCCTGAGAGTTGGTTCGCCACTTGCCACTGTTGCGGGCAAGGCCGGCCTTAGGCAGGGAACATCGCGAACAGGTGTGCGAAGACATAGCGAACATTTCGCGCGTTTTACGCGGAGGTTTTCGATCCGTCATGCTCGTCCGTTAGCGGGAAACGCGGCGTCCACTAAATGACGATCACCTTGGTGCCGATTGTGGCGCGGTCATAGAGATCGATGATGTCCTGGTTCATGAGGCGAATGCAGCCCGCAGACACGGCTTTGCCGATGGACCACCATTCGGGGCTACCGTGCAGGCGATATCCAGTGTCACCCTTCTCGTTGAAAAGATAAAGCGCCCGCGCACCGAGCGGGTTCACGAGTCCGCCCTCCATATGGGCCGGTATGATGCGGCCTCGCTTCTGCTCGCGTACAATCATGGCGGACGGCGCGCTCCAATCCGGCCATTCGCGCTTCCTCGCAACGTGAGCAGTGCCATGCCACTCGAAGCCCGCCTTGCCGACGCCGATGCCGTAGCGCAGTGCCTGACCGTCTCCTAACACGTAGTAGAGGAACTTCGCTCCTGTATCGACAATGATGGTGCCCGGCGCCTCTTCAGTCGCATAAGGCACTGTCTGCCGACGGAACTTTTGGTCAACCTTGTAGATCGGAACCGGCGGAACGCGAAAACCGGCGTCGGTGAGGCCGCCATAGGCCGAGGGGAAAGTCTTTAATGCGCCGCCGGTGGTGCAGCCGAAGAATGCGGCCATCCCAGCAAGTACCAGCCCGATTAGGATCGATCTCACGCGCATGACTCAAGCCGGCGCCCGTGTGGGCGATCAGCCGCATCTCGTCATATTCCTAAACCGACATGCTTCGATTGCCAAGATTTTCCTGACTGTCGGCTGGCTGATTGTTGGCCACTTGGCTCGATCGGCGCCGCGTCCTTCAATTGCTCGGTTTTCGAAAGACGAACGCCCGTAGTGGCTGCGAAGGCCCGGGGTCGGCAGGACAGAGGGAGCGCTGTCCGTCCGGCATTGCAAAGTTTCTGAACAGAGCCCAAGCGCTACGCGCTGACGCTCTGCGCGATCGCACCTGGCGGACGGCATGAATTGCGGATCATCAAGCGTCCCTTGAGCGTCAGTTTGCGCGGCGGCGCATCCCTGTTTCCGGCGAGCCGGTCGAGCAGCAGATTGGCCGCCTGTTCGCCAATCGCCTGCACCGGCTGGGCGACCGTGGTCAATTGCGGCCGGAACACATCCGACCACGGAAAATCGTCGAAGCAGGCGACCGAAATATCCTCCGGACAGGACAGGCCGATATCGCGAATGGCCTTCATGGTGCCGATCACCATCGGGTTGTTGGCCGAAAAGATGGCGCTCGGCCGGTCGTGCAGCGAAAGCAGCTGCATGGTTGCGTTGTAGCCATCGACTTCGTGGAAGTTGCCGAAGCGGACGAGTTCGGTCTCGGCCGGCAGGCCGGCGGCCTGGAGGGCCTCGCGGTATCCCGCCATGCGGTCATGCATCGGCGAGATATCGAACGAGCCGGAGATGTAGCCGATGCGCCGATGGCCGAGATCGATCAGGTAAGTGATGGCGTCGAACACCGCGCGCTGATTGTCGAGAACGACGGCATCGGTGTCGACACCCTGGCAAACACGGTCGAGCAGCACGACCGGCACATTGGCGTCGTCGACAATCCGTTTGAGGATCGCGCCGTCACCGACACGCGCGACGATCAGTCCGTCGACCATGCGGTCGAGCAGCAGCCTGATCTGGTCGTCCTGCGTGTTCAGGTGCTCGTCGGTGCAGCACAGCATGACGGCGTAGCCGGCCCTGTCGAAAGCCTGCTGGATGACCGAAACGACGTCGGTAAAGAACGGATTGGTGATGTGTGGGACGGTGAGCCCGATGGTGCGTGTGGTGCCCATCTTCAGGCTGCGGGCAATGGCGTTGCGCTTGTAGCCGATGTCGCGGATCGCCTGTTCGATGCGCTGGCTGAGCTCGGGGCTGACGGTCGCGGTGCCGTTGATCAGCGCCGATACGGTGGCCACGGAAACACGCGCGGCCTCGGCCACATGAAGCATAGTCGGAGCAGTGAATTTGCGCTGCTTTTTTCGTCCTGACGCTGTCATTTTCGAAACGTTTCACCACTCCACGGTAGCAATACGTACGGAATCTTATGATTTTGCGCAAGAATTGAAATGGAACAATCTCAGGCTCCAGATATTGCCTTGACATGATCGAAACGTTTAGATTAGCGTTTGAGGTGTTCGGTGACGACGGAGGGAGGCCGTCCTTGTCATGCAGCACGGCAATTCCATCCCTGCGCAAGGCGTTATGGCGGACGGCTCGGCTGTCGTACTGAGCGCCGAGCACATCTCCAAGTCCTTCGGCGGTATCGCCGCGCTTGTCGATGTCGGCTTCGAACTGCGGCGCGGCGAGGTCCATGCGCTGATGGGCGAGAACGGCGCCGGCAAGTCGACGCTGATGAAGATCCTGTCCGGCGTCTACACGGATTATAACGGAACGGTCAGTATCGATGGCCACCCGGTGCGCTTTACCGGCGTCCGCGAAGCCGAGCGCGCCGGCATCGCCATCATCCACCAGGAGCTGAACCTCGTCCCCGAACTCAGCGTCGCCGACAACATTTTTCTCGGCCGCGAGAAGCTGATCGCCGGACTGATCGTCGACCGCAAGGCGAGCAGCCGCGCCGCCGGAACGCTCTTGCAAAGGCTCGGCATCCAGCTCGACCCGGATGCGCGCGTCGGTGCCTTGCGCGTCGGCGAACAGCAGCTGGTCGAGATCGCCAAGGCGCTGTCGATGTCGGCGCGCATTCTGATCATGGACGAGCCGACCTCGGCGCTTTCGCCGGCCGAATGCCAGCGGCTGTTCCGCATCATCCGCCAGCTCGCCGACAGCGGCGTGGCGATCGTCTACATTTCGCACCGCATCGACGAGGTTATGCATCTGGCCAGCCGCGTCACCGTGTTTCGCGATGGACGCCACGTCCTGACGCAGGCGATGGACAAGCTCGACGAAGACGCCATAATTTCGGCGATGGTCGGGCGAAACCTGCTTGCTTCCTCCCAGGAACACCGCATTCCCGGTGGCAACACCGTCCTTTCCGTAAGCGAGCTGTCGCTGTCGAAGCCCAATCGCCATGGCTGGCGCACCGTGCTCGACGGCGTCAGCTTCGATCTTGCCGCCGGAGAAATTCTCGGTATCGGCGGATTGCTGGGCTCGGGCCGTACCGAAATCCTGGAAACCATCTTCGGGTCCAGCGGCGGCCGTGCCGGCGGTGAGATCTGGCTCGATGGCGAGGCAGTAGAAATCCGTTCGCCGCGCGACGCACGCCGGCTCGGCATCGCCCTGGTCACCGAAGACCGCAAGACGCAAGGCCTGCACCTCGAGGCCTCGATCACCGACAATGTCGCACTGCCGCTGGTCGGCGCGCTGGCGCGGTTCGGCCTGCGCTCGCTGGCCGGCGAGCAAGGGCTGGCACGGGACGCCGTCAAGGCGCTCGGAATTCGCTGCGAGACCGTCGAGCAGCCGGCCGGCACGCTGTCCGGCGGCAACCAGCAGAAGGTCGTCATCGGTAAATGGCTGGCGACGAGGCCGCGGGTGCTGCTGCTCGACGAGCCGACGCGCGGCATCGATGTCGGTGCCAAGCGGGAAATCTACGATCTCATCTTCAAGCTGGCGCGAGACGGGCTGGCAATCGCCGTCATCAGCTCGGAATTGCCGGAGCTGCTGCATCTTTCCGACCGTATCCTGGTCATGGCCGACGGCCGCCAGACGGGAATCCTGTCCCGCGCGCAAGCCAGCGAGGAGGCCATCATGCGGCTTGCGGCGCCGCGACGGACGATGACGAGGCCTGCCGCATGAGCATTTTGCATATCCTGTCCCGGACGAAGCTCTATTGGGGCCTGATCGCCATCTTCCTGATCGGCGTGCTCGGCTCGCCGATCAGCTCCAAGGGCAACAACATCTTCCTGTCCTACGGCAACCTGCTCGATGTGCTGCGCCAGGTGTCGACCACCGGGCTGATTGCCACCGGCATGACTGCGGTGATCATCACCGGCGGTATCGACCTTTCCGTCGGCTCGCTGATGGCTATCTGCACGGTCGTCTGTGCCATGCTGCTGACGGTCCCCGGCGTGACGCCGGCGGTGGTGCTGGGGGTGCCGACAGTTGCCCTGGCAGCCCTTTGCCTCGGCATTCTCGTCACTCGTTTCATCCTGCTGAACATCGAAAAATCCCGCGCCGGCGCGCAGGCCACGCACGACATCAGGTTGGACAGCGTTCGCGGGCTGGTGACGCCCGGCATTGTCGGGGTGATCCTGTGCAGTCTGGTGCTGTGGTTCCTGCTGCCGCAGGTGGGCTCAAAATTCGGCGTGCTCGGCGTGCTGCTGGTGGCGCCTTGCGTCGGCCTGCTGTTCGGCGCGCTCAACGGCTTCATCATCGTCGCCGGGCGGCTGCAGCCCTTCATCGTGACGCTGGCGATGATGGTCACTGCGCTCGGCATCGCCCGGCTGACAGCCGGCCAGAACAATGCGGTGCTGCCGGTCTACACCGGCTCGAATGCCACCGCCGATTTCGAAATGCTGCGCTCTCTGGTATTCGGCGTGATCCCGATGCCGGGCCTGTTCTTCCTCGGCGCCATCCTGATCTACGGCGCCGTGCTGCGCTTCACCCCGTTCGGCCGCTATGTCTATGCGATCGGCGGCAATGAGGAGGCGGCGCGGCTGTCGGGCATCGCCGCAGGCCGCGTGAAGATCGCCACCTATGCCGTGTCAGGGCTGCTGGCCGGCATCGCGGCGGTGCTCTATGTCGCGCAGTACCGGCAAGGCAAGCCGGACGCCGGCGCCGGGCTGGAGCTCGACGCCATTGCCGCCGTGGTCATCGGCGGCACCAGCCTGATGGGCGGACGCGGCAGCCTCACCGGGACGTTCTGCGGCGTGCTGATCTTCGGGCTGCTCTCCAACATCCTGCAACTGCACAACATCAATTCGAACCTTCAGCTGGTGCTGAAGGGGATGATCATCATCGGTACCGTGCTCGTACAGGAGCGCAGTGCCGGTGATCTTCTCTTCTATCTGCGACTGCCCGGCGGGCAAGCGCACAAGGAAACGGCCGCGGCAAAGCGGCCGTCGCAAGAGACCGCGTCTCTGAATATTGGAGGAAACAAGAAATGAAACGACGTGAATTGTTGAAGCTCGCCGGGCTGACAGCGGCACTCCTGACCACGACCGCCATGCTTGCCGGCGGCGCCCATGCGCAGGACAAGAAGTGGAAGATCGGCTTCTCGCAGGTGACGACCATCGAACCCTGGCGCGCCCAGTTCAACAAGGACATCCTGGCCGAAGCGGCCAAGCATCCGGAACTCGAGCTGATCATCACCGACGGCGAGGACAAGACCGAGAAGCAGGTCGCCGATGTCGAAAACCTTATCCGTCAGGAGGTCGATGCGCTCTTGGTATCACCGAAAGAATCCGCCGGCCTGACCGGTGTCGTGCAGCAGGCGATCGATGCCAAGATCCCGGTCTTCGTGCTCGACCGCAACGTCGAAACCAACGACTACACGCAGTTCGTCGGCGGCGACAACAAGCTGATCGGCCGGGCTGCCGGTGAATATGCCGTCGAGCTGCTTGGCGGCAAGGGCAAGGCCGCCGGCAACGTCGTCGAGATCTGGGGCGGCATGGGCACCCAGCCGGCACACGACCGCCATGACGGCTTCCATGAATTCACCGATAAGGAGCCAGGCATAAAATACCTGCTCGACCAGCAGTCGGGCGACTGGAAGCAGGACCAGGCCTACAACATCATGGCGACGGCGTTGCGCAACAACGAGAAAATCGATCTTGTCTACGGCCACAATGATCCGATGGCCTATGGCGCCTATCTTGCCGCCAAGGACGTCGGACGTGAGAAGGACATCAAGTTCATCGGCATCGACGGCCTGCCCAATGAAGGCGTGCAGCTGGTCGCCAATGGCGAGCTGACGGCGACGTTCACTTATGTGACGCCGGGCGCCGAAGGGCTGCGGCAGGCGATCAAGTTCCTGAACGGGGAGAAGGTGGAAAAGACCATCACCCTGCCGACGCAGAAGATCACCAAGGAAAATGCCGCCCAGATCCTGAAGGACAACGGCCTCTGAGACGAGGCTTTCCTGCCGGGCGTTCAGCGCCCGGCAGGAACAACAACCAAACGCCGGCAGGCAGCAGATTAAGCCAGCTTGGCCAGCAGCTTCATGAAAATGGCCGCTTCCTTGGCGGAAAGCGGCGCCAGCGTTTCCTGCGTAATCTCACGGGCAAGCGGAATCAGCCGCTCGATCGCGTCGCGCCCCTCGGCGGTCAGATTGACCAGCAGGCGCCGTTTGTCGATTTCGTGTTTGCTAAGTTCGACAAAGCCACGCGCTTTCAGCCGGTCGATGACGCCCTTCACGGTGGCCGCATCCATGGCGATCAGGCTGCCAAGCTGGTTCTGCGAGGTCTCGCCGACGTCGCGCAATTTGGCCAAAGCTGCAAATTGCGGCGGCGTCAGATCGGCGATGTGTGCGGCGAAGATCGAGACATGGCGCTGATGCGCCTTGCGCAGGATGAAGCCGACCTGCTCCTGCAAGCGATAGTCGTTTTCGTCAGGCTCCTCGGCCTCGACCAGCTCGAGCAGATTGTCCTCGGCGCTCACCGCAGCCCATCCCATGCCTTAATGTCCTTGGCCGCCAGCCCACCCATGCGGTCGTGCACGCGCGGGCCGCAGGTCATGGCGAGGCAAAACAGGATCTCGTCGGGACGGGGGCCATCGCTAATGCCGATTTCCATGGCATCGAAATGGCTGCGCACATAGGCGGCGTTGATGTGGCCGAGCGGCACATCGAGCCGCGCGCCGAAGCCGCCGACCTTCTTCGCCGAGGGCACGATCGCCTTGGCGTCGCCGAGCCGTTCGCGCATGGCATAGCCGCCCGGCACATGCCACAGCGCGCCATGCTCCAGCTCGCCCGCCATGCCGACGATGGCGCCCTTGCCGTAACCGTCGATCTGTTTGACGTCGCCGCCCAATGCGGCAATAAGCCTGTCGGAGAGCAGCAGCCCGAGCGGCTTCAAATCCTCCATGGCGCTCTGCAGTTCCTCGACGTAACGGCCGGCGAACGGGTTCTTGACCACAGCCATTGCCGCGGCACGGCGCCGCGGCACCTTCGCCACCGGCCCGCCTTCGTGAAAAATCTCTTCGGTCAGCACGGCGATCTTGCGGATCGGAAACTCAGGCATGAGCAATTTCCCTCTCTAAAACTTTATTGGCGAGCGCCATCGGACCTGCGATGCGCGCCTGACCGCCGAGGAAAAGCGCCGCGGCGGCAATCAGGCCGCGCCGCCGAAACTCCTCGGCAACGGCAAATCCGCCTTCCAGCGCAATAGCGATTTCAGCGGCGGAAAGCAGCCCCACGCCCTGCGTCACCAAACGGTCGCCGAGATCGCTGTCAGGTGCGAGATCGCGCGCCCGTACGCGCCTAACGGCCGGATGACCGGGCAGGTCGACGGCGTTGGCGATCAAGGTCGCGGCGGCATCGGCTTCAGCACCCGTTCGCGCCAGCACCGTGACCGCGTCGGCGATGCCCAGCGAAAAGGAGCGGCCGCGCCAGCCGCTTGTCGCGACACCGCGGATCCCGTCTTCGGGGCGGATCGTGAGACGATCTACCAACCCATGACCTGTCCCGGCAATGGCAAGCGTCATCGACTGCCCGTGGCCGAGATAGATCGCGCTGTCGCCGCCATTGTTGACATAGGCGCGCTCGAGCCGGCGGCCGGCAAGCAGCGCGCCAAGCACTTCGTCGGCTACCGAGCCGGCGACGGCCGCCATCGGTGTGATGAATTGTTTCGCTAGCGGAACGACCGCCGCTTCCATGCGGCGCGCCGTCGGGCCAGCGAAAGCACGTGGCCGCGAGGCGGCCGGGCGCCGCAGTTCGGGCAACTCTTCGACCAGTTCGGGCAGGATTGTCTGGAAGCGCGCCACTGCCTGACGATATGCGGCGCTGCATTCACTCGCCTCGCCGAATGCCTCGACGATCAGGTCGATCGGCCCATGATTGAGGTGAAGCCTCCGGCCGTCCTCGAGCCAATGCGCCTGCGGGCCGTTCATCGCCCGGCCCCGTTTGCGGCCGCGCGACGCAACTGCGCCAGCGGCGGCCAGGGATTGTCACGGGGTGCGGCCGTGCCGCGGCGCGGATTGAGATATTCGCCGCCCTTGGCCAGGATATCGTCGACGCTGCGGATTTCGCCTTCGTAGCCGCCAAGCCTGACATAATCGTCGCGGCGCATGGTGAACTCGATCGGCGCCACCAGCGCCGGGGTCGGCACATAGCCGAAGGCGCCTTCCGGCACGCGGGTGACGTCGACCATCAGCGTGATGCCGCCGCCCGGCCAGACATAGACCGGCGCGCCGCCGACCGTCACATAGGTCGTCAAGCCCTGCACCGAGCGGGTCAGATTGACCGGGTTCTCGGTGACGCCGGCGCGCAGCGAGCCGCCGGCGCCGCCGACGAAAAGCACGGTGCAGAGCGCCGGCTCGCAATTGTCCTCGATCAGTTCGACCGACTTCCGCAGCCGCTCCGGGAACGGTTTCTGGACCGGCTTCAGTTCGTCGTCGAGCTCGTAATAGGCGAATTGCTCGCCGGTGGTCGAGACCATCAGCAGCGACATGCCGGGGCGCGCACCCTTTTTGGCGTTCCATTCACCAAGGATCGACAGCGGGTCGGAAATGCTGGTGCCGCCCCAGCCGAGGCCGGGCTCCGACACCTTGAAATAACGGCCCGGCGTCGAACGGCGGCCGATGATCTTGATGCCGGTATCCTGCCAGCCAAGCACCTTGCCGGCCTGATGCTCGGAGACGACGCCGGTGATGTGGTCATCGACCACCACCACCTCGTCGACAAGGCCGCGCCATTGGGTCGCGAACATGCCTATGGTAGCCGAACCGCAGCCGACGCGCATGCGCTGCTCGAGCTTGCCGTCGATGACCGGCGGCTTGCCGGCTTCGACGATGACGGTGGCGCCGCCGTCGATGACGAGTTCAACCGGTTTGCGGTTGCACAGGGCGAGCATGGCGTCGCAGGTGGCGCGCCCTTCAGCCTTCGAGCCGCCGGTCAAATGATGTACGCCGCCCAGCGACAGCATCTGCGAGCCGTATTCGCCGGTCGTGACATGGCCGATCGCCTCGCCTTGGGCACGGACCGTCGCCGTTTCGGGGCCGATATGACGGTCGGTGTCGATCTTCACCTTGACGCCGCAATAGGAGAAGATGCCCTCGGTGACGACGGTGACCAGATCGACGCCCTCGACCTCCTGGCTGACGATGAAGGGCGCCGGCTTGTAATCGGGATAGGTGGTGCCGGCGCCGATGGCGGTGACGAAGCGGCGGCCGGTGTTGACCAGTTCGCCGTCCCATGTCTCGCCTTCTTCGGCAAAGGGTACGATTGCGGCGCCGGTCTCGGCCGCGTGGTCGAGGATGGTCAGTGGATCCATCCGCACGATCCTGCCGCCAACATTGCCGTAGCGGTCGCAGGCGCCGGTGCGGCTTTCGGCGATGTAGCACATGACCGGACAGGCATCGCAGCGGATCTTCTCGGCCACCAGCTTCTCGCCGGGATCGTGTGTCTCGAAGCGTTCGGCAAGCTCGCTCATCGGCGCGCCTCCTTGTCGAGGATGGCGGCGCGAATGCGGGTCGGCGTCGCCGGAATTTTGGTGACCAGCACACCGGTGGCGTGGCGGATGGCGTTGAGGATCGCCGGCGCCGTCGGGATCAGCACATGCTCGCCCAAACCCTTGGCGCCGAAGGGTCCTTCCGGATCCGGAACTTCTATCAGGATGGTCTCGATCGGTGGCACGTCGCCGATCGTCGGGATCAGATAGTCGTGCAGGTTTTCGGTGCGGCCGGGGATATATTCTTCCATCAGCGCCATGCCGATGCCCTGGGCGATGCCACCCTCGATCTGGCCCTCTGCCAGTAAAGGGTTGATGGCCTTGCCGATATCGTGCGCGGCGGTGATTTTTATAAGCTTCACGGTGCCGAGCCTGAGGTCGACCTCCAGTTCGGCGATCTGGGCGCCATAGCCATAGACGGCATAAGGCTTGCCTTGGCCCTTGGCATCGAGCGGCAGCGTCGGCGGGTCATAGCTTTCCTCGGCACGGAAGACAAAGCCTTCGGCGTCTGCCTTCAGCGAGGAAAGATCGATGCGGCGCGTCGCTTCGCCTTCCCCGATGCTCAGACTTGTGCCGTCCAGCGCAATCGCCGCCTTTTCCGAGACATTGGCGAAACGCAAGATCTCATCGCGCAAGGCGCGGCCGGCCTTTTCGGCGGCCTTGCCGGTGACGAAGGTCTGGCGCGAGGCCGACGTCTTGCCGGCGTCGGGGGTGATCGCCGTGTCGGCGCCTTTCAGCCGCAGCTTTTCAAGCGGAAGACCCAACGCGTCGGCGCAGATCTGCGCGATGACAGTGTTCGAACCTTGCCCGATATCGACCGCCCCCTGATGCAGGACGACTTCGCCCGATGCCGAGATGCCGACCTTGATAGTCGACGGATTGGGCAGCGAGGTGTTGCCGCAACCGTACCAGCAAGAGGCGACGCCGACGCCGCGTTTTTTTTCGCCGCTGCTACGGGCGTTGAACGCGTCGGCGTCAGTTAGGGCACGCCGCCAATGTGAGCGCAGGGCCTCGAGGCAGTCGGCGATGCCGACGCCCGACTCGAGCCGCTGGCCGGTGACTGTTTCGGATCCGTTCCGAAGGCAGTTCTTCAGGCGAAAGTCGAGCCGATCCATGCCGAGCTTGTCGGCCAGGTCGTCATAGAGGGTCTCCTGCATGATCGTCGCCTGCGGCACGCCGAAACCGCGAAAGGCGCCGGCAATCGGGCCATTGGTGTGGATGGCGCGGCCTTCGGCCCGATAGTTCGGCGTCGCATAGGGGCCGGAGGCGTGCACCGGCACGCGGTTGGCGACCGTCGGCCCCCAACTGGCATAGGCGCCGGTGTTGAAATCGCCGGCGAAGACCATGCCGGTGATGCGGCCGTCGGCATCGGCGCCGATGCTCGCTCTCATCTGAGCGGGATGGCGCTTGGTGGTCGAGATCATCGATTCGGTGCGGCTGTAGGCGAGCGCCGCCGGCCGGCCGGTTTTCATGGCGACGAGGCCGATGAGCGGTTGCAGCGAGACGTCGAGCTTGGAGCCGAAGCCGCCGCCGGTGGCGGTCGGCACGATGCGCACCTGTTCCGGGGCAAGGCCGAGCACTTTTGCCGTGTCGTCACGGTCCATATAGGGCGCCTGCGTGCAGGCGACGACGACCAGCGTGTCGCCGTCCATGAAGGCATAGCCGGCTTCCGGTTCGATATAGGCGTGCTCGACATAGGAAGTGTGGATGGCGCCGGAAACGGCGAAAGCCGCACCGGCGAGCGCGGCTTCGGGGTCGCCACGCTCCACGAAGCCGGAGGTGAGCAGGTTCGAGGGCCGGTTTTCATGGACTAGTTGCGCACCGCCGGCCTGCGCTTCGCCAGTTTCCAGAAAATGCGGCAACTCGGTCCAACTGACAGGGAAATCGGCTAGGTCGAGATCGAGGATAGCCTCGCGTTCGCCGGCGACCAGCGCCACCGCCTCACCGCGAAAGCGCGAAACCCCTTCGGCCAGCGCCGGCTGGTCGGCGAAGGGCGCGATGACGCCGAAACAATTCTTTCCCGGAATGTCGGCGGCGGTGAAGACGCCGGCAATGCCAGGACGGGATTTCACCCAGCTGCCGAGATCGCCAAAAGTGAAAGCGGCATGATAATGCGGCGAGCGGACCACCAACACCGACAATGCGTCGGCCGGGAATGAATCACCGCCGAATTTTTCGCCGCCAGTGACTTTCGGAAGGCCATCGAGGCGGATCGGGGAGGAGCCGACGGCATGGCCAGAGGATGGCATGCGCTGATCGAGACCGTCGGCGTGGCGCCAAGCATCCATCACCGCGGCGACGATCTTGCGGTAGCCGGTACAGCGGCAGAGCACGCCGCCCAGTGCATCCTGCGTTTCGGCCTCGCTCGGGCAAGGCGTCCTGTCCAGGAGTGCCGTTGCCGCGACCAGCAGGCCGGGCGTGCAGGCGCCGCATTGCGCTGCGCCATGGCTGAGGAACGAAGCCTGCAGCGCCGACAACCGGCCATTGGCGAGGCCTTCGACGGTCGTCACCACGGTGCCGGAGGCGGAAGCCGCGGGCATCAGGCAGGCGCAGACCGGCTCGCCGTCGACCAGCACCGTGCAGGCGCCGCAATCGCCGGCATCGCAGCCGATCTTGGTGCCGGTCAGCCGCAGTTCGTCGCGCAACACCGCGGACAGCCGCCGCACCGGCGGCACGCAAACGCTGACGGCGGCGCC
The DNA here is from genome assembly GCF_000502835.1 of Mesorhizobium sp. LSJC280B00. GTDB lineage: Bacteria > Pseudomonadota > Alphaproteobacteria > Rhizobiales > Rhizobiaceae > Mesorhizobium. Next base: position 21,876 of record NZ_AYVL01000010.1, read on the forward strand.
GTTGACTTCGAAGGCGATGTCGGCGCGCTCCATGTCCATCAGGCCGCCGCCCTTTCGTCGGGAACAGCGCCCATCGCACCAAGCACGGCGCGGGCGACGATCTCGCGCGCAGCGTCCAGCCGATATTCGGCGCTGCCGCGCACGTCGCCGATCGGCGACAGCTCGTCCATCGGTGCGGATTGGATCGCAGTGGCCAGCGCGTGGCCGACGGGCCGGCCGCGTAGCGCCGCCTCGACACCCGCCAGGCGCCTGGCGACAACCGAGCAGGAACCGACGGCGACGGCCGCGTTCCTGACCCTACCATCTTCGACGGCCAGGCGTGCGGCGGCCATGGCGATGGAGATGACGAGATAACGCCGCGCGCCGAGTTTCACGAAGGCGGAGCTGCCGGCGGTCGCGGGTTTGGGAATGCGGATTGCCATGACCATTTCGCCGGGCTGCAGTGCGGTGCGACGGTTGCCGAGGATGAATTCTGCAAGGGGCAGATGCCGGGTCGCCACAGCGGAACGCAGTTCGACTTCGGCATCGAGCACCAGCAGCGGCGGCACGCCGTCGGCGGCCGGCGAGGCGTTGCAGAGATTGCCGGCAATCGAGGCAACGTTCTGGATCTGCACCGAGCCGACTTCCCGCGCCGCCTGCTTCAGCGCGTCGAAAGCCGCCGGCAGAGGATGGCGGACGAGATCGGTCCAGGTGGTGCGCGCGCCGACGAGCCAATGGTTTTCGGCTTCGGCAATGCCGCGCAATGCCACCAGGCCATTGATATCGAGGACATTGTCGCGGAAAGGCTTGCTGCCCTGTGCCGGATAGAAGTCGGTGCCGCCGGCGAGGATGCGCCATTGCCCTTCGCCCAGCAAAGCGAGGGCGTCGTCGACCGTGGTGGGTTTTGCGTAACGGATCACGCTTTGCCTTCCCAGAATGGGCTTCCCGAGAGGGGATCCTGCCGAAAGATTTTCCCGAGCATTCAAGGCAGGAAATTCATTCGTATGCAAATGATATCAAGCCGGCAGGAATTGTCAAAGCCAGAGTTTGCACGGCTGTTGGCACCGGTGCACCCGGAACGCATTTGTTATGCCATGAGAGGTTGACGCAGCCGGCCATCTGGTCAAGTTTCTGCGTCCGGTCGCGTTTTCATTGGAGCCTAAGCTCAAGACCAAGAAAATAAGGAGGCTCCATGGCCGACGAAGCGCTTGTCGTTATCGACCTGCAGAACGATTTCTGCCCGGGTGGCGCCCTTGAAGTGGCCGGTGGCGACGAAATCGTGCCGTTGGTCAATGACCTGATCCGGCGGACCGAGCACGTCCTGCTGACGCAGGACTGGCACCCTGCCGGCCATTCGAGCTTTGCCTCCAGCCACCCCGGCAAGCACCCGTTCGAAACGATCGACGTGCCTTATGGCCACCAGACGCTGTGGCCGGATCACTGCATCCAGGGCAGCCTGGGATCGGATTTCCATTCGGGCCTCGCCTGGAGCAAGGCCGAGCTGGTGATCCGCAAGGGGTTCCGTCCTGCGATCGACAGCTATTCCGCATTCTTCGAGAACGACCGGACGACGCCGACCGGCCTTGCCGGCTATCTCCGGGATCGGAACATCGAGACGCTGACCCTGGTCGGCCTGGCGACGGATTTCTGCGTCGCCTTTTCGGCGCTCGACGCAGTCAAGCTCGGTTTTGAGACGTCCGTGCGGCTCGACGCCTGCCGCGGCATCGATCTCAACGGCTCCGTGGAGAGGATGCTGGGCCGGATGCGCGATGCCGGCGTGACACTGATTTGAACGTCATCCACCCGAACCTGACAGACTTTTGAGGGGCTTCATGCGGTTTGCGGCGTTGACGGCAAGTGCTGCACTTATTGCAGCAATCTTTTCTCCGAGAGCGGTTCTCGCGGCCGAAGCGCACGAATTGCCGGGCGCCGCCATGTCGCTTTGGTGGGTGCTGCCGTTTGCCGGGCTATTGCTTTGCATCGCGACCGGCCCGCTGCTGTTCCATCATGCTTGGGAGCACCATTACGGCAAGATCGCTGCCTTCTGGGCAGCGTTGGTGATCGGGCCGCTGGCCATCGCCTTCGGCATCCCGTCCGCCACGCAGGCGGTGCTGCATGCGCTGCTCACCGAATACATGTCGTTCATCATCCTGCTGTTTGCGCTGTTCACCATTTCGGGCGGTATCTTCGTTGCCGGCAACATACACGGCACGCCGCTGGTCAATGCCGGGCTGTTGCTGGGAGGGGCGCTGCTTGCCTCGATCATTGGCACAACCGGCGCCTCGATGATCCTGATCCGGCCGCTCATCCGCGCCAACGACAACCGGCGCTTCAACGCCCATGTCGTCATCTTTTTCATCTTCCTGGTTTCCAACATCGGCGGGTCGCTAACGCCGCTGGGCGATCCGCCGCTGTTCGTCGGCTTTCTGCGCGGCGTCGATTTCTTCTGGACGACAGTTCACCTGCTGCCCGAGACGCTGTTCGTCGCCGGCGTGGTGCTGGCTGTTTTCCTGGCGATCGACATCATCATGCATCGCCGGGAGGAAGGCGCGCCGAAGATCAAGGATCCGACGCCCGACAGCAAGGTGCGCATTCGCGGCCTGGCCAACATCCCGCTGCTGGCCGGCGTAATCGCCGCGATCCTGATTTCCGCTGCCTGGAAGCCGGGAGTGAGTTTCTCTTTTCAGGGCGTCAGCCTCGAGCTGCAGAATCTGGTGCGCGACGCCGCCATCCTGATACTGGCCTTCACTTCGCTTGTCGTCTCGCCGAAGGAGTTTCGCGGCGCAAACGCCTTCAACTGGGGGCCGATTGCCGAGGTGGCGAAGCTGTTCGCCAGCATCTTCATCTGCATCGTGCCGGTCGTCGCCATATTGCGGGCCGGGCTCGACGGCGCGCTGGCGCCGTTGGTGCTGCTGGTCAGTTCGCCGACCGGCGCGCCGGACAACCTTGCCTATTTCTGGCTGACCGGAGCGCTGTCGTCCTTCCTCGACAATGCGCCGACCTATCTGGTGTTCTTCGAGCTGGCTGGCGGCGATGCGCAGCATCTGATGACCGAGTTCGCCTCGACGCTGGCGGCGATCTCGGCAGGCGCGGTGTTCATGGGCGCCAACACCTATGTCGGCAATGCGCCGAATTTCATGGTCTATGCCATTGCCAGGCATCGCGGCATCAAGATGCCGAGCTTCTTTGGCTATATGGCATGGTCGGGCGCGGTGCTGATCCCGACATTCCTGCTTGCCGGCTTGCTGTTCTTTGCCTGATCATCCGACGCCGACATAGCGACGGACCGCCGAGGGATCGGCACGCAGCTCCTCAACGTCGACCGTCTCGCGGTTGCGGCCGTTTTCGATGAAACAAACGCGGTCTGCGACCGAGAGCACGGCATCGACGCGCTGCTCGACAAGAATTGTCGACACGCCAAGCGCACGCAGCTTCGACACCGTTTCGCGGATCTTGGCGATCATCGACGGCATCAGCCCTTCGGTCGGCTCGTCGAGCAGAAGCACCTGTGGTTCCAGGCACAGGGCGCGGGCCATGGCCAGCATCTGCTGCTCACCGCCGGACAGCGTGCCGGAACGCTGCCTGAGGCGCTGGCGCAGCAGCGGAAAAAGATCGAGCACGTTTTCGCGCGTCGCCTTGCCCTTGTTGCGGGCCATCAGGCCGATCTCGATGTTTTCAGCCACCGTCATCTCGGCGAACAGCCGCCGGCCCTGCGGCACGTAGGCGAGGCCGGCCTTGGGCACCTCGTGCGCCGGCAAGCCGGTCAATTCCCGCCCTTCGAGCCGGATCGAGCCTGAGCTTACCGGCACCAGGCCCATGATTGCCTTCAGCGTCGTCGTCTTGCCGGCGCCGTTGCGGCCGAACAGGCAGAGCACTTCGCCCTCGTTCAAGACAAGATCGAGGCCATAGAGCACCTGGACCTCGCCATAGAAGCAGTCGACCCCGGAGATCGTCAGTGCCTTGGACTGGGCCTCAGCCATGGGTCGTCCCCAGATAGGCGTCCTGCACCGCGGCATTGGCGCGGATCTGCTCGGGCGTGCCTTCAGCCAAAATCCTGCCGGCGTTGAAGACGGTGATGCGGTCGGCGAGCCGCATGACCACCGGCATGTTGTGCTCGATCAAAAGCACGGTGGCGCTATCGGCGATCTCGCGCACCAGCTCGATGAAATTATCGATCTCGCTGTCGGCCAGCCCTTGCGTCGGTTCGTCGAGGATCAGCAGCCGCGGCTTCAGTGCCAGTCCCATCGCCACTTCCAGCAACCGCTGGTGACCGTAGGACAGCTGCCCGGCCGGCATGTCGGCGCGGTCGGCAAGGCCGGTACGCTCGAGCGCGGCCATGACGCCGGTGTGAACCGCGCCCTTCGAGCGGCCGTCGGTCAGCGTGCGCTGCACCGGCAGGGCAACATTGTCGTAGGCGCTGAGATTGGCAAAGACGCTGGTGATCTGGAAAGTGTAGGCGACGCCAAGGCGAACCCTGGCGTAGGCCGGCAGATTGGTGATGTCCGCGCCGTCGAAGACGATCATGCCCGACGAGGGCTGGATACGGCCGCTGACCAGGCTGACGAAGGTGGTCTTGCCGGCACCGTTGGGGCCGATGACAGCGCGGATCTCGCCCGGCATCAGCGCGAAGTCGACGCCGTCGACGGCGCGCAAGCCGCCGAAACTGCGCGACAGGCCTTTGGTGGTGAGCAGCGGCATCATGGCAACCACCCGAGCCAGCGCTGGCGGATGCTGCCGAGAATGCCTCTCGGGAAGAACAGCACCAGCAGGATGAGCGCTATGCCGACGATCAGCAGATAGGCCGAGGTGTAGCCGCTGGCGACATCGATGACATAATACATGAACAGCGTGCCGATCAGCGGACCGAGCGTGGTAGCGGCACCGCCCAGCAGCACCCAGAGCAGCGGCAGGATGGAATATTGCACCGAAGCGAAGCTCGAGCCGACATAGCCGAACAGCAGCGCATAGGCCGCGCCGGAAGCCGCGCAGATGCTGCCTGAGATGACGACGGCGGCGAGCTTGTTGGAAAATGTATCATAGCCAAGCATTTTGGTCCGCTCTTCGTTCTCGCGGATGGCGACCAGCACGCGACCGTAGCCGGAGCGGACTATCGCCAGGCTTATGAGCAGCACGATCGAGAACAGTGCCAGCGCGCTCATATAGCGCACGGTCGGGTTGGTGAGGTCGAGCGACGTGCTGCCCAGGACAAGGACACGCATCGGCTGCGGCACGACCATGCCCTGGTCGCCACCGGTCCAGGCAGCGAAATAGAGGATGACGAGATAGAATACCTGCGCGAACATCATAGTGACGATCATGAAGGCGACGCCGGAGGTGCGCAGCGCCAGCAGCCCGATCACCAGCGCGAGAAGCGCGCCGCAGGCAAGCCCGGCTGCGAAGGCGGCCGGCACGCTCCAGCCGAGATGGATGACGGCAAGGCCGGCGCCATAGAGCCCGGCTGAAAAGAACATGGCATGGCCGAGGCTAAGCAGCCCGACATAGCCGAACAGCAGATTGTAGCCCATGGCGAAGACCGCCAGCACCATGATGCGGGCGAGCAGGCCGTGATGGTATTCCGGCAGGACGAAGCTAAGCCCGAAAAGCAGGGCGATGACGCCGAGGTGCAGCGCATATGGCTTTGCCGGCGAAGCATCCTTCATCGCGATGTCGTCCCGAACAGGCCCTGCGGCCGGAACACCAGCACCATGGCGACGAGCAAGGTGGCGATGATCTTGGCCAGCGTCGGTGAGAAGAACACCGAGATGATGCCGTCGGAAAGGCCGATCAGCACCGCGGCGACGACCGTGCCTCGCAGCGAGCCGAGGCCGCCGATGATGACGACGATGAACGACAGCAACAGCGGGTCCTGTCCCATCAGATAGTGGGCCTGGCTGATCGGCACGATCAGCACCGCGGCGACAGCAGCCAGCATGGCGCCGAGCGCGAAAACACCGGCATAGAGTCTCGTCACCGGGATGCCGAAGGCCTGCGCCGTCTCGCTGTCATATTGCGTGGCGCGCATGACGAGGCCGATTTTCGTGCGCGTCAGCACCAGCCAGGTCGCGACCAGCAGCAGCGCCGACGCGGCGATGATCGACAGCTTGTAGCCGGAATAGCCGAACCACGGCAGGAGGATGCGGTAGCTGAACGGCGGCTCCACCGGCCGCGCCTCCGGGCCGTAGAAGGTCAGCGCCAATTGCTGGATGATGTAGAGCATGCCGATGGTGGCGACGATGGTGGCTTCCGGATTGTAGTTGAGCCGGCGCAGCACCAGCCGTTCGGCGACCAGCGCGATCAGGCCGACGATCAGCGGCGCCAGCACCAGGGCGGCCAGGAAGCCGAGCGCCGGATGGCCGGATATCGCCGTAGAGATCGCCCAGGCAAGCACCGCGCCGAGCATGAAAAACTCGCCATGCGCGACATTGACGACGCGCATGACGCCGAACACCAGCGACAGGCCAAGCGCCGTCAGCGCCAGCACGGCGGAGGTGACGAGGCCTTCGAGGGCGGCGAGGAGCAGGTGGGGTCCGAAGTGCATCGGTTACACACCCATCGCAGGTGCGAGGCGCACCCCCCTCTGTCCTGCCGGACATCTCCCCCTCAAGGGGGGAGATTGGCAGTTCCCGCGAAGGCGGCCACCTACCGGCCTTTGCGATTGGCGAAAGCGCTGGTGACAGCCAATCTCCCCCCTTGAGGGGGAGATGTCCGGCAGGACAGAGGGGGGTGGGCCGAAGCGCACTGTGCTTAATGAAACCAAGCTCACAGCGTCTGCGTCGTGTAATCCCCCTCAGGCTCATAGAGGCCGTCCTCGATCTTGGTCTTGTGGACGACATTCAGCCGGCCGCCTTCGACCTTGGAGATGTTCTGGATACCAAAGCACTGGTGGATCTTGCCGTTGAAGGTTTTCGGTCCCTGCGGATGCTCGGGCCCCTCGGCGAACTCGGTCAACGCCTCGGTCGCCTCGACCAGCTTGGCGCGGTCTTCCGGGCCCTTGTAGCCGGCATCCTCCATCGCCTTCTTGACGACGTAGAGCGTTTCCCAGCAGCCGAACATGTGCGCGGCGGTGGAGACGTCCTTGGGGTCGCCGACGGCGGCACCATTGTCATCGATGCCGACGGCGGCGCGGTAGGCCTTCTGTGCGGGGGAATCATCGGGCTGCGCGTAGCGCGGCGAGCCTTCCCAGAAATGGCTACCGTCGAGGAATTCGAGGCCGGGGCTGTTGATGTCGGTGGCTTCGAGCGAATCGATGAAGCCGAACAATTGCGGCCGATTGGAGCCGTAGAACTCGCCGAGCTCCTTGACGAAGGTGAGCACCGCCGGGCCGACCATGACGTGGTAGATCACCTCGGTCTCCGCGGGGATCTGCGGGAAATATTTGGTGAAGGAGGATTCCGTCGGCGGAATCGCGATCTGCGCAATGACCTCGGCGCCTTGCGCCTTCAGCGCCGGCGGCAGGTAGTCGCGATGGTCATAGCCGAAAGCGAAATCGGGGAAGATCTGCGTCACCTTCTTGCCGGCATTGGCGGCAATCCACGGTGCCATCGACTGGATCTGGCTCTTCACATCGGTGATGCCGGGCTGGAAGATGTAGCGGTTCAATTTGGTCGAGGCGACGTGGTGGCCTTCGCTGACAACGAAATAGGGCATCTTGGCCTCGCCGGCGGCCGGCGCCGAGCCGATGACGACATGCGAAAACAGCGTGCCGTAGACGATGTCGGTCTTGTGCTGGGAGGCGAACTTGCCGACGACTTCGGCGCCCCGGCCGGGATCGGTGCCGTCATCCTCGATGATCACGTCGACCGGCCGGCCGTTGATGCCGCCGGAATCGTTGATCGCCTTGACGGCAGCCGCTGTGGTCTTCTCGTACCAGCGGCCATAGGCGGCGCCGATGCCGGTGCGGTGCGACTGGAAGCCGATCTTGATCGGCGCCGAGCTCTGCGCCTGGCTGTAACGCACGAAACCCGGCGCGACGGCAAGACCGGCGCCGGCGGCAAGGCCCTTCAGCGCCGTGCGGCGGGTGAGAGCGGATCTGGAGAGATCGAAAAACCCATTCTTGTCAGTCACGGCAGTTCCCCTTGTTTTTGAGCTTTGACCAATGGCTGTAGCAGGCAGGCCACTCTTGTTAAGAGGGGCGAAAATTGCATGTGTACAAACTAAATCACCAAAGCTCTGACGTGGCAAGCGAGCTTTCCCCAAGGTTCGATTGACGGGCATCGCACACCTCGTTCATCCGGCGCTCGGCGTCGCAAGCAGCCATAGGCCGAGGACGGTGTAGGCGATCATCAGCACGGTGAGCGGGAACTGGCTGAGCGCGGCGCGAGCCGGAATGGCGTGCAGCCGCCAGGCCAAGCCATGGGCGACAAGCACAGCAAGCATGTGGCCGGCTATGATGACGCCGGCCTGGAGGTTCCACAGCCACCACGCCGAACCGGCACCGGCGACGACGCCGGCTTCAATTGACATGTCGGCGGTACCGAACAGGTTCCAGCCCAGCGCAAACGGGTCGGAGAGAGCGGCAATCGCATATTGGCCGTCGACCAGCAGCGCCGTCAGATAATGCGCGAAGTGGTAGGCGAGCGCGATCGGTACGATCGACCAGACCAAAAGCCCGGCGGCGTGACCGAGCGAATGCTTGCTGCCGGCAAGGTTCTGGCCAAGAAAGACGGCGAGCTCGAACACGGCCGCAAGCACGGCAAAGGTCATCACAAGGCCGAAGCTGCCGATGCCGATCAAAGCGGTGCGTCCCGGAAATTCCACCGGATTGATGCCGAACCAGCCTAGCCAGAAGAAGGTTTTCGACAGGCCGTCGAAGGACACCGACGACAGCGCAAGCAGCAGGAAAGCGACGCCGCTGAGCGGTAGCGGCGCGGCAGCGAGCAGCTTGGCGCCCGGCCAGCAGAGTTTTAGCCGGCCGTCTGCAATACGTTCGACGATGGCGAAGCGCGCCACCATGGAAAAGAACACGGTCAGGAACTCACCGCGCAGGGTCCAGTCGCGGTAGCCGAAGACCTGCATGGCGGCGAAGCTCAGCAGCCAGTAGAGGCCGGCGGCCCAGGCCAGCCGCGCCGGATCGTCGGGCGCAGGGTCGATCAGCTCGAACCAGGCGAAGGCGAAGAACAGCAGGAAAGCCGGCCAATAGCCGAGCCGTTGGGGGAGCAGATACGGCTGCGTTCTGCCGGACAGGCGCGAGGCGACGCGGCATGGCCCGTACCAGGGGTTGAGCCACGACCAGAGATCGCCGGCGAGCCCCTGCAACAGAGCCAGGCCAACCCAGAGAAGCGTCCATACGGTCAGCGGCATCGGATTGGAAAGCGGATCGCGGCTGCCGAACAGGCCGGCGGCAATCAGAATTGCAAAGCCGGCAAAGGATACCAGGCTGACGGCAGTCCGCGCGGTGTCACCGAAGGTGAACAGCGGCAGGCGTTTGCGCCAGAAGCGGTCGAGGGAGTCCGGCGGCAGTAGCGCCAGGACAAGGAAACTGGCGGCAACCGCGAGCGCGCCGCCGGCAAGGTAGTAGCGGGTGGGAAGGAGCAGGACGTGGCCGCGGTCGGAGGCGTGGGCGAAGGCGGGCGTGGGCAAGAATGCAAAGGCAACAATGACGAGAGCTAAACTGTAACGACGGCGCTCTACGGCGCCCCCCTCTGTCCTGCCGGACATCTCCCCCACTTGGGGGGAGATCGGCGGTTCCGCCGTCGGCTCTCCTTCTGCAACTTTAGCGATTGGCGAAAGCAGCAATGAGGGCGCAATCTCCCCCCTCGTGGGGGAGATGTCCGGCAGGACAGAGGGGGGCGCGAAGGAACTCATACTACGCAAGAGTTCCCCTACCTCACACCTTCACCAACTGCTCCACGCGGTCCTTCTGGCCGAAGATGCGCAAATAGCGCTCGATCTCTTTCTCGTCGCCTGTCGACTTGGCCGGATTGTCGGAAAGTTTGACCGCCGGCCTGCCGTTGGCTTCGGTGACCTTGCAGACCAGCGAGATGGCGTCTAGCCGGTTGGTCTCGGTCGGCGCGCAGCCCTCGAAATCGTTGGTCAGGTTGGTGCCCCAGCCGAAGGACATGCGCACCTTGCCGCGGAAGTGGCGGTAGGTTTCCTCGATGGTCTCGACCTCCAGCCCATCCGAGAAGATGAGCAGCTTCTGCTTGGGGTCCTTGCCCTTTTCGCGCCACCAGGAAATGATTTTCTCACCGCCTTCGATCGGCGGCGCGCTATCGGGGCGGAAGCCGGTCCAGTCGGCGACCCAGTCCGGTGCATCGCGCAGGAACGCCGCGGTGCCGAAGGTGTCCGGCAGTACGATCAGCAGGTTGCCGCCGTAGTAGCGCTGCCAGTCCTGCAGCACGTTGTAGGGCGACTGTTTCAATTCCTTTTCCGAATTGGTGAGCGCGGCGAACACCATCGGCAGTTCATGCGCATTGGTGCCGAGCGCCTCGAGATCGTTGTCCATGGCGAGCAGCACGTTGGAGGTGCCAGTGAAGGCCTCGCCGATGCCCTCCTTCAACGCTTCGACGCACCAGCGCTGCCACAGGAAAGAATGACGGCGGCGGGTGCCGAAATCCGAGATGCGGATGCCGGGCAGCGCCTTCAGCCGCTCGGTCTTGGCCCACATCTTGGCCTTGGCGCGGGCATAGAGCACGTCGAGCGCGAACGGCCCGAACGCCCGCATGGCCGCGCGAGATCGAAGTTCATTGATAATTGCCAGCGCCGGGATCTCCCACAGCGTCGTGTACATCCACGGGCCGCTGAAGACGAGTTCGTATTGGCCGTCGCGCTTGGAAAGCTCGTATTCGGGCAGCCGGAAATTTTCCAGCCAGGCGAGGAATTCCGGTTCGAATATCTGCTTGCGGCCATAGAAGGTGTTGCCGCCGAGCCAGATCATCTCTTTCTTAGAGAAGCGCAAGGTGCGGGCATGGTCGAGCTGCTCGCGCAGCTCCGTCTCATCGATCTCCTCGGCAAGGCGGACCGAGGTGGTGCGGTTGATCAGCGAGAAGGTGGCGTCGACCTTGGGATACATGCCCCAGATCATCTGCAGCATCAGAAGCTTGTAGAAATCGGTGTCGAGCAAGCTGCGGACGATCGGGTCGAGCTTCCAGGTGTGATTGTAGACGCGCCGCGCTATATCGGTCTTTGCCATCGCTCAATGCGCCTTCGCTGCTCGCTCTAGCTTTTGTCTAGCGCAATTCCGGACGGAAAACCGCTGCGCACTTTTCCTGGAATTGCTCCAAATGCCTCTTAGCATCGAATTTTTGAACGCGCCTCCCGCTTTGCGGGCTGGCCCGACAAAAAGAAGCCGCTGCGGCAAGCGGCGCCTACGGCAGTTTCGGCCTCAGGATGCGGTCTTGGCGCCGACCACCTTGAGCGCTGGACGCTTGCGGCGAATGCCGATGCGGCCTGCCACCGGCGCGTCGGCGCGGCGGTCGGCCTGCTCTTTCTCGGCAAACAGCCAGTCGATGAACAATTGCACGATCGGCGCCGACCGCATCTCGTTGCGGCAGACGACGTAGAAATCGTCGACGGCCGGCACGGAAAGACTGAACGGGGCGACAAGCAGGCCCCTGGCGAGCAGTCCGCTTGCCGTCACCGTATCGCCGAGCGCCACGCCATGGCCGTGGACAGCCGCCTCGGTCGCCATGCGCGCATCGCCGAGATGATGGCGGCGGCCGCGCTCCAGGTCCAGCGCGTCGGCGGCGGCCAGCCAGGTATGCCATTCGCGGCCGTCGTCGCCATGCAGGAAGACGTGATCGGCGAGGTCGCGGACGGTGCGGATCGGGCGGTTGTTGATCAGCGTCGGGCTGACCACCGGGAACAGTTCGAGGCCCGACCATTTGCGCATCCAGCAGTCGGTCCAGCTGCCGTCACCATAGTGCACGCAGACATCGATATGCGGTGCGCGGACATCCTTGGCATCATTGGATGGGATCAGCGTCAGCCTGATATCCGGATATTGCGAGGTGAAGCTGCCCAGCCGCGGGATCATCCACAGCAACAGTAGCGCCGGCACGCAGGATACAGAGAGAACGCCGGTGCTGGCCGGCCTCGTCATGCGCTGCGTGGCGGCGGCAATGCCGTCGAAGGCGGTCGACACCGCCGGCAGCAACTCGGCGCCGTGCGGCGTCAGCTTCACCCGCTGACCGGCACGCTCGAACAGCTTGACACCCAACGATTGCTCGAGCGCCTTGATCTGATGGCTGATGGCGCCGTGGGTGACGTTGAGCTCAGCCGCCGCCTTGCTCAGCGAGGCGTGGCGCGCCGTCGCCTCGAAGGCGCGCAGCGGGTTGAGCGGTGGCAAACGCTTGGCCATTTGGACCCTAGGCTCTGTGAGATTTTCTCACAGATAACACACTAACAATATCAATTGATTTTTCAATGCAGCTACGGGACACTTTGCCCAGGCATTGCATCAAGACGTGAAATCTGCAGGCAGCCGACGGCCGCGGCTATCGGGGCCGCTGTCCGCGCGCCGCACCAGCCATGGAGGACCGACATGGGTTACGACCGCGGCAAGCTCGAAGCGTTGCGCCGCAAATACGGCGAGAGCCATGGCGGCGAAATGTTCGACCCGAAATTCCAGCGTGTCGCCGACAAGATCTTCTCCAAGACCGGCACGCGACTGGCGCCCTATTCCGGCATCCCGACCTTCCTCGCGGCGCCCTATCGTGAAATCGCCGCCGACAATCCGGATTTCGGCGATCTGCAGGTGGCGATGATCGGTGTGCCGATGGATCTGGGCGTCACCAACCGGCCGGGCGCCCGTTTCGGGCCAAGGGCGCTGCGCGCCATCGAGCGCATCGGCCCCTACAACCATGTGCTGGAATGCGCGCCGACGCATGAGCTGAAGGTCGCCGACATCGGCGACGTGCCGTTCCAGAGCCGCTACCGGCTGGAGACCAGCCATGACGACATCGAACGCCGCACCAACCAGATCGTCGACGCCGGCGTCCTGCCCTTGTCTGTCGGCGGCGACCATTCGATCAGCCACCCGATCCTGAAGGCTGTCGGCAAGAGGGCGCCGGTGGGCATGATCCATATCGACGCGCACTGCGATACCAGCGGCCTTTTCGACATGACCAAGTTCCACCATGGCGGGCCGTTCCGCAACGCGGTGCTGGACGGCGTGCTCGATCCGAGCCGCACCATCCAGATCGGCATTCGTGGCTCGGCCGAATATCTGTGGGAGTTCACCTATGAGTCCGGCATGACCGTCGTGCATGCCGAAGAGGTGACCGGCCTCGGCATTCCCGCCATTATCGAGAAGGCGCGCAGGATAGTCGGCGACGGCCCGACCTATGTCTCCTTCGACATCGACAGCATCGATCCGGCCTTCGCGCCGGGCACCGGCACACCGGAAGTCGGCGGGCTGACGACGCGCGAAGTGCTCGAGCTGCTGCGCGGCCTGAAGGGACTCAACATCGTCGGCGGCGACGTGGTCGAGGTGGCGCCGCAATACGACGCGACCACCAACACGGCGCATGCCGGCGCGCAGGTGCTGTTCGAGATCCTCAGCCTGATGGTTTTCAGCCCGGCAATCACCGGCAAGGCGGGCTGACACGCTCGACCATGAGCCCGAAAAGTGGGAACCGGTTTTCGGAGAAGATCATGGTCCACTAGAGAATCCAAAGGCGACCGCCGCGCTGGAGCCGGCGGTTGCACTCAAACAAACAAGCTTCCAGCAGGGGAATGACAATGACGCTTCACATGAAGACACTTCACATCAAGCTAAAATCAACCTTCGCCGCCATGCTGATGTTCGGCGCGGCCAGTTTCGGTTTCACTCAGGCCGCCAATGCAGACGCGATCGACGACATCACCAAGGCAGGCGCGATCAATGTCGGTATCTTTTCCGACTTCCCGCCCTTCTCCTCGGCCAGCGCCGACATGAGCATCAAGGGCTACGACATCGACGTGGCGCAGTTCATCGCCGACCAGCTCAAGGTCAAGCTCAATCTGGTCAGCGTGACCGGCCAGAACCGCATCCCGTACCTTACCGACAAGCGCGTCGACCTGCTGATGAGCGTCGGCTATTCCAAGGAGCGAGAGCAGGTGATCGATTTCGCCGCCGCCTACGCGCCCTATTACATCGCCGTCATCGGCCCGGCAGCTCTTGCGGTCAAAGGCAAGGAAGACCTCGCCGACAAGTCGATCGCCGTCAATCGCGGCACGCTGGAGGATACCTCGCTGACCGAGGCGGCACCGGCCTCGGCCGACATCCGCCGCTTCGACAACTATAATTCCGTCATCCAGGCCTTCATTTCGGGCCAGACCCAGCTGATGGTGGTCGGCAACGATGTCGGCGCCCAGGTGCTCGCCCGCCAAGAGGCGCTGAAGCCGGAGCAGAAATTCCAGCTTCTCACCTCGCCCTCGCATATCGGCCTCAACAAGAAGGAAGACCGCCTCAAGCAAGCGGTCAACGATGCGGTTGCCAAGATGCTGGCCGAAGGCAGACTGGACGAAAGCTCGAAGGCCTGGCTGAAGACGCCGCTCGATCCCGCCAATCTCAAGGATTGATCGCCGGTGACCTATAGCCTCGACTTCGGCTGGCTTGCCGGGGCGACAGGGGCGATCGCGCGCGGCGCGGCCACGACGATCCTGTTGATCGCTGTGACCACGCTGGCGGGAACGTTGCTCAGCATCCTCGGCGCCGCAGGGCGGCGGAACGGTCCGCTCCTGCTCAAGCGGGCGATCGGCGTCTATGTCGAGGTGATCCGCAACACGCCGTTCCTGGTGCAGCTATTCTTCATCTTCTTCGGGCTGCCCAGCATCGGCGTCAGGCTCGATCCGGTGCTGGCAGCCATGCTGGCGATGACGCTCAACATGGCTGCCTATACGATCGAGATCGTTGGCGCCGGGCTCGACGCGGTGCCGCCCGGGCAGACGGAAGCGGCACTGGCGCTTGGGCTCAGGCCGCGCCAGGTCTTCATCAAGATCGTGCTGCCGCAGGCGCTCAAGGTGATCTATCCGGCGCTGACCAGCCAGATCGTCATCATGATGCTGGAATCCGCCGTGGTATCGCAGATCGCCGTTCGCGAGCTGACCTATGAAGCCGACATGCTGCAGGCGCGCACGTTCCGGGCTTTCGAGACCTATTTCATCGTGACGATGGTCTATCTCATCCTGTCGATTGGGCTGCGCCGGCTGCTGGTCGGCGGCGGGCGCCGGCTTCTCGGAGCCGGCGTGTCATGATCGAATTCACCTTCTGGGACATTCTGCGCAACCTGCTGCTGGCGGCGCGCTGGACGGTGCTCTTGTCGCTGGCCGCCTTTGTCGGCGGGGCCGTGGTCGGCATGATCGTGTTGTTCTTCCGGATCGCCAAGAATAAATGGGCGCGCCGGTTTGCCTCCGGCTACATCGCGCTTTTCCAGGGCACGCCGCTGCTGATGCAGCTCTTCCTGATGTTCTTCGGCTTGCCGATGCTGGGCCTGCGCATCGAGCCGTGGACCGCGGCGGTGCTTGGCCTGACCTTCTTTGCCAGCGCCTATCTCGCCGAGATCTGGCGCGGCGGCGTCGATGCACTGCCGCGCGGCCAGTGGGACGCCGGCGCCAGCCTCGGCCTGCACTATCTGCAGGAACTCCGGCTGATCATCTTGCCTCAGGCGTTTTCGATCACCCGCGCACCGACCGTCGGCTTTCTGGTGCAGCTGATCAAGTCGACCGCGCTGACGTCGATCATCGGTTTCGAGGAGCTGGTGAGGACATCCAACGCGATCAACAATGCGACCTTCGAACCGTTCAAAGTCTATGGGCTGGTAGCGCTGATCTTCTTCGTCATGTGCTTTCCGCTGACGCAATACGCACGTTTGCTCGAGCAGCGGGCGGCGGCCCGCTGAGCGGGCGACCAGCAATTCAACGCCCGAATACCAGCGGCGGCGCGATCCTGTCACGCCGCAGCCAGCGCCCTAGCAAGAGCGCCGCAACCACCGCCAGTCCCGACGACAGGCCGATCCAGATGCCGACGCCGTTGAAGCCGAAACGGAAGGCCAGCAGCACGCCGAGCGGCAGCCCGATGCCCCAATATCCGATCGCGGCATAGATCATCGGCACCTTGGTGTCGTGCAGGCCGCGCAGCATGCCGCTGGCGACCGCCTGCGCACCGTCAAAAACCTGGAACAGCGCGGCAAAGGCGAGGAACGACACGGCAAGCGCCACCACCTCGGCATTAGCCGGATTGCCCAGATCGATGAAGGCGCCGATCAAGAGATGCGGCCACAGGATCATCACCAGCCCCATCAGCGCCATGAAGGAGACACCGACGACATAGGCGGTCCAGCCAGCCCGGCTGACACCTTCCGGATTGCCGGCGCCGTGGGCAAGTCCGACGCGCACAGTCACCGCCTGGTTGAGGCCGAGCGGCACCATGAAGGTGATCGAGGCAATCTGGATGGCGATCGCATGGGCGGCAAGCGAAGCGGCATCGATCAGGCCCATGAGAAAGGCCGCCGCGTTGAAGATCGTCACCTCGAACGCCAGCAGGCCGGCGATCGGCAGGCCGAGCCGCAGCAGGCCCTTGAAGCGCGGCCAATCGGCGCGCCAGAAGCGTCCGAACAGACGATAGCGCCGGAATTCCTTCTCAAGCATCACCACCGCCGCCATGCCGGCGAACATCAACGTGCTGGACAGAGTGGTGGCGAGGCCGGAGCCGGCGATGCCCATCGATTGGATGCCGAGATTACCGAACATGAACAGCCAGTTGAAGAAGGCATTGCAGGCGACGGCAACGAAGACGATGATCAGCGCCCAGCCCGGCCGCTCCAGCGCCGAAATGAACGAGCGCAGGACGATGTAGCCGAAAAAGGGCAGCACCGCCCATTCGAGCCAGCGCAGATAGATGCCCGCCTGGTGCGCCAGCGCCGGTTCCTGACCCATGGCCAGCAACACGCTCTCGCCGTGCCAGAGAAGGGCCCATATCGGAATGCAAATGAGGATCGCCAGCCACAGACCCTGGCGCACGGTGCGGCGCAGGTCGCGCACCGAGTGCCGGCGACGGCCGAGCTCGGTCGCCATCATCGGCGAGGTCGCCAGCATCAGGCCGAGCCCGAAGATGAGCGGCATGAAGTAGAGGTTGGCACCAAGCGCACCGCTGGCCAGCGTGTCCGGCCCCAGCCGCCCCATCATCATGACGTCGGTAGCGGTCATCGCGGTCTGGCCGAGATTGGTCAGCACCATCGGCCAGGCGAGCGCCAGCATCGCCCTGATTTCCCGACGCCAAAGGTTTTCCGGCGCGCGAGCGTCGGCTTCGATCGCAGACATTCTAGTTTTCCGCCTATCCGATTGCGGCACGTCGGCAAGAGCCGGAAGCCGCGTCTCAGCGCGGAAAATGGCCAAGACCGGCCGGATTCCGCATTACGACGGGTTTGTCTATCAAATGGGCACCGGTGGCAAGAGGCTGACTTGCGGAAGGGTTAAGCCAGTCGGTTCAATGCAGGCTATTGGAGAGGCTATGGAAGCCGCTATGGTCGCGGCAGATCCATTTGAAAGGCAGCCTGATGAGCGCGTTTCCCGAAATCTATCTGGTTCGGCATGGCGAGACGGAATGGAGTGCGTCCGGAAAACATACCGGCCGAACCGACATACCGCTGACGCCGACCGGCGAGGAAGCGGCAAGGCGAATCGCTGAGCGGCTCGAGGGCCTCTCCGTCTCGGCGGTGTGGTCGAGCCCGTCGCAGCGCGCCTTCAACACCTGTGCGCTGGCCGGCTTCGGCTCGTCAGGCGTGAAGAAGGACGATCTGGCGGAGTGGGATTATGGTGCCTATGAGGGATTGACCACCAAGCAAATCCTCGCCGAGCGCCCCGGCTGGCGTCTCTTTCGCGACGGCTGCCCGAGCGGCGAGTCCGCCACGGATGTCGGCTCGAGGGCGGACCGGATCGTCAGCCAGTTGCGCGAGGTCGACAGCAATGTCCTGGTCTTCTCAAGCTCGCATTTCCTTAGGGTGCTGGCCGCACGCTGGCTCGGCCTGCCGCCGCAAGCCGGCACGTTTTTCGTGCTGGATACCGCCAGCATAAGCGGGCTCGGTTATGAGCACGACCTTGACGAGCCGGTCATCCGGCGCTGGAACCAGAGATAGCAACCGATCCCGATTTATCGGATCGCGTCCAGCGCCTGCCTTTGCCTGTGCATTTCGAGAAACACGCGGTAGTCGCGATCGAACCGGCCGGCGGCAGCCGGATTTGGCTCTCGCGTCCTGCCGCCCTGTTGCATGGCGACGCAGGCAGCGTTCAAATCGGGAAAAAGCCTGGCCGCGGTGGCGGCAATCATGCCGGTGCCGAGCAGCACCGCCTCGTCCGCCAGCGGCTCGACCACCGTGCAGCCGGTGGCATCGGCATAGAGCTCCATCAACAGCGGGTTCTTGGTGTGGCCGCCGGTGACGTGCAGTGTGTCGATCAGATAGCCGTTCTCGTTCAGCGCTTCCAGCACGTGACGGACGCCAAGCGCGATGCTGACGGCGGTGCGCCAGTAGAGCTTGCACAGACTGTCGAAGGAGGCATCCAGCGTCAGCCCGCTGATGACGCCGACGGCATGCGGGTCGGCGAGCGGCGAGCGGTTGCCGTGAAAATCGGGCAGTACGTGCAGCCTTGCGGCGAGGTTGTCGCCCTCGGCGGCGCGCAGCTCGGCGACGCGGTGGGCAATCCTGGCATGCATGGCGGCATCCGGCTCGCCGCCGGCGCCATGCCAGCGGATGATGTGGTCGAGCAGCGCGCCGGTGGCCGACTGGCCACCTTCCGACAGCCACAGGCCGGGAAGGGCTGCGCCATAATATGGGCCCCAGACACCGGCGAAAGGCTGCGGATCGGGCGACATCGCCATGACGCAACTCGACGTACCGGCAATCAGGGCCAGATGGCGGCCGATGTTCGTCGCGTCACCGGCGAAACCGCCGAGCACGCCAAGCGCGCCGGCATAGGCATCGATGACGCCGGCGCCGACCCGGCATTTTTCGGTGAGGCCAAGCTCCGTCGCGGCTTGCGCGCCGAGCGGGCCGATATCGGCACCGACCGGGCTTGCCTTTTCCGGCAGGTTGCCGTGCTCAAAGATATCGCCGAGCCCGACGGCTTCGAAGAAGTCGCGCCGCCAGCCGGTCGCTTCATGGGCTAGATAGGTCCATTTGGCGGTCAGCGTGCATTGTGAACGGGAGAGCGAGCCGCTTGCCTTCCAGGTGAGGAAGTCGGTGAGGTCGAATAGATAGCCGGCTTCGTTCCATGTTCCGGGCAGGTTGCGCTTCAGCCACATCAGCTTCGGCGTCTCCATTTCCGGCGACATGACGCCGCCGATATAGTCGAGCACAGCGTGGCCGCTTTCAGTGCATTCGTCGGCCTCGGCAATTGCGCGATGGTCGAGCCAGACAATGGTGTCCCAGCGCCTTTCACCAGTGACGGACACGCTGAGCTGGCCGCCATGCCGGTCTCGCACCACCAGCGAGCAGGTGGCATCAAAGGAGATGCCGACGATATCCTCGGCCCGCACGCCCGCCTTTTCGCGGGCAGCGCGGACGGCCATGCACACCGCCGACCATATATCCTGCGAATCGTGCTCGGCATGGTCGGCCTTCGGCTGCTGCATTGCGATCGGGTGCTCGGCGCGGCCGAGCAAGGCGCCACTGGTGTCGAGAATGCCGGCACGAGCGCTTCCGGTGCCGACATCGACCGCGCAAACGAAACTGTTGGTCAAGGTGTTCTTGCTCTCGCTCCCAAGCCTGCAATCAGATCGGGCAATTGCAGCATGTCAGCGAATATAAAGTCCGGCTCACTCGACGCAAGCCGCGCTTTCAATGCCGGGTTGCCGGTGTGCGAGCCGCCGGTGAAGGCAAGGACGCGCATGCCGGCCGCCCGCGCCGCTTCGATGCCGGCCGGGCTGTCCTCGACGACGAGGCAGTTTCGCGGGGCCGCTCTCATTTTATCTGCTGCGTGGAGAAAGAGATCGGGCGCCGGTTTGCCCCGCGCCACCATGGCGGCGCTGAACAAATGCGGCTCCAGCAGCCCAAGCAACCCGGTGACGGCGAGCGCATAGTGGATGCGTTCCAGGGTGCCGGAGGAGGCGACGCAGCACGGTACGCCGAGCCTCGGCAGGACCTGTGCGATACCTGGCATCGGTTTCAGCTCCTCGCGGAATCTGCGCATCAGTTCGGAGCGCATCTCGGTCAGATGCTGGTCGGTGAGATCGAGCCCGAAGTCGCTTGCGAGGATTTCGCGGACGCTCTTCATGCTCTTGCCGAGGAAGTGCTCGTAGGCAATGTCCTCGCTGACGTTGCCGCCGGCAAGCGCGATCATCTCCAGCAATGCCGAGACGGACAGCATCTCACTGTCCACCAGCACGCCGTCACAGTCGAAAATGACCAGTTCAGGCGTCATCGCGCTGGATCGGCTTCAGAGGTCGCCGGCGAGATAGCGCGTCAGTGTCGCGCGCGCGCCGTCCGCCCACAGCAGTCTCAGCGCTTGGCCGAAGGCTTCAGCGAACGGCGGCGAGCGGCCGACATCGCCATAGATGTCCTCCATGGCAAGCCAGGCGGCAGGCATGTCCCTGGCCGCCTTGGCCGTCGCCTGCAACCGGCCCCAGTTCGGGTCGTTGGGCTCGGTGACGGCACCGGAATCCGTCGTGCCGAAGCAGTAGCGACACCAGAGCGCCGATTCCAGCGCAAGGCCGGTGACACTTTTGCCAGCCTTCAGCCGGTCGGCGATGGTCGGGATGATGAATTTCGGCTGGCGGTTGGAGCCGTCGAGGCAAAGCCGGCGTATGGTGTCGCCGATCTTCGGATTGGAGAAGCGGTGCTCGATGAGCTGGTAGTAATCTTCGAGGTCGGTGTCCGGAACCGGCGGCACGGTCGGGATGATTTCGTCATACTCGAGCTTGTCGAGGAAGCCGCGTACCAGCGGCTCCTGCATCGCCTCATGGACGAAATGGATGTCCATCAGCCCGGCCGGATAGGCGATGGTCGCATGGCCGCCATTGAGGATGCGGATCTTCATCAGCTCATAGGGCGCGACTTCGCTGACGAACTGCACGCCGACCTTTTCCAGCGGCGGGCGGCCGTCGGTGAAACGGTCCTCCAGCACCCATTGCTTGAACGGTTCGCAAAACACCGGCCAATTGTCGTCGAGGCCGAACTCGCTGGAGAGAATGCCGCGCTCGCGGTCGGTGGTGGCCGGCGTGATGCGGTCGACCATGCCATTGGGAAAGGCAACGTTCTCGCTCACCCAGTTTGCCAAACCTTCGTCGATCAGCCGCGCAAGGCCGATGACGCCATCTGAGGTGACGTGGCCGTTATGGGGGATGTTGTCGCAGGACATGATTGTGAAGGGCACGATACCGTCGGCGCGGCGGCGCAGCAGCCCGGCGAGGACGAGGCCGAAGACGGTCTTCGGCGTCGCCCCCGGCTCAGCGTCGGCAACGATGTCGGGATGTGTCGGATTGAAGACGCCGGATGCCGGATCGATGAAATAGCCGCCCTCGGTAATGGTCAGGGAGACGATCTTGATCGCCGGATCGGCAAGCCGCTCGACGATTGCGGCCGCATCGCCCGGCACCAGGAAGTCGATCATGACGCCGGTGACGCGCGCGCTCATATGGCCGCTGTCCTGCTCGACCACGGTGGTCAGCCAGTCCTGCTCCTGCAACTTGCCGCGGCCGACCTTCTCGCCCTCGAAGACGCCGGCGCCAACAATGGCCCAGTCGTGGCCGACACCCGAATTGAACAGGTCGTCGAGATAGACGGCCTGGTGCGAGCGATGGAAATTGCCGACGCCGAAATGCACGATGCCGGCCTTGAGCGCGGCGCGATCATATTTCGGGCCGGCGACCTTGGGCGGCAGCTTGGCGAGGATGGAAGAAGAGAGTTTCACGGTCATCTGCTTTTACCCTTTAGCGGGACGGCTCTTCCCCCCGTGGAGGAGACGGGGGGAAGAGCGCCTTCGCCCCCTCAACTCATCCACTGGCCGCCATCGACATTATAGGTCTGGGCGACGATGTACTCGGCCTCATCGCTGGCCAGGAACACCGCCATGCCGGTGAGGTCTTGCGCCGTGCCCATGCGGCCATAAGGCACGGCTTCGCCGACCAGCCTCTTCTTCTCGCCCCTCGGCCGGTTCTCGAACTTGGCGAACAAGGCATCGACATGGTCCCAATGCTCGCCGTCGACGACACCCGGGGCGATGGCATTGACGTTGATGCGGTGTTTGATCAGGTCGAGCCCTGCCGACTGGGTGAGCGAGATGACCGCCGCCTTGGTGGCGCAGTAGACGGTGACCAGCGCCTCGCCGCGGCGCCCGGCCTGGCTTGCCATGTTGATGATCTTGCCGCCCTTGCCCCGGGCAATCATCGAACGGGCGGCGGCCTGCAACGTAAACAGCGTGCCGGCGACGTTGACCGAAAACAATTTGTCGTAGCTTGTCTTGGTGATCTCGACGATCGGCGCCAGGTCGAACAAAGCAGCGTTGTTGATCAAGATATCCAGGCCGCCGGCCCTGGCTTCGACCGCCTTGACGGCCTCATCGATAGACGCGAGATCGGTGACGTCGAGCTTTACCGCGTAGGCGTTGCGGCCGATTTCCGAAGCCGTCTTCTCGGCGGCTTCGAGATTGATGTCGCCAATCGCGACCGTCGCCCCTTCGCGCATGTAGGCTTCGGCAAACGCCCTGCCGATGCCGCGCGCCGATCCGGTAATCAGCGCCGATTTGCCCCGGAGCCTCATTGCAGCATCGCCTTCCCGTCGGCGCCGAAACGATGCAGCTTGGCCTTTTCCGGCGTCAGGTAGATCGTGTCGCCGTGATGGGCGGCCAACTCGCCGTCGGCACGCACCGTCAGCTGCCCGACACCATCCGCCTGGACGTGCAAAAACGTGTCGGAGCCGAGATGCTCGGCAACCCCGACCGTCGCCTTCCAGTCGCCTGACGTCTTCGAAATGTTCATATGCTCCGGGCGGATGCCGACTGTCTTGGCGCCATATTTGGCGGCCGGCGCGCCTTCGATCAGGTTCATCTTCGGCGAACCTATGAAGCCGGCGACGAACAGGTTCTTCGGTGTCTTATAGAGCTCCATCGGCGAGCCGACCTGCTCGATATTGCCGGCATTGAGCACGACGATCTTGTCGGCCATGGTCATCGCCTCGATCTGGTCGTGGGTGACGTAGACCATGGTGGTCTTGAGCTGGTGATGCAGCTCGCTGATCTCCAGCCGCATGGTGCCGCGCAGCGCCGCGTCGAGATTGGACAAAGGCTCGTCGAACAGGAAGGCCGACGGCTGGCGCACGATGGCGCGGCCGATGGCGACGCGTTGCCGCTGGCCGCCGGAGAGCTGGCCGGGGCGGCGGTCGAGGTAGTTGGTGAGGTTCAGGATCCGCGCGGCGTCCTTCACCTTCTTGTCGATGGTCGCCTGGTCTTCGCCCGCCATCTTCAGCGGGAAGGCGATGTTCTTGGCCACCGTCATGTGCGGGTAGAGCGCATAGGACTGGAACACCATAGCCAGCTTGCGCTTGGCCGGCGCCTCGCCGGTGACGTCGCGACCATCGATGATGATGGTGCCGCCGCTGGTATCCTCGAGACCGGCGATCAGACGCAACAGGGTGGATTTGCCGCAGCCCGACGGGCCGACGAAGACGACGAACTCTCCGTCCTCGATGACCAGATCGAGGCCGGGGATGATGGACGTCGCCCCGAAGGATTTGGAGACGTTCTTGAGCGTGATGTTTCCCATGGTTTCCTCCCCCGAAGGGCTATCTTTTCGTTTTGCGTCAGGCGATGCCCGCTACTTTACCGCGCCGAATGTCAGGCCTCGGACCAGCTGCTTCTGGCTGAACCAGCCCATGATCAGTATCGGCGCGATCGCCAGCGTCGAGGCGGCCGAAAGCTTGGCCCAGAACAGCCCCTGCGGGCTGGAGAAGGAGCTGATGAAAGCGGTGAGCGGCGCGGCCTCGGTGGTGGTCAGCCGGATCGTCCAGAACGCCTCGTTCCAGGCGAGAATGATGTTGAGCAGCATGGTCGAGGCGATGCCGGGGACCGCCATCGGCGTCAGCACGTAGATGATCTCGTTCCAGAGCGATGCGCCGTCCATGCGCGCCGCTTCCAGGATCTCGCCCGGGATCTCGCGAAAATAGGTGTAAAGCATCCAGACCACGATCGGCAGGTTGATCAGCATCAGCATGACCATCAGGCCGATGCGGCTGTCGAGCAGACCGGTATCGCGGAAGATCAGATAGATCGGAAACAGCACGGCGACGGCCGGCATCATCTTGGTGGAAAGCATCCACATCAGGATGTCCTTGGTGCGTTTGCCCGGCGAAAACGCCATCGACCATGCCGCCGGTATGGCGACGAGCAGAGCCAGGATGGTCGAGCCGACCGACAGGAACACCGAGTTCAGGAAGAATTTGAAATAGCCGTTCTGCGCCTGGACCTCGGAATAGCTCTCCGTGGTTCCCGACGGGAACAGGTTGAAGCCCTGGATAGCCTCCTGCTCCGATTTGAACGAGGTGATGATCGTATAGAGGATCGGGAAGAAGATCAGCAGCGCGACGATCCAGGCGGCCGCGGTAGCAATCGTCTTGTGCTGGGTGGTGACTGCACGTGCCATGGTCAGGTCCTCCCTATCGGCGATGTTGGCGGCAGGGTCGACCCCCACTCCGGTTTGCTGCGCAAACCACCTCTCCCCCGATCGACGGGGTAGAGGAAGGGCGCGGCTTCGATGCAGGCGTTTTCCTCTCTCCCGGGCAGGGGGAGAGGTGTCCCGCGCAGCGGGACGGAGTGGGGGTGGTTCAGCGCACGTGCCATCTTATCCTCCCTTATTTATCCAGGTTCTTGCCGACAGCGCGCATGGCGAAGAAGGCAACGATGTTGGCGAGAATGACGGCAATGATACCGCCGGCGGACGCCTGGCCGATTTTGAACTCCAGCAATGCCTTCTGATAGACGAGGAAGGGCAGGTTGGTGGAGGCGTAACCCGGGCCGCCATTGGTGGTGACGAGGATCTCGGCATAGACCGACAGCAGGAAGATCGTCTGGATCAGGATGACGACGGTTATGGCGCGCGACATATGAGGCAGCGTCAAATAGATGAAGCGGCTGATGAAGCCGGCGCCGTCCATTTCGGCGGCTTCCTTCTGCTCGACGTCGAGCGACTGAAGCGCGGTCAACAGGATCAGCGTAGCAAACGGCAGCCATTGCCAGGCAACGATGATGATGATCGCCAGGAGCGGGTGCTGCCCGAACCAATCGATCGGCTGCCCGCCGAAGAAGCGCGCAATATCGGCGAAAACCCCGTACTGCGGATGCATGATCATGTTCTTCCAGACCAGTGCTGCCACCGGTGGCATGACGAAGAACGGCGAGATGACAAGGATGCGGACGATGCCCTGTCCCCACATCGGCTGATCGAGCAGAAGGGCGAGCAGAATACCGCCGATCACCGTGATCAAAAGCACGCTGACGACGATGGTGAGCGTGTTGAGGATCGACTGCAGGAATGCCGGGTTGGAATAGAACAGCGCGTAGTTCGAAAACCCGACGAAGCCGTCGCGCATCGGATTGAGCGGGTTGTATTGCTGGAAGGAAAACCACAGCGTGAATGCCAGCGGCACAATCATCCAGACCAGCAGCAGCACCACGGATGGCGCCATCATGAAACGGGCAAGCGAACGGGTCTGCTGAGTAGCCATGACGGTCACCCTTCGAGGTCGGCCAAGTTTTTCAGCGGTGTGAAAGCTGGCCGCCCGAACTGGGATTCGGGCGGCCGTTGCCGGTCGCCATTGGCAACCGGCACCCGGAGGAGCTTACTTGATGTAACCGCCCTCGGTCATCGTCGCGGTGGCGGCGTCCTGCGCCTGCTTCAAGGCATCGTCGACGCTCGACTGGCCGGCAAGTGCCGCCGAGAAGAGCTGGCCGACGGTGGTGCCGAGACCCTGGAACTCAGGAATGGCGACGAACTGGACGCCGACATAAGGCACCGGCTTGACGGTCGGGTGCGTCGGATCGGCGGAGTTGATCGAGTCCAGCGTCATCTTGGCGAAAGGTGCTGCCTTCTGGTATTCGGGATTGGCATAGAGCGACGAGCGCGTTCCCGGCGGAACGTTGGCCCAGCCTTCCTTCGAGGCGACGAGCTCGGCATAGTGCTTGCTGGTTGCCCAGGATACGAACTTTTGAGCGGCGTCGGCCTTCTGCGTGCCGGCGGGGATGGCTAGCGACCATGCCCACAGCCAATTGCCGCGCTTGCCGAGGCCATTGTCCGGCGCCAGCGCATAGCCGACCTTGTCGGCGACGGTGGAGTTCTTCGGGTCGGAAACGAAGGAGGCAGCGACGGTAGCGTCGATCCACATGCCGCATTTGCCCTGCTGGAACAGCGCCAGGTTTTCGTTGAAGCCGTTGGACGACGCGCCCTCGGGGCCGTCGGCCTTCATCAGGTCGACATAGAACTGCAGCGTGTTCTTCCATTCGGGCTGGTCGAATTGCGGCTTCCAGTTCTCGTCGAACCAGCGCGCGCCGAACGAGTTCGACATGGCGGTCAGGAAGGCCATGTTCTCGCCCCAGCCGGCCTTGCCGCGCAGGCAGACGCCGTTCACGCCGTTGGCGCGGTCGGTCATCTTGTCGGCGGCCTGCTTGATGAAGTCCCAGGTCGGTGCATCGGGCATCTTGAGCCCGGCCTTTTCCATCAGGTCCTTGCGGTACATGACGAAGGAGCTTTCGCCGTAGAACGGGGCTGCGTAGAGCTTGCCGTCGACCGACAGGCCGCCGGCTATGGCCGGGATGATGTCCTTGACGTCGTAATCGTCGCCGAGTTTGTCGAGCGGCAAAAGCCAGTTCTGCTTGGCCCAGATCGGCACTTCATAGGTGCCGATAGTCATCACGTCGTACTGGCCACCCTTGGTGGCGATGTCGGTGGTGACGCGCTCGCGCAGGACGTTTTCCTCGAGCGTGACCCACTGCAGCTGAATGTCGGGATTTTTGGCGGTGAAGTCGTCGGTCAGCTTCTGCATGCGGACCATGTCGCCATTGTTGACCGTGGCGATGGTGATGGATTCGGCATGCGCGGCGAAAGCGAGGGCGCTGGCCGAGAACAGGCCTAGGGTGAACGTGCGAAGTTTCATCAAAATTCCTCCCATAAACCAAGATGAGCATTTGCCTTGGCTGTGAGCAATTACTCACTTGCGATGAATTATGTCAAGACGGATTCGTTGCTGCAGCGCAGCACGCCGGGTCTCGTGCAGCGGCAAGCCTGGGACGTTTGCGGCATGTCTGACGAAGGATTCGGCCGGGCTGATTGGGCCCGGCGCTTTGCTCGGGCTTGCTGGGATTCAGCCTACTGGCAAGCGATCTCGCTCAGGATCCAATCGCGGAAGGCGCGGATCTTCGGCACGTTGCGTCGTGCCGTCGGATAGACCAGCCAATAGGCGTGGCCGTCGTCACCGACCAGATCAAAGGGCTGGATCAGGCGGCCGTCGGCAAGTTCGGTCTTGAACAGCGCCTTGGTAACGATCGCCACGCCGTGGCCGGCAATCGCGGCATTGGCCTCGTAGGCCTGCGCGCCCATGCTGGTGCCGGGACGCTTGGACAGCTCCTCGACCGGCAGGCCGGCGGCGGCAAACCAGTCCCGCCACCAGATGTCACCCGGGTCGAGGATCGGCAGCCGCAGCAGGTCGGCCGGCTCCTTGACGCCGCCGATGCTTGCCGCGAGCTTTGGACTAAGGACCGGCGTGAAATCGGCCCTGAAAAGCATATGGGTCTCGACGCCCGGCCAGTTGCCGCCGCCGGAGCGGATGGCGATGTCGATATCCTCTCTGGCAAAGTCGACAACCCTGTTCGAAGTATCGACGCGCACCGCCAGCGACGGATGCGCGACCTGGAACGAACCGAGATGCTGCGCCAGCCAATTGGAGGCAAATGTCAGCAGCGTCGAAACGCAAAGCACGCCGTCGGCGCCGGTGCGCGCGGCGGCATAGGCGCCGCTCAACAGCGCGAACGCCTCGCTGACCGCGGGCGCCAGGCGCTGGCCGGGTTCGGTCAGCACGATCTGTTTTGGCTGGCGCAAGAACAGGGGCGCGCCGATGCGCTCCTCCAGAAGCTTGATCTGATAGCTTGCCGCCGCCTGCGTCATGCCAAGCTCCTGGGCGGCCTTGGTGAACGAGAGATGCCGCGCCACCGCCTCGAACACCCGGATCGCCTGAAGCGGAGGAAGCTGCGAAACCAGCTGTCGTGAATTGAGCTCCGGCATAAGCCCTCCTTATGGGCAGTGATCGACGTTTGATTGGCGGCACCGGCCGGTCCTACCGATATTTCGTATTGAAGATCAATTACGCCTAGAGATAGCGAAGGCTGACGATCATGACCACAATACAGGAAAAGCTGCTTCTTGCTCCAGCCCATGGCTGGTTTTCACAATTGGCGCGGGGATTGGCAAGGCACGCGGCGCGGAAACGGGCCTATCTCGACGTCCGGGAGCTGCCGCCGCATCTGCAGCGCGACATGGGCTTTCTCGACGGCAACGATCCTTGCGGCCGGCACCAGTAGTGACGCTCGTTTTATCGGGGATTCAGATGCGTTTCGACTTCACATGATCGTTTCCGACCGCCAGCGGCTCGGAGATCATGCGCCCGCCAGCAAGGCGGCGGCGGTCCGCTCATCGGTGATGAGGCCGTTGACCAGCCGCCGGTTGACGGCGGCGAAGATGCCCGGCAGCTTGCGGTCGCCCATGGCAAGCGCGATCACCAGCGACTTTTCGCGCGACGGCAGCGGCGCCGACGACACCCGATCATTGGTGATGCCCTCGATCATGCGCCCGTCACGATCGAATACCCAGCCGACGATCTCGGCAACGCCGCCGGCCTTCTGCAGCGCCTTTAATTCACCCTCCGAAATGAAGCCGTCCTCGTAAAGCGGCGCCTTCGGGCCGAGATCGCCGATGCCGACAAAGGTGACGTCGGCCTCGGCCGCAAGCGCCAGCGTCGGCTGGATCATCGGCTGGCTGAGCAGCATCTCGCGCTCCTCGGGCGAGGAAGCGATGACCGGCAAAGGCATCGGAAACGAACGCGCCTTGACCCTGTCGGCCATGGTGAAGATGACGTTGTAGAAGGCCGCCGAGCCGTCCGGCGAGATGTTGCCGGTCAGCGACACCACTTTGTGCTGCGGGCATTCCATCGGCGGCAGTTGCTCGATCGCGGCCTTCAGCGTGCGGCCGGTGCCGATCGCCATGACGATCGGCACCGGCGACCGCAGCCGCCGTTCGATCTCGGCCGCCGCCGCTTCGGCGACGCCGATGACGGTGGAGGAAGAAGAAGGGTCGCTCGGCACCACCTCGACCAGATCGAGCGCAAAGCGCGATTTCAGCCGTGCCGCAAGGTCGAGGCAATTGGCGATCGGATGGTCGACGCGCACCTTGATCAGCCCTTCGGAGACTGCGAGCGACACCAGCCGCTGCGCCGTCTGCCGCGAGATGCCAAGCGTGGCGGCGATCTGGTCCTGGGTGTTGCCTGCGACATAATAGAGCCAGCCGGCACGCGCCGCGTCGTCCAGCCTGTTGCCGCCGCTGTCCTGCCGCGAATTCAAGTTCCTGCCTCCCAACCCCGCCGAGCATAAGAGGCGGAGCGCAGTAGTTTCGCAGGGAATGAACTTGCGCGCAATTGCCTATTGTAAGAGCAATTGCTTAGTGATGAAACGTGGTGTTTGGAGCGAAGTGACAGGTCGACCCAGTCTCGTTGCAACAGCAAGGCTGTCGAGGTCGCACCAATCCCGGTTCTAAAGCGCGTTGCGTTCGATCGGCCCCATGCGACGCGTTTTAGATTCCTTTTTATGCATGTCGTCATCGCAAAACCGCTGCACACTTTGCGCGACATGCATTAGCGGGGACGCGGCGGTTTATCTCGCGCGCTAAACGCTTTAAGGAATTTTTTGAGAATGGAGCCTTGCATGACGCCGAAAGCGGTTTTCTGGGATATGGACGGCACGCTGGTCGACAGCGAGCCGCTGCACGAGGCGGCGCTGATTGCGGCGCTGCACAGCGTCGGCATCGCGCCGCCGGCCGACCTGCATGAGCGCGTGCTCGGCATCGCCGCATGGCCGGTCTACGAAATGCTGCGCGACGAGTTCGGCCTCGACCTGCCTTTCGACGACTGGATCGTGCGCAAATACGATCACTATCTGCCGATGGCCGAAACGCTGACGCCACGCACCGGCGCGATCGAGATTTTCAATGAGCTGCTCGCGCTTGGCGTGCCGCAAGCGGTGGTGTCCAACTCCGACAGGCTGATCGTCGATGCCAATCTGCGCGCCGTAGGCCTCGTATATCCCGGCATGAAGACGGTCAGCCGCAACGACGTGCGTGAAGGCAAGCCGCATGCCGAACCTTTCCTGCGCGCCGCCTGGTTGGCCGACGTCGATCCCGCCGAGGCCGTGGCGGTCGACGACAGCGTGACCGGCGCCACGGCGGGGCTGGCAGCTGGAATGAAGACGATTTTCTGGCCAGAGGTGCCCATGGAGGGGCCGCCGGGGGCGATTGTCATCAACAGCGCCGGCGAATTGCGGGCCGAACTCGGGCTTTAAGCCAGGCCCGGCGGGACCGCGCTCAACTCCGGTAGGCAGGCTCCTGCTCGTCGAGGATCGCCTTCAGTTCGGAAAGGTGGCGCTCGGCCTGGCCGGGATAGTCTTCCTGTTCCCTTGCCGCTTTCTCCGCGATCTCATCCGACAGTACCCGCAGCGGCCGGCCGGTCCACAGCGCCTTGATATAGGTTTCGGCGGCGCGCTCGAAATAGAACATGCGGTTGAAGGTGTCGGCGACGCTGTCGCCGATGACCAGCACGCCATGGTTGCCCATCACCATCACCTTGACCTTCGGGTCGACAAGAAGCTGCGAGCAGCGCTCGCCCTCTTCCTCGAAGGCCAGCCCGCCATAATGAGCGTCGACGACATGGCGGTTGAAGAAGATCGCCGAGTTCTGGTCGATCGGCGGCAACGTCGAGTCAGCGAGCGAGGCAAGCACGGTGGCGTGGATCGAGTGGACATGCATGACGCAGCGTGCATGACGCACGTTGCGATGGATGGCACCATGCAGGCCCCACGCCGTCGGGTCGGGCGCATTCGGGCCGACCAGCGTGTCGGGATCATTGGCGTCGATCAGAAGCAGATCGCTCGCCTTGATACGCGAGAAATGCACCTGGTTAGGGTTCATCAGGAATTGCGAGCCATCGTCGTTGACCGCCAGCGAAAAATGATTGGCCACCGCCTCATGCATGTTAAGCCGCGCCGTCCAGCGGAAGGCGCAAGCCAGATCGACGCGCTCCTCATAGAACGGCAGGTTGGTCAGCACTTCCTTCTGCAGGCGCGTGATGCTCATCGTAACCTCCGTGAAAGAAGCAAGGATGCCGCGCGGCTGGAACACGCGCAACCGGTTTCGTTTGGTACAGGCGAGCGCCGTTATGCCGCCGTGCTGGTGGCCGCGCCGACCCGAAGCCCGCCATGCTCGACGATGAAATCGATCACCTCCTGCAGGCCCTTGCCGCGCGACAGGTCGGTGAAGCCAAACGGCCGTTTGCCGCGCATGCGGGCAGCGTCGCGTTCCATGATGTCGAGATTGACGTTCACATAGGGCGCAAGGTCGCTCTTGTTGATGACCAGGAAATCGGACCGGGTGATCGCCGGTCCGCCCTTGCGCGGAATCTCCTCGCCCTGGCAAACCGAGATGACATAGAGCGTCAGGTCGGCAAGGTCCGGCGAGAAGGTGGCGGCGAGGTTGTCGCCGCCCGATTCGATGAAGACGATGTCGAGATCCGGGAATTTTTTGGTCATCTCGGCGATCGCCTGCAGATTGATCGAGGCGTCCTCGCGAATGGCGGTGTGCGGGCAGCCGCCGGTCTCGACGCCGATGATGCGATCCTCGGGCAGCGCCTGAAGCCGGGCCAGCATCATGGCATCTTCCTTGGTGTAGATGTCGTTGGTGACGACGGCGATCGAGAACTCGTCACGCAGCGCCTTGCAGAGCTTTTCGGTGAGCGTCGTCTTGCCGGAGCCGACCGGGCCGCCGATGCCGATGCGAAGAGGACCGTTGGCTTGTGTCATCTAGGGAACTCCGTGATGGCAAGAATGGCGAAGCCGAGCCCGATCAACAGACAGAGCGGCGAATAGTAGCTGACATCAAGCCGCGCGAAAGGCTGTTCGGGCGCCAGCCGGCGCCACCACGGCGTGAAGCCGGCAATGCCGCGCGCCAGGAAGACCAGCGCGATGAGCAGCGCCGTGGCGGCCAGCCCGGCCTTGGGAAAGGGCGTGGCGAACACGCCTTCGAGCGCCATCGGCCACAGCGTCGCCAGGCCGAGGCAGGCGGCAACGGCGAAGCTGGCGAAGGGTGCCGGCATCTCGTCGACGCCGCGAAAGCCGATGACCGCGCGAGCGCAGGAGGCGGCGTCCCTGCCCGGCCAGATGCCGCCAATGCCCCAATAGACATGCAGTGCTGTGATCAACAGCAGGACCAGCGAGAGCGCGAAAGCGAGGACGATCATGAGCGGAACAGCCGCGAATACTGGGCTTCGTGCTTCATCGCCGTGACGTCGGAGATGAAAGCGCAGCCGCCGAGATCATCGAGGGTCGAGCCGGCAGCGCGGTCGGCCGTGGCCAGGGCAAGCGGTTCGAAGGCGGCCAGTAGCGTCATCGCGGCACTCTGGCCAACGATGCCGAGCCGGATCGCGGCCTGGACGAGATTGGAGAAGAAGGCCTGCAGAAAGGCCGCCAGGGCGTCCCGCAGCGCAATGCCGTGATCGCCGGCAACGGCGCCGACGGCAACGCAATAGGCACATTCGGCCGGCAGGCGATCCAGCACCTGGCACGGCCAGGCGAAGGCCGCCTTCAGGAAAGCAGCGCCCTGCAGCATGGTCTCGGCATGGCGCTCGCGCGAGCCTGCCAGAGCTTCGGCAAGGGCGACGATTTCATCGAGATCGCCGGTTTCGCGCCCCCTGCGCCAGCTTTCGGCAAACAGCACCGCATCATTCCAGCCCGAACCCATCTCGACCAGCGTTTCCAGCCACGCGGCGAGCTCTTTGCTGTCGGCAACCAGCCCGGCATGCACGGCTTGCTCGAGACCATGGCTGTAGGAAAAGCCGCCGACCGGGAAGGAAGGCGACAGCCACGCCATCAGCCGCAACAAAGCAATATTGGAAGGCTGGGCAACGTTGGAAGGCTGGTCAGTCATGGTCATGGTCATGCGAATGGCTGTGGGAATGCGATTCGCTATGGGTATGGGAATGCGCTTCGGCGTGGCTGTGCGCATGCGCCTCGGCATGAGCGTGGCCGTGGCCGCCATGCCCGGAATAGGCGCCGCGCACCGGCTTGAACGGCTCGGAGACGTCGCTAACGGTGGCGCCCAATCCCTCCAGCATCGCCTTGATGACATGGTCGCGCAGAATGAGGATGCGCCCAGCTTCGATGGCGGCTGCGAGATGGCGGTTGCCGATGTGCCAGGCAAGCTCTGCCAGATGGACAGGGTCGCTGGCCCGGACGTCGTAGAGCGCCTCCTCGGCCGCGATGATCTCGATGTGGCGGCCATCCTCCAGCACCAGCCGGTCACTATGGTTCAAGGTCACCGGTTCGGGCAGGTCGACCAGCACCTTGTCGCTACGGGCCGTTTCGATGGCGCGACGGCGCAGATGCCGCTCGTCATGGGCAAGCACCGCACTGTCGTATGGCGTGGTGGTTCCGGCTTCGCCCGCGGCCAGGACGGAGACGGCGCGCGGGAATTTGGTGAAGTCGGTGCGAATATCGAGCTTCATGTAAAAACTGCCTCTCCCAAAAAGCCTAGCCTATCGCGTCCGCCGCCCCAATGGGGCTCAGACGATCGTGTCGAAGAGCCGCAGGATGAACGATATCTGATAGACGAGCGCGCCGGCGACAAAGGCGATGTGAAAGCGGCGGTCGCGCAGCAGGATCGCAATGACGCAAAGCGCGACGAAAACCGGCGTGCGGATCAGATATTCGACGCCAAAATGGGCGAAATGCTCCGGCCCTTTCAGCAGCGTATCGATCACGTCGAGCAGATAGGTCGCCGCCAGCAGGCCGAAGAACCAGGCCCGGCGCGAATAAAAGAAATCCTCATAGCTGGTGTAGTCCAGCATCGAATCCGGAAACAGCAGTGCGCAGAGCAGGAACAGCGTGACGGCGTAGAAGATGATGAACAGGTATTTGCCGAAGGTCCAATTCTCGATCTGGAACAGGCCGAACTCCCACCACCAGAAATGCACCAGCATTAAAAGCACCGACGCAACCCAGGCGAGGTGCACGGGATAGAGCCGGTATTGGCCGGGATGCTGGACGATGCGGGCGACCCCCGACAGCAGGCGGGTGACGCCGAGGCCGATCACCATGCCCAGGACGATGCGGATATGCGGGAAAATGTCGTGGGCGTAGGGGAGTTGCGGGTCCATAAGCCTGGCGCGGCATGTTCTACATCGGTCGTTCTAACGCCTATGGTTCAGAACAGGAAGTAGCGTTGCGCCATCGGCAGCACGGTAGCCGGCTCGCAGGTCAGGAGTTCGCCGTCGGCGCGGACCTCATAGGTTTCGGGGTCGACCTCGACATGCGGCGTGGCGTCATTGAGCACCATCGAATGCTTGCCGATGCCGCCGCGGGTGTTTTCGACCGCGACCATCTGCTTGTCGACGCCGAGCCTGCCGCGCAGGCCTGCGTCGAGCGCGGCCTTCGAAACGAAGGTCACCGACGAATTGGTCATCGCCTTGCCGTAGGCCCCGAACATCGGCCGGTAATGCATCGGCTGCGGCGTCGGGATCGAGGCGTTGGGATCGCCCATCGGGGCGGCGGCGATCATGCCGCCGATCAGCACCATGTCCGGCTTGACGCCGAAAAAGGCCGGATTCCACAGGACGAGGTCGGCGCGTTTTCCCACCGCCACCGAGCCGATGTCCTTCGACAGGCCATGCGCGATGGCCGGATTGATGGTGTATTTGGCGATGTAGCGGCGGACGCGGAAATTGTCGTTGTCGCCGGTCTCCTGCGGCAGCGAACCGCGCTGGCGCTTCATCTTGTCGGCGGTCTGCCAGCAGCGGATCGCCACTTCGCCGACACGGCCCATGGCCTGGCTGTCCGACGAGATGATCGAGAAGGCGCCGATGTCGTGCAGAATGTCTTCTGCGGCGATGGTTTCCTTGCGGATGCGGCTTTCGGCAAAGGCGATATCTTCGGGGATCGACGGCGACAGATGGTGACAGACCATCAGCATGTCGAGGTGTTCGGCCAGCGTGTTGATCGTGTAGGGGCGGGTCGGGTTGGTCGAGGACGGAATGACGTTAGGCAGGCCGCAGACCTTGATGATATCAGGCGCGTGGCCGCCGCCGGCGCCTTCGGTGTGGAAGGCATGGATGGTGCGGCCCTTGATCGCCGCGACCGTGTTTTCGACGAAGCCGGACTCGTTCAGCGTGTCGGTGTGGATCATCACCTGCACGTCGTAATCGTCGGCGACCGACAGGCAGCAGTCGATTGCAGCCGGCGTCGTGCCCCAGTCCTCGTGCAGCTTCAGCGAGCAGGCGCCGGCGAGCACCATCTCCTCGAGCGCGGCAGGCAGGGACGCGTTGCCCTTGCCCGACAGGCCGATATTCATAGGGAAGGCGTCGAAAGACTGGATCATGCGCGCCAGATGCCACGGCCCAGGCGTGCAGGTGGTGGCCAGCGTGCCGTGCGCCGGGCCGGTGCCGCCGCCGAGCATGGTGGTGATGCCCGACATCAGCGCTTCCTCGATCTGCTGCGGGCAGATGAAATGGATATGCGCGTCGAAGCCGCCGGCGGTCAGGATCTTCCCCTCGCCGGCGATGATCTCGGTGCCGGGACCGATGATGATGGTGACGCCGCCTTGGGTATCCGGATTGCCGGCCTTGCCGATCGCGGCGATACGGCCGTCCCTGAGGCCGATATCTGCCTTGACGATACCGGCGGTGGCATCGACGACCAACGCATTGGTGATGACGGTGTCGACCGCGCCTTGCGCGCGCGACACCTGGCTCTGGCCCATGCCGTCGCGGATGACCTTGCCGCCGCCGAACTTCACCTCCTCGCCGTGAAGAGTGAGATCCCTTTCGACCTCGATGAACAGCTCGGTGTCGGCGAGCCGGACCTTGTCGCCGACGGTCGGGCCGTACATCTGCGCGTAGGCGGCGCGGGTGATTTTAGCCATCAGCAATTGCTCCCGAAATACAGCCCGGAAATACCGCTTGTCGAAGCCGGGCCCCACATTGCCGCCATCCTATGGTCACGCAATGACCCGCTGAGCGACACTTTCCGATCCCATTTAGCGTTTGAGGTGGCCGGGCCACCCCAAAACGACCATTTGCCAATCGATGGAAAGGAACATCCATGCGCAAAACGACCCTTCTGGCAGCCGCCGCCACGCTGGTGCTCGCAACCGCCGCCAGCGCCCAGCAACAGCCTGCGCAGCAGCCCAGTCCGGCGCCGGCTGCGCCTGCTCCTGCCGCGCCCGGGGCGCAGCCGCAGGCGCCCACCATCCAGGCGATCAACGTCGTCGATATCAAGGATCTGCCCGCGGACACTCAAGCCAAGGTCAACGAGGTGATCGCCAAGCGCAGCGATGCCGACCTGCAGAAACTGCGCGGCTCGATC
Organism: Mesorhizobium sp. LSJC280B00; assembly: GCF_000502835.1. Classification (GTDB taxonomy): domain Bacteria; phylum Pseudomonadota; class Alphaproteobacteria; order Rhizobiales; family Rhizobiaceae; genus Mesorhizobium. The sequence goes on from NZ_AYVL01000010.1 coordinate 58,425, forward strand.
GACGCGACACCGCAGGTCAAATCCGCGCTCGAAGCCAAGGGGCTCACCTCGGCGCAGGTGATCGCCGCCAGCATGAGCACCAATGGCGCGCTGACGCTGATCACCAAGAAAGCGAGCTGACGAGGCGAGGCGGCGGGCCGGCGCCCGGCCAGCCCGCCGCATCGCAAAGGGAACCTTCACGGGGGACGTTACGTTTCGGTCCTGTCGCCCTGACACGAGCCTCGAAAAGGACCCTGAGAACGAGCGATGGCGATCACCACCTTCTCCGACACCAGATGGCTGCATGGGATTGCCGCGACCGCGTTTCTGGCAGCCAGCATTCCGCACGCCGCGCTGAACGCGCAGAGCCTCGACAGCGCCGAGACCGTCAACCGGATCGTCGGCTCGGAGGTCGGCCAGGAAGAGACCCAGACAAATGCGGAAGCCGGCAAGGTCAGTTCGGCGATCGACCGCACGCGTGAAAACATCGCCGCCGTGCGCAAGACATCCAAGCTCGACAAGGTCGATATCGTGTTTCTTACCGATGCCGCGCGCACCGAAGGCGGCCCGCCGCCGGCGATCGAAAACAAGGTCAGGCAGCATCGGGACGACATCGCCGAGCTGCGCAAGGAGATCGAGGCGAACGCATTGCTGTTCAACGCCATCGATTCGCGGCGAGTGCAAACCGAGGACGTTCTGGCGGTGGAATTCGACGATCCGGGAAAGGTCGTCATCTATGCGGCGGCCAAGCCGCCCGGCTGAGCCGAAACTGCTCGACGCCTTCGATCTCACAGCGCGCCCATGATCTTCTGCTGAAATCCGTAGACCTCGCGCTTGCCGCCGAACGGCACCAGGGTAACGTCGCGCTCTTGGCCGGGCTCGAAGCGCATGGCGGTGCCGGCAGCGATGTCGAGGCGCATGCCGCGGGCCTTGTCGCGATCGAATCTCAGTCCCTCATTGGTCTCGAAGAAATGATAATGGCTGCCTACCTGGATCGGCCGGTCGCCGCTGTTGGCTACCTTCAAGGTGACCGTCGCCAGACCCTTGTTCAGTTCGATCTCGCCGCTTGCCGTGATGATTTCGCCGGGGATCATCGCGGCCTCACACGACGCCGAAAGCGAGGCCGGCGCCAATCGCGGCACAAGCGGCGCCAGCGGCGCGGGCAAGCCCGCGGAAGCGCCAGCCGAGGCCGAGACCGGCCGCGATGCCGACGGCGTGGAGCAATGCCGTGGCAACGGCAAAGCCCGCCATATAGCCGAGTCCGCCGACATTCTCAGGCACCTCGGCGCCATGGGCATAGCCGTGGAACAGCGCGAACAGGCCGATGACGGCGACGCCGGCCGAGACAGGAAGATCGACGGCGAGCGCAACCAGCAGCCCGAGTGCCACGACGGACGCCAGTATCGCCGGCTCGACGAAAGGCATCGGCACATGCAGCATGCCGAGCACGCCGCCGGCCAGCATGACGCTTACGAAGGCCAGCGGCCATGCCCAGGTCGCTTTGTCGCCCTTGAGCGCGGCCCATAGCCCGACGGCAATCATCGCCGTCATGTGATCGAGGCCGGAGAGCGGGTGGGAGAAGCCGGCGGTGAAGGACCAAACCGTGCCGGCGCCGACATGGGCATAGGCTGGCATTGCTGCCGCCAGCAGCAGGACCGCCGACAGCGTTGAGCGTTTCATCGTAGCGGGGATCATCGGCGTAGCTTCCATCTTCGACTACCTCTCACGCCGCCTTGCGGGCCGGAGCGCAGCTCTCTGCCTTGAGGACGCGCTTGGTGGAGGCCGGATATTTCTTCAGCAGCGCTGCCGGACGGATCGGGCGGGCCGAGAAGTTGCCGCCGCAATTCGGACAGGCGCCGCCGAGCACGTTTTGTGCGCAGTCGGCGCAAAAGGTGCATTCGAAGGTGCAGATCACCGCATCCGTCGCATCGGGCGGCAGATCCTTGTCGCAGCACTCGCAGTTGGGACGCAGCTCAAGCATTTTCCTCTCCTTGGCGGTGTTATCTGATCGGCTCGTGCACGGTCACCAGCTTGGTGCCGTCTGGAAACGTCGCCTCGACCTGCACATCGTGGATCATTTCTGCAATGCCTTCCATCACCTGGGCCCGGGTGACGACATGGGCGCCGGCCTCCATCAGCTCGGCGACCGCGCGGCCGTCGCGGGCACCCTCGACGACGAAATCGGTGATCAGCGCGATCGCTTCCGGATGATTGAGCTTGACGCCGCGTTCGAGCCGCTTGCGGGCCACGATCGCCGCCATGGCGATCAGCAGCTTGTCTTTCTCCCTCGGCGTCAGATTCATGCTTTTTCCTGCGGTGGCACAATCGAAATCAGAGTGACCATAATTTGGGCAGGCCCGCCCGTCCGTTGAGCAATTCGACAAGCGGCACCAGCCGCTTGCGGAGCTGGTAGCCGTCCTCAGCGAACAGCCTCGCAAGAAGCTTGCCAGATTTCCGCACGCTCCAGAAACTGACGCCGCCCTGGCCGCCGACTATGCCCCGGGCCGGCTCGAGCAAAGCCTCTGCCCGTGGCGACACCATCAGCAGCGTCGCCACGGCGACGGCACCGCCGGCCGCTGCGGGACGGTTCAAGGTGGCCGCAATGTCCGGCCCGATGCGGAACTCCTCTGCATGGACCAGCGCCCCGTCCTGGCGGACGCGCCAGCGGTCGTGGAAATGGCCTTGCGAAGCCCGTTCACCCATGGCCAGGCGGCCGAAGACGGTAGCCTCCAGGATCAGCGCCTCGGCTCCGGTGGCAAGCTCCACGTCAAGGCTGCGGGCAAAGGCCGAGCGGTCGAAGACGATGGTTTCCTGTGGCAGCCAGGCAATGTGGCCGTCTTCTCCGACAGTCAGCTGCACCCGCACTTCGGCGCGGTCGGATGCGGCGCGATAGATTTTCTCGCAGGCCTGCGTTGTTATGGTTGCGGAGGCGCCGGCACCGACATCGACCTCCCAGGCGAGACGGTCGCCACCGGTCAGCCCACCGGCGGTGTTGATCAGGACGGCTTCGAGCGGATCGGCCGAGACCGCCGGCATGCGGATCTTGGCCGAACCGTCCTGGTACAGACGCCGAAGACGCGTGCGGCCTCCGTTCCAGTCGCAGCCAAGCCGCGCGACGCCGGCAACACGCTGGGCCGGCGGCACTGAAGTCAAGCTATATGCGATCGTATCCACGACACCAACGTTAAGCACTGCGGCGGCTTTGTCGATATATAGCTTGTTGCTTGACAGCGTTTCGGTTTCTATAGAGGGAGCCACCTTGGTACGGTCACCGGCGCCTGGCGGGGGTAAAAGGCGACGATGACGACGTAATCGAGGACAAAAGGGGCGCTGATCAGTTGGCGTCGGGAAACGACAGAGTTGGGGAAGAAACCGAATGGCTGACCAGCTGGCAAACGATATCATCGCCAAGATCAAGGCTCATGCCGAGCCGGGCGGCGAGGAAATCACCACCAGTACCGAACTGACCGCCCTCGGCATCCATTCGCTGGAACTGACGGAGATCATCTTCGATCTCGAGGAAGAGTATGGCATCGAAATCGAGATGAACACTGTCGATGCCTGGAGCAATCTGAAGAATGTCGGCGACATGGTCGAGGCGGTTCGCGCGCTGATCGCGAAAAAAGCCTGACTGAATGCACAAGCGCGTCGTCATCACGGGCATCGGCGGATTATGCGGGCTCGGCACCAATGCACCGGCAATCTGGAATGAAATGCGCGCCGGCCGTTCGGCAATCGGCGCGATCGACAATCCGCTGCTGCATGATCTGAAGGTCAAGGTCGGCTGCGAAATCAAGGCGCTTCCCGAGCACGGCATCGACCGCAAGCAGGTCGTGTCGATGGACCGCTTCAGCCTTCTGGCGACGATCGCCGCGCGGGAGGCGGCACAGCAGGCGGGATTGAACCCGCACGCGGCCAACACCTACCGGATGGGCACCATCGTCGGCGTCGGCGTCTGCGGCTGGGAGGCAATCGAAGAGAACTATCGCGCCATCCTGCTCGAAGGCAAGAACCGCGCCGGCATCTTCACCGTCCCGAAAGTAATGCCGGGCGCTGCAGCCGGCCATGTCAGCATGAATCTTGGTCTGCGCGGGCCGGTGTTCGGCATCACCTCTGCCTGCTCGTCATCCAACCACGCCATTGCCTCGGCGGTCGATCAGATCAGGCTCGGCCGGGCCGACGTCATGGTCGCCGGCGGCACCGATGCGCCGCTGGTCTGGGGCATCCTCAAGGGCTGGGAGGCCCTGCGGGTGCTGTCGCCGGACACCTGCCGGCCGTTTTCGGCCGACCGCCAGGGGCTCGTGCTCGGCGAAGGCGCCGGCATGGTGGTGCTGGAAACATATGAGCATGCCATGGCGCGCGGCGCCGCCATCCTTGCCGAAATCGCCGGCGTCGGCCTTTCCGCCGACGCCTCCGATATCGTCGCGCCAACCATCGAAGGGCCTGAGGCGGCGATGCGCTTCTGCCTCGTCGATGCCGGGCTCAATCCCGAGGACGTCGACTATCTCAACGCGCATGGCACCGGCACCAAGGCCAACGATCAGATCGAGACGGCGGCGATCAAACGCGTGTTCGGCGACCATGCCTACAAGCTTTCGGTGTCCTCGACCAAATCGATGCACGCCCACTGCCTCGGCGCCTCCGGCGCGCTGGAAATGATCGCCTGCGTGATGGCGATCCGCGAAGGCATCGTGCCGCCGACCGCCAATTATCGGGAAGCCGACGCCGACTGCGATCTCGACATCACGCCGAACGTGGCGCGCGAACGCACCGTGCGCACCGCGATCAGCAACAGCTTCGCCTTCGGCGGCACCAATGCGGTGCTGGCGGTCAGGGCCGTGTGACCGCACCCCTTGCGGGTCCTTCACCGGGGCCGGCGAAACTTTCCATGCGCATATTGATCGCGCCAGGCGTCGCGCCTAACTCTCTGCGACCCGCCATGACCGTGCCGCTCGGCGCGGTCTCCTACCAGGAGTTTCGATGACCGATCTGTCCGCGTTTCCGATTGCTAGGCGCTGGCCGGCGAGCCACCCCGACCGCATCCAGCTTTATTCGTTTCCGACGCCGAACGGGGTGAAGATATCGATCGCGCTGGAGGAACTTGGCCTGCCTTACGAGCCGCATGCCGTCGATATCGGCAAGAACGAGAGCTGGACCCCGGAATTCCTGTCTTTGAACCCGAACGGCAAGATACCGGCGATGATCGATCCGGACGGCCCGGGTGGCAAGCCGATCGGCTTGTTCGAATCCGGCGCCATCCTGCTTTACCTCAGCGACAAGACCGGCAAGCTGGTCCCGGCAGACGCGACGCTGCGTTATGAGACGATCCAGTGGGTGTTCTTCCAGATGGCTTCGATCGGGCCGATGTTCGGCCAAGTCGGATTCTTCCACAAATTCGCTGGGCGCGAAATCGCCGACAAGCGCCCGCTGGAACGTTATCGCGACGAGTCGCGACGGCTGATCGGCGTCCTCGAAACGAGGCTCAAGGGCCGCAGCTGGATCATGGGCGACGATTACACCATCGCCGATATTTCGATGCTTGGGTGGGTGCGCAATCTGATCGGCTTCTACGAGGCGCGGGAACTCGTCGGTTTCGACGATTTCCCCAGCGTGGGCGCATGGCTGGAGCGTGGCCTCGCTCGTCCAGCGGTGCAGAGGGGCCTCACCATTCCGGCCAGAAGCTGATCTTACGCCGATTCCGCTCGGCTATTTTGCTTTGGTCCGGGGTTTCTTGCCGACTACGGAAGCGGCAAGCGACGCCGCCCCTTTGGCGGTGGCAAGCACGGCACCGGCGGCGACGTTGGCCGTCGTTTTGACGGTGCGCATAGCGCTGCCTGCGATCGATCCTCTGCTTGCCGGCTTTTTAGGGCTGGCGGCTTTGGGAGCTGCGGCTTTGGTCGCGGCAGGCATCACCTTTTTCGGCGCTGCCTTGCCAAAGCTGGGCTTTGCCGCCTCCTTGGAACGCGCCGCCGCTGCCGGACCGGCGCTGGTTTTCGCGCGAGTTGCTTTTGATCGTGTTGCCCTGCCCTTGGCGGGCGCAGGCTTTCTTGCCATGGTTTCCATCGAACGGTTCCCTCATGGGCACAATTGCCGTGTCCGGGATAACGGCCTGAAACTGTCAAGGTTCCGGCCGGGCGGTTCCTTGCAAGTCAGGCCAGGTCGCCGACCACCAGGTCGGCGGGCCGCCGACGGGCAAGCACGCGGTCGATGTTCGGCATATCGTTAGAGGCGATCCAGGCGCGCGCGTCCTCGTCGGAGCGGCCGTGCTCGTGCCATCGCGCCAGTAGTCGGCGCTCGAGCTCGGCGCGCGGCACATCGACGAAGATCGAGAAGTCGAACAGCGGCGCCAGCCGCGTCCAGGGTTCCTCGTCGAGCAGGAGATAATTGCCTTCGACCAGAATGAATTTGGTGTCGGCGGCGACAATCGCAGCAGCGGCGCGCGACAGCTCCATGCTGCGGTCGAAGACTGGGATGGCGATATCCGGCTCGCCGGCGCGGATGCGCTTCAGCAGCGCTTCGAAGCCGGCAAAATCAAAGGTTTCCGGAGCACCTTTTCGCGCGCGAAGGCCGCGCCGCTCGAGAACGACATCATCGTAATGGAAGCCATCCATCGGCACGACTTCCGCCGTGCCTTCCAGCAGCAAGTCGTGCAAGCCTGCCGACAATGTCGATTTGCCGGCGCCGGGAGGGCCGGCAATGGCCACGATGAAGCGCGGTGCCTTGCCGGCGCGCTTGAAAATGACAGCAGCGATGTGGGCGATTTCTGACATTGGCATCCATAAGATGGTTCTGGCGCATTTTGGCGGCAGTTTTTGAAAATTTCAAACGCCGGATTGTGCCAAGCCTTCAATCGGGCCTGGATTGACCGATCCGCAGGAAATCGCCGTCGAAGCCGATGTCGCGCACGGCACCGTCAGCCGCCAGGATGCGCATGCGGCCCGGCGAGGTCGTGACGTCGTGCGGCGGCTCGCCGGATGGCCATGGCAGTGCGCCGATGACATGGCGGAACGAAAAGCGGCGCCCTTCGGAAAGGGCAAAGGCGGTCGCCACGCCTTCGCGCTTCAGCCAATTGTCGCCGAGCGATGCGGCGTGGCCGACGGCCGTGCGGCCGTCCTCGATGCCGAGCACGCCGCGGTGGCGGCCGCTCCATGGCGCATAGTCACGCCCGCCATTGCTGACCCACAGCATGGTGACCGGCAGTTCGGCCGGGTTCTTCAGCACCAGCACGAGATCGGCTTCCGCCTGGCGCGCCAGCGCGGTCCAGCCCGGCCCGCCATGATCGGCCTCGACCAGCGTCACGAAGTCCTCACGCAGCTGGTCCATGCGATAGGTGGTCAGGTCAATCGTGCCGCCGCTGGCGGCGGGAAAGCGCGTCAGGTCGGCGGTTCGCGCCGGGTAGGCGAGCAACGAGCGGCCGCGGGCCGGATCGGGCTCCGGCGCCTCACTCGGCGTTGCGGCAAGGCGCTTGGGCGAGAAGGCCAGCCTGCCGCCGGCCGTCATCACCGTCATCGGGTGGTGGGCGACCGGAATGGCGCCGGCCCCGCCGGAAAAGACGTGTTCCTGATAGAGAAAGGGATGATCGTCGCGCAAGGTCAGGATCTTGTCGACGGTTGCGCCCATAACCGGGCGCTGCAGGCGGAAGACGGCGCGCCAGCCGTCGGCCGTTGCCGCGCTGTCGACGACGTCCCAGCGACTATTTGCCGGCCAGCCATGCAAAGGTGCCGCTTCGACGTCGCTGCTCGAGAAGGGTGCGCAGAGGAAATCGCCGGACAGGTGGACCGTCCCTTCAGGCAGGTCTTTCGGCAGCATCTCGCGCGGCTCGCCGACCCAGGGTGCGCGATGCAGCGGCTTCAGCCGATGGCCATCGATATCGACCGCCATGTCGGCGAGATGGCCGACGGCAAGATCGACCGATACCGAAATGCCCTTTGCCGTGATCGTGACCGCATCCATGTGCACCTACCGATTCTGCCGGCGCCAGCAAAGCCCACTCGCCGCCGGTTGCGCAAGCGCGGTGGCCGGCAATTCACATCAGGCGGCGCCACGTCGGCCTGTGGACAGGGCCGTTCGAGGGCCAGACCGATATTAACCAAATGGACTGTGCCTTTGCGTTAAGATAGCTTCGCCTCGTCTCAGAAACTGCCTGCCTTCGGAACTGACTTGTCCGCCTTCCGGTTCTTTTCGTCCATCCACAAATGCGTCGCTGTGCTGGCGCTGCTGCTGTTTGCTGCCGGCTGCACGACTGTCACGCCGCCCGACAGCGTGCTGGCGGTACCGGCGCCGCCGCAGAAATATGCCGCCATGGTCATCGATGCCGGCACCGGCAAGACGCTGTTCGAGGTCAATTCGACGGCGCCGCGTTATCCGGCGTCGCTGACCAAGATGATGACGCTCTACCTCCTGTTCGAGGCGCTGGACCAGGGCCGCATCAGCAAGGAGACGCAAATTCCGGTGTCGGACAACGCCGCCCGGCAGCCGCCGACCAAGCTGCGGTTCAGGCGCGGCGAGACCATCGACGTCGATTCGGCGATCCGCGCCGTCGTCGTCAAATCGGCCAATGACGTGGCGGTCGCCGTTGCCGAATATCTCGGCGGCAGCGAAGAGGCGTTCGCCGGCATGATGACCGCCAAGGCGCGCCAGATCGGCATGAGCAGCACCGTTTTCCGCAATGCCTCGGGCCTGCCGGACGGCGACCAGCACACCAGCGCGCGCGACATGGCGGTGCTCGGCATGGCGCTGCACGCCCGCTTCCCGCAGCATTTCCACTATTTCTCTGAAAGCGACTTCATGTTCCGCGGCAGGCTTGTGCGCGGCCACAACGACATGCTCGGCCGGGTGCGCGGCGTCGACGGCATCAAGACCGGCTACATCAGGGCTTCGGGCTTCAACATCGTCACCTCCTATGATGCGGACGGGCACAGGCTGATCATCGTGGTGATGGGCGCCGACAGCGCGCGCCAGCGCAACGACCACGTCGAGGCGCTGATCCAGCGCAGCCTGTTGCCGACCTCCGAGGCAAAGACGCGACTGCTGTATGCCGAGGAGCAGTGACAGTTGAAGTCCGAGTGTTGACCGCGTGCGGGTTCAGGCGACAAACGCAGAGCCGCCGTTTTGCGCGACACTGCTGAGATACTTTGCCGGCGGCTTGCCAAGCGCTTTCTTGAACATGGTGATGAAGGCGGTGACCGATTCGTAACCGAGATCGGCCGAAACCTGCTGCACGCTGGCGCCGGAGGCCAGCTCGCGCATCGCGACGATCAGGTGCAGTTGCTGGCGCCAGCGCCCGAAGGTCAGCCCTGTCTCTTTCACCACGAGACGTGCGAGACTGCTCTCGCTGAGCGCGACGCGACTGGCCCATTCCGCCAGGGTGCTGCGATCGGCAGGATCTTGCGCCAACGCCGCCGCGATGCGCCTCAAGCGCGGCTCGGACGAGATCGGCAAATGCAGCTGCTGGACAGGCATGCGCGGCAATTCGGATAGCAGTACGCTGGTCAGGAGCTCGCCCCTCGCGTCATCGTCCTCAACGCGATCCGTCAGCTCTATGATGAGCTCGCGCAGCAACGGCGAGATCGAAAGCGTGCAGCACCGGTCCGGCAGGTCGGTAGCTCCCGGTTCGATATAGACGAAGAAAATCCGGGCATTGGCGGTCGCGATATTGCTGTGCACCATGTCGCCGGGAATCCACACCGCGCAATGCGGCGGCACCATCCACAAGCCGCTGGGAACGCGACATGTGACGCCACCGCCGAGCGCGAAGACGAGTTGCCCTTTGCGGTGGCGGTGGTCCGGCACCTCCGCCCTGGTTTCGGTAACGTCAACGCGCACGGCGATTGCCGGGGCGAGGACATCATCCGGATCGAAAGGCCAGGGGTAGCGGAGAGGCTGTCTCATATTGACTTATTTTAGCGATCGACTGCCAAGATATCTAAATTACTCAAACAGGAAAGTCGATAGATTAGGGATGAGTAACTCAGAAGCCGACAGGCGGGCTTCCAGTCATGCCCTGCTTGCGTTCTGAACGTCGGACCAACAAGCCCGGCGCACGAAAACAGGCTGGCGTCCGCCACGCAGCAAGAAGGGACGATAGCAATGCTCGCCTTGGTCACATCTTCCGACAGCGCCACCGGGTTGCGGCTCGCCGAGCTTGGTGAGTCCGAGCCCGCCCCGCATGAGGCGCTGGTCTCGGTCCGGGCAGTCTCGCTGAACCGCGGCGAACTGCGCCTGCTCAACATCCGTCCGAACGGCTGGGTGCCTGGCCAGGACGTCGCCGGAATTGTCGAGCGCGCCGCGCCTGACGGCTCCGGGCCGGCCGTCGGCGCCCGGGTTGCGGCTCTGGTCGACGAGGCCGGGTGGGCCGAACGGGTCGCCGTTCCGACCGACCACCTCGCCGTCCTGCCGGACGACGTCAGCTTCGTCTCCGCCGCCACTGTTCCGGTCGCGGGCACGACCGCGCTGCGGACCCTGCGCCTCGGCGGCGACCTGGCCGGCCAGCGGGTCCTGATTACCGGCGCAAGCGGCGCGGTCGGCCGTTTCCAGATCCAGATCGCCCGCCAGCAGGGCGCGTCGGTGGTGGCGGTCGCCGCTGAACGGCATNGGTGGCGGTCGCCGCTGAACGGCATGCCGACGATCTCCGCGGCCTCGGAGCCGAGCGGGTCGTCGAAACGATCGAGCTGGCCGAAGGACTGTTCTCGCTGATTGCCGAATCGGTAGGCGGCGATAGCCTCGCCCACGCGATCGAACGGATCGCGCCCGGCGGGACCGTCGTCATGTTCGGCTCGAGCAGCGGCGAACTCACGCCCATCGGCTTCCGCCAGTTCGTTCCGGGGCACGAAGGTGCGCGGCTGCAGACCTTCGCCTACTACGCTTCCGGTCCGGAGGTTGGCGCCGACATCGCCTCGCTGCTCGCACTGATCGCAGCCGGCCGGCTCGAAACGCGCGTAGTCCTGACCGTGCCGTGGCGGGACGTCGGCCAAGCCCTCGACGCGCTGCGGCAGCGCAGCATCAGAGGCAAGGCAGTGCTTACCGTGACAGAATGAGCAGGCAGTGGCGCCGGACGGGACGGTGTCTGTCTCCCCCGGGCTGCTACGGCAACTTGAGCCCGCTGGCGATTGCCCGTTGAAGCCGGCGCCTGCTTCCGCTAAGAAGCCGTGGCTGGCCGGTTTACCGGCTGGTTCGTTTTTGGGATCACCGATCCTGAAGGCACCCGTAGCTCAGCTGGATAGAGCGCTGCCCTCCGAAGGCAGAGGTCACAGGTTCGAATCCTGTCGGGTGCGCCATATAAAACCGTTGTATTATGGATGATGGCCGCTCCCCAAGGTCGCAGATAACGTCGGATAGTTCCATGATCGAGCCAAGCGCGTTCCGTTCGAGCAATCAGGGCGGCCGCCGGCACGGCCCGTGGCCGTGACGTTAAGGTTCCCTTGGTAGCTGCGTGTCTATTGTTCGCTCTGGCTCCGACAGGTACTGTTCATGGCGGAAAAATATTACGAATCTCGCATAAAGTGCGATGTCCTAAACGCGTTGCGGAAGTGGAGAATGATCGATTCCCGTTCCATTGTGGCGTCAGAATATGTTCTTGGCTCTACCGGGCGGCGAGCCGATCTTGCCATTTACAATGGTTCAAAGCTTATCGGGATTGAAATCAAGAGTAAGCATGATTCTCTTACTCGCCTGAAGCCTCAACTTGAGGTATACACGGCGTGCTTTGATGAGGTCATTCTTGTCGCCGACGAGAAACACTTGGCTTCCATCACAAATCTTATTCTACCTGGAGTCCGCGTGTTCACAGCAAGCGACTCTGGCTCGATCATTGTTTGGCGAGAAGCCTTAGCGCCTGCAACGAAGACAAAATCTGTTAGCCTCAAGTTGCTAACCATTGGCGACTTAAAAAAGCTGGTGGGGGTCCCAATCGCTGCGCCAGTGAGGAAAACGGCACTTCTGACAGCTGCACAGGAGCTTTCCGACAAACTCATTTTTGAAACAGTCGCGGCTTCGTTCGTCCATACGTTTTCCGAAACATCGACTAGATTTTGGGATCACGTGGGCAGGAAAAACGTCTCCCATAGCGGGTTGCTTCACTTGAGCCGGTTTGCTTCAGAACGAACCAACGTGATCCAGAAAAAAGAAAAGCAACAACTCTTTTGGGAACTCTGGAGACGTCAAGCGAAGGAGACGCTCCAAATCGCGAGCCCTTAAAGGTCGCTCCATTCGGTTTCGCCCGGCTGATCGTCCGCACCCGACTGTATGTGCATGTGGATGTTGACGCGAGCAGAGGTTGACATTTTCGGCGAGTAAATCGCATTCTCTTCTCCAGCCGCAGTCTTCTTGATCATCTCGGTACCCCATATGCCCTTATCATTCCAATCTGGACATTTGGTGGCGCGTTTTGCAGCTAGCTGATAAGCCTCGTCGCGGTCCTCCTCATCAGCCTCCCGGAAGAATTTCCATTTGGTTGAAAAGGCATTGTCAATTCTGGGCGCTGGACTCCCGCCGCCGCCGCTTTGCTTCTCCGCTCGAACACTCGCGCGGTCACAGTAGATGTTGCGAGCGTGTCCAACTTGCCCAGCAACTAGATTATAAAACTTTCGCTCGAAAATTTCCTGCTCGACTATCCCTGTGAACGAAGTGGGGAACGTTGATGCTGATACCGATATATAACAATCGTCCAGCTGAGTACGAATGGCCTTGCAGATGCTTGTTGCAACCAGCGCTTTATTAAGGATGTTCTTGTCCTGACGCTGAAAATCAAGGATGAAATACACGTCTTCGTTCGAAGGATACCGTTTAAAGAGTTTTGCGATATCAGCTGCAAGAGGAAATATTTGTTCGTGGAGGCGAATTACAACGCCCCGCCCCATTGCTTTGAATGCTTGAACCTGAGGCACCAGCTCCTTCGGGTCAATCAGTTGGACCGTGGGAGTAAACATAGGATTTTCATCTATGAAGCTGCGCCAGGCCAAATACCCATCTTTGGAGTCTCTCAACGCGTCAAAAATGTCATGGACGGGCCTTCTTTTTCCATCGAAGACATCGTCAGTTAGATCGACGACAATCGGCTTGCCGGAAGTGCAAGCGGAAACCTTCACTATAGTGCTTGCGAACGCGTTCGCCGTAGTCCACGGCTGAAGGATTACAAAAGGAAGTAACCCGGTTTTAACTTGAGGAGAAAGCTCCTCGATAGCCTGCATCTCTGATGGGCGCACTCCGATAATCGGAACGTAACTAAATGCCCCAAAATCCATGGCTACGCGCCTTCATCTCACGGGATGCCCAGCCGAATCTTCATCGCTGCTTCGGACACATTAAACTTATCAGCGAGGAAACTAACAACGTTGTCAACCTTAAGTGTCCTTGCCCTGTCCAACCATTCATCAACGAGCTGTTGAGGCATCAATAGGTCAGCGGCCATTCTGTTGGCTTGCGCTTCGCGACGATCCGATAATCCGGAGCGGTATAGAACGTCATCCGTGATTCCGTCTCCAATCTGATCGCGGTGCAGAAGATAATGCCCGACTTCATGTGCAACAGTGAAACGTTGCCGACGCGCCGAGTCATTTCTGTTGACCTTGATGATGAACTGGACCGGATTGTCGGGGTCCGGCCTTATCTCTCCAGAAATTCCGCTAGGTAGGTTTGTTGCAATCACCCTGACGCCCAAGGCGTTGGCAATTGCGGACAAACGAACGGGCGCTCCGTCCTGAAGAGCTTGAATTGTCGCCAGCGTCCCTTGATCTAAAGAATACCATTCTCGACTCATCATTTGACTCTCCTTAGTCTGTAAATGGTTTTTCTTCGGATGGCGCTTGATCCTTGTCCGCGCGTAAAGACGCGTCACTCAATATGAGTCTATCAACCCGTTCAGCCAGTACGGTGCGCAATTCCCCTCCTTGGATCTGATCGGAAATGTGCTGAATTATTGCCGTCTCAATCCGCTTTGCGAAGGGCCCATCGAATAACATCTTCTCGAGATGATTCCTCGAAGCTGTCTCGGTTAGCTTTTGGAATTGCGAGTATCCCCAGATAGCCAGTATTGCAATAAACATTGCCAATATAGTTATTATGACAGTCACAGCTGTCAGCATCACTGTAATAAAATCGGTATAAGACATGCTGATACTCTGAATTTGTTCTGGAGTTACATTTACACTTACTAATGTACATCCGATCAAAATGACCCCAGAGAGAAGCCCGATGAGGAAAATCGGCAGGTAATCAGTTTGCGCTCTGGCTGACACGATTCTCTTTCGGCGTTGTGTTCTTATTATGTTCACATTCTGCTAACAGCCGTCAAGGGCCGGAACAATGGCTTCTAGTCGCGATGGTAAAACCAGAAATATGAGAGTATTGAAAAACGCTTTGTGTGCCGCTCTGCCTAGCTGCCCTCCGAAGGCAAACCGTTCGAATCCTATCGGGTGCGCCCATCTTTCGATTTGCCGCCGCCGTTCCGTAGCTCGTCCTGTGAAGGCCCGGCATCGAGGCCTGTCCTGCCCGGCTACGACAATCACCTTCCACCTCGGTGATCGCCCGGAACCCAATCCTCCTCGAACGACTTCTTGGTGAGTAGACTACGAAGGGAGCGCACCGTGCCCGCACCGCCCGAAATGGATGTCGTCCTCGAAAAGCTGCCTTTGAGGATCGGCGCCTATATCCCCGACGACTTGCTGGAGGACTGGTTTGCGCCGGGAACGGGCATGAACCCGGTCAGCAAGGAGGCGCTTGCCACCGCCAAGAACTACGGCTGGCGTTTCGAATGCGAGTTCAAGCACTACCCGGAACGCAAGGAAGGCGTGTTCTGGAAGTGGGTGCCGGCGATCTGACCGACGCTGGACGGTTCATCGTTCCGCGGAAACGCAGAACCGGTCTATCTTATTGTTTGACGCAAATACCGGACGGGAAACCGCTTCACACTTTTCCTGGAATTGCTCAGCCTCCGCCTATCGGCGTCGTCACCTTGCCGGTTCCGCCGCATTCGGGGCAGGTGCGGCCGTCGATCATGCCTGACCCTGCACAGCGGCGGCAAATATTCTCGCCAGCGCCTGGAGTGTCTACGGGGACTTCGTCCGTGTTGGCCTGACCGGCTTGCCGGGGGTTGCCCTGCAGCTTGTTTCTCAGCCGGGCGACCCAGCCTTCGTCGACCTCGAGCGGCCTGCTGCTGTCGTCCGGCAGGCCTTCGCCGGATTGGCCGATGGTTTCATTGCGCGGCCGGTCGTTCGCGCCTGTCGTGATCTTCTGAGCCATTGCGTTTGCCTTTACGCCTTGCAATTTTCGAACGCCTCAGCTCCGCAGAGGTTCCGGTTCGACCGGCAGCCTTTCAGCCGGGCTTTCGCCGCACATTATCTATCCTGAACCCGGATTTCGGCCGCGCCGGCATGCGGGCAAGCGAGACGGTCATATCCTGATCAGGCACCCGGTAGGCCATCGACCGCGTCAGCAGGCGAACCGCTTCCATGATCAGCGCGACGGTGACGGCTTCTCCGGGGCAGCGATGGGCAGTCGCCGGATCTCCGCCGCCATGCGGGATGAAGTCGAAGCCGTGGGTTTTCCAGCTCAAGCCGCGCTCCGGGATAAATCGGTCCGGCTCCACAAACAGGCGCGGATCATGGTTGGTGCCGTGCAGGTCGAGCAGAATCCAATCGCCCTCCCGGAAGCGGTAACCCTTCCACTCGAACGGGTGGCGCGCGCGGCCACCGATGAACGGGAAGAACGGATAAAGCCGGCGAACCTCCTCGGCGAAGGCTTCCAGCCCGTCCTCATCGCCGGCGGCGAACTTATCGTACCATTGGCGGTGCTGGTGAAGCGCCAGCGCCGCAAACATGATGAAGCGGCCGATGGCGACAACCGGCCGGATGATGTTGATGATCTCGACCGCAGCACTGGCAAGATCGAGCGGCATTCCCTCGGCATCGACATATTCGCTGACCAGGCGGACCGGGCTGTTTGCCGGCAAATCAAGCGCGCCGCTTCGAACGCGCCGTACAAGCTCGCCGATAGTGCGTTCGGTCCGGCGGCGCCGCCACAGCGCCAGCATGGTCGACGGCCCGACGCCGCCGGCGTTCTCGATCATGCCGCTGAGCTCGCGGCAGAGTTCGGCGCGATCCTTGTCGGCGGGGATGCCGGCCCAATCCGCTGCCGCCTGGGTCAGGACGAGGTTTACGGCGTCGAACAGGACGATCTCGTCACGCCGCTGCCAGTCTTCCAGCTTGTCGAGCCAGGCGCGACGGAAATTTGCGCGGAGCCGCTCGATCTGGTCGCCATCCAACAGGATCGACAGGAAAAGCGCCTTGCGGTGGCGGTGAGCGGCGCCGTCGAGCGCCTGGACGCTGCCCTTGTCCTGCAGCAGACGCAGCGTGGTCTGCGGCATCGCACCAATTCGGGTGAAGTGGTCGCCGCCATAAAACATCTCGGCAGCCTCGGCACCGCGCACGCAGATTGCCGGCTGCAGCATCAGGCGCGTGGCAAAGATGTCGGTGTTCATGCGCCGGCAGCGGGCCGAAATGAAATCATAGCCTTCGCGCAGCAGGGCCAAAGTGCTATCGAACGCGGCGCGCGGAATGGGTTTTACGGCATGATTGCCGCCATCGGCATCGATCAGTTCACGTCTGTTCATGGCGTGCTCCCTGGCGTTGAAATTCCTCAACGCACGGCCGGCACTTTCGATCACTCGACTTTTTGACGGCTTTGCCGCGCCGCCCTTCGGCCGCGGCTGGCAAGGATGGCGGTCAGCGTGACCGGACGAAAATCCCAGCTGTCGACGCCGACGTCATACTGGCGCGTGACCGGGGTCAGCCTGCCGTGGGAATGGCCATGCAGGTCGATCGATTTCCTGCCGATCTGGTTCCAGGTGCGAAAAGGGTAGTGGCAAAGGATCAGCAGGCTGCCGTCGAGCGCCAGCTCCTTGTAGTGTTGCGTGCTCGCCCAACCTGTGGCCTCGATGGTGGCCGCAGCATCGTTGTTGCCGATGATCAAATGCTTGCTGCCATGAAGAGACGCCAGAAGCGACGACACGAACGCGGCCGATCCCCTGGCAAAATCGCCGAGATGCCAGATCTCGTCGTCCGGCCCGACAGTCTCGTTCCAGAACGCAATGAGCGACCGGTCATGTTCCGCCAGCGAGCCGAACGGGCGGCGGTCGATGCGCAAAATGCGCGGGTCGCTGAAATGCGTGTCGGCCGTGAAGTAGATCATGCGCACTCGCTGGGCCTGTTGTCGAACTGCCGCGCAGGTAGGCGCGTGGCGCACCAAGTCCATGTTGCTCTCCCGATGCTTGCTCAACCCGCTCGATCGCCGGTTGTTCCTGGAAGCAGGCCTAGGCGGTTCCCGCTCGTCGGAACTTCAAAAAGGGGGAACTTTGAAACGGGGGAACTTTGAAATGAGACGCAGGTTAGAATGCTTGAGGCCGATGCTCTGAAAGGACCTCGACGATGACCGACGCAGAACCTCTTGGGCGAAGCCCGGCTCAAGCGCGGGGCGATATCGATGCCGGGCGCGAAGGGGACAAGACCCCGGGCATCGATCCGGCTGCGGCTCCCATGGAAACGGACGCGGAATCCGCCGGCAACGCTCCGCCGAAGAGCCCTGCCGCGCGCCATGAAACGCCGAAGTTTACCAACCAGGCGAGCTATGCCAATGCGATGCGCCCGCTGAAGGATGAGCCCGACGTCCAACCGAGCAGATATGGGCCAGTCCTGGTGATTGCCGCCATCGTCGTGCTGGCCGCGGCGGTTTTCATCGGCGCAGCCATGCTGCGCTGAATACCGCTGCCCCAGGTTCGGTGGCGCGATGGCTGGACATTTTGTTTCCGGTCCGGGACCTTGCTGAAGTTCAGGCGTGATCGAGTCTGCTGCACATTGACCACCAACCATCAATTCTTTGCCCGAGACGCCACCACCGTGGCGCGCGACATGATCGGCGCGATGCTGCTCTTGCACGGCGTCGGCGGCATCATCGTCGAAACCGAAGCCTATCGCCCGGATGATCCGGCTTCGCACGCTTTCGGTGGCAGGACGGTGCGCAACGGCGCAATGTTCGGCGCCCCCGGCAGCGCGTATGTCTATCGCTCCTATGGCCTGCATTGGTGCCTCAATGCCGTGTGCCTGCCCGGCAGTGCCGTGCTTATCCGCGCAATCGAACCGCAATCCGGGCTGGTGGTGATGCGGGCCAATCGCGGCGTTGACGACCCCCGGCTGCTTTGTTCGGGACCGGGTCGCCTTTGCCAGGCGCTGGCAATCGACAAATCCCATGACGGGCTGCCCCTGGACCTGCCGCCATTCGAATTCAGGCCGCCGAGCGAAGCCGGCGCCGTTCTGACAGGCCGCCGGATCGGCATTTCCAAGGCTGTCGATGCCGAGTGGCGGTTCGGACTGCGCGACTCGGATTATCTGAGCCGCAAGTTCTGATGCCCGCGGCAGCGGCAGAGCAGTTGCCCCCCCGGCATCACTCGTCGGGTTTGCCGAGATGCATAGGTGTCGCCTGCTGGCGGGCTTCCCTGGTCACCTCGTCGGCTCCGGCAGGTGAAATCCCTCGCAACGCCTTCGCGGCTACGGTCAGCCGGCCGCGATCATTGCCGAAGCTTTTGATCAACTGACGGACCTGGTCGGCGGTGATGCCGTTCTGTTGGGCAAAATACTCGACTTCACGGTCGTCTTCCGTAGAAACGCGATCGCGCTCGCGGAAATCTCGCTTGCTCTTATCGTCGGCCATTTTTTCCTCCTGGTGGAGCTTTGCATCAACGGCAACGTGGGTGAGCCGCTTTCGTTGCCGCGATCAGGCGGACTTTTCCGCCGCCGTGCCGACTGCCCAGGAACCATGAGGCGAGCAGCCGGTTTGGCTTGGATGCAGACACGTTCAGCCTCCAATTCATACCGATGGAGAATACGATGACGCTCGCAAGCAAAACCACTGCAATTGCCGCGGCGCTGGCCATGTTGGCCGCGCCGGCATTCGGCCAGACGAGCCCACCTGCGCCCGCCGCGCCGGCACCGGATCGTGGCGCCGAACCGTCGCCCGGAATGAGCGGGCAGAGCCAGGATGCCATGCGCGAAATGATGCGCCAGATGATGACCGAGATGCTGGAGGAGAGAATGCAGGAAGATCGCGCGCCCCGGGCAGAACGGCGAGGTCCCGACCGCTGGCATCGCGGCTGCAGGATGGGCCCGCCTGACCGAGGTTGGGAGATGGGAGGCCGCGGTGGCATTGCACCCGGGATGCATGGCGCGAGGATGCGCATGATGTTCGCCATAGTAGATGCGGATGGCGATGGCGCGGTTTCTCAAAGCGAAGTCCAGGATTTCGTCGGGCGAATATTCAACGCCGTCGATGAGGACGGTGACGGCAGCGTCGACATGAAGGAAATCCGGTCCTTCTTCCACGGAGGCGGCGCCGAGGATCAGGAGTAAGTCTCCTGCCGGTCGGCAGGAGGCCTGTCTGGGGCAGCGCCCCCTATAACGACCGGGGAGGGCGAAAACCGTCGCTTGCAGATGCATTCCCTGGCTGGCCTTGCCAAGCCGAATGCCGGGTCGGAACGGTTCAAGACAGCAGGAATTCAATGGCTATGACAGAGAAACCCCCGACCATCGCTCGTATCTGGCGCGGCAGAACCGTGCCTGAAAAGGCGGATGCCTATGAGAGTTACAATTACGAGGCCGGCATCAAGCCGCTGATCGAGAAGGCACTTGGCGTTCAGACCTTTCGCGAGGACACGCCGACCCATTCGGAATTCATGACGATCTCCTATTGGGAAAACGTCGAGGCGATGGCGGCGTTCACCGGCGGCGATCCGACGAAAATCCACCATCTCGAGCGGGACGAAGAGTTCCTGATCGAGTTGCCTTCGCGGGTGCAGGTGTTGCGCATCCGATCGAGTCACGGGCGGCTGGGATAGGGCAGCGCCGCCCGGTTCGGCCCGATCTAAGAAATCGCCGTCAAGTCGATTTCGGTGATGTGCCAGCGGCCGAGATTTGCGGTGTAGAGCTTGTCGCCCTTGAAGGCGATGTTGGTGGGGTGGGCGAGCGTGGTTGCCGCCGGATCCTCGATCAGCACCTCGAGCCCGCTATCCTTTCGCCAACGATAGATGCGGCTCGGCTCGTAGCATGAGATGAACAGCGACCCGTCCGGCGCCAAGGCGACGCCATCGGGAACGTTGCTCACGCCGTCCACGACGAGCTGGCGAGGTCCTGCCGTGCCGTCGGCACGGATCGGCACATAGCTGAGGCAGGCCGCATGGCTTTCCACGACGTAAAGCCCATCGCCACCCGGCGCCATCGCCATGCCGTTGGCGAAGGCCATGGTCTCGCTGCACCACAGGCCGCCTTCGCCGGTCTTCAAATCGTAGCGAAAGATGCCGGAGCGGTTGTCTTCGCCTACGCTGTCCGACACGTAGAGCCAGCCGCGTGTTTCGTCGACGATCGGATAGTTCGGCACGCGGATGCCGGCCGAGGCGAAGCGCTGCATACCAGCCGTCGCGGCATCCCAGCGAAAGATCGCCGAATGTCTCAAATCGCATGCAAAACAGTTTCCCGCGCTATCGAAGGCGATGCCGAGCAGAAAGCCCTCCGTACCGCCCATGCGTTCGACCGAGCCGCCATCGGCGGCGAGGCGCAGCAGGTCGCCGGTTTCGGTGCCGCACCAGATCGAGCCGTCGCGATGGATGGCCACGCCTTCCGGATGGGCGACGCGCGGGCTGGTGAAGATGCCATCGAAGAAGACCCTCGCGGCCGACATTTCGAGCAACGGCTTTGCCATGCGCCGCCCCTCTTCAATCCGGTGCAGTATGCGACCGCCGTGCGGCGATGCAGCGCTCGACCATCCGCCGGTCGGTGGCCAGGATTTCGGCGATCAGGGCGCTGCGCTCCCTGGCGCTGACGAATTCGAGGCGGCGCAGACCGAGCGGGTCGATGCGGTTTCGCAGGATGTCGAGCGTCTCGTTCGAGGGTAGCGCAACTTCGCGGCAATCGGCATCGAATGTCAGGGCAAAGCCGGTGGCATCCTGGAGCTGCTGGCGCGTCACGCACGGCATGGTCTCGATGACGGCCAATTGCCGGCTCTCCCCGTCGAGCCGAAACACGCAAAGGTCGGTGAACACCAATGCCGCGCCGGTCCGATAGCCCATCGGCTCGCGTTCGGCCTCAGTCAACAGGCCGCGCGCCGAGCTGGCAATCTCGACCGTCTCGACCAGCGACTGCACGGAATGGCGGGGGACGTAGAGCAGATAATCGCGATGCATGTTGGCGACGTCGGCCATGCCGCCTTGCCCGGGCAGCCGGATAAGGCTGCCGTCACGCTTGCGCAGCGCAATGGTGTTGACGCGCCCACGGCGGTCGACCTGCGCGGCACCGACGATCTCATGCGTCACCGCGCCGGCCTGGTAGTAGGTCGAATAGGTGTCGTCGCCGCCGGCATGCGCCACCGCCGTCTCGCAATCGAGGCTTTCGATCAGCGACAGGATCATCGGGCTCGGTGCTATGTCGAGATGGCCGCAACTCATGGTGGCGATGATCATGTCCGGCGCGTGCGTCGCTTTGGCCAGCCGGTAGGCGACATTGGCGAGCGGCGACACCGCGCCGGCACTGGCAAAGCTCTCATTGTCGAGCTCAGCGGCGATGCGGGCGGCGATGATCTCGTCGATGGACGCCTCCTTGTTGCCGTGCACGAGCCTGGGCATTGCGAGGACTGTTTCAGCGCGGACTTTTGCAGCGTCTTGAACCCGCTCCGGCACGCCTTCCGAAGGCATGCTCAGGCTGTCCGACAAAGGTATTTCCTTGGCCGCGAACGCCCCCGCCAACGCTTGATAATCCGTCACATAGAATGGCAGGCAGGAGGCGGGATAGGCGCCGCCTGGTGCCAGCGCGATCGCCGACACCTGGTTGCGGGTCAAAATGCTCTGCCGACCATCATGCCGCAGCGCTCCGACCGGGACGATCTCCTCGACCGTCACCAGCACCTCGCGCGCCGCGCCGGCCATGGCGAAATCCAGCGCCCGTGGTCCGATGATCTGGACATTGCCGCTCTCGTCGGCACGCTGGGCATGGACGACGAACGTATCGAGCCGCAAGGCCGGGATGATCCCGGTCGTGATTCCCGCGATCGGATCGGGCGCGGCGATCGCACCCGGCACGCGCGCCAGCATGTCCGAACCCTCCGGAAGCTGAAACGGCATCGACGGCAGGTTCTGCTGCCCCGCCCGCAGCGCCTGGATCATGGCCAGCGCCGTCCAGTCGCGGACCGGCACGGCATTGGTCTCGGCAGCCGCGCGGAAGCGCGGCGGCAAGCCAAAAATATCGAGGCTGGAAAAGCAGATATCGACCTCCGCCACGGCATTCGCTTCGAGAAGCAGTTCGAGCGGCAGGCCGCCGGCCCAGCAGACATAGCGAAGATCCTTGACGCCCAAGCGGGCGATGGCGCGCAACAAGGCGATCGGCAGCCGGGCAAAATGATGGCCACCGACACCGAAGACGTCGCCGCCGCCGACCATCGCGGCCAGGCCCTCGACATCGGTGAAGCGCGGCCGGTTTTGCTTGACCAGGGACGTCATTTCGCAGCCTTCGGCCGCGTCGCGCTCTTTTCAGCAAATTCCTTGACGCGCCGCTGGCCGGTCTCGCTGCGGTACAGGCCACCCAGGACATCGCGCTCCATGGCAAGGCCGTCGGCCAGATCGCCCGACACGGCATGCGCGGTCAGCGCTTTCAGCCCTTCGATCGCTGCGGCCGGTTCGGCGGCGATCATCTCGGCGAGTTCCAGCACCCGCCGCATCAGCCTTTCGGCATCGACGATCTCGTTGACCAGACCGGCGCCGACGAACTCGGAAGCCGGCACGATGGCGCCGGTCATCAGCAGAAAATTGGCGCGGTTGCGGCCGAGCTTCTGGACGCTGCGCTGGGTGCCGCCGCCGCCGGGGACCAGCCCGAGCTTGATCTCGGGCAGGCCGAGCTTCGCGAACTGGTTGGCAATGACGATGTCGCAGCACAGCACCAGCTCCATGCCGCCGCCGAGCGCAAAACCATTGACCGCGGCGATGACCGGCTTGCGGTTCTGCTCGATGGCCGCATACATGCGCGTGCCCGCCGCCTGGAAGGCGTCGAACTCGATAGCTGTCTGGGCGGCGTATTCCTTGATGTCGGCGCCGGCCATGAAGCCGCGCCCCTCACCGGTCACCACGATCGCGCCGACGCCGTCATCCTGCGACAACGCCTCGAAAACCTCGGTGATCTCGCTCTGCATCAGCCGGTTCATGGCATTGAGCTGATCGGCGCGCCGGAAGGTGACGACCGCGACGCGGCCGGACATTTCCAGAGTGAGTGTCCGGTAAACGCTCATCGTCAGGCAGCGTCCACGGTCATGTCGCCGGACGCCTCCAGCGCGGCGATCTCGTCGCTGTGGAGGCCGAACTCGGCCAGTATCTCGCGGCCATGCTGGCCGACCAGCGGTGCCGGCCGCTCTATGGTAGCCGGCGTCTCGCTCATCTTGACCGCCGGCGCGACCACCCTGACCTTGCCGCCGCGCGGATGATCGTAGCTGGTGATCATGCCCAGGTGCTTGACCTGCGGGTCCTCGGCTGCGCGCCTTATGTCTTTCACCTCGGCACACCAGATGTCGGCTGCCAGCAGCCGCGCCAGCAGGTCCTGCGTGGCAAACTTCCTGGTTTCGGCGTTGACCTTGTCGAACACCTCGTCGCGCCTGTCGAACAGCGTCTTCAGATCGTCGTAGACAGCAAGCTGCGGCGCCTCCAGCACTTCATACAGCGTCTTGAACGGGCTCATGGCGATCGACACATAGCCGCCGTCCTTCGCTTCATAGACACCGAACGGCGCCTGCATGCCGGGGTGGCCGATGCCGGAATTCGGGCGCACGAAATCCTCGCCGAGATTGAGCACGGCGACATATTCCTGATTGAGATGCGCCAGCATGCCGGCGAGCAGATTGACCTCGATCTTCTGGCCCTTGCCGGTCTTCTCGCGATAGTAGAGCGCCGACAGGATGCCGTAGACCATGTTCATGGCGCCGATCTGGTCGGCCAGGCCGGCACCGGCCGGAACAGGAGCCTGATCGCCGCGGCCGGTGTTGGAGATCAGCCCGGACAATCCCTGGATCAGCATGTCCTGGCCGGGGCGCTCGACATAGGGGCCTTCCTCGCCATAGCCGGAGCCCGACCAGTAGATGATGCCGGGATTGACTGCCTTGAAGTCCTCGTAGCCATAGCCGAGCCTGGCGAGCACGCCGGGGCGGAAATTCTGCACCACCACATCCGCCTTCTTGGCCATGTCCATGATGATGGCATGCACCTTGCGACTTTTCAGGTTGAGCGCGATGGAGCGCTTGTTGCGGTTCCAGGCGAGGAAATTCGGGCTTTCGGAGCCGCCGACCCATTTGGCGAAGAAGGTCATGCCGCGGAACATGTCGCCGGCGCCGGCACGCTCGATCTTGATGATGTCGGCGCCCATGTCGCCGAGCAGCTGCGTGGCGAACGGCCCTTGCAGCAGATGGCTGAAATCGAGAATGCGGACGCCTTCGAGGGCTTTGTTCATTTCATGTCTCGTTGGTTGTCAAAGCAGGTCGGGTACGTAGCGGGGTGCTGCGGTGAGGCCGCCGTCGACGCGCAGGTCGGTACCGGTGGTGAAGCCGGCGGCGTCGGAGGCCAGATAGACGGCGGCTTCGGCCACCTCGGACGGTTTGCCGATGCGGCCGAGCGGATGCATCTTGACCCAGGCCTTGGCGAGATTGCCGCCGATCTCCTTGACCAATTTGTCGTTCATCGGCGTGTTGATGGTGCCGGGCGAGATCGAGTTGACGCGGATGTTGAGCGGGCCGAACTCGACCGCCATCTGGCGCGTCATCGCCATCACCGCACCCTTGGCGCCGGCATAGGCGGTCCAGCCGTCGAGCCCGATATGACCTTGCGCCGAGGCCATGTTGATGATCGAGCCGGATTTCTGCGCGATCATGTGCGGCAGCGCATATTTGCAGCCGCGGAACACGCTGGTGAGGTTGACCGCGATCAGCCGGTGCCACTGCTCGTCGCTCATTTCGTGAACCGGCATGCCGCCGATGGCGATGGCGGCATTGTTGACGAGAATATCGAGATGGCCGGTCTTGCCGACGGCTGCGTCGATCAGGGCGGCGATGTCGGCCTCCTCCGCCACGTCGCAATGGATGTAGTCGGCGCGGTGGCCGGCGGCGCGCAGCTCGGCTGCGAATTTTTCACCCTTCTCGTCGGCGATGTCGCCGAGGAAGACGTGCGCGCCTTCCCTTGCCATCGCCTCGCTGATCGCGTGGCCGATGCCGTCGGCGGCGCCGGTGACGATTGCGGTTTTCCCTTTGAGACGATCCATATCAGCCTCCAATGGCGCGCCGGCGCTTTGCTTCGTCGAAGGCGACGGCGGCAATGATGATCATGCCGGTGATGACCAGTTGCCACTCGGTCGGCAGGCCGAGGCCGCGCAGCCCGTTGGACAGGAACTGCAGGATCAGCACGCCGAGCGCCATGCCGGTCAGGCTGCCTATCCCGCCGGCAAGGCTCACCCCGCCGAGCACGGTGGCGGCAACGACCTGGAACTCGAAATTCAGCCCGGCCGTATGCTGCGCCGAACCGACGCGGGCTGCCAGGATGATGCCGGCTACCGTCGCCAGCAGCGCGCTGATGATGAAGCAGGTGAACTTGACGCGGCGCACGTCGTAACCCGCCAGCCGTGCCACTTCCGGATTGCCGCCGACGGCATAGATCTGCCGCCCGAACGGCCGGTGCTGCATCACGTAGGCGAAGACGGCGAGCAGGACGATGGCGATGACAGCCGAATAGGGAACGACGTTGAACAGGCGGCCGTCCGACAGCGCGATGAAGCTGTCGAGCGCGGCATCGTCTGGAATAGCGCGCTGGCCGGTATAGAGATAAACGCCGCCGCGCATGATGAACATCGTGCCCAGGGTCACGATCAGCGAGTTGATGCCGGCATAGGCCGTCAGATAGCCATTCACGACGCCGATGATCAGCCCGAACAGCAGCGCGCCACTGATGCCGAGCACAAGCGAGTTGGTGTCGTTCATGATGATGATCAGCGGCAGCGCGATCGTCGCCAGCAGCGAGCCGATCGAGATGTCGACCTCGCCTGATATGAAGACGATGGCGCAGCCGATGCCGGCTGTCAGCGCCAGCGAAGCCTGACCGAGCACATTGGTGATGTTGCGCACGGAGAAGAAATTCTCGGCGGTGAAGGAAAAGAACGCGATCACCAGGATGAGGCAGAGGAGCAATGCCAATTCCTGCCGCGCGACGAGCCGCGCCAGCATGGACGGCCCAGCTTTCATGGTGTCGGTGCTTGCCAGGCTCATCGCTTGGTCCCTTTGCGAAGCGTCATCGTCTTAGCCGATTGCCGCATTGAGGATGTTCTCCTGCGTGGCCTCGTCGCGAGGCATGATCGCGGTGAGGCGGCCTTCGCACATCACCGCGATGCGGTCGGCAAGCCCCAGCAGCTCGGGCATTTCGGACGTCATCATGACGACCGCCAGGCCCTCGCCGGCGAGCCGGTCGATGAGCGCAAAAATCTCCGACTTGGCGCCGACGTCGATGCCGCGGGTCGGCTCGTCGACGACGATCACCTTGAGACCGCGCATCAGCCAGCGCGAGATCAGCACTTTCTGCTGATTGCCGCCGGACAGATTCTTGACCTGCTGGAACAGGCTGGGCGTCCGGATGCGGAAACGGTCGACATAGTCCTGCACCGCCTTGCGTTCGCTGACCTTGTCGACGAAGCCCATTCTGGCGAAGGCGCCGAGTGAGGCGAGGCTGGCATTCTGGTAGACCGGCAACTCGCCCATCAGCCCCTCGCTCTTGCGGTCCTCGGTGAGCAGGCCGATGCCGAGCCGGACGCCGGTGTGCGTTTCGTGCGGCAGCAGCCGGCAGCCATCGACCGAAATGGCGCCGGAAGTGATCGGGTCGTAGCCGACGATGGCCTTGGCGAGCTCGGTCCGGCCGGCCCCCATCAGGCCGAAGAAGCCGAGGACCTCGCCGGCATGCGCCTCGAACGACACATCCTTCAGCTTCTTGGCGGTGCTGAGCCCCTCAACGGAAAGCGCGACCTTGCTGCCCGGCGCGCCACGCTTGCGAGGGAACAGGTTTTCGATGCGCCGGCCGATCATGTCCTGGATCAGCGTGTCGTTGGTATGTTGGCCGATCGGCCTGGTCGAGACGTGGCGGCCGTCGCGCAGCACGGTCACGGTGTCGGCGATCTCGAAGACCTCGTCGAGCTTGTGGCTGACATAGAGCACCGCGATGCCCAGCGCGGCCAGCCGGCGGATGACGGTGAACAGCAGCGAGACCTCGTTCGGCGTCAGCGAGGAGGTCGGCTCGTCCATCACCACGACGCGGGCCTCATGGGCGAGTGCGCGGGCGATCTCGACCATCTGCTGCTGGCTGACCGGCAGCGATCCCGTGCGCGCCGCCGGGTCGACATTGAAGCCGATACGCTTGAACAGAGCGGCCGCATCGGCACGGATCTTCTTCCAGTCGATCGAGCCGCCTTTGCCGGTCGGATAGCCTTCGAGGAAGATGTTTTCGGCGACGCTGAATTCGGCGATCAGCGCGATCTCCTGGAACACCACCTTGATGCCCTCTTTCAGGCTATCGCGCGGCGACTTGATGTCGGCCTCGCGGCCGCGCAGGCTGATGGTGCCGGCATCCTTGCCGTAGACCCCGGCCATGATCTTGATCAGCGTCGACTTGCCGGCGCCGTTCTCGCCCATCAGGGCATGGATCTTGCCGGGTTCCAAGGTCAGATCGACATTGTCCAGCGCCACCACGCCGGGAAAACGCTTGCCGATACCGCGCATCTCCAGCGCCGGCACGCTTTTGTCGACAGCCACGGTTTCGCCGGGGTGAAGGAAATCAACCGACATTGGCTCTGTTCCGCACGATGTCGAGATAGGTCGCCAGGATGATGACGATTCCAGGCACCACCATCTGCAGATCCTGGTTCCAGCCGAGGATGATGATGCCGTTGTCGATGACCTTCAGCACGAGCACTCCAAGCAACGTGCCGAGCAGCGAACCGCGGCCGCCAAGCAGGCTGGTGCCGCCGAGGATGACGGCGGCAATCACCGTCAGCTCGAAGCCGCGGCCGGCGGTCGGCTGGCCGGCATTCATCAGCGACGACAGGATCATGCCGGCGACGCCGACGCACAGGCCGGTGACGACGAAGGCGAACAGCTTCAGCCGTTGCGAGCGCACGCCGGAGAGGCGGACCGCTCGCTCATTGGCGCCGACAGCGTAGAGATAACGGCCGAGCGTGGTGAAGCGCAGCGTTGCCGCGGCCAGCGCGAAAATCAGCGCGGCAACGACCACGGGCAGCGGGATCGCGCCGAGATAGCCGGCGCCGAGAACGGTGAAGCTTGCAAGCCGGTGGTGGTTCTGCACCGCCTCGCGGGTGAACAGATAGACGCCGCCCTGCAGCATCATCATGGTGCCGATCGTGGCGATCAGCGAGTTCACCTTGAGCCTGGTGACGACCAGCCCGTTGAACAGCCCGACGGCACCGGCAAAGGCGAGCGCCGCCAGCAGGCCGAGCGTCAGGCTGTGCGTTGAATTGAGCACGGCCATGCCGATGCAGCCGACAAAAGCCAGCGATGCACCGACCGACAGGTCGACTTCCGCGGTGATGATCAGCATCGTCATGCCGGAGGCGACGATCAGCACCAGCGCGCATTGGCGCAGGATGGCGATGATGTTGGCCTCGGAATAGAATTGCGGCGCGGCAATCGAGATGGCCATGCAGAGCACGGCCAGGATCACGCCGAGCACCAGCTGGCTGCTGCCCAGCAGCTGGCCGCCAATGAAACGCCTTGGCGCGGAGGATTGCGTAAGCTCGCTCATGTCCATTTCATTTCCGGGCCCGTATCGGTGCCGTCGCCGTCTGGAACTGCCGGCCAAAACAGGACGGTTGCCCTGTTTTGCCGTCGGCATATCCGATCCGCCACCCTTCCCGCCGTGCGGGAAGGGCTACCCGGAATCCTTACTTCTTCAGATCGGCGGAAGTTTTCATGCATTTTTCCGGTGGCTGAAGCGCATTGACGGCATCCCATTTGATTTTGCGTGTGGTGCCATCGTAGTCGTAGAACTTCTTCCAGTCGTCACCGTTCATCGGCGCGGTGGGGCTGACGATGTGTTCCGGCACCTCTTCGCCGTTGAAGAGCTTAACCGCTGCATCGATGGCGGTGTAGCCTTCCTTTTCCGGGAACATCGCGGCTTCGATGCGATAGGACGGCTCGTTCTGCATTGCATTGATGAAGGCGAGGCCTTCGCCGCCGGTGCCGACCGTCAACAGGCCGTCCTGCGACTTGCCGGCCGCTTTCCAGGCCTGAAGGCCGCCGAGCGAGGAGGAATCGTTGATGCCGTAGATGATGTTGATGTCGGCGTTCTTGGCAAGTGCCGCCGAAGAGACCTCGAGCGCGCGATCGGGATTGCCGCCACCGTCGAGGTCGTGGACCATGACCGCGTCGGGGATGATGGTCTTCAGGCCATCCATGAAACCCTGCGACCGCAGCACCGTGGCGGACAGCAGCGGCAAGCCGACATTCATCACCTTGGCTTTGCCTTCGAGCTTTTCCTTGGCGTATTTGCCGGCTTCGACGCCGGCGGTGTAGCCGGTGTCGTAGTCGCAGATCGCGACCATTGTGGTCATGCCCTTGACCGGATTGCCTTCGAGCACGACTGGAACGTTGTTGGATTTCGCCTGGCGCAGCAGCGGCACGACGCCTTCCTCGTTGACGGGCGTGATGATCAGGACGTCGACGCCCTTGGCCATGAAATCTTCGGCGGCGGAGACCTCCTTGGCAACGTCCAGATTGGCGTCCTGCACCTCGAGCTCGATACCAAGTTCCTTGGCGCGGGACTGCATGCCCTTGATGACGTTCTGATACCACTCATGCGTGGCGTAGTTGGTGACGTAGCCGATGCGCTTCGGCATGTTTTCGGCGTGTGCCGCGGCGGCGCTCAGAGCAAGCACCGCCGCCGAGGCAAACAGCATCGATTTGGACCAGTTCATGTTTCTTCTCCCTGTATTTCTTGTCAGTTGCTGAACGGATAGTCCCGCCGTTCCGGGTCGGCACGTGAAGAGGCGGCAGCTTCGCCCGCGCCCAGCGCCGCCGATATCGTCTCGGCCGCCGCCTTCGTCCGCTCGAAGACGGTGCTGCGATCGAAGCGGGCGGCCTTTTGCGGCAGGAAGGGGACGGTGAGCGCGGCAATGACGGCGCCGGTATGGTCGCGCACCGGCATCGAGATGTTGGTGCAGCCCTCGACAGCCAGCGAGGCGCGCATTTCATAGCCGAGCCTTGCGACCTCGTTCAGCCGCGCTTCGATTTCCGTCCGGCTGCCTTGGCCTTCGCCTGCGGCGACGATCCGTTCGACGATGCGGTCGCGCTCGGCGCGGCTCGAATGCGCCAGCAGCACCGCGCCGGAGCTCGTTTCGAGTATCGGGAAATGCGAGCCAAGGGCAACCGAATAACGCATCGGCAAAGGCGAATCGATCTGCAGCACGACCAGTGCGCTCTCGCCTTCGCGCACGACGAGATGGCAGCTCTGGTCGGCATTGGCGGCCAGGCCGCGCATCACCGGCAGCGCACATTCGACCAGGCGGTTTACCGGCGGATGCATATGCGCCAGCTCGAACAGCTTCAGCGACAGGCGGAAGCGGTCCGATTGCGTCCGGAAAATGTAGCCGCGCTTCTCCAGCAACAGCAGGATGCGGTAGATCTCGTGAATGGAGCGCCCCATTCCGGTGGCGATCTCGGTTTGGGTCAGCGGCTCGCCGCTGGCAGCCATGAATTCCAGTATGTCGAGCGCCTTCTCCACCGCCGGCACCCGATAGCCGTTGCGGCCGCTTTCGCCTTCGTCGACGATCTGGGCAATATCGGCGGCCATTACGCGACGCTCCGTTGCGGCTGGCCATGCCTGGTCTCGCGATAGAGCCGGTTCAGCCGATCCGCGAGCTCGGCCGCCTGCAATTCGCCGGCGATCGCCGCCGCGGCATGAGGGGCGCATTGGCGGAAGAAGCTGATGAAGCCCGGATGGGTCGGGCGCAGATAGGAGGCTTCGATCGTCGCCAGAGTCGAGGCGAAGAAGCCGCCCGAGAGCGCGTTGACCTCGGTATCCTGCCACGCCGCCAGCGACCCCGGCTGTCCGCCGGATTTCACATAGTCGCCGCGCTGATAGCCGGGCGAGCACAGAAATAGCGCGTAATCGATGGCTGCCTGCTTGTGTTTCGATTGGGCGCTGACGCCGATGCCGGCGCCGCCGAGCAAGGCGCCGGCGGATCGCGGCGTCGGCACGTCGGCGAAGCGCAGATACGGCCTGTCTGCCTTAGAGGCGTAGTTCACATAGCCGAAGGCGAACGGCACGTAGACCACGTCGTCATGCGCGATCATCTGATCGTAGCAACGGATCGGGTTCCATTTCGGCGAGTTCGGGTGCGACAGCGCCGCAAGCTGGCGCAACTGCCCGACGGCCTGCTCGATTTTTTCCCCGCCGATGAACTCGTCGCCGTCTTCCCGGGGCTCACCCAGCGTCAAAAGCAGGCACATGGCGTCAGTCGGCACCAACGGCAGCCCAAGCCATTTGCCGTCCTTCAAGGCGCGCCGGCCGAGCTCCAGCACCTCGTCATGGCTGCGCGGCAGCGGCCCGTAGCGCTCCAGCAGATCGGGGCGATATGAGGCAACCTGACAGGCAGCATCGATCGGCAACGCCCATTGGCGCCCGTCCCTTGCGTAGGATTGCCAGGACGCGCCGACCGAATCCCGTTCGAAGCCGCGGCGCTGCTCGGCCGACAAATCGAACGGCACCATCAGCCCGCCTTCGGCAATATCGCCGATGAACGGATGGTCGAACACGACAAGATCATAGGCGCCGAGCACCGGACCAAGCGCGCCCTCGCCGAACTCGTAGAGGCTGCGGCGGTCCCATTCGATCTCAAGACCGGGATTGGCGGCACAATACGGCCCGATGCTGGCGTCGAGCGGACCCCAGCAGCGTCGGTGATCCCACGCGAGGCCGCGCAGTCTTGTCATGCCGAAATTCCTCCCAGAGGCGGCCATGCGCCGGCCCAGCCGATTAGTAGCAACTATTTTCACCTAGACAAGTAGTTTTTACATACGCAAAGCCAGTCCTCGCTTCTGTTTGGCGAGAAAGCCGCCCAACCATCCTTGGTGCGCATCGCGTTGCCGCCGGCCTGCAACCAAAGGCTGCGATGGATCTGGCTTTTTGGGAACTTTCGCGACGAACATTCGTTCGGTTGGCGCAGCCATCTGGAGCAGCATCACTGGGCAGCGTCACTGGATTCAGCGCCGAGTCGCGGGGAGCGGACTAAATGGACAACGGTGGGCGCGGCCATGAACCGGTTTACCGCCTTGGCATTCGCCACGTTTCTGGCGATAACTTCGATCTGGGTCCTGTCGCTGGTTTCTTAAGATTTGGCTCTGGTTGCTTGGGATTTGCCGCTGGTTTTTAGGATTTGGAGGGGTTCTCGACAGGTCGACCGCTTAACGATGACGTCCGCCGCATGTGGTTCTGCCAGCCGGAGCCGCGTGCGTGAAGAAACTGTCGCCAGGAGCACACCGGCGCGCACATTCGGGGTTGGCAGCCACGCTGCCTGCAACGTTCCAATCGGTTTTCAGGAAACGGCGAGATCTCATGCTGCTGAGGGTGATCGTTCGAAACTGTGCCGCCATCCGTCTTGGCTGCCTCGGCGCGACGATTTTGCTGGTCGGGCTGCTTGCCGGCTGCCAGGGCGGCGTGCTCGATCCGCAAGGGCCGGTGGGGGCGGCGCAGCGGACGATCCTGCTCAATTCGGTCGCCATCATGCTGGCCATCGTCATCCCGACGATCGTGGCGACGCTCGGCTTTGCCTGGTGGTTCCGGGAAACCAACACAAGAGCGCGGTACCTGCCGGAATGGGCCTATTCCGGACGCATCGAACTGGTGGTCTGGTCGATCCCCATCCTCGTCATCCTGTTTCTGAGCGGCATCATCTGGATCGGGTCGCATGACCTCGATCCAATGAAGCCGCTGGATTCGCAGCAAAAGCCGCTTGAGGTGCAGGTCGTCTCGCTCGACTGGAAATGGCTGTTCATCTACCCCGAGCAGAATGTGGCGAGCATCAACCAGCTCGTGGTGCCGGCGGGCAGGCCGGTGCATTTCTCGCTTACCTCGGCAAGCGTCATGAACGCGTTCTTCGTGCCTCAGCTTGGCGGCATGATCTATACGATGAATGGCATGACGACGCAGCTTCACCTGCAGGCGGATCAGCTCGGCGAATTCTATGGGCGGTCGGCCCATTTCAGCGGTGACGGTTTTCCAGGCATGCAATTCGTGCTGCATGCCGTCGCAGCGGATGCCTTCGACGCGTTTGTCAATTCGGCGCGAAGCCAGGGACAGGCACTCGACAAGGCCAGCTACCAGGAACTGGCCAGACAGAGCATCGACGTGCCGCCTTCGACCTATCGCTCGGTCGAGCCGGACCTTTTCCATGAAATCGCGACGCAGGGCGTTCCGCCCGCGCCCGGTCCCCAGGCCGGTCGCCCCGAGCCGAGCGTATCGCCCGCGACAGGAGGCTGACAATGCTCGGAAAATTGAGCTGGGACGTCATTCCGTTCGATCAGCCTCTGCCGATGATCGCCTCGGCGGTCGTCGCCCTGGCAATTCTCGGCGTGCTGGCCTGGGTCTTCCTGGCCGGCCATTTCCCCTATCTGTGGCGCGAATGGATCACCAGCGTCGATCACAAGCGGATCGGCGTGATGTACACGCTGCTGGCGCTGCTGATGCTGCTGCGCGGCTTCAGCGACGCCGTCATGATGCGGTCCCAGCAAGCCCTCGCCTTCCAGGCGCCCGGCTATCTGCCGCCCGATCACTTCAACCAGGTCTTTTCCGCCCACGGCACCATCATGATCTTTTTCGGGGCGATGCCGTTCGTCATCGGCCTGATGAACCTGGTCGTGCCGCTGCAGCTCGGCGTCCGCGACGTTGCCTTTCCGACGCTCAACTCGGTGAGCTTCTGGCTCACCGCCACCGGTGCGCTGCTGGTCAACATCTCGCTGGTGATCGGCGAATTCGCCCGTACCGGATGGCTGCCCTATCCGCCGCTCAGCGAGACCGCCTATTCGCCGGGCGTCGGCGTCGACTATTATCTGTGGGCGGTGCAGATATCGGGCGTCGGAACGCTGCTCACCGGGATCAATTTCGTCACCACGATCCTGAAGATGCGGGCGCCCGGCATGAGCTACCTCAGGATGTCGATGTTCTGCTGGACCTCACTCGCCGCCAGCCTGCTCATCGTCGCCGCCTTCCCGATCCTCACCGCCACGCTCGCGATGCTGACGCTCGACCGCTATTTCGGCTTTCATTTCTTCACCAATGAAGCCGGCGGCAACATGCTGATGTTCGTGAACCTGATCTGGGCCTGGGGCCATCCCGAGGTCTATATCCTCGTCCTGCCGGCGTTCGGCATCTTCTCGGAGGTCATCTCTACCTTCTCCAGCAAGCCGCTGTTCGGCTACCGCTCGATGGTGGCCGCGACGCTCTTCATCTGCATCGTCTCCTTCATGGTGTGGCTGCACCACTTCTTCACCATGGGCGCCGGGGCCGACGTCAACGCCGCGTTCGGCATCGCCACCAGCATCATTGCTGTCGGTACCGGCGTGAAGATCTACAACTGGATGTTCACCATGTATGGCGGCCGCATCCGCTTCGCGACGCCAATGCTGTGGTCGCTGGGCTTTATGGTGACGTTCGTCATCGGCGGTATGACGGGCGTGTTGCTGGCCGTGCCGCCAGCCGATTTCCTGCTCCACAACAGCCTGTTCCTGGTGGCGCATTTCCACAACGTCATCATCGGCGGTGTGCTGTTCGGCGCCTTCGCGGGATATACCTACTGGTTTCCAAAGGCATTCGGTTTCCGGCTGCACGAGGGCTGGGGCAAGCTGGCCTTCTGGCTGACTCTGATCGGCTTCTACGTCACTTTCGTGCCGCTCTACGCTGTTGGCCTGCTCGGCATGACCCGCCGAATGCAGCATTTCGACGTGTCGGCATGGTATCCCTGGGTGCTGGCTGCCGGCGTCGGCATGTTAATCACTACCGCCGGCGTGGTCGCGCAGATCGTACAGCTCGTCGTCAGCATCCGGCAGCGCGCGGCGCTTCGCGACGCCACCGGAGATCCCTGGGACGGCCGCTCGCTGGAATGGGCCACGCCCTCGCCGCCGCCGGTCTTCAACTTCGCCGCGCTTCCGCATGTCGAGGGCGAAGAGCCCTACTGGAGCATCAAGCAGCGGGCACGCGAACAAAACCGGCTGCGCGACGAGCCTGACTACGAGCCGATCGAGATGCCGCGCAACAGTCCCACCGGGTTCATCTGCGCCTTCTTTGCGACCGTAATGGGTTTTGCCCTCATCTGGCACATCTGGTGGATGGTGGCGCTCGGCGCTCTCGGTGCTTTGGCCACCTTCGTCGTATTCGCGTGGCGCGACATCCCCGAATACGTCATTCCTGCCGCCGAAGTCGCCCGGATCGACCGCGCCAACCGAAGTGCCCGCCGCGAGGCGCTGGTTACCTACACAGGGCCAAGGCCATGACCGCGATCGATGTTCGAGAGCGTGACCCTTACCGCCTCCATGGCGGGCACGGCCATGCACCTGGCCACGGCGACGGCGGCCCGGCACCGATCCGGATCGTCGTCGGCTACGGCTTCTGGATCTTCCTCCTGAGCGACATCGTGATGTTCTCGGCCTTCTTCGCGGCCTACGCCGTGCTGGCGGGCAAGACGGCGGGCGGACCAAGCGGGGCCGAGCTGTTCGACCTGCGCAACGTCGCGATCGAGACGGCGGCCCTGCTTTTGTCGAGTTTTACCTGCGGTCTCGCCAGCCTCGCCGTGACAGCGCGGCGAAGCTCCTGGTTCTATGTCGCGATGGCTGTCACTTTCGTGCTCGGCGCCAGCTTCATCCTGCTCGAGTTGCGCGAGTTCGCGCATATGGTTGCCCGCGATGCCGGACCGACGCGCAGTGCTTTCCTGTCGGCGTTCTTCACGCTGGTTGGATGCCATGGCCTTCACGTGACGGCGGGGCTGCTGTGGCTGCTCACGATGATGGCGCAGATCTTCGCCAAGGGATTCCGTGACGATATTCTTCGGCGTTTCATGTGCTTCAGCCTGTTCTGGCACGCCCTCGACATCATCTGGGTCGCCCTGTTCACGGTGGTCTATCTCCTGGGAGCAAGTCGATGAGCAATGCGGACGATCGCCACGCGCAACGGCGCGACACCGATGGGCTGGAGCGCTACGACATCGATACGGCGCCGGGTGACGAATACCTCGGCGACACCGAAGTCGGATCCGGGCTACGCGGCTATGTGATCGGCCTCGGGCTGGCAACGCTGTTGACCATCGCCTCGTTCTGGTTGCTCGGAACCAACCTGATATGGGCACCCGGCATTCCGGTGGCGCTGGTCGTGCTTGCGATCGCCCAGATGGGCGTGCATCTCGTCTTCTTCCTGCACATCACGACGGGGCCGGACAACACCAACAACGCTCTAGCGCTTGCCTTCGGCGTGCTGATCGTAGTTCTGGTGATTGGCGGCTCGATCTGGATCATGGCCAACCTCGACCACAATTTGATGCCGATGAACGCGATCATGAACATGAACCGCTGATGCATGTCGCGCAAAAGTGTGCAGCGGTTTTGTGATAACGACATGCGTAAAAACAAGAATCTAAAGCGCGTCGCATGAGGCCGATCGAACGCGACGCGCTTTAGCGATTATTCCGGCCGTTCGCCGCAGTTCATGCGACAGCGAGCTCCGGTCTCAAGCCCGTTCGAATGTGCCGACGAGCTCGGCCTCTCCCACGACGTGCGGCGCGGCCTGTTTCAGCACGTCTTCGACGGCAGCCTTCTCGTCGAGACGCAGCGTCTCGACGTCGACCGCAAGAAGCCGGAAATGGTAATGGTGGAGCCCATGCCCAGGCGGCGGCTGGGGGCCGTCATAATGAGGATTGCCGAAATCATTGACGCCGTGTCCGAGGCTCTCGGTCTTGGCGCCGGCGGTCGTGCCTTCGGGAAGAAAGTTCCGCTGTGCGTCGATGTCGTAGACCGCCCAATGACGGAACATGCCTGAAGGGGCGTCGGGGTCCTCGACGGCCAGGACGAAGCTTTCGGTTCCTTGCGGCGCGTCCGTCCACTCCAATGGCGGCGAGACGTTGCCGCCGTCGCGGGAATAGCGCGGCGGTATTTTTTCGCCATCGAGCTTTGAGCGTGAAAGCCATGGTCTCGATCTCCCTGGCTGAGGTTCCCGCATAACAACCGCGAGCCACCGATGTTCCGGGCAGCCACCTGGTCAAACCCGCAGCCGGCCGTTGGCCGGAACATTCGCCGAGGAAGCGGGTTTTTCGGTTCGGACGCATCGCCGCGGAATGGCGGCAAGAGGCTCGGCAATGGACGAAGGGCGCGACATGACCGGGCTAAGCGGTAAGCAACCAAGCGGGGCGAAAGGTGTTGTGGTCGCATTCTCCGTGCCGGGCGGCGAGACAATCTATACCCACGAGCGGGAAACCGTCGCTGCCGTTGCGCGCACGATTGCGGCGTTGAAGGGCTTTGCCTTCCGCCAGGGCCTGCGTGACGGCGGCGGTGACAGTGGCCGACTGTATTTCGTGCCGGACGACAGCCTGCTTGCCGTCGATGCGCTCCAACTGGGCATAAACGGGCCGGACGACCTCTTCGGCGGTGTGGTGCCCTGGCGCCTCGCAACCACCAAGGCCATAACCCACGAGCTGGTGGACGGATCGGCGGCACGGCCAAAAGAATGGCACGCCGGCTTCGGCAGGGCCGTCGCCGCGGCCGTACTGCCCGGTTACACCGCATTTTCACGCCACGACGCGCTGCGCGCAGCGCAACGTCTGCTGGAGCTCGGGCTGGTCCGGTTCAAGCCACCGCGCGCTTCGCGGGGCCGCGACCAGCACACCGCCGCGACGGTCGGCGATGTCGAAAGGCTGCTGGACCAATATCCATCCTCTGACCTAAGCGAATACGGCCTTGTTCTCGAAACGCAGCTTCGCGACATCGTTACGCTGAGCGTTGGCAGAACCATGATCGACGAATTGTCGATCAGCTATTACGGCACCCAGCGGACGACGACCGACAACGACGGACAGCCCGTTTACGGCGGATCCGATCTGGTCGTCGTGCGCGGCGGATGGGAGGCGCTGGATGAGCTGCGATTATCGCCGACGCTGGGTTTGGCCGTGGCGCAGGCGAGGACCTACGACGCGGCGATGGATGGCTATCCCGGATTTTTCGCCTCACGGCGCAACTACGACATCGGCCAAGGTGTCGATTCCTCGGGCATCTGGCGATCGGGAGTGCTGGAAGCCAGTTGGCGGATCGGCGGCAGCAGCACGGCCGAGCTTGCGGCAATGGACGCCATGACGCGTGACCCCGACGTGCAGATTGTGCATGTCTCCGCCGTCAAGCAGTTCGGCAACACCGCGCAGCTGCCGCTGAATGCAGAAATCCACTTCGACGGAGAGGACCCCGAGGAGGGCCAAATCACGCGTTACACCGTCGTCACCCAGGTGATCCGAGGGCCGGTCGGGGAAGCCGGCCGATCGTCATTTTAG
The DNA here is from genome assembly GCF_000502835.1 of Mesorhizobium sp. LSJC280B00. GTDB lineage: Bacteria > Pseudomonadota > Alphaproteobacteria > Rhizobiales > Rhizobiaceae > Mesorhizobium. Next base: position 97,034 of record NZ_AYVL01000010.1, read on the forward strand.
GTCGAAGTGAAACACGCCTTTGGCAGGGAACATCCGCGAATGGCCCGAGTTTGTTTCAGGCAGCCAGCCAGTCAGAAACCGGGGGAAAAATGATCGAGATGATTTCCGCTCCCCAGAACGTCGCCGCCTTTCGTGTCACCGGCACTGTGACAGCGGACGACTACGACAGAGTCATCCCGGCAATCGAAGCCAAACTGAGCGACCATAAGGACATCGGCGTCCTGACCGATCTTACCGATTTCGAGGACATGACGGCTGGCGCCTTGCGGCGCGACCTGCAGTATGGGCTGAGCAAACTTGGCGAGCTCCACCGCTTCAAACGTGCCGCCGTGATTTCCGACAAGCAGTGGATCAAGGCAGCTACGGAAATGACGGACGCGCTGTTTCCGCAAATCGAGGCGCGGGTGTTCCCGGAGGACGAAAAAGCCCAGGCCCTGAAATGGGTGGCAGGCGTACAATAGCGGTGTTGGAGAGTGCCATGCCGTTCGACAAACGACAGGATTCAGAAGGCCTCTGGGAGGTCTATGACAGCGAGAGCGACGAAGCCGTCGTGGTCGGCGGGTTGCCGCTTTCCGGTCTCGACGAAAGCGAAGCCGATGAAGCGATCGAAAAGCTCAATCGGGGCGATCTGACGTCGGACAACATCCCCGAGACGGTTCGGTCAGGGTGGCCTCCGACCAAGGACGGCTTGTGATGACAGCCTGACGGACGTCACCGAGGACCGGTCGCGGATCTACGACGAGGCCTTGACCCCGAGCTTGCGGGCTTTGTCCTCAAATTCGTCGCGAATATCCTCGATCGTCGGCAGATGCAGGCGCCGCAGCTGGGAGTGCAACTTTTTGGCGGCATCTGAGCTCAGGTCGCGCTTGAAATTGGTCGCGACCTCCTCGGCCGAGCCGTAATGGCGATAGCGCTCGATCTCGGTCTTCGTGGCTTGCTGGACGTGCTCGAGCGTCTTGCGTTCGGCATCGGATTTTCCGTCTGGTTTGGCCCGCACGACCGGATTGAACGCTTTGCTGATAACGAATTCGACCAGTTCCTGCTGGGCGTGAGCCATGATTGTTCTCCCTCGAAGAAGGGCTGTCCGAGCCTAGAACGGTTCATCGGGGGAAACGCTGAACCGATCTCTCTTGTTTGACGCAATTCCGAACGGAAAACCGTTTCACACTTTTCCTGGAATTGCTCTAACCGCACCGGCAATTGAAGGTTCTGTGGCTTCGGATTTCGTTATCGCTACAGGCCCAAGGCGGTTCCTCGAAGGTCACAGCCGCGCCTTGGTGGTGCGCGGCGTTGCCAGGAGCAGGCTTGTTTCGCTGCCGGTAATTCCGGGGATCAGGCGGATACGTCTCAGCACCGCGTCGAACTCGCTCAGGGTCTGGGTTCCGAGTTCTATCACCAGATCCCAGCGGCCATTGGTGGTGTGGATGGTCGAGACCTCGGAGAAGCCGCCCAGCGCCCGAATGACGCGATCGGCGGCGTGGCCTTCGATCTCGATCATCATGATGCCACGCACGCGCTGATCGACCGCGTCGGCGCGCAGAATGACGGTGTAGCCGACGATGACGCCGTCTCTTTCAAGCCGCTCGATCCGGGACCTTACCGTTGCCCGGGAGACACCCAGGCTAACGGCAAGGTCGGAAATGCTGCGCCGGGCGTCGTGCCGCAAAGAGGTGATGATCTGCTCGTCGAGGTGGTCCATGATTGCTCACAACGGAAGTAGATGCTGCCGCTATGGTAAGGCACTTCGACAAATTTGCCAATTTGACATGTTCATTCTGCCAGCGATGCCGGCTTCAATAAAGGCATCGTAATTGGCGGGGTATGACAAATGCATTGCACGATCGTTGGGGCGCCGATCCAGGCCGGCTCAGGCCGCATGGGCTGCGAGATGGGGCCGAGTGCGCTGCGCACGGCCGGCCTGGCCGGCGCACTGACCGAGCTCGGCCATACGCTGACCGACCTCGGAACGATCGTCCCTGCCGACATGCGTCCTGTCGTACACGGCAACGCGGCGGTGAAGGCGCTGCCGGAAATTGCGGCCTGGACGGCGGCAATCAGCGAAACGGCCTATGCCGCGAGCGCCGATGCGATGCCGATCTTTCTCGGCGGCGACCACAGCATTTCGGCCGGCACGCTCGCCGGCATTGCCCGCCGGGCGGCGAATGCCGCCCGGCCGCTCTTCGTGCTGTGGCTCGATGCGCACCCCGATTTTCATACGCTCGACACGACGACCAGCGGCAATTTGCATGGTGTGCCGCTGGCTTATGCCAGCGGGCAGCCCGGCTTCGAGGGCTATTTCCCCCGCCTTGCAGCGCAGGTGGAGCCGGCTCGCATATGCGCGCTGGGGATCCGCAGCGTGGACCTGGCGGAAAGGGATGCATTGCGCAGAGCCGGCGTGACGGTCCACGACATGCGTTCGATCGACGAGCACGGCATCGCGCAACTGCTTCGCGCCTTTCTCGAACGGGTGAGCGCCGCCAACGGCATGCTCCACGTCAGCCTCGACGTCGATTTTCTCGACCCGTCGATCGCCCCGGCGGTCGGCACCACCGTCCCAGGCGGCGCCACCTTCCGCGAGGCGCATCTGGCGATGGAAATGCTGCATGACAGCGGCCTCGTCACCAGTCTCGATCTGGTCGAGCTCAACCCTTTTCTCGACGAACGCGGCCGCACCGCCACGCTTTTGGTCGACCTGACCGCAAGCTTGATGGGCCGGCGGATCATGGATCGCCCAACGAGGGGGTTCTGAGCCATGACGGTCAATTTGAACATCGTTCCCTTCGTCAGCGTCGACCGCATGATGAAGCTGGTGCTTGCCATCGGCATCGAGCGCTTTCTGGTCGAGCTTGCCGCCTATATCGAAGAGGATTTCACGCGTTGGGAGCTGTTCGACAAGACGCCGCGCGTCGCCTCGCACAGCATTGACGGCGTCATCGAGCTGATGCCGACCAGCGACGGGCAGCTTTACGGCTTCAAATACGTCAACGGGCATCCGAAGAACACGCGTGACGGCCGCCAGACCGTGACCGCTTTCGGCGTGCTTGCCGATGTCGGCAACGGCTATCCGATGCTGCTTTCGGAAATGACCATCCTGACGGCGCTCAGAACCGCCGCAAGCTCGGCCGTCGCGGCGAAATACCTCGCTCCCGAGGCCGCCCGGTGCATGGCGATCATCGGCAATGGCGCGCAATCGGAATTCCAGGCGATTGCGTTCAAGGCGCTGCTTGGCGTCGACAGGCTGCGCCTCTACGATATCGACCCGGCGGCCTCGACCAAATGCATGAAGAACCTTGCCGGCATGGGTTTCGACATCAAGCTCTGCGCGTCGGCGCAGGAGGCCGTCGAAGGTGCAGAGATCATCACCACGGTGACCGCCGACAAGCGGTCGGCAACAATCCTGACCGACAACATGGTCGGGTCCGGCGTGCACATCAACGCGGTCGGCGGCGACTGCCCGGGCAAGACCGAGCTGCATCGCGACATTCTGCTGCGCTCGAATATTTTCGTCGAGTATCCGCCGCAGACGCGCATCGAAGGCGAGAGCCAGCAGCTCGATGCGGACCATCCGATCACCGAATTGTGGCAGGTGATGACAGGAAAGGCAGCAGGCCGGACGGACGCCGGACAGATCACGCTGTTTGATTCCGTCGGCTTTGCGATCGAGGATTTTTCCGCGCTGCGCTACGTCCGCGATCAGCTTCAGCGGACCGGCCTTTACGAGGAACTAGACCTTCTGGCCGATCCCGATGAACCGCGTGACCTGTTCGGCATGCTGCTGCGCGCCGAAAAAGTGGCCGGGCTGGCGGTTGCCGGCAGCTGAGCTGCGATCCTGTCGGTCAGTCCTTCTTTTCCTGGTACAGGCGCTCGGTGGCGCGGTCGCTTTCCCTGCGCTCCGCCGGGCCGCGACGGCGCTGCGTGAGCAGGGCGTAGGCGATCAGGATTGCCAGCAGCAGTGGACCGCCTGCAACAACGAGCAACCACAAACTAGTCTCAAACATCGAACCGTCTCCTTTCCTTCACAACCGGGAAGGACCAGAACCGTTCCTCCGTCTTATCGGAGGTCGCCCGCACGGCGTGGCGCGATTCAGGATTTAATGCTTCGAGCGGGGCGTTCCACGCCTTGTCTGCACTCAGGATGCCCTTATCTAGAGTCTTATCATTCGGTCACAGGCACTCTCTGCAAAGTGAAGGGAACCACAAGGGCTTTCCGACATTTGGTTGTTCAAGAGACAAACGTGCAGCCACACCGGCTCCGGGGCTAGGAATACCATGCGTGAGAATCAATCCGACGTCTTCGATCTGTTTTCCGAGGTTTACAAGAATGCGGCGCAGGAGGAGATAAGCCTCCAGCAATATCTGCTTGCCTGCCGCGAGGACAAGTCGATGTACGCCTCGGCGCCCGAGCGGATGGTCGAGGCGATTGGCGAGCCGACCTTTGTCGATACCAGCAAGGACGAGCGGCTTGGCCGTATTTTTTCGAACCGGACGATCAAGATCTATCCGACCTTCGCCGACTTTTACGGCATGGAGGATACGATCGAGCGTATCGCCGGTTATTTCCGCTATGCCTCGCAAGGGCTCGAGGAACGCAAGCAGATACTCTATCTCCTCGGCCCGGTCGGCGGCGGCAAGTCCTCGCTTGCGGAGCAGCTGAAAAGGCTGATGGAGCAGCGTCCGATCTATACGCTGAAGGTCGGCGGCCAGGTCAGCCCGGTGTTCGAATCGCCGCTCGGGCTGTTCGACCCCGACCGCATGGGCGACCTTTTGGAGGATAAATACGGCATCGCCCGGCGGCGGCTGAACGGCCTGATCTCGCCCTGGGCGGCCAAGCGCCTCGACGAATTGTCCGGCGACATCTCCAAATTCAGCGTCGTCAAGCTGATGCCGTCCAGGCTTCGCCAGATCGGCATCGCCAAGACCGAGCCGGGCGATGAGAACAACCAGGACGTTTCGGCCCTGGTCGGCAAGGTCGACATCAGGCAGCTGGAAAACTTCAGCCAGTCCGATCCGGATGCCTATTCCTATAGCGGCGGCCTGAACCGGACCACGCAAGGACTGCTCGAATTCGTCGAGATGTTCAAGGCGCCGATCAAGGTGCTGCATCCGCTGCTGACCGCGACCCAGGAAGGCAGCTACAACGGCACCGAGAATTTCGGCGCTTTCCCCTATCAGGGCATCATCGTTGCCCATTCCAACGAATCGGAATGGCTGCAGTTCAAGAACAACAAGAACAACGAGGCGTTCCTCGACCGTATCCTGGTGGTCAAGGTGCCGTATTGCCTGCGGGTCACCGAAGAGCGGCAGATCTACGAGAAGCTGTTGCGCGAAAGCGAATTGGCCTCCAGCCCCTGCGCTCCGGAAGTGCTCGATATCCTCAGCCGGTTCACCGTTTCGACCCGCCTGGCCGAACACGACAATTCGCCGCTCTACACCAAGATGCGCGTCTATGACGGCGAGAACCTCAAGGAAACCGATCCCAAGGCGAAGTCGGTCCAGGAGTACCGAAACGCGGCCGGTGTCGATGAAGGCATGACCGGCGTCAGCACCCGCTTCGCCTTCAAGATCCTGTCGCAGACCTTCAACTACGACACCGAAGAGGTGGCCGCCGATCCGGTGCATCTGATGTACATCCTGGAAGAGGCGATCAAGCGCGAGCAGTTCCCGAAGGAAACAGAGGCGGACTATCTCGATTTCATAAAGTCGGAGCTGGCGACCCGTTATGCCGAGTTCATCGGACACGAGATCCAGAAGGCTTATCTGGAATCCTATAGCGAATACGGCCAGAACCTGTTCGACCGCTACATCGCCTATGCCGATGCCTGGATCGAGGATCAGGACTACAAGGATACCGATACCGGCCAGATCCTCAATCGCGAGGTTCTGGACAACGAACTGTCGCAGGTCGAAAAGCCGGCCGGCATCGCCAATCCCAAGGACTTCCGCAACGAAGTGGTGAAGTTCACGCTGCGCGCGCGGGCCAGAAACCATGGCCGCAACCCATCATGGACAAGCTACGAAAAGCTGCGCGAAGTCATCGAGAAGCGGATGTTCGGGCAGGTCGAAGATCTGCTGCCGGTGATCAGCTTCGGCTCCAAGCAGGACAGCGTGACGGAGAAGCGGCATACCGAATTCGTGCAGCGGATGATCCAGCGCGGCTACACCGAGCGCCAGGTCCGCCGGCTGGTGGACTGGTACATGCGGGTGAACAAGGCGGGTTGAAGCCAGCCCGGGGTAACATATGCCGATCTTCATCGATCGCCGACTGAACCCGAAGGACAAAAGCCTCGGCAACCGGCAGCGTTTCCTGCGGCGGGCGCGCGAAGAGTTGAAGCGCACCATCCGCGATCAGATCCGCACCGGCAAGATCGCCGACGTGGACGCCGAGCATGCCGTTTCGATGCCGGCGCGAGGCACCGGCGAGCCGAGCTTCAAGGATGCCCGGAACAGCGGCAGCCGCCAGCACGTCCTGCCCGGCAACAAGCATTTTGCCCGAGGCGACCGGCTGCCTAAACCCGGCCAGGGCGGCGGCATGGGATCCGCCCCGGGGAGAACCGAATCGGAGGACGATTTCCGTTTCGTGCTGTCGCGCGAGGAGGTGCTCGACCTCTTTTTCGAAGACCTCGAACTGCCTGATATGGTCAAGCTCAACCTCAAGGAGATCCTCGCCTTCAAGCCGCGCCGGGCCGGCTTCGCCGCGACCGGCTCGCCGACCAACATCAATGTCGGGCGCACGATGCGCAACAGCCATGGCCGCCGCATAGCGCTCAGGCGCCCCAAGCAGGAGGCGGTCGACGCTGTCGCGCAGGAGATCGCGACGCTGGAGACGAAGCCGCAAAACGCCGAGATGCGGCAGCGCATCGTGGCGCTGCAGGAAGAGCTTGAGCGGCTGGAGCGCCGCCGCAAGCGGATCGCCTTTGTCGATCCGGTCGATATCCGCTTCAACCGCTTCGACGCCCAGCCGGTGCCGAACGCCAATGCGGTGATGTTCTGCCTGATGGACGTGTCCGGTTCGATGGGCGAACGCGAGAAAGATCTGGCCAAGCGCTTCTTCGTGCTGCTGCACCTGTTCCTGAAACGGCGCTATGACCGCACCGAGGTCGTCTTCATTCGCCACACGCACGAGGCGCAGGAGGTGGACGAGGAAACCTTCTTCTACAACACTCAGAGCGGCGGCACGGTGGTTTCCACGGCGCTCGAGGAGATGCACCGCATCGTCGAGCAACGCTATCCCAGCCGCGAATGGAACATCTATGTCGCCCAGGCCTCGGACGGCGACAATTTCGTCACCGATTCCGAGCGCTGCATCGCCTTGCTCGACGAACAGATCATGCGGCTTTGCCAGTATTTCGCCTATGTCGAGATCCTCGACGAGCGTGAGAGCCACATCTTCGGCGCCACCGACAACGGCACGTCGCTGTGGCGTGCCTACAGTGCGGTCAAGCTGAGGTGGTCGAACTTCCAGATGAGCCGCATCGCCACGGCGGCCGACATCTACCCGGTTTTCCGCCAGCTCTTCGCCAGACAGCCGGGTTATCAAAAGAGCGCTGAAAGAGGGGGCTGATGGCGAGCAAATCCGGGTTGCTGTTTTCCGGTTCCGACTGGGATTTCAGGACGCTGTCGCGTGCCTACGAGACCATCGAGGCGGTCGCCACGGAAGAGCTCCACCTCGACGTCTATCCGGTGCAGATGGAGATCATCTCCTCAGAACAGATGCTCGACGCCTATTCCTCTGTCGGCATGCCGCTGATGTACCGCCACTGGTCGTTCGGCAAGCACTACCTCTACCAGGAATTGCTCTACCGCAAAGGCGGACGGGGGCTCGCCTATGAACTCGTCATCAATTCCAATCCCTGCATCGTCTATCTGATGGAAGAAAACACCATGGCCCTGCAGGCCCTGGTGACGGCGCACGCGGCACTCGGCCATAACCATTTCTTCAAGAATAATTATCTGTTCCAGCAGTGGACTGACGCCAGCGCCATCCTCAGTTATCTGGACTTCGCCAAGGGCTACATTGCCCGCTGTGAGGAGCGGCATGGCGTCGATGCGGTGGAAGAGATCCTCGATGCCGCACATGCGCTGATGGAACAGGGCGTGTTCAGATATCACCGGCCGCCGAAACTGTCGTCGGAAAAGCAGCGCGAGGGCGTTCGCGAGCGCCTGGAATACGAGGAGCGTTCCTACAATGACCTATGGCGCACGCTGCCGCCTTCGAAGGACGGCACCAAGCCCCGCGAGACGGATACAATGGCGGAGCGCAGGAAATCGCTCAAGCTGCCCGAGGAAAACCTGCTTTATTTCCTGGAGAAGAACAGCCTGATCCTGGAACCCTGGCAGCGTGAGGTCATCCGGATTGTCCGCGTCATCGCGCAGTATTTCTATCCGCAGCGCCAAACGCAGGTGATGAACGAGGGCTGCGCCACCTTCGTGCATTACACGCTGATGAACCTTTTGTTCGACCGCGGCCTGATCGGCGAAGGCGCCATGCTGGAAGTGCTGCGCAACCATTCGAACGTGATCTTCCAGCCGGGCTTCGACGATCCGCGCTTTTCCGGCATCAACCCTTACGCGCTGGGCCTCGACATGATGCAGGACATCCAGCGCATCTCGACCGCGCCGACCGCCGAGGACCGCGACTGGTTTCCCGATATCGCCGGCAATGGCGACTGGCGCCAGACCCTGCTGGACGCCTGGGCCAACCATCGCGACGAGTCCTTCATCCGCCAGTATCTGAGCCCTACCCTGATCCGGAAATGGCGGTTCTTTGTGCTTGCCGATGCGGCCAACGATCCGCACTACGAAGTCGCCTCGATACACAATGAGCGCGGCTACGAGAGCATCCGCGCCGCACTCGCCCACAGCTACGACATCGGCGCCAGCCGGCCGGACATCCAGGTGGTGGACGTGGACCTGCTCGGCGATCGGCATCTGCGCCTGCAGCATAAGGTCAAGGACGGCATAGTGCTGGAAGGCGGCAGCCGCGACGCCACGCTGCGCCATATCCGCAAGCTCTGGGGCTACGAGGTCAGCATGGCTGCGGTCGACGCACAGACCGGCGCCACAGTCCACGAACGGTCGACCAGCCAGATCGGGGAATGACCGAACCGGACTTGCCGGCGAAGTCGGGTGTCGTTGCCTTTACCGGATCACCAACCACCCTAAGTACGCGCGCGCCACGAGGGCATCATTCAGGGAGCAGGAACATGCGCGCATTGATGATCGCCACCGTCCTTCTGGTCGCTGTCACGATGGCGCTCTCACTTGCGCACGCACTGGAATTGCCCGGCAAGTTGCGCCTCAAGGAGGCCACCTACAGATCAGTGCAGGCGATCTATTATCCCGGCTTCACGATCGGCGGCTTTGCCGAGATCGGCGGCATCATTGCCCTCGCCATCATGCTCTACCTGACGCCTTATCCAAGCGCTCGATTCTGGTGGACCTTGGCGGCGCTCGCCTTCCTGCTGGCGGAACATGCGACCTATTGGTTGATCACGCATCCCGTCAATAATTTCTGGGTGCAAGACGTTGCCATGCCGCAATCAGCCGCGACCTTTTTTTCAATGTTCTCTCGAAAGCAGACCGGCGACTGGAGAGACTTGCACAACGTCTGGGAGGCTTCGCATGTCGCCAGGGCAGGCCTGGCGATGCTGAGCCTCGTCTCAATTGCTGTCGCCGCGACATTTTTTGCTGAATAGCGCCAGGGATCAAGACGGCCCTCGTCCGCCAACTTGCCGCCACGAACGCTGCATCCGTCAGATCAGGGAACGGAACCGGCGTACTATCTTAACGTCAAGCGATCCTGCCGTTTCAGCGGTCGGTGCGATGCTTGTTGTGGGCGCTTTCCTGGTGCTCGCCGCGGATGATGTTGCGGTCGTCGGGATCGGCAATGTCCTTCGGGTCCGATCTGAGCTCGGCACCGCGCCGGAACGCCTCGCGCTCTTGCCTGGTCTTTTTCAAATCCGCTTCCGCGTCGAAATCCTTGCCGGCGTTTTTCGTGTTCTCGCGCTCTTCGATGACGCGCAATTGCTGCTCATGAGTCTTTTTTCCGGCCATCGGTGACCTCCTTCTTTTGATTTTCCACTTTCCCAGGGTCCAAATTCGCTACAGCCCGAAAGGATAGGTCTCGGGAAGGCCTGTCCCCGCATGTTCCGGCCCAAGCGGCGTCACGGCACTGGTTTCATCGAACCAGACGAAAGCATCGAACTGGCGGGCGAGCGAGGCGTCCGCATAATGGCTGTGGAGCTCGGTTTCGGGCCGGTAGATGACGCCGATAAAGCGTTCCAGCCGGCGCTCCAGAAGCCGTTCGCGCAGCGTGTCGTCGCGATCGAAATCGAGCAGGAAAGGCGAGACGCCGCTGTCGTGGCAAAGCCGCTCATAGCTGTCGTTGTGGGAAGGCCGAACCGGTTTCACTTCCATGTCGCCGTCCCAGTCGGTGGCGGCGGCCACCGTCCCGGAATGCGTACTGAGCCCGATCAAGGCAACCTCGTCGCCAAAACGCTGGCGGCAGAGCTGGCCGATATTCAGTTCGTCCCTGACGATCCCCATTTCGGTATAGCGGGCATCGCCGATATGGGAATTATGTGCCCACACCACCGCCTTGGCGTTCGGGCCGCGGGCCTGCAGCAGGTGCTCCAGCGTTTCGAACATATGGGTGTCGCGCAGGTTCCAGGATTGCGCGCCGCCGTAATACATGGTGCGGTAATAGCGCTCGGCGGAGGCGACCAGACGGGCATTCTGGCTCGCGTCGAGGAAATCGATGCCGTCCTGCTGCGCGTAGTCGAGCTCTCTGGAAAGCAGTTCCCGGCATTGCTCGAGCACGGCCTTCTCGCATTTCTGGTAACCGGAGGTGAGTGCGACACGGCCATAGGTGGCCGGGTCGTTCTGCCACGGCGTCAGGCAGCCATAGCGTTCGCGCGCGATCCTCGCCGCCTGCGGATCGACCCGGTCGAGATATTGCAGGACCGCCGCAATCGATCCACCCATATTGTAGATGTCGAGGCCATAGAACCCGGCCCGCCGGGAGGATAGCCTGATCCGCTCATTATGCTGTCGCATCCAGTCGACGAACTCGGCGACGTCGGTGTTGCGCCACATCCAGGTGGGAAAGCGCTGGAACGGCGGATCTGCGCCAGGCCGCGGCGGCCGATGGCGGACGTAGCGGTCGATCGCCGCGGCATCGGGCCAGTCGGCCTCGACCGCGACGATGGTGAAGCCATGCTTCTCGATCAGCCTGCGAGTGATCGCGGCGCGCGCACGGTAGAACTCCGACGTGCCGTGGCTGGCTTCGCCGAGCAAGACGACGCGGCGGTCGGCAAACCGGTCGAACAGCGCACCGAAGGCCGGATCGTCGAAATCCGGAAGCGGTTCGGCGGCGGCCGCGATCATCTGCGGCAGGCTGCTCCTGCGCTGATGCCGGTGCGGAAGATCGGCCGCTATCTGGCTGTCGCTGCCTGGCTCGCCCCAGCCTTGCTCGCCGATCAGCGGAACAAACCGCACGCCGCCGAAATCCTCCTCAGTGTAGGTTGCGGCGCCGGTACGGGTGACCTTGAGCAGGCGCTGCGAGTCGAATTCATCGCCGACCGGGATGACAAGCCGGCCAGCGACGTCGAGCTGTTCCTGCAGAGCGAGCGGTGCGCCGGGTCCGGCGGCCGCAACCAGGATCGCATCGAAGGGTGCCGCCTCGGGCCAGCCTTTGGTGCCGTCGCCGGTGCGGACTTCGATATTGTCGTAGCCAAGCTTTTTGAACCGCTGCCTTGCCGTTTCAGCCAACGCGGCGTGGCGCTCGATCGTGTAGACGCGTTCGACGATCCGGCTCATTACGGCAGCCGCATAGCCCGAGCCGGTGCCAACCTCGAGGACGTGGTCGCCGGCTCCGACCTCGGCCATTTCGATCATGAACGCAACGATGTAGGGCTGCGATATCGTCTGACCTTCGGCGATCGGCAGCGGCCCGTCCTCATAGGCGAATTCTTCAAAGCCAGGATCGACGAAAGCCTCGCGCGGGACCTCGCGCATCGCCTGAAGGACATTGCGGTCGCGAATGCCACGGCGGCTCAAGTGGATGTCGACCATTTGGTTGCGGGCATGGGAGAGATCGAGCATCTTTTTGCTCCTCCTATGGGCCTCCGCTACAATCGCCCAAGCTGCTCAACGCCACCTCGGCCGGCTCGTATCTCAGGGCCTCGGCAGTCCCTTTGGATCCAAGCAATGCGGTGCATCTCCCTAACCGTTGGCAAGCCCCGAGGTTCCCCAAAAGACCGACCCGCTTTTGTCCGGCGAGGCGGGTTGCAGGATCGGCAATCGCTAGCCACGCCGCCCAAACTTATTTCAAGGCAAATCCTTTCTCCGACGCGACGCCACTCCAGATAACGACGGACGAGGGTATTCCGGAGGCATTTCCATGAACGACGAGGTCCGCACCGCTGCGCACACGACCGGCCTTGACCAGATCGATCTGATGGACCGCTACTGGCGCGCCGCGAACTACATCTCGGTTGGCCAGATCTACCTGCTCGACAATCCGCTCTTGCGCGAGCCCTTGCGGCCCGAGCACATCAAGCCGCGGCTGCTCGGCCATTGGGGCACGACGCCCGGCCTCAATTTCATCTATGTGCATTTAAACCGGATTATCCGTGAACGTGGTCTCGATGTCCTGTTCATCTGCGGCCCGGGTCACGGCGGCCCGGCAATGGTCGCGAACAGCTGGCTCGAGGGCACCTACAGCGAAATCTATCCCGAGGTCGGCGGGGACGAAGACGGCCTGCGAAAGCTGTTCCGGCGGTTCTCGTTTCCCGGCGGAGTGCCGAGCCACGCGGCTCCGGAGACACCCGGCTCGATCCACGAAGGCGGAGAGCTCGGCTATGCGCTGGTCCATGCCTTCGGCGCCGCCTTCGACAATCCGAACCTTGTGGTTGCCTGCGTCGTCGGCGACGGCGAAGCCGAGACCGGCCCGCTCGCCGCGGCCTGGCATTCCAACAAGTTCCTGAACCCGGCATCCGACGGTGCCGTCCTGCCGATCCTGCATCTCAACGGCTACAAGATCGCCAGCCCGACCATCCTCGGCCGCATGGAAGACGAGGCGTTGCGCAGCCTGTTCCTCGGCTATGGCTACGAAACCTTTTTCGTGGAAGGCCATGAGCCTGCCCCGATGCATCGGGAGATGGCCCGCACGCTCGATACCGTGCTCGACCGGATCCACTCCATCCAGGAGCCTGCAAGAGCCGCGGGCTGGAAGGGAGAGCGGCCGCTGTGGCCGATGATCGTGCTGCGCAGCCCAAAGGGCTGGACCGGGCCGAAAGAGGTCGACGGCAAGAAGGTCGAGGATTTCTGGCGCTCGCACCAGGTCCCGGTGTCGAACGCACGAGGCGATGCGGCGCACCGGCAGATCCTCGAAGACTGGATGCGCAGCTACGAACCGAAGACGCTGTTCGACGAACGCGGGCATCTCCTGGCGGAGCTCGCGGCGCTGGCACCGACAGGGTCAAGACGCATGGGCGCAATCCCCTACGCCAATGGCGGCCTGCTGAAACAAGACCTCGTGCTTCCCGATTGGAAAGGCCTCGCGCTCGACGTACCGCGTCCGGGCGGCACTGTCGGGGAGGCGACGCGGACCGTCGGCAGCTATCTTCGCGATGTGATCCGCTTGAACGCCGAGGCCAGGAATTTCCGGCTGATGGGACCCGACGAGACGTCCTCCAACCGCCTCGACGACGTGTTCGAGGTTACGGATCGGGTCTGGATGGAGCGGATCGAGCCTTACGACGTCCATCTTTCCCGTGACGGCCGCGTCATGGAAGTGCTCAGCGAGCATCTTTGCCAAGGCTGGCTGGAGGGCTATCTGCTGACCGGCCGCCACGGCCTGTTCTCGTGCTACGAGGCGTTCGTCCACATCATCGATTCCATGGTCAACCAGCACGCCAAATGGCTGAAGACCTCCGGCGAACTTGCCTGGCGCAAGCCGATCGCCTCGCTCAACTACCTGCTGACCTCGCATGTCTGGCGACAGGATCACAACGGCTTCAGCCATCAGGACCCAGGCTTTGCCGATTTCGTCGCCAACAAGAAGGCCGACACGGTCAGGCTCTATTTCCCGCCCGACGCCAACACGCTGCTGTGGATCACCGACCATTGCCTGAAAACCTACAACCGCATCAACGTCATCGTCGCCGGCAAGCAGCCGGCGCCGCAATGGCTGTCCGCCGAAGACGCGGAAGCACACTGCAAGGCCGGCGCCGGCATCTGGGAATGGGCCGGGACGGTTGCCAAGGGCGAAGATCCGGATGTGGTCCTGGCCTGCGCCGGCGACGTGCCGACGCTGGAGACGCTGGCTGCAGCCGATATCCTGCGCTCGGGCATTCCGGACCTGAATATCCGCGTCGTCAATGTCGTCGACCTGATGATTTTGCAGTCGAATTCCGAGCATCCGCATGGCTTTGCCGATGACAGGTTCGACGCGCTGTTCACCAGGGCCAAGCCGGTCATCTTCGCCTATCACGGCTATCCCTATCTCATTCACCGTCTGACCTACCGGCGCGCCAACCACGACAACATGCATGTGCACGGCTTTCGCGAGGAAGGCACGACGACGACGCCGTTCGATATGGTGGTGCTCAACCAGCTCGACCGCTACCATCTCGCGCTCGCCGCGATCGCGCGTGTGCCGGGGCTGGCCGAGCGGGCGAAGGATCTTGCCGCGGCGTTGCACGGGAAATTGGCTGAACACACGGCCTATGTCCGCGAACATGGCGAGGACATGCCCGAGATCCAGAAATGGTCTTGGCCGCAGGACGGCGCGACGAGGGCCGGCGATTGATGCGACGATCGATCCTTGCGTTGAATGCCGGCTCGTCGAGCATCAAGTTCGGGCTTTACGATCTTGGAGTGTCCGCTGAGCTGGATCTTGCCTCGCGCGGTTCGCTGGATTTGGGCGATGCGCCAAGGCTGACCGCAAAAGCCGCCGATGGGGCGGTGCAGTGCGATCGGCCACTTGCAGCAGACGCATCGCCCGATTTAGGCATCGGCCAGATGCTGCAATGGATCGAGAACGAACTTGGCGGAAGGAAACTCATCACCGCCGGCCATCGCATCGTCCATGGCGGCCGCGACTTCGTCGAACCTGTCCGCCTGACGCCGACAATTGTCGAGGCTCTCGACAGGCTGACGCCGCTTGCGCCACTGCACCAGCCGCGCAGCCTCGCGCCGATCCGGGCGCTTGCCGCGTTGCGGCCCGACCTGCCGCAGGTCGGATGCTTCGACACCGCCTTCCATCGGACCATCGAGCCTCTGGTCAGCCGTTTCGCGCTGCCGCGCCGCTATGAGGCAGACGGCATCCACCGCTACGGCTTTCACGGGCTTTCCTACGAATATGTCGCCGGCCGGCTCAAGCAGATATCGCCCGATCTGGCGGCGAAAAGAACCATCGTCGCCCATCTCGGCAATGGGGCGAGCCTGTGCGCCATGCGCGCCGGGCGCAGCGTCGATACGACGATGGGCTTTTCGGCGCTTGACGGCCTGGTCATGGGCACGCGCTGCGGCGCCATCGATCCGGGCGTGCTTTTGTACCTGCTGCTGGAAAGAGGCTTTTCGGGAGAGGCGCTGCAGCACATGCTCTATGAGGAATCCGGCCTGCTCGGCGTGTCCGGTATTTCCGGCGACATGCGCTCGCTGGAGGCCAGCGACGACCGTCGGGCGCGCGAAGCGCTGGAGCTTTTCGCCTTCCGCGCCGGCAGGGAAGTTGCCGCCCTCGCCAACACGCTGGGTGGCCTCGAATGCCTGGTGTTCACCGCCGGCATCGGCGAGCACTCGGCCACGGCCCGTAAAGCGATTTGCGACAGGCTTGGCTGGCTTGGCGTGGCGATCGACGAGGCCGCCAACCGCTCTCATGCCGCGCTGATGAGCCAGGCGGAGAGCAAGGTGGAAGTCCGCGTCGTGGCGACCGACGAAGAAGGTGTCATCGCCCGCCACACGCGCAAGGTAATGGAGGGGCCCGGCTGAGGCGGATGGCCTCGAATGGCGGCGCTTGCTCGACCGGCTACGTCGCGAGGGCGGCCGATCTGTTGAACACGATGGTCACCCGCGTTCCTTTGCCGGGGGCAGAATCCACCTCGAACCGGGCTTTGGCATTTTCGGTCAGCGATTGAGCGATCAGTGCTCCGAGCTTGCCGGGTTTCGGCCAGGTCTCGCCTTCGCTCGGTTTTTTCGGCTTCGGCGGACATTCCAAGCTTTCGATGTTTTGGGTGGGACCATGATCAATATCAGGTCGCTCGCCAACTGCGAAGTCCGCTCATTGCCACCACGCGGCCAGGCATGGCGGAGAGCCGAGATCGTGGTTGAGAAGCGGCTGAAGGCTCAGCTCGAATGGCTCTGCTCGACCAGATGGTATTTGTACCGGTCGCGAATATGCTCGTTGAAGAACCGGCCCTTTGACGAGGCTTTGCGGAATGCCGCGTGGACCTGCGGCGGCACGTCCTCGTAATCATAGCGGCTTCCGCTCGGGGCGAACCATACGGAGAGGATCCTCGTCGCCGGTTGGTAATCGATGCTTCTGATCGCAGTTGAAGGCATCCTCGACAGGTCCAATGCTCGGCAGTGCTCCATTCCATATCGTCATGTGAATAACCCTGCACGGAGAGCGAGGTTCCTTGCTACCGAAGCAGCCTTGCCGCTACGGGCCGGCTTCACCAAATACGGTTGATGCCATCGCCCAAGACATCGGCTGCAGCCCGCCAGGGCGATCTCTTTGCCGCCGCCGACGACCTGCCGGAAGGATTCCGCTACCGGCCCGAACTGATCACGCCGGACGAAGAAGCAGCGTTGGCGAGCCAGCTCGCAAGCCTGCCTTTTCAGGCCTTCGACTTTCACGGCCATCTGGCAAACCGGCGGGTGGTCGGTTTTGGGCTGCGTTATGATTACGACCGGCGCGAAGTCGTCGAGGCACCGCCGATACCCGGCTTTCTGCTGCCGCTCAGGGAAAAGGTTGCAGCCTTCGCCCGCCTGCCCGCCGAGACCTTCGTGCAGGTGCTGATCAACGAGTACCGGCCGGGCGCCGGTATCGGCTGGCACCGCGACAAGCCTCATTTCGAGGCCGTCGCCGGTGTTTCCCTGCTGGCCGCCTGCAGCTTTCGCCTGCGGCGGAAAAACGGCACGCGATGGGACCGCAAGACGGTCACCGTCGAGCCAAGATCGGCCTATCTGATGACGGGCGCCGCGCGCAGCGAATGGGAGCACAGCATTCCGCCGGTTGCGGAGCACCGCTATTCGATCACGTTGCGCACGCTGCGGCCGCAACGCGCTTAAAGCAGAGCGGTGAGGAAGCCCGAGCACTGCCCTAAGAACTGGGCTGAAACAAATTCATCCGTCGCCATGCCGGCCGGCAAAGTCCGCCAACATGGCGCGCTGGCCTTTCAGTATCTTGAGGTTGGCTTCAGGCAGGGAGAACCAGCCCGCTTTGTCGACTTCGGCAAATTCCTTCATCGAGCCGGACCTTGGCGGCCATTCCATGACGAAGGTGTTGCTGCTGATGGCGTCGCTGTCGAAATCCGTCTCGACGCACCATGCGATGACGAGCTTGCCGCCCGGCTGCCTGTAGCTGCCAAGGCTTTCGAAATCCCCGTCGATGGCAAGGCCGAGTTCCTCTTCGGCCTCGCGTTTTGCTGCCGCCAGCTCGTCCTCGTTCTCGTCGACCAAGCCCTTCGGGATCGACCATGCGCCGTCGTCCTTCTTCGCCCAGAATGGGCCGCCCGGATGCACCAGCAAGACCTGGAGATGTCCTTCGCTTCGGCGATAAATCAGCAACCCTGCGCTGCGTTGGGCCATTCCGCTATTCCCCTGACGAAAATGCAACGAACGTCCGGGCCGGCATGTGGAGCAGCCGGAACGATTTCCGCGCGCAGCCGTTCCGTCCGTTCGACAAATGAGTGATCGACATGGCGACGCCGCGAGCTGCCTGGAAGGGCTTTATGAAAGTCGGATCGGTTTCCTGTGGCGTCAAGATCATCGGTGCCGTCAGCGAGGCCGAGAAAGTGCATTTCAGGATCCTGAACCGCAAGGACGGTCTCCCGGTCAAGAGCGCCTATCTAGACGAGGAGACCGGCGACACGGTCGAGGCGGCGGAGCAGGTAAAAGGCTATGAGGTCGAAAAGGGTGAGTTCATCCATATAGAGCCGGACGAAATCAAGAAACTGAAGATGGTATCGCAGCATACGCTCGAGATCGGCGAGTTCGTGCCTGCCGCCGAAATCGATGCACGCTACCTCGAAAAACCCTACTATCTCGTTCCGGCCGACGCGCCCTCCACGGAGGCTTTCGCGGTGATCCGGGACGCCATGGCCAGGAAAAAGGTAGCAGCCCGCTCCTGCGTCGTGCTGTACCAGCGAGGCCGAGAGGTGCTGATCCAGCCACTGGGCAAGGGCATGCTGATGACGGAATTACGCAACCACAATGAAGTGGTCGCGGCGGACGCGGTGTTCGAAGGGCTGAAGGCTCGCAAGGTCGATCCCGAGATGCTGGAAATCGCGCAATTGCTGATCGACAAGAAGCCCGCCAAATTCGACCCGTCGAAGTTCGACGATACTTATGAAAAGGCGCTGGTTGCAATGATCGAGGCCAAGCGCAAGGGCAAGAAACCGCCCAAGCCGGCACCTGAGCCCAAGACGAACGTCATCAATCTCGCCGATGTTCTGCGCAAAAGCCTGGCGCAGGAAGGCGGCAAGGCTCCCAGCAAAAAGCCGAGAACGGCCCCGAAACGCAAATCAGCCTGAATGTCCGAAAGCGGATCGAACGGAACCGAAAACGCTCGCGCGCATTTAGATGACGTAGCAATCCGTCGGCAAGCCAAGCGGAGCGGGGGACTGGTGGACGTCGTTGAACTAAGGACTGGCGGGATCCCGCAAGTTTCCTCCGCCGATCTGATGCAGGCGTTGCCTGTGGCCGTCTACACCACCGACAAACAAGGCTACATCACCTTCTTCAACGAAGCCGCTGCCGATCTCTGGGGATATCGTCCGGTTATCGGCCAGGATCGCTGGTGCGGGTCATGGAAGCTTCGCCACCTCGACGGGCGACCGATGACGCATGACGAGTGTCCAATGGCCGTTGCCTTGCTCGAGGAGCGGGACGTTCGTGGGGGCCGAGCCATCGCCGAGCGGCCGGACGGCCAACTCATCCCGTTCAGTGCGCATCCGGTCCTGCTTCGCAATGAAGCCGGCGAGGTTGTCGGTGCCATCAACACCCTGCTCGACCTGCGCATGCAGACGCTGGCCGACGACGCCGGCATAAGGCTCGCCGCCATCGTCGAATCCTCGATGGACGCCATCGTGTCCAAAGACCTGAACGGCATTATCACCAGCTGGAACGACGCGGCACAACGCCTGTTCGGCTATACGCCCGCCGAGGCGATCGGGCGCCCGGTGACGATCCTCATCCCGCCCGACCACCTGGATGAGGAAGCCATGATCATCAGCCGCATTCGCGCCGGCGAACGGATTCCTTCATACGAGACTATCCGGCAGCGCAAGGACGGCGCCCTGGTTCCGGTTTCGCTCACCATCTCGCCGATACGCGACGGCATCGGACGTATCATCGGCGCCTCCAAGATCGCGCGCGACATCAGCCCCCACAAGGAAAGCGAACGGCGCATCCGCACACTCATGCGCGAAGTCAACCATCGCGTTAAAAACCAGTATTCGGTGATCGTCTCGATGATCCGCGAGACCAGCAAGCTGGCGGGTACGCCAGAGGCCTTCCTTTCACGGGTCCGGGAACGCATCATGGCCCTTTCGGAATCGCACGACCTCCTGGTCGATGCGGAATGGCGTGGCGCGACCATCGGCGAATTGATCCATGCACAGACCAAGGCCTTCGCGACACAGGCCCGTCTGTCGATGAGCGGGCCGACGATCATGCTGCAGCCGAACGCGGTGCAATATCTCGGCATCGCCTTTCACGAGCTGGCCACCAATTCGGTAAAGCACGGAGCGCTGTCGCACCATGACGGACGGGTCGAGGTCGAATGGACCGTGACCCCAGCCGCCGATGGCAGCGACGGCTTCCGCCTTGTCTGGCGGGAACTGGACGGACCATTGGTGGATGAAAACACGCGACGCGGTTTCGGATCGGTTGTGCTCAAACGCGTCACGCCGCAGGCGCTCAGCGGCACCGGCCGCCTGGAATTCGCCAGGCACGGCATCACCTGGACGCTGGAAGCGCCGCTGCGCTTCGTTCAGATGTCGATGGCTGGCATCGCGGCTGATTGAAGGCCGCTACACCGGCCGCGGCTTGGCGGCCGTGTGGCAACGCAATCCCTTTGGTAGCAATCAGGAGGAGCAGCGATGAGTTGGCTGGGCACCTGGCGGAATCAGTACGGGTCGGTCGTCGAACTGACCACCGAAGAGGGCGGACGGATCAGCGGAACCTTCAGGACGGCGCTGGAGGACAGCGCCTTCTTCGGCATGACCGTGCCGCTGTTCGGAGCCTGCCATGGAGACGTCATCGGCTTCACCTGCGCGGCCGAAGGGCGGGTCGGAGCCGCGGCGGTGAGCTATACCGGCATCCTCAGGAACGGGAAGCTGGAGATGCTGTGGCACACCGTTGCGGATGCTGCTTTGTCGGCGGAAAAGGAAGGTGCCCCGGCCCAAGCCAGGAAACTCCCCGCCTGGCGCGCGTTTGGAACCAGCCTCGACAGTTTTGAACGCGTCTCCTGACTATCGCGCCCGCCACCGCGGCATTCAGCGCGCAAGTGAGGCAGCAGGGTCCGGCGGCGCGTAGGAACTCGCACTGACGATGGCACGTTGGTGCGCCAGGACATGCGCTGTTACGGGGTCGACCCAATGAGCGTGCTTTATCGCGCAGCGAAAATCGCCGAACAGGCTCATGCCGGGCAGACGGACAAGACGGGGCGGCCTTATATCGAACATTGCCGCCGGGTCGTCGATGCCGTCGAAACGCTCGACCAGAAAGCCATCGCCTATCTTCACGACGTCATCGAAAAAGGTGACGGCTGGAACCGCGACCGGCTTGAGGCGGCCGGGTTCGGGCCGTCCATCGTGTCTGCCGTCGACGCCATGACGCGGCTGCCAAACGAGGATGATGCCGCTTTCGTTCGCAGGGCCGCGGCCAATCCGTTGGCGTTGCCAGTCAAGCGCGCCGATCTCGCCGACAATCTATGGCAGGCACGGCAGATCGGTGCCTCGACAGCGAAATACGAAGACGGCCTGCGCATTCTCAGGGAAGAGTTCGCGAGCTGACGGACAGCTGGCGGCTGTCGCCGATGTGGGTCTACTCGGTGACGTGCGGCGTGTGCCGCTTGTCTTCCGCGGGATCGGCGTCGATCCGCGCCCTGCCGGGATCGAACGCACCATGGCGGGCGATCGCCAATGCCGGGGTGTCGGGCGTCTCGTAGGCCCACATGAAGTCTTCTGCCGACGAACCGACCGCATGAACACGCCAATAGCTTGCCGTGCCCTTCAGCGGGCCGTGGCTCGTCGTGTTCGTCTTCTCCAAGAGGTCGAAATAGATGTCCTCGAAGGGTATGTAGAAAACAGGATCATGGCCGTCTTCATAGAGCAGCTTTGCCCGCTCGCTCGACGCAATAATGGCATCGGAGAACCGGACGGTCACGGTTCCATCAAACGGGACAATCCTGAGCGGGCCTGGGCGGGGGGCGGAATCTGCGGCTAAGGACTGCATTCGACTTCTCCGTTGACTGCGCTGCCTTCCCGAAACGTGTTGTTGCCCGTCAGGGTTCCAGACCGCGGGCGCGCCGAGGCCGGGTGGTGGAACGGTTTTGCAAGGTCGTCGTTGTTTCAGACCTCCGCACGCGCCATAATCGCAATGGCCGCCACTCACCGACTCAACAGCAAATGGATAACATGCTGGATCGATCGCCTACCCTTCCAAGGTCGCTTGGCGCTGCGCTGCGAAGGGAAGTGCCGCGGTTTGCGGCACCCGGCAATGAAATTTCATGCACTACGGTCGCATCCTACAATGTGCATAAATGCGTCGGCACCGACGGCAGGTTCGATCCGGAGCGGGTCGCGGCCGTGGTCAAGGAACTCGACGCCGATATCATTGCTTTGCAGGAGGCCGACGAAAGAACCGGAAGCAGGCAGGGATTGCTGGATCTCGCAGCACTCGAGCGCGACAGCGACCTCGTCCCCACACATATCCCGGAAAACCGCCGAAGCCATGGCTGGCATGGAAATCTGATCCTGGCACGCCGCGGCGTGGTCGAAAGCGTGAACCAGATCCGGCTGCCCGGCCTGGAGCCGCGCGGCGCGGTGATCGCGGACCTGGAGCTGAAGGGCGTCTCGCTCAGGATCATAGCCGCACATTTCGGCTTGCTGCGGCGGTCGCGCTCGCAGCAGGCCAACGCGCTGGTCGAAGCCACGCACCCGGTTCTGCGGCCAACAATCCTGCTTGGCGACCTCAACGAATGGCGCGTCCGCAACAGGTCTTCGCTGCTGGCCCTGCTGCCGCATTTCGGTCCGATCGATGCGGTTCTGCCGAGCTTTCCGTCGCGCTTTCCGCTGTTTGCGCTCGACCGCATCCTGGCCAGGCCGCCGCACCTGATTTCCAGCATCGAGGTGCACAAGACGCCGCTGGCGCAGCGGGCTTCCGATCATCTGCCGATCAAGGCCCGGCTGAACCTGGACGCGATACGGCAGCCGCGACTGCAACCAGAATGAACCTGAAGGGTTGTTAGTCAGATTTCAGACGGTTTGCTTCGCTGATGTTTGTCGGTGCACTTTATGGATACAGCCATTTCGCGGTTTGCCCGGGACAAGATCGCTGCCGGCAATAGCGGGCTGGTGCTGATCGCCGACAATTATGACGCGTTTGCCGCACGAATCCTTGCCGCGCGCAGTGCCACCAGCAGCCTCGACCTGATGTACTATCTCTGGCACGACGACCATAGCGGCCGGCTGCTGATGCAGGAGGTCGTCAAGGCGGCGGAGCGCGGTGTCCGCGTCCGCATGCTGCTGGACGATATAAATCCGCGCAACAGCGACGCCGCTTACCTGGCGCTCAACAGCTACAAGAACATCGAGCTGAGGCTGTTCAACCCCAGCGGCATGAGGAACGGCAGCATCTTTCGCTCGCTGGAGATGGTCGCCCGGCTGTTTGCGATGACCCGCCGCATGCACAACAAGGCCTGGATCGCCGACGGGAGCCTGGCCATCGTCGGAGGAAGAAATATCGGCGATGCCTATTTCGACGCCGCGGAGACAAATTTCCGTGATCTCGACCTGTTGCTTCTCGGTCCTGCCGTAGGGCAGACGATGCAGATCTTCGAGGCGTTCTGGAATTGCGAGGCGGCAAAGCCGATCCAGCTGCTCAACCCGGCTGCGGTGGGCTCGCGCGCCGATTTCCTCGACAATCTCGATGCGACCGCGGACGGCCAGCTTTTGAACAGCCTCAGTGCCTGGCGCACGATCACGGAGTTCATTGCAGCGCACAGCGAGGTCTGCTGGACGAAAGGCGTTCGCGTCATTTCCGATCCGCCGGAAAAGGTGCGCGGCAAGCGGCGCAGGAACTGGCTGACCAAGGAGCTGCTTCCCGCTATCGCGGCGACGAGGCAGCGGCTCGAAATCGTCTCGCCCTATTTCATCCCCGGCGGCACCGGGTTGGCCATCCTGTCGAAGCTGGTGGATCGTGGCGCCGAGGTTGCAATCCTCACCAACTCGCTCGCCGCGACGGACGTCGCCGCAGTGCACGGCGCTTATGCCAAATACCGCCGCAAGCTGCTTAAAAAAGGTATCCAGCTTTTCGAATTGCAACCCTTCAACCGCCAGGCCAACATCTCCGTTTTCGGCTCAAAGGGAGCCAGCCTCCATACCAAGGCCTTCACGGTCGACGATACGCTCGGGTTTGTCGGTTCCTTCAATTTCGATCCGCGTTCGGTGTCGTTGAATGCGGAAATGGGCGTGCTTTTCCACGATGCCAATCTGGTGATGGAGTTGCGCCGGCTGTTCGAGCACGAAAAGTCACCGCAGACGAGCTACCAGCTGGTCCTGGACAAAGGCGCCTTGCGGTGGCTCGGCATCGCGGATGGCGAGATGCGGCAATGTTCGCGTGAACCGGAGGCCAGTCTCTATCGGCGCATCGTTGCAGCGCTGGTTGGCTGCCTGCCGATCGAATCGCAATTATAGAAGCGACGAATTTGTCGGAACGCAACTCTTTGTCGGAACGAAAATGCGGGACCACGAGTTGTAACCGTTGTCCGGAGCATGCCGATGAAGACCACGATATACAGTTTTCTTGCCGAGCTCTTGCCGTTCTGGATGGCGCATAAACGCAAAATGCGCGCCGACCGCGCCGCTGAGCGGCCGACACGACCGGCTGCTGCCGATGACGATGGTCGGCCGACAAACGATCCGAATCGAGCAACACCGGCGCGTCGGCGCAACACGTCTTAGGGCGGGATGCTTTCAAATTAGATCCCGCTCCAACTGTCTGGTTAGACGCAATTCCGCGACGCCAAGTGATTCCATTTGGCTGCAGAAGCTCCAGTTCCTAGCGATCACGCTATCGTCAAGTATCGCTACCCGAAATCCGGCGTTGCCAAGCATCCATTTTGCAGCACGTACGTTAATGTGCACTACAGGGTTGCCGCTATGGGTGAGCGCCATGAGTGACAGTGCGATAGAATTCTTGCAGGACTGGATCCACGAAAACGTTCATGTGCCGCCGCCTCCGATCAAGCTTGAAAGGGAGGCGGAAATCCTCGCCAGGGAATGCAAGGAAGAGGCGGCCGATGCCGGCGTACCCATCGAAGACATCGAGGAAGAGGTTGGCGACCTCAAGGATCTGCTCGTCGCCAAGCTCGAAGACGCAGCCGAGAACGAGGCCAGGCAACTCAACGGCCACGGCCAAAAGATTTCTAAGTCGGCGGCCGAGCAAAAGCCGGCCCTGTAAGGCCGGTCCGAGCGCAGGCAAGGCATCACGAGGTGCGCCGCTTCGGCCTATTGTCCGATCAGCGTCAGCCCGAACAGGATCATCAGCCAAAACCCGGCAGCAGCGACCGCAAGACGCGGCAGGACGCCGTCGCTGGCCAGATGCATGAACAGGATGGCGATGACGGCGGTCTTGGCCGCGGCGATCACCAGATTGAGTGCCGAATTGAAGCCGCCGAGCGCGAGGAAGGACGAGCCGACGGTCAGGGCTAGCAAGGCTAAAAGCCCGATATAAGCAAGCGTGAGTTTGCGGAACTCGCTCATCTGTTGATCAGATAGAGGACGGGGAACAGGAAGACCCAGACGATATCGACGAAATGCCAATAGAGGCCGATTGCCTGCACGCGCCGGAACCGGCTGGCCTCGATCGTGCGTGGCCACAGCGCGAGGATGCCGCCGATGACGATTACGCCGCAAATCAGATGCAAGGCGTGCAGTGACGTCATCGCGAAATAGAGGCCGAAGAAGAATTCGGCATGAACAGGATCCGGGCCCTTATAGATGAAAGGTGCGCCGAGCACCGGCGCCAGCCCTTCGCTGAATTCCCTGGCGTACTCCGTCGCCTTGATCGCCAGGAAGACGACGCCGAGCAGCGCCGTCGCAGCCAATGCCCAGCCAGCGGCGCGCCATCGCCGCGCGGCCGTGTACATATGGGCGAGCGCCATAGCGAAACTGCTGGTGATCAGGACGACGGTGTTGGCCGTGCCCAACGGCAGCGACAGATGCTTCGCAGCGCCGGCGAAGGCGTCGCCATAACTCAACCGGGCAAACATGAAGACGAGCAGGATGGCGCCGAACAGCATCACCTCGGAGCCGATTAACACCCACATGGCAAAGCTGTCGGCTGCCGTTTCGCGAGCCGGCCGGTCGAAGGCGATACTTGTCGTTGGTGACTTCAAACCAGATCCTCCACCGGGTCCGACCGTTTCTCGGTCAGGCCTTTCATCGGATAGTCGTAGGCTGGTCTGGTGACGGTCGGCATGCGATCGAAATTATGCGCGGGCGGCGGCGAGCTTGTTTGCCATTCCAACCCGGTCGCTCGCCACGGATTGGCCGGCGCCTGCGCGCCTCGAAACAGCGACCATGCCAAGTAGAGGAGCGGCATCAGATAGCCAATCGCCAGCACCACGGCGCCAGCCGACGACAGGATGTGCCAGAAAGCGAATTCCGGCGGATAGGTATGGTAGCGCCGCGGCATGCCCAGAAAGCCGAGCACATATTGCGGAAAAAAGGTCAGGTTGAAGCCGATGAAGGTGACAGCCGCGGCTATACGGCCCCAAACCTCCGAATACATTCGGCCGGTGAGTTTCGGCCACCAGAAATGCAGCCCTGCCATGTAGGCGGTCACCATGCCGCCTACCATGATGTAGTGGAAATGGGCGACGACGAAATAGGTGTCGTGAACGTGGACGTCGATGGCGAGCGCGGCAAGGAAAAGGCCGGCCAGCCCGCCGAAGGTGAACAATGCCAGGAAGAACAGCGCATAAAGCATCGGCGTCTCGAAGCTGATTTCGCCCTTGCGCAGCGTCAGGCTCCAGTTGAAGACCTTTATCGCCGATGGGATCGCGACGCAGAAGGACAGGAACGAAAACACCACGCCGGCATAGGCCGACTGCCCGCTGACGAACATGTGGTGGCCCCAGACGAGAAAGCCGAAGACGGCGATCGCCATCGAAGCCAGGGCGACGGCCTTGTAGCCGAACAGCGGCCGGCGGCTAAAGCAAGGCAGCACTTCCGAGACCACTCCCATGCCTGGCAGGATCATGATGTAGACGGCGGGGTGCGAGTAGAACCAGAACAGATGCTGGAACAGCAGCGGATCGCCGCCGAGGTCGGGATTGAAGATGCCGATGCCGAAGACGCGCTCCAGCACGATGAGGATCAGCGATGCTGCAAGCACCGGCGTCGCCAGCACCATCACCAGGCTGGTGGCGTACAGCGTCCAGACGAAGATCGGCAGCCGGAACCAGGTGAGGCCAGGCGCTCGCAAGGTGTGGACGGTGACGATGAAATTGATACCGGTCATGATCGTCGAAAAGCCGACGATGAAAACGCCGAATGCCGCGGTCGAGACAAATCCGTTGGCATAGAGCGTCGACAGCGGCGTGTAGAAGGTCCAGCCGGTGTCGACGCCGCCCAAAACCACCGAGGCGAGCGCGAACAGGCTGCCGAACATGAAGACGTACCAGCTTGCCAGGTTGAGCCGGGGAAAGGCGAGGTCGCGCGCGCCGATCATCAGCGGCAGCAGGAAATTGCCGAGCGTTGCCGGGATCGACGGCACCAGGAAGAACCACACCATGATGATGCCGTGCAGCGAAAACAGCCGGTTGTAGACATCGTCGGAGACCAGGTCGCCGGCCGGCGTCGCAAGCTCGATGCGCATCAGCACGGCAAAGGTTCCGCCGAGGAAGAAGAAGGCCGTCAGCGAGACGAAATAGAGCCACGCCACCCGTTTGTGGTCTGTTGTCAGCAGCCAGGAGCGCGGCCCGGCACCTTCTGCGAGATAGCTTGCCGACGCCAAATCGCTGCTCATTGCGGCGCCTCGTTTTTTGCCGCCGGGAACGAGGGAGATTGGAGCGATAGGGATTTGAGATAGGCCATCAGCATCTGCAGTTCGGCTTCGTCAACGAGACCGTCGAAGCTCGGCATCACCGGCTGGTAGCCGGCGGCGATTTCCTTGTTCGGGACAAGGATCGAATCGCGCAGATAGCGTTCGTCGGCGATGACCGTCTGCCGGTTGGCCAACGCCACCGGCTGGCCGAAAACCCCATCGAGGCCGGGCGCCCGCACCTTGCTGAAATTGCCGTGACAGCCGGAGCAGCCGAGCGCGCGGAACAGTTTCCCGCCGCTCGTGGCAAGGCTTTCGCCTTCACCTTGACTGCCGAGCCATGATGCATATTGCTCCGGCGCCAGCACGGTCACCCAGCCGCCCATCTCGGAATGCTGCGTGCCGCAATATTCGGCGCAGAACAGGTGATAACGCCCCGGCTGCGTGGCGATGAACCAGACATTGGCCGTGCGTCCGGGAACGGCATCCTGCTTGACCCGAAAGGCTGGCACGTAGAAGGAGTGGATGACGTCCTGTGATGCCAGCGACACCACCACCGCCTTGCCGACCGGCACGTGCAACTCGTTGATCTCGCGCTGGCCGCCGGGATGGCGGAATTCCCACATCCATTGCTTGCCGAGGCCGGCGATCTCGACGGCGTCCGGTGGCGGACGGTCGCGCCGGACAAAAAGGACTGCGCCCCAGCCGAAGAAGATGAAGGCCATCACCAGGCTGGCAATGGTCCACGCCATCTCCAGCGGCAGGCTGCGGGCACGCGCCCCGGTACGGTCGGCTGCGGAGCCGATACGATATTTGACGGCGTAGCCGACAACGAGAACGGTCAGGAACAGGCCGAGCGCGACTGCGAAAGCCAGCAATGTGTAGAACAAGGCATCGACGCTGCCCGCGATGGACGAGGCTTCCTGCGGGAAAAACCGGATGCCGAAGCTCACGCCCGCCTCCCGCGCGCCAGCAATATGGCCGTCGCCAACCCCACCACCATCACGATGCTGGCGAGCTTCAACGCAGCCCAGATCGCCGGCGTATATCGCCCCTTGGACGCATCGAAGCCGGCGCAGAGCAGGAAGACATGATCGGCGATCGAGCCGAGCCTGCCGGAAGATGCCTCGACAAGGGCAAGCTCAAGATCGCGCGGCGTGAAGCTCAGCGCCGGCAGCACCTGCGCTATCCGGCCTTTTGGCGTCAGCGCGATGACCGCGATCGGATGGGCGAATTGGTCGATCCTGGCGCGGGTGTCGAAACTGATGCCGGCTTCCGCGGCAAGGGCGCCGCCGGCGCCGTCGGCACTGGTCAGGAACCGCCACGCCGACAGGTTCCTCGCGTCGGCCGCCGCGGCGACCGTGGCTTGCGCATCGCCCGCATCTTCGGGCGTGTCGGCGGCATCGATCGAGACGAACAAAGCGCGATAGGTGTCGGGGTCGAGCGAGGTCTTTTTCAAATCCGAGGCGACCGCCTGTTGGGTCACACCACAAAGGTTCGGGCATTTGTCGTAGCCGAAAATCAGTAGCGCCGGCCGGCCGGCAAGCATTTGGCCGATCGTGCGCTGCTCGCCGGACGCATCGCGAAACACCCGGTCGAGGCTGAGCTGCGCGCCGATCTCGGGATCGAAGGCCGGGCGTGCGAAGGCCATGGCCGGCAGTGCCGCGAGAAGGGAAAAAGCGGCTAGCCAGGCCTTCACGGCCGGCCTCCCTGGCCTGGCGCGGTCCGGCAGCGAGCGGCCTGTGGCGCGCGTGGTATCTCGGCCTCGACCAATCGGCAGTCGGCGCCGGCGGCCGGCGCCGGCTGCCCCCAGTTCGGCAAACCATGGCTGACGATCGCCCACATGGCGTCCTCGATCGGAATGCGGGCAATGCCGGCGGTGCGGTCGACCCAGCCGACCTTGTTCAGCTCCTGCTCCTCCGCCTTGCGGAAGGCAGCGAGGTCGTCTTCTGGAAAGCGCTGCAAGGCTGGACTGGCCCGGTTGCCGACCGATGATGGCCCCGGCAGCGGCCCGAACGGCCTGGTGTCGAAGACGAGCCCGAGGACGATGACTGTTGCGGCCAGGAGCAGCAGCAGGCCGGCCGCGAAGGCAAGCAGCGCGCCCGGCCAGACGTCGCGCGTTTCGGGATGGCGGGCTGCCCTAGCCATGGACCGGCCTCCGGCACCAGAGGGCGATCCGGTCCGGCCGGCCAAGCACGAAAAGCAGCAGCGCAAGCCAGAGGCCGCCAGCTCCTGCCAGCGCGGCAAGATCGTACCAGAATGCGATCACATTGCCGTCCGCCAACGGCGGTCTGATCCGCCAAAGGACATCGACGTAGTGGCCAGCCAGCACGATGCCGCAGATCGACAGCAGGCCGGCATGGCTGCGCTTCAGATCCCGGCTGAGCAGCCCGGCAAAGGGGACCGCGAATTGCAGCGCAATCAGCAGCCAGAGCAGATACTGCCAGCCATTGCTGCTGCGGATGAGGTACCAACGGATCTCGTTTGGCAGGTCGCCGCCCCAGGTCACCAGCCATTGCATGAACGACAGGTAGGTCCACAGCAGCACGAAGCCGAACAGCATGTTGGCCAAATCCTCGCTGAGCGCGACATCCTCCTCGCCGCCCGCCATGACCTCGATCGAGCGGTTAACACACAGTACCGTCATCGCCAGGGCGTAAGCGCCGACGACTTCGGCCGACGCTTCCAGCAACGCATAGATGGTCGAGGAGAACTCCGGCTCCAGCGAGAGCATCCAGTCGATGGCAAAAATCGTCACAGCCAGCCCATGCGCAATCAATCCAGCGGCATAGGCCTTGCCGCGGCCGGCGCTGCCACGACCGCTATCGGTCGTTGTCCAGTCAAGCACGCGCCACGCCAGCACCAGCCAGATCGCGGCGCAGGCGGCAAAGCGCAGCAAAAAGAACGGAACGTTCAGATAAGAGAATTTCTGGCGCACCGTCTCGGGCAATGCAGCCGCGTCGGCACTCGCCCAGGGAAAGACCAGGTCGAGCCTGAGCAGAACCGGCAGCAGCAGAAGCAGCGCCAGCGGCAGCGTCGCGACGAGAGCGCGCAGCGGCTGGCGGATTGCCTCGCCCCAGCGGCCGCCGGTCAGCCCATGCACCATCAGGATGGTCAGCGCGCCGAGCGGCAGGCCGAGCAGGAAGAGCGCCGCAGGCAGCCAGCCGGCCAACATGGCTCTGAAGTCGAAGGCCAATCCCGTGGCGCAAAGCACAAGTCCGACGGCGACCACGGCAAGCGCCGGCAAAATCAAACGTTCGGTGGCAAGCCGCATCATCGCCCGCATCATCGATCCGGCTCCGCATTGAGCTCGGCACGGAGGCTTTCCGGCAGCTCGGCAATTGGTGCATCGCGCGAATATTGCAGGGCGCGGATATAGGCGACGATCGCCCAGCGGTCGGCAGGCGGGACACGCGCCGCGTAGGAATACATGGCGCCATAGCCGTTGCTGATGACGTCGTAGAAATGCCTGTCGCTCGCCTTGCGCAACGCGTGCTGGTGATAGGTCGGCGGCGCCGGAAAGCCCCGCTCGACGATCATGCCGTGGCCGTCGCCGGCGCGGCCGTGGCAAGGCGAACAGAAGATGTCGAAGCGTTGCTGGCCTCGCCGCAGCAGCATCATCGTGACCGGATAGGGAAAAGTGTCGGGTACCGGCGAAAGATCGGCATCGCGTGCGACCGTGTCCTCGACCGGCGCCCGCGCCGACATGCCGTCGGCGAACTGGTTGCTGCTTTCGAGCGGATCGTAGCGCGGCTGGTCCTCCATGTCCTGCCGGCAGCCGGCGACCAGCAAGGCTGCCGACAGCAGGATCGTGCGCATGTTCACGCCTCCACCTCCTCGACGGTTTCGGCGCCGAGCCGTGTCAGCTGGCCCTTGGTCACGCCCTTGCGGAACTTCGGATCGGCGGCCTCGACGAGCAGATAGAACTTGCCGCCGCGCGCATAGGTGAAGCTCGTGGCGTTGAAGACCGGGTGGTAATATTCGGGCAGGCGATTGGCGGCCAGCATGCCGAAGAATGCGGCCAGCGCAGCGCCAAGTATCGCGGCCTCGAAGGCGATGACGAGAAAGGCCGGCCAGGAATGCAGCGGCCGGCCGCCGACATTGAGCGGAAAATCGATCTCGACCGAATAGAGGATCAGGCCATAGACAAACACCGCGCCGACGATGGCGCCGCCAAGGATGGTCCATGGCAAGCGCGTCTTGCGCATGCCGAGCATGTCGGCCAGCCCATGCACATGGAACGGCGAGAACGCGTCCATGCGCCGGTAGCCGCGCGCCCGCATGGTGCGGACCGCCTCGGTCAGCGCTTCGGGATCGGCGAAAGCCGCAATGACGCCGTAAAGGCTCATCTTGCGCCGCCCCTCTCCCCGGCCAGCTCCTCGACCTCGAAAATGGTGATGGCCGGCAGGACGCGGATGAACAGGAAGACCAATGCGAAGAAGGTGCCGATCGAGCCGAACAGGATGCCGAAGTCGAGCCATCTCAGTGATTGTTCGCCCCAGGACGACGGCAGGTAATCGCGGCTTGGCCCGGTGACGACGATGACGTAGCGCTCGATCCACATGCCGACATTGATGATCAGGGCAATGGCGAACAGCACTGGCATGTTGAGGCGCACCCGCCGGAACCAGAGCAATTGCAAAACAGCGCCGTTGCAGGCGAGCATGGTCCAGAACAGCGGCGCATAGGGTCCGAAGGCGCGCTGCCACATCATCGTGCGCTCATAGGTTTCGCCCGAATACCAGGCGAAGAAAGCCTCGGAGGCATAGCCGTAGATGACGATCATGCCGGCGGCGATCATCAGCTTGGCGGCATTGTCCATGTGCCGCAGCGTGATCAGATCCTGGACCGAAAACGCCCAGCGCAGCGGGATGGCGATGGTAAGCACCATGGCGAAGCCGGACAGCAGCGCGCCGGCAACGAAATAGGGAGGAAAGATAGTCGAATGGAAGCCCGGCGTGATGGCGAAGGTGAAGTCGAGCGAGACGATCGAATGCACCGAGACGACCAGCGGCGTGGCCAGTGCCGCCATCAGGAAATAGACCGTCTGGTAGCGCGCCCAATGAAAGGCCGAACCGCGCCAGCCGAGCGCCAGTATCCCGTAGAACAGCTGCGCCGGGCGCGATTTCGCCCGGTCGCGCAGGACGGCGAGATCGGGCAGCAGGCCCATATACCAGAACATCAGCGAAACGCTGGCATAGGTGGCGATCGCCGCGAAATCCCAGACCAGTGGGCTGCGCCATTGCGGCCAATGCATATGCGTGTTGGGTAGCGGCAGCAGCCAGTAGAAGAACCACGGGCGGCCGAGATGCAGGATCGGGAAAAGCCCCGCCATTGCCACGGCAAACAGCGTCATCGCCTCGGCAAAGCGGTTGATCGAGGCGCGCCATGGTTGGCGCAGAAGCAGAAGCACCGCCGAGATCAGCGTGCCGGCATGGCCGATGCCAATCCACCAGACGAAATTGCCAATCATCGTGCCCCAGACAACCGGAATGTTGACGCCATAGGCGCCAACGCCGACCGAGATCAGATAGGTAATCGAATAGAGAAAGATGAGGACGAAGACGAAGCAGGCGAAAAACGCGGTCCAGAAATAGCGCGGCAGCCTGCCGTCGAGGACGATCGCACTGATACGGCCGCTGATCTCCGGAAGGTCGTGCCGGCCGCGCAGAACGGGCAGTGCGCCCGGTTTTCCAGCAATAGCCTCAGCCATCGGCTTTCCCGCCTGGCGAGAGACGGCCGTTGATATTCCTGATCTTGCCGAGATAGGTGGTGCGGGGTCGCGTGTTGAGGTCCTCGAGCAAGGCGTAGTGTTGCGGCGCTGCTTTTTCCTGCACGACAGCGGCGCCCTTGCTGTTGAGGTCCCCGAAAACGATCGCCTGTGTCGGGCAGGCCTGCTGACAGGCGGTCACCACTTCGCCGTCGGCGATGTGGCGGTTTTCGATCTGCGCCTTGATGCGTTTTTCGGAAATGCGCTGGACGCAGTAGGTGCATTTTTCCATCACACCGCGCGAACGGACGCTGACGTCTGGATTGTGCGCGGCCTGTTCCGGTCCGGCCGCATCCTTGTCGAATTCCTGGAAGTCCAGGAAGTTGAAGCGCCGCACCTTGTAGGGGCAGTTCTGCGAGCAGTAGCGCGTGCCGATGCAGCGGTTGTAGACCTGCGCGTTCAGCCCGTCATGGGTGTGGGTGGTGGCGTTGACCGGACAGACGACCTCGCACGGCGCCTTCTCGCAATGCATGCAAGGCACCGGCTGGAAAAAGACGTCGGGATCGTCGAGCGGGCCGGAGTAGTAGCGGTCGATCCGCAGCCAATGCATCTCATGGCCGAGTGCCGACTCGTCCGGCCCGACGGTGGCGATGTTGTTTTCCGCCTGGCAGGCAGAAACGCAAGCCATGCAGCCGATGCATGCCGACTGGTCGATCGACATGCCCCAGGCTTCCTGGCTGTATTGCCAGTCGGGATAGAGCGATCCGGTTGGCGCGGGCGGGGCGCCGTCGCGCACGAAGTGTGGATTTTTGCGGAAGGCCTCGAGCGAGGCATGGCGAACGATCGCCCTGCCCTCCATCGCCTGATGGTGTTGCGTGGTGATGACCCGCGCACTGCCGTCCCGCGGCGCGACCGTGGCGCCATAGACGATCCAGGGAGCCTCGAGGCTTCGCAGCCTGTACGCGTCGTGGCCGTCGGCGAGTGCTGCCACCGAACCGAGCTTCCGGCCGAAGCCCAGAGCAAGTGTCACGGTCTCGTCGGGATGGCCAGGCATGATCCAGACCGGCGCATCGATGTCCGTGCCGTTCGAGGCGATATTGACGACCCGGGCGTTTTCCACCTGAAGCCGCCCCGCCGTCGCTGGCGATATCAGCGCTGCATTGCCCCAGACGATCTTGCTCAGTGGCCGCGGCAATTCCTGCAGCCAGGACGAGTTGGCATTGCGTCCGTCGCGCAGCCAGGGATCGGCGACGAAACGGATTTCGACGCCTTTGGCCGCTTCGACGCGCGGGTTCAGGCCGCGCAAATCCGCCGGCATCGCAACATCGACTGGAGTGCTGGCACTTCCGGATACAAAGCCGTCGCGAAGCGCCTTTCGCCACGCGGGATCGTCCAGTGCTTGCGCCCAAGTCGTTTGTGCCCATGTCCGGCGGACGAGCGGCAGCGCAGAAACAGCGAATTCACCGCCAAGCACGGCCAGGATTTCATGCACCGCCCGCCCCTGGTAAAGCGGCCTGATCAGCGGCTGCACGATCGACGCGGTTCCGTCATGGGCGCGCAGGTCACTCCAGCTTTCGAGATCATGCGCAGCAGGGACATGCCAGTGTGCGGCGAAGGCGGTTTCGTCGCGGTAGAGACCCCAGTGGACAAGAAGCTTCAGCTGCGAAAACACGTCGCGGACATCGAACCCCGCAGGTGCGGTGTGGAGAGGATTGGCGCCGAGTATGACAACGGTGTCGATATCTCGCGCGGCGATCGCCTGGCAAAGTGCAGCGAGGTCGCCCTCGATGGGCATCGCGTCGGGCGGCTCGATCAGTTCCACGGTGTTGCCAAGCGCACCAAGCCGCGCATTCATGGCAAGAGCCGCGGCATGGACGAACGGTGTTTGATGGACGCCCGGCACGATCAGCGCCGAGCGGCCGGCCGCCTTCAGATCGTCCGCAGTGGCAGCCAGCCAGGCCGGGTCCAGTGCCAAGGCGCTTGGCGCCGCTTCGCCGCCAAGCACCGCGCTCAGCG
The DNA here is from genome assembly GCF_000502835.1 of Mesorhizobium sp. LSJC280B00. Taxonomy (GTDB): domain Bacteria; phylum Pseudomonadota; class Alphaproteobacteria; order Rhizobiales; family Rhizobiaceae; genus Mesorhizobium. The sequence continues at coordinate 132,258 of NZ_AYVL01000010.1, forward strand.
CCGCGGCGACGGCTTCGACCTCGCTCGGCCGCACCGGCCTGCGGTGATCGGCGGCAGCGCCGGTGATCGTCGGCGTCGATTCCACCGCATAGACCCGGCTCATCGTATCGTCCGCCCGGCGCACGCGACGCCGCGCGGCAAAGTCACGGGCGTAAGCGAGACGGCCGGGGCCCTCGCCCAGGAAATCCGCGTCGAGACTGACAATCGCGTCGGCGCGATCGAACCGGTAGACCGGTGCAAGCGCCCTGCCGAAAAGGGTCTGCGTGGCTTCGGCGCCGGACGGCGTTGCCAGGGGATCGTGCTGGAACAGCCTCAGCCTGGGGTAGCGCGCGCGCAGCGCCTCGAGCTGCGCCTTCATGGTGGGCGAGGTCGTCGCCTCGATCAGCAGCGCCGCGCCGGCACCGCCTGAGCCGGCCAGCCGCGAGGTGAGCTCGGCCATGTCGGCAAGGAAGTCGCCATAGGCCGCCGGTTCGCCGTGTTTCAGCGGCATGCGCGAGCGATCGGGGTCGAAAAGCGACAGCACCGCCGCCTGCATGATGGCGTCCGTCGCACCGCGCGAGGCCGGATGGTCGGGATTGCCTTCCACCTTGGTCGGCCGGCCCTCATGGCTTTCGACCACCGCACCGATACCGTAGCCATCGCTCGAAAGCGTGGTCGCGTAATAAAGCGGCTTGCCGGGAACGATGTTTTCCGGCTGGCGGATATAAGGCAGGATGTCTTCGGCCCGGCTGCAGGCGGCAAGCCCGGCCAGCGTCAGCGATGCACCCATCAGCTTCAGCAGCGTGCGCCGGTCGAGCCGCGGGATGCGCTCGGCGATCGAGGGAAATTCGGCATCGACGAAGCGGCGGAATTCCGGCGTATCGGCGAGCTCGTCGAGGCTTCGCCACAGCTCCGGGCCGGGCGAAAGCCGTTCGCGCAGGCCGGCCATGTCTGGAGCCGCGATCGGTTTGTCAGCGGTGGCAGACATAACAGTCGGTCATGGTCTCGGGGTGGATATCGAGAAGGCTGATGAGTGACCGGCGGATTTCGGCGATGCCGGCCGGTGGCTTCCAGTGCATCAGGAACACGTCCTGCGGCGGACGCAAATTAGGCTCGGGATCGCGATGGCATGCCAGGCACCATTCCATCGATAGTGCGTGCGCCCGCCGCATCAGCGGCATGTCGTCGACCTCGCCATGGCACGTCTCGCAGGCGACGCCTTTAGCGATATGGATCGAATGATTGAAATAGACGAAGTCGGGGACACTGTTCACCCGCTGCCACTGCAATGGCTGCCCGGAAGCAAGGCTTGCCCGTATCGGCGCCAGCATGTCCACGTTGGTGAACAGCTGCGAATGGCAGGTCATGCACACCTCGGTCGCCGGCAGACCCGCCGATGACGAAGTCTCGGCGCCGCTATGGCAATAACGGCAATCGAGGCCGAGCTCGCCGACATGGTGCCTGTGGCTGAACGGCACTGGTTGCGCCAACGGCCGGCCAACGCCGGTGACGAAGTCCGAACGCAAGACGGCGGTACCGCCGAGAGCCGCAAAGATCGCCATGAAACACGCGCCCCACAGAGCGAAGCGTGAAATGCCGTTGGCACTCCTTGAAAAGACCTGCGGCATCCACTCGCCGATTTCGCATCCAGCAAACCGTATTCACCCCCCAAAGTGCCTAACTAAGGCTGCGTGGGTAAGTTCCGGCTGGAGCAGCGGAGATCACAGAATGGTTACCCCGCCCTGGCCCATCAGGTCGGGGTGACCGGAAACCATCGAACCCTCCATACGTTCGGATGAGGTCACGTTCTGTTTCACCCGGATAAGCATCATGACCATCCCCCACCCCATCCCATTCGCCGCCGGTCCGGCGTTGCCTTCTGGTGGACGATGTTCGTCGGCGCGCTGCTGACGATCCTCGGCCTGCCGATCGGAGGGGGCGGTGCCTGGCTGATCGCGCTGGGCGGATCCTGGTACTATCTGCCCGCCGGGATCGCCCTGCTGGCCGCCGGCAGCCTGCTGCTTGCCGGCAATGCCGCCGGTGTATGGCTTTATGTCCTGACCTGGCTGGCGACACTTGCACCCGGCGGACACCATTTCATGGAGACCAGGATCGGCGACGACGTCATTGCCGACGTCATTGCCTACGCATTGCCTAAAAGCTGACGCCAGACGATGACGGCTTCGCGGGACGCTTCCATCCTGATCGTCGGCGCCGGCCCGACCGGGCTGACGGCGGCAGTCGAACTGGCAAGGCGCGGCATTGCACCTCGCATCATCGACCGCAAGGAAGGCCCGACGCCGCTCGCCAAGGCGGTCGGCATCAGTTCGCACAGCCTCGACATCCTTGAACCGTCCAAAGTCGCTGCCCGATTGCTCGCCGAAGGATTGAAAATTCGCCGAGCCCGTTTCTACTTCGAAGGACGAGCGCTCGGCGAGATCGATTTCTCGATCCTGCCGCACCGCCATAATTTTCTGCTGTCGCTGCCGCAGCGCGACACCGAATCGCTGATGACCGATACGCTCAAGGGATTTGGCATCGACGTCGAATGGCGAAGCACATTTGTCGGCATGGCCGAGCATAAAGGCCGGGCCGAGGTGCGGATCGAGGCGCCAGACGGCCGTGACGAGGCAAGTTTCGACCTTATCTTCGGAGCCGACGGTGCGCAAAGCACGGTGCGTGATGCCATGAGCATCGGCTTCGATGGCTACACGCATCGGCGGCAATGGAGCATTGCCGACGCCGACATCGACGATTGGCCCTATGAGCCGATGGCCGCCCACGCATTTCTTCACAGGAACGGCGACGTCGGTTTCATCATCCCGATCGGCGAGAAGCGCTATCGCGCGGTCTCCAACACCGAGGATGCGCTGGCCCGCATCCCCGGCAATTACCGGATCACGCGGTTGTTGGGGACCGACCGCTTCCATATTCCGGTACGACAGGCGCCGCGTTATCAAACCGCATGCGTCTTCCTGGGAGGCGATGCCGCGCATGTGAATTCGCCGTTGGGCGCGCGCGGCATGAATCTCGGCATCGAGGACGCCGCGTCATTCGCCAGGCGTTTCGTCGACGGCACGCTTGCCGGCTACACAAGCGAACGCCACCCGGTGGGGCAACGGTGGATCACGCTCAGCGAGCGCATCCTCTCGCTGGCCCAATCGGACAACGGCATCATGCAAGGCGTCAGGAACGCGGCCTTCAGCGTCGTCGGCCATCTGCCGCTGCTGCAACGGCCGCTGCTGGAGCGTGTCGCCGGGCTCAAGGAATGACGTGGTCGCATCAACCTTTTCGCTGGACATGCGTTGTTGGGTTTCAAGCCAGGGAGATGACCATGCAGATAAAATCGGAAATCGCCGGCGAGGCCGCCAAGCAGCGGCATATCCAGCGCCGTATCGACGAGAAGGACAAGTCCAAATCCAATGGCAAGCAAAAAGGCGCCATGCAGGCCGGCGCCCGCAAATATCCGGAGCCGCCCTTCCCCGAGCAGCACCAGCCGAAGCCGGGCCATGAATGGGCGATCGAGCCGGCGCCGCTTTACGATGCGCCATTTTATATCGGATCGAAAAAGCTCGACGGCAAAGTGGCCGTCATTACCGGCGGCGATTCAGGCATCGGCCGTGCGGTGGCCGTGCTCTATGCGCGTGAAGGCGCCGATGTGGCGATCGTCTATCTCTCGGAGGATAGGGACGCCAAAGATACCAAAAGGGCCGTCGAAGCGGAAGGCCGGCGCTGCATCCTGATCAAGGCCGACGTCAGCGAACGCAACCACTGCCACAACGCGGTGGCTGAGATCGTGCAGGAGTTTGGGCGGATCGACGTGCTGGTCAACAACGCCGCTTTCCAGATCCACTCCAGCGATTTCAGCGAGCTGACCGAGGAGCATTTCGACACGACGCTGAAGACCAACCTCTACGGCTATTTCCACATGGCGCAGGAGGCCGTGCCGCACATGAAACCCGGTTCGGCGATCATCAATACCGGTTCAGTGACCGGCATCGAGGGCTCGAAGCAACTGGTCGATTACTCCATGACCAAGGGCGGCATTCATGCCTTCACCCGCGCGCTCTCAGGCAACCTTGTCGACAAGGGCATAAGGGTCAACGCCGTGGCGCCAGGCCCGGTTTGGACGCCGCTCAACCCCTCGGACAAGGAAGCCGGCGATGTTTCGAAATTTGGCGCCGATACGCCGATGAAACGGCCGGCCCAGCCGGAGGAGATCGCGCCGGCCTACGTGTTCCTCGCCTCGCCACACTGCTCGAGCTACATCACCGGCGAGATATTGCCGATCGTGGGCGGCTACTGACGGCATGTATTTCATTGCCCTGGCCACTGACTATGACGGCACGCTGGCGCATGAAGGGGTCGTTGCCGAGAAGACGCTTGCGGCGCTTGAACGCTTCAAGAAGAGCGGCCGCAAACTCATTCTCGTCACCGGGCGCGAGCTGCCCGACCTGAAACGCGTCTTTCCCGAAGTCGCGATCTTCGACAAGGTGGTCGCGGAAAACGGGGCGCTGATCTACACGCCGGCCAGCGAGGAGGAGCGGACGATATCCCCGCCGCCCGCCCCCGAGTTCATCGCCAAACTCAGGAAACGCGGTGTCAAACCGCTTTCGGTCGGACGCTCGATCGTCGCAACCTGGGAACCGCATCAGGCTACCGCGCTCGAGGTCATCAAGAAATTGGGGCTGGAGCTGGAAATCATCTTCAACAAGGGCGCGGTGATGATCCTGCCCAGTGGCATCAACAAGGCGACCGGGCTGACAGCCGCGCTTCAGGACCTCAGATTGTCGCCGCACAACGTCGTCGGTGTCGGCGACGCCGAAAACGACCACGCCTTCCTGCGCGCCTGCGGCTTCAGCGTGGCCGTCGACAACGCACTGCCGGCAGTCAAGGATACGGCGGATCTCGTGACACGCGGCGCGCGCGGAAAAGGCGTCGAGGAACTGATCGCCAAGGTGGTCGAGCGCGATCGCGAGCTTGTGCCGAACCGCGACGGCATTCTGCTTGGCTCGGAGGATGGCAAGGAGGTGTATCTGTCGCCAACCGATACGGTGCTGATCGCCGGCAGCTCCGGCATCGGCAAATCGACCCTGGCGACTGCACTGACGGAGCGCTTCGTCGAGAGAAAGTTCCAGTTCTGCATCTTCGATCCGGAAGGCGACTATGACGGTCTCGAAGGCGCCGTCCGGCTGGGCGACGGCTCGAACGCGCCGACGAAGACGCAGTTGCTCGATCTCCTGGAGAAGCCGGACAACAATCTGGTCGTCAATGGCCTGGCGCTGCGCGTTAACGAGCGGCCGGACTTCTTTGCCGACCTGCTGCCGGGCCTTGGCGGTGTTCGCTTCCGCACGGCACGACCACACTGGCTGATCATCGACGAGGCGCATCACCTCTTGCCGAAGCGGCGCGACGACACGCCAATGGTGCTGGCCATGGAATTGCCGGGCACGATCCTGATCACGGTTCATCCGGACGCGATCTCAACCGAGGCATTGCGGCTGGTCACCGCCGTCATCGCACTCGGCCCCAAGGCGAAAAAGGTCATCAAGACGTTCTGTCACGAGACCGGCACCGAACCGCCAAAGGACAAGGACCTGAACTCTCCAAAAGACGAGCGCGTGCTGTTCTGGCGGCCGCAGGCGCGCAAGAAACCTGCCATGGTCGAGCCGATCGAACCGCGACAGTCGCTCAAGCGGCACAGCCGCAAATATGCCGAGGGCCAGCTGGACGAGAAGGGCAGCTTCTATTTCCGCGGCCCCGACAATGCGATGAACCTCCGCGCCCATAATCTGATGATTTTCGCCCAGATCGCCGAGGGCATCGACGACAGGACCTGGGAACATCATTTGCGCGCCGGCGACTATTCCGAATGGTTTCGCCACCAGATCAGGGACAAGGAACTGGCGCGCGAAACCGCCGAAGCGGAGAAAGACGGCACACTTTCGGCGCAGGAGAGCCGCAAGCACGTCCTGGACGCGGTGCGCCGCCGCTATACCGCGCCCGCGACCGCGCCGAAGGAATAGATGCAAACGGCGCCCAGCCGGTCCCAAGCCGGCTGGGTTCACCTCGTGGTCGATCTCCGTCCCACCTCGGCAGACGGCCGAGTCCCAGTCAGTTCCAACCGTCGATGGTCCATCGTGGAACCTCATCCGCCAAACGAGATTGTGTTCTATCGGGCGCCAGATCTATTCAATGCTGAATAATTGCTCGAAAGGAGACGATGGATGAGCAACGACTGGGACAAGGATGGTCCTGTCTTTTCAGCGGAACAGGCGCGGCAGGGCGAGATCATCCTGCGGACGCGGGCGCGCCGGATCATTTTCATCGCCGGCCTAGTGGGTCTCGTCTTGCTGGCATTGCTGGTGTGGTGGATTTGAATTCCTGACGGCTGGAGCGAAATCATGAAATCACAGCTTGTTGCCGAAAGCGCCGGACAGAGAACGTTCGTCGTTGTGCTTGATCCCGGCGAAGAGGCGTTTGCGCAGCTGACCTCGTTTGCGGTCGACCGTGGCGTCGGCGGCGCGTCGCTGACCGCGCTCGGCGCTTTCGAAAGCGCAACCGTCGGCTGGTTCGACCCTGGAGAAAGGACCTACCGGAAAATCCCCGTCCGGGAACAGTGTGAAGTGCTGAGCGCGATCGGCGATGTTGCCATCGGCGACGACGGCAGGCCCAGCCTGCACGTCCACGCAGTCCTTGGATTGAGTGACGGCACCACGAGGGGCGGTCATCTGCTGGACGGCATCGTGCGGCCGACGCTCGAGGTCACATTGGTGGAGACGCCTGGCCATCTGCGCCGCAGGCACCGTCCCGAACTCGGCGTCGCCCTGATCGACTTGGAGGCTTGATCCGAGCCGATCACTTCGTTGATTTGACTGCGGCCGTTTCGGGTACGACCTCCCAACCGAAGACGCTGCGGCCGCCGAGCAGATGCGATTGCTCGAACTCCCCGGCGACGATTTCCTTCAGGCTTGGGCCGGTGACATAGCGCTCGACCTGCCTCGACTGGTCGTCCAGCCGCCGCAACGCGCCGATCTCTTCGTCACGGCCGAGCCTGGCCTTCTGGACAGCCGACTTCAGCACGCCGATCGTCTCGTCATAGACCTTCAGCGGCACCGGAAACGGGTGCCTGTCCTTACCGCCATGCGCCAGCGAGAAACGGCCTGGATCGGAAAAACGGCACGGCGCGCCATGCACGACTTCGGCGACCAGCGCCAGCGCCCGCACCGTGTGCGCGCCGACATTGGGCACCAGGAGAAGCCCGGCGAAATCCGTCGGACCGCGCTCGGCCGCCGCGGCGATGTTGCCGTGCAGGCGGCGCATGACGACATCGCTTTCGCGCACATCGTGGTGCGCCGGCATCACCAGATGCGGCAGCAGCTTTTGTGCCGGCTCCGGCGCTGGCGCCGAACCCCGCTCCAAAGCGGCAAGCTCCCTCACGATGCGATCCGGTCCAAGGTCGTGCAGAAGGTCCAGTTGTCCCTGGCGCGACGCTTCAGCGCGCCGGTCGGTCAGGTTGACGATCTCGCCCTGGTTGGCGCCCTCGATGGCAGCATGCGGCTGGTCGACAAAGCTCTTCAGGCCTTCGGACAGCCAGTGATAGCGGCGCGCCACCTTGCTGTCGCCGTTCATGCCCTGCTGCACCACCACCCACTTGCCGTCGTCGGTGACGATAAAGCCGTGCAGATAGAGATCGAAACCGTCCTGGACCGCGGCGCTGTCCACCTTGGCGACAAGCCGGCTGGCAGTCGCGAGGCCTTGCCCGTCGAGGCCGACACGCTCGCCGATCAGGGCAAGCTCGTGCGGGGTCTTGCGCGAATGCGCGCCGCGGCCGCCGCAAACGTGGATGCCGAGTTCGCCGGAAAGCGGCGACAGACCGCGCTTCAAGGCACCGACGACGCTGGTGGTGATGCCGGAAGAGTGCCAGTCCATCCCCATCACGGCGCCAAAGGACTGGAACCAGAACGGATGCGCCAGCCGGCGCAGCAACTCATCGCGGCCGTAATGGTGGATGATCGCCTCGCACATGACCGCGCCAAGCCGCGTCATGCGGTCGCCGAGCCATTTCGGCACGCGTCCGCCGTGAAGTGGGAGATCAGCACTTCCCGATCGCTGTGCCACGCTCTTTTGCTTGCTCCTTGAGTCCTGCCTCGACAGATAGGTATCGAAAGGGGTGTGGAGAAGCTATGGCCTGATTCAGGCCGCGATCGTTGCAAGCCGCTAGAGCAATTCCAGGAAAAGTGTGAAACGGTTTTCCGTCCGGGATTGCGCAGAAACAAAGAGATAGAGCGTTTCGGCGTTTCCGTGAAACGATGAACCGCTCTAGCGGGCAGGTTCGCTGAGGAGATCAAACTTCTGGATCTCGCAATGCTCGCCCACCGATGCCAGCAGATCCATTGGCGGTGCGCCAGTGTCCGGCCGCCTCCAACTGATCTCGAACGAGAACACAGGGTCCTTGAGATCTGGGCGCCTCTCTATTGCGACGAGGCGTGCCTGGTAGCCAAGCGGCCCGATGAGCGCATCGAGCTCCTGTCGAGCCGCGGCCTTCCACGTCAGTGCCAACTGGGCATGGTGTTCGCGCGACATTCGAAGGTCCACCCATTTCAGGACCAGCAAGGTGGCCAGCGTCAGCGCCGTGCCGGCCGCGCCCAAGCCGTATTGGCCACCACCGAAAGCCAATCCGATCGCCGTCATCACCCACAACGTGGCCGCCGTGGTGACGCCGCTGACAAGATTGCCGCGGCGAAGAATGGCGCCACCGCCGATAAAGCCGACGCCGGTCAACACGCCCAGCGGAAAGCGCAAGACGTCCATCGATGCAAACGAATCCGGGTGCTTGCCAACGGTCTCGAGCAGAATACTGGCCTGGATCATTGTGATGGCGGCGGCCAATCCGACCAGCACGGTGGTGCGTAGCCCCGCCGCGTGCCCGCGCGCCTCGCGGTTGAGGCCTATCAACAGGCCGGCGAGCGCGGTCAGAAGCAGTCGTGCCGCGATGTCCTGCCAGACCGGAACAACGAGGAGCATCGCGGTCACCCGTCAGGCCAAGCGCTGCTGGCCAAGAATAGCGCCAGGGTCAAAGCGAACAAGGGCGAGAGCGTCTTCATCGCAAATTCTTTTCGTCGATAAGCAACAAACGATGCGCTTGGATTTTGGTTGCGCCGCCGACGATCCACCCCGGCGATGGGCCGCGGCGGAACAAAACCTTCGGCCTGCGGGTTGGTGGGTTCACGCCAACGAAGGATTTGCAGTCATGGTCCGCTTGCTGCTTGCCGGAGCCGTCGCTTATCTGGCCTATCGCATCACCAAGGAGATCGGTGGGTCCGACGAGGTCGATCCGCGGTCGCCTTCACCCGACCAAACCGGCCGCAAGGTGCCGAGGCGGGAAAGCGGGGCGCAGGGGAATGGCCGACGGCGGTAGCGAATGCCTCAGCGGCGGCGCGGACCAGCCATGACCGCATTTCCGTTGCCGCTCGACCTTCGTCCGATGGAAGCCAAAGCCGCCGACGCAATTCCTGGCGGCGACGGGCTTTGGCAGTACGAACCGAAATGGGACGGGTTTCGCTGCCTCGTGTTCAAGGGCGACGATGCCGTCGATCTGCGTGCAAAATCGGGCAAGCCGCTTGGCCGCTATTTTCCCGAACTGGTCGCGGTGCTGCGCGATGTGAGGTCGCGGCGGTTTGTTGCCGACAGCGAAATCGTCATCGAGGTCGACGGATCGTCCTCGTTCGAGGCCCTGCAAATGCGCCTTCATCCCGCCGAAAGCAGGATCCGCAAGTTGAGCCTCGAGACGCCTGCCATGCTGGTCCTGTTCGACATGCTGGCCGAACCCGGCGGCGGGATCATCATCGAAGAGCCTCTCACCACCAGGAGGCAGGCGATTGAGGCCTTTGTCGCGTCGGCGGCACGGCCCGAACTGCACCTGTCCAAATATACGCATGACGCCGCTGCCGCCGAGCGCTGGCTGCAAGGCGCCGGCCATGGCTCGACCGACGGTGTCGTTGCAAAACTGATCGCCGGGCCATACCGGCCCGGCGAGCGCGCCATGGTCAAGGTCAAGCGGCTGCGCACTGCGGATTGTGTGGTCGGCGGCTTTCGCTATCTCGCCGGCAGCAACGAAGTCGGATCCCTGCTGCTCGGCCTCTACAACAACGAAGGCAGGCTGGACCATGTCGGGTTCACCTCGACCATCGGCAAGGACGACCGCGCGACGCTGACCAGGCGGCTGGAAAAACTGCGGGCCAAACCGGGTTTCACCGGCAAGGCGCCGGGCGGACCAAGCCGCTGGAGCACGGAGCGCAGCGGACAATGGGAACCGATAAAGCCTGACCTGGTGGTCGAGGTTCGGTTCGACCATGTGACAGGCGACCGGTTCCGGCACGGAACCAAGCTGTTGCGCTGGCGGCCGGACAAAGAGCCCCGGCAATGCACGTTCGAGCAGATCGAGTGAATCCGCTCCGAGGCACCGCTTCAAGGCTCTAGCTGCCCGCCCTACCGTTCATGAGGGACCAATGCAGAATTCACCGGTTTCCCGCGGCCAACCGAGCCTTGGCAACCATTTCCGAGGCTCGGTTGCGGTTTTGAAATCAAGCGGCTTCTTGCATTGCGCGTTCGTTGACACCGCTTTCGCCGAGCTTGGAAAGCGCTTCGTCGGTCGCGACCTCTTCCTTGAGAGTTGCCCTGAGCAGCTCGACAACGTCGCTCTTGCCGAGTTCTTCCGCCCACGCGATCAAAGTGCCGTAGCGAGCGATCTCGTAATGTTCGACGGCCTGCGCCGCGCCGACAAGCCCGGCGTCGAGCGCGGGAGCACCGTTATACTCCTCGAGCACTTCCGAGCCCTCTTCGATAATGCCGTCAATCGCCGGGCAGGTCTTGCCACGGGCCGGCTTGCCGAACTTCTCGAACACCTCCTCCAGGCGGTCGACATGTCCTTCGGTTTCCATGCGGTGTTTCTCGAAGGCGGCGGTCACTTCTTCCGACTCCGCGCCCTTGGCCATTTTAGGCAGCGCTTTCAGTATCTTCTTCTCGGCGTAGTAGAGGTCTTTGAGCCCGTCGAGGAACAGATCCTCAAGGCCCTTGCTTGCCGCCTTCGCGGCCTTTTTCGTGGTCGCCATGATCCTCTCCCGAATGGTTGGTGCCGCCTCGCAAAGTAGAGGCGTCCCATAACCCTCCGACGGGAAACAAGTTCCCTGACGGTCCGGGAGCTTTGAAAATTTTTCCGACCCGCCGTGTAGTGTCGCAAGGGGCTTCGACCTGCGGCAGCAATCGGCCAGGAAAGCGCCGTCAGCGCTCGCCGATATGCTCGACCAGGCGGGTATATTCGGCCTCGGCCAGGCCGTAGCCGCCATCCGCCAGTGCGACGAGACCATCGCGATCGCGAATGATAATTTCGCCGCGGCGGGACCGGATGAGCCCTCGCCCCTCGAGCAGCTGCAGCGCGACCGTGACACCCGGACGCCTTACGCCAAGCATGATCGACAGGAATTCGTGAGTGATCGTCAGCCGGCCGCCGTCCACCCGATCGTCACACATGAGCAGCCAGCGCGCCAGCCGGTCTTCAAGTTTCGATCGCGCGTTGACCAGCGCCGTATAGCCGGTCTGGACATGCAGGTATTGCACGTAGCGCAGCAAGAACAGCCGCAGCGTCGGGCTTTGCGTCAGCGCCGCCTTGAACGGCTCGGCGTCGATCCTGGCGGCTTCTCCCGCCAGCTGCACATAGCAATCATGGACCGTACGGTCGTCGCCCATTATCAGGGCCGAGCCGGTCATACCTTCCAAGCCGACAAGGCCAACTTCCGCATCGCTGCCGTTCGGCATTTTCGCAACCACCGAACCGATGCCGTCCTCGAGGAAATAAATGGCCTCGATCGGCGATCCGGACACTTCGAGCGATTGCCGTAACTCCAGTGAACAGCGCTCGATGTGCGGCTCGAGAGATGCGAAATCGCCGGCGCTCATCCGGCGCAACAGCTTGTTTCTGTATAGATTTCTATTGGAAATTGCTGGATCAGACATAGCTGGCCCCAAAACAGGGCAAGAGCTTTTTTATCTCCCAGCCGTCCGCGCCCGGTATAACCTGCGGACGATAACGCTCATATAAGCACTGAAAGGTATGGAGCCTACTAAATAAAAAAATGAATCGATGCACGACAGTTTCTCCTGCCGCTTGCCTACGAAAACATCCGACTGAACGTTAGAGTTGGAAACGTACCAAAGACGGTTTGGTACGAAAACGACAATTGAGGTCACCGGACGCGAAAGAGCCCGTCGCGAGGGATGCAACGGGCTCCATTCGGGCGTCGTGGGCTACGCCCAATGATCCAAATGAGGGGTGGGTTGGATCGCAGCAACAATGCAGGTGCAAGGCAGTCGTTCCCAAACTGTCTGTTTGGTAATTTCCGTACATTGAGTTTGGACGAGAGCGGCGCTAATTGAATTGGAGTCGTCCACACAGACATGGCGAGTGGACGCTTGAAAGACGCTTCGCGCTTTCGCCCTTTTTCAAGGGAGGATGGCATGTCGATGCAAGGTGCAGCAACTCCAGCCGAACTGAGCGTGCTGAAAAAAGCGCTCGACGACTGCTGCCGTGAGTTGGGCGTTGCGGACGACAGTCCTGTCCGCGAGCGGTTGGCCGCCCGTATCATGTCACTGTTCAACGAGGGTGTGCTCAGCGCCGATCTGAAAGAAGCGCTGGTCGCCGATCGCCAACACTAAGCTGCTGCTATGGTGGTGTCCTCGGTGCCGAAAGGTTCGGCACCGGGTCGCCCTTTTTAGCCAGGGATCCTGGTTGGCCAAGGATCTTGGAAATCTTGTCTCTTCACGACAAAACGCCCGGCGCTTGTTGCCAAGCGGCAGGCGTTTTTGTCGCGAGCGTGACACTAAGGCGCGTCGCGTTCGACTGGCCTCATGCGATGCGCTTTAGGTTCCTGTTTTATGCATGTCGCTATCACAAAACCGCTGCACACTTTTGCGCGACATGCATTAAATGCGTCCAAGCAGGACCAGGATAATGACGATAAGCAACACCAGGCCGAGGCCGCCACCACCGTAATAGCCGGTGCCGTAGAACGGTCCGCCGCCCAAGCCGCTGAAGCCGCCAAGCAAGGCAAGGACCAAGATTATGATGAGAATGGTTCCAAGGCCCATGATGTCTGCTCTCCTTGTTTGCGCTGCCGCCATTCGCATCAGCGCGTCGCATTGTACAAAGGTATGAACTCGCAAGAAGCATTCCTGTTCCGGCGGAACGGTAAGGCGTACGCTCATGCGGCGAGCAAAATGCCGGGCTGTGCCGTTAGAAAAGTCCACAGAAGCATGCCCGCGGAGAATGACATGGCGACCGCCTTGAACACCTGAGAACATGCTGAATTTCATGGGGAATTTGTCGGAACCTTCGCTCGCCCGAACGGTTGTTTTCGTAGTCGCAACGCGACGACCCTCGTAAAAAGGAGAAGCATCATGCTCACGAAAATTCTCGCAGCTTCGGCGCTTACGATCGGTCTGGCTACGTCAGCGATGGCGCAGAACGTCGGCGACCCTTCCGGAGCCGCTGCCGACGGTAGCGGGCGGACGATCGTAGTCCCGGATAATGGCGGCCCTGACACCGGCACGGATTCGACCATCACCAATAGCATTCGCGATTTCTCAACGACGAATTCGAATGCCGACCGGAATTGCCCGCCGGGCCCGCAAGGGGCTCTGCCCGATGCGACCGGCAAGGCTCCGGGCACGATGGCGCCGACGGTGAACGACAACCACTGCGGCAAGTAAGCGCCCGGTCATCACAGCCTGACGAGGCCGCGGAGCTTAAGCTCCGCGGCCGGCTGGTTTTGCCGTAAAATCAGCCTAGCGGCCGCGGTGGTCGAAGCTGACCGCGATATCCCGACCGTCCAGCGCCCGAACGATGAAGCCAACCAGCTCCTCGTCGGTTTGCCGGAACCAGGGAAAGCGTTTGCGCAAATCGGCTATGACGACGGTGGTCGAGAGAATGTCGCCGGAATGATAGTCGGCCATGATGGTATGAACGGCAGCGTCGGTGTCAATACCGATTCCTAGCGGCGACTTGATCTGCCCCACGGAAGCCTCCACCCATCTCTCCCAGCCAACGATAGCAAGACTGCCGCAAAGCGAAAGAGCTTGTACGATTCCGTACGATCTCGTGGCTTGCGTTGCACTTTGCAGGACGCAGCCGGCGTCTTTTGTTTTGCGTTTCCAAACCATTGTCTGGCGTGGTGGCGGCTGTGGCCGCCACGACCAGGCAACCTCGCCGCAGCTTGCGCGTTGAGCCATCGGAGGGATGACATCAGCCTCGGAGAACCCCCATGAAAACCCTTCTATCCATCACTGCGGCAGCGATGATGGCTGGCGCACCTTTGGCTGCTTTTGCCCAATCGGCGACGCTGACGCCTCTAACGACCGACACCATGAGCAAGGTTGACACCGCGACGTTCGTCAAGACCGTGCCCATCGCCAATACATTCGAAATCGAATCGAGCCGACTTGCGCAGACGCAGGCGACTGCCGACGACGTGAAGGCATTCGCGGCGCAAATGGTCACGGACCACACCAAGGCCGGCGAGGACTTCAAGGCGGCGCTCAGCAAGGGTCAGACGACTTCGGCCACCGCGCCAGCCGGCCCGTCGCTGGACACCAAGCACCAGGCGCTGCTCGACCAACTCAAGGAGGCCAGCGGGGACAGCTTCCAATCGAAATATATCGACATGCAGACCCAGGCGCATAAGGAAGCGGTGGCGCTGTTTTCCGCTTACGCGAATTCCGGCGACGATCCGGCGATGAAGGAGTTTGCCAAGAAGACGCTGCCGGTGCTGCAAATGCACGAACGTCATGTCAAGAACCTCGCTGCCGCGCATCAATGAGAGCGAAGAGTGCCTTTTGCAAACGAAAGGCCGCCCCACACACGGCCTGTGTGACGCGGCTGTCGTCCGGCCACACGGCCGGGAACAAAGCACCGAGAGTGCCGTTATTTATCCGGCTTGTTCGGGGAGGATCCAATGGAAGGCGGCATTCGCGGGGCCTCAAGGATAGTAGCGCCGGCTTTCGGCGCCGTCCTGGTCGCCGCTGTCACAGGCTGAAATCGCTTTCCGAACGGGACAGGCTGCCTTCATGCGCTACGGCGAGATATTTGCAAATGTTACGGCACTCATGTTGCTGGCCTTGATGATTGGCGGCGTCTTCGTCCTGTTTGGAGAGCCGCTGTGGCCGCGGCACTACGCGAGAATGGTGCTGGTTACGGATATCGATGCCATGACCACCGCGTCAGTCCGAACAAGCTGCGTGCCCAGTCCCTGCCTGCCCGACACCATCGATCACACCGTGCTCACTCCTCGCCCCGAGGACGGACCTTGATTTGCGATTTGCAGACGCTGGAGCCGGGTACGGAAAAGCCCGCCGCCCGAGCTGCGCGGCGGGCTTTTTTGGTGCATCAACCCACGGTAGACCGTCTGGCCACGACTAGGTCAGGATAATCACGATCTCGTAGGTATTCGGGTCGACGATGACGATCCGGCCGTCGGCGAGCACGAAATACTCATAGCCTTCGTAAGCCGGAATGATCTTGACGATGCGCGCCGGCAGGCGATGCAGCCGGACCTTCTTTCGCGGAACCTCGACACCGACAGAGATGTCGAAATCGACGCTGGAAACCGGTTGGACGTTCGTCTCCTTGATGACCTGCGTGATCTCCGTCTTCTGTTCAACGGTCACATTGTTGATGGAAGCGGTCGAACTCTGGTCTTGCGTCTGCGTCGAGGCATTGCCCTGAGTCTGCTCGGTGGTCGTGGTCCCAGTCTTGCCCTGAGCCTGCTCCTCGGTCTTCATTTTCGTGTTGCCTTGGGCCTGCTCGGTGGTGGTGGTTCCGGCCTTGCCCTGAGCCTGCTCGTTGGTCTTCAGTTTCGGTTTGCCCTGGGCTTGCTGGTCAGTCGTTGCGCCGGCCTTGCCCTGGGCTTGCTCATCGGTCTTCAGCTTCTTGTTGCCTTGCGCCTGTTGATCAGTTGCAGCGCTGGCCTTGCCCTGAGCCTGCTCGCCCATTTTGGCGCCGTTCTGGCAATTGGCAGTGCCGGCTGCACAATTGGCGCCGGACTGGTCGTCGGTCGACTGCTGCGTCTGGGCAAGTGCAGCCCCGCAGCTGACGCTGATTGCTAGCATGCTGGTGATCAGAACGCCTTTCATGAGAGATCTCCTTGGAAAACGCGTCCCTTCACCGCGTAAAACCGCGGCTAAAAAACTTTGTTCCAAACTAATGGAGCGAAACGGCAAGCGATCCGAGTGGCGGAACAAGCTCCACCTGATGACGTTACCGGCCTATAGCGACCCCGCTGCGAACAGCATGACGCGGCGCAGCGCAGAGGTGGCTCACGACGAAAGGAGACGATCATGAGAATGCATCTTTCGGCAGCCGCGGCTGGGTTCTTGCTGCTTGCGGGTATTGGCGCCGCTGCCGCTCAGGACGTGGTCATCGAACCGCAGCAGGAGACGATCGTACGCGAGTATGTGAAAAAGCAGCCTCTGGCGTCCGTGCAGCTTCCCGGCGTGGAGCTCAATGTCGGCTCGACCCTGCCCGATACCGTCGAGCTTCATGAGGTTCCCGACGTCAAATACCGCTATGTCGTCGTCGACAATCGGACCGTCCTGGTCGATCCTGGCACGCGCAGGATTGTAAAGGTCATCGAGTGAGCAAGCGCGTCGCTTTGAAGGGACATGCGGCGCGTCCAGCATTGTCGACATCCCACACTGCTGCCCGTGTTGGGCATTCGGACGCAGAAAGGCCCGCCGCTTCGAAGCACGGCGGGCCTCATATCGGAGACGACGTCCGGACAATTTCTGAACCAGCATTGGCTTAGAACGCATGATCCCAGCACGCCCTGTGCTCGCCAGGCCCGAAACTTTGAGAGAATATTCCTGGCTTCGCATTTCGCGGGAAATACGGTGCTTTGATCCGACGGTCAGCATTCCCGATGATGCCAGCAAGGCTTGGCACTCCGCCTGGCCGCAACGACTTCAGAACCGACGGGATAGATCATGTCTGGGAATACCAACACTTTGCTCTCATTTCTCTCCGCAAGTATAAACCGGCGCGCCGGTCTGGCTGTACTTTTCGCGTCGGCGGTTGGGATTGTCGGCCTTGCTGCGCCGTCGTTCGCCGAAGACAAGACGGCGGTCAAGGTCGGCATCATGAGCGGCGAGGACGAGGATGTGTGGCGCGTCGTCACCGCCCAGGCGGCGGAGAGGGGGCTGACGATCGAGACCGTGGTGTTCAACGACTACACCCAGCCGAATGAAGCACTCGAGCGTGGCGAAATCGACGCCAACGCCTTCCAGCACAAGCCCTATCTCGACAACCAGATCAAGACGCAGGGCTATCACATCGTCCCGGTCGGCTATACCGGGGTCTGGCCGATCGGCCTCTATTCCAAGAAGTACACGAAGATTGCCGACCTGCCCGAAGGCGCCGTCATTGGCGTGCCGAACGACCCGTCCAACGAGGGCCGCGCACTGCGCGTTCTGCAGAGCGAAGGTCTGATCAAGCTCAGGGAAGGCACCGGCATTCTGGCTACGACGACCGACATTGCCGAAAACCCGAAGAAATTGGTCGTCAAGGAGCTTGACGCCGGGATTGTCGGGCGCTCGGTGGAAGACCTCGACGGGGCCGTGGTCAACACGGATTGGGCGCTTAAAAGCGGCCTCACACCGGAGAACCGCATCGCCCAGGAGGCGGTGGCCGACAATCCCTACCGCAACTTCATCGCGGTCAAGGCCGGCAATGAAAACCAGCCCTGGGTAAAGACATTGGTCGCCTCCTACCAGAACGAAAAGGTGAAGGCCGAATTCGACCGAGTCTACAAGGGAACCGGCATCAGCGCCTATTGATACCGAGCTCGACTTGGCGCTGAAGCCCGGCATGATAAAGCGGTCCGCGCTCCAACGCGGACCGCGATCGCGTTTTGCGGGCACGAATACAGGAACTTTCATGAACCAGCATTTCGCCTCGGTCACCGAAGTCATGCATCCCGTCGGCGGCCGCTCCGCGGGACCGAACGATGTCGTGCGCCTCATCGAGCTGAAGCGCTGCTTCGGCGCGACAGCGGCGCTGGACGGCGTATCGCTCAGCGTGCGCCAGGGCGAGATCCTCGGCATCATCGGCCGGAGCGGCGCCGGCAAGTCGACGCTGATACGCTGCCTGAACGGCCTGGAGCGGCCGGATACAGGACAGGTCTTCATCGAAGGCCGCGACATCAGCCGGCTCGGCGAGCGCGAATTGCAACCGCTGCGCCGGCGTATCGGCATGATCTTCCAGCATTTCAACCTGCTGTCTGCCAAGACGGTCGAAGACAATGTAGCGCTGCCGCTCAAGATCGAAGGCCGGCCAAGGGCCGAACGCCTGGCGCGCGCTGCCGAGCTGCTCGATCTCGTCGGCCTGTCGGAGAAGGCGAAAGCCTATCCGGCGTCGCTGTCGGGCGGGCAGAAGCAGCGCGTCGGCATTGCCCGGGCGCTTGCGGCGCGCCCGGCGCTGCTGCTGTCCGACGAAGCGACCTCGGCATTGGACCCGGAGACGACGCGCTCCATCCTCGCCTTGCTCAGAGATATCAACCGGCAGCTCGACCTGACCATCCTGCTCATCACCCATGAGATGGAGGTGATCCGTTCGATCGCCGATCGTGTCGCGGTGATCGACGCTGGGCGGATCGTCGAGCAAGGGCCGGTGTGGTCGGTGTTTGCCGATCCGAAGTCGGCGATCACACAAAGCCTGCTCGGCGGCATCCGGCCGCAATTGCCGGCGGAGATCGCAAGCCGGCTAACGCAGAACGCCGGCGTGGAGGCGATCCTCAGGATCGACGTGGCGGGTGAGGCCGCCCGAAGCCCGCTTTTGTCCGATCTTGCCTCGGCAGTTCCCGGCTCGTTCCGCCTCGTGCATGGCGGCATCGATCACGTCCAGCAGCAGCCTGTCGGTACACTGTTCGTGGCGGTCGCCGGCAGCAATGAAGCTCACCTGGCAGAGGTGATCGCGTTCTTGAAAGCCCGCCAAGCGCGGGTGGAGGTGCTTGGCCATGTCGCCGGTTCTGTTTGAGCTTCTCGCCCGTTCGATCTGGGAAACGATCCTGATGACGGCCGCCTCCGGCCTCATCTCGCTGGTTTTCGGGCTGCCGCTCGGCCTGGCGCTGGTCGCCACCGACCGCGGCGGTATCGCCGAAAACCTGTGGATGAACCGCGCGCTCGGAGCGGTCATCAACGGCTTCCGCTCGGTGCCTTTCATCATCCTGCTGGTTGCGCTGATCCCGGTGACGCGGCTGATCGTCGGCACCTCAATCGGCACCTGGGCAGCGATTGTGCCGCTGTCGATCGCGGCGACGCCCTACTATGCCCGGATCGCCGAAGTGTCACTGCGCGAGGTCGACCACGGGCTGATCGAGGCAGCACGCGCCATGGGCGGCAACCGCTGGACGATCATTCGAGAGGTGCTGGTGCCGGAAGCGTTGCCCGGCATCGTCGCCGGCTTCACGGTGACGCTGGTGACGCTTATCGGCGCCTCGGCCATGGCTGGCGCCATCGGCGCCGGCGGGCTCGGCGACCTCGCCATCCGCTACGGCTACCAGCGCTTCGAGACGTCCGTCATGATCGCCGTGGTCATCGTCCTGATCGTCCTGGTCTGCGGCATCCAGTGGGCCGGCGACCGGCTGGTCGCGAGGCTGGACCACAGGGCATAGCGGTGCGCAGCGGTCTGGGCGATATGCCAGCACCCGGTAAAACCCTCACTGCCGGTCCGGCTTCTCCACCGCGCTCAGCGCCGCCAAGCCTTGTAGCGGCGGCTCTCCGGCCTGCAGATATCGTTGGATCAGTTGCTCATCCTCTGCGCCTTTATAGGCTAACGGAATACCTCTGATTTGAGCGGGCATGTCCCAATCGAGCGGCCGATCCTCCGGCGCGAACCACTTGCATCGCCGAACCTCCACCCAATGCCGGCGAATTGACAAACAATTGCCGAGGCCGTCGTCTTCGTAGCCGAACTCCACTCCACAGCACGAACATATGATGGAGCTGGGTTCTTTGCCGTTCTCGCCCCATGGCAGATCGGGAGATTGATCGAGGCCGCAGACACGGCATTTGAATTTGTCTTGTGGATTCATTTGATCCCGAACAGGTCCCTGGCTTGCTCGGCGGTATAGTACTCTAGCCTGACGTCCCGAGCGACCAATTCCGGATCCCGCTGCAACGGATCGCCGTAGCCGCCGCCGCCCGGCGTGCTAACGCGCACGCGGTCGCCTGCCTTCAGCGCGATGTCCTGTTCCTTGGAGAGGTGCGGCGGCACATGTTCCTTGCCGTCGCGGAACACGGTGACCGTGTTGACCGCGCCGTCCTTGCCGCCGAGCGCGCCTTGCGGGCCGAAGCGGCCGTGATCCATGACGAAAGAGGCGCGGGCGTCGCCGCGCAGGATCTCGACCTCATAGGCGAGGCCAAAACCGCCGCGATGCTTGCCGGCGCCGCCCGAGCCTTCGCGCAGGGCGTAGTGGCGGTAGAGCACCGGGAAGGCCTGCTCCATGATTTCGACCGGTGGCGACTTGGAAATGCCGATGGTCGAGCAGCCATTGGTCAGGCCGTCGTGACCGGCATTGCCGCCATAGCCGCCGCCGGAGATCTGGTACATGACATAATCGCGGCCGCGGGCCGGATCGTTGCCGCCGAGCGCGAAATTGCCGCTGGAGCCGGCCGGAGCCGCCGTCACCTTGTCCGGCAGCGCCTGCACCATCGCAGCGAACACCGCCTCGGCAATGCGCTGCGAAACCTCGGCCGCGCAGCCCGATACCGGGCGCGGATATTTGGCGTCGAGGAAGGTGCCTTCCGGCCGCTTGACGATCAGCGGCTCGAAGGCGCCGGCGCTGATCGGCACGTCGGGGAAAATGTGCCGCATGGCGAGATAGACCGAGGACAAGGTCGTCGCCAGCACGCTGTTCATCGGCCCGGCGCAGGGCTTTGATGAGCCCGAGAAGTCGAAGCTGAGCGTGTCGCCTTTTTTCTCGACTGCCAGCGCGATGATCAGCGGCTCGTTTACCACCCCGTCTGAATCGACGAAGGCCTGCGAGCGATAGATTCCGTCGGGAATGGCCGATATGTTGACGCGCATCTGTTCAGCGGCGCGGCGGCGCAGTTCGGCGATCGCATCGACGACCGTTTCATCTCCGTAACGATCCAGGATTCCGTTCAGTCGGTCCTGACCGATCAGCAGTGCCGCCGCTTGCGCCCGGATGTCCCCAATGCGCTGGTCGGCGACACGGATGTTGGAGCAGATGATGGCGTAGATCTCAGGGTCGAGCACGCCCTTCTTGAACAATTTCACCGGCGGCAGCCGCAAGCCTTCCTGCTCCACCGCCGTTGCCGAGGCGGAGAAGCCGCCCGGCACCGAACCACCGATGTCGGGCCAGTGACCGGTGTTCGACAGCCAGCAGAATATTTTGCCGTCGCGGTAGACCGGCATGGCGAAGCGCACATCCATCAAATGGGTGCCGCCGAGATAGGGATCGTTGACGATGTAGATATCGCCCGGCTCGGGCGGCAGGCAGCGTCCGTCGGCGATCATCTCGATCACCGTTTTGGTCGAATACTGCATGACGCCGACGAACACCGGCAGGCCCTGGCTGCCTTGCGCGATCAGCGAACCATCGACTGCCGAATAGATGCCATCCGAACGGTCATTGGCCTCGGCGATGACAGGCGAAAAGGCGGCGCGCGAAAACGTCAGGTCCATTTCGTCGCAGACCTGCTGCAGGGCCGCCTGGATGACCGAAAGGGTGATGGCGTCGAGTTTTTCCATCTCAGGCCTCGCCGATATCGATGATGATGTTGCCGTCGGCATCCGATCGCGCCCGGTCGCCGGGCTCCAGCACAGTCGTCGCGTCCATCTGTTCGAGGATCGCCGGACCTTCGATTGTTGCGTCGAGCGGCAACTTCTCTCTGTTGTAGACCGGCGTGTCGTACCAGCGCCCGCCATACCAGACAGGCCGGATCTCGCGCCGCGCCTCTTCGAGCGTTTTGGCGCGCCCAGCCGGGTCGATCAGCCGGGACAGATCGATTGCCGGCCGCACGCCGGTGACCGACGTGTTGAGGTTGACCAGATTGGCGCGGATCTCGGGTAGCTCGACCTTGAAGCGGGCGAAATAGGCACTCTCGAACAGTTGCTGCAGTACCTGGCGTGTCACCGCAGACGACGGCAGCGGCACGTTGATGATATGCGTCTGGCCGACGAACTGCATGTCGGCGGAATGCGTGACCCGGATCATTTCCGGCTTCACCGCTTCCTTGCCGATCAGCTCCTCGCCTTCGTTTCGGTGCCGTTCCAATGTCTCGTGGAGTTGGATTTCATCGAGACGGGCCACCGGCTGGTTGACCGTATTAACGAAATCATGGCGCAGATCGGCGACGACGCAGCCGAGCGCATTGGTGATGCCCGGCCGCGCCGGCACCAGCACCTTGGGCAGGCCGAGCTCGCGCGCCAGTGCCGTCGCATGCAGCGGCCCGGCGCCGCCGAAGGCGAACAGCGCGAAATCGCGCGGGTCGTGGCCGCGCGACACCGACACCATGCGGATGGCGCCGGCCATCTTCACGTTGCCGAGCCGCAGCACCGCACCCGCCGCCTCGACGCCGGACAAGCCTGTGGCGCGGCCGATCCTGTCCTCGAATATGCCGGTGACCCGTTCGACGGTGACCGGGTTTTCCACCGCGAGCAGCTTCTTCGGCGCCAGCCTGCCGAGCACCAGATTAGCGTCGGTAATGGTCGGCTCCAAGCCGCCGCGTCCGTAGCAGATCGGGCCGGGATTGGCGCCGGCGCTTTCCGGGCCGATCTGGATCAGACCGGCCGCATCGACGCGGGCGATCGAGCCGCCGCCGGCGCCGACCGTATGCACCGCCACCATCGGCACGTGGATCGGCATCGCATACTCGATCTCGATCTCGTTCGACACCGCCGGCTCGGCGTTGCGGATCAGCGCCACGTCGGTCGAGGTGCCGCCCATGTCATAGGTGACCAGGTTTTCGAAGCCGGCGCGTTTTCCCGTATAGGCGGCAGCAATGACGCCGGAAGCGGGGCCGGACATGACGGTCTTGGCCGACTCACGTGTGACAAAGCGGGCCGAGATCATGCCGCCATTGCCGTTCATGATCAGGAAGTCGCGGGCGTAGCCTTTTGACGCCAGCTCCTTGCGCAGCCGCTCGACATAGCGTTCGAGGATCGGTTGCACCGAGGCGTTGACCGAAGCGGTGACGCCGCGCTCGAATTCGCGCGCTTCCGAAAGCAGCGCATGGCCTGTCGTGATGTAGCCGTTCGGCCAAAGCTCGGCCGCGATCTCGGCGGCACGCCGCTCATGCCTCGGGTTGGCGTAGGAATGCAGGAAATGGATGACGAGGGATTCGCAGCCGGCCGCGATCAGTTGTGAAATCGCTGCCCGCATCTCGGCCTCGTCGAGCGGTATGCGCACCGCGCCCGAGGCCTCGACCCGCTCCGACACTTCGAGCCGCAGATTGCGCGGAATGATCGGCACGAACGTGCCTGTCATGCCATAGGCTTGCGGCCGTGTCCGCCGGCCAAGCTCGATGACGTCACGAAAGCCGCGCGTGGTGATCATGCCGGTTTTGGCCAGCCGGCGCTCCAGCACCGCGTTGGTGGTGGTCGTCGTGCCGTGCACGATGAGGTCGATGCCGTCGACGGGAAAGCCGGTGGCACCAAGAGCTGCAACGACGCCGAAAGCCTGGTTGTCGACCGTCGTCGGGGTCTTGGCGATATGCACCCGGCCGCCGTCACGGCCGTCGATCAGAAGCAGGTCGGTAAAGGTGCCGCCGACATCGATACCGGCGACGACGCTGCCCGTCGAATCCAGAGCTTGCGCCGAAAAATTCTGTTCCATTGTCGAAACCCGAAATGCCCGAACTGCTTACATGCCTCAGTTTGGAAAGCTGTTTTACGGCGGCGTCTTGACGCAAATATCGTTTGTATACTAATAAATTCCGGACACAAGAGCTTACCGCTTCGGAGTGTGCAAACGGCACGCTGGAACCTGACCGGTTCGGGCGCGCAGGTGAAGATTTGGCGCGGGCGCTGAGCTGGCCCGGAAGGTTAGGTTTGATGAACACCATATCCGCGTTCAACACTGCCGGCGCCCGGCCGTTGCAGTTCCCGATACCGGCCAATGTCTATGCCGAAACCGTCGTCTCGGTGAAGCATTATACCGACCGGCTGTTTTCGTTCCGCATCACCCGGCCGCAATCGCTGCGCTTCCGTTCCGGCGAGTTCGTCATGATCGGCCTGCCCAATGCCGAGAAGCCGGTGTTCCGCGCCTATTCGATCGCCAGCCCTGCCTGGGACGACGAACTCGAATTCTTCTCGATCAAAGTGCCGGACGGCCCGCTTACCTCGGAGCTGCAGAAAATCGAGATCGGCGATACCGTCATCATACGGCAGAAGTCGACCGGCACGCTGGTGGTCGACGCGCTGACGCCGGCCAAGCGCCTGTTCATGATCTCGACCGGCACCGGCATTGCTCCATTCGCCAGCCTGCTGCGCGATCCCGATACCTATGAGAAGTTCGAGCAGGTTATCCTGACCCATACCTGCCGCGACAATGCCGAGCTCACCTACGGCCAGGAACTGGTGGCCGCACTGGAGAACGATCCGCTGATCGGCGAACTGACCGGCGGCCGCGTCACGCTGTATAATTCGACGACGCGCGAGACCTCCGAGCGCATGGGCCGCATCACCGCGCTGATCGGCTCGGGCAAATTCTACACCGATCTCGGCATCGACAGGCTCAATCCCGAAACCGACCGCATCATGATCTGCGGCTCGATGCATATGCTGAAGGACGTCAAGGAACTGGCCGAAAGCCACGGCTTCCAGGAAGGCTCGCTGCATCATCCGGCAAGCTTCGTCGTCGAGCGCGCCTTCGTCGGCTGAGACGCGCAGTTCAGCGTCCACTGATTCGAGACCCTGATTTTGATCATGCGGTCAAAAATCGGCTGCCTTGACTGTCTTTTTCCGCTATGACCGCTTGAAGGACTCGTGAAGCGCTGCTTCACGGTCTATCTTCGGCATAAGTCGCTGAACAAGGGGCAGGAGATGAGCAGCACAATCCGCGAAACCGACGTCGGCATATCGAAGGTCACGCCGCTGCCGGCACGCGCCGCCGCCAATGCACCAATCCCGCAAGCCCATGGCATTGCTCGCAATCCCGGCATGAGGCTCGATCTCGGCTTCATGGAATCGATGCGCGGCGTCAACCGCTCGGCGCTGGAACGCCGCGTCGCCAGCCTGACCAAAAGACGCTCGATCAAGGCCGATAACCAGGCCGCCTGGCTGCTGCGCGCCGTCGCCTGCATGGACCTGACGACGCTGAACTCGAACGACACGGAAGAGCGCGTGCGCCGGCTTTGTGCCAAGGCGGTCAACCCGTTCCGTCGCGACATTGCCGAGGGGCTCGGCATTACTGGTGAAAAGATCCGCCCGGCGGCGGTCTGCGTCTATCAGCCCTTCGTCGCCACTGCCGTCGAAGCGCTGCGCGGCAGCGGCGTCCATGTCGCCGCCGTTTCCACGGCTTTCCCGCACGGCCTTGCACCGCTTTCGACACGTCTGCAGGAGATCGAAGCATCGGTAAGGGACGGCGCCGACGAGATCGACGTCGTCATCCCGCGCGGCCTGGTATTCGGGGCGAAATGGCAGGAGCTCTATAACGAGATTGTCTCGATGCGCGCCGCTTGCGGCGAGGCCCATCTGAAGGTGATCCTCGGCACCGGCGACCTCGCGACGCTGCGCAACGTCATGCTCGCCTCGATGGTGGCGATGATGGCGGGTGCAGATTTCATCAAGACCTCGACCGGCAAGGAAAGCGTCAACGCGACGCTGCCGGTCGGCCTTGCCATGGTGCGCGCCATCCGCGCCTATTTCGAGGAAACCGGCTATCTCATCGGCTTCAAGCCGGCCGGTGGCATTTCCACGGCAAAAGCCTCGCTCGACTGGCTGGTGCTGATGAAAGAAGAACTGGGCCGGCCGTGGCTGGAGCCGGAGCTGTTCCGCTTCGGAGCATCGAGCCTTTTGACCGACATCGAGCGCCAGCTCGAGCATCATCTGACCGGCCACTACTCGGCCAATCATCGCCACGCGATGGCGTGATTCGGAGCGCGCCATGAACATTCTCGAACGCTATCATGCCATGGAATACGGCCCGGCGCCGGAGGCGCGCAACGAGGCCGATGCGTGGCTTGCCGCGCGGGATTTCGGCAAAGCGCTGTTTATCGGCGGCGACTGGAAGGCAGCCAGCGGAGGCAAAACCTTCGACACCAGCGATCCGTCCTCGGGAAAGCTGCTGGCCAAGGTGTCGGATGCCGGTGCCGCCGATATCGACGCGGCGGTTTCGGCCGCCACAAAAGCGCTGCCGAAATGGAGCGCCAGCACCGGTTATCAACGCGCCAAAGTGCTCTACGCCATCGGCCGCGCCATGCAGCGTCACCAACGCCTGTTCGCGGTGCTGGAATCGATCGACAATGGCAAGCCGATCCGCGAAAGCCGCGACATCGACGTGCCGCTGGCCATCCGCCATTTCATCCATCATGCCGGCTGGGCGCAGGCGCTGGACAGGGATTTTTCAGGCCATAAGGGGGTCGGCGTCGTCGGCCAGATCATCCCGTGGAACTTCCCGCTCTTGATGCTGGCCTGGAAGATCGCGCCGGCGCTCGCCGCCGGCTGCACCGTGGTGCTGAAGCCAGCCGAATTCACGCCGCTCACCGCGATCCTGTTCGCCGAGATCTGTGAACGATCAGGCGTGCCGAAGGGCGTCGTCAACATCGTCCAGGGCGGGCCGGAAGCGGGTGGGGCAATCGTCAATCATCCCGGCATCCAGAAGATCGCCTTCACCGGTTCGTCCGAGGTCGGCAAGATCATCCGCAAAGCCACCGCCGGTTCGGGCAAGAAACTGTCGCTGGAGCTTGGCGGCAAGTCGGCCTTTGTCGTCTTTGAGGATGCCGATCTCGACAGCGCCGTCGAGGGGCTGGTCGACGGCATCTGGTTCAACCAGGGCCAAGTCTGCTGTGCCGGCTCGCGCCTTCTGGTGCAGGAGGGCATCGCCGATGCCTTCATCGCCAAGGTCAAGACGCGGATGAGCCGGCTGCGCGTCGGCAGCCCGCTCGACAAGAACACCGATATCGGCCCGCTGGTCGATTTGACCCAGCTCGATCGCGTCAAGGGCCTGATCGCCGAGGGCGCCAAGCAGGGCGCAATCTGCTGGCAGCCGGACTCGGCGCTCCCCTCCTCGGGCTATTACCATCTGCCAACGCTGGCGACAGGTGTTTCGCCGGCTAACATTCTGGCACAGGAAGAGGTGTTCGGGCCGGTGCTTGCCACCATGACCTTTCGCAACACCGAGGAAGCGGTCGAGCTCGCCAACAACACGCGCTATGGCCTGGCCGCTTCGGTGTGGAGCGAGAACATCAATCTTGCCCTGCACGTCGCGCCGCAATTGAAGGCCGGCGTCGTCTGGGTCAACGGCACCAATATGTTCGACGCCTCCTGCGGCTTTGGCGGTTACCGCGAGAGCGGCTTTGGCCGCGAAGGCGGGCGCGAGGGCATGTTCGAATATCTCTCGGCAAAACTGCCGCTCGGCCCGGTTATCAAACCGGCGACGTCTTCGGCGCAACCTGTCGAGCAGGCCGAAGGCGACGCCATCGACCGCACGGCAAAGCTGTTCATCGGCGGCAAGCAGGTCCGGCCGGACGGCAATTATTCCTTCGCCGTCGCCACCGCCAAGGGCAAGCTTGCCGGCGAGGTTGGTCTCGGCAACCGCAAGGATATCCGCGACGCCGTCGCGGCCGCGCGCGCCTGCAAGGCCTGGCCGGAGGCGACCGCCTACAACCGCAGCCAGGTGCTCTATTACCTGGCCGAAAACCTTTCGGGCCGCGCCGACGAGTTTGCTGTGCGCCTCACCCAACTTACCGGCGCGACCGCCAAGGCGGCGCGTGAAGAGGTCGAACTGTCGATCGAGCGGCTGTTCCTCTATGCCGGCTTGGCCGACAAATTCGAGGGTCGCGTCCACCAGCCGCCGGCCCGCGCCGTCACGCTGGCACTGCACGAACCGGTCGGGGTCGTCGGTATTGTCGCGTCGGACAACGCACCTTTGCTTGGCTTGATCTCGCTGGTGGCGCCGGCGCTCGCCATGGGCAACACCGTGGTCGCCGTGCCGTCCGAAAAATACCCGCTGCTTGCCACCGACCTCTACCAGGTCGTCGAATATTCCGACGTTCCGGCAGGCGCCATCAATATCGTCACCGGCAGTAGCGCCGAGCTTGCCGGCGTATTGGCCAAGCATGACGATGTCGACGGGCTCTGGGTGTTCGCCGATGCCGAGACTTGCGCCAAGGCCGAGGCCGAGTCCATCGGCAATCTCAAACGCGTCTGGACCGGCAACGGCCACAGCCTCGACTGGGCGTCGAACGAAGCAGCCGGCGATGCCTTGCTGCGCCGAGCGATCGAGGTCAAGAACGTCTGGGTGCCCTACGGCGACTGAGTGCCCCGGAGAGACGTCCGGGCTTGACGGGCCAACAAATGTTCTTTACCGAGAAAAAACATTTGGCTGGCAGGCGAATATCGAAACAGGCGGGATGGTAGTGCCCGGCTGGCACATTGCGTCCCGGCCTTGCGCCGGTAAAAGCCGAACGACCACAGACGGGCGAGGAGAAAAGCATGGCGGATCTGACAGGCAAAATCGTTGTCGTCACGGCGGCGGCGCAAGGCATCGGCCGGGCGAGCGCGCTGGCGTTCGCCAAGGTCGGCGCCGTCGTCCATGCCACCGACATTAACGAGGTGGTGCTCGCCGACCTCGGCAAGACGCCCGGTATCAAGACCCGCAAGCTCGACGTGCTGAATGACGAGGCGGTGAACGCCGCTTTTGCCGAGATCGGCGCCGTCGACGTGCTGTTCAATTGCGCCGGCTTCGTCCATTCCGGCTCGATCCTCGAGATGAAGGACGGCGATCTCGACTTTGCCTATGATCTCAATGTCCGCTCGATGATCCGCACCATCCGCGCCGTGCTGCCCGGCATGCTGGAGCGCGGCGACGGCTCGATCATCAACATGGCGTCGCTGGCCAGTTCGACCAAGGGCGTGCCGAACCGCTTCGTTTACGGGCTGACCAAGGCAGCCGTCATCGGCCTGACCAAATCGGTCGCCGCCGACTATGTCGGCAAGGGCATACGCTGCAATGCGATCTGTCCGGGCACGGTCGAAAGCCCGTCGCTGCAGGACCGCATGCATGCGCAGGGCGACTACGAAGCAGCTCGCGCCGCCTTCATCGCCCGCCAGCCGATGGGCCGCCTCGGCACGCCCGAGGAAATCGCCGACCTCGCCGTCTATCTCGCCGGCGCCACCTATACGTCGGGGCAGGCTTATAATATCGACGGTGGCTGGTCGATCTAAGAGGCCATTTGAAAACCCTACTCCGCCGGGCGCCTGACGCGGCTTTCTGCGCTTCCGGTGCTCACGTACTTTAAGTACGCTCCGCTCCGGTTCTCGAAACCCACGCCATTCGCCGCAGCGGAGCGAGTTTGCAAACGGCCTCTGGTCGCAACTGGGAGAAAACTGCATGAAACTGCTGCGCTATGGCGAGGCGGGGAGCGAACGCCCCGGCCTGCTCGATGCGGATGGAACGATCCGTGACCTCTCCGCCCATGTCACCGACATTGCCGGCAAGACGCTCGATCCGGCATCGCTCGAGACATTGTCGAAGCTCGATCCGAAAACGCTGCCCGCGGTTTCCGGCAAGCCGCGCATCGGCGCCTGCGTCGCCGGCACCGGCAAATTCATCTGCATCGGCCTCAACTATTCCGACCATGCCGCCGAAACCGGCGCCACCGTGCCGCCGGAGCCGATCATCTTCATGAAGGCAAGCTCGGCTATTGTCGGGCCGAATGACGACGTGCTGATCCCGCGCGGCTCGGTGAAGACCGACTGGGAGGTCGAGCTCGGCGTGGTGATCGGCAAGACTGCAAAGTATGTCACCGAGGCCGAGGCGCTGGATTATGTCGCCGGCTATTGCGTCGCGCACGACGTCTCCGAGCGCGCCTTCCAGGCCGAGCGCCAGGGCCAGTGGACCAAGGGCAAGTCCTGCGACACGTTCGGGCCGATCGGCCCGTGGCTGGTGACCAAGGACGAGATCAAGGACCCGCAGAACATCCCGATGTGGCTGACGGTCAACGGCAAGACCATGCAGAACGGCTCGACCAAGACCATGGTCTTCGGCGTCGCTTATCTCGTCTCCTATCTCAGCCAGTTCATGTCGCTGCACCCGGGCGACATCATCTCGACCGGCACGCCGCCCGGCGTCGGCCTCGGCATGAAGCCGCCGGTCTTCCTGAAGCCCGGCGACGTGGTCGAGCTCGGTATCGAAGGGCTGGGCATCCAGAAGCAGACGTTCAAGGCGGATTTGTAGGCGCTCTTCCTTCTCCCCTTGTGGGAGAAGGTGGATCGGCGCGCAGCGCCGAGACGGATGAGGGGTGCTGGAAGAAACGAGGCGTGAAAACATCAGGGGATTTTAGGCACCTACGCTTTCAGGGCAGCGATCCTTCCAACACCCCTCATCCGACCGAGCTTCGCTCGGCCACCTTCTCCCCGCTGGAGGGCTTTGCACGGGAAGCGAAATCCTGGTTGGTGAGTTAATGGGGCTTTTTTGAAGGCCGGGAAAGCAGTTTTCGACGGCTTGGTATGGCATCGACCGGCATGACCGGCCGATCCGCCGATTTTAGACAGACTCCTCCTCATGCCGGCTTTCCGCCAGGTGGATAGAGGGCGCCGATCATGGTCCGCAGATTGTAGGCGCAGGCGGCTAGTATGCATTGCGTGCGGTTGGCGGCGAGGTTGAAGAAGCGCAGGCGCCGCATGCCGTAGCGCTCCTTGAACACAGCAAAAGGCCGCTCCACAGCCGCCCGCACCTTGGCGATCAACCGGTTACGCAGCTTCTGGCGCGCCGGCAACTCGGGATGATGCTTGTTGGGCCGCCGCATCAGCCGGTCCTTGATCCCGGCCTTGGCCAGCCGATCATGCCTGGCATGGGTGTAGTAGGCCTGATCGCCATAGGCCGCCTTCTCATCGCCGCAAACCAGATTGTCGGCCGCCTCGGTGTCGGTGATCGAGGCGTCGCTTACCTCGACACGCCGGATCATGGTGTGCTCCTGGTCGGCGCCGATGTGCATCTTGTAGCCGAAGGTGCTCTTGTTGCCCTTCTTGCCCCAGCGCGCGTCCTTGTCGGCCGACGGCTTGGCCGGGCCCTGGTGGCCCTTCTTCGGCTGCTTGGGCGGCCGCCCACGGGCCTGCAGGAACGTCGCATCGACTAAGGTGCCGCGCTTGACGATCANGACGGCTTGGCCGGGCCCTGGTGGCCCTTCTTCGGCTGCTTGGGCGGCCGCCCACGGGCCTGCAGGAACGTCGCATCGACTAAGGTGCCGCGCTTGACGATCAGGCCCTTCGTCTCCAGCTGGCGGTTGATCTCCTCAAACACCTTGTCGATCAGCCGCTCGCGCGTCAGTTCCTCGCGGAAGCGCCACAGTGTCGAATGATCGGGCGTACGGTCCGAAAGGCTGAAGCCGGCAAAGCGGCGAAACGACAGCCGGTCACGGATCTGAGCCTCCAATGCCGGATCGCTCAGCCCGTGCCACACGCCCAGCAAAAGACAGCGCACCAGCGCCTCCGCCGGGTAGCTGGTGTTGCCCGAGCCGGGACCGCTGCGCTGACCCAGCAATGTTCGGATCGGTGCCCAGTCCAGTTCCTTCGATACCAGGTCGAAAATCGTCTCGTCCGACGCCGCCAGCCCGTCCGCCAGACTCAACTGACCCAGAACACGATCCGCCATCCCGAATCTCCCTGCTTCGACCATCATCACAGAATCACCAATCGGCTTCTGTGCAAAGGTCTCACAAGGGGAGAAGGAGAGCCGCAAACCCTTGCCTTCTCCGGGCTGCATCGGTAGGACACGCCGACCCGAAATAAGTCACCGTTTACATAGCAAAGTACCCATCCCATGGCCGACAAATCCGAAAAGATGAAAGCGCGCCTGCCGCGTGGCTTTGTCGACCGCGGCGCCGACGATCTCCGCGCTGTCGAGAAGATGATGGCGACGATACGCTCGGTCTTTGAGCTTTACGGTTTCGAGCCGGTCGACCAGCCGCTGATCGAATACACCGATGCGCTCGGCAAATTCCTGCCAGACCAGGACCGGCCGAACGAGGGCGTGTTCTCGTTTCAGGACGATGACGATCAGTGGCTGTCGCTGCGCTACGACCTGACCGCGCCAATGGCGCGCTTCGTCGCCGAGAATTTCGAGCGCCTGCCGAAGCCGTATCGCAGCTATCGCTCCGGCTGGGTGTTCCGCAACGAGAAGCCCGGTCCCGGCCGCTTCCGCCAGTTCATGCAGTTCGACGCCGACACGGTCGGCACGCCGGGTGTCGCGGCCGATGCCGAGATGGCGATGATGATGGCCGATGTGATGGAGGCGCTCGGCATCAAGCGCGGCGATTACGTCGTCCGCGTCAACAACCGCAAAGTGCTCGATGGCGTGCTGGAGGCGATCGGCCTCGGCGGCGACGAGAACGCTGGCCGCCGGCTGCAGGTGCTACGGGCGATCGACAAGCTGGACAAGCTGGGCGTCGAGGGGGTTCGTCTGCTTTTGGGCGCCGGGCGCAAGGACGAGAGCGGTGATTTTACCAAAGGTGCCGGGCTGGGTAACGCGCAAGTCGATGTTGTGATCAGCTATTTCACGGTCATGGCGCAGCATGATCCCGAACAAATTGTCCAGACACTGGGATCTATCACCCCAGGGCTCAGCAATCTTGTCGAGGAAAGGAAACTCGAACATCTGGGCATAACGAATGCCTCGTTTGTTGAGGGTCTTGCAGAGTTGGAGCAGATAAGAACCATGGTCGCACAAAGCGGCTACGGTGAGGATCGCATCCGCATCGATCCCTCCGTCGTGCGTGGCCTCGAATATTACACCGGCCCGGTCTACGAAGCCGAGCTGCTGGCCGAAATCCCCAATGAGGACGGCCAGATCGTGCGCTTCGGCTCGGTTGGCGGCGGCGGCCGTTATGACGGTCTCGTCTCGCGCTTTCGCGGCGAGCCGGTGCCGGCGACCGGTTTTTCGATCGGCGTCTCGCGGCTGATGACGGCGCTGAAGAACCTCGGCAAGCTCGATACTTCCGATGTCATCGCGCCGGTCGTCGTGCTGACCATGGACAGGGATACGGAAAGCCTCGGCCGCTACCAGAAGATGGTGGCCGAGCTGCGCGCCGCCGGCATCCGCTCGGAAATGTATCTCGGCGGCGCCGGCATGAAGGCGCAGCTGAAATATGCCGACCGCCGCGGCAGCCCGGTCGCCGTCATCCAGGGCGGCGACGAGCGCGCCAAGGGCGAGGTGCAGATCAAGGACCTGATCGAGGGCGCGAAGATGTCGGCCGAGATCGCCGACAACGCCGAATGGCGCGCCGCACGACCGGCGCAGGTGACCGTGGCGGAAGGCAATCTGGTCGCCGAGGTGAACAAGATACTGGCGGCGCAGGCCGAGGAGCGGGCGCGTGGCAAGTAGGGCGCCGCTTCCTTCTCCCCTTGTGGGAGAAGGTGGCCGAGCGAAGCTCGGTCGGATGAGGGGTGTTCCAGGGAACGCCGACGCCTCATTTCTTCCGGCACCCCTCATCCGTCTTGGCGCGTCGCGCCAATCCACCTTCTCCCACAAGGGGAGAAGGGGAGGTGGCGTTTTATGACCCCCCGCCCCGCCATCGCATCCGACATCGCGACGCTCTTCGCCGCGCGCAACACCCATGCGGTCGAGGTCGCCGTGCTGCAGCCGGCCGATCCGTTCCTCGACATGGCCGGCGAGGATTTGCGGCGCCGCATCTTTCTCACCGAGAGCGAGACCGGGCAGACGCTTTGCCTGCGGCCGGAATTCACCATTCCGGTCTGCCTCGACCACATTGCCAGCCAGGCCGGCACGCCGCGCCGCTATTCCTATCTCGGCGAGGTGTTTCGCCAGCGCCGCGAGGGCGGCAACGAGTTCTTCCAGGCCGGCATCGAAGATCTCGGCGACCGCGACACAGCCGCCGCCGACGCGCGTTCGCTGGCCGATGCGCATGCGCTGCTGTCGCTGGTGCTGCCCGGCCGGGAGCTGGCGGTGACGCTCGGCGACCAGACCATTTTCGAGGCGGTGCTTGCAGCGCTTGGCCTGCCGCGCGGTTGGCGCATGCGGCTGGCGCGCGCCTTCGGCTCGGCGCCGATGCTGGAGGCGGCGCTTGCCGACCTCGCCAATCCGCCGCGCAACAGCCAGCTTGCCGGCCCGGTCGCAGCCCTTGTCCTCGATGGCGATCTCGACAGCCTTTCGGCGCATATCGCCGGCGGCATGGAAGAGGCCGGGCTGTCGGCAACGGCCGGGCGTTCGCCGTCCGAGATTGCGCGGCGCCTGATCGAGAAGGCCGAATTGCGCAGCGTACGGCTGTCGAACGAGGCGTTTGCGGCACTAAAGAGTTTCCTGGCGATCGACGTGCCGCTCGACAACGCCGCCGGAGCGCTCGAACGTTTTGCAGCCGATGCCGGGCTTTCACTGGGGGCTGCGCTGGAGAATTTCGCAGCCCGCGCCGCGGCCATAGAACGCCTCGGCCTGCCGATGTCTGAAATCAGCTACGATGCCGCCTTCGGCCGGCCGCTCGATTACTACACCGGCCTCGTCTTCGAGATCGCGGCGCAGGATGGCGACCGGCCGCTCGCCGGTGGTGGCCGCTACGACCGGCTGCTGACACTGCTCGGCGCCAAAACGCCGATCCCCGGTGTCGGTTTTTCCGTCTGGCTCGACCGCATCGAGGCGCTGCGGGAGACGGCGCCATGATCACGCTGGCGATCCCGTCGAAGGGCCGGCTCAAGGAGCAGGCGCTGGAGGTGCTGGCCAAGGCCGGGCTTGCCGTCAGCCTGCCCGGCGACGAGCGCAAATATCGCGCCCGCATCGACGGCCTTGACGGCGTCGAGATAGCGTTCCTGTCTGCCTCGGAGATATCAGGCGAAATCGGCCAGGGCTCGGTCGATCTCGGCATCACCGGCGAGGATCTGCTTCGCGAAAACCTTGCCGATTGCGAGGCGCGCGCCGAAATCATCGCCCGCCTCGGTTTCGGCAATGCCGATGTCGTCGTCGCCGTGCCCGATATCTGGCTCGATGTCGACACCATGGCCGACCTCGACGACGTCGCCGCCGATTTCCGCCAGCGCCACGGCCGCCGGCTCAGGATCGCCACCAAATACTGGCGCCTGACCCAGCAGTTCTTTTCGCAAAAGCACGGCATCCAGGTCTACCGCATCGTCGAAAGCCTGGGTGCCACCGAAGGCGCGCCGGCGGCCGGGTTGGCCGATATCGTCGTCGACATCACCACGTCAGGCTCGACCTTGCGCGCCAACCATCTCAAGGTGCTGGCCGATGGGCTCATCCTGCGCTCGCAGGCCTGTCTCGTCGCGTCGAGGAAGCAGCGCGCTGTGGCCGACGAGGCGACTTTGCGCGATATTGCGGCCAGGATGGCATCGGTGAATTCAGGCTGACGTCGCCAATCTCCCCCCTTGAGGGGGAGATGTCGCCGAAGGCGACAGAGGGGGTCGGTACGTCTTGACGCGACTCTCCTAACGGCAGGCAGGTGCTCCACGCGAGACGACCCCCTCTGGCCTGCCGGCCATCTCCCCCTCAAGGAGGGAGATTGGCAGCTTGGCCGCTGGAACCGACCTGAAGCGATTTTCTTGACGTACAGCAATTTTGTTCTTGCTTTGTGCCGGCAGCTATGCTACTAATCTCGCTATGGTGCCAATTGGCCCCGAAGACCCGCCCTCCGTGGCGGGTTTTTTATTTTCGGCCCTTACAGGCGAGTTCCCACCCAGCCCTACCATCGGCGGGATTTCCACCACCCCGCCGGGCTGATAGGCTCGTTCTGTCTGCGGAGGACACGGCGATGCCGATCAATCTCGACGAGTTGAAGAATGCCACCAATTTGCGCTCCAAGCGCGATGGGGGTTCGTTCATTGCGCCGGTCGACGGCACGGCGCATGTCTCGGGCGAGCGCAGCGTGCCGCTGCTCAACCTGACCATCCCGGCGCTGTTTGCCGATACGGTCGGCAAATACGGCACGCTCGATGCCGCCGTCTTCGTCGAGCAGGACAAGCGCTTTACCTGGGAGGAACTGTCGGAGACGGTCGATGCGCTGGCCGCCGGCTTCCTGGCGCTCGGCCTCGAGAAAGGCGATCGCGTCGGCATCTGGTCGCCGAACCGCTGGGAATGGCTGGTGACGCAATTCGCCACCGCCCGCATCGGCCTGATCCTGGTCAACATCAACCCGGCCTATCGGTTGGTCGAGCTGGAATATGCCTTGAACAAGGTCGGTTGCAAGGCGCTGGTCACCGCCGCCAAGTTCAAGAGCTCCGACTATCTCGGCATGATCGAGACGCTGGCGCCGGAGATCGCCAAGGCCACCCCTGGCAAGCTCGACGCTAACAAGCTGCCGGCGCTGAAGACCGTTATCCGCATGGACGAGGAGAATTCGCCGGGCATGTTCAATTTCGCCGACGTGCTGGCAATGGCTGGGCGCGACGAGCATGACCGGCTCGACCGCATCTCCGACGGGCTGAAACCCGACGATGCCATCAACATCCAGTTCACCAGCGGCACGACTGGCGCGCCCAAGGGCGCGACGCTGACCCACAACAACATCGTCAACAACGGCAATTTCGTCACCGCGGCGATCCGACTCACCGTCGACGACCTGCTGTGCATTCCGGTGCCGCTCTACCATTGCTTCGGCATGTCGATGGGCACGATGGGCTGCGTCACCAAGGGCGCGACCATGGTTTTCCCGAGCGAGGGGTTCGATGCCGGCGCCACCCTGAAGGCGGTGGCGACGGAA
Source organism: Mesorhizobium sp. LSJC280B00 (assembly GCF_000502835.1). GTDB lineage: Bacteria > Pseudomonadota > Alphaproteobacteria > Rhizobiales > Rhizobiaceae > Mesorhizobium. The sequence goes on from NZ_AYVL01000010.1 coordinate 169,188, forward strand.
CGCTGCACCGCGCTTTACGGCGTGCCGACCATGTTCGTCGGCCTGCTCGACCATCCGGAGTTCGCCTCCTTCGATCTCACCAGCCTGCGCACCGGCATCATGGCCGGCTCGCCATGCCCGATCGAGGTGATGAAGAAGGTGGTGTCGCTGATGCATATGGCAGAGGTGACCATCGCCTACGGCATGACCGAGACCAGCCCGGTGTCGTTCCAGAGCAGCGTCGACGACCCGCTGGAAAAGCGCGTCTCGACCGTCGGCCGCGTCCATCCGCATGTCGAGGTCAAGGCCATCGACGCCGAAGGCGCCACCGTCGCGGTCGGCGCGCCGGGCGAGCTCTGCACGCGCGGCTATTCCGTGATGAAGGGCTATTGGGACGACGAGCAGAAGACCCGCGAGGCCATCGACGCCGACGGCTGGATGCACACGGGCGACCTCGCCACCATTGACGCCGAGGGCTATTGCAACATCGTCGGCCGGGTCAAGGACATGGTCATCCGCGGCGGCGAGAACGTCTATCCACGCGAGGTCGAGGAATTCCTCTATCGCCACCCCAAGATCAAGGAGGTGCAGGTGTTCGGCATTCCCGACCCGAAATATGGCGAGGAGCTGTGCGCCTGGATCGTGCTGAAGCCCGGCCAGATCACCACCGAGCAGGAGATCAAGGCGTTCTGCGCCGGCCAGATCGCCCATTTCAAGATCCCGCGCTACATCCGCTTCCGCACCGAATTGCCGATGACGGTGACCGGCAAGCCGCAGAAATTCCTGATGCGCCAGGCGATGGTCGACGAGCTGGGATTGGTGACGCAGAAGACGGCTTGAGGGCGAGGCGCTTCAGGCTTTCGCAGGGTTCGCAGGAGGGGCTTGCCCAGAAGGGACTTGCAAAAGGGGCTTGCGGAAGGGGCTTGGAATGAGTGGTTTCGCAAGATCGGCGGTTTCGTACGGCATGCCGTTGGCCGCGCTGGCGATGGCTGTCGCGGTCAGGGCCAGCGGGGTGTCGGTCGACGAAGGGTCGCTGGGCACCAGGATGTTTATCGGCGCGCTGTCGAGCGCGATCATGTTCATCACCATTTTCGTGGTGCTCGACCACGCCGAGGCGGTGGCCAGGCGGGTTGGCGAGCCGTACGGCACGTTGGTGCTGACCATCGCCGTGACGGCAATCGAAGTGTCGATCATCGTTTCCATCATGCTGCACGGAGCCAACAACCCGACGCTTGCGCGCGAATCCGTGTTCTCGACGGTGATGATCACCTCCACCGGTGTTGTCGGCATGTGCCTGACGTTTGGCGGCTGGCGCCATCGCAAGCAGGCAATCGTCCGCCAAGGGACCAGCGCCTATCTGGCGGTGCTGGTCGCGCTGAGCGTCATGACGCTCATTCTGCCGACCTACACGCGAACCACCGATCCCGGCACGTTCTCGGCCGCGCAACTTGGCTTCGTCAGCGTGCTTTCGGTGCTGCTCTATACCGGTTTTCTGTTCGCGCAGACTGTCCGCCACCGCGACGATTTCATCGACGGGCAAGCGCATGGCGCCGCAGTGCGAACCGACGCTCACGAAAGCGTCGCCGCCGGCGCTGTTCTCCTGCTGATCGGGCTGATCGGCATCGTCATGCTGGCCGAACAGGTCGCAGCCAGCGTCGAAGATGCGCTCGTCGCCTACCAGGTGCCGCAGGCCGACGCCATTGTCGGCGCAATGATCGCCGCGCTGGTCTTGATGCCGGAGGCCATTTCGGCGGTTCGTGCCGCACTCAACAACGAGCTGCAGCGCGGCCTGAACGTCGCCATGGGCTCGGCCTGTGCCACGATCGGCCTGACAATACCGGCAATCGCCGCCGCCAGCCTGCTGACCGGAAGAGGCCTGACCCTGGGGCTGCCGGCGACCGACACGGTGCTTTTGGTTCTGGCGCTCTTCATCTGCAATGTAAGCTTTAGCACCGAGAGAACGACGTTCTTGACCGGCTTGGTGCATCTGGTGGTGTTTTTTACTTGGGTGTTTTTGATATTTGTGCCGTGAGGGTTGGGGGGGAGGTGGCAAACCACTATCGACCGGTTTTCGAACGAGCGGTCATCCGTTTCCGCATTGAGTTGCGAAGTAGGCGAGCCGCAGAAGTTCCGGATGAGGCGATGGTCGAGAATTGAGAGTGGTGACAGCAAAGACGGCTTGAGGGGTGGGCGCCAATTTGTCTCCTTTGCGCCGTGGGCGGACGCTTAGCACCAAGGCCTTGAACGTCTCGATCTGCAGCCGATTGCGGAATGGCGGCTTTAACGTTTGAAGAAGGATTGCGGACGTTCAGCCCGACGGGACCAAGGTCTGCTCCCGGGTCTAGCCGTCCCGTCTCAATGGCGTCCCGGACCGCCCGGTGGATCTGCGTTGCCAGTGGCGGGTGGCGGGGCAGCCACAGGGTGGACATTTCGGCCCACATGGAAAATGATCATGTTGCCATGCACAACACTGCAGTGCTCTGATCTCGACGAAAAGCCTGAGCGTAGAAGCGGATCAACCGACCTCCGGGTCCAGCGAGCGAGGACGCAAATGGACACCCCAGAGAATGGGCAATTGCATCGCGACGCGGGCGGGCGACCCTGTCGATCGGCCGGCTGGCTTCCCCGCGCCGCCGTGTCGGCGGCATTCCTGCTCGGCATGGCTTTCAGCAGCACTGCGTTTGCGCAGGACCAGCAGCTACCCGTGGTGACAGCGGCCAAGCCGGTGGTCCGTGAAATCGTCGAAGACGACGAGTTCGTCGGGCGCTTCGAAGCCGTCGACCAGGTCGCCATCCGTTCGCGCGTCAGCGGCTATCTGGACAAGGTCAGCTTCCAGGACGGCGCACTGGTCAATAAGGGCGACCTGCTCTTCACCATCGACGAGCGTCCGTACCAGGCGGCTTATGATGCCGCCAAGTCGCAAGTGGACGTCGCCAAGAGTCTGCTCGAATTCTCCAAGATGCAGCTGGATCGCGCCGACGAACTCGCCAAGACCGGCAATATCTCAACCGCGACGGTCGACGACCGCCGGCGGGAATACCTTTCGGCGCAGGCGCAGATGCAGGGCGCGACGGCTGCCCTGACGACGGCCAGCCTGAACATGGAATTCACCGAGATCAAGGCACCCTTGTCCGGCCGCATCGACCGCCGGCTGGTGTCGGTCGGCAACCTCGTGCAGCCGGATTCCACCTTGCTGACGACCATCGTTACGCGCGATCCGATCGACTTCTATTTCGACGTCGATGAGCGCCTGTATTTCAGCTATGCCCGCGACGCGAAGGAGCGCGGCGGCAGCATGCAGGAAGGCGCCGGCGGGCTCGAGGTGGTGGTGCGCGTCGCCGACCGCGCGGAGGCGGTATTCAAAGGCAAGCTCGATTTTGCCGAGAACCGGATCGACAACGCGACCGGCACCATGCGGGTACGTGCAAGGTTTCCCAACGCCGATGGCATTCTCCAGCCAGGCATGTTCGGGCGCATCAACGTGCCGGGGTCCCTGCCGCATAGCGGCGTGCTGGTGCCCGACGAGGCGATCGGCGCCGATCAGGATCGCCGCATCGTGTTCCTGGTGGATGAGGCCGGGATGGTGTCGGCGAAGCCCGTGCGCACCGGCCCGCTTCTCGACGGCTACCGGGTCATCCGCCAGGGCCTGACCGGCGACGAGACAATCATCGTCAAAGGGCTGATGCACGCCAGGCCGGGCACCAAGGTGAAGGTCGAGATGGTGACGTTGCCGCCCAAGGCCGAGACCGCCGAGTTGCAGCAATGAGGTTCGCACATTTCTTCGTCGACCGTCCGATCTTCGCATCGGTCGTTTCGATCGTCCTGCTGATCCTCGGCGGGATTGCTTATACCCAGCTGCCGGTCGCGCAATATCCCGAGATCGCGCCGCCGACCATCGTCGTTCGCGCGCAGTATCCGGGCGCCGACGCCGAGACGGTCGCAGCGACGGTGGCAACGCCGATCGAGCAGGAGATCAACGGCGTCGAGGGCATGCTCTACATGTCGTCCTATTCGTCGGGCGACGGGGCGATGGCGCTGACCATCACCTTCAAGCTGGGCACCGATCTCGACCAGGCTCAGGTGCTGGTGCAGAACCGCGTGTCGGTCGCCGAGCCGCGCCTGCCCGAAGAAGTCCGCCGCCTCGGCATCACCACCACCAAGAGCTCGCCCGACCTGATGATGGTCGTGCACATGCTGTCGCCCGACAATACCTACGACCAGCTCTACGTCTCGAACTACGCCCGCTCGCGGGTGCGCGACATACTGCTCAGACTAGACGGCGTCGGCGACCTCATCATCTTCGGCGAACGCGAATATTCGCTGCGCATCTGGCTCGATCCGGAAAAACTGTCCGCCCTGGGGATGACCTCGGGCGATGTGGTGCAGGCGCTGCGCGACCAGAACGTCCAGGTGTCGGGCGGCTCGATCGGCGCGCCGCCGACCAGCACCGGCACGGCGTTCCAGTACACGGTCACCACGCAAGGCCGCTTCAACGACGCACGCGACTTCCGATACGTGATCGTCAAATCGACCGACGACGGCCGCCTGATCTCGCTGCAGGACGTGGCGCGCATCGAGCTCGGCGCCAAGGATTACGTCACCAACTCCTATCTCAACGGCAAACCGGCGGTGGCGCTCGCCATCTTCCAGCGGCCGGGCACCAATGCGCTCGCCGCAGCCGCGGAGATCCAGGACAAGATGAAGGAGCTTTCCCGCGACTTCCCGAGGGGGTTGAGCTACGACATCGTCTACAATCCGACTGAGTTCGTCGCCGAGTCGATCCAGGAGGTCTACAAGACGATTCTCGAGGCGATGCTGCTGGTCATCATCGTCATCATCGTCTTCCTGCAATCGTGGCGCATGGCGATCGTGCCGATCGTGGCGATCCCCGTGTCGCTGATCGGCACGCTGGCGGTGCTTTACGCCGCCGGCTTCTCGCTCAACATGCTGACGCTGTTCGGCCTAGTTCTGGCGATCGGCATCGTCGTCGACGATGCGATCGTCGTGGTCGAAAACGTCGAGCGCAATATCGCCAGAGGGCTGGCGCCCAATCCGGCGTCGCACCTGACCATGGACGAAGTCGGAACGGCCGTCATCGCGATCTCGCTGGTGCTGATAGCCGTGTTCGTACCGACAGCCTTCATCCCCGGCATTTCTGGGCAGTTCTATCTGCAGTTTGCGATCACCATCGCGGTGTCGACGGCGATCTCGGCATTCAATTCGCTGACGCTTTCGCCGGCGCTGGCCGCACTGCTGTTCAAGCCGCATCACGCCGCGGCGGCGCCGCCGCGCTTTTTCCTGGCGCGGTTCGGACGGGCGCTCGCCGACGGCTTCAATCGCGGCTTCGACAGGGTCGCCCATTGGTATTCGAGCATCATCCGCGTGCTGGTCGGCTCGTGGATAACGATCGCCGCCATGCTGGCCGTTTTCGCGGCCCTCATCTACGCCACGGTCTACATGGTGCAGTCGGTGCCGCGCGGTTTCATTCCGTCGCTTGACCAGGGCTATGCGATCGTCGTCATCCAGTTGCCGGACGGCGCTTCGCTGTCGAGGACCGATGCGGTCATCCAGCAGGCGTCGCAGATCATCCAGAAAACGCCAGGCGTCGACTACGCAGTCGCCTTCGCCGGCTTCTCCGGCGCGACCTTCACCAACGCCAGCAACGCGGGCGTGATCTTCGCCAGGTTCAAGCCGTTTGACGAGCGACTGAAAGCCGGCCAGTCGGCGACCCAGGTCATCGGCAATCTGTTCGGCAGCCTGCAAAGCATCAAGGAAGCCTTCATTATCGCACTGCCGCCGCCGCCGATCCGCGGCGTCGGCAATGCCGGCGGCTTCAAGCTGCAGATCCAGGAGCGCAACAGCGCCGACATGCGGCAGATCCTGGCGCTTGCCAACGAAATCGCCGGCAAGGCCAACAAGACGCCGGGGCTGACGGGCGTGTTCACCACGTTCTCCGCGTCGAGCCCGCAATTCTTCCTGGCGATCGATCGCGACAAGGCGCGCATCCTGAACGTGCCGATCCCCAACATCTTCGAGGCGCTGTCGATCAATTTGGGCACTGCCTACGTCAACGACTTCAACGCTTTCGGGCGCGTCTACCAGGTGCGGGCGCAGGCCGACCAGGCGTTCCGTCTCGATCGCGCCGACATCTTGAAACTGAAGGTGCGCTCGGCGACCGGCGCGCTGGTTCCGCTCGGCACGTTGGTCGAGATCCGCGACGTCACCGGCCCGGCGCTGGTCCAGCGCTACAACATGTACGTCTCGGTGCCGCTGCAGGGCAACGCCGCGCCCGGCGTTTCCACGGGCGACGCGCTGGCATTGATGGAAGGGATCACGGCAAAGACGCTGCCGGCCGGTACCTCCTATGAATGGACCGAGCTCGCCTATCAGGAGCGCAACACCGGCAATGCCGCTGTCTATATCTTCGGACTGTCGGTGCTGTTCGTGTTCCTGGCGCTGGCGGCGCAATATGAAAGCTGGGTGCTGCCGTTCGCCATTGTGCTGGTGGTGCCGCTCGGCGTGCTCGCGGCGTTGCTCGGCGTGTCGCTCCGAGGGCTGGACAACAACATCCTCGTGCAGATCGGCCTCATCGTGCTAATCGGGCTTGCCGCCAAGAACGCGATCCTGATCGTCGAATTCGCGCGGCAGGCGCAGGAACGCGGCCTGTCGGCCGCCGAGGCTGCCGTCGAAGCCTGCCGGCTCAGGCTGCGGCCGATCCTGATGACCGCCTTCTCGTTCATCCTCGGCGTCGTGCCGCTGATGATTGCAACGGGCCCGGGCGCAGAAATGCGCCAGTCGCTCGGCACCGCGGTATTCTCCGGCATGCTCGGCGTCACCTTCGTCGGCCTGTTCCTGACGCCGGTGTTCTACGTCACGCTCAGGTCGCTGTTTTCACGGCGCAAGCCCCGTGCCGAGGCCGAGCCTTCGGGGCCGGCAGAGGCGCCATCGGAGACGGCCGCCGAGTAGGGTTACGAATTCGCCGCGTCGGGCGCGGCTTATCACTCCAGAAAATCGGCGCGGCGCGGCAACGGCCACGATCTGCGCGATCTCGGCGTCGAGGTGCGGCGGAGACCCTGCTCGGTCTGATCCAGCCTAACAGCCGCATCCAGTTCAGCGAGACGATGCCGGGCGGCGAGGCCAATGCGATCTTCTATCTGGTCGACCGGGCGGGGCTTGAGGGCGCAACCGCGACCTCCGGAGTCCTCGCTTGCGATGTCTGCTTTCAGGACGCGGAGAAGCTGATCTCTACGGCCGAGATCGGGCGCGAAGCGGTCATCCACGATCTTCAGGTTTTGACCCAGAACGGCCTTTCCCCGGTAGTGAGCGGGAAGGGCGCGGTCGTCGAGCGAGTTGTCAGCCGCCTATTTCCGCAGCCCATTAATGTGCAACTTGGGAAGCCGCTGACATCAATTCCTCCGGATTCGGCGCCTTGGGGGTATTGAGGCCAGCCTCCAGAACTTCAGTGAAGCTCCAGCGTACAATGCCCCCTCGGTCGATGAGAAACTGACCAACCAGCAGCTCCTTAGCGGAAGCCATCATCTGCTGATCGGCTTCCGTAATCTCATACCCCTCCTTCTTGTTGAGCAACTCGTTTATGGCGATGGGGTCCATAGGCTCGGGCAACTCACCCGGGAGATCGATACGGATCCCCATGACCTTGTCCATCCCGATCTCGCGCAAGCCGAAAGCACGGTGCGAGGCCCGCTCCGGGTCGGACGCGGCGAGAAGATCGGGTGTCGGATGGTAACGGAAATAGAGCCGTGCCCGCTCTACCGGCGTATTGACGACCGCCAGGCATTCGACGCCTTTCTCAGCCAGAGCCGGCTTGAGTTGCGCCATTGCCGCGACATTGCGCCGGCAGAACGCACAGTGCAGGCCTCGAAACAAGCCGATCAACAATGGGCTACGACCTCGAAAATCAGTGAGCGCGATTTTGCCTTCGCGGGAGATCGCATCGAGAATAATATTCGGTGCCCGGTCGCCCGGCTGCAGCGGACGTTCGACACTACTCGTGGACATGGACAACCTCCTCGCCCCGGATAAGCACGCCCAGCCATCCGGAGTTGAGTCCGTGCTGGGCGACGCCAGGGCAAAATTGCTTTCGACCTTTGTCATATTGCCGAGGTCGAGATTAGGCGCGTTGCAAATGCATCATAACACGAAAAAAGCCTCTGCGGGTCGCCCGTTTCGCGAGCTGTCGCGAGCGCTGTGGTAAAACAGTGTATCGTCTCATCCGTGCCATGGGACGACACAGCGGCGGGACCGATTGGATCTTCACATGCTTGCGGTGTTCAAGTCTTGAAACTTGGGCGGCTTCGATGTGCCCGGACGTCAAATGCCGACCGCACAGATCGCAGATCTCTGCCCTCAGCGGAACCGAGCGCCGTGCAGCCGGTTAATCGGCATGAAGCCACCACCAATCCAAGGCAGCATCATGAGCATTCTGCAAACCACGAAGAAAGCCGTCGAGCAGGTCACCGGTGCCGCCAGACCGGGCCGGCGAGAGGTCGCCGATCTTCTCCGGCCGCGCAAAGCGAATGAATTTCGGTTCTGGGATGATGGCCTTGTGCCCAACCATCCGTTCTGGCCGCTTGTCGTCTATCGCGGCGCCGTGAAGCTGCCCGAGGAATTCGATCCTGCGGCTGTCATGGAGGCGCTTTTCGAGGCAAATGGCTGGGGCGATAGCTGGCGCAACGGCATCTACGACTACGTCCACTACCATTCGCGGATACACGAGGTGCTCGGCGTCGCGCGCGGGACGGCGAAAGTCCGCTTTGGCGGCAACAAGGGACGAACGCTCCCCCTGAAGGCCGGCGACGTCGCGGTGCTTCCGGCCGGCACCGGGCACCAGCGTCTTTCCGCGTCCGACGATTTTCTGGTTGTCGGCGCCTATCCTCCATCCGGCACCTATGACCTGTGTACGACCGCCGCCGACCATGCCAAGGCAGTCGTCACGATCCCCAGGGTTGGCCGTCCGCGCAAGGACCCTGTCTATGGAAGCAACGGCCCGTTGCTCGCAGCCTGGGAAAAGGATTGAAGCCGTTCCTTTCTTGCGAGTTGGCTTCGGGGCTAAAACCGGATCCTTGACCCGCCGCTCTACGCTGCCAGCACCGCCGCATCCAGCCCGCGGATGATCTTGGCCAGTTCGACGCATTCGTCGTGGCGCACCTTGTTGCGCCGCCAGGCGAGGCAGATCGTGCGCTGCGGCATCGGTTCCTGGAACGCCACGATCTTCAAATCGGGGATAGTGCTGGCTGGCCCGGCCGCCATCTCGGGGATGAGCGTGACGCCGAGCCCATGCGCCACCATCTGTAAGAGCGTCGTCAGGCTGGTCGCGCCGTAGCTTGCCATCGCCACCGGCCGCACGCTGCCGCAGACGGCGAGCGCCTGTTCGCGCAGGCAATGGCCTTCCTCCAGCAGCATCAGCCGCTCCAGCGCCGGGCTTTCCGGCGGCACCGGCGGCGAGGCGAAGGCGGGGTCGCCGGCCGGCACGGCAAGGAAGAACCGGTCGGAGAAAAGTTCCTCGGTGACCAGGCCGGGGTAATCGAGGGGCAGTGCCGCGACGAAGGCGTCGAGCTTCCCCGAACTGGTGTCCTCGACCAGCGACGCGGTCACCGCCTCGCGCAGTTCCAGCTGCAAGGCCGGGAAATGCCGTTTCAGCTCCGGCAGCACATGCGGCAGCAGATAGGGCGCCACCGTCGGGATGATGCCGAGCCGGAAGCGGCCTTCCAGCGCCGGGCGGCCGCGCCGGGCCGTCGCCTCGACGTCGCGGACGTCGGCAAGAATGCGCTCGATGCGCGGCAGCAGGACCTGCGCTTCGTCGGTCATGCGCACCGATTTGCCGCCGCGCTCGAACAGACGGCAATTGAGCCGCAGCTCCATCTCGGCGATCTGCGCGGACAGCGCCGGCTGGCTGACGCCGGCGAGTTTTGCGGCACGGCCGAAATGCAGCGTCTGCGCCAGCGCCTCGAAATAATGCATCTGCCGGACGGTCAAACCGATCATAAGGAAAACCTATCAGAATAAACAGCAAAGGCAATTTGTCTTTATCGGCTGGGCGGGCTAGTCTGGAACCATTCCAAGATGGCGCGGCCGCTGGCCCTGCCCGGAAAATCAACAAAATCCCGGAAAATCAACAAATCGGAGGCAAAGATGGACGCGAAAACCGACGACAATAGCGCCGGCAAATGCCCGGTCCCACATGGACCGGCCGCCAGGACCAACCGCGACTGGTGGCCGAACCAGCTCGACCTTGGCGTCCTCCACCAGCAGTCCAGCCTCTCGGATCCGATGGACGAGGACTTCGACTACGCCAAGGAATTCAAGAGCCTCGATCTCGATGCGGTGATCAGGGATCTGCACCAGGTGATGACCGATTCGCAGGATTGGTGGCCGGCCGATTTCGGTCATTACGGCCCGCTCTTCATCCGCATGGCCTGGCACAGCGCCGGCACCTATCGCATCGGCGACGGCCGTGGCGGCGCCGGCGCCGGCCAGCAGCGTTTCGCGCCACTCAACAGCTGGCCGGACAACGCCAATCTCGACAAGGCGCGCCGGCTGCTGTGGCCGGTCAAGCAGAAATACGGCAGGAAAATCTCCTGGGCCGACCTGTTGATCCTCACCGGCAACGTCGCGCTGGAATCGATGGGCTTCAAGACGTTCGGCTTCGCCGGCGGCCGCGCCGATGTCTGGGAGCCGGAGCAGGACGTCGACTGGGGATCGGAAACCAAGTGGCTCGCCGACGAGCGCTATTCCGGCGACCGCGAACTTCACGGCCATCTCGGCGCCGTGCAGATGGGGCTGATCTACGTCAACCCGGAAGGGCCGAACGGCACGCCCGATCCATTGGCCGCGGCGCGCGATATCCGCGAGACCTTCGCCCGCATGGCCATGAACGACGAGGAAACCGTGGCGCTCATCGCCGGCGGTCACACCTTCGGCAAGACCCACGGCGCCGGTGATGCATCGCTGGTCGGGGCGGAGCCGGAAGGCGCCGGCATCGAGGCGCAGGGCCTCGGCTGGTCGAGCAAGCATGCCACCGGCATTGCCGGCGACGCCATCACCTCGGGCCTCGAGGTGACCTGGACCACGACGCCGACCAAGTGGAGCAACAACTTCTTCGACAATCTGTTCAACTACGAATGGGAACTGACCAAGAGCCCGGCCGGCGCCCAGCAGTGGACGCCGAAGGGCGGCGCCGGTGCAGGCTCCGTGCCGGACGCGCACGACCCGTCGAAGCGCCGCGCGCCGGCGATGCTGACCACCGACCTCGCTTTGCGCGTCGACCCGGCCTACGAGAAGATCTCGCGGCGCTTCCATCAGAATCCTGATCAGTTCGCCGATGCCTTCGCGCGCGCCTGGTTCAAGCTGACCCATCGCGACATGGGTCCGGCCCTCCGCTATCTCGGGCCGCTCGTGCCGAAGGAAGAGCTGATCTGGCAGGACCCGATACCGGCAATCGACCACGAGCTGGTCAGCGAACAGGACATCGCCTCGCTGAAGGCGAAGATCCTGGCCTCCGGCCTGTCCGTTTCCGAACTGGTCTCGACCGCCTGGGCCTCGGCCTCGACTTTCCGCGGCTCCGACAAGCGCGGCGGCGCCAACGGCGCCCGCATCCGCCTGGCGCCGCAGAAGGATTGGGAGGTCAACCAGCCGGCGCAGCTGGCCAAGGTGCTCGAGACACTCGAAGGCATCCAGAAGGGCTTCAATAACTCGCAGTCCGGCGGCAAGAAGATCTCTCTTGCCGACCTGATCGTTCTCGGCGGCGTCGCCGCGGTCGAGAAGGCGGCCAAGGACGGCGGCCATGACGTGCAGGTTCCTTTCACGCCGGGCCGCATGGACGCCTCGCAGGAACAGACGGATATCCAGTCCTTCGCCGCGCTCGAGCCGAAAGTCGATGGCTTCCGCAATTATGTCAGGGGTAAGCCGCCGATGTCGGTCGAAGCGATGCTGGTCGACCGGGCGCAGCTGCTGACCTTGACGGCGCCGGAGATGACGGTGCTCGTCGGCGGGTTGCGGGTGCTCGGCGCCAACAGCGGTCAGTCGAAGCACGGGGTGTTCACCGACAGGCCGGGCACGTTGACCAACGATTTCTTCGTCAATCTGCTCTCCATGAACACGGTCTGGGATCCGGCCGCCGGGTCCGATGAAGTCTACGAAGCACGCGACCGCAAGACCAGGGCGGTCAAGTGGACCGGCACCCGCGCCGACCTGATCTTCGGCTCGCACGCGCAATTGCGTGCGCTTGCCGAGGTCTACGGATCGGCCGACGCCGGGCAGAAGTTCGTCAGGGATTTCGCCGCCGCCTGGACCAAGGTGATGAACGCCGACCGTTTTGACCTCGCGGCCTGATCCGGGCATACGAATTTCTCGACGCAACAAAAAGGGCGCGGGTCTCGACCCGCGCCTTTTTCGTTGGGCTTCCGAAAAGTCAGTCTTTCTCGAAGATACCGGCCTTGGCGACCACGCCGGCAATGGCGCCGCCGATCAGCGGCGCGACGATGAACAGCCAGAGCTGGCCGATCGCCGCAGTTCCCGAAAACAGCGCCGGTCCGATCGAACGGGCCGGGTTGAGCGATGTGCCGGTCACCGGAATGATGGCGAAGTGTAGTCCGGCCAGCGTCAGGCCGATGACCAGGCCGGCGAAGGCCGTGGTGTGCTTGGCGTTGGTGACGCCGAGGATCACCGTGACGAAGGTGAAGGTGCCGATCAGCTCCCACAGGAAGGCCGAGCTGACGCCCCATTTCGTCACATCCCAGCCATTGGCGCCGAAGCCGCCGGTGTGGCCGCCCACCTGTCCGGAGACGATGATCCACAGTGCCAGCGACGCGATGATGGCGCCGATGACCTGCGCGATCCAATAGGGAATGACATCCCTGGCCGGCATCCGCCCGGCGAGGAACACACCGAGCGTCACCGCCGGATTGAGATGCGCGCCCGAAATCGGGCCGATCGCGTAAGCGGCCGCTATCAGGCCGATGCCGAACGCCAGACCGATACCTTCCTGGCCGAGCGGCAGCGCGCCGCCGAAGCCGCCCGTCACCACCGAAGCCGTGCCGATGAACACCAATAGAAACGTGCCTAGAACTTCCGCCAGATAAGTTTTCATTGCCCTCTCCTCGTATCGACCCGCGGCTCCGCTTTTTCTGCGACGCGAATCACCGCGCAAAGAGTATTCGCAACCGGAAAACTTGCAAAGCAGAGCAGTTGCGCAAGCCGCTATGCTTGTGAGCACCAGACACGCACATTAGAAACATATAATATATTGATCGAATTGTTTCGTACCGCATGCCGGCGCCCGCTTGGTGGCGGCGGCTCGCGATGCACCAACCCACATTCGTCACCCCTCCGCATGGATCGTCTCGCCGTCGGCGAAACAGAACTGTTTCAATCAGGGCACGAAAAGCTCTAAGAGCAGGGCCGGAATTAATTTGCTGAGTAATGGAAGACGACAATGAGACTGGGCGGGCGGCTGGCGGCAGCCATCGAAGTGCTTGACGATATTGGCCGGCGTCACCGGCCGGTGGCCGATGCGCTGAAGGACTGGGGCCTGTCGCACCGCTTCGCCGGTGGCGGCGACCGTGCCGCGATCGGCAACATCGTCTACGACGCGCTGCGCCGCAAGCGCTCCGCAGGCTGGCTGCTCGGCGAGGACACGCCGTGCGCCATCGGCTTCGGCGCGCTGCTGCTCGAATGGGGCCAGACGGCGCAGTCGCTGAACGAGGCGCTCGAGGGCGACAAGTTCGCGCCGCCGCTGCTTACCGCCGACGAACTGACAACGCTCGGCGGTCGCCGGCTTGCCGATGCGCCGCCGGCCGTCAGGGCAGACATCCCCGACTGGTGCATGCCGCTGTTCGAACGGGCGTTCGGCACGGCCTGGGTGGAAGAGGGTGCCGCGCTGGCGACACGCCCGCCGCTCGACCTCAGGGTCAACACGCTGAAGGCCGATCGCGGCAAGGTGCTGGCGGAACTGGCGGAGACCGGCGCCAAGCCTGCCCGGATCGCGCCGCACGGTATCCGCATCCCGCCGATCGAAGGCGACGGCAGGCACCCGAACGTGCAGGCCGAGCCGGCCTTCCAGAAAGGCTGGTTCGAGGTCCAGGACGAGGGTTCGCAGATTGCGGCTGAACTGGCCGGCGCCGAGCCTGGAATGCAGGTGCTCGACTTTTGCGCCGGCGCCGGCGGCAAGACGCTGGCGCTGTCCGCGGCGATGGATAATCGAGGCCAGATCTTCGCTCACGATGCGGAGAAGGCAAGGCTGGCGCCGATCTTCGACCGCATCCGCCGCTCGGAAAACCGCAATGTGCAGATCGTCACCAAGCCGGCCGAACTCGCGCCGCTCGGCAAGCATATGGACATCGTCCTGATCGATGCGCCCTGCACCGGCAGCGGCACCTGGCGGCGCCGGCCGGATGCCAAATGGCGGCTGACGCAAAGACAGCTCGACGCCCGCAAGGGCGAGCAGGAGACGATACTCGATGCCGCCAGGGACTTCGTCAAACCCGGCGGCCTGCTGGTCTACATCACCTGTTCGGTGTTCGACGAGGAGAATGGCGACCAGGTTTCGGCCTTCCGGGACCGCCATCCCGGTTTTGTCCCGCTCGATCACCGCCAGCTTTGGGACAGCCGTTTTGCGGGCCACGAAGCGGCAATGCGGATAGGCGCTGCGGGCGGCATTTCGCTGTCGCCGTTGCTGAGCGGCACCGACGGCTTTTACTTCTGCGCGCTGCGGCGGGCCGGCTGAATCGTTGCCATCGATACAGGGCTAAGCCGAATGCTGCAGTGCAGCATTTGCGATTGCCTGCCGCCCACCCCTCTGCGATAAATGCCTTTGCAATAAGATTTGTCGAGAAACGAAGGGCGACGGCCATGGCAGCAAAGATCGTTCCTGCTCCCGATTACGAGGACCGCGTCAGGACGTCCTTCGCGCGCCAGAACGCGATGATGACGATTGGCGCCGAGCTGACGCTGGTGACGCCCGGCATCATCGAGATCGAAATGCCCTATTCTGCGGCATTGACGCAGCAGCACGGCTTTCTCCATGCCGGCGTCATTTCGACGGCTCTCGACTCGGCCTGCGGCTATGCGGCATTCTCGCTGATGCCGGAAAATTCCGGCGTGCTGACCATCGAGTTCAAGGTCAATCTGCTGGCGCCGGGCAGGGGCGAGCGTTTCCTGTTTCGCGGCTCGGTTACCAAGCCCGGCCGCACCATCATCGTCGCCGACGGCCAGGCCTATGCGTTCGCCGTCGACGGCGAGGCCAAGCTGATCGCCACGATGACCGGAACGATGATGACAGTGCTCGGCCGCGACGGCATCGAGGGCTGAGGAACGGGCAGGGGAGGATGGACGATCA
This sequence comes from Mesorhizobium sp. LSJC280B00, assembly GCF_000502835.1. Taxonomy (GTDB): domain Bacteria; phylum Pseudomonadota; class Alphaproteobacteria; order Rhizobiales; family Rhizobiaceae; genus Mesorhizobium. Next base: position 184,522 of record NZ_AYVL01000010.1, read on the forward strand.
TGGCCGGCAAGACACCTGGTGAGCTCACCCCGATCTCCGGCAGATCCGTTCTCTTCGTCATGGCGGCCGAAGCCGAATACGGTCCACACCTGCAGCGGCTGTTCACGCCGCTGCTGACCGGCGTCGGACCGGTCGAGGCCGGCGTCGGACTCAGCGCCGAACTATCCCGGCTGCATGCCGGGATGGCGCTGCCCGATCTAGTCGTGTCGCTCGGGTCGGCGGGCAGCCGGACGCTGGAGCAGACGGAAATCTACCAGGCCGTTTCAGTCGCCTACCGCGACATGGACGCCTCGCCCCTCGGGTTCGAGAAGGGCGCCACGCCGTTCCTCGACCTGCCTGTCAGCGTGCCGCTGCCGTTCAGGATACCAGGCGTCAGACAGGCGACGCTGTCGACCGGGGCGGCAATCGTCTCCGGCGCCGCCTACGACGCGATCGCCGCCGACATGGTCGATATGGAGACCTTCGCCTGCCTGCGCGCCTGCCAGCTGTTCGACGTGCCGCTTATCGGCCTGCGCGGCATTTCCGACGGGGCAGCCGATCTGAGGCATGTCGGCGACTGGACCGAATATCTGCACGTCATCGACGAGAAGCTGGCCGCGGCGGTGCAACTGCTGGAACAGGCGATCGCCTCGGGCGCGATCGACTTCAAGCTTGTTGGGGCGGCAGCTTCTTAGCGTTGCCGAACAGCACGCCGATCATCCTGAAGCGAACGGCGTTGTCGCGATTGATGTAAGTGACTGACCCGGGCTCGTGATCGAGGGTCCAGCGTCCGGTCGCGCCGGTGTCCCAGTCGGCGACATAACCGTCATCGAGCATCCGCCAGCGCCCGCTTCGCGCCTCGCCATCGTCGAGCAGCATGTGCGCGGCACCCTCGCTTTCAAAATAGACGTAAGCCTCCTTGCCGTTTCGTTCCAACACATGGGTCATGCCCGGAATGAGCATTGCAAGGGTTTCCTTCTGAAGTGCTGCCATGATTTCCTCCTGAATTGAAGTCGCCGATTGCCTTGACCGGCATCGCCACTTAGAGTGAACTAGTAGTCAAGATGCTTGACTATGTATCGGGCGAGAAGAATTTGGTCAAGGGCCTTGACGAAAAACCTGAAGCGCTGCCGGATCACATAGGTTGGCGGCTGTGGCAGGCGAGCCGCGCCTGGCAGACCGAGTTCGCCGCTGCGATGCGCGCTGCCGGCCATCACTGGTTCACCGAAGCGCGTGCCGGCCTGCTTGGACACATCCCGCGCGGCGGCATGCGCCAGTCGGCGCTGATCGAGCGCTCGGCGATCTCAAAGCAGGCGATTCAGCAATTGCTCGATGGCCTGGAGACGGAAGGTGTGTTGCAGCGTCTGCCCGATCCGCAAGACGGTCGCGGCAAGCTTGTGCGCTACACCCGCAAGGGCCTGGACGCCCTGCGCGATGGCGACCGCATCAAGCTGCAGATCGAACGGAGCTATGTTGCCCGCCTTGGTCACGAGCGTTTCGCGGCGCTGATGGGCGCCTTGCAGTCGCTCGATACAACGCAAACGGATGCATTGGACAAAGCCTCTGGCGTTCAGGACGACACACCGGAATCGAAGTGAAAGCGCGACCTCACAACCCATTGCGCCGACTCGTTTCTTTCTCTAAACGCTCGCCATGAAAACAGCCAATCATCCCGACACCGTCCTGATTGTCGATTTCGGCAGCCAGTTCACCCAGCTGATCGCCCGCCGCATCCGCGAGGCCGGCGTCTTTTCCGAGATCGTGCCCTTCCAGTCGGCCGAGGCGGCGTTCAAGCGCGTCAATCCGAAGGCGGTGATCCTGTCCGGCGGCCCGGCCTCGACCGGCGACATCGGCAGTCCGCGCGCGCCGCAGATCGTCTTCGACGCCGGCGTGCCGGTGCTCGGCATCTGCTATGGCCAGATGGCGATGTGCGTGCAGATGGGCGGCGTCGCCGAAAGCTCCGACCACCGCGAATTCGGCCGCGCCTTCGTCGAGATCGCCAAGGACAGCCCGTTGTTCGACGGCCTGTGGGCGCCCGGCCAGCGCCACCAGGTGTGGATGAGCCATGGCGACCGCGTCATCTCCCTGCCCAAGGGGTTCGAGGTGCTCGGAAAATCGGAGGGCTCGCCCTTCGCTATCTTCGGCAATGTCGAACGCAAAATGTACGGCCTCATGTTCCACCCCGAAGTGGTGCATACGCCGGACGGCGCCAGGCTGCTCCGCAACTTCGTCCACAACATCGCCGGCATCGAAGGCGACTGGACGATGCGCGCCTACCGCGAGCACGCGGTCGAGACGATCCGCAAACAGGTCGGCAAGGGCAAGGTGATCTGCGCGCTGTCGGGCGGCGTTGATTCCTCGGTCGCGGCCTTGCTGATCCATGAGGCGGTCGGCGACCAGCTCACCTGCATCCTTGTCGACCACG
>NZ_AYVL01000011.1 GCF_000502835.1 Mesorhizobium sp. LSJC280B00
CGATGTCGGCACCTGGACGTCGCCGGGGGATTTCGGCGACAAGCGCGGCGTCTTCACGCCCTCCTGGTGGAAGCTCAAGGGCTCGCAATACGGTAAGCTGAAGAACTGGCGAATTGCCAATGACGGCACCTATGTCGACGGCCTCAGGATTTCCGAAACCGGCCTCGCCGCACTCGATCTGAAGAGCCATCATTCAATCCGCGTCCGTATCGGCGTCAAGGACGACGCCAAGCGCCCTGGCGGGATCAATATTTTCGGCAAGGGCTTTGGAAATTACGATCAGGACATCCTGCTCAGGATCAAAACTGGTTGATATCATGAAACCGGGTTCTGAAGATAACGCAGCAATTTCAACTATCTGGCTTTCTGCTGTGCCAAAGCGTTCGTCTAATTGTCCTACATTTGGGTATTTTGGCTTGACGAAGGGCTGCTAATTCCTCTTTGATATCGGGCAAGATGATTTAAATCATCGTTTGTGATATCGATGGGAGGAATGCATGAAGGCAGCCGTTACGGCTCATCCGCATTATGTCGTCTCGGAAATCGATCCGAGGCTCTACGGATCCTTCATCGAGCATCTGGGGCGGGCAGTTTACACCGGCATCTATGAGCCCGGCCATCCGACAGCGGATGCCAACGGCATGCGTCAGGACGTCATCGATCTCGTCAGGGAACTCAATGTTCCGATCGTCCGCTATCCCGGCGGCAATTTCGTCTCGGCCTACAATTGGGAAGACGGCATTGGTCCCAAGGAACAGCGCCCAGTGCGCCTCGACCTCGCCTGGCACACATCGGAAAGCAACGAAGTCGGCCTGCATGAATTTGCCGATTGGTGCACCTGCGCCAACACCGAGATGATGCTTGCCGTCAATCTCGGCTCGCGCGGCCTCGACGAAGCCCGCAATCTGCTGGAGTACGCCAACCATCCCGGCGGCAGCAAATGGAGCGACAGGCGCATCGCCAACGGCCGCAAGGAGCCCTTCGACGTCAAGCTCTGGTGCCTCGGCAATGAAATGGATGGCCCCTGGCAGATCGGTCACAAGACCGCGGACGAGTATGGCCGGCTGGCGCATGAGACGGCCAAGGCCATGCGCGCCTTCTCCAAGTCACTCGAGCTGGTGGTCTGCGGCTCTTCGAATGCCAAGATGCCGACCTACCCTGAATGGGAAGCGACGGTTCTCGACCATACCTACAACGAGGTCGACTACATCTCACTGCACATGTATTTCGACAACGACGCCAACGACGCTCCGAACTATCTCGCCATGAGCGAAAAGCTCGACGACTACATTGTCTCGGTCGCCGGCGTCATCGAGTATATCAAGGCCAAGAAGCGCTCCAACAAGCAGGTCTACATCTCGTTCGACGAATGGAACGTCTGGTACCATTCCAAGGAGCAGGACAGGAAGATACTCGGCGGCAGCAACGGCTGGCCGTTCGCCCCGCCGTTGCTCGAAGACATCTATAATTTCGAGGATGTGCTGCAGGTCGGCCTGATCCTCAACACCTTCATCCGCCGTTCCGATGTCGTCAAGATCGCCTGCCTGGCACAACTGGTCAATGTCATCGCGCCGATCATGACCGTTCCGAATGGCCCGGCATGGCGGCAGACGATTTTTTATCCCTATCTGTTTGCTTCTAACTATGGTCGCGGCAATGCGCTGGATCTCAAGGTGGAAAGCCCGACCTACAAATCCAGCGTTGCGGGCGACGTCGCCTATGTCGATGTTGCCGGCGTGCACGACAGGCAAACCGGCCACGTCACCTTCTTCGCCGTCAACCGCCATTCGAGCGAGGCAATCGAAACAGTGGTCGACCTCACCGGCTTCGGCGCGGCGGAGATCGTCGATCACCAGGTGATGGCACACGCCGATCTGAAAGCCGTCAATTCGGCCGAAAACCCTGGCAATGTCGGCCCCAGGAAGGGTGAGGGCGCCTCGCTCGCCGGCGGCAAGCTGAGCCTGTCACTGCCGGCCTATTCCTACCAGGTCATACGCCTGAGGCTCTGAGTTCAGGCGGATCATCGAGAAAGCGCAAACGCTGAGGAGGAGCGTCGACGTGACGGCCGATATCGAGATCAGGAACGTGAGCAAGCAGTTCGGTGCCATGACGGTGCTGGATCATCTGTCGCTCTCCATAAGGGCACGCGAATTCATCGTGTTCCTGGGCCCGTCCGGCTGCGGAAAATCGACGCTTCTTCGAATGATTGCCGGGCTCGAAGCTGTCGACAGCGGCGAGATTGCCATCAACAACGAGCGCATCGATCATCTGCCACCGGGCAAGCGCGGCATTGCCATGGTGTTCCAGTCCTATGCGCTTTATCCGCATATGACGGTGCGCGACAACATGGCCTTCGGCCTTGCGAATATCGGCGTACCAGGCAAGGTCATCGAGGCGCGCATCAATGAAGCCGCCCGCATGCTGGAAATGCCGCATCTGCTCGATCGCAAGCCGGGCCAGCTCTCCGGCGGTCAGCGCCAGCGCGTCGCCATCGGCCGTGCGATCGTCAAGGAGCCGAAGGCCTTTCTGTTCGACGAGCCGCTCTCCAATCTCGATGCCGCGTTGCGCACCCGCACCCGCATCGAGCTTGCCCAGCTTCACCAGCGGCTGCAATCGACGATGATCTTCGTCACCCATGATCAGGTCGAGGCAATGACGCTGGCCGACCGCATCGTCGTCATGAACAATCGCAAGATCGACCAGATAGGTACCCCGATGGAGATCTACGAGCGCCCGGCGACCAAATTCGTCGCGGGTTTCGTCGGCGCGCCGGCGATGAACTTCGTCGATGCGACGCTTGACAGATACGGCAAGAACGCCACGGCCAGGTTTGCGGACGGCGTCTCGGTGCAGACCGAGATCGCCTCCAGCCAACTGACCGATGGCAAGTACACTTTCGGCATCCGTTCTGAAGACGTGCGCATCGTTGCCGCCGGACAGGGCAATGCCGGCGGCGTGGTCGATGTGCTCGAGCGGCTCGGCGAACGCACCCTGATCTACGCGCGGCTGGGCGATGGCCAGCAGATCGTCGGCTCGGATGCCGGCAACAGCCGCGTCGCCGTCGGCGACAGAATCGGGCTCGCCTTTGATGGCCAGAAATCGCATCTGTTCAACGAGACCGGCCGCGCCTGGCATGCGAGGGAGGCCTGAGATGGCTGACCGGCTGGCGATGTCCCCGACCGCGACGCTTGCTGTCGGCGTCAGAGCCCCTACCGCCGACATCTATGCGCCGCAATGGCGAAACGTCATTTTCGTTGCGCCATTCTTGTTCTTCTTCACCACGCTGCTGCTCTTCCCGCTGCTCTGGGGGATGTGGCTGAGTTTCCACAAGGCCGACACGTTTTCGTCCGGAAATTTTGTCGGTCTCGGCAATTACGCCAGGCTGTATCACGACAAGGTCTTCCTGCAATCGATCTGGAACACCTTCTATTTCGTGCTTCTGACGGTGCCGACGCTGGCGCTGATCGGCCTTTTCCTGGCGCTTTGCCTCAACCGCCGCACGCGCACTGCCGCGGTTTTGCGGACGCTGTTCTTTTCCTCGTCGGTGCTATCGGTCACCATCGTCACGCTGATCTGGCGCATCGTCTTCATTCCGAATGTCGGCCTGTTGTCGACGATCTACGGATGGTTCGGCGCAACGGCTCCGGCCTTCATTTCCGATCCCAGCCTGGCGATGGTCGGCATCGCCATTGCCACCATCTGGTGGTGTATCGGCCTGCCGATGATGCTCTTTCTCTCGGCGCTCCAGCAGATTCCACAGGATATTTACGAGGCGGCAGCGCTGGACAATGCCAATCGCTGGCAGACGCTACGCTCGATCACGCTGCCGTCGATCAAGCGGACCTTCATCCTGGTGATCATCATCCAGATCGTGCTGCAATTCCAGCTCTTCGGCCAGGCCTGGCTGATGACGCGCGGCGGTCCGAACAACCTGACCAAGCCGATCGTGCTCTACATCTACGATACCGCATTCCGTCGCTGGGATCTCGGCCTGGGCGCCGCTGCATCGGAAATCCTGTTCATCCTCATCCTGGTCGCGGCCATGGCCCAGTACCTGGTGACACGCAGCAGGGGAGACCAGGCATGAGCGCCACAGCAGCTTCCATCAAGGGCCGGGCATTTGGCGACCATTTGTTATTGGCCCTGGTCATCCTGCTTTCGATCGTCATGATCGCGCCGGTTCTGTGGGTCATCGGCCTGTCACTCAAGGACAATACGGAGCTGATGGCCGATCCGAATTCGGTGTTTCACGCGCCCTATACGCTGAAGAACTACATCAACACCGTCGGCACCTCGTCGGTGTTCATCTGGGTGCGCAACAGCATCATCGTCTCGGGCGGATTGACGCTCGGCACGTTGATCCTGTCGTCGCTCGCCGGCTACGGTTTTGCACGGCTGAATTTCCCCGGCCGAGACGTGCTGTTCGTGATCGTGCTGTTCGGTCTGGCGGTCCCGGAACAGGCCGTGCTTGTCGCCCGTCACCAGATCTTCAGCATGCTGAAGTTCCACAACACCTATCAAGGGCTCATTCTGCCGGGCCTTTCGGCTCCGTTCGGTGTCTTCCTGATGACCCAGTATTTCAAGGCCATCCCGAAGGAGCTGGACGAAGCCGCCATGCTCGATAACGCCAGCCGGCTCAGAATTTTCTGGAAGGTGCTTCTGCCGCTCACGCTGCCTGCGCAGGCGACGCTCGGCATCTTCACCTTTCTCGGCGCCTGGAACGACTACTTCTGGCCGCTGATTTCGGCGACGAAGAAGGACATGTTCACGCTGACGGTCGGCATGGCCTCGACCCAGACCAACTTCGCCCAGTCCGAAGGCATCGGCTTCCTGATGGCGCAGGCGGTGTTCGCCGGTGCACCGATCCTGATCGTCTACCTGTTCTTCCAGAAATACATCGTCACGGCGGTCTCCGGCGCTGCGGTGAGATAACGAAGATTGCCTGACGGCCGGGGGAATGCGCAGCAATTGAAGCACGAAAGCCAATCCAGGGTGGAGCGGCGGAAACTCAGTAGGAGGAACTGATATGAAACTGAAGAAAATACTGTTTGCCGCAGTTTCTGCGGGCGCAATGATGCTCGCAGCTCCAAGCTTCGCGGCCACGGAACTGAGCGTGCAGCGCTTTTTCGGCGCCTGCGATGCCGATTTCGGCACCAATACCGATGCCACCAAGGCCGTTGGCGAATGCGGCATCATCACCTCGCTGATCAACAAGTTCAACGCCGACAATCCCGATGTCCACGTCAACGTCACCACCGTGGAATGGCCCGGCTATGATCAGCTGACCGCGCAGTTCGCTTCAGGCGACGCTCCGGACATCGTCACGATCCATGAATCCGTACTGTCGGATTATCAGTCGAAGGGCCTGTTGATGCCGCTCGACGATCTCTTGAAGTCGGTCGGCGTGACACCCGACGCCTTCACCGATGCGGCGCGCAATGGCGCCACCAAAGACGGCAAGATCTACGGCCTGCCGATCGACAGCTGGACGATGCTCTATCACGTCAACATGGATCTTTTCAAACAAGCCGGCCTGGTCAATGCCGACGGCACGCCGATTTTTCCAAAGTCGCCCGAGGAACTGCTCGCCCAGGCCGAACAGTTCAAGCAGAAGACGGGCAAGCCTTATTTCGTCCAGAACCTGACCAATGAGACTGCACTCTACACACGCAACCTCTACACCTATCTTTTCCAGCAGGATTCCGATTTCTTCGCCGATCCGAAGCATGTGAAGTTGAATACGCCGGAAGCCAAGAAGGTCGTCGAGATGTACAAGGCGATCTTCGAGAAGGGCTACACCACCAAGGATCTCGACTATGGCGGCTCGATCAACGCCTTCCTTGCAGGCGAGGGTGGCGTCCACCTTAACGGCACCTGGGTGGTCGGCGATTACAACGCCCAGTCCGAGACCAAGGGTACGGCGCTCAACAAGGGCGGCTATGCGGTCTATCCGTATCCGCAGCTGTTTGGCGGCGCCCACGCGCAATATGCCGACGGCCACACTTGGGCCGTTTCGCAGAAAGACCGCACGCCTGAACAGATCGCGGCTATCGGTAAATTCCTGAAGTTCTTCGCCGACAACGACTTCGAATGGTCGCGCACCGGCCACTTGCCGGCCTATAAGGCCGTGATCACCTCGGACGCCTTCAAGGCACTGCCGCATCGCAACACGATCTCTGCGGTCGCCGATCTCGGCAGGCCGCTGCCGTCCGCCGTACAGCGTCAGTTTGCGATCCAGGACATTATCGGCGAAGAGATGAGTGCAGCAATCAGTGGCCAGAAGGACGTCGACACCGCCCTTGCCGACATGGAAAGCCGCGTCAACGAATTGCTCGCCAACATTTGACCACGGGTTCGAAAGGCCCTCCCAAGGCCCCCCGCGGCTGGAAACGGCCGCGGGTTTTTGGTGAGGCAGTGATTACTGTCCTCGAATTGCGAGACTTGCCGGTGGCAACCGGCTCAAGCACGCCAACCACGGCGCCGCAACCTCGGCAGCAGCCGACGCAAGCCCTGGCCGGAGGATTCCGTTAGAACGCCGCGGCCATGGGCATTGCGACCTTGTTGGGAATCTGGATGTCGATCTCCAATCTCGACGTCGTTTCGCCGTGATCCATGCTCACCTGCAGGAAATCCTGGTCGACCTGAACATGCCGGGCGATCACCGCCATGATCTCCTCGCGCAACACCGAGACGAGATCGGGCTGGTTGCGGCTTCGACGCTCGTAAGCCAACAGCAGTTGCAAGCGTTCGCGCGCCACCGGCGCGCTGCCGCGGCGCTTGAAGATATCGAGCAGGTTCATGCTGCCCTCCTTCCCAACAGCCGGTCGAGGAGGCCCCTCCGCTCGAAAGGCAGAATGACCGGCAGGTCCTCGCCCTCGAGTCTTCTTGCCGCGTCGATATAGGCGCGTGCGGCGGGGTTGGTGTTTTCGCTGAGCGTAACCGGCGCGCCCACATTGGATGCGCGCAGCACGTCCTGGCTCTCGGGAATTATTCCCAGCAAGGGCGTCGACAGGATCTCGAGCACGTCATCGATGCTCAGCATCTCGCCGCGGGCAGCGCGCGCAGCATCGTAGCGTGTGACGAGCACGTGTTTGACAATCGATTCACCTTGCTCGGCTTTCATCGTTCTGGAGTCGAGCAGGCCGATGATGCGATCGGAATCGCGGACCGAGCTCACTTCCGGGTTGGTGACGATTACCGCCTCGTCGGCAAAGCGCATGGCAAGTTGCGCGCCCCGCTCTATGCCGGCCGGGCTGTCGCAGAAGACGTAGTCGAAAACGGAGCGCAGCTTGTCGATGACGTCGGCGACGCCTTCCTCGGTGAGAGCATCCTTGTCGCGCGTTTGCGAGGCCGGCAGCAGGAACAGCGTTTCGAGTCGCTTGTCACGGATCAGCGCCTGCGAAAGCTTGGCGGTTCCCTGAATGACGTTGACGATATCGAAAACAACGCGCCGCTCGGCACCCATGATCAGATCGAGGTTGCGCAGGCCGACGTCGAAATCGACGAGAGCCACCCGCTTGCCGGTTTTCGCGACCGCGGCGCCGAGAGCGGCCGTCGAGGTCGTCTTGCCGACACCCCCTTTGCCGGATGTGACAACCACTACCTTGCCCATATTTGTGCCTCCAATGTTGTTAGTTGAGCGGTGCGACGCAAAGTGCGCCGTCCTCGAGAAAGGCCTGTACCGGCCTTCCTCGCGAGGAGGCGTCCATCTCCTCGGCAGTGCGGTACCAGCCGTCCACCGCCAGAAGTTCGGCTTCGTTTTTCCGGCAAAAGATGCGAGCCGCGGAATTTCCCGTGGCGCCGGCGAACGCACGTCCACGCAGCGTGCCGTAGACGTGGATCGATCCTCCGGCGATGATCTCGGAACCGGAACTGACGGAGCCGACAATGACCACATCGCCATCGGGATGAAAGATCGACTGGCCGGAGCGGATCGGTGCCTTGATCATCAATGAGTTCGGCGCCTGCGGCTCTTCCGTCTTGGCCTCAGCTGCGGCCTTCGGGTGCGGCTGCACGTAAAGCGCGTCGGCGGTGGCCTCCTTGGCGCCAACGAGGAGCGGCGGCAGATCGGCATCGAGAGCTACATTGCCATCGGCCTCGATCGCGTAGATGCGAATCCCGCGCTCCGCGAGTTGTAAGACCAGATCCCGCATCTCGCCCACCTCGGGCTTGAGTATATTCAGATCGAGCACGACCGGGCGGCCGGCAAAGAAGCCGGGAGAGTTTTCGGTCCAGTGATCGAGGCTTTGCAGCCATTCCCCTAGCGGGGCCTCAGGGGTGAGGGTGAAGGCTACAAACGAGCGCGCTCGAAAGCGTATGGACTTGTTTTGGATGGGAGCGACGCAGGTCACAGAGGCGAGTCCTTACTGATTGGTTAAGGCTAGCCCGGCATGGTTAACGAAAAGTTAATGGCGGCTTCCCGAGGCGTTGGCGGAGGCATTCTTTTTGCCCCTGATCGCCCCGCCGGCGCCCTGCTTCCGATGCACGACGAGGTCCTCCTCGCGGCTGCCTGGAGGCGCCTCCAGTTCACGAGGTCGGCCGACCGGTATATTGTTGCCGGAATGCCGGGCCTATTAAGGAGTTATCGATTTGACAAGCGTTGCCAAGGGGCCTGTCGCGGATCGCGGTCGCGCTACCTATGACCTTGGCGCGACCGCCATCTTTGCTTCCAAATCAGACCCGCGCTTTCACTATTGCCTGTATGTGCCTCCCGCGGTTGGGGAAGGGGCCAAAGTCGATCTGATGGTTGCTGTCCATGGCACCGGCCGCACCTCTTTTCTTGGATTCCGCGATGCGTTTTCCGAGTTCGGACGCTGGAACGGCTGCGCCGTTTTGTGTCCGCTGTTTCCAATCGGCGTTCTCGGGGATGATGCCCGCAGCGGATACAAATATTTGCTCGAGGGCAACATACGCTACGATCAGGTGCTGCTCGCCATGGTTGAGGAGGTCAGCGCCAAATACAGTCAGGATTGGAGCCGGTTTGCCATGTTCGGATTTTCCGGCGGCGGGCATTTCACGCATCGTTTTGCTATCCTGCATCCCGACAGGCTCTGGGCGGCCTCAATCGGCGCGCCAGGCTCGGTGACCTTGCTCGATCCGACGCGTGACTGGTGGGTGGGCATTCGCGATCTGCCGGAGAAGTTCGGCATCACCTTCGATGCCGCAGCGCTGGCAAAAGTGCCTTTCCAGATGATCGTCGGCGACGCTGACCTGGAGACTTGGGAGATCACTCATGTCCAAGGCAGCACCCATTGGATGCCGGGCGCCAACGATGCGGGGCGAACACGGCCGGAACGCCTCATGGCATTGTGTCGATCGTTCGAGGAGGCGGGGGCGCGCGTGCGCTTCGATTTGCTGCCAGGCGTATCTCATGAACGGGATGCGGTTCTCGATTCGGTCAAGGATTTCCTCGCCCAACAACTCAAGGAACGAGGGAATGCCTCACGATAAATTCGTTGCGCCCCAGCCCGTGAAGAGATTATCGCAATCAAAGCCCGACCACGTCGACCGCATCCAACCGCGATCTGCTGGCAGTGCGTAACGACTAGAGCAACGCTTCGTATTGATCGCCAATCTTGTCGACTGTGAAATCCGCCGCCCTGTTTTTCAGCACGGCAGCAGGGGTGGGGTGGTCCAGCATCTCGGCCATCGCCTTCGCCAGGGCCGCGGCGTCACCGACCGGCACCAAGGTGCCGAAACGGCCGTCAGCGAGTATTTCGCGCGGGCCATGCGGAGCATCGGTGGAGATTACGGGGACACCGGCGGCCATGGCCTCGACCAAGACGTTGCCAAAGCCTTCGCTCGTGGATGTAAGGACGAACAGATCGGCTGCGGCGTAACAGGCTGCGGGATCGTTGACGTAGCCGGCAAAGAGTACGTCCTGGCCAATGCCGATCTGCTCGGCACAGGCGTGCAATTCGGCAGCCAGCGGACCTTCGCCGAAGATGACAAGCCGGGCAGGGCGGCCGGCGCGCAGGGCAGCGAAGGCCCGCAGCAAAGTCCGGTGGTCCTTGACCGGCACCAGGCGTCCGGCGGTGGCGATGACCGGGCCATCGCCCATCGCCGCCAACGCTGCCTGCCAGGCATAGGAATTCCCCTGCGGTGCTTCAGCCGGCGGCAGCGGGTTGTTGATGACGACAACCTTCGATTCGGGGAAGCCGCGGGCGATGATGTCACGGCCGACACCCGCTGAAACGGCGATGGCTTTGGTTGCGCGCGCTGCAACCAGCGCGGAAAGCCAGATCGCCAGCCTCGCGCCGAGGCCGCTGGCAGGCAGCGATGCGGCGGCATGGAAGCTTGGAAAGAATTTTGCCCGGCTTCTGGCCAACATGAGTGACAGCGCCATCACCAGATTGGCGAATTCCGGGGCGCTATAGACCGCATCAGGATCAAGGCGGCGGAACAAATTTGCGCTTCGCGCGATGCCTTTCAGCGTCGCCGACTTGGCGTAACCCTCGCCGCGCAAGAGAAGGCCGAAGTCGACCAGATGAACGGCAGCGGAACGCAGCGCGGCGTTAGGGCCTTCCGCGTTCCAGGTAAAAAGCGTGACCTCGTGGCCACGCGACGCCAGTTCATTTGCCATCAGGACGAAAACACGTTCGGCGCCGCCGCCCCTCAGGCTGGCGATGTGGAAAACGATGCGCTTCGCCATGCCTTGCTTCAGGCTCGGCTGGCGGCAAGGCCTGATCGGTTCGGCGGCCGGCGCATGTCGCGGATGATGCCCATGCCGATGGCCAGAAGCATGCCCAGGGCAAAGCCTGCGAACGCTCCTGCGCCTGCCACCAGGGCAGTGCGCGGAGGCCATGAGCGCGCGGGCGGGGGCACCGCGGTCGAAATCACCTGTACGTTTGTGGTGTCGATCTGCTCGCGCTCGCTGATTTGGCGCGCACGTGACAGGAAGCTCTCATAGACCGCTCTCTTCGAGGCGGCATCGCGTTCAAGTTCACGCAGGGCGACTTCGGATTCGCTGTCGGTGAATACATTGCTCTTCAGATCGTTCATCCTGGCGTTGAGAGAAGCCAACGAGGCCCCGGCCTTGTCCAGGCTGGCCTTTGCCGTGCCGATGGTGCGGGAGAACTCGGCCCGGAGTTGCGAGTTGACGGTCTCGAGTTCCGTCCTGAGCCTGACAATCGTCGGGTGGCGCGGACCGAAGGTCATCGACTGTGAATCGATCTGCTGCCGCAGGCTGTTTGACCTGTCGCGCAGCGCCGCGAGCGCTTCCGAAACCGTGGGGTCGGGATTGGCCCCGTTGATACCGGAGGCAACCAGGGCGTCGTAGCTTGCCTGCGCGGCGATGACACGCGATTGCGCATCGACGATTTCGCCATTGAGCTGCGTCAGCGTCTGCGAACTGACGAGCTGGCCATTGCTGGACGACAGGTTGTGGCTGCGCCTGTAGCTCTCGACCTTCTCTTCGGCTGCCTGCACGTCGCTCTTGAGTTGGCCAAGCCGGCTGTCAAGGGCAGCCGCGGCACGGCTGGCGCCGGCAGCTTCCGCCTTAGCCAGTTCTTCCTGGAAGTTTTTGACTATGGCCTGCGAGATCAGGATCGCCTTGGCGGTGGTTTCCGCAGATACCGAGAGGGTTGTGACAAACGAGGTCGGATCCGCGATGGCGTCTACCCGGTCCGCCAGGTTCTTCAAGGCGATGAGCCTCGGGTCGGGCTTCGCCACAGCGCCGGACGAGGATGTGCTCCGGTCCGGATCGAAAAACTCCGGATCGTGAGTCAGATTCAGTTCGTCCACCACACGGGAAAGCACGTTGCCCGAGGTCAGGATGCGCTGCTTGCTGCGCGTGCTGAGCAGTTGGCTATCGATCTGGCCCGGTTGCGAGTAGAGGTCGTTTTCCACAACCTGCAAATTGGATGGGTTGATGAGGACCTCGGTCGTGACGGTGTAACGCTGCTTGCTCAGCAATGCATAGGCGCCGCCGACAATGCCGCCGATTACCGCCAGCATGAAGGCCAGGGCGAGGCCGGCCCGCAGCCAGACGAACAGGCGTCGAAAATCGAGCTCGAGGAAATCGCCGATCTTGTCCAGGGTCACCGTTGCGACAGGCTCTGGAGGTTGCGGCGTCACCGGCGCGGAGCTTAGCGCCGCGACTGGGCCATGCTGTTGCAGCAATGCCCTGCGCCGTGCATTGGCGATACGCTCGAATGCACTGTTATTGGAAGCCGTCGCGGAGATGGGGGGTGTGCCGGAACCGGCAGACATGGTGACAACCCTTGTTAAATCATTACGCTTGGCCTGCTCTACAGAAACATCGTTAACATCTTATTTTCCAAGTTGGCCCATTTTACCGCTCACGCTGTCCGTCCGGCGGACGTTGAAGGGATTTCGTTGCCCAGAATGCCGTTCGAATATCGCCATTTGGATGGGCCATGAGCTATCCCGCTGCCGCTTCGGAACGATTATCGTCCAGCCGAGCGCGCCGTCAGAACGCGCTGTCGCTGCTGTTTTTCCTATGCGCAGCGTTCGCGCTCCTGCTTCGCTTTACGGTATCACCGCAGGTGATGAACATGGTCGTCGACTATACGGCCCAGGGAGGCTCGTTCTACGAGAAGCTGCATTTCGGCACCTATGCGATCATCCTGCTGCTTCCTATCGTTCTTTTCAGCCGGCCGTTTCTGCTGCACGGCGACGAAATTGGAATATTCAAGGCGTTGATCCGCTATTCGGTGCTGATGTTCGCGCTGGTGCCCTATCTGTTCGTTACCGGCCGTGCGGGCTCCTCCGGGTTCATCATCGATACCTATCTGGTGGCCGGCGCCACAGGCCTGTTGATGCTGGCATTGAATGCAGAGGTGCGGCGGGCGCTGGGGGACGTCGTGCTTGGAATGGCGATCCTGAGCGCTGTCATCGGCACCATCGAGGCGGTGACTCAACATCGGCTGTTGCCCTATGGGTTGAACGAACTGCAATTCAGGCCAACTGGCCTGTCGGCCCATCCGCTGGCACTGGGCGCGCTCTGCGCCACAACCATCGGATTCGTGCCGCTGACGCACTGGCGCATATGGGCGCGGGTGATGGCGATCTTCCTGTTGTTCATCGGTTGCGCTGCATCGGGCGCTCGCGCCGCGCTGATGCTCGCCACCGGCGAAATCCTCATTCTGCTGCTGTTCGTGCCTTGGCCGGGCCTGTCGCTCAAATATGAGCGGCAGGCCAAATTTGTCGTGCTGATGTTCACCGTGACGGGTGGCGCGGTGCTCGTAGCGGTACTGTTTGCGGGCGGTCTGCTGAATCGGTTCAGCAACACCATCTTCGACGAAAACTTCATGGCCCGGGTGACCATTTATCAGGTGTTCGGACTGGTCAGCTGGAACGACATCCTGTTCGGCATGAACGTTGACGACCTGCTGGCGATCGTCCGGCAGAAGCTGCATCTGCCCTACATCGAAAGCGCGCCGGTGGTAATTATCTTGCTCTTCGGCCTGCCCATAGCCCTGCTGTTTACAGCGCTGATATTCTGGTTCGTCTTCCGGCTGCTGCGCGGGGCGCCGCTGCCGGCATGGATCGGCACCATAACGTTCTTGCTTGCCGCGCTGTCAAACAACGCGCTTTCGTCAAAAACGCCGGACATGACGATCATCGTGGTGTTGCTGCTTGCCTACAGGAAGCAGCCCCATGGAGGCTCGCTCGAGAGCATGCCTTCGGCTGCTGCATCCAGCCCAAACCCGGCTGGACCTCGTTAAGCACGGACCTCGGATCCGGTCAGCCGGCGCTGTCCACGACCTCGACACCGCCCGCGCGATTGAGCGTGTGAATGCCGGACCGAGCCCATGCCGGCCCGGGATCGATTGAGCGGGGCAGTTCAAAACGGACGTCGAAATCATCAAGCCGATCCAGCCGCATCAATCCCAGGCCGCCGCCATAGGCTCTAGACCCGTTTTGCACCGGCAGCAGCAAAGCGTCGCCCTGGCGGATAAAGGCGCCGCCCGGCCGAGTGGCGGAGTGGTCGACTGCGACGGGATTGAGCGCGTGCGCAGCCCACGGCCCACGCAGCGCCGGGGCGGAATAGACGGCCATCGTGTCGGACGCGCTGCCGTGACCGAACCGCTCAGTCCCCAACAGCCAGAAGCGACCGTCGGATTCGAGCAGCGTGGCGTCGTTGAAATCCCTGTCCGTCATCAGCACCGTATCGCGTACCCAGCGATCCGGAAACTGCTCGGCACGGTAGAGCACCAGTTCTCGCGCCGTAGCGCTTTCAGGGATCATGAAAATCTCGCCGGAGTGAGCAAACACCTGCGGATATGACAGGTGATGCGCTTCCTCCAGCACCACTTTCGGCACGCCGAAAGTGCCGTCGGTGCCAAGTTCAGCGACAGAAATCACCCCGCGGCCGGTGGAGTAGGGAAACTCCTCGACAAACAGAAAATGACGGCCGTCGCGCTCGAGAACGAACGGATCGGCGTAGAAGCGCTGCCCGTCATCGGCAAGCACGGTGAACGGCTTACCATCCAGCTGTCCGGTTTCGGCGACGCCTGGACCGTCGATCAGCCGATAAGCAACCTGCCAATAGAAGGGGCGCCGACCACGTCGCAGTTTTTGCACGGCGCGGTCGACCAACCCCCTGCCGAAAAAGGGCAGATAGTGCCCGATAAATCCGCCTTTCTGCAGGGGCGGCGCCGGGCTCTCGGCAATCGGCGCAAGTTTGCCCGCGGAAAAGCGGGCGACACATTGGGCAATCAGGGAGATGGCGCCGGCGAGCAGGTCGTTGCTGGTTCGAGACAGCCACAACCGGTCGCTGATCATCGGCCGCGCTCTGGCGACGGCAACGCCGTCGAGCCGAGCGGTGAGTTCGGGCAGCCGCCCGCTCGCCAGCATCTCGGTCATGCCCGCGGCAAAGCTGCTTTGGCCGCAAAATTCGAGCGTCAGGACAGGCGTGCCCCGTCGTGCGGCGGTAGCGGTGAGATCGACCATAAGATCGACTGGGCCGGTGTCGCCGGACGGCAACGGCCGGGAACGGCTTGCCAGTGAGGGGCCGAAGCGCCGGCCCTCGAGCGCCAGCACGTTATCCATCGTGCGCGCATTGGGTTCAGGCGTCGGCGCGCGGCAACTCGAAACCGCATGTCCAGCTGCACTCAACCGCGCCAGAAGCTCATTTTCCCAGCGCCGGGATGTGTCGGCGTGGCCGATGATTAAAATATTAGTCAATCCAATATATTCTTTTTCAAGACTACTGTCATAGACTACTTGTCAGCCCAACCTTTCACAAGAGTTAAACCGGGAGAACGCGGCCTTGGTTGTTAATCATATATTAAGAATTGAGATCACGAAGGCGCTTTCCGGCGCTATTATGGCTCTTGCGGGCAATAGTCGGCATGTCCCGAAGGCTGCAGGCGACCAGGATCAGCGATGAACGTCCTTTCACGTCCAAAACTGCCATCCAGGCAGAAACTGCTGATCGTGTTCGGCACTAGGCCGGAGGCACTCAAATGCTTTCCAGTGGCGCGTGCCGCCCTTGCTCATCCAGGCTTCATCACCGAAATATGCATCACCGCCCAGCATCGTGAAATGGTCGACCAGGTTGTCGAGCTGACCGGCCTGCCGGTGCATCACGATCTCAACATCATGCAACCCGGCCAGTCGCTGTTCGACGTGACCTCGCGCGTGCTCCTGGGCATGGCCGAGGTGCTGGAAAAGTCGCAGCCCGATATCGTCATGGTACAGGGCGACACCACCACGGCAATGGCCGCGGCGCTGGCTGCCTTCTACAAGCGTGTCCCCGTCGCTCACGTCGAAGCAGGATTGCGCAGCCACAACATCAACTCGCCGTTTCCTGAAGAACTGAACCGCAAGATTGCCGGCGACATCGCTACCTGGCATTTTGCGCCGACCGTTCAAGCGCGCGACAATCTCATCGCCGAAGGAAAGGCCGAAAGCACCATCTTCGTGACCGGCAACACGGTGATCGACACGCTGTTGCATTTTTCAAGCGCGATCGATGCTGACAGGCTGATGAACGCGAAGCTCGCTGCCCGCTTCCCTTTCCTCGACCCTTCCAAGAAGATGATCCTCGTCACCGGTCATCGCCGCGAGAATTTCGACGGCGGCATCCAGCGCATCTGTACGGCATTGAAGGGATTGGCGGCGCGCGGAGATGTGCAGATCGTCTACCCTGTCCATCCAAACCCCAATGTGCGCTCAGTGGTCAACGCAGAGCTGGAAGGCGTGCCGAACATCCACCTGGTCGAGCCGCAGGACTATCTGCCGTTCCTGTACCTGCAGAAGCAGAGCTATCTGGTGCTTACCGATAGCGGTGGCGTGCAGGAAGAAGCGCCTTCACTCGGCAAGCCGGTGCTGGTAATGCGCGAAAATACCGAGCGACCCGAGGGGATCGTGGCCGGCACCGCCCGTCTTGTCGGCACCGACGTCGAGAAAATCCTGTTCAACGCCAATCGCCTGCTCGACGATCAGGCTGCCTATTGCGGCATGGCGGAACGACACAACCCATATGGCGATGGCCGGGCCAGTAACCGGATTGTTGAGGAACTGCTGCATCATGGCTGAAATCAAAACCGTTTCCGTAATCGGCATGGGCTATATCGGCCTGCCGACCTGCGCCATTTTCGCCAGCCGCGGGCTCAACGTCATTGGCGTCGATGTCAACCGAGCGGTGGTCGAGAAGGTCAACCGCGGCGAAATCCACATCGTCGAGCCGGACCTTGACGGTCTGATCCAGAAGGTCGTGGCGAACGGCAAGCTCATGGCCTACAGCACGCCGCAGCCGGCGGACGCCTATATCATCGCCGTGCCGACCCCGATGACCCACGATCATAAGCCGGACGTGACCTACGTGCTCGCGGCGGCACGAAGCATCGCCCCCGTGCTGAAGCGGGGAGACCTTGTGGTATTGGAATCGACATCGCCGGTTGGAACCACGCGTATCATGACCGGGCTGCTTGCCGAGTTGCGGCCTGATCTCAAATTTCCTGTCCAGCATGGCGAAGACGCCGATGTGCTGGTCGCCTATTCGCCCGAGCGTGTGCTGCCGGGAAAGGTGCTGACCGAGCTGATCAACAACGATCGCTCGATCGGCGGATTGTCCCGCAAATCGTCGGAGCGGACCGCGGCACTCTATTCGACCTTCGTCACCGGCGACCTGTTCATGACAACGGCCGAAAGTGCTGAGCTGGTGAAACTGACGGAGAACGCGTTCCGCGACGTCAACATCGCCTTTGCCAACGAGCTTGCCGCCGTGTGTCAGGATCTGTCGCTCAATGTATGGGAAGTGATCGATCTCGCCAATCGACACCCTCGCGTGAACATCCTCCAGCCGAGCCCGGGCGTTGGCGGTCACTGCATTGCGGTCGATCCATATTTTATCATCGACGCCGCACCCAACAGCACGCGGCTTATGGCTTCGGCACGCCGGATCAATTCCGAACGGCCCATGTCGGTGGTCAGGGATATTGAGGCCTTGCTCGACCCCTCCCGCAAACAGACGATCGCCTGTCTTGGCCTCAGCTTCAAAGCCAACATCGACGATTTGCGCGAGAGCCCGGCCGTCGAGGTGGTGAAACTTCTGTCCGATATCCCCAATGTGAAGATCATTGCGGCTGAACCCAACACAAATGCGCTGCCGCATGAGCTCGAGGGCAGGGGCATCGTGTTCACCGACGCACTTTCGGCCATCGACAAGTCCGATATCGTCGTCCTCCTGGTCGACCATCGGCAGTTCAATCTGGTCGACCCCGAAGCGCTCAAGGACAAGAAGCTCGTCGATACGAGGGGTCTGTGGACGTGGCGCAAGGCACGCAAGCCCGACGCCCGCATCGAAGGCAAGAAACCAGAGGTCGCACAAGTGACGCTTGCAAGGGAGCAGGCCGCATGAACGCGCACGCCCCGGCATGGGCGCAGCATTCCCTGTTGGCATCACGGCGCCGGGAGTTCCTTGGCGCACCGATCCATGCGCTGACCATGGCCGAGACACTGGCCATCGCCGACGAGGCGATGACCCTGGGGCGGCCGCTGCATCATGTGGTCGTGAACGTCGCCAAGCTGGTGACCATGCGCCAGAATGCCGAGCTGCGCGAGGACGTGGCTGGGGCGGACGTGGTCAATGTCGACGGCATCGGCGTGCTTTGGGGTGCACGTCTGTGCGGCGTCGCGCTGCCCGAGCGGGTGGCGGGCGTCGACATCATGATCAATCTGCTGAGCCTCTGCGCGAAGCGTGGATTCAGGCCGTATCTGCTGGGGGCCGAACAGCACGTTCTCGACGCGGTTGTAGTGAGACTTGCCAAGGACCATCCGAGCCTCGTCATAGCGGGAATGCGCAACGGCTATTTCAAGCCGGAGGACGAGGCCGGGATCGTCGCGGCGATCAACGCCTCGGGCGCCGACTGCCTGCTGGTGGCCATGCCGACACCGCGCAAGGAACGCTTTCTCAAACGCTACCGCGATGAACTCGCCTCAAGCTTCGTGATGGGCGTGGGCGGCAGTTTCGACGTCTATGGGGGCAAGGTTGCCCGTGCGCCGAAGCTGATACAAGCGGCCGGCCTGGAGTGGCTGTTCCGCGTCGTCCAGGAGCCGCGACGCTTGTGGCGCCGCTACTACGATACCAACACTGCCTATGCAGGGCTGCTGTGCCGAGAGTTCTGGGAGCGTCGCTGGCGCCGAAACGCCGGTTTATAGTTTCGCGTTCCCCCACAAAACAGGCGTTGACCCTGGACTTCGCTTTACGCGATCCGTAGCCGCGCTCGCAGCTGGGCGACGAATTGCGTCGCTGCCACAGGGTGGAACAACGAGGTCAGCCCGAAGAAAACCGCAGCACCGGCAGTGCCGCCGGCGACAAGCGAGAAGATTGCCGGCACGTCGCCGGGCACCATACTGGCAAGCTTGGCGGCCACCCCCGTGCTGAGCGAGATGACCACCGAGACACCGATGTCGCGCCATGGCACCGGCACCGGTGTGAGCCGCTTGCTGATGATGATGCAGGTTATGGAGCCCACCACCGAGCCGCCCGCCAGCGCCAAAGCGGCGCCGATCTCCGCCATCGGGGGGATCAACAGCAGGGACAATGCGATTGTTGCCACCGAGCCGAAGAGATTGGCGATGATCAGCAGCCACGGCCGCTTGTGCGCGTGCACTACGACGCCATAGACGAAGCTGGTGAGGTTGGCGCACAGCACGCTGAAGGCAATGATCGGAAACAGCAGGCCGAAGCGGCCGTGATATTGCGAGGGCAGCATGAGCTCGGTGATATCGCTGCTGAGCGCGACCAGCATCGCTGCAATAGGCAGGCAAAGCCGCATCATCAGCGCCATCAGTTGCGACAGCAGCCGGCCCGACGCCGCGGGCCCATCCTCGTCGAACCGGCTGACCACCTCGGGAAAGGCGCCCATGTTGATGGCGTTGGCGACCATGTCGATCGGCTGGCGGGCCAGCGCATAGGCTGCGGCGAAGATCGCCACAGCGCTGGCATCGTAATAGATCTTGAGGAACAGACGCTCCGCGCTGTTGAGCCCGAAGCCTACCAGCGCCATGATGATCAGCGGCACACCGAGCGCAAAGAAGTCCCTGTGGGTGAAGCGCGGCGGACCGGCAACGAGCCGTCGCGATGCCATGATGCCCGCCACGATGCCGGCAATCAAGGCGCCGAGGCTCGAGCCGAGCGACACCGTCAGAAAGCTATCCTGAAAGACGAGGATAGCGCCGATCGGTAACGCGAGTTGCAGCAGGGCACGCAGGGCTTCTAGCATCGAATAGACCGAATGGCGCTGCTGCATCTGCAGCACCGTCAACGCGAAGCGGCTGATGGACCCGGCGACCAGATAGCCGCAGACTGCGATCGCGAACTCGACCCAGCGTTCAGGCACGATCACCGCCGACGCGCCTACCGATATGACCAGCGCCAGTGCCGTGGTGGCAAGCAACACCTGCCCGGCCAGCATCAGGCTGCCGCGGCTGACTTCGCCCTTGCCGCCAAGCCTGAGCAAGGCGATGCGGAGCCAGTTGGTGACGGCAATGTCGGTCATTTCCCCGACGGTCACCACCAGGGTGAGCAGGCCATACTCGGTCTGGTCGATCAAACGCGTCACGACGACCAGCAGGAGCAGCGCCGAAATTCGCGTCAGCAGGATCGCCGGAGCATAAATGAGCGTGGAACGGAGCAGCAAGGGCGTGTCCCTGGAAAACTCACCTTCGACTAGCCGCCGACTGGCGGAAAATCCAGCCCGATGATGCCGAAGGGTGAACAGATTCAGTTTGAACTAAAAGATTTGCCGTAAACCTTATCGGGAACGTTTGCTTTGCAGTTACCCGGTCTGTGTTATTTAGAGTACCATCATGTTGCAGCGCCTCATATCCGATCGAAAAATACATGTCCTGGTCGCGACGCCCTCGGGCGTTTCGGGGCAGGGCGGCATCGACCGCATCATGGGGGCGCTGAAGCAGGAGTTCGAACGGCAAGAAATCACCGACATCGATGTGCGCTTTCTTGCCAGTCGTGGCCCGGGGCATGTCGGACTTTCGATCTTCTATATGCTCGGTTTTTGCTTACGGATGCTTAAAGCGCGTCTGGCTGGACGCGCCGATGTCATTCATATCAACATCTCAGTTTCCGGCAGCACCTACCGCAAGATGGTGATCGCCGCCTGCGCACGGCTGCTGTCGATACCCTATGTCCTGCATTTGCACGGGGCGCAGTATCAGACATTCTGGAAAGCCGACCGCGGTTTCATAAGCCGCCGTATCAAAGCTCTGTTCGAGCATGCCGATCGGGTGATCGTTTTGGGCAGACTTTGGCGCGATTTCGTCGCCAGCCGGGCGCCGGGCGCAGCCGGCAATATCGTGATCGTGCCCAATGCGACCGAAGTCCCGTCGCTGGCGCATGTCGGCGGCGGCGACCATGTGCATATCCTGTTCCTGGGCCGCATCGGCGACCGCAAGGGCGTACCGCAATTGCTCGAGGCACTGCACCGCATGAGCCCTGTCAAGAATTGGCGCGCCACGATTGCCGGCGATGGCGAAGTCGAGGCGGCACGGGCAAAGTCAGCCGCGCTGCGGATTGCAGACCGGATCGCCTTTCCGGGTTGGGTGGGACCGGACGATGTCGCATCGCTGATTTCTTCGGCCGATATTCTGGTTCTTCCATCCTTCGCCGAAAATCTGCCGATGTCGGTGATCGAAGGCATGGCAGCCGGTTTGGCGGTGGTGGCGACCCCGGTTGGCGCCGTCGAAGACATAATCACCGACGGGCAATCCGGGCTGCTGGTGCCGCCAGGCGATGTTACAGCGTTGACCGAGGCGCTGAGCCGCCTCGTGGAGAACCCGGCACTGCGGGCAAAGCTTGGTGCCGGTGCCATGGCCGTGCATCGGGAACGGCTTGAGCTCGCCCCGTTTGTTGGCGCAATCTGCGATGTCTGGCGGTCGGCCGTGTCAAGCCGTCAACCGGTCAAGCGCTGAGGCCGACGATCGCGGCGGCGCGTCGAGCCTGAATTCGCGGTGGAATATCTCCAAATTCAACAGCGCCCATATCAGCTTTTCGTGGTCTGCAGCACGCGTGGTGTGTTCCGAGACGATTTGATCTAGCTGTTTCGGACTCAGATAGCTGCGAATGACGGAGTGAGGCGAGCAAAGATGGTCATGCACGTAGTTCCTCATCGATCCGCGAAACCATTCGGCGACCGGTACCTTGAACCCGACCTTGCGGCGGCTGAGAATTTCCTCCGGGAGGATATTGGCCATGCTGTCGCGCAGGATCTGCTTGCTGTGCAACCAACCCAGCCTGTAGCGATCGGGCAATTTGCTGACGAATGAAACCAGGTCTCGATCGAGGAACGGCATTCTTCCTTCGATTGAACCGGCCATCATCATGTGGTCGCCTCGTTCCAGGAGATTGTCAGGCAGCCACGATGTCTGATCGAAAAACAGCACGCGGCGAAGATGGGAAGCCGCAGCGCTTGACGAGAACGGAAAGTCGTTGCGCTCATAACGGCGATTTGCGGACGCGCCGATCAGGCAGGCGCGCTGCTGCGCCGAAACGGCTCCAAACCAGGAGACCATCCGGGCGGCAAAGTCCCTTTCGCCCGCGGTGCGGGCAAACGTATCGACCTTGGCCGACGCGCCCGGCATGGCGCGTACCAAAGGGGAAAGGACGTTATCGTGCAGCGAGGCTGGAACAAGCGACTGGTAGATCCCGGCCAGTGATTCCGCGCGATGCTTGGGATAGCCGCCGAGAATCTCGTCGGCTCCTTCTCCGGTGAGCACCATCTTGACGTCCTGGGCGGCGCGCTCCGACATCAGGTAAATTGGAATATCGCTGCTTTGCGAAACAGGTCCCCCGCGTTGGCGAACCATCGCGGGCAGCTGATCCATCAGATCGCCTGGCTGGATGACAAGTTCGCAATGATCGGTCTTGAAATGATCGGCAACGCGCCGGGCGAATGCAAGTTCGCTATAGGCTGCGTCGTCGAACCCGACGGAAAACGTGCGAATGGGCGTGGCGCTATGCCTGGCCATCAGGGCGACGATAGCCGAGGAGTCGAGTCCTCCGGAGAGAAAGGCCCCAAAAGGTGCATCGCTGCGCATCCTGATCTCGACGGAATGGTCGAGCAGTTCCAGAAATCGCTTCTTGGCGGTTTTTCCGTCGATCCGCTCGGCCAGGGCCGCCTGATCCGGAGGCGTATAGTAGCGCGTTTCCTTGACCACCCCTTGCGACCAGACAGCATAGCTTCCGGGATTGAGCTTGCGGATCTGTTTAAAAAGCGTGCGTGGTCCCGGCACATAACGCCAGTTCAGATACTCGTCCACCGCATCCAGATCGAGTTGCTGCGCATCTTGCTGCGCCGACAACAATGCGTTGATCTCCGAGGCAAACAGCAGCAAGCTTTCGCTTTGCATGAGGTAAAGCGGCTTTTCCCCGAAGGGATCCCGGCCGAGGATCAATTCCTGCCTCTGAGCATCCCAGAGTGCAAAGGCGAACATGCCGCTCAGCCGGTCGAACATGGACAAGTGCCACTGATCGTAGGCTCGGAGCAGCACCTCGGTATCGGAGCGCGTTCGAAAATGATGGCCAAGGCCGATCAGTTCCTGCCGCAACTCGATGTAGTTATATATCTCTCCGTTGAAAATTATTTTGAGACGGCCGTCCTCAATCTGCATCGGCTGATTTGACTCAGGCGCCAAGTCAATGATCGCCAGGCGGCGATGGACCAATGCCAATTGTTGCTCGCCGGTGTTCAGGTCCAATATCTCGGCGCCTTCGGCATCGGGACCGCGATGCCGCAATGCGTTTGACATTCTGGCGGCCCGCTCTTGTGGATTTTTAGCCCTTCGACCGATCCATCCGGCAATTCCACACATTGTTCCCCCTAGGCGCGCACATTCCTCAATTCAGTACAACAAATGTGTTAAACACTTCGTGCCAATACAACCCAACCGGGAGAAAGCTGCCACGGGCCGTTCCTCGATCGAGCCTGGCGGTCAGGGGTTGCACCGGTTGTTCGCTGGTGAGGGCGAGTGACGGCACCTATGGCAGGCCCAATGCCTGCAGCATCTCCGGGTCGGGAACCGGGGGACCATCGGGCGGGATGAGGCTCATCCCATAAGGATTGGAGAACTCCCAGACAGACCATGGGATCGCGAAGCGTTCGGCCTCTCGGCGCACTGCCTTGAGATAGCGCGAACGGTCGGCCTCAAAGGCGCCCATGCGGCCGTCCGCGGACATGAGGATAGCGCCGAATTCGCCCATGAAGAGCCGCCGGCTGGGAATGCCATGGCCTTCAGCCCAGTCGACAGCCTGGCGAAAGCTCGCCTCCAGTTGGCTCTGGCCCCAGTTCTGCTCGAAATAGTTCGCGATTGCTTGGCGCGCGGTGGCCATGTTCATGACCTGCTCGACCCTGCTCAAGCCGGCAGCTTCCATCCGCGCTCTAAGGGTTTCGGTCACCACTTCGGGTGTACTACTGTCGGCCGGCCAGGGAAGTCCCGAAGCAAAGCTGATCGTGTCATCGGGCCGCTGGTGGGTGAAGCTGTGCGGCTCATACATATGGAAGCTGTAATAGAGGTTTGGGTCATCAAAGCCGGGGCTGAGGTTAACCAATCCGGCAATGCTGCCGCCGCAGGCGCCGGTTGCAACGATGGTAAGTTCGCTGCTGACCGCTCGAATGTCGTGGACGGTCCCTGCCATGATCCGCTGCCAGTGATCGCTGCCGCTCGCATCGCAAGGGTAGTATGCGGGCTCGTTGTAAGGTTCGAGGGCGACTTTGTCGGTGCCTATCTTGACCAGCATGGCAGCGACCGCCACAACCATTTGACGATAGCGGGCAACGCCCTCGCTGTCGGCGCCGCCATAGATCATCTCCATGCTGTAGTCGGGAACCTGAGTGACGCCATGCAGGTCGAAAACCACCTTGAGGCCGGTCGACGTGATCCGCTCAACGGCGGCGGCAAGTATGTCCAGCGCCTGCTGCCGCTTGGCGTCCCCGCTGGCAAGCAGCGGGCCGGGATCGACGCTCAGCCGGACGAAGTCGAAGCCCATCGATCGGATGTGGGCAAACACCTCCCCGGCCGGCCAGTCGGTGAGCGGCCTGCTTTCCGCAAGCCACTCCTTTTCGCTGCGATAGGGCGGCCAAACGTAGGTTCCGTCTTTCTCCACCGGCGACCAGTTGAGCCACTGATGCACGCCAACGCCGCGCTTGAGAGGGATGGGCTCTGCCGCGGCCGCCACAAGCAAGGCGAGCACCCAGGCAACAACATACACCGCTTTTCGCATCGCTCCCTCCGCATGCTCGCGGGAGATATTAACCGCAACGAACGGGAAAGAAGATTGCCGGCCCGCAGCTTTTCGACGGCATGGTATACAAGGACCGAAACGTTGACGGGGCGTGCATGAGAATCGGCTGGTACATCAACCGATTGCGCAGCATGGGACCGGCCGAGGTGTTGCACCGGCTGGGCGAGCAACGTCGAAGGATCGTGTCGCGCCGCCGCGATGATGGGTGGGAGCGCTATCCATCGCCGCAGTTGCACCCAGTGCTGCCCGGATTTCGCCATGCTGCGCTGGCAGCGACCGACGCTCAACGGCAGGCCATAGCGGCGGCCGCGCAAGAGATGCTTCATGGCCGGTTTTCGGCACTCGGGCGGACATGGCCAAAGCGTGAGCCCGATCTTTTGTTTCCTGCTGAGCTTTGGCGTCTTGATCCGGTAACCGGCAGGCTTTGGCCTGGCGCCGAGGCTCATACTTTCGATATCGATTTTCGCGATGGCGGCGACCTTGGCGATATAAAATATGTCTGGGAGGTCAACCGGCTGCAGCAATTGCCAGTACTGGCTGCACACCTGCTCCTCAGCGAGGACAATCGATCCCGGAGTGCCATTGAGGCGGCAATCGGCAGTTGGCATTCCGCCAATCCGCCGTTCCGAGGCATTGGCTGGGCTTCCGGCATCGAAGTAGCGCTGCGAGCCATCAGCCTGATCGTCACCCTGGACCTTATCGGTGACCGGCTTGACCCGGCGACGCTGCGGAAAGCTGGTGAGATACTCGCGGCAAGCGCCTATTGGCTGCCGCGGTTTCCGTCGCGATATTCCTCCGCCAACAACCATCTCGTCGCAGAGTTGGCTGGCGAATATCTGGTTTGCCTGGCGCTCGGGGCCGAATCCGAAATTGCCCGCAGCGCCCTCTTAAATGAGACGCACAAGCAGATTCTTGCCGACGGCGCCGGTGCCGAGCAAACGCCGACCTATGCAGCCTTCAGCGCCGAACTCATCTTGCTGTGCGCCGCCGCGGCACGCCAGGCGGGAACGCCGTTTCCCTCGGCCGTCGAAGCGCGTCTGGGCGCCTTCGCCAATTTCGTCGGCTGGCTGCCACAGAAAGCCGCCCGCTTCGGCGACGACGATGAGGGCCATGTGCTGAAGCTGGGCGACGAGCCGAACTATATCCGATCCGTCGCGGCCGCCATCCACGGCTTACTGGGGACGCCGGGCAACGCGCCGGAGCCTGACGATTTTCGTTCGCTTTTCTTTGGTGCGCCGTCAGGCCCGGCGCCCGCGGTGCATGGCTTGCAGACATTCACGCAAGGCGGGCTCTCCGTCTGGCGCGGAGCAATGAATGGCCGCAATGTCGAACTGACGTTCGACCATGGACCGCTCGGCTATCTCTCGATAGCGGCGCACGGCCATGCCGACGCGCTGTCGCTCACCCTGTGCATCGACGATGAGCCGGTGCTGGTCGATCCCGGCACCTGGCTCTACGGTTCGGGAGGCGCATGGCGCGACTGGTTCCGCTCCACACCGGCGCACAACACGCTCAACATCGAGGGCGAGAGCCAAAGCACCATCGCTGGAAATTTCAACTGGTCGCACAAGGCAGTCGCAGCGCTGGTGGAGAGCGAGCCGGGACCGCACTGGAGGCTGAGCGCCCGGCATGACGGCTATAGAAGCCGCTTCGGCGTCGTGCATCAGCGCACTTTGGCGCGCCAGGCCGATGGCATCCTCATCACCGACCAACTGCTCGGCGGCAGGCGCCAGTCCGAGATCGTCTTCCAACTGGCCGCCGGCCTCCATGCCGACCGGCACGAAGATACGGTCACGGTATTGCGCGGCGACGAGGTACTGTTGGCCATCCGCTTTCCTGATGCTGCGCTCGATATCGGCGCGGGCGGTGACATGCCGGGCCAAGGCGGTTGGGTTTCACTGCGTTTTGGCACTAGGCAGCAAGCCGAACGCCTCGCCTGGCACGGTGAAGTGGGCGAAGCCGGGATCGATATCCATCTTGCCCCAATTCACCCGCCGCAACAGCAAAAACCGGTGCCAACGTAGAGTTGCCGGGCGAGTTCCAGCCGTATTCGACATTAATTACGTTTGGACATTTAGCGGTTTCGTTACCGTTGATCTGCTAGTCTCGCACCATCCAGCCTGCTTTGCCCGCTGCGCCCGCAACAGCCACTGGTTGCAGGCGGCGTAGCGAGTTTGGCGGGAATTTTGTGCTTTGCTATTCGCCAGATCGCCTTCTTACGACTTACGACCAGGAGCCGCTGCATCAATGTTTTCCGAATTTGCCAGAGCGATTGTGGAAAAGCTTTCGAACGTCAATCTGACCACGCTCGGCCTGCTTCTCCTCACCGCACTGGGCAGCGCGGTGATCGCCTACTGGCGAACTGCCGAACATAAGTCCCTCAGGGACTTTTTCGACTTCGCCTTCCCACAGGAAGTCATCCTGCACCCGTCGGCGCGAGCCGACGCCCTGTTCTGGATCACGAAACGGGCGATGATGCCTTTCCTGCTTATTCCTGCCGGCGTCACCTTCGTCGTCGCGGTGGGCTATGGCACACGTGAGGCAATTGGCTGGCTCCTTAACATCCACGCGCCGCTTCTCGGCGGCCCGGCGGGACCGGTGACGATCGTCATCTTCACCGCAACCATGCTGGTCGCCTATGATATTTCATACTACCTCTACCACGTCGCCCAGCACCGTTTCCCGTTCCTGTGGGAATTGCACAAGGTACATCATTCGGCCGAAGTGATGGTGGGGATCACCAAGGACCGGGTTCATCCGCTGGACGATCTGATGAACCGTATGTGGGATGGCGTCATCCCGGGCATCTGCTTCGGTGTCTGGAGCCTGATCGCACTCGATCCGGTAGAGGTCGCTATCTTCGGCATCAACGTCTACGTCATCCGCAACATCCTGATGATGGACTTTGTTCGCCATACGCATCTCAAGATATCGTTCGGCCCGTTGAACAACATCATCCTGTGTCCGCACTGGCACCAGGTGCATCACAGCATCGACCCGCGTCACTACGATAAGAATTTCGGCCTGCTTTTTTCGTTCTGGGATCGTCTGTTCGGAACGCAATTTGTCCCGGAGCCGGATGAAGACCTGAAATTTGGCCTGGTCGATCGCGATGTGCGCGATTACCAGTCGCTCTTTGGGCTCTACATCCTGCCGCTCAAGAAGATGGCAAGGCATGTCATGCGACTGTTTCACAGACGGCCCAATGTGGTCGCGCAGCCACAGGACAGTTCTCCTTCATGAACACCGCTGTTTCCATCGACGTCCTAGGCGCGGAGCGCCTGGAAATCGTCCGTTCGGCGGATCGCCTGGCTGCGGTCGAAGCCGCTTGGATGGAGCTTTGGCATCGTACCGACGGGCTGATCTTTCAAAGCCATGCCTGGATTTCGGCATGGTGGAGTACCGTACAACGCCGTGACCAGCGCGCGTTGCGGATCGGCCTGGTCTGGAAGGGCGAGAGACTCGTTGCTGTCGTTCCGCTGGCGATCGGCAGGCGCAGAGGGCTGCGGTTTCTCGAATGGGCGGCCGGCAGCTATACCGACTATGGGGATATTCTCGTTGCTCCGGAATGCTCGTTATCGGCGCTGCAGGAGCTATGGACGCAACTCTGCGATGCAGGTGGCTTCGATCTTGCCTTGATCAGTCGTCTCTCGCCGGATGCGGCGGCCCGCAAAATTTTCACGCCGGGAGCTTCCGGCGGCATCAGGCTTCGTCACTTTCACCGAACGGAAGTCAGCTATCGCGTTGCCGGACAATGGGAAAGCGGAGCGGCATGGTTGGCGGACCAGTCGAAAAAGACGCGCCAGAACTATCGGCGCGGCATCAAGGCGCTGGAAGAAACCGGAGAGGTGAGATTTCGCCTGCTTGCGCCCGACGAGCCGCTGCAACCGGTACTGGAGCGCCTCGCGGCCTTGAAGCGGAAATGGCTGACCGAGCGCATGCGTGAATCAGACCTCTTCGAAGAGGGCGTGCCGGTACTCGCCGCGCTCGTCGATGCGTTGGCGCGCGCCGGCGTGCTGCATATCTTCGTCCTCGAATGCAATGGCGTGATGGTCGCGGTGTCGATCAACTTCGTCCAGCACGACGTGATGATGGCCTTCGTGACGACGTTCGATCCGGATTTCGGCCGGGCGTCGCCGGGTGTGATCCTGTTGATGGATTACGTGCAGTGGTCGATCGATCACGGCTTGAGCATGGTCGATTTCCTCTGTGGCGCAGAGTCGTTCAAACACAAATTCTCAACGCAGGCGGTTACGCTGGAATCCGTCATCGGGACGCGCACGGCACAGGGCGCGCTTGCATTTCTTGCCGATCGTGTCCTCCAGACCGTCAGGCATATGCGCGAGCGGTCATCGGCACCACCAGAGGGACGCGATACGCCCGCTCAAGCCGAAGCAGCCTTGGACTAAAGCGCGTCGCGTTCGATCGGCCTCATGCGACGCGCTTTAGATTCTTGTTTTATACATGTCGTTATCGCAAAACCGCTGCACTTTTGCGCGACATGCTTTAGAATGGTTCATCGTTTCACGGAAACGCCGAACAGCTCCATCTTTTGTTTTGACGCAATTCCGGATGAAAACCGTTCACACTTTTCCTGGAATTGCTGTAGCGGCCCGCTCGCAAAAAGCTCAAATGAAGCGCGGTATCGGACCGTTTTGCGGCGTGGTGCGGTCGCCGAGGTCGAGGAAGATTTCGTCGATGTAGCACCATCCCCAACCTTCCGGCGGATCGTAGCCTTCGATGACAGGATGGCCGGTTGCCCGAAAATGCTTGGTGGCATGACGGTTGGGCGAGTCGTCGCAGCAGCCGACATGGCCGCATGTGCGGCAGAGCCGCAGATGCACCCACTGCGAACCGCTCTTCAGGCATTCCTCGCAGCCGAGCGCGCTCGGTGTCACGTCGCGAATGTCCCCGGCGTGCCTGCATTCGTCTGCCATCATACGCTCCTGACCAGTTGTGGCGCCACGGCGAGACTGCCGTTTCGCGCGAGATATGCATGCAGCGCTGCAACCACCTGGGCGCCTTCGCCGACGGCAGCGGCGACGCGCTTGATCGAGCCGGAGCGCACGTCGCCGATGGCGAACACCCCGCCGCGGTTCGTCTCCAGTGCACCACGTTCCTGGCCAATGTCAGGCCCGGTGCGAACGAAGCCCTTCGCGTCCAACGCCACGCCGCATTGCGCCAGCCAG
This sequence comes from Mesorhizobium sp. LSJC280B00, assembly GCF_000502835.1. GTDB lineage: Bacteria > Pseudomonadota > Alphaproteobacteria > Rhizobiales > Rhizobiaceae > Mesorhizobium. Next base: position 29,920 of record NZ_AYVL01000011.1, read on the forward strand.
TCGGTGTTCGGATCGGCGCCGATGAACAGGAAGAGGTGGCGGATCGGACGTGCTGTCTCGGTGTCGCGGTTGCGCCAGCGCACTTTGCCAAGATTGCCGTCGTCGCCTTCCAGTGCCGCAATCTGCGTCTCAGCCAGCACTTCGATGTTCGGCTGTGCCCTGACGCGCTCCACCAGATAGCGCGACATGCTCGCATCGAGGCTGCTGCCGCGCGCCAGCAGCCATACCTTCTTCACATGCGCCGCCAGGTAGACGGCAGCCTGACCAGCCGAATTGCCGGCGCCGACAAGGGCTACCTCTTGCCCGGCGCAAAGCCGCGCTTCGATCGGCGAAGCCCAGTAATGCACGGAGGTTCCCTCGAATTGCGCCAGGTTTGCCATGTCGAGGCGGCGATAGCGCGCTCCGCTGGCGATCACCACCGACCGTGCCCGCACGGTCTCCCCGCCGCCGACGGCGAGCGTGTAGTGGGCACCGGACGTGTCGCTTGCGCTGCCCAGCAGCTTCGCCTCGTCCGGTATCACCATCTCGACGCCGAATTTCTGCGCCTGGTTGTAAGCGCGCGCCATCAGCGCCATTCCCGAAATGCCGGTCGGAAAACCGAGGTAGTTCTCGATGCGCGAGGAGGCACCCGCCTGTCCGCCGAAGGCACGGCAATCGAGCACGATCGTCGACAACCCTTCGGAAGCCGCGTAGACGGCCGCCGCGAGGCCGGCCGGTCCGGCGCCGACAATGGCCACGTCGTACAGCTTGCCGGCGTCGATCGGCCTCACCAGGCCGATGCAGCGGGCAAGCTCGTTCTCTCCGGGATTGAGCAGCAGCTTGCCGTTCGGACAGAGCACGATCGGCAAATGGTGGATATCGACATGGAAGCGTTCGATCAGGGTCCTGGCGCAGGGATCGGCAGCCGAATCGAGAACGCGATGCGGCTGACCGCTGCGAGCCAGAAAACCTTGCAGCCTCAAAACGTCGCCGCTGTCGACCGGTCCGACAATGATCGGGCCGGCTGTGCCGCTCTCGAGCAGGCCGACACGGCGCAGGATCAGCGCCCGCATGATGCGCTCGCCGAGGTTTGCTTCCTGCACCATCAGGTCCCTCAGCCTTTGCGAGGGGATGACGAGCGCCTCGACCGGCTCGACCGCCTCCACATCCACCAGTGAGGGTCGGGCTGAAAGCTGCGCCAACTCGCCGACGAAATTGCCTGCACCGTGCGTGACGATTGTTTCGCGCCGGCCGAAGCTGCCGCCCTGGATGATATCCACCTTGCCGGACAGGACCACGATCAGACCGGGCGCCAGCTCGCCGGCTTTGACGATCTGTTCGCCTGCAGCATAGGACACGGCTTCGCCGAAACGGCCCATGCGGTCCAGTTCTGCCTCAGCCAGCACTGGAAACATCTGATCGCGACGGGCAATGGAGATCGGATTGGCGGGTTGAGACATGGTTCGAACCTATCGCCGGTCTCCGACAGTTTGAAGCGGTTTTTGCGGCTTGCGGCCGGTAGGAACCTAGCCCGCCTGTCGGTAAACGCTGTGTCCTTCGCTTCGCAGTTAACTGACGGCGGCCGTGCGACGATGTCGTCGCGACGTGCCTCACAATCCGTTGCATCTCCTTGATTTGTTTGATTTGTGCATCCCGGCAAACCCGGCGCATGCTGCTTCAGCCGGCACCTGCCTAAGCCGGCCAGGCCCGGCGGGCCGTCCTGTGTCAAACTCTCGGCCGCCGGGCTTCTGGACAGCAGAAAACGGCCTGTGTCCGAGCACTCCGCAAACTGGCCTGCGGCCTGTTGTTCGGCGAGTGCTCAGGCAGCTACCTGAAGCACAATCTTGCCGCGCGTATGCTGCTTCTCGAGCTGTTCCTCGGCCCTGGCGACTTCCTCAAGAGGATAGATTGCCTGCACGAATGGCCTGACCTTCCCGGCGTCGATGAGGCGGCTGATCTCGGCAAGCTGCGCCGCGTTCGGCTTGGTCAAATAGGAAACGCCGCGAGCCCGATGCAGGCGGGCCTTCACCGCCGACGGCTCGGAAAGCGTTGAGACGAGCGTCCCGCCGGGCTTGAGCACGTCCCACGAGCGGTCCTGTGTTTCACCCGCTACCAGGTCGAAGACGAGGTCGACGTCCTCGACAAGCTCCTCGAAGCGCTGGTTCTTGTAATCGACCGCCTGGTCGGCGCCAAGCGCGCGGACGAAATCGAAATCCTGCGCGGACACGGTCGTCGCGACAAACGCGCCCGCGGCCTTTGCGAACTGCACCGCCAGATGACCGACGCCGCCGGCGCCGCCATGGATAAGGACCCGCTGCCCGGATTTGAGGCCGCCGTGATCGAAAAGGCCTTGCCACGCGGTAAGGCCCGCAAGTGGCACGGCGGCGGCTTCGGCGTGGCTTAAGCGTTGCGGCTTCGCCGCCGCCTCCGTCGCCTTGACGACGACATATTCGGCGTTGCCGCCGCGGTCGTTGCCGAGCATGGCATATAGCGGATCGCCCTTCTTCAGCATATGGGCCCGCGTGCCGCACAGTTCCACCACGCCGGATACGTCGCGGCCGAGCGTGACGGGCAGATCCGCGCCCGAAGAGCCCTCGCGAACCTTGTAGTCGACGGGATTGACGCTTGCCGCGTAGACCTTGAGCGTGACCTCGTCGTCATGCGGCTGAGGCAACGGAACCGCGTCCAGCGAAAGAACCTCCGGTCCACCAAAATCGTGGATACGGACGGCCTTCATCGTAATCATGGCTTGCTCCTCGTCGGTTTGCAGTCCAGTTCGCTCTGAACAGTTTCGCCGGCAGGCCGGCGTCTATCCAGCCGGCGGTTCGGTCGTAGCAAAGGCCGGCCGGTGGTGCGCCGTCAGTGTATCGTTTGCGAATGCTCGCCGCCGGGTTGCGAGATGCCGCTCAGCGCTTCACCTGCTGTCGCCGTCTCGCTGTTGGTGGCGAGGTCGCCCAGCGAAACGATGCCGACCAGGCGCTTGTCGCGGTTTAGCACCGGCAAGCGGCGCACTTTCAGGTCAGCCATGTTACGCAGAACATCCTCCGCGTCTTCGTCTTCGAAGCAATACCTGACCTCGGTGCTCATCACTTCCCGTACCTTGGCGTCAGGTGTCTTGCCTTGGGCGACGCCGCGGATTGCGATGTCGCGATCGGTTACCATGCCGACAAGCCGATCGTTCTCGCCCACCGGCATTGCGCCGGCGTCGAGGCGACCCATCATTTCTGCCGCATCGCGCAGGGTTTGCTGCGGACTGGCGATCTCGACGTCCTTTGTCATGCAGTTGCTAACTTTCATTTTAACCTCCGTTGGTTGCAGGGCCCGCCGCGGGTTTCCATGATGGAAGGGTGAATGAGCGCCAGCGCAAAACGTTCCATGGCAAGACCCGTTTCGAGCGCTTCGCCGAAATCACCCTTGCCATCCTCCACCCGACCGCCCTTCAGGCGGTCGGCCCGGGAAAGGTCGGTTCCGAAGGAATTTCGGAAGGCGTGCCGGGAGGAACTCCGATCGGCTCCTGGTCCGGCGTCGGAATTGGATCCGGCGAGGGCGGGGGTACGCCTGGAGGTTCTCCCGGCGGAGTCTCCGGCGGGGCAGGCGGCCGGGCCGGCTCCGGATTGGGATTGTCCGGCAGTGGATTCGGGTTATTCGGATCGGGATTGTTCATCGATCACTCCCCTGACAACTGTGACCTGATCTCCGCCAAGAGCGGGTTGCCGCAGCGGCGAGCAGGCTCTCTTGTCCTAAACCAAGGGGAAGCAAAAGCGTTCCCGCTTCCGACGCCACGCGCGGTGCCAATCTATCGGGCGGTTCCCAGGCTGGCATACATTCCGTTGGTGCGGAATTGCGTCGGGTTGATGCCGTAGAGGCGGCGGAAGACCTTCGAAAAGTAATTGGCATCCTCAAAGCCGCACATGATGGCGACTTCCTTGACCGGCAGGAAATCGGCCTTCGTCAGCAACTTCGCCGCGCGCTGCAGTCGCTGCTGCAGCACAAATTCGGCGGGCGGAAGTCCCTCGCTCTCGGCGAAGCAGCGCGAGAAATGCGCGCGGCTCAGGCCGCTGATCTCAGCGAGATCGGCAACGCGGAGCGGCCTGTCGAGATTGGCCCTGATGTGATCGATGACCGGCTGCATGGCGCTCTTGTCGTCGGTGACGGCATGCGAGCCGAAGACATCGTCGTAGAGCGCCATGGCTGCTTCATAGGCGACGGCCGAGGCGGCTCCCGGCGAGACCGCGCCCGTGATCAGGCGCACACTGCAATCAGCCAGATGATCGATCGTCGAGGGCTGCAGCCGCAGCACCGGACCGACGGCGGCAAGGATCGACTTGTGGATGCGCAGTGCCTCCTCGCCGTTCATCGATATCCAGAAGAACTCCCAGCGTTCGCCCTTGGCCAGCCAGTAACGGTGGTTGTGCGGCACGAGAACCAGCAAAGTGTCGCCCTTTTGCAGGCGGTAGTTCCGGTTCTCGTAGCGCAATCGGCCGGTGCCGCTGATCGTATGCTGGAGCACAGTAAACGGCGTCAGGCCGCGCTTGCGCCCATCCCAGTCGTAGACCTCGTTCTCGCGCACTTCATAGCCGGTGCTTGTCGGCATGGTGTGTAGGCGCTGGCGCCCGCGCGGCAGCGATACCGTCCTGCCCGCCGGCCCGATGTCGATCAAGTTCCGCAGCACAAAATTACCCCTAAAAGCATAATCCTTCTCTGGTCGCGTGCCGAATAAGGCGCATAATCCCTCGAGAAAAGCAAAAGAAACCGCGGTCAAAGAGCGGATGGGAGGAAGTGCCGGATTCCAGCCTGCATAGCGTGGCAGGCGGGCCAGGCCTCTTTTCGCCGCCTTTGCCGTAGCATTCGATCGGGTCGAGGTGAGGCTGATGAGTTTCAAGATCGCTATCATCGGTGCGGGAAGCGTCGGGTTCACCAAGAAGCTCTTCACCGACATTTTGTGCGTTCCTGAATTCAGGGATGTCGAATTCGCATTGACCGATCTCAGCGAGCGCAACCTCCAGATGATCAAGTCGATCCTCGACAGGGTCGTCGAATTCAACAGGCTGCCGACCAAGGTTACGGCAACGACAGACCGCCGTGCTGCCCTCGAGGGTGCCCGCTACATTATCAGCTGCGTTCGCGTCGGCGGTCTCGAAGCCTATGCGGACGATATCCGCATTCCCTTGAAGTATGGCATCGACCAGTGCGTCGGCGACACGATCTGCGCCGGCGGCATCCTCTATGGCCAGCGCAACATTCCGGTAATCCTCGATTTCTGCAAGGATATCCTCGAAGTCGCCGAGCCTGGGGCGAAATTCCTGAACTACGCCAATCCGATGGCTATGAACACCTGGGCGGCGATCGAATATGGCAGGGTCGATACCGTCGGCCTCTGCCACGGCGTCCAGCATGGCGCCGACCAGATCGCCGAAGTGCTCGGCGCCAAGTCGCGCACCGAGCTCGACTACGTCTGCTCCGGCATCAATCACCAGACCTGGTTCATCGACCTGCGTCTCAACGGCCGCAAGATCGGTAAGGACGAGCTGGTTGCCGCCTTCGAGGCGCATCCGGTCTATTCGCAGCAGGAAAAGCTGCGCATCGATGTCCTGAAGCGCTTCGGCGTCTATTCGACCGAAAGCAACGGCCATCTTTCCGAATACCTGCCCTGGTATCGCAAGCGGCCGGACGAAATCACCCGCTGGATCGACATGTCCGACTGGATCCACGGCGAGACCGGCGGCTACCTTCGTTATTCGACCGAAACACGCAACTGGTTCGAAACGGAGTTCCCTCAATTTCTGGAGTCCGCCGCGAGGCCGATCGACCCCGCCAAGCGCTCCAACGAGCACGCCAGCCACATTCTCGAGGCGCTGGAGACGAACCGAGTTTATCGCGGCCATTTCAATGTCAAGAACAATGGCATCATCACCAACCTGCCGCAGGATGCGATCGTCGAGTCGCCCGGCTTTGTCGACCGCTTCGGCATCAACATGGCCGCCGGCATCGCGCTGCCGGAGGCCTGCGCCGCCACTTGCATTTCCTCGATCAACGTCCAGCGCATGTCGGTTCATGCGGCGATCTCCGGCGATATCGACCTGCTGAAGCTCGCCGTCCTGCACGATCCGCTGGTCGGCGCGGTTTCGACGCCGGAAGAGGTTTGGCAGATGGTGGACGAAATGGTCGTCGCCCAGGCCCGCTGGCTGCCTCAATATGCCGATGCGGTGCCGGCCGCGAGGGAGCGGCTTTCGAAATCCAGGGTCAAGACCCGCGAATGGGCCGGTGCGGCAAGGCGCGACGTCCGTTCGATCGAGGAATTGCGTGCGGAAAAAACGGCTCTCAAGCAGGCCGTCTGAATTTCGCCAGGACGGATCGCGGCGAGCTTTCGGAGGATTTTCCGCACCCGTCTGTACATTCGTTCGAGGAGAAATGGAGCGGCGTCAACGCGCTCCTGAACAACAGGGAGGAGAGACGATGAGGAATTTTCGAAACATTGGCATTCTCGCCGGGCTGGCGCTTAGCGTCTCGGCCTCGGCGCTGAACGCGTATGCATCCGAGCCGACCGTGCCGCCGGTGCCCGCGCAATTCCCCGCCGAGGGAAAGATCAAATACGTCGCGCGCGACTCCATCCTGGAATTCAAGGCACTGCCGGAATATCACGAACCGGATTGGATCACCGAGAAATACGTCAAGGCGGGCAAGCTGCCGCCGGTCAAGGACCGTTTGCCTAAGGAGCCGCTGGTCTTCAAGACCGGCAACATGCCGGATGGCATCGGCGTTTACGGCGATACGATGCGCCATGTCATCGGCGGCCGGCCGGAAGGCTGGAATTATGGCGCCGGCCAGACGCAAGGCTGGGGCGGCATCGACATCGGCCTTTCCGAATGCCTGACGCGCACCGCGCCGCTTTTCCAGGTCGAGGCCAAGGACACGGAGCCGCTGCCGAACCTCGCCAGGAGTTGGGACTGGTCCAAGGACGGCCACACGCTGACGATGCATCTGGTCGAGGGCGCGAAATGGTCGGACGGCGTTCCATTCAACGCCGACGATGTGATGTTCTATTGGGACGACGAGGTGATCGACCCCAATGTGTCGCCGCTGAACGGCGCGACGCAGGAGACCTTCGGCGTCGGCACGACGTTGAAGAAAATCGACGACTACACCGTCGAGTGGACGTTCAAGGACGCCTTTCCGAAACAATACCTTTACGCCATGGCTTACGGCACCTTCTGTCCGGGCCCGTCGCATATCCTCAAGCCGCAGCATCCGAAATATTCGAAGAACACCTACGAGCAGTTCAAGAACGCGTTCCCGCCGGAATATATGAACATGCCGGTGATGGGTGCCTGGGTGCCGGTGGCATACCGCCCCGACGACATCATCGTCATGCGTCGCAATCCGTACTATTGGAAGGTCGACGAGAAGGGCAACCAACTGCCGTATCTCAATGAACTGCACTACAAATTGTCGACCTGGGCCGACCGCGACGTTCAGGCCGTCGCGGGAGCCGGCGACTTCTCCAATCTGGAGCAGCCGGAGAACTTCGTTGCCTCGCTGAAGCGCGCGGCGCAAAAGGACGCACCGGCACGGCTTGCGTTCGGCGCGCGGCTGATCGGCTATAATCTGCGCATGAATTTCTCAGCCAATGGCTGGGGCAACCCCGACGAGCGCGGACAGGCGATACGCGAGCTGAACCGCAACGAGGATTTCCGCAAGGGCGTCACCATGGCGCTCAACCGCAAGGCGCTCGGCGACTCGCTGGTCAAGGGTCCGTTCACTGCCATCTATCCGGGCGGCTTATCCTCGGGCACGAGCTTCTACGACCGGAAGTCGACGGTCTACTACCCCTTCGATCTCGAAGGCGCCAAGGCGGAACTCGCCAAGGCAGGCCTGAAAGACACGGACGGCGACGGCTTCGTCAATTTTCCTGCAGGTACCGCCGGCGGCAAGAATGTCGAGATCGTGATGCTCGTCAACAACGACTACACTACCGACAAGAGCCTTGCCGAAGGTGTAGTCGCCCAGATGGAAAAGCTAGGGCTTCGGATCGTGCTCAACGGACTCAACGGCACCCAGCGCGATGCCTCGCAATACTCCGGCCGCTTCGACTGGCTGGTACGGCGCAACGATCAGGAGCTGACTTCCGTCGTCCAGAATACCGATCAACTGGCCCCGGTCGGTCCACGAACCAGTTGGGACCATCGTGCGCCGGAAAACGGCGAGGTCGATATGATGCCTTTCGAGAAGGACCTCGTCGACATCGTCAACAAATTTGTCTCGTCCGCGGACAATGACGAGCGCGCCAGCCTGATGAGAGAGTTCCAGAAGATCTCGACCGAGCACGTCTACAATGTCGGCCTGACGGAATATCCCGGCGCGCTGATCATCAACAAACGCTTCTCCAACATCCCGCAGGGCACGCCGATCTTCATGTTCAACTGGGCCGAGGATTCGATTGTCCGCGAGCGGGTCTTTGTCGCTGCCGACAAGCAGGCCAAATACGAGCTGTTCCCCGAAGAGCTTCCCGGCAAGCCCGGAGACAAGGGCCCGATGAACTAGGTTTACCTCCCCTGACTGAGAACTCCGGCCGCGCCAGTTGGCGCGGCCGGACAAAGCAAACCTCCGTACGCTCAAAGAGAGCGACCGGCTAGACAAGGAAGCGGACCGACCGATGTTGCGATTCCTGCTCACGCGCATAGCGTCGGCGATCCCGGTCCTCGCCATTCTGAGCCTGGTCACCTTCGCCATCATCCAGGCGCCGCCGGGCGACTATGCCGACTACATCCGCTCGCAGTTGATCAATCAGGGCGGGGCCTCATTCGCCGAGGCCGACGCGCAGGCCAAGGCCTATCGGATAGAACACGGTCTCGATAAGCCGCTGCCCGTCCAGTATCTCAACTGGATCGGCGGCATCATCACCCGCGGCGATTTCGGCTACAGCCTCTATTACAATAAGCCGGTGGCCGATGTGGTGGGCGAGCGCCTGCCGCGCACGCTGCTCCTGGCGCTGGTGTGCCATCTGCTGGCATCGGTCCTCGGTATCACCTTCGGCATCTGGGCGGCGACCAGGCAGTACAGCTGGATCGACAGTACGCTGTCAGCGATTTCCTTCCTCGGCATGACGGTGCCGCGCTTCCTGATGGCGCTGATCATCGTTTATTTGCTGGTCTTCCAATTCAACGTCTCCGAGATCGGCAGCTTCTTCTCGCCGCAATTTGGCGGGGCGCCGTGGTCCTGGGCGAAGTTCGTCGATCTCGTCCGGCATGTCTGGCCGGTTGTCGCCATCGCCACCTTCGGCGGGCTCGCCTACAACATGCGGGTGATGCGCGGCAATCTGCTCGACACGCTGAATGCGCAATATGTCGAAACCGCTCGCGCCAAGGGCCTTAGCGGCGGTGCGGTCGTGATGCGCCATGCGGTGCCCAATGCGCTGCATCCGCTGGTCATGTATCAGGGCGTGGTGCTGCCCTATATGCTGACCGGCGAGATCGAGACCGCGATCATCTTTGCCCTGCCGACCGTCGGCCCGGCGATCGTTGGCTCGATGGCGGTGGGCGACGTCTATGTCACGGCGACATTCATGATGGTGCTGTCGGCGACGCTGATCGTCGGCAACATCATCGCCGACATGCTGCTCGTCATGCTCGATCCGCGCGTGCGCCAATATGCAGGGTCCTGAGATGCTTGCTTTCGAGCCCTCGCTGCCGCCACTTGCCGAGGATCCGGCCAAGATCAAGCCGCGCGGCAATGAGAGTTACATCGCACTCGTCTGGCGCCGCCTGAAACGGTCCTGGACCGGCATGGCCGGGCTCATCCTGGTCGCGTTTCTGGTGCTGCTGGCGGTGTTTGCCGACTTCTTCGCACCGATGGATCCCAAGGTGACCGATGTCGGCTTCGCCCCGCCGCAGATGATGAGCTTCCATGACAAGGACGGCAACTTCGTCTTCCAGCCACGCGTCTATGCCCTGGCGGATTCGGAAGACCTCGACCCGGTTACCTTCCAACCCGTCGTCGGGCCGGACTACGACCATCCGCGGCTGCTCGGCTTCTTCGTCAAGGGAGCGGAGTACAGACTGCTCGGCCTGCTTCCCGCGAACCGGCACTTCTTCGGCTCGACCGACGGCCAGCCGGTGCACTTCCTTGGCACCGACAAATTCGGTCGCGATGTGCTGGCTCGTGCGATCTATGGTTCGCGCATCTCGTTGATGATCGCATTGACCGTGGTCTTCATCGTCACCGTGATCGGCACGACGGTCGGCATGGTGTCGGGCTATTTCGGCGGCACATTCGACGTCTGGGTCCAGCGCTTCGTCGAACTGGTGCTCGCGTTTCCGCAATTGCCGCTTTATCTTGCGCTGACCTCGCTGGTTCCGGTGACGGCGCCGACGAATGTCTTCCTGGCCTTCGTGATCGTCGTCATGTCGGCACTCGGCTGGGCGCAGATGTCGCGCGAAGTGCGCGGCAAGACCCTGGCACTGGCGCGGATCGACTACGTTCGTGCGGCGATGGCGGTCGGCGCCACAGATGGTCGCATCATCATGCAACACATTTTTCCGAACGTGATGAGCCACGTGATCGTTGCGGTCACGTTGGCAATCCCCAGCGTGGTCCTGCTCGAATCCTTCCTCGGTTTTCTCGGCTTCGCGGTGAAGCCGCCGCTGATCTCCTGGGGCCTGATGCTGCAAGACACCGCGACCTATTCGGTCATCGGCACTTATCCCTGGATCCTTTCGCCGGTCGGCTTCGTGCTTGTCACCGTCTTCGCGTTCAACGCGCTTGGGGATGGACTGCGCGATGCGGTCGATCCTTATTGAGCATGACATGATGCAACACGCGCTCGTCAAATCCTTCGCACCGCCTGTCCGGCTCGACCATGACGGCCGTTCGGAAAACCCGGTCATTGATGCCCGCAACATCGCCGTCGATTTCAAGGTCGAACACGGCATGATCGAAGCCGTCAAGGACATCTCCTTCCAGCTCTATCGCGGCGAGACGATCGCCATTGTCGGCGAGTCGGGATCGGGCAAGTCGGTGACGGCGCGCACCGTCATGGGACTGTTGTCGAAGCGCGCAGTCGTGTCGCCGAAATCGACTGTCGAATACAACGGGGCGAACATCCTGAAATTTTCCGAGCGTGCGCGGCGCAAACTGCGCGGCGACCGCATCTCGATGATCTTTCAGGAGCCGATGAGTTCGCTTAACCCGATCTACACGATCGGCAGCCAGATCGTCGAGGCGATACGGGTGCATCGCAAGATGAGCCGCAGACAGGCCGAAGCAAGAGCGCTCGAGCTGCTGCGGCAGGTGCAAATCCCTGAACCCCAGGCGCGGCTGAAACAATACCCGCACCAGCTTTCCGGCGGCCAACGCCAGCGTGTGATGATCGCCATGGCGCTGGCCAACGATCCCGATGTGCTGATCGCCGATGAGCCGACGACGGCGCTCGACGTCACGGTTCAGGCGCAGATCCTCAATCTCATCCGAAACCTGCAGAAGAAACTGCGCATGGCAGTGATCCTGATCACGCACGACCTGACCGTGGTGCGGCAGTTCTCCGACTATGTCTACGTCATGCAGCATGGGGAGATGCGCGAGCACAATGTGACGGAGAAGCTGTTCGCCAATCCGCAGCATCCCTACACCTGTCACCTGCTTGCCTCCGAGCCGCGCGGCCAGGCAAATCCGTTGCCGGAAGGCGCCGACGTTATTCTTGAAGCTAGGAATGTGCGCGTCTCCTTCATGCTGCGGCATGGCACGTTCATGAGGCCGGACCTGCGCGAACTCGTCGCCGTCGACAGCCTCAGCCTGACCCTTCGGCGGCACGAGACGCTGGGTCTCGTTGGCGAATCCGGATCGGGCAAGACCACCTTCGGCGAGGCGTTGCTCAGGCTCAACACCACGGACAGCGGCGAGATCTATTTCGATGGCCAGCCGATCCATGGCTGTTCGCGCGCGCAGATGCGGCCGTTGCGGTCGCGCATGCAGGTCGTCTTCCAGGATCCGTTCTCGTCGCTCAACCCGCGCATGACGATCGGCCAGATCATCGAGGAAGGGCTGGTCGTCAACCGCATCGGCACCACCAGGAACGATCGGATCGAGCGCGTGCGCGAGGCGCTGATCAGCGCCGGCATGCCCGGCGATATCCTCTCGCGCTTCCCGCACGAGTTTTCCGGCGGCCAGCGCCAGCGTATTGCGATTGCCCGCGCCGTCGCGCTCGAACCGGAATTCATCGTACTCGACGAGCCGACATCGGCGTTGGATCTCTCGGTCCAGGCGCAGATCATCGAATTGCTGCGCAAACTGCAGCGCGAACGGGGCCTGAGCTACATCTTCATCTCGCACGACCTCAAGGTCGTGCGGGCGCTGTGCCATCGCGTCATCGTCATGCAGCACGGCAAGATCGTCGAAGAGGGGCCGGTTGACGAAGTCCTGTCCCATCCCAAGACCGCTTACACCGAACGGCTGGTCAAAGCCGCTTTCGAGGTAGCCTAATTGCTTATGCTGGAGGTTGTTGTGGCAAGAAATCCCAAGGTCGCTTTCATCGGAGCTGGCTCGACGGTGTTCATGAGGAACATCGTCGGCGACATATTGCAGCGTCCGGCTTTATCCGGCTCGACGATCGCGCTGATGGACATCAATCCGCAACGGCTCGAGGAAAGCGCAATCGTCGTCGGCAAGCTGATCTCGACGCTTGGCGTAAAGGCCAAAGCCGAGACCTATTCGGACCAGCGCAAGGCGCTGGCGGGCGCCGATTTCGTCGTCGTCGCCTTCCAGATCGGCGGCTACGAGCCCTGCACGGTAACTGATTTCGAAGTTCCGAAGAAATACGGGCTGCGCCAGACCATCGCCGATACGCTCGGTGTCGGCGGTATCATGCGAGGGTTGAGAACCGTGCCGCATCTCTGGAAGATCTGCGAGGATATGCTCGCGGTCTGCCCGCAGGCGATCATGCTGCAATATGTCAACCCGATGGCGATCAACACCTGGGCGATCGCGGAGAAATACCCCGACATCAAGCAGGTCGGCCTCTGCCATTCGGTGCAAGGCACGGCGATGGAACTGGCGCATGATCTCGACATTCCCTACGAGGAGATTCGCTACCGCTCGGCCGGCATCAATCACATGGCCTTCTACCTGAAGTTCGAGCATCGCCAGCCGGACGGCTCCTACCGCAATCTCTATCCGGATCTGCTGCGCGCCTACAGCGAAGGGCGGGCGCCGAAGCCTGGATGGAATCCGCGCTGCCCGAACAAGGTGCGCTACGAGATGCTGAAGCGCCTCGGTTACTTCGTCACCGAGAGCTCCGAACATTTCGCGGAATACACGCCCTATTTCATCAAGGACGGGCGCGAGGATCTGATCGAGAAATTCGGTATCCCGCTCGACGAATACCCGAAGCGCTGCATCGAGCAGATCGAACGCTGGAAGGGGCAAGCGGAAGCCTATCGCTCGGCTGACAAGATCGAAGTGGAGCAGTCGAAGGAATATGCGTCCTCGATCATGAACTCGGTCTGGACCGGCGAGCCGTCGGTGATCTACGGCAACGTCCGCAACAATGGCTGCATCACGTCATTGCCATATAATTGCGCGGCCGAGGTGCCGTGCCTCGTCGACGCCTCCGGCATTCAACCCACGTTCATCGGCGACCTGCCGGTGCAGCTCACCGCGCTGATCCGCACCAATATCAACGTCCAGGAGCTGACGGTCCAGGCGCTGATGACCGAGAACCGCGAGCACATCTATCACGCGGCGATGATGGACCCGCACACGGCGGCCGAGCTCGACCTCGACCAGATATGGTCGCTGGTCGATGATTTGCTGGTTGCGCATGGCGATTGGCTGCCGGCCTGGGCGCGTGGAGCGCGCAGCGTTCGGGCGGCCTGAGGCGCAGGGCTGTCTATTTCACTCACCTATGCCGACCATAGGGCCGGCTTTGAAAGCGGAGCGGCGTTGCCGGCAGATGTTTCGAAATCAAAGAGCTTCTGCGTTACGAGAGCAGCCGCTCCCCTTGCCCAGGAATTGTCCTCCCAGTCCAGCAGCATTGGTGGTGCCGCGCGAAAGGTATTTTTCCCAAGCGTCAGCCGCATTGGGCCAAACAGCGCATCGCCAAACGACACGGCTTCACCGCCGACGACAATGACCTCCGGGTCGGTGATGTTGACAAGGTTGGCGAGATGCCGGCCGATGCCATGTCCGGCTTCTTCGAGAATGGCGACGGCTCGCGGTTCGCGGTCTGCCAAAGCTGCCATAAGGGTGGCTTTGCAATGCGCTTCGTCGTGGCCTGTGGCTTCGCGCCAGGTGCGCAGGATCGCCGGCTCGGCGTAATAGGCCATCAGGCAGCCGCGTTTTCCGCACTCGCAAAGGCGGCCGTTCTCCTCATAAGAGCTGTGGCCGAACTTGCCGGCGGCACCGTTCGCGCCGCGATAGAGTTTGCCATCGAAGACGAGCGAGCAGCCGATTCCGACGCCGATCGCCAGCACAGCCATATTGCGGTGCTGGCGTCCGAGGCCGAAGAGTTGCTGGGCAATGGCATAGGCATTGGTGTCGTCCTCAAGCCACACGGGGACGTCTACCAGTTCGGCCAGCATCGGGCCAAGGGGAACGTTGTCCCAGTTGTAGCGATTGCTGCGGATACACACAGCCTTCTGGTTGTCTATGACGCCAGGCATTGAAATGCCGATCCCGGCAAGCTTGGCAGCGGGCCGATCGACAATGGAAATCAGCTCCGGTACCGCCTTGGCCAAGGTCGCTATGATATGGTCGGGATCGCTGTCCGAGAGCTTGACGCGCAGAGAGCCCAGCGGATTGGTCGCAAGATCGGTGACCACGCATTCGACCGATCCGACCATCAGCTTGAAACCTATGGCAAGGCCGTTGGCATAGTTGATATCCACCGGGATAGGGCGGCGCCCAGCCGAGCCCACGACTGTCTTGCCTTCGATCAGCAGGCCATCCTCGATGAGGTCGGCCACGACGAAGGTGACCGCTGCCGGACTAAGGCCGGTAACGGACGCTATGTCGGCCCGGCTGCGCGCTCCTTCCTGCCGCAAGAGATTGAGGATCAGTCTGCGGTTCATCGCCCGAGTCGTGCTCGGGTCACCCTTGAGCTTCACGGATCTTCTTTCTTAATTTTGTAAATTAATTATTGCCTCTCGAGAAAACATATGCGTAAGTTTGCCCGACTGTTCAACACCCGAACCGGGGGTCAGCGAAATTAATCCGGTTAGCAATGTCACCGCGCTCTGAAGGAGCGGGCAAGCATATTCCCTTGCCCGGGAGGTGAGGCGTGCCGTTGAGAAGAACAACCGCGCCGGCCGGTGTGCCAGTAGAGAATTGACAACACGGGAGGAGTAACAATGACGTTCAAGTGGATTGAAAAGCCGTCGACGCGGCGCAATTTCCTGAAGGGAGCTGGGGGCATTTCCGCTGGAGCCCTCGCGGGCTTCCCGATGCCGGCACTCAGCCAGTCGAGCGAAGTCACCATCATTTCAGACGAAAACAATGCCGATGCCCTGCGGATCTTGCGGCGCATCGCGGCCGAGTTCGAGAAGCAGTCCGGCACCAAGGTTGTGATCAACAACATGGATCACGAGGCCCACAAGACCGCGATCCGCAACTACCTTGTCGCCGGCGCGCCGGATGTCTGCTTCTGGTTCTCCGGAAACCGCATGCGTGCCTTCGTCACCCGCGGCCTGTTCGACGACATTTCGGATCTGTTCGAGAAGGAAAAGTACAAGGACGTGCTGGGTGCCACGACCGGTGCCGTCACGGTCGACGGCAAGCAGTATGGACTGCCGACCGGCGGCACGATGTGGGGCATGTTCTATCGCAAGGACGTCTTTGCCGAGCACGGACTTACGGCACCGGCGACCTGGGACGAATTCCTGGCTTACGGCCAGAAGTCCAAGACCGCAGGCCTAATCCCCGTCAGCATCGGCACCAAGGAACTCTGGCCGGCGGCCGGATGGTTCGACCAGATGAACCTTCGGATCAACGGTCTCGACAAGCACTTTGCCTTGATGAACGGCAAGATGGCTTACACCGACCCGGCGCTGACGCCTGTTTTCGACCACTGGGAAGAGCTTATCAAGCAGGGTTTCTTCACCCCGGATCAAACGTCGTTCGGCTGGCAGGAGGCCGGCGCCTTCCTCGCCCAGAAGAAGGCCGGCATGATGAACCTCGGTGCCTTCGTGAAGGCTACTTTCCCTGAGCAGGATCTCGAGCAGCTGACATTCGCGCCTTTCCCGAAGATTGACGGCGCCCTCGACCGCTACGAAGAATTCTCGGTCAATTCGGTCCACATCCCGGCCAACGCCAAGAACAAGGCGGGTGCCCGCGAGTTCCTCGCCTTCTTCTACCAGCCGGAAAATTTCGGCCTCTATCTGGAACCTGGCGGCAACGTTCCGCCGCGCAACGACCTTCCAGCCAGCAAGGACCCGCTGGTCAACGCGGCTGTGGAAAGCCTGAAGACGGTGGCCGGCACGTCGCAATATTACGACCGCGATACCGATCCCGACATGGCCCAGGCCGGCCTGGTGGGCTTCCAGGAATTCATGGCCAAGCCGGAGCGCCGGGACGCCATTCTTCAGCGTCTCGAGGGAACCCGTCGCCGGATCTTCAAGATCTAGCGCCTCCCAGCGGAGGGGAGCGGGGTTCGTGGCCCGCTCCCCGATGCTTTCCCTGAATGAGGTCCCCCAAAATGACGAAGCTTTGGCGCCGCCATCGCTGGTGGTTGACACCGACACTTCTGATCCTGCCAGCCGCTGTGCTGTTTTCCGTCGTCATTCTGGCCTCTGCGGTCGAGAGCCTATGGATCAGCCTGCACGAATGGGACGGATTCAGCCCGATGGTCTGGATCGGCCTTGGCAACTACCGCGAATTGTTCGCCGACCCACAGTTCTATGTTTCGCTGAAGAACAATCTGATCTGGTTGGTGATGTTCATGCTGGCGCCGCCGCTCGGCCTCGCCATCGCGCTGCTCGTCAACCAGAAAATCCGCGGCATGCGCCTCCTCAAATCGCTGTTCTTCATTCCGCTGGTGCTGGCTTCGGTTGCCGTCGGCGTTGTCTTCACCTGGGTCTATACGCCAGAATTCGGACTTCTCGCCCTGATCTTCCGCACCTTCGGCGCGACCGCCCCGGCAGTGCTGTCGGATGAAAATTTCGTCACCTTCGCCGTCGTGATCGCAGCGTTATGGCCGCAGATAGCCTTCTGCATGGTGCTCTATCTCGCCGGCCTCAACAATCTCAGCGAGGACCTGATCGGCGCCGGGCGGGTCGACGGCGCCAGGGGCTGGAACATGCTGCGCCACATCGTGTTACCGCAGCTGACGCAGGTCACCTTTATCGCCATCGCCGTCACCGTCGTCGGCGCACTGCGTTCCTTCGACATGGTCTCGGTGATGACCAGCGGCGGTCCCTTCGGTTCGTCCGAGGTGCTTGCCTATCAGATGTTCGAGCAGTCCATCTTTTCCTACCGCTTCGGCTATGGTGCGGCCATTGCCTCGGTGCTGTTCGTGATCATGGCGGTCTTCATCGCCTGGTACCTGACGCGGATGATCCGCGCCGATGAAAGAGGCGGCTGATGTTTCCCCGCCCGATTCCCGAAACTGCTATTTGGCAGCGTGGCCTCTATGTCGTGCTGGTGGTCGGCATCCTGATTGTCTGGCTGGCGCCGCTCTTTGCCATCATTCTTACCTCGTTCCGCTCTACGCAGGATGTCATGGGCGGCAATCTGTGGGGCTGGCCGACCCAATTCGGCCTGGTCGAAAACTACACGGCGGTCTTCACCCAGACGCCGATGGCCCGCTACTTCCTCAACAGCCTGACGATCACCATCCCCTCGGTGATCGGCGTTCTCATCTTGAGCACGCTCGCCGGTTTCGTGCTCGCCCGCTACCGGTTTCGCAGCAATATGCTCGTCTTCGCCCTGTTCGTCGGCGGAAATTTCCTGCCGCACCAGATCATGATGATCCCGGTGCGCGATCTCATGGTGCGGCTCAACCTCTACGACACGATGTCGGCCCTGATCATCTTCCACATCGCCTTCCAGACCGGGTTTGCGACACTGTTCATGCGCAACTTCATCGCCGCCTTGCCGGGAGAACTGTTTCAGGCCGCCAGGGCCGAGGGCGCGACACCGTTTCAGACATTGGTACATGTCGTGGTGCCGCTGGTGCGGCCCGCTCTTGCGGCGCTGGCGATCCTGCTCTTCACCTTCATCTGGAACGATTATTTCTGGGCGGTCGTGCTCACCATCAGCGATACCGTCAAACCGGTAACCGCCGGCCTCGCCAACCTGCGCGGCGAATGGGTCTCGGCCTGGAACCTGATCNTACCGTCAAACCGGTAACCGCCGGCCTCGCCAACCTGCGCGGCGAATGGGTCTCGGCCTGGAACCTGATCTCGGCTGGCACCATCGTCGTGGCTTTGCCGCCGGTTGCCATGTTCTTCCTAATGCAGAAGCACTTCATCACCGGCCTCACCATGGGAGCGGTCAAGGGATGAGCGACCATGGCTTCAAGGCGTCGCCCACCCGATCCGAAACTCATTTCGCAAGCAGGGCTCCATGACCAGTCTTGAACTCCGGCAGATACAAAAGAATTATGGCAGCTACCACGCGCTGCGCGGCATCGATCTCAGCGTCGAACAGGGCGAGTTCATTGTCACCGTCGGGCCGTCCGGTTGTGGCAAGTCAACGCTGTTGAAGATCATTGCCGGGCTTGAAACCGTCTCGACCGGTGAGATCCTCATCAACGACCGCGATGTCACCACCACCGAGCCGGGTGAGCGCGGCATTGCCATGGTCTTCCAGTCCTATGCGCTTTACCCGCATATGACGGTCGCCGAGAACATGGGTTTCGGCCTGCGCATGGCGCATCGCCCCAAGGCCGAGATCGATGCCGCCGTGCTGCGAGCCGCCAAGATCCTTCGCATTACCGACCAGCTCGACAAGCGGCCGAAACAGCTTTCCGGCGGCCAGCGTCAGCGTGTGGCCATCGGCCGTGCGATAACCCGCTCGCCCGACGTGTTCCTGTTCGACGAACCGCTATCCAACCTCGACGCAGCGCTGCGCACGCAGATGCGCGTCGAGCTTTCCGATCTGCACGCCAGGCTCGGCGCCACCATGGTCTATGTCACGCACGACCAGACCGAGGCGATGACAATGGCGAGCCGTATCGTCGTGCTCAATCGCGGCTCGGTCGAGCAGGTGGGCGCTCCGCTCGAACTCTACCGCAATCCGGCCAATCTCTTCGTCGCGGGCTTCCTCGGCGCACCCCGAATGAATTTTTTCGAAGTGACCGTCGCCGCTGTCTCCGGCGGCGCCGCTACGCTGTCGACCGCCGGTCTTTCTCCTTTGACTGTCGAACTGACGGAAGCGGCATCCGTACAGGTCGGCGATAGGGTGACGATGGGGATTCGGCCGGAGAGCATCAGCTTGGCCGCGGAAGGGACAGCGAGTTTTGCCGCACGGGTGCGGCTGGTCGAGCATCTCGGCCGCGAGACCATCCTCTATGCCGACGCCGGCCCGCTGCAATGCGTCAGTTCTGAAAGCGGCAGCGGCAACGTCACCGTCCAGATCGGCCATGCGAGTGCCGTCGCTGCCGACGCGACCGTCGGCTTTAAGGTCGAGCCGCGTGACGTCTATCTCTTTTCCTCTGTCGATGAGCGGACAATCAGTGCCCGCAAATCCACCATCACCGACTGATCTTCAGGAGTATCCTTCGTGAACAAGACTTCAAGAGGCCGCGCCGTGTCGGTCTGGCGCACGATCCAGACCGACCGCTTTCTGGTCGGCGCGCCGCACTACCCCGAACATGTGGACGAGAGTTACTGGGACAACGACGCCCGGCGCATGGCCGAGGCCGGCTTCAACGTCGCCCGCCTCGGCGAATTCGCCTGGCACATTTTCGAACCGCGTGAAGGCACCTTCGATTTCGGCCTGTTCGACCGGGCAGTCGAGGGGCTGGCGCGTCACGGCGTCAACACGATCCTGTGCACGCCGACCGCCACTCCGCCGCGCTGGCTGACCGCAAAGCATCCGGAAATCCTGCGGCTTGATGGAAATGGCCGGTCGATGGGCCACGGCTCGCGCCAGTATGCCGACACCAGCAGCCCGGTGTTTCGCGACTATAGCCGCAAGATTACCAGGGCGATGGCGGACCACTACCGCGACAATGCAAATGTCATAGGCTGGCAGACCGACAACGAACTCAACACCAGCATGCCGGAATCCTATTCGCCGTCGGCGTTGAAGGAATTCCAGGCTTATCTCCAGGAAACCTACCAGACGATAGACAGGCTGAATTTCGCCTGGGGTGGCGACTTCTGGGCGACGGCTTACGGCGATTTCGGCGAAATTGTCTTCCCGCTGGATTTTTCCCCGTCCTTTCCCGGTCCCGGTCACCTCCAGGACTACCACCGTTTTCTCGCCTTTTCGACAGCACGGTTCCAGCACGACCAGGTCGAGATCCTGAGAAAAGCGAATGCCAGTTGGTTCATTTTCCACAATCTCGGCGGATTGCGTGACATCGACTTTCGCGGCCAATTCTCCACCGATCTCGACTTCGTCGGCTACGACATCTATCCGTTCCTCTATGACGAGTTCTTTCGCCTCGGCAATCACGCCAAGATCCAGGCGCTGCATCTCGACATCTGCAGGGGATTTTCCGGCAACTACATAGTGCCGGAACAACAGTCGGGTTTTGGCGCCCAGCCGGGCTTCTGCACGCTGACGCCGGAGCCGGGCGAAATGCGACGCATGGCGATGTCGTCGGTTGCGCGTGGCGCCGATGGGGTCATGTTCTTCCGCTGGCGTCCCGCACATTTCGGCGCCGAGATATACTGGATGGGCATCATCGATCACGATGATGTCGCTCGCCGCCGCTATGACGAAGCCAGGCAGTTCGCCACCGAGATGACGGCGCTTAAAGACAAGATCCTGGGCACCCATGTGCGGATGGATGTCGGCATCGCCGGCTCGGACTTCGACAATCAGGAAGCCCACAAGACCTTCCCCATCGGCCTGCCAAGTCCGCAGGATGATGCAATCTTGCTGCATCAGTATTGCTATGACCGCGGCATCGCCTGCGGCTTCATCCACCCGGAAGACGATCTGTCGAGGCTCAAGGTGTTCTACGTGCCGCATTGGGTGATCTGGAAGGACAGCTGGACCGAGCGGCTGCAAGTCTTTGCCGAAAATGGCGGTACCGTCATCATCGGCGCGCGCACGGGAACCCGCGACGAAAACAACCACGTCATCCGCGAGACAGCGCCGGGCCAGTCGCTGTCGAAGCTGACCGGCGTTCGCGTCGAGGATTTCGGGCGGCTGGCGGCACCTGGGGCCAATGGCCTGTTCAATACCATGTCGCGCTCCGGCGGGCTCGTCATTCCTCCCGACAGGCCGGCCGAATCCAGCCGCCGTATCCGTCGTTTTACCGTCGGAAACCACGAGTTCGATGCCGGTTATTTCTACGAGAACCTCGCAGTCGAACCGGAAGTCGAAATTGTAGGGGTTTGGTCGAACCGCTACGCGGCGGGAACGCCTGCAATTACCTCCCGCGCCGTGGGCAAGGGCCGTGTGCTCTATGTCGGCACTTATCTAACCCCGGAGCTGACAGCTCAACTCGCTACGCGCACTTTCGTGGATGCGAATGTGGAGCCTCTGGTTCCGGATCTGCCGGACGGCGTCGAGGTCACGATGCGCGAGAATGACGAACGCCGGCTGCTGTTCGTGCAAAACATCAAAGACACGCCCGTTGCGGTAACCGGCGTTCCCTTCGGCAGCAACCTGCTCGATAGCGAAGGACCTGTCTCCGGAGTGTTGACGCTGGACGGCTATGGCTGCGCTGTCCTCGAATTGATCTGAGCATTGTCGCGGACGTTAGCGATACGAAACCTGAGTACTCTTTGATCCTGGAATTCGACCGCCATCGGCAGCACGCCGGCATCGGTCCATATCGAACCGGCGCTTTGACGTGCGCAAGGCTCCGCCAGCACACTGCTGTTGCTCGCATTCAATGACGGCAGTTACAGTAGCCGAGCGACCATCGGAGCCGATGGCGGGTTTCGTTTCATCTTTGTGAGCGCCGTGAATTTCGAGATTCCCGTCCGTACCGAAAGCTTTCGTACCCGGATCGCCGATTTCGTCGAGCGCGAAATCCTGCCGCTCGAGGCAGATAAGGCGTCCTACGACGGCCATGGCAACATCGCGCTGCCGCTGCTCGAAACGCTGCGGGGCAAGGCGAAGGCAGCCGGCCTGTGGTGCCTGCAGCTGAAACCCGAGACCGGCGGGGTCGGCCTTTCCAAGGTGGATATGGCCGTCTGCTATGAAGCGATGAACCGCTCGATCTTCGGTCCGGTCGTGTTCAATTCCGCGGCCCCCGACGATGGCAATATGATGATGCTGGAACGGTTGGGAACGCCGGAGCAGAAGCAAAGATGGCTGAAGCCGATCGTCGAGGCCAAGGTGCGTTCGGCTTTCGCAATGACGGAACCGCATCCGGGCGGCGGCTCCGACCCGTCGATGATCATGACCAGAGCCGAACGGCGCGGCGACAGATACGTCGTCAAAGGCCGCAAATGGTTCATCACCGGCGCGCAAGAGGCGAGCCACTTCATTCTCATAGCGCGCACTTCGGACGATCCGCGTCACGGCCTTTCGGCCTTGCTGTTCCACAAGGACCAGCCGGGCTGGCGGATCCTGCGGCGCATCGGGATCATGGGACCGGAAGAACATGGCGGCCATTGCGAGCTGGAATTCGACGGTCTTGAAGTCCCGGTCGAGGATGTGCTTGCCGGCGAAGGCAGCGGCCTCATGGTTACACAGGTCCGGCTCGGTCCGGCGCGGCTCACCCATTGCATGCGTTGGCTCGGCCTTGCCAAGCGCTGCATCGAGATCGCGCGCACCTATGCCGCCGAGCGTAGCGGTTTCGGGCAGCTTTTGGCCGACCGTGAGAGTATCCAGCTGATGCTCGGCGACCTTGCCATGCGCATCGAGATCGGGCGGCTGCTGGTGATGAAAGCGGCCTGGGAGCTCGATCGCGGCGGCTTTGCCCGCAAGGAGGTCTCCATGGCCAAGATCCAGGTCGCCAACGTGCTGCATGACGCCGCCGACGTGGCGATCCAGATCAACGGCGCCCGCGGCTATTCGAAAGACACTGTACTCGAATGGATCTACCGCTACGCCCGCCAGGCTCGCCTGGTCGACGGCGCCGACGAGGTCCACAAGATGGTGCTCAACCGCTTTCTCAACGAGGAAGGTGCGGGCTTCTGGCGCTGGCATGTCGAAGCCGGCAGACAAGACGAAACAGGTCGCGGCGGGAACCGCTGAGCTGGCAATGAGGATGGATTTCGATCCAGTACGCCTGGAGGATTTTCTGAGAGCGCATTTTGGCGATGGCCAAATGTCGCTTGAGCGGATCGTCGGCGGCCAATCCAACCCGACGTATTTCGTCGACTATGGCGGCCGCCGCATGGTTCTGCGCAAGAAACCTCCGGGACCGATCCTGCGCAGCGCTCATGCGGTCGATCGCGAGTACCGGGTGATCAAGGCGCTAGCGTCGACAAAGGTGCCGGTGCCGCGGCCGGTGCTCTATCACGACGGCGACGAGCCGCTCGGCACGCCGTTCTATCTGATGCAGCGGCTCGACGGCCGGGTGTTCCACGATGGCGCGTTGCCGGGACTGGCGCCGGACGAGCGGCGCGGCATCTATTTCGGCATGGCCGAGGCGCTGGCAAAGCTGCACGCAGTCCGGCCGGAAGAGGTTGGGCTCGGCGACTATGGCCGTCCCGGGAACTATTTTGAGCGACAGATCGCGCGCTGGACCAGACAGTTGCGGGAATCGCCGAGCGAGCGCATTGCCGCGCTCGAAGCCGTCGCCGAATGGCTGCCGCGACATCTTCCGCCAGATGACGGCCACGTTTCGATCGCGCATGGCGATTTCCGTCTCGGCAATCTCATCTTCAATCCCGAGCGGCCCGAGGTGATCGGCATACTCGACTGGGAGTTATCGACCCTCGGCCATCCGCTTGCTGATCTCGGCTTCTGCTCAATGCCCTGGCATTCCTCATCGGACGAATATGGCGGCATCCTCGGCCTTGATCAGGTAGCCCTCGGGATTCCGACACAGCGCGAATTCCTCGATCATTACTTCGCCCACGCCGTGCCGACGGCGCCGCTGCAGCGGTTCCATCTGGTGTTTGCCATGTTCCGCTTTGCCGTGATCTTCGTCGGCATCGCCGACCGCGTGCTGGCCGGCAGCGCGATTGCGGCCGATGCGGCCGACATGGCACCGCTGGCCGGCCGTTTTGCTGCACGCGCCATGGAAGTCATCGACGGCGCGCGGCCCTGGTGACGCGAGGCTGGCAGTCGGCTGCGCGAGTTGCAGCGATACGCGTTCAGTTCATGCGAACTTCCGGTTCGGCAAGCAGTGGAATCTCCAGGCCACGCCGCAAGCCGGTCGCCACGACCGACACCCTGAATTTTCCGGCGAGTGCCTTGTCGAAGATGGCGCCGACGATGATGTCGGCATCGTTGTCGACCTCCTCGCGGATGCGGGTAGCGGCTTCGTCGACCTCGAACAGCGTCATGTCCATGCCGCCCGATATCGAGACAAGGACGCCCTTGGCGCCCATCATCGAAGCTTCGTCGAGCAGCGGGTTGGCGATTGCCGCTTCCGCTGCCTTCTTGGCGCGGCCTTCTCCGGCGGCTTCGCCGGTTCCCATCATGGCGCGGCCCATGTCGCGCATCACCGACTTCACATCGGCGAAGTCGAGATTGATCAGGCCTTCCTTGACGATCAGATCGGTGATGCAGCCGACACCCGCATAGAGGACCCGGTCGGCCATGGCGAAGGCGTCGGCGAACGTGGTTCTGGCGTCGGCGATCCTGAACAGGTTCTGGTTGGGAATGACGATGACGGTATCGGCGCTTTCGCGCAGGCGCTCGATGCCCTCATCGGCAGCGTACATGCGGCGCCTGCCTTCGAAGACGAATGGCTTGGTGACGACGGCAACGGTCAGTATTCCAGCTGCCCGCGCTGCCTGCGCTATAACAGGCGCGGCACCGGTGCCGGTTCCGCCTCCCATGCCGGCGGTCACGAAGCACATGTGCGTTCCAGCAAGGTGATCCATGATCTCGTCGATGGATTCCACGGCCGCGGCACGGCCGACCTCGGGCAGGGACCCGGCGCCGAGACCTTCGGTGATATGAGCGCCCAACTGGATCAGCCTCGTTGCCTTCGACATGGCAAGGGCCTGGGCATCGGTGTTGGCGACGATGAATTCCGCGCCCTGCAGGCCTTCGGCGATCATGTTGTTGACGGCGTTGCCGCCGCCGCCGCCGACCCCGACGACGGTGATCTTGGGCCTCATCTCCGAGATTACCGGCCTCGTCGCGGTGTTCATTGCCGTTCTCCCTGGATACGCCGAGTGGTCGCTGGAAGCTTGTCCCGGGCGCACTGCGAAAACTCTGAACCGGGCAGTGCGAATCAGGACAGCCCAGAATGCAGGGAATCAGAGCGCGGAGCGGGCTGCAAGTGCGCGATGTGCCTCATAGGCGACTTGCGTCTGAAAGTTCACGCAATGCGCCTTGATACAGTGCAGATCATGGCGCGTGGCGCCGCACGCTACAACTTCGGCGCGAGGCACTGCGCGACATGGTCGGCAATCGTCAGGCAGGAGGTCAGGCCGGGGCTTTCGATGCCGAACAGGTTGACCAGGCTATCCACGCCGTGCACCGCCACGTCCTGGACGACGAAGTCGGCATTGGCCTCACCGGGACCGGACAGTTTTGGCCGGATGCCGCTGTAAGCGGGTTGCAGGCTGCCATCGGCCAGGTCCGGCCAGTATTTGCGGATCTCGCTGTAGAAGCGCTCGCCACGAGCCGGGTCGACGCGATAGTCGAGTTGATCGGTCCATTCGACGTCCGGCCCGAAGCGGGCGACGCCGTCGAGATCGAGTGTCAGATGAACACCGAGCCCGCCGGGTTCGGGCACCGGATAGATCAATCGCGAGAACGGCGCCCGGCCGGCCACCGAAAAATAATTGCCCTTGGCATAATGGAGCTTTGGCACGAATTGCTGATTGAGCCCTTCAAGCGAACCGGCAAGTGCTGCGGCGCCAAGCCCGGCGGCATTGACGAAACGCGGAGTGGCGATCTCGAAGCGCTCGCCGCCGGCAGCGTCCACCGTCTCGAGCACGACGCGGCCTGCTTCGATGCGGCCGGAGGCGATGCGCGTGTTGAGACTAAGTGCCGCCCCGTGCTCCTCGGCGTCGCCCAACAGGGCGAGCATCAGGGCATGGCTGTCGATGATCCCGGTGGCCGGCGACAGCAACGCCGCCGTACACTTAAGGCTGGGCTCCAGCGCATGCGCCTCGGCTTCGCTCAAAGGCACCAGGTCGCCGGCCCCGCAAGCGCGTGCATTGGCCCGGATTGAGGCGAGCACCGGCTCCTGTTCGGCACTTGTGGCAACGATGAGCTTGCCGCAGCGCGCGTGTGGGACCGCCCGCTCCTCGCAATAGCGATAGAGTCTTTCCCGGCCGGCCACGCAGAACCGGGCCTTCAGCGATCCAACCGGATAGTGGAGGCCGGCATGGATGACCTCGGAATTGCGCGAGCTTGTCCCGGTGCCGATAGCGCTCTCGGCTTCCAGGACCAGCGTACCGATGCCGCGCTGCGCCATCTCTCGCGCGATCGCCAGGCCAACAACGCCGGCGCCGGCGACAATGCAGTCGACATGGTCCACGGTTAGGTCAAGCCGAAGTTCTGCATGCGTCCATCCATCCGCTGGCCCTGCCGAAAGCGCTTGACACTATACCGTTCGAGAAAGATGCATCAAACGGCATAACGCACGGGGACCTGCCGAGCCGGACCGGCGGCAGGACTGTTCCGCGTGCAGCATCAGGAGCCGTCATGGACGCACGACCGAATTCACCCGAAGCCCGCGACATAAGCTTTCACATGCATGGCTATACGAATGCGCGCAAGCATCAGGAGTCGGGGCCGCTCGTCATCGAGAAGGGCGACGGCATCTATGTCGAGGACCTTGCCGGCAACCGCTATATCGAGGCGATGGCGGGGCTCTGGAGCGTCGCGGTCGGTTTTTCGGAGAAGCGGTTGGTCGATGCGGCAGTACGGCAAATGTCGAAGCTGCCTTACTATCATGATTTCGGCTCCAAATCGCATTCGCCGCTGATCGATCTTGCCGAGAGACTGGTGCAGATGGCGCCGGTGCCGATGAGCAAGGCGTATTTCACCAATTCCGGCTCCGAGGCCAACGATACGGCCATTAAGATGATCTGGTACCGGTCGAATGCGCTCGGCCAGCCGGCGCGCAAGAAGATCATCAGCCGCAAGAAGGGCTATCACGGCGTCACCATCGCCTCGGCGAGCCTGACTGGCCTGCCCAACAACCACATTTCGTTCGATCTGCCGATCGCCAATGTGCTGCACACCTCGACGCCGCACCATTGGCGCGAGGCGCTGCCGGGTGAAAGCGAAGAGCAGTTTTCGACGCGGCTCGCCGACGAGCTGGAAAAGCTGATCCTGGCCGAAGGACCGGAAACCATCGCCGCCTTCTTCGGCGAACCGATCATGGGCGCCGGCGGCGTCATCGTTCCGCCGGCCGGCTACTGGGAGAAGATACAGGCGGTCCTGTCGAAGTACGACATCCTGCTCGTCGCCGACGAGGTGATCTGCGGCTTTGGCCGAACAGGTGAGATGTTCGGCTCGCAGACCTTCGGCATCAGGCCCGACATCATGGTGTTGTCGAAACAGATCTCTTCGTCCTACCTGCCGATCTCAGCCCTGCTGATCAATGACAAGGTATTCGAGCCGATCGCCGACGAAAGCAACCGTATCGGCACCTTCGGCCACGGTTTCACCGGCGGCGGCCATCCTGTTGCGGCAGCGGTCGCGCTCGAGAACCTGAAGCTGATCGAGGAGCGCGACCTTGTCGGCAATGCGCGTGCGGTCGGCGCGCATTTGCAGAAGCGGCTGCGCACGCTCGCTTCGCACCCGCTTGTCGGCGAGGTGCGCGGCATCGGCCTGATTTCGGCGGTCGAACTGGTCGGCGACAAGGCGAACAAGGCGCCGTGGGGGAAGACCGGTGAACTGGGCGGGCTCGTCAACGGCTTCATGCAGCAGAACGGCGTCATCTCGCGCAATATGGGCGATGCGCTGGCTTTCTGCCCGCCGCTGATCATCACCGAGCCGCAGGTCGACCAGGTGATCGACGCGTTTGAACGGTCGCTCGAGGCTGCCGCCAAGAAGGTCCGATCGCAGAGCTGAATAGGCAAAGTCGATTTTGAAACCTGAAAACAAAAAAACAAAAACGCCTCGGCGACGGCTGGCAGAAGGTTACCCTCCACACCCGTTGCTGCCGTTTAGTCTCCGTGCTTTGTTTTCGCAGATGAGCCGCTGAATCCTTCCAGTTCCTCGGCGATTCCTGAAAGTGCGTTGACGATCGTCGCCTCGACGTCGCCACGCTGTTTCTGGGGAATCAAGCCAAGTCCTTTTTGTATCGCTTCACGCCAATGTTTCCCCCTGTCCCACGCTTCCGAAAACGCGATGGCGAGATCGTCCTGGCGACGGGTAGCTTCCAGTGCCTCGACCAGAAGTGCTGCCTGGTGGACATCCTTTTCCCGCTTGCCCACGCCGTTTGCGTTGTTCTGTCGGCGCGAGGCAACGATCAGCTTGTGAACCGCATATCGTCCGGGCGACGGTACCACGACAGGCACTCCCGATCGATGCAGCAGCACAGTTCTGATTGGTTCGTGGATCAGGAAATCGAGAAACCGAAGAGGCTGCGCGGATGCACCGCCCAAAGACGGCATCGAGGTTGCATGATCGGCGTAGTCATCGCTGCCCGTGTTCGGTATAAGGAACTCGACCTTGTATCGGACTGCGTTCTCGAATTGCGTCGCGTGTCCGGGATCTGATCTGTGAGGGATTTCCCTGAAGGTTGGGTCGATCTCCCTCAAGATTTCGAGGATGGGCGGCAGGCTGTCCTCGACCGCGGCCGACACGGAATGGAATAGGGCGAAGTCTGCATCGCCCGTCTGCAACGCTGCACCGGGCAGCTTCACGCCCAGATAGCCCGCGTAGGACTGAAAGGCGACTGTGCCGACCAGGACGCCGCGCAAGCGGAAGATGCCAGCCTTCCCCAGCGCCTCGACGACATCCCCGGTGAACCTTTCGGGTTCTGTCAGCCCTGCCTCGCGCACGAGCGTGGATACCAGCTTCCTGCGGGCGCGGAGGTCGTCCTTGATCTGACGGAAGGATTCAACGCGTTTTGCAATCTCGGGATCGCTGTCAGGCCCGACATACCGTCGCGTCTTCGTCGGCTGCGTTTCCTCGAAATACCAGTATACCTTGCCCTTGACGGGCACCTTGACGAGATTGCCCGTCGTAGGGAAATCCGTTTCGAAGGCTGCGTCCAAGGATCGCTGGACGAGTTCCGCATACATCGTGCGGTAAACGAGGTCGACCGTCTTCATGTCGGGCGGCTCCGGTTATAAGAAAAATGCGGTTCTCTTATAGCGCCATGACCTCAAGGGACGCAAGCGGGGGTTATAAGAAAATCGCGAAAACCTTATAATGCCGCAGGAGAGGTCAGGAATCCTTGTTGCCGGCGTGCAGCCAAATCAGAATGGGTTTTGCTCATTCAGATAAACAAAGCCATCACGAAAACGCTGCTTGGATGTGGCGCTCGACCTCACCGCGTCCGCGAACGGCCCGAGCCTGTCATAGGCGTTTGTGGTCGACGCGCTATTTTGGCGGCCGCATCCGGAACGACCACCAGCTTGCCGACGAAATCCTTGCCGATGAAATCCGCCTGGGCGCGATGGAAATCGGACAGCTTGTAGACGCCGCCGACCAGCGGCCGGATTTTCTTGTCCTCGATGTAGCGCACGATGCGGCGGAAATCCGCCCGCGTGCCTTGGCTCGAGCCATGCAGTTGGAGCTGTTTCAGGTACATGGTGCGCAGGTCGAGCTGGACGACCGGGCCGGCGATCGCGCCGGCCGTGGTGTAGCGGCCTTCGGGCCTCAAGATGCGCAAGAGGTCATTGAAGATGGCGCCGCCGACCAGATCGGCGACCACGTCGATTGGCCGCCCGCCGGTCGCCGCGCTGACGGCGGCCGGCAGATCGGCAACGCCACGGGTGATCACCGCCTCGGCGCCGATCTCACGCACGGCCTGTTCCTTGCCCTTGCCGGCAACCGCATAGGGAATGGCGCCGCGCGCCCGCGCCAGCTGCACGATGCCGGAGCCGACGCCGCCAGAGGCGCCGGTGACAAGCACACGCTCGCCGGCTTTCAATGCGGCGCGTTCCAACATCTGCTCGCCGGTGAGATAGGCGCAGCAGAAAGTGGCAAGCTCGACATCGCTCAGATCGGTGTCGACGACATGGGCGTTTTCGGACGGTACTGCCTGGTATTCGGCATAGCCGCCGTCGCGGCCATGGCCCATATAGTCGATGTCGGCGAGTGAATCGTCGTCGCGATTGTAGATGGAGAAATCGACCATCACCCGCTCGCCGATGCGGGCCGGCGACACGCCGTCGCCGACGGCAATGATGTTGCCGACCGTGTCGGTGCCCTGGATGCGCGGGAAGCTCAGCGTATTGCCCTGACGACGCCAGGTCGACACAGCGGCGGCATCCTCCTCCGTGCCATAGGCGCCCTGGCGCACCCAGACATCGGTGTTGTTCATGCCGCAAGCGGTGACCTTGACCAGCACCTCGCCCCGGGCGGGCGAGGGCACTTTCACGTCGGTGCGATAGACGAGCTTTTCCGGCCCGCCGTGCCCGATCAGCTGCACGGCGGCCATGGTGGCGGGGAGGGTTTTGGTCATGGCATTCATGTCGGCTCTTCAGATGTTTGCAAACACGCTCTTCACCGCGTCGGCCGTCTTCGACACGACGATATCAGCCTCTTCCCGCGTCAGGCAGAGCGGCGGCGCGAAACCGAGAATGTCGCCCTGCGGCATGGCCCGGCCGATGACGCCGCTTGCCGCAAGAGCGGTTGCGACCTGCGGCCCGATTTTTTGCGAGGCGTCGAAGAACACGCGATCGTTCTTGTCGGCGACGAACTCGATTGCCGCCAGCATGCCGTCGCCGCGTACCTCGCCGACATTTTTGTGACCACCGACGGCTTTCGTCAGCTCGGCGCGGAAATAGGCACCGGTCTCGCCGGCGTTCCGCACCAGGTCCATCTCGTCGATCAGTTCCAGGTTGGCGACGCCGGCGGCCACGCAGATCGGATGCGCCGAATAGGTCCAGCCATGGCCGAGCGAGCCGAGCTTGTCGGAACCCTGCACCAGCACCTGCCAGACCTTGTCTGAGACTATGACGCCCGACAGCGGCGCATAGGCCGAGGTCAGGCCCTTGGCGATGGTGATCAGGTCGGGCTTGATGCCGTAGTGGTCGGAGCCGAACATGGTGCCCAGCCGGCCGAAGCCGGTGACGACCTCGTCGGCAACCAGAAGCACGTCGTACTTCTTCAGCACCGCCTGGATCTTCTCCCAGTAGCCGGCCGGCGGCGGCACGATGCCGCCGGTGCCGAGGATAGGCTCACCGATGAACGCGGCGACCGTCTCCGGCCCTTCGGCGAGAATCATCTCCTCGAGCTTGTCGGCACAGTATTGCGAAAACTGCTCCTCGCTCAGCGAGCGGTCGGCGCGGCGGAAGTAGTAGGGCGCCTCGGTGTGCAGGACCGGCGCGCGGGGCAGGTCGAAGGCGTTGTGGAACAGGTCGAGGCCGGTCAGCGATCCGGTCATGATGCCGGAGCCGTGATAGCCGCGCCAGCGCGAGATGATCTTCTTCTTCTCCGGCCGGCCGAGCACGTTGTTGTAGTACCAGATCAGCTTGATGTTGGTTTCGTTGGCATCGGAACCGGAGAGGCCGAAATAGACTCTCGACATGCCTTGCGGCGCGCGGTCGATGATCATCTTGGAAAGGGTGATGGACGCCTCGGTGCCGTGGCCGACATAGGCGTGGTAATAGGCGAGGTTCTTGGCCTGCGCGGCGATGGCGTCGGTGATCTTCTGGCGGCCATAGCCGACATTGACGCAATAGAGCCCGGCGAAGGCATCGATGCTCTTGCGCCCGTTGTTGTCCCAGATGGTGACGCCTTCGCCGCCGGCGATCACACGAGTCGGGCTCTCGCCACGCGCGTGCGTTCCCATATGGGTCGAGGGATGGAAGAAATGATCGCGATCCCAGGCGGCGAGTTCGTTGGACTGGTCGAGCATTTTTTACTCCTTGAAAGCAAAAGCCTGACGGGGCGTTACGCCACGTCGAGGCAGAGATATTTGAAGTCGGTAAAGGCTTCGAGCCCGTGACGCGAGCCCTCGCGACCGATGCCGGACTGCTTGACGCCGCCGAACGGGACCGGCGCGCCGGTGATCTTGACGCGGTTGATGGCGACCATGCCATAGTCGAGCGCGCGGCCGATGCGCAATTGCCTACCGCCATTCTCAGTCACGACATAGGCGACCAGGCCGTACTCTGTCGCATTGGCGCGGGCGACGACTTCGTCTTCGCTGTCGAAAGGCGTCACGGCCGCAACCGGACCGAAGGTCTCCTCGCGCATGATCAAAGCGTCGTCTCCAACGTCGGCGAGCAGGGTCGGCTGGTAGAACAGCGGCCCGGCAGGATGGCGCTTGCCGCCGGTCAGGCAACGCGCGCCTTTGGCGAGCGCATCGGCCACCTGCTCCTCGACCTTCTTGACCGCGCGTTCGTGCATCAAGGGTCCGATTTCGGTGTCGTCAGCGAGGCCATTGCCGGCCCGCAATGCCTCGACGCGTTTAGCGAAAGCAGCGCAGAACCGATCGTATATCGGACGCTGGACATAGATGCGGTTGGCGGCGAGGCAGTCCTGGCCGGAGGTGGCGAATTTAGCGTCGACGGCTATTCTCACCGCCTTGTCGATATCGGCATCCGCAAAGACGATCAGAGGCGCATGACCGCCAAGCTCCATCACCAGACGCTTCATCGTCGGCGCACTTTGCGCGGCGATCAACCTGCCGATCTCGGTCGAGCCGGTGAAGCTCATGGCGCGGACGCGCGGGTCTTCGCACATCCGCCCGACGATGGTCGAAGCCTTGCCGGTGAGAACGTTGAACACGCCAGCCGGCAGGCCGGCACGTTCGCCAAGCTCGGCCAACGCCAGTGCAGACAGCGGCGTTTCCGAGGAAGGATGCGCGACGATGGTGCAGCCGGCGGCGAGGGCGGCCGCCGCCTTGCGGGTCAGCATGGCCGCGGGAAAATTCCACGGGGTGACGACGCCGACGACACCAAGCGGTTCGCGTCGCACCACCATCTCGGCATTTGGCAGATGGCTGGTGACGCTTTCGGCGTTGAGACGTTTGGCCTCCTCGGCATACCATTCGACAAAAGAGGCGGCATAGTCGATCTCGCCGCGCGATTCCTTCAGCGGCTTGCCTTGTTCTAGCGTCATCAGCAGGGCCAGGTCATTTTTGGCGGCGACGATCAGATCGAACCATTTTCGCAAGATTTTCGACCGTTCCTGCGGCAGCAATGCGCGCCAGGCAGGAAAGGCGCGCGATGCCGCATCGATCGCCAATGTGGTCTGCCGGGCATCGAGCGCGGCAACGAAAGCGACGGTGGATCCGGTGGCCGGATCGGTCACCTCGAAACTCTCCGCGGTCTCGCTCGCCGTCCAGTGGCCAGCGACATAGGCGAGTTCGCGCAGCAGCCGCCGGTCGGCAAGGCGATCAAGCGCTTCATGGCGGTGCGAGCGGGCAAAATGTGCGGACATCATCGGGCTCCCGGTTCGGGTGATGCCGCAAGACTATCTCTGCCGCGCAAACAGAGAGGCTGTTTGCGTGCCCGCACGTAGAGAGATTGTCTCTATTGCCCTGCCTGGCCAGACGATCTCTCCGGTATCAGGAGGATGCCGGCAACAGATCCGCCACTGGCAGCACACTCTCCTCCTTCACCGTCTTGGTGACGATGTAGGTGAAATAGCGGTCGATGCCGATCTCGCGCTCGAGCAGAGTGTCGACCAGCCGCTGATAGGCGTCGATGTCGCGCGCCATCACCTTCAGCAGGTAATCGACGCCGCCGCCGACAGACCAGCAGGCGACGATCTCGGGGATGTCGCGGATGACGCGCTCGAAACGGTCGAAATCGGCCTGGCGGTGGCTAGCCAGCGTCACCTCCATCAGCACGGTGGCGACCGGTGCGATGGCGCGCATGGCGATCCTGGCATGATAGCCGCAGACGATGCCGGCTTTTTCCAGCTTGCGCAGCCGCATCCAGCAAGGCGTCGGCGACAGGCCAACCTTCTCGGCCAGCGCCAGCTTGGTGATGCGGCCGTCGCGCTGGATGGCGTCGAGGATTTTCAGGTCGATCGGATCGAGTTTTGCTGCAGCCATGATCGTCCACTTCCAGTGCCGGACACCATGACGGCGCATTATTTCGATTGTCAATTGCACTGATTTCGATCTCTAATAAGTCATGACATTTTGGCGACCAGATCCCGCTCTTATCCGGCGGCCGGCCTATCAATCGCTCGCCGACCAGTTCGCGCGCGCCATCCATGACGGGCGCCTGGCCAATGGCGCTCGGTTGCCGACGCACCGGCAGTTGGCTGACGATCTGCAACTTTCCGTGCAGACGGTCAGCCGCGCCTATGAGGAGCTGATCCGCCGCGGGCTGGTGTCCGGCGAGGTCGGCCGCGGCAGCTTCGTGCAGACGCAGCGCCGCGAGCCGGAGCCGCCCTATCTGCCGGAGCGGCTGGGCGAGGTCATCGATCTCTCCATCCTGAAGCCGGTCTGCGAACCGATGCATCTGGAGCGGCTGAGACAGGCGCTGGGCTGGCTCGCCGAAAACCTGCCGTCGAGCTCGGCGCTGTCGTTCAGGCCGAACATGGTGTTCCCGCGCCACCGCGCGGTGGGTGTCGAGTGGCTACGCCTCTGTGGCCTCGACGCGTCGCCGCAGAACATCAGCCTGACCAACGGCGCCACCGCAGGGATGACAGTGGCGCTGATGAGCGTGGCGCCGCCCGGCTCGACCGTCGCCACCGAGGCGATCGGTCACCACACGCTGATCCCGCTGGCGCGTTATCTCGGCTTCAATCTCGAGGGTTTGCCGATCGACGACAATGGGCTGATCCCGGAAGCGCTGGACGAGGCCTGCCGGCTGTCGGACATCCGCGCCGTGTTCGTGCAGCCGTCGGTGATCAACCCTACGGCTACCCTGATGGATGCCGGCCGCCGCGAACAGATTGCCGCCGTTGCGCGCAGGCATGACATCGCCATTATCGAAAACGACGTCCTCGGCCCGTTGGTCGAGGACCGGCCGCCGCCGGTAGCCGCCTTCGCGCCCGAGCGCACGCTCTACGTCACCTCCTTCACCAAGATCGTGGTGCCGGGCCTGCGCATCGGCTATCTCGCGGCGCCCGATCGTTATGTCGCCGCGGTCGCCAATCGCCATCTCGTCTCGAACTGGATGGCGACGCCGTTGGTGGCCGAGATCGCCACCAAATGGGTGGCCGACGGCACCGCGATGGAACTCGTTCGATGGCAGCGTATGGCTTTGCGGCGGCGTCTGGACATCGCCGCCGAGGTGCTCGCCGGAGTGGACTATCGGGCTCATCGCGACGGGCTGCATGTCTGGCTGCAACTGCCCGATGATCGCGGCGAGGAAAGCTTTGTTTCCCAGGCCCGCCTGCAGGGCGTGGCGATCGCGCCCGGTACGTCGTTTCGCATTTCGCAGACGCCTTGGCATCCAGCTGTGCGGATTTCGCTTGGCTCGACCACGGAGGGGGAACTGCGCGCCGGTCTCGGCGTTGTCACCAAGCTTCTGCTCGGCGATCCCGAGCATCTCCTGCTTGCGATCTAGGCGACAAATGGCGCGAAATTGTGCGGAATCCGAAATATTGTCATGATATTATTTTCTTGATTGACATGATTTGCCGCGATCCGCATCGTTAAAGGCAAGCTTCTCCAGCACGGGAAATCCATTGTCGGCGCCCATCATCAAGATCGACGGCATTTCAAAAAGCTTCGGCACCTTCAAGGTGCTGGACGGCCTCTCGATGCAAGTCATGCCCGGCGAGAAGCTGGCACTGATCGGCCCGTCGGGTTCGGGCAAGACGACGATCCTGCGCATCCTGATGACGCTGGAGCGTATCGACAGCGGCCACATCCAAGTCGACGGCGAACAGTTGTACCACATGGAGCGTAACGGCCGGCTGCTGACGGCCGATGAACGGCATTTGGCAAAGATGCGCCAGAAGATCGGCATGGTCTTCCAACTGTTCAATCTGTTTCCGCACAAATGCGTCATCGACAATGTGACGCTGGCACCGATGCTGACCAAAGGCGTGCCGCGGGCCGCCGCCGAAAAGCGGGCGATGGAACTGCTCGACATGGTCGGCATGGTCGACAAGGCCAAGGCGATGCCGGCGCAGCTTTCAGGCGGCCAGAAGCAGCGCGTCGCGATTGCGCGGGCGCTGGCGCTGTCGCCGAAGATCATGCTGTTCGACGAGGTCACCTCGGCGCTCGACCCGGAACTCGTCGACGAGGTGCTCAACGTCATGCGCAAGCTCGCGGCCGAGACCGACATGACCATGCTGCTGGTCACCCACGAGATGGGTTTCGCCCATGACTTCGCCGACCGGGTGCTGTTCTTCGATCGCGGCAGAATAGTCGAGGAGGGCAAGCCCGACGAGATTTTCCGCCATCCCAAACAGGAGCGCACGCAAGGTTTCCTGAAGAAGATCATTGCGGCCGGACATCGGGTCTGACTGCCATGCGAGGCGGCGACGCCTCAAGCAAGCCAAGAAGACAGACAAACAAGGAGTTGGGAACAATGAAGAAATTTGCCATTTTGGCCGGCGTCGCCGGTATCGCGCTGACGGCGGTGCTGGCCGCCTCGACGGCCGGCTCGGCCGACGACAGCAAGCTCGAAGAGCTCAAGGCGCAAGGCTTTGCCCGCGTCGCCATCGCCAACGAGCCGCCCTATACGGCGGTCGCTGCCGACGGCAAGGTTTCGGGTGCGGCGCCTGACGTTGCCCGTGAAATCTTCAAGCGCCTTGGCGTCAACGATATCGTCGCCTCGATCTCGGAATATGGCGCGATGATTCCCGGCCTGCAGGCCGGCCGTTTCGACGTCGTCACTGCCGGCCTGTTCATGAAGCCGGAACGTTGTGCTGCGGTCGCCTATTCGGAACCGGTGCTGTGCGACGCCGAGGCGATGCTGGTGAAGAAGGGCAACCCGAAGGGCTTCAAGAGCTACGAGGACGTCGCGAAGGACGCGAGCGCCACGATCGGCGCGCCGGGTGGCGGCACCGAAGAGAAGCTTGCGCTCACCGCAGGTGTGCCGCGCGAGCGCGTCATCGTCGTGCCGGACGGCCAGAGCGGCCTGAAGATGCTGCAGGACGGCCGCATCGATGCTTATTCGCTGCCCGTGCTGTCGATCAACGACCTGGTCAAGAAAGCCAATGATCCGAACCTCGAAGTCATCGCGCCGGTGGTCGGTGCGCCGGTCTATTGCGACGGCGCGGCCTTCAAGAAGGGCGACGAAGCGCTGCGCGACGCCTATGATGTCGAGCTGGCGAAACTGAAGAAGTCCGGCGAGTTCGCCAAGATCATCGAGCCTTACGGCTTCTCGGCGGCGGCGGCAATGTCGACGAGCCGCGACAAGCTCTGCTCGGCGAAGTAGGTGCGTTCTTCCTTCTCCCCGTTCACGGGGAGAAGGTGGCCCGAAGGGCCGGATGAGGGGCGGCGCCATACTCCGGTTGGTTCGCGCTGTCCCTCATCTGCCTGCCGGCATCTTCTCCCCGTGAACGGGGAGAAGGACGCTGGAACCAACGTGTCGCTAGACATTCAACGCGGAAACTTTCGACCCAATGACCCAATGGTCCGGCTATTTCGGCCTGATATTGCAAGGAGCGCTTGTCACCATCGAGCTGACGCTGATGGGGTCGGTGCTGGCCTTGGTCATGGCCTTTCTTGCCGGGCTGGGGCGGCTGTCGCGGTTTTTCGTGCTACGCGCGCTGGCCACCGCCTATATCGAGTTCTTCCGCGGCACCTCGATTTTCGTGCAGCTGTTCTGGGCTTATTTCGTGCTGCCTTTTGCCGGCATTTCGTTGACGCCGCTGCAGGCCGGGGTGCTGGCGCTGGGCCTCAATGTCGGCGCCTATGCGGCGGAAGTGGTGCGTGGCGCCATCAAGTCTATCGGCCGCGAACAATATGAGGCCTGCACCGCCCTCAATCTCGGCCGCTGGCAAGCCATGCACCATATCATCTTGCCGCAGGCGCTTCTGGTGATGCTGCCAACCTTCGGCAACAACGCCATTGAATTGCTCAAGGCCACCGCCGTCGTTTCGCTAATCTCGCTCGCCGACCTGACCTTCCAGGCGCAGGTGGTGCGCTCGCAGACCGGCAATACTCTGGTGCCGTTCAGCACCATCCTCGTCATCTATTTCGTCCTGGCGCTGCTCATCTCATGGGGCGTGCGGTCGCTGGAACGCCGCATGGCTCGTGGCCTCGACGGGGTGCGCGTATGATGGACCGGGCCTGATAATGGAATGGGATTGGGATTTTGTCCGGCAGATCCTGCCGACGCTGATCGAGGGGGTGAAGATCACCATCCTGGCGACGCTGCTTGGCTCGGTGCTGGCGGCCATCGTTGGGTTGGGCATCGCATTGGCGCGCCGGTCGCCGAACAGGGCTCTGTCGCGCACCGTCGGTTTCCTTGCCGAGTTCATCCGTGGCACGCCGCTGTTGGTGCAGCTCTATTTCATCTTCTACGTGCTGCCGGATTTTGGCATCCTGTTGCCGCCGCTTGTCGCGGGCGTCATCGGTCTCGGGCTGCATTACGGCACTTACACGGCCGAGGTCTACCGCGCCGGCATCGATAATGTTCCGCGCGGCCAGTGGGAAGCGGCCAAGGCCTGCAATCTGAACGCCACCCAGACCTGGACGCACATCATCATTCCGCAGGCGATCCCGCCGATGATCCCGGCGCTTGCCAATTATTTCATCGCCATGTTCAAAGAGACGCCGCTGCTGTCGGCGATCACCGTGCTCGAACTGATGAACCAGGCCAAGAGCGTCGCCAATACCTATTATCGGTATATCGAACCGATCACCTTGGTCGGCGCCTTCTTCCTCGCCATCAGCCTGTTCTCGGTGGTGCTGCTGCGCTGGCTGGAACACCGTTATGGGCGGATCGAACGATGAGCGCTGCACCCGAAATCCGCCTGCGCCCGGCCCGGCCGGCGCTCGATGCGCGTCCGCTGGAAAAGCGGGTCGGCCTGATCATCCTTGCCACCGACCATACGAGCGAACCGGATTTTCACCGCATGGTGGCAAGCGACCGCATCGGGGTCTATGTCGCGCGCATCCCCTACGCCAACCCGACGACGCCGGACAATTTGCGCAAGATGCAGCAGTCACTGACGGCGGGCGCGGCCCTGATCCTGCCCGACGAGCCGCTCGATGCGATCTGCTATTCCTGCACCTCGGCTTCCGTCGTGATCGGCGATGCCGAAATCGAGGCGGCGGTGCAGGCCGCCAAGCCCGGCGTGCCGGTGGTCACGCCGCCGATGGCCGGGGTGCGCGGCCTGAAGGCGCTGGGCGCCAGGACGATCAGCATCCTCACTCCCTATACGGTCGAGACCAGCCGGCCGATGGCGGCCTATTTCACCGAGCATGGTTTCGAAATCGTCAGCTTCACTTGCCTCGGCTTCGAGGATGATCGCGAGATGGCGCGGATTGCGCCGAAATCCTTGGTCGATCTGGCTCGCGAGGCGACGGCCGAACACTCGGACGCGCTGTTTGTCTCCTGCACGGCACTGCGGTCCGCGGCGGCAGTTGTCGGCATGGAAGAAGCCATCGGCCGTCCTGTCGTCACCAGCAACCAGGCGACAGCCTGGAATTGCCTGCGGCTTTGCGACGACGACGAGCCGCGCCCTGAATTCGGCCGTCTGATGACGCTGCCGCTGAACTGATTGATAAGCCATGACCACGTCCAGGATAAGCCTCTCCGATATCCACGCCGCGCGCGAGCGCATCGCAGACAAGGTCGAGCGTACGCCGACCGTCACTTCCCGGAGTCTTTCCCAGCACTTGGACGCTCCTGTTTATCTCAAGCTCGAACACCGGCAGACCACCGGCGCCTTCAAGCTGCGCGGTGCCTCGAACGCTATCGCTTCGCTGACAGAAGAGGAGAAGGCGCGCGGCGTCGTCGCTGCCTCGACCGGCAACCACGGCCGGGCGCTGGCTTATGCCGCTCGACTGCAAGGTATCGACGCGACGATCTGCATGTCGCGGCTGGTGCCGCAGAACAAGCTGGACGAGATCCGTCGGCTCGGCGCCGAGATCCGCATCGTCGGCAACAGCCAGGACGATGCGCAGCGGGAGGTCGAACGGCTGGTCGCGGAAGAGGGGCTGATCATGCTGCCGCCCTTCGACCATCCTGCCATTGTCGCCGGGCAAGGCACGCTCGGGCTGGAGATCATCGAACAGGTTCCGGACGCCGCCTTGGTGCTGGTGCCGCTTTCCGGCGGTGGGCTGGCGGCTGGCGTAGCTGCTGCCGTGAAGGGCGTCAGCCCGGCGACGAAGGTGATGGGCGTTTCAATGGCGCGCGGTGCGGCGATGAAGGCGAGCCTCGACGCCGGACATCCGGTTTTGGTCGAGGAACTGCCGACACTGGCCGATTCCCTCGGCGGCGGCATAGGCCTCGACAACCGGCTGACCTTTTCCATGTGCCGCGACCTGCTCGACGATGTGATCCTGCTCAGCGAGGGCGAGATCGCCACCGGCATCCGCCATGCCTATGAACAGGAGCGCGAGATCGTCGAAGGCGCCGGCGCGGTCGGCATCGCAGCCGTGCTTGCCGGCAAGGTCAGGGCGAGCGGCCCGACGGTGCTCGTGCTGTCCGGCCGCAACATCGATATGACACTGCACCGCAAGATCATCTGCGGCGAAGCAATTGCGGAGAGCGCAGCATGAGCCGGATGACGATCCTCACCGAAGCTGAATTGCGCGAGATCGTGAAGCTCGATCTTGATGCCATCGCCTGCGTCGAGAACGCGTTCCGGGCGCTCGCTACCTTGCCGGTGGCGATGCCGCCGATCCTGCGGCTGGACATTCCAGAGCATCGCGGCGAGGTCGACGTCAAGACCGCCTATGTACCGGGTATCGACGGTTTTGCGATCAAGATCAGCCCCGGCTTTTTCGATAATCCCAAGCTCGGCTTGCCCAGCGTCAACGGCATGATGGTGCTGCTGTCGGCGAAAACCGGATTGGTCGAAGCGCTGCTGCTCGACAATGGCTATCTCACCGACATCCGCACGGCCGCCGCCGGTGCGGTCGCCGCCAAACATCTGTCGCGGCCGGACTCCTCCGTTGCCGCGATCTTCGGCGCCGGTGTTCAGGCCGGACTGCAGCTCGAGGCGCTGATGCTGGTGCGGCCAATCACCGAGGCTCGCATCTGGGCAAGGGATGCCGCCAAGGCCGAGGCCGCGGCCGACGCATTGTCCGAAAGACTGGGCATCGCCGTTCACGCCGAGCCCGACGCGGCAAAGGCTGCGGCCGATGCCGACATCATCGTCACCACGACGCCGTCGACCGAGCCGCTGATCAAGGCCGGCTTCGTCTCCGCCGGCCAGCATATCACTGCCATGGGCTCGGATGCCGAGCACAAGAACGAGATCGCGCCGGCGATCCTGCGCATGGCCGATCTCTACGTCGCCGATAGCGCCAAACAGACGCGCCGGCTGGGCGAACTGCACCATGCTATCGCGGCGGGCGTGATGGCGTCCGATGCCGAAATCACCGAGCTTGGCCACATCATCGCCGGCGAAAGGCATGGCCGGCGCTCGGACAGCGACATCACCATTGCCGACCTGACCGGCACCGGCGTGCAGGACACGGCGATCGCCACGCTCGCCCGCGACCGTGCGCGTGCAGCCAAGACCGGTACGATTTTCGAAAGCTGATGCTGGCCGCAAGGCCCAACAAACGAGGACCAAGAACAATGCAGCCCAATTTGAAATTCTCGCGCGGCGAATATGCGGAGCGCCTCGCCAAAACGCGGAAGGTCATGGAGGCCAAGGGCGTCGATCTATTGATCGTCAGCGATCCGTCCAACATGGCCTGGCTGACCGGCTACGACGGCTGGTCGTTCTACGTGCACCAGGCTGTCATCGTGCCGCCGTCGGGCGAGCCGGTGTGGTACGGGCGCGGCCAGGACGCCAACGGCGCCAAGCGCACCGCCTATCTCGCGCACGACAACATCATCGGCTATGCCGACCACTATGTGCAGTCGACCGAGCGCCATCCGATGGATTTTCTGTCCAGCGTGCTCTCCGATCGCGGCTGGGGCAAGCTCAGCATCGGCGTCGAGATGGACAATTACTGGTTCTCGGCCGCTGCCTTCGCAGCGCTGCAGAAGCACTTACCCAATGCCCGCTTCGTCGACGCCACGGCACTCGTCAACTGGCAGCGCGCGGTGAAGAGCCCGACCGAAATCGACTACATGCGCAAGGCCGCCCGCATCGTCGAAGCGATGCACCAGCGCATCGTCGATAAGATCGAGGTCGGCATGCGCAAATGCGACCTGGTCGCCGAGATCTACGATGCCGGCACGCGCGGCGTCGACGGCATCGGCGGCGACTATCCGGCGATCGTGCCGCTGCTGCCGTCAGGCGCCGACGCATCGGCGCCGCATCTGACCTGGGACGACCGGCCGATGAAATCGGGCGAGGGCACCTTCTTCGAGATCGCCGGCTGCTACAACCGCTATCACTGCCCGCTGTCGCGGACCGTGTTCCTTGGTAAACCGACGCCGGAATTCCTCGATGCAGAAAAGGCGACGCTGGAAGGCATGGAGGCGGGACTTGCCGCCGCCAAGCCCGGCAACACATGCGAGGACATCGCCAACGCCTTCTTCGCGGTGCTGAAGCGGTACGGCATCGTCAAGGACAACCGCACCGGGTACCCGATCGGGCTTTCCTATCCGCCTGACTGGGGCGAGCGCACGATGAGCCTGCGTCCAGGCGACCGCACCGAGTTGAAGCCCGGTATGACCTTCCATTTCATGACCGGCTTGTGGCTTGAGACGATGGGGCTGGAAATCACCGAATCCATCCTGATCACCGAGACGGGCGTCGAGTGCCTGGCGAATGTGCCGCGCAAACTGGTGGTGAAGAATTGAGTCCGATGTC
The DNA here is from genome assembly GCF_000502835.1 of Mesorhizobium sp. LSJC280B00. Taxonomy (GTDB): domain Bacteria; phylum Pseudomonadota; class Alphaproteobacteria; order Rhizobiales; family Rhizobiaceae; genus Mesorhizobium. The sequence goes on from NZ_AYVL01000011.1 coordinate 73,087, forward strand.
CAGCCTTCGCCCGTCACCGATCACGCCGACCGTCGATTTCGAGCGCGACGGCGTGCAGCACGGTTTCCTGCGCCTGCCTTACAGCCGCGACGATTCCGCCTGGGGGTCGGTGATGATCCCGATCTGCGTCATCCGCAACGGCAAGGGGCCGAGCGCATTGCTCACCGGCGGCAATCATGGCGACGAGTACGAGGGGCCGCTGGCGCTCTATGACCTCGCCCGTACGCTCGACCCGAAGCAAGTCAGCGGCACGATCATCATCGTGCCGGCGATGAACTATCCGGCGTTCCGCGCCGGCACGCGCACCTCGCCGATCGACAAGGGCAATCTCAACCGCAGCTTTCCCGGCCGGCCCGACGGCACGGTGACCGAGAAGATCGCTGATTATTTCCAGCGCGAGCTTCTGCCCCGTACAGACATCGCGCTCGACTTCCACTCCGGCGGCAAGACGCTCGACTTCGTGCCGTTCTGCGCCGCCCACATCCGGCCCGACAAGGTGCTGGAAGCGAAGGGTTTCGCTGCGGTTGAAGCCTTCTCCGCACCATGGTCGATGAAAATGCTGGAGATCGACGCGGTCGGCATGTTCGACACTGCCGCCGAAGAGATGGGCAAGCTGTTCATCACCACAGAGCTTGGCGGCGGCGGGACTTCGCGCGCGGAAACGGTGCGGATCGCACGTCGCGGCGTGCTCAATGTGCTGCGCCATGCCGGCATCGTCGCCGGCGCGGTCGAGATGCAGCCAACCCGCTGGCTCGACATGCCGTCCGGCGATTGCTTCTCCTTCGCCGAGGACGACGGGATGATCGAAACCATGATCGATCTCGGCGAGCCGGTGGCAGAGAACCAGGTGCTGGCACGTATCCATTCCATAGGCCGCACCGGCGGCGCTCCGCAGGAGATCCGGGCCAAAATGTCCGGTCTGTTGGCGGCGCGGCATTTTCCGGGGCTGGTCAAGGCCGGCGACTGCGCTGCCGTGGTCGCCGTGCTGGTCGATTGACGGTTAGGAAGCCGATGTCGGGAACGGCTCGGTCCTGCCTTTGGGGCGATCGCCGATCGCAAAGACGGCGCTCGCCTCGCTGACGATCGAGACATGATCCTTGGCGGCTGTTCCGGCCGCCGCACTGTCGCCGCGCATGATTGCGGTGACGATGGCGTCATGTTCTTGCCAGGACTGGGCCAGCCGCCCGGGCAGCATGAATTGCGCGCGCCGGAACGGCGCCAGGCGGCCGCGGGTCATGACGGTCAGTTCATAAATGTGCTTGCTGTGGGCGCCGCGATAGAGCCGGGTGTGGAATTCGGTGTTGAAAAGCTCATACTCTTCTTCGGCACCGAGCTGCACGAAGCGCGCCGAGGCCTGGTGTTCGGCCTCCAGCGTGCGGCGCTCGCCAGCGGTCATGCGCTCGGCCGAGAACCGCGCGCAGATCGCTTCAAGCTCGGCCATGCTTTCGAACATCGAGGCGAGGTGCTCCTGCGTCACCACGGCGACGGTGGCGCCGCGGTTCGGCCGCCTTTCGACCAGCCCCATGGCGCTGAGCCGGCTGAGCGCTTCCCTGATCGGCGTGCGTGAGACGTCGAAGCGGGCGGCGAGCGAGGCCTCGTCGAGCTTTTCGCCCGGGCGCAGGAAACCGGTGACGATCCGGTCGCTGATCGCCCTCACCATCTGATCGACGGTCGTGCCCGACCTGATCAAATTGCGCTTTCCCGACACGTCTCCTCCGTCCAGTCTTTTCGCTAGAGCCGTAAGCCACTCACCGGCTTCGATTCCTCCGCATCTCTGTATGCCTATGTTTTAGCCTTCATGTCAAATTGGCGATTTTGGAGGCAAAAAGTGTATGCAATTGCTCCGGCTTTGTGCAGTCCACATCGGAACACTCATTGATATTACTGAATAAATCTCATTTCTGAAACTGGCATGCTGATTGCATACACTTCTTTCATTGAGATGTTAACCGGCCCCAAAGGCCCCACAGAGGGAGCATTCAATGTCCAAGAGATTCATGCTTAGCCGCCGCGACCTGCTCAAAACCTCCGCCGCCGGAGCGGCGCTCGGCCTTGCGTCCGCATCGTTTCCGATCAGCAGGGCCTTCGCCGCGACGGCCACCGTCGGCTTCATCTATGTCGGGCCAAAGGACGACTACGGCTACAACCAGGCGCATGCCGAAGGGGCCGCCACGCTGAAGGGGATCGAAGGAATTTCCGTCGTCGAGGAGGAGAACGTGCCGGAGACGGTCGACGTTCAGAAGACGATGGAATCGATGATCAATCTCGACGGTGCGTCGCTGATCTTCCCGACCTCGTTCGGCTATTTCGATCCGCACATGCTCGCCATGTGCGCGAAATTCCCCGACGTGCAGTTCCGCCATTGTGGTGGCATGTGGAACAAGGACAAGCATCCGATGAATGCCGGTTCCTATTTCGGCTATATCGGCATGGGCCAGTATCTGAACGGCGTCGTCGCCGGTCACACCAGCAAAACCAAGAAGCTCGGCTTCGTCGCGGCAAAGCCGATCCCGCAGGTGCTGCTCAACATCAATTCCTTCCTGCTCGGCGCGCGCTCGGTCGACCCGACCATCACCTGCCAGGTGATCTTCACCGGCGAGTGGTCGCTAGCGGTCAAGGAGGCCGAGGCCACCAATGCGCTGGTCGACCAGGGTGCCGACGTCATCACCTGCCATGTCGATAGCCCCAAGGTGGTGGTCGAGACGGCGGCCGGGCGTGGCGCCTTCGTCTGCGGCTATCATGCCAACCAGAGCCCGCTGGCGCCGGAAAAATACCTGACCGGCGCGGAATGGAACTGGGCCAAGGTCTACAAGATGTTCGTCGACGATCTGGTGGCGGGCACGCCGCTGCCCAATTTCACGCGCGGCGGCCTTGCCGATGGCTTCGTCAAGATGAGCCCGCTCGGCCCCGCCGTCGGCGATGCCGCCCGCAAGCAGTTCGACGGCACGCTGGCCGAAATGATGAAAGGCGGGTTTTCCGTCATCAAGGGTCCGCTGAAGAGCAACAAGGGCGTTGTCGTGGCGACCGAAGGCCAGGCCTTCGTCGAGACCGCGCTCGAGCTCGAAAGCATGGACTATCTGGTCGAGGGCGTCGTCGGTTCGACCGCCTGAACCGGATCGGAGACGGGCCATGGTAGACACGGTCGGCACCGCGGGCGCACCGGCGCTGTTTGGCGCCAGGAATTATCCGGCGGCGCTCGAATGGGCGGCGCGGCAGGCGGAAGCCTTCGTCATACCGCTCGCGGCGCTGATCGTCGGCATGGCGCTGTTCAGCGTGTTCATCGCGCTGGTCGGCAAATCGCCGGTGCAACTCTACGAGACGATGTGGCGCGGCGGCTTCGGCTCGTGGTTCTCGATCCAGAACTCGCTGTCGCGGGCAGCACCGCTTTTATTGGCAGCGCTCTGCGTGGCGCTGCCGGCACGACTCGGCCTCGTCGTCATCGGCGGCGAAGGCGCGATCGTGCTGGGCGGCGTTGCCGCCGCCGCCATCGGCGTCGCGGCGAATGGCGCGCCGGCTTTTCTGGTCATCCTGCTGATGGGCGTGGCGGGCGTGGTCGCCGGCGGCATCTGGATCGGTGCCGTCGGCGCACTCCGCCACTACCGCGCCGTCAACGAAACCATCTCCAGTCTGCTGATGGCCTATATCGCCATCGCGCTGATGAACCATCTGGTCGAAGGGCCTCTGCGCGATCCGGCTTCGCTCAACAAACCCTCGACGGAGCCGCTGGCGGATGCCTACCGCATCGGCAACATTCCAGGCATGGACGTGCACTGGGGCCTGGTCGTCGGCATTCTCGCCTGCGTCCTGTCCTGGCTGTTGATCGAAAAGACGCGCTGGGGGTTTGCCGCCCGCATCGCCGGCGGCAATGTCAGGGCAGCTCAGGTGCAAGGGCTTGCCGTCGGGCCGCTGATCGTCGGCTTCACCGGGCTGGCTGGCGGCTTCGCCGGGCTGGCCGGCATGCTGGAGGTCGGCGCCGTGCAAGGCAGCGCCAACGCCTCGCTCGCCGCCGGCTATGGCTATACCGGCATCCTCGTCGCCTTCCTCGCCCGCCACAATCCGCTCGCCATCATCCCGGTCGCTTTCCTGCTCGGCGGTATCGGCGCTTCCGGCGGGCTGATCCAGCGCCGCATGGACCTGCCCGACGCCACCGTGCTGGTGCTGCAAGGCATGCTCTTCGTAGTCATCCTGTTCAGCGAAACCTTTTACGGCCGCTTCAAGGTCTTCAATCCCGATCTGTGGAAGAGAGGCTCCTGATGGACGCGACCGAGATCGGCCTGTGGGGCGTGCCGCTCGCCATTCTCGGCGGCGCCATCCGCGTTTCGACGCCCTTCATCTTCGTCTCGCTCGGCGAAGCCATCACCGAGCGCTCCGGCCGCATCAATCTTGGCCTCGAAGGCACGCTGGTCTTCGGTGCGATGACTGCCTACGCCGTCGCGGTGATGACCGGCTCGCCATGGCTCGGCCTGCTGGCTGCCGCAGGTGCCGGTCTTTGCTTCGGGCTGTTCCACGGCTGGATCTGCAAATTCCGCGGGGTGAACGACATCGCCATCGGCATCGCGCTGATGCTGTTCGGCTCCGGTCTCGCCTTCTTCTTCGGCAAGCCGTTCATCCAGCCCTCGGCACCAGACCTGCCGGCCATCGCCTTCGGTGGCTGGTCGGATATCCCGCAGGTGCAGGCGGCGCTCAACGTCAACATCCTGTTCCTGATTGGTGCCGCACTTGCCGTGTTCCTATGGTGGGCCTTCCGCAATACGCGCGCCGGCCTGATCGTGCGCGTCGTCGGCGACAGCTCCGATGCGGCGCGCGCCATGGGCCTCAATCCCAACACCGTGCGCCTGCTTGCGACAGGTGTCGGCGGTGCGCTCGCTGGCATCGGCGGCGCCTATCTGTCGCTTTATTACCCCGGCAGCTGGACCGAACGCATCTCGTCGGGGCAGGGCCTGATGGCGGTGGCGCTGGTTATCTTCGCGCGCTGGAATCCGCTCGGCTGCTTTGCCGCGGCACTGTTGTTCGGCGGTGCGGGCGCGCTGGGCCCCGCGTTGCAATCGGTCGGGGTGACGCAGGGCTACTATCTCTTCTACGCCGCACCTTACATCCTCACGCTCATCATCATGATCGCCACCTCGTCGCCGAACCGCTCGCTTGCCGGCGCGCCGGGCGAGTTGTCGATCACCAAATGACTGGAGTTTTTCCGATGAACGCCAGAGCCGAGATCACCCAGCGCTACATTGATGCCGACCCTTATCCATGGCCTTATAATGGCGAGCTGCGGCCGGACAATACGGCACTGATCATCATCGACATGCAGACCGATTTCTGCGGGCCGGGCGGCTATGTCGATCATATGGGCTACGATCTTTCGCTGGTGCGGGCGCCGATCGAGCCGATCAAGTCGGTGCTCTCAGCCATGCGGGCCAAGGGCTACACCATCATCCACACGCGCGAGGGCCACCGGCCCGATCTCGCCGACCTGCCGGCCAACAAGCGCTGGCGCTCGCGCCGCATCAATGCCGGCATCGGCGACTCCGGACCTTGCGGGCGCATCCTGGTGCGCGGCGAACCCGGCTGGGACATCATCCCCGACCTCTATCCGGCGGCGGGCGAACCGATCATCGACAAGCCGGGCAAGGGCTCGTTCTGCGCCACCGACCTCGAACTGATCCTGCACCAGCGCGGAATCGAAAACATCGTGCTGAGCGGCATCACCACCGATGTCTGCGTCCACACGACGATGCGCGAGGCCAACGATCGCGGCTTCGAATGCGTGATGCTGGAGGATTGCTGCGGCGCGACCGATTACGGCAACCATCTCGCCGCGATCAAGATGATCAAGATGCAGGGCGGCGTGTTCGGCGCGGTGTCGAATTCGGCATCCTTCGTCGCGCAACTGCCGTGAGGACACGATCTTGAGCGGAAGCATCGGCAAGAAAGCCGTCGGCGTCGAGACCATCGGCATGACCATGCGCTTCGGCGCCTTCACCGCGCTGGACGACGTCTCGATCAAGGTGCCGGCGGGATCGTTCCATGCGCTGCTCGGCGAAAACGGCGCCGGCAAGTCGACGCTGGTCAAATGCATGATGGGTTTTTACCATCCGACCGCCGGCGACATGCTGGTTGATAGCCGCGAGGTCGCGATCGCCAGTCCGAAGGATGCCTCGGCATTGGGGCTCGGCATGGTCTACCAGCATTTCACGCTCGTCCCGTCGCTGACCGGCGCGGAGAACCTGGTCATTTCGCGCGAGAAGGTGCCCGGCGTCATCGACTGGCGCAAGGAGCGCGCCGCACTTGCGCAATTCATGCAGCGTATGCCGTTCAAGCTGCCGCTCGACGTCAAGGTGGCGGAACTTGCGGCCGGCGAGAAGCAGAAGCTCGAAATCATCAAGCAGCTCTATCTCGGCCGCAGTTTCCTGGTGCTCGACGAGCCGACTTCGGTGCTCACTCCCGGCGAGGCACACGAAGTGCTTGGCCTGGTGCGCGACATGACCAGGACCGGCGACCTCACCGTGCTGATGATCTCGCATAAATTCCACGAGGTGACGGCCTTTGCCGACGATATCACCGTGCTGCGCAAGGGCAGGCTGACCGGAACCGGAAAGGTCTCCGAACTTTCGCACAAGCAGATGGCGGCGATGATGATCGGCGACCAGCCGATTGCAGCACTCGACAGCCGCGCCCCGGTGCCGGCCGGCGCCAGACAGGTGCTGACGGTAAAGTCGCTGAAGGCGCCCGACCGCACCGGTTTGAAAACCATCGACATCGGCGAACTCGATGTGAAGTCGGGTGAGATCGTCGGCATTGCCGGCATCTCCGGCAACGGCCAGAAGGAGTTTCTCGAAGTCCTTGCCGGACAGCGGGCGCGCAATGGCGGCGACGTCCTGGTGAAAGGCTCGCCCTATGGCGCCAGCCGCAGCGAGGCGCGCACGCTCAATGTCCGCTTCATTCCGGAGGAGCCGTTGCGCAATGCCTGCGCACCGAAGATGACGGTGGCGGAAAACATGGCCTTCCGGACCTTCGACCTCAACGAGGCCGGCAAGCCGGTCAACTGGATCAGGATGAGTGCGATCAGGGACTACGCGGCCCGTCTGGTCCAACAGTTCAAGGTCAAGACGGCATCGCTTGCTTCGCCGATTTCGTCGCTCTCGGGCGGCAATGTGCAGCGCGCGGTGCTGGCGCGGGAACTGACCGGCGAGGTCGATTTGCTCATCGTGTCGAACCCCTGCTTCGGCCTCGACTTCTCCGCCGTCGCCGAAATACGCGCCCGCATCATGAAGGCGCGCAATGCCGGCGCCGCGGTGCTCCTTATGTCGGAGGACCTTGATGAGCTGCTCGAGCTCTCGGACCGCATCTTCGTCATGTCGGACGGCGCGCTGGTCTACGAGACGCCGATTGCGCAGGCGAGCGTGCAGACCATCGGCGAGCACATGGCGGGACATCACTGATGGCGGAGATCGAGGCGCTGCCGTTTCCGTTCGCCTTCAAGCCTGAGGCGATGGCGCTGGTCGTCATCGACATGCAGCGCGATTTCGCTGAACCCGGCGGCTTCGGCGCCAGCCTCGGCAACGACGTCAGCCGGGTGGTGGCGATTGTGCCGACGGTGAAGAGATTGATCGAGGGGTTCCGCACCGCCGGCCTGCCGGTGATCCACACGATGGAGTGCCACAAGGCAGACCTTTCGGATCTGCCGCCGGCCAAGCGCAATCGCGGCAATCCGTCGATCCGGATCGGCGATGTCGGGCCGATGGGTCGCGTGCTGATCGTCGGCGAGCCGGGAACGGCGATCCTCGATGAACTTGCGCCACTGCCTGGCGAGATCGTCATCGAAAAGCCGGGCAAGGGCGCGTTCTATGCCACCAGCTTCGGCGATGACCTGAAGCGGCTCGGCGCACAGCAACTGGTCTTTGCCGGAGTGACGACGGAGGTCTGCGTGCAGACGACGATGCGCGAGGCCAACGACCGCGGCTATGAATGCCTGCTGGCCGAGGATGCTACCGAGAGCTATTTTGCCGAGTTCAAGGCGGCCGCCCTGGCGATGATCAGGGCACAGGGCGCGATCGTCGGCTGGACGGCGACAACGGACCAGGTGCTCGAGGGGATTGCCAATGCCTAATCTTGCCTTTGCCGGCCTCCTCAATGGTGGCTGGCGCGATCTGCCGTTCGAGCCTTTCCGCGATGGCATTACGGCGCATTGGCTGCTCAAGGGCGGACCGACGGAACCGTCGGTCGCGATCCTGAACTATCGGCCCGGCGCCGGCGTGCCGCGCCATCGCCATGCCGGGCTGGAAACGATCATCGTGCTGGAAGGCACGCAGAGCGACGAGAACGGCGATCATGCCGCGGGCAGCGTGATCCTGAACCTGGTCGGAACCGAGCATTCGGTGTGGACGAAGGATGGCTGCGTCGTACTCATCCAGTGGAACCTGCCGGTAGTCATTCTGGACGAGGCCAAATGAGCGACATCCGCTTCGATATAGCGAGCTTGCACGCCGCCTATCAGGCCGGCGTCGGCATCTGCGAGGTGATCGATACGATCAATGCGCGGCTCGCGGCGGCCGATGACCCCGGCATCTTCATCCATCTGGCGAGCAGGGCGGAGATGTTGGTCGAGGCGGAAAAGCTCGGCCCGTTCGATCCCGCGGCAAAGCCGCTGTGGGGCGTACCGTTCGCGGTCAAGGACAACATCGATGTTGCCGGCATGCCGACCACGGCGGCTTGTGCGGAATATGCCTACTTGCCGGCGAAAGACGCCACCGTCGTCGCGCGGCTCAAGGCCGCCGGCGCGCTGGTCGTCGGCAAGACCAACCTCGACCAGTTCGCCACCGGCCTGGTCGGTGTGCGCACGCCCTATCCGATCCCGAGGAATGCGATCGACCCGAAACTGGTGCCGGGCGGCTCCTCATGCGGCTCGGCCGTCGCAACCGCGCGCGGCATCGTCTCGTTCGCGCTCGGCACCGACACCGCCGGTTCTGGGCGCATTCCCGCCGGCCTCAACAACATCGTCGGGCTGAAGCCGAGCGTCGGCGCGCTGTCGGCCGCCGGCGTCGTGCCGGCCTGCCGCACGCTCGACTGCATCTCGGTGTTCGCGCTCACCGTCGATGACGCCTACCGCGTGTTCGAGGCGGCGGCGGCAAAGGACGACGCCGACCCCTATTCGCGTGACCTCGGCGTCCAGGGCCTTGCCGCGCGCCCGCCGGTGCTGACTGTCGGCGTGCCGGCCAGGGCGGACTGGACCTTCTTCGGCGACGAGGCGATGCAGGCGTGTTTCGAGGCCGCTCTTGCCTCTCTGGAGACGCTGGGCTGCCGGCTGGTCGAAATCCCGTTCGGTGATTTCTACGCCACCGCCAACCTGCTCTACGAAGGCGCCTGGGTGGCCGAGCGTTATGCCGCGATCAAGGACTTCATGGATGCCAACGAGGCCGCCATGCATCCGGTGACGCGGCAGATCATCGGCGGCGCGCGAAAACTTTCAGCCGCGGACGCTTTTAAGGGGCTCTACGCCTTGCAAGGCTACAAGGCCAAGCTTGCGCCGGTCATCGCCTCGGTCGATCTTTTCTGTGTGCCAACCGCGCCGACGCATTACACGGTTGAAGCGGTGTTGGCTGACCCCATCGTCACCAACAGCCGGCTTGGCACTTACACCAATTTCGTCAATCTGCTCGACATGTGCGGCATAGCCGTGCCGGCCGGAATTCGTAGCGACGGTTTGCCGATGAGCGTCACCTTGCTTGCCGCGGCGGGCAAGGACCATCTGACGGCGTCGCTTGCGCAGGATGTCCATGCGGCAAGCGGCCTTGCGCTGGGCGCTACAGGCTGGCCGCTGCCGCCGCGTGCCGATGTTCGCGTGGACGTGGACGAGGGCACGATCGAGCTGGCCGTGGTCGGCGCGCATCTATCGGGGATGGCGCTGAACGGCCAGTTGCAGCAGCTCGGCGCGATTTTCGCCCGGGCGGCAAGAACGGCGCCGCTCTACCGGCTTTATGCGCTCGCCGGCCAGTCGGTGTCGCGACCGGGGCTCGAGCGCAGCTGCAATGGCAAGGGGACAGCGATCGAGGTCGAAGTCTGGCGGCTGTCGCCGCAAGCCTTCGGCCGCTTCGTCGCGGCGATCCCGCCGCCGCTCGGCATCGGCACGCTTCTGCTCGATGACGGAACGTCGCCGAAGGGCTTTCTCGTCGAAAGTGCCGGCCTCACCGATGCAAAGGAGATCTCGCATTTCGGCGGCTGGCGCAATTTCATGGCGGGTCAGCTGCAGCGGAGCTGACGCTATCACTCGACCTTTTGCCTGAACTTCGAATGGCAGCTCGAGCAATCCTGCAAGATGAGATGCAGGAGGTGCTCCGCCGGCAATTTAGTGGGATCGGCTTCCGCGAGTGATGGTCGCTTGCCAAGCAGGCTGCCACCGCCCATTGCCAGGCCGGAACCCATTCTCATGTCGTCGGTGATATGCGGTGGTGCCCGCTCGGCGTCGGAGGCCAGGGCGCTGGCCAGCGTTCCGATGTGGCGTGCCAGCCCTTCGAACTCCGCGCGGGCGGGGTCGATATCCGCCTTGGCGCCTGAAGGCGCTCCCAATGTCGCGCTGGGGAATTCGGCAATCAGGGCAGGGCCGGTGCGGGCGCGGATGGTCTCGGCCGCCGCCCTGAAGGCTGCGGCGTCGTACGCCTGCTTGCCGTCGAACATCCCAGCGATCGCCTTTGCCGCCGCGGCCATTTCCTTCATCGAGGCCTGGCGAGCCTCGATGATCGCATCACGGCTCGAATGGGCGGCAGCGAGCACGACAGAGACGCAGGCAAGCGACAGCACCGTTACAGCGGCTGCGAGCCTCACTGGGCCACGCCTTGTCCTGCCAGCTCGTCGATGATCGGGCAATCCGGCCGCTCGTCGCCGTGGCAGTGACTGACCAGATGGTGGAGCAAGCCGCGCAATCCGACCAGTTCAGCGATCTTCCTGTCGATCTCCACCAGCTTGGCTTTCGCGATCTCCTTCACGTCGGCGCTATCACGTTCCCTGTCTTGATACAGCGAGAGCAACTGGCGGCATTCGTCGACCGAAAACCCCAGGCTTCGCGAGCGCTGCAGGAAGCGCAGCCGGTGAATATCGGCCGTCGAGTAATCGCGATAGCCATTGTCTGTCCGAGCCGGATGCAAGAGCCCGATATCCTCGTAGTAACGGATCGTCTTGGCCGGCAGGCCGGATTTTTCGGATGCGATACCGATGTTCATGGTGGAAATCTCCTTTGTCGGAGGAAATAGACCTTCCAGTAGATGGAAGGTCAACATGATGTGGCGATTTTGGATGCCCGACGCAACCGCCCGCCCGCTCCAACCGTTTGCCTGCCAACAGCGCAGACTAAACCTTCGGGAAGAAATCAGTTTTCGGAAACGTTTATCGAACAGCGCTCAAAACCCGGTGTTCGACACCGGGTGCCGATGAGCAAGGACCCTCCGGCGGCACGTTACACCGTGCACACGCCGAGGAGACAGAATATGCCCGTCAACGCCTATATCAACCGGATCGCGACGGCGGTGCCGGAGCACGAGGTTCATCAATTCTACCTGCGTTTCGCGGCCTCCATGCTCGCAGCCGATCGCCGGAGGATCTTCGAACGCATGGCCGATCTTGCCGGCATCGAGCACCGCTATTCCTGCTTTGCGCCGGCGTCCGACCCCGAAGGACAAACTGCCGACCTGGCCGGGACCTTCATCCGGGGCGCGTTTCCCGGAACGGCCATGAGAATGGCGATGTTCGACGATGCCGCACCTGTTCTGGCGCAAAAGGGCATCGACGGATTGCAGCTTGGCGACGACGCTTCCCGCATCACCCATTTGATCGTCACCACCTGCACCGGCTTTTCGGCGCCGGGCATCGATCTGGAGCTGATTGCGCGTTGCGGGCTGCCCGATAGTGTCGAACGCACGATGATCGGGTTCATGGGGTGCTACGCGGCGATCAACGGCCTCAAGCTGGCCCGTCACATCGTCCGCTCGGACCCGCAGGCCAAGATCCTGCTGGTCAATATCGAGCTCTGCACGATGCATCTGCGCGAAACCACCGAACTGGAAAAACTGCTGTCGTTCTGCCTCTGGGGCGACGGCTGCGCGGCCACGCTCATTACCGCCGAGCCGGCCGGCATCGAGCTCGATAGCTTTCACTGTCTGGTGGCGAGGGAGCGGCGGGATCTGATGCGCTGGAATATTCGCGACCACGGCTTCGAAATGGTTCTTTCCGGCCAGGTGCCGGCAGCGATTCATGAGGCGTTGCGGAACAGCCAGGCCGCCATGCTCGGCGGCCGGCCGACCGAGGCAATCGACCTTTGGGCCGTGCATCCGGGTGGACGTTCGGTGCTCGACGCCGTCGAAAGGGCCCTGGAACTGGAGCCCACCGCGCTGGAACCATCGCGCGAGGTGTTGCGCCAGTATGGGAACATGTCGTCGGCGACCGTCATGTTCGTGATGAAGGAGATGTTGAAGGCGCCACCCGGCCTGCTCGGCTGCGGCATGTCGTTCGGACCCGGGCTGACGGCCGAAACCATGCTCTTTCGAACGGTGTCATGAGCGGCCTGGAGCACCGGCAGCTCGCGCCGGAAATCCTCGACGGACTTGCGGCCGAAGATCCGCGAGCGCTGGCCGCGCGCCGCGACCTTCGGCGCATCAATATGCTGATGTTTCAGGTGCCGATCATGACGTCGTTGCTCAGGAGGTTCGTGCCAACGCCGCCACGCCGCATCCTGGAGATCGGCGCCGGCGACGGCTCCTTCATGCTGGCGGTGGCGCGGCGCATGGCCACGCATTGGCCCGGGGTCGAACTGGTAATGCTCGACCGCGTCGGCCTCATCACCGCGCAATTGCGCGGTGATTTTGACAGGCTGGGATGGAAGGCCGAAGGCGTCACCGCCGATGTCTTCGACTGGGCAGGAAAGATCGAGGGTGCGCCGTTCGACGCCGTCACCGTCAATCTGTTCCTGCATCACCTCGACAATGCGCAGCTCGTGCGTCTGTTTTCGCTGATCAGGCCGAAAGCCCCGTTGCTCATCGCGACAGAGCCGCTGCGGGCGAAACTGCCGCTGGCCGCGACCCGTCTTCTGCCGGCAATCGGCGCCAACGACGTCACACGAAACGACGCGGCGCAAAGCGTGCGTGCCGGCTTTCGCGGCAGCGAGCTTTCCCGTCTCTGGCTTGCGGCCAACGGCAAACCGGTCGAGGAGCGGCGCGCCGGCCTGTTTTCCCACATCTTCGTCGGCGCCAGTGCCAGTGTCGAGTCATGACGCGATTGTCGACTCATGACGCGATTGTCATTGGTGCCGGCCCGGCGGGCACCTCCGTCGCGCTCACGCTGGCCCGGCGCGGATGGGCCGTGGCAATTGTGGAAAAAAGCGCATTTCCGCGCCGCAAGGTCTGCGGCGAATACATCTCGGCAAGCAATCTTGCGCTTCTCGACCGGCTCGAGATCGGCGATGCCTGGCGTACCAATGCCGGCCCCGAAATCCGCCGCGTCGGCTTGTTTTCCGGCGAGACCTGCGTCGAGGCGGCAATGCCACGTGCAGGAGCTGGGCCTCGTGGGAAAGACAGCTTCGGCCGGGCGCTCGGCCGGGACATTCTCGACTCTCTGCTTTTGCAAGCGGCGCGATCGGCGGGTGTCGAAATCTTTCAACCCTGCCGCGCCGTCGCCATCGAGCCGGACGGTGAGATGCAAAGGGTGCGAATTCAGGCCGGGGATGAAGCGGCGATGTTGCGTGCGCCGGTGATTGTCGCCGCTCACGGCTCCTGGGAACCGGGACCATTGCCCAGCCAGCTCGGAAAGGCCAATCGCCCGTCGGACCTGCTCGGCTTCAAGGCGCATTTCACCGGGTCGTCCCTGGCGCCGGATTTGATGCCTCTGCTGGCCTTCCCCGGCGGCTATGGCGGCATGGTTTCGGCGGATCATGGCCGGTTGTCGATCTCGTGCTGCATCCGGCGCGATATGCTCGCGCGGCTGCGTAAACAATATGGCCCCAAACAACGGAGCCACGTGTCGGCCGCCGATGCGGTCTCCCGGCATCTCCTGAATTCATGCCGGGGCGTGCGGGACGCCCTGGAACCGGCTCTCCTCGACGGTCCGTGGCTTGCCGCAGGTCCGATCCGGCCGGGAATTCGCTCGTGCTACGAAGGGGACATCTTCCGCGTCGGCAATGCAGCCGGAGAGTCTCATCCTGTCATCGCCGAGGGCATCTCGATGGCGCTTCAGTCCGGCTGGCTGCTGGCTTGCGAACTCGAATGCGCGCCAAGTGGCCGAGCAGGGCGCGAGGCTGCCGCCAGACGCTACGAGGCGGCCTGGAAAAGACTGTTTTCGACCCGGGTCTACGCCGCCGCGGCCGTTGCCGGAATTGCCCTTCGCCCCGGCAGCGCCACCTTGATGGCGGCGATCGTCCGGAATTTCCCGCAGGCACTGACGCTGGGCGCGCAACTGAGCGGCAAGACCAAGCCGGTTCCAGGCTTCGTCTAGGCGACATAGCGGTCCCATGAGCCGTAGTGCTCCTTGCTTCGGAGCCCCCGAGGCAGGCTGAGGCCGATCACAACTAGCCCTGCAACGGCATTGTTCAATGTCGAACCTCTGGTCGCGCCGTCGAGCAGCCAGGGCGCTGCGATCAGCCATAACCCGAACGGCAGGTTGAGGAAACGCAACGCCCGTGCCACCTCGGCCATGGCGCAGACCGCGATCGTGATGATCATGGCGCCCGAGAGGTGATCGCTGTTTGCAATGGCGCCGGCCGTGCCGAAGACCAGCCGCGAGACCATCAGCCAACCGCCGACGATACAGCATGCGACCAGCGTCCATGGAAACGTGACACCGCGAATGGCTGCGGCGGACTGTGCGGCAAGCGCGGTGGAAAAGCCGGGATCGTTCTTGTCCGCCTCGCCGTTCGGCTCCGGCCCGCCTTGGAAAAAGGTGCGCCAGAACGGACGGTCTGCCCGCACGCTGCGCAGCATGTACTGGCCCATGGCGACCACCTCGTCCAGCGTCAGCGGGATCATGACCAGCATGGCCGCCGCCGCAATGAGGCACAGTGTGCAATAGGTGCCGATCATGATCGGCTGGATGATGATGAAGAAGATCGAGACGCCGCCGAGCGGCACCACCAGGATGAAGAAGAAGGTCACCATCCAGGGCATGGTGCGCCAGCGGGTCGCCGTGCCCATCGCGCCCATCAGGGTTTCGATCATATAAGCCACGGCGCCAAGCCCGGCATCAGCGACTGGCCAGGCTCGAGAAACGTCGGATGTGATGATGAATTCCGTGCCGTTCCTGCCGTCTCCGCCGGGGAAGAACGGCTCCCAGACAGCACCCACATGGCCGAGCTGGTAGGCAGTGAGATAGCGGGCGATGAGGAAACCGAAGAAACCGAGCGCGATGATCGGCAGGCGCTGCAGCCAGGATGACGGCGAGTAGGTCCAGCCAGGCGGAACGGTGCTCTCGTCCATCATCCCTTCGTGGCTCATGCCCGGCATCATCGGGACGAGCACCGAGAAAGCGATGGCCAGCGCGCCGACGATCGTGTCGTTCATGGTGGCGGCGGCGCTCGGCGTCCAGAAGAACAGCGGCGCGAACAGCAGCCACAGGCCGGCGATCGTCGTGCCCCATTGCGCCCAGGAAAAACGCGGCGACAGTGCGAGCCCGCCAAACAGCATCAGCAGCAAGCCCGAGACAATGTCGCTCCAGCCGGTGAGCGCGTTGCGCAGCACCGGTTCCCACAGTCCACGCTCTTGCGTGACGTCACGCACAGTGCCGGCCGCCGCCGGATCGAACAGCGCGAACTGAAGCGGGCTGGTGAGGAGCCACACGCCAAGCGTGATGACCAGGAAATGAGCCCAGAGCATCTGCTTGCCCATCCCCGCCATCTCGGCCATGTGTCCGGGTTTCATCTTGTCGTGTTTGGCCTCGAACGCCTTGTCTTTCTCTCGCGCTTTTGTTCCGCTGCCGGCCACCTTGGCGGCGTTGAGCTTGTTGGCCCGATACCAGCCGGCGGGATCTGCCTTGAGCGCGTCGACGATCCGCGGCAACGTCTCGCGCAGGGAATGCCGGGGCTGCCAGCCGAGGACATTGCGGGCACGGCTGATATCGATCGCGTAGTGGTCGTCGGCGATATCGACCATCCAGGGACGAACGAATGATTCTTCGCCCAGCACGTCCTGTTGGACCCAGGCACCCGCCTTGGCGAGCGCCTTCGGCACCTCCCGTGTCTCCCAGTTCTCGCCACGGATCAACCGACCAATCTCGGCTTGAAGTTCGCCGTAGCCCATGACCTCAGGCTCGCCGAGAAGCAGCGCCAGCTCCGTGGGAAGTTTCTTCCGCCGATCTATAAGGCGCGCCACCGCATCGGTGAGGTCTTCCAGATGCAGAAACGACTGCCCGGTGCGCAGGTCACCCGGATATACATGCCCGGTCGGATCCTCTTCGTAGATACGCGCAATCTGATTGGCGAGGAATGCGTTACGGCCGAGATCATCATAGACGCCGGCCGGCCTGGCATAGACGACAGGGATCGCCCCGTGCTGCTCATGGATCAGGCGCTCGGTCTCGATCTTCGAGGTGCGGTAGGGTAGGTTCGATTCGAGCGGCCAATCCTCATCGATGATGTCGCCCGGTCGGCCACCCTTGTGCGCCAGCATCGAACTCATGAAGACAAACTGCTCGACCTCAAATTGTTTCAGGGCGCGCAGGAGCTTCTCGGTGCCGCCAACCGTAATCTCTTCGTAGAGCGGGTTCCGTTCGCCTGTGAGATCGAAATAGGCCGCAAGATGGATCACCGAGGCGAGGCGGGCGCCATAGGCCGTCCGCACGCGCGCCAAACCGGCTGCCACGGCGTCCTCCGATGTCAGGTCGATGCAGACGCACTCCGCGGCCGGCGGCGGCTGACGCGTCGCCGCCCGGTCGAGGCCGACGAGAGCAAACCGGTCGGCGAAGCTGTTGACCAGAGCCGAGCCGATGAAGCCGGTGCTGCCGGTAACAATAACCGTGTCTTTGCGCTTCGCCATCCAGACCTCATAGCCGGCGATTTGCCACTCCTGAGAGGGCCGAAGGCGACAGACGTTAAGAGCCGAGGGGCCGGACCAGTTCCGACGCCGACCCGATGACGCTGCTGCTTCCGATGACGACTACAACTTTCCGCCCTTTTTGCTCTTTTGACCCCGACTGCCTATGCCGTCAGGTTCGCAAATATTTGACCAGCGCCGCGATCGCGAGCACGAGGGTGACAAGCACCAGGACCCAAATGAGCGCCATGCCGCCCATCATCCACATTGAACCGTCCATCATCATCACAATCATCCCTCCCGCCGCCGCTGCCACCGGCGATTGCGAGGGGAACTAGTTCGCCATGTACGCCCGTCAAGGCGAACTCGATCAGCCCACGAAGGCAGTGGCTTGCCGGTCAATCAAGGCACGTTCAACGCTATCGACGAACGAGTTCATAATAGGCTTCTGTCAGAACATGCTGACCGCGCGGTAACTCCGAAAGGGCAAGGCTTTAATCCAGCGCCTCCAGTGCCCGCAGCAAGTGTTCCGCGACATCTGATCTGCCTTGCCGATATGCCTCTCTAACAGGGCCAGTAGCTGCCTTTCGAAATTCATGGTTCGGTCCGCAATTGGACGACCTCCGGAAGTTAGCAATGAGCCTAACGGTTCCAGCCACCGGGAGGTCAAGCGCTCCTTTCAAGAAGGTAGAACAGGTTGAGAGCGCTTGTTGAACCGCAGCCGAGTTGTCGCCGGCTCTACTCTCCTCCGCCGCAACCGTCTGAGAGATCCCAGACGTCGACGACCTGCTTGCCGGTGAAACCGTGCTCGCGGATCAGGAACTTCGCCAGCCCGCCATACACTTTCCAGCGCCAGCATTGGCAGCAGCATGGGCCTTTCTCGTTGGAATTGGCCATCGCATAGTCGTAGGCCTGCTGCTCTTCGCCGGAGAGTTTCACATCGTAGTAGGGCATCATCTTCTGTGCGATGCCGGCCGGAATATCGTACGGATCGCTTGGGATCATCGCGATCTCGCGGTACCTGGCAGGCCGCTCACCTGCTCGGCATAGCGCTTCGTCTCCATTGGGCTGCAGCACGAGCCCGTGATCCGCGACATCGCCGGCATGGTCGCGATCGATTCCGTGAACTTGGTCGAACACGTGCTGTTGCCGTTCTGGCTGAGATATCTGAAACGGCGTGCCAGATCGGGATCCTCAGCGGCGATCGCCAAATCCGGCCCCTTGAGCAGGCTCACGACCGCAGCGGCGCCAAAGGCGCTCCCCAGAACAACCGTCCGTCGGTTTGGGCAAAATATTCGGCTCATTTGCTGGTCCTCGCCTGCTCGATCAGTTTCTTCATCGTTGCGAGGTCGGTCGCGCCGGGGAAAATCTGCTCGCCAACGACGAAGCTTGGCGTTCCGCTGATCTTCAGCGCCTGGGCCAGTTGCGTATTCCGGTCGATCGACGCCTGGATATCGGGCTGCTGCATGTCGGTCTTCAGTTTAGCCACATCGAGACCGACGTCGGCAGCCACCTTCAGTACGACCGCTTCGGTCACCCGCGTCTTCACCGCATACAAGGCCTTGTGGAACGCCATGTATTTGCCCTGGCGCACGGCGGCGAGAGCCGCCTTGGAAGCAAATACGGAATCCGTGCTGAGGATCGGGAATTCCTTGTAGACGATCTTGAGCTGCGGATCGTCGGCCATTGCTTGCGCCATGATCGGCGCAACCTGCCGGCAATAGGGGCAGTTGTAGTCGAAGAACTCGACCATGGTGACGTCGCCTTCGGCGTTGCCGCCGACCGGGCTCGCCGGGTCCCGGAAAATCTCGTCCGCCTTGTCCGTCAAAGCGGCTTTCGCCTCTTTTGCGGCAGCCTCGCGCTGGCGGGCGTCGAGGCTCTGCAGCGACTGCACGAGCACCTCGGGATGCGCAAGAATGTAGTCGTGAATGCGCTGGTCGAACTGGTCCTGGGACATCTCGCCCGCGGCGATCGCCTGATTGTGGAGACCGAGCGCGAGCCAGATCGTCGCGCCGGCCAGCATGACGGCACGGGCCATTTTGCCGACGGCTCCGCTCAATGGATTGGACTTGTGGGTCACAGGGTTCTCCTTCCCTCTGTTTCGCCGGACCGCCGGCACGTGCAAATGATGCCTCAGAACATGCCCTTGATTTTCGCCCACCATCCCGTTTCCTGCTCATGGTGCGGGCGCTCGACATTGTTGGTAAGCGCATTGACGAATGTGACGAGATTGACCGATGCGAAATCCAGGCCATGGAAATTCGCCCGCCAGCGGCCCTCCTTGTCGATCACATGGGTGATGGTGCCGTGCATCTGATAACCATCATCCGTCAGCGTGAACTTGTGGCCGAAGGCCTCCGCCAGTCTGCGGGTCGCATCCTCCGGCTGATCCTCCATCGTGGTCAGGAACAGCCAATTGACGGGATCGAGCCCGTGCGCCGGCCCGTATTTGCTGAGCACGTCCGGCGTGTCCCTGGTCGGGTCGGTGGTGATGGTCACAAAGCTGCCCCGGTCCTTCATCGGCGTGCCGTTCACCATTTTCTGGATCTCGGCGATCTTCTCGGCATGAAGAGGGCACACATCCGGGCACGACGTGTAGATGAAGTGGAGGACGACCACCTTGCCGCGCAGATCGGCCGTCCGCACGACACGCCCGTCGGCGGTGCGCAGCGTGAAATCAGGCGCCGGCTTGTCGATCGGCTGGAAATATTTCTCGTCGGCCTCAAGCGTGGCGTCGATTTCGTCGAGCGAGTGGGCTTGCGCCTGATACGAAAAGCCCGCGGTCAGCGCCGCAATGGCAATTACGTTTAGCAGCAAGCACCTCCATTCGTTCAAAGCCGATGCAACGCAGCGAGCCTTTAGCCCGAACATATCTGTCCCTTTCTCACTTGGCGGCGATGCGGCTGCGGATGAAGTCGACCATGTCGGGGACGTCCCATTCGGCCGGCCCAATCAGCCGGCCGATCTCCTTGCCGTCGCGGTCGACCAGCAGGGTTGCCGGAAGGCCGACGGTGCCGATGGCGAACATGGCCCTGCCCGAGACGTCGATGTTGAGGGCGAGGTGCTTGATGCCGATGTCGGCGAAGAACTTCTTCACAATCTCAGGACCGGCGCGGTCCATGGACAACGCGACGACCTCGAAATCCGGACCGCCGAGTTTGGCCTGTAGGCGATCGAGCGTCGGCATCTCCTTGCGGCAGGGCGCGCACCATGTCGCCCAGACGTTAAGCAGCACGACCTTGCCGTGGAAATCCGCAAGCATTTTCGGCTTGCCATTGCCATCCTCGAAGCTGATTTCCGGCACGGGGACGGGCGCCTCGTGAACGGCAAAGTTCTGCGGCGGCTCAGCGGCTGATACCGGCCACGAAAACGCCAGCAGCATGCCAACCAGGACCATAGCTAGTTTGCTCACAATGTCCTCACTCGGTCGCGTAGACGGTGGGCGCCTTGCCGTCCTTGGTGAAGGCGTAGACGACGAAGGGGCCTTGCTTCTCGCCACCCATGCCTGGGGCGCCGGCCGGCATGCCGGCGAGCGTTATGCCGGTGATGGCAGGGCGCTCGGTCAAAAGCTTCTTGACGATCTCGACCGGCACCAGGCCATCGACGATATAGCCGTCGACCATCAGCGTGTGGCAGCCTTCGAGGTCGGCCGGCACACCGGCATCGCTGCTGATCTGGGAGAGATTGTTGACCGGCTTTATGTCGACCTTGAAGCCGTTGTGCTCGAGATAGTTGGCGTAGGACTCGCAGCAGCTGCATTGCGGGTTCTTGTACATGACGGCGTTGATCGTTGCGGCGAAGGCGGGCAGCGGCGTTGCGATCAGCAGGGACAGTGCGGCAAGGCGGTGGGTCAGTTTCATTGCAGTTCTCCTTGGTTGGATAAAACGTTTCAGGTCACGCGGAACGCCGTCATCAGGCCGGCCATCTGGTGATCGGCGACATGGCAGTGCAGCATCCAGTCGCCTGGATTGTCGGCGACGAAGGCGCATTCGATCGTATCCTTGGGGGCGAGCAGCACCGTGTCCTGCCATTGCCGGTGCGGCACCGGCGAGCCGTTGCGCGAGATGACCGACAGGCTGAAGCCGTGGACATGCATCGGGTGCCACCAGGCGGTTTCGTTGCGCATGGTGAGATGGCAGGTCACACCGCGTTTCAGCGTGAACTGCGGCGCCATGCCGGCATGGCCGTCGCCGGTCATCGACATGCCGTTGATCGCCCAGGCCGCACCGCCGTTCATGCCCATCATCCCCATGCCCATCATGCCGCCGACGCCCTTGAGCTTGCCGCCGCCCATCATGCCACCCTGCAGGACGATCTCCTGGCGCTCGGCGCCAGCGAGGTCGGGCTGGGGCAAGGGGTTGCGCGGCAGGCCGACAGGCGTGTCGAGCGGATGGGTTCTCAGCGGCGGCGCTGCGTCATAGGCCAGCGTGGTCAGCGTATAGGCGAGGCCGTCGTAGAAATCGTCGATCACCGCGTGGCGGCTACCGGGGTGGCCCTGCATGTCGAGCACGATGTCGATGCGCATGGCGGGCGCCAGCACCAGGCGACCGCCCTCCGGTTCATGCGGATCGCAGGGCTGGCCGTCGATGGCGACGACGACCGGACGGTGGCCTTCGAAGCGCAGCGCCATCATGCGGGCAAGCGAGGCATTGGCGAGCCGCAGCCTGACGCGCTCGCCGGCCTTCACGCTCCGATCGCCTGGCCCCGTGCCGTTGACGGTGACGACATTGCCGACGCGGCCCGACATCGACGCATCCATGGCACTGCCGAAGCCGCCGGCGATCTGCCCATCGGCCGCAAGCCGCCAGTCCTGCAGCAGCCACAGAATGTCACGGTCGACGGCGACCGGCTCGACCTCCTCGACGACCAGTGCGCCGGCAAGGCCACGGCCGAGCTGGACCAGGCTGTTGGCGTGCGGGTGATACCAGAAGGTGCCGGCATCGGGCGGGGTGAATTCATAGATGAAATTTTCACCTGGCCTGATCGGCTTCTGCGTCAGGCCGGGCACGCCATCCATGGCGTTCGGCAGCCGGATGCCATGCCAGTGAACCGTGGTGTCTTCGTCCAGTCCGTTCTCGACGATGATCCGAGCGGGCTGCCCCTGGCGTAAGCGCAGTGTCGGGCCGGGGACCGTGCCATCATAGGCCCATACCGGAGTGCGCGGACCATCAGGGCCGGCGAACCGTGCCTGGCTCGGCGCCACCCTGATCCGGTATTCGCCGGTGGCCATCGCCAGCGCAGGGCGGATCGGCACTGCGGCGGCAATGCTCGCTGCCGCAAGCAGGAATTTGCGGCGCGTTATGAACGGATTTGAAACGGAATTCACTTTTGTGACCCCTGCGGTAACCGACGGCGAACGTCGCGACGTCGATTGAATTGCTACCGCGCCCGCTGCGCAGTTACGCGCAACCGGGCGATCAAACGCCGCTAATCAGCCGTGGAACGGCAGAAACGGCGTCAGACGAGAGCGCTGGGTCTTGGAGGGAATGGCTCCGGCAGCAGACTTCGCCCGTGCAGGAACGGGGCGGGAAGCGCGGACGGCAGCTCGGCCTGCGGCAGTCCCGTCACGGGGAGAGCCTCCGGCAGCACCGCCAGAACAGGTGCGACACAGGTCGGCGCACATTGCATCGGTTTGTCATTGCCGGCCGAGCCCTTGAGGCAAGCGTTGCAGTCACCGTCCCTGGCATCGGCCATCTTGGCCATGTCGGCGTCGGTGGTGCCGGTATCCGCGGCCATGGTCATGCGGCCGTCGACTGCCATCCTGGCCGACATGACGGCAGCTTGAGCGGCGGACAGGCTGAACCCGGCGGTCACGACGACCGCGAGAAGCATGACCAGGAGGTGTTTTGGTGACAGGCGCGCCATCATCCGCTCAGGTTGACCGTAAAGTGCGGCTTTTGCAAGCTCCGGATGCCGCGACATCGGGGCTGACGCGAGCTCTGCTCTGGCAAATCAATGGTGAGGATGCTCGCATTTATCGTGATCCGCCAGCACCTCGATGACACGGCATTCGCAGACTTTTCCGTGCCGGCAGCCTTCGACCATATGCTCCAGCTCGGCTTTCAACGCTGTAAGGCTGCGTATCCGCTGAACCACGTCGGCCAGACGCGCCTGGGCAATGGCGTCGGCGGTCGCACAAGGCTGGCTGGGATTATCCTGCAGCGTCAGCAGCGCCCTGATGGCTTCGATCCCGAACCCCAACTCGCGCGCGTGCCTGATGAAGGCGAGCCGGCGCAAGTCTGCCGCTTCATAATGCCGGCGATTGGTTTCGCTGCGGGCAGGGGCAGGAAGCAACTCGATCTGCTCATAGTAGCGGATGGTTGGAACCTTCACGCCGCTGTGTCGGGCCGCTTCACCGATGGTCATACCTGCTGGCATTTTCGCTTGCTCCTCTAGTCGCTAGAGGATGTAGCGTCGCGCTCGAAGATACAAGAGGTTCACCATGGCTGCGACCAAACAACAGACCCGCTACCGCGTGGAAGGCATGGATTGCGCCGGTTGCGCCAGCAAAATCGATACGGCCGTGCGGCGGATGCCTGGTGTTCAGGACATCAACGTATCCGTTTCGGCGGGCACTCTGACGGTCACTCATACTCCCGAAAGCAATCTCGGCGCGATCGAGAGGAAGGTCACCGGCCTCGGCTACGCCGTCGCTCCGCTGACCTCCAAGTCTGGGACGCCGGCGTCCGATCAATCCGCCGACAACAATGCCGACGGAAGGCGCAATCACGACGAGAACGTAGCGGGGTTACATGATAACGATGATGCGCCGGCGTCGGAGCTATGGTGGGACAGCGCCAAGGGCCGCCTGGCCATCGCCAGCGGGGTCGCCTTGGCCGTGGCTTTCGCGATTGATTACGCCTGGCCCGCGACCGGCCCGTGGGCCTTCATCGCCGCAATGCTGCTCGGCCTGGCGCCGATCGCGCGCCGAGCGGCCATGGCCGCAGCGGCAGGCATTCCGTTTACAATCGAAATGCTGATGACTGTGGCGGCGGCTGGGGCCGTCATCATCGGTGCCGGCGAGGAAGCGGCGACGGTGGTCTTCTTGTTCCTGATCGGCGAGTTGCTCGAAGGGGTTGCGGCCGGCAACGCACGGTCCAGTATTCAAGCGCTCACGACCCTCGTTCCCAAAACCGCGTTCGTCGAGAAAGACGGCCAGACCCGCGAGGTGCCGGCCGAAAGCCTGGCTGTGGGCGCCATCATCCTCGTGCGGCCGGGCGACCGGATTCCGGCTGACGGCGAGATCACCGAAGGCGGGAGCGCCATCGATGAATCACCCGTCTCCGGTGAAAGCGTGCCGGTGCGCAAGGACGTCGGCGACACGGTCTTTGCCGGCACTATCAACGGCGACGGCGTGCTGCGCGTCAAGGTGACGGCGACCGCCGCAGACAACACGATTGCACGCGTGATCAAGCTGGTCGAGGAGGCGCAGGAAAACAAGGCGCCGACCGAGCGCTTCATCGATCGCTTTTCGCGCTGGTACATGCCCGGCGTTGTCGCCGTCGCGGCGCTCGTGGCCACCACACCGCCGCTGCTCTTGGGCGGCGATTGGAACGAATGGATATACAAGGGGCTGGCGCTGCTGCTCATCGGCTGCCCGTGCGCGCTGGTCATTTCAGTTCCGGCGGCGATCGCGGCGTCGCTTTCGGCCGGAGCCCGGCGCGGCCTGCTGATGAAAGGTGGGGCGGTGCTGGAAGGGCTCGCGACCATCAACGCCGTGGCGCTCGACAAGACCGGCACGCTGACGCTCGGCAAGCCGCAGGTCACCGATCTCGTTGCGGTGGGCGCCGGTGAACGCGACATCCTTTCGCTGGCGGCAGCGCTTGAGATCGGCTCGAGCCATCCCTTCGCTTTGGCCATCCTCCAAAGGGCCAAAGCCGGCAACATTCCCGTGCCGCCTGCCGCCGAAGCCAAAGCGATCGGCGGTAAAGGGGTTATCGGTCGTGTCGGCGGCAAGAACCTGTTTCTGGGATCGCCAGTCGCGGCGGGCGAGATAAACCTGCTGCCAGCAGACCAGGCGGCACGCATCGTGGCATTGAACGATGAAGGCAAGTCAGTGGCGGTGCTGCTTGTAGACAACGCGTTGGCCGGCTTCATTGCCATGCGCGACGAACCCCGGCCGGATGCTTTCGCCGGGCTAAAGGCGCTGACCAATGCAGGCATCAGGACAGTCATGCTAACCGGCGACAATAAGCGCACGGCGGCTGCCATCGGCAAACAGCTCGGCATCGAGGTGCGCGCCGAACTGCTCCCGGAGGACAAGCAGCGCATCGTCGGCGAGTTGAAGGGGCAGGGGCTTAGGGTAGCCAAGGTCGGCGACGGCATCAACGATGCGCCGGCACTTGCCGCGGCCGATGTCGGCATTGCGATGGGCGGCGGCACCGATGTGGCTCTTGAAACGGCTGACGCAGCGGTGCTGCATGGACGCGTCGGCGACGTTGCGGCCATGATCAGGCTGTCCCAAGCAACCATGGCCAACATCAAGCAGAACGTCACCATTGCGTTGGGCCTGAAGGCAGTGTTCCTGGTGACGACGATCGCCGGCATCACCGGCCTCTGGCCCGCCATCCTCGCGGACACCGGGGCGACGGTGCTGGTGACGGCCAATGCCATGCGGCTGTTGCGTTGGAAGAGCAGCTGGTAAGAGCGACAACGGCATCGTGTTAGGGCAGACCATGCAGCAAGCCATTGCGTCGGACGGCCTTCGCCGGGTGGTGCTTGTCGTCGCACTGCTGAACCTGGGTTATTTCGGCATTGAATTCGCCGTCGCGCTGGCGATCGGCTCGGTGTCGCTGTTCGCCGACAGCGTCGATTTTCTGGAAGATGCCTCGGTCAATCTCCTCATACTGCTCGCCATGGGATGGTCGCTGCGTGCCCGCTCGCGGGTCGGCATGGCGCTGGCGCTTATCCTGCTGGTGCCGGGCCTGGCGACTCTGTGGACCGCGTGGGAAAAGTTCAACATGCCGGTGCCGCCGCAGCCAACGGCGCTGACACTGGCGGGATTGGGCGCTCTGGCGGTCAATCTGTCATGCGCCTACATGCTGGCGCGCTACCGCCATCACAGCGGCAGTCTTACCAGGGCGGCATTCCTCTCGGCCCGCAACGATGCGGTCGCCAATATTGCGATCATACTGGCCGGATTGGTGACGGCCTTCCTGTGGCGCTCGGCGTGGCCGGATCTGATCGTCGGCCTGGGAATCGCGGCAGTGAATGCAGATGCGGCGCGCGAGGTCTGGGAGGCAGCTCGGGAAGAGCACCGGGCCGTTTCGTGAACTCCAAAACGCTCAGCGCGCTGCCGGATTGCCAATCCGCCAATGCAGGCCCCTATACCGGCCAGCAGTCAGCCAGAAACTTGCGCGATCTCTAATATAATCGCACCCTTTCAAAGCGGGCGGAGGGAGAACCGCTCATAAATAAAAATCGGGAGGAAAACCATGAACAGCATGAGCCTCACCACACTTGGACGAAGTCGACCGGGTCGAAGCGGTGAAACGATGAACCGCTCAAGGCCACGCACGTCATCAAAAGGCCCGCGTCTCCGAAGAGGACGCGGGCCGGTTTTCGTCGGCAGGCGCTAGGCAGGTATCAAGACGGCGATGCGGTGGATGCCGACCACCTTGCTGGTGTTGGCTGCCTCGTCGGTCTTGCCCTTGGAGCAGGTGTACACGTCACCTTCCTTGAGCTTGAATTCCTTGTCCGCCTTCTTGATCGTGAATTCACCGGCAGCAATGGTGCAGACCATGTCGTTGTCCATCACCATTTGAGGGGCGGCTGCTCCGGGCTGAAAGACTATATCGACAATTGAGATGCTCTTGTAAGCGGGGATATCGGAATTGCCGGTGCCGACCTCGACCAATCTGACGCCGGGGGCTATCTCCTTGCCTTCCTTCGGGCCGTATTTCTTGACCTTTGCAGCAGCCGCCAGCGTGAACAAAGGCGTTACCGCTGCCGCCGTCACGCCAAGCGCGATTGCAGACCTGCGATTTATGGTTTTCATCGCATCCTCCCATTTTATGTTTGGCCACGCACCAATGCGCATGACCACAATATATTAACACATATGCAGATAATTGCAGCACGGCGTTTCGGAGCTTCCGGGAGCGAACCGCCTCCCGGTCGAATGCGACCGAATAGCAAACAATTCCATGCTATGCTGACGAGCCATCAAACGGACGGCGGGGGATAGCAATGTTGGAAACGGACAAGGTATTCGCCGGCTCAATTCCGGAAAACTACGACCGCTATATGGTGCCGTTGATTTTCGAGCCGTTCGCCGCAGATCTTGCACGACGGGCAGCGTCCTTGTCGCCAAGCGCCGTTTTGGAAACCGCCGCGGGCACCGGGGTTGTCACCCGCGCATTGGCGCCAAAACTGTCGCCCGGTGCAAGCTATGTCGTAACCGACCTCAACCAGCCGATGCTCGACTACGCCGCTTCGCGGCAAGCTCCCGACGATCGCATCAAATGGCGTCAGGCGGATGCTCTGGCGCTACCGTTTGAAAATGCGGCCTTCGATCTCGTTTGTTGTCAGTTCGGCGCGATGTTCTTTCCCAACCGCTCATCTGCCTATCGCGAAGCCCGGCGAGTCCTGAAGCCCGGAGGACATTTTCTATTCAGCGTATGGGATCGCATCGAAGAGAATGTATTTGCGGACGATGTGACGAATGCCCTGGCGAGGATTTTTCCGAACGATCCGCCGCGCTTTCTGGCACGCACGCCGCATGGCTACCACGATACGGCACTGATCCGTAGCGAGCTGGAGGACGCAGGTTTTTCCGGTGTGGTGATCGAGACGAGAGCCGAACAAAGCCGTGCCTCCTCGCCGCGCCTTCCGGCCGTTGCTTATTGCCAGGGCACTCTCCTTCGCAATGAAATCGAGGCCAGAGAGGCGGGAAAACTGGACGCTGCAACCGACTACGCCGCAGCCGCGATTGCAGACAGGCATGGCAGCGGCGAAGTTGCTGCCAAAATCCAGGCTCACATAGTGGTGGCTGTGGCCTAGGTGTTGGATATCCCGCTCCGGCACTTGGCGACATTCAGCTGCTGTGCGGCAAACATCTTGCCGCTATCCCGAATTCTCAGACGTTAACGTTCATTCGCCCGAGTGGCAGGTCGACAAGTGCCAGGTCGATAATCGCCGGTTTGACCGAACGCCGGGGCTTGATGGCGGCGGCTGCCGGCCGCAAGATTCTGGTCGGCCCGGCTTCACTTTCGCAGCCATGGCCGACTCCGCCCAGCAAGGTCTAGTCATTTCGCTTTCTTGACTCGGCCGACAAAAACGGGCAGCAAAGTCATCATTGGAGGGCAGTTTTGCCAACTATGCAGGTTTTGGAGGGCGTTTTTCGGTGTGACCGTCGCCCAATCGGCGGTCGGTAGAGGGATTGGTTAACCAACTTTGTCCATCTTTTGAATCAATCGGCAACAGACGCAAAGCGTGCTGGGGGCACCAGGCGAACTGTGAATGTCACGGCTGCGAAATCCGCTAGCCGGCATCGGCCGATTGAGAGTGGTTGAATGGCGTTTGTAAGTGCGAAAACCCGGGGTGACAGTCCTGCAACTGGATTGACTTCGATGAGGCCCGGCCTACGCTGGGTCGCGGTTCCGGCCGTCGGCGCAGCCATTGCTTTATGGTCGGTGGCGACTTTGGCCGGCCTTTATTCAGTGGGAACCTCGCTCAGCGCCGCTTCCAACGGTCTCCCGCAAAGCCTGCTCGCGCCGCGCACCATCGCGCTTGCCGATCCTCGCCGCAGCCTTGCAAAGGCGCAGGCCCCGACATGGGCCGCGGCCAACGCGGCGCTGTCGGCCAAGCTGCTGCAGCACGGGTGCGATGCCAACTGCCTGCGGTCGGCGTCGAACTTCGTCCACCAGGGAAAATCGGCCCGCCTCAAGCGCAACACCGTGCCGCTTGTCGCCGATGCGTCGCGGCAATCGAGCTTCGACGACGTGGTCGCCAAGGCCGCGCTGTCGCCGCAAAAGCTTGCCGCCGCCTTTGCCCGTGCCTCAGCCCGCTCTCCCGTCATGCTCGCCAGCCTGCCGGCCCACGCCCGGTTCGCCGAGCCGGTACGCATACCCGACCCGAACGGCCCGGCACCGGTGCGCTTCGGGCCGGAGGTGGCGGAGATCGAACGCTCGTCGCGCCTGGCGCTGGCGCTGGCGAATACATTGCCGGAGCAGATGATCGATGTGCTCCCGGCAGCCATCGCGGCAAGCGAGCCCGCGGCTTCGCAAGAGCCGCAAGAACCTGAGGTCCAGCTAGCCTCGCTGCCGCCGCAAGACGACATGCCCGACAGCATTCCGCTGCCGACGCTGCGTCCGCGGGCGGACATCGATAAGCCGGCCGAGGCGCCGCGGGCTCAAGCGTCAAGAGATCAGGCGCCAAAAGACCAGGCGCCAAGGGCCCAGGCGCAAAAGGATCAAGCATCGAAAACGGAGCCGCCCAAGGCGCAGACCTCTAGGACCGCCAGGGCGAGCAAGGTGCAGACGGCCGACGCTCCGCCGGCCGAGACGCTACCCGGCAGCCTGTCGCCTCGCAATTCGTCACAAGCGGCAGTGCCGGCCGTGTCGGGCAAGCCGGGCAAACGGTCGAAGACGCAGGGCGGCGACATGCTGGCCTATGCCAAGCCCGACATGCCTTCCGGCGGTCTCGGCGGAGCCTTCAGGAACCTGTTCACCACGCCCAACATGGGTACTGGCGTCGCCGTCTACGACATCTCGGCCAAGACCGTCTATATGCCCGACGGCTCGCGGCTGGAGGCACATTCGGGACTGGGCGCGATGGTCGACCAGCCACGCTACGTCCACAAGAAGAATGTCGGCCCGACGCCGCCGGATACCTACAATCTGACGATGCGGGAATCGCGCTTTCACGGTGTCGAGGCGATCCGTCTGACGCCGGCCAGCGGCAGCAACAAATATGGCCGCGACGGCCTGCTCGCCCACACCTACATGCTGCGCGGCGGGCGCGCCGAATCCAATGGCTGCGTCGTCTTCAAGGACTATGCCCGCTTCCTCGCCGCCTACAAGAAGGGCAAGATCAAGCGGCTTGTAGTCGTGCCGCGGCTGTCGAAGCCGCTGACACGCGTCGCCCAAGAGGGGCGAGGCGCTTAGATTGCTCGCGGCGGCGGAGAATGAAAGCCGCTCTGTAGCGTTCCTTCGCGCCCCCCTCTGTCCTGCCGGACATCTCCCCCACGAGGGGGGAGATCGGACTTCGCGTTTGTCTGCTGCCATCCTGCAACGTTGGCGATTGGCGAAATCGCCGATGACAGCCATCTCCCCACAAGTGGGGGAGATGTCCGGCAGGACAGAGGGGCCGCTGTCCAGGGCGCTGTCCCGCCGGCATCGCTGGTTTTGCCGCGTGGACTTTCCCGCCCGCTTTCCAACAGATTGTCAGCAGCCGGCCGCGAAACGGTTTTCATTCCCGGCCGAGGATATTATGACTGACCCGTAGGGGCGGCTCCAGCTTCAAACAATCACGAGGACATCATGACAATACGCGCTGTCGTCTGGGGCGAGAATATTCATGAGCGGACCAACGAGGTGGTCGCGGGCATCTATCCCGAGGGCATGCATGCGACGATCGCCAATGCACTGAAGCTCGACCCGGAGATATCAGTGTCGTGGGCGACGCTGGAGCAGCCGGAGCATGGGCTGCCGGCCGACCGTCTGGCCGAGACCGATGTCTTGCTGTGGTGGGGGCACAAGGACCATGGCGCCGTCGCCGACGAAGTGGTCGAGCGCGTGACGCGCCGCGTCTGGGAAGGCATGGGGCTGATCGTTCTCCATTCCGGCCACTTCTCGAAAATCTTCAAGAAGCTGATGGGCACGCCCTGCACGCTGAAATGGCGCGAGGCGGGCGAGCGCGAACGGCTTTGGGTGACCAGCCCCAACCACCCGATCGCTGCCGGGATCGGCGAGTATTTCGAGCTCGAGAACGAGGAGATGTATGGCGAGCAGTTCGCCGTGCCGGAGCCGCTCGAGACCGTCTTCATCTCGTGGTTCCAGGGCGGCGAAGTGTTCCGGTCGGGGCTGACCTATCGCCGCGGCNGCTCGAGACCGTCTTCATCTCGTGGTTCCAGGGCGGCGAAGTGTTCCGGTCGGGGCTGACCTATCGCCGCGGCGCCGGCAACATCTTCTATTTCAGGCCCGGCCACGAGACCTATCCGACCTATCACGACGCCAACGTCCACAAGGTGCTGCGCAATGCGGTGAGATGGGCGCACAACCCCCAAGGCTCCAATCCAGCCATCCTCGATGCGCCGAACGTGCCGGTGGAAAAGGCACTTGAGCCGATCGTCGAGCGCGGCGGAAAACTTCATTCCGCCGGCGAAGCCGGCTTTCGCTAGACCAAATCCATGATCGAACAAGAAGATAAAGCCCTGTCCTAAGGATAAGAATCATGCGCCTCTTGATACTCGGCACCGGTTGGATGGCGGAGGAGCACGCCAGGCAGTTCGGCAAGATCGAGGGCGTCGAACTGATCGGCGCCGTCGATCTCGACCGTACGCGTGTCGACAAGTTTTCGGACATCTACGGTATCCCCAACCGGTTCGCGTCGCTGGACGAGGCGCTGGCGTGGGGCAAGTTCGACGCGGTGGCGAACGTGACGCCCGATCGCATCCACCATCCGACCACCATGATGCTGATCGCGGCGGGCAAGCCGGTGCTGTGCGAGAAACCGCTGGCCGAAAATTACCAGAAAGCCAGTGAGATGGCCGCTGCCGCCGAGCGGGCCGGCATCATCAACATGGTCAACCTGACCTATCGCAACGTCGCGCCGCTGCAGAGGGCGCGCGCCATGGTGCTGGCCGGCGAGATCGGCACCGTCAGGCATGTCGAGGCGTCCTATCTGCAGAGCTGGCTGATATCCAAATTCTGGGGCGACTGGCGCACCGATCCGAAATGGCTGTGGCGGCTGTCGCGCGGCCACGGCTCCAACGGCGTGCTGGGCGACGTCGGCATCCACATCCTCGATTTCGCCAGCTATGGCGCGGCGCTCGACATCGACCATGTGTTCTGCCGGCTGAGATCCTTCGACAAGGCGCCCGGCAACCGCATCGGCGAATACGAGCTCGACGCCAACGACAGCTTCACTATGGCGCTCGATTTCAGCAATGGCGCTTTCGGCGTCGTCCATGCCAGCCGCTGGGCAACCGGCCATTTGAACGAACTCCGCCTGCGCATCTACGGCGACAAGGGCGGCATCGAAGTCGTGCACAATCTGACCGGCTCGGAGCTGAAAGCCTGCATCGGCAAGGATGTCGAGAACGCCAAATGGCAAGTTCTGGGCGCCGGAACGGTGCAGACCAACTACCAGCGCTTCGTCGATGCCGTGCGCAGCGGTGTCCAGGCCGAACCGTCGTTCCGGCATGCTGCCGAATTGCAGAAGGTCCTGGACCTCGCCGTCGTCTCGGATGAGAAGCGGGCCGAATTGAGCACCGATACGCAGCGATATCGTTCAGGGAATCGTGAGAGGAGCCAGCCATGATCACGCGGCGCGCCGAATGTTCCTGCGCTCAGCTGTCAGCCACCTGCTCGGGCGAGCCGGTACGCGTCTCGTCTGCCATTGCCTGGCCTGCAAGCGACGCACCGGCAGCGCGTTCAGCTTCAACACGTGGTTTGAGGAAGGTGACGTTTTTGTCCAGGGCCGCTCGGCGGAGTTCACGCGCATTGGCGACGAGGGCGGCCGCGTCATCTACAGCTTCTGCCCGGATTGCGGCACCACCGTCCACTACCGGATCGACACCCAGCCCGGTCTGACCGCCACCCCGGTGGGCGCTTTCGCGGACCCTGCGTTCCCGCCGCCCTTCCTGTCCTTCTACCACGAGAGCCGGCGCTGCCAGTGGGTCGAGGTCCGAACCGAACCTTTGGCGACGTTCGGCTGAAGCCGCCGGCCACAGCCGGCTGACGTTTTAGGTCAAAACCCAATCATTCTGAACGACCGAGTTCGACCCGGTCCGACCGTACAAGGCATTTCAGGCGACGAAGTCGATCCATCACCGTGCGTGGCTCGATCGCGCCAAAACAAGGCATTGTGCGTCGGCTGAGCACGCTCCATCACACTTGCGCTCAACGGGGCACGACAAGTGCCGACGGTCCAATTGATCGCTGATAGTTACTACGTGCTGGCCATGCTAGAATTCAGCGTCCCCGACGCGGTTAAAATCGGGGAATTGCGACCGGTTGACGGCGCGGGAGGTCGACGGACAAACCACGAACAGACCACAGGGAGGAAGCAATGTTTCGGACACCAGTTCATCTTGCATTCTTGACAGCGTCGATTGTTGCCCTGCCATCTTACGCGGCCATGGCCGATGACACACAGATCGCGCGCGGCGAATATCTGGTTACGATTGCCGGCTGCAGCGACTGTCACACATCCGGTTACTTCTTCGGGAAGCCCGACATGTCGCACTTCCTTGGCGGTTCAGATGTGGGCTTCGAGATTCCTGGCCTTGGTGTCTTTGTCGGCCGTAATATCACGCCTGACAAGGAGACCGGTATCGGAAGCTGGACCCCGGAGCAGATCGTCACCGCGATCCAGACCGGCGAACGGCCGGACGGCCGCATCCTGGCGCCGATCATGCCTTGGCGCGATTTTGCGCATCTCACCGCGGATGACGCCATGGCGATCGCGGCATTCCTCCAAAGTGTGAAGCCGGTCAGCCACCAGGTTCCCGGCCCGTTCAAACCCGGGGAAGCGGTGTCGACCTTCATGATGCGGATTATGCCGCCGGGGGAAACCGCAGCCGCTGCAACGAAGTAGGGCGGCTTTGATCGGAACGAGATTTTTCGCCGAATTTTTCGCCGAATAATGTGTGAATGTCCGCCTTGGAGGTGGTGAGGCCGATATCGGAACGGCAGAAATGGGTCGATCGAGCCGTTGCGCGAGGGGAGCTTTGAGAAGCGCCATGAATGTCGCGATATTGGCGCTACCTACTCGTTCCCGTCGACGAGACGAATGGCAGCATTCCACCACCGTTCCCGGTCCTCGGCGGCGGACGCGATGAACGGCTCGATTGAGCCCGAAACGAACTTCTGTCACGTTGGTAACCTGGCGCCACCTCCTCAGCAAGATATGTGCTATTCTGAGGCTATGCCCGCGCCCTCCGACCGATCACCCGACAAGTCGCCGGAAGACGGTGCAGTTGCATCGGATCCGTATGCGGAGCTAGCCAATCGCGGCGATTGGTCCAGGCTTCACCGCGAACTGTCAGACAGAGACCGCTGCAGTGAACTTGGCGGCGCCGAGCTCCAGCGCCTCGGGGAAGCCGCCTACATGCTTGGGCGCGAGGAGGAATTCGTTCGGGACTACGAAAGGGCCTTCGAAGAGCATCTCCGGAACGGACGCGAACGATCCGCAGCGCGTTGCGGCTTCTGGATCGGGCTCACCCTGATGTTTCGCGGTGAATTCGCCCAAGGCAGCGGATGGCTGACGCGCGCCAACCGGCTGGTCGAGGATCATACGCAGGAATGTGCAGAACACGGTTACCTTCAGCTCCCAATGGTCGAACAAAGCCTCGCCGCCGACAGTCCGGACGAAGCATTCGCGCACGCAACACGTGCCGCGGAGATCGGACAGCGCTGCGAAGATCCGGACCTCTTGGCTATCGCGCGCCACCTTCAGGGGCGGATATTGATCCTGCGCGGCGACTATGTGCGCGGCTTCGAACTGCTGGACGAGGTGATGGTTTCGGTCACCTCGGGCCGGCTCTCACAATTCGTCACCGGGCTGGTCTACTGCAGCGTGATCGAGATCTGTCAGAAATTTCATGCCACGGGCCGGGCGAGGGAATGGACATCGGCGCTGGTCGGATGGTGCGCGGGACAGCCCGACATCGTTGCCTTCACCGGCAGATGCCTGATCCACCGGGCCGAAATCCTGATCCTCGACGGCCACTGGGACGAGGCCGGCCGCGAGGCCGGTGTCGCCAGCATCCGCCTTCAGCAGGGGCCCTCGAAGCACCACGCCGGTCCGGCATTCTACCAGAAGGGCGAGGTATTTCGCCTCCGCGGCCAATGGGACGAGGCCGATGCCGCCTATCGCGCAGCGAGCAGGCTCGGGTTCGATCCGCAGCCGGGGCTGGCGCTTATGCGATTTCAGCAGGGGCACGAGCAGCCGGCCCTTTCGGCGATCCGCCGCGCACTGCAGTCCGTCGACGACATGCCGGGCAAACTCCGCCTCTTGCCGGCTGCGGTGGAAATCACTCTCGCTGTCGGTTCGGCCGATGACGCTTGGGAGCTGTGCGAAACACTGCACGACTGCGCGCGCCAATATTCCGCGGATGCAGTCCGCGCCGCAGCCGCTGAGGCTACCGCGCGGGTGCTGATCCATGCTGGTCGAGCCGCGGAGGCATTGGCCCATATCCGGCGCGCGGTAGCGATCCTCTGGGAGCTTCGGGCGCCCTATCATCTTGCCCGGATGCGGGTGCTGACAGCGCGGGCCTGTCTCGCAACCGGCGATACTGAAGCGGCGCGGACCGAACTGGACGAAGCGATAAGACTTTTCCGCGAGCTCGGCGCGCGCCCCGACGAAGCCGTTGCCGGCAAGCTGCGGGTCACTATGACGGCGACAGGCAGCGAAGTTCTCACCCCCAGACAGACGCAGGTTCTGCGCCTGATCGCGTCAGGCCTGACCAACCCGGAAGTTGCCGGCGAGCTCGGTCTGAGCCAGCGGACGGTAGACCGTCACGTTAGCGATATCCTGACGCGGCTGAACGTGCGCACGCGCGCGGCAGCCACGGCCTATGCGGTCGAGCACGCCCTGATCGGCATGGACGTGTTTGGGTAATCCTACCCAAGCCAAAATTTCTCGTTGCGTGGGTACTTACGCCGAAGCGGGCAACCGTGGCGCGGGTCTAAACCTCATGGCGTGGTAAAGGCCGCAGGAGGTTTTCCCGATGCAAACGAATAATAACAACATGAGCGGGCCGGGCGGTGTCTGGCTCGCCACCGGAACGCTGCTGCTGGCGGCTGCGCTCGTCTTTCACGGGCCACCGGACGCGGATTTGTCTGTTCAGATGCAGAATATCGCCGAGGGCCATGGGCGATGGGCTACGGTCCATTGGACGGCGGCAGCGGCGCTGTTCCTGATCGCCGGCGCTTCGTTCCTGAACCTGGCGCTCAACCCCCGGGTCCGGCATTCGCCGATGCTGAGTTCTGCCTGGATGGTGATGGCTCTCGGCGCCCTGACCACGTTCTCCACCGCAGTCGCCGAGGCATCGGTGGTCGCGGTCGCGGCGGACCGGGGTGACACCAGCGCCTTCATGACCTGGTGGGCGTTTTCCGGCGGCATGGGTAACGGATTCTGGGCGCTCGCCCTGGCGACAGCGCTTGTCGCGTATCACGACGCCCGCGATGACGTCGGGATACTGCCCCGATGGGCCGCGATCGTCGGCTCGGCGTTCGGTATCCTTTCGGCAACCGGGTGGACACTCGGTGAGCAGCTCGGGATCGGCATCGGAGGTCCGATCTGGCTGATTTCCTCGCTTCTCATGTGCCTGTGGCTCGCGTGGTACGGGCTGTCCTCAAGGAGCCTCCGGTCGGGCAAGCCACAGCGCAAAGCGCCTGATCCAGCATCATCGTAAGACAGGAGGAAAAAATGTCCCTTCAAACGAAGGAAATCGAAGCGACGATCCACGACGTCCACGAATTCTTCACCGACTGGGTGACGGGCCGATGCCGTGGCGACGATGCGACGTTCAAGAAGAACGCGCTCGACCGGATCAGCGAAGATCTGGTCGCCATCATGCCAGGCGGCAGGGCGTTCGGGAAAAAAGACTTCGCAGGTTACATGACGAGCATCTACGGATCGAATCCGGCCTTCCGTATCAAGATACGCGACATCCGGATCAGCCATCAAAGCGCCGACCTGGCGGTCGTGAACTACCACGAATGGCAACGCGACGCGAAGGACTCCGATCAACCGAACAATGGCCGGGTCACGACGATGGTGGTCCGCGATCGCGGCTACAGCCGGGGGCCCGAGATCTTGCAAGTTCATGAAACCTGGCTCCCAGCCGATGTCGTTCAGTCCGCGGATTTCGCGTTCTGAGAAGCGTCGGTCCAAAACGGGCAGAGAAAGGAATTGCGCTGGCGGGACCATCGGCTCTGCCGGCGTCATCGAGCCAGAACTGTGCTTCTTTCAGCCCGTCGGCTGGGTCGAGATCAGCGCCGACCCTCTGGCGACGTTTGGCTGAAGACGCCGGCCACGGCCGGCTGACGTTTTAGGTCAAAACCCAATCATTCTGAACGACCGAGTTGAACCCTCTGCAGACCTCTCGGCATGCTGTGTAAACCACGTCCGTTAGTTGATATTGAGGGCCAGGGACTCGGCCGCTATATTGAAAGCGTGATGCGCTTTCTCTAATTCGCAAGTTGCTTCTTCCGCCTGCCTGCTCGCTATTAACAATATTCTTGTCCGATTTTTTCGTTTGGGAGGCCGGCATGTCAGGATTGTATATCAATCAATTAGAGCGCCTAAAGACGGCGAAAGGGGAAGAGCTTTTGACTGCGGATCGGTTAGAGGATGGAAAGATTGCTAACGTAGCTCCACCG
The DNA here is from genome assembly GCF_000502835.1 of Mesorhizobium sp. LSJC280B00. Lineage (GTDB taxonomy): Bacteria > Pseudomonadota > Alphaproteobacteria > Rhizobiales > Rhizobiaceae > Mesorhizobium. The sequence continues at coordinate 110,639 of NZ_AYVL01000011.1, forward strand.
CCTATCCCGAGTGACAAGCGCATTAAGATTGAGCGTGGCGACAGAGCTGTGACCAAGGTCACGGTGCGCGAGTCCTAAGGTCGATTTCCACTCATCTCGGTCGCAGCCGGCAGTCAGCTAATTGAGTTGTTAGCCCTAATGCCGCAGGATCTTGCTCAGGAAGGCGCGGCTGCGGTCGGTCTTCGGGTTGGAGAAGAACTCGTCCGGGGTGCCGCTCTCGACAATGGCGCCGGCGTCCATGAACACAACGCGCTGGGCGACCTTGCGGGCAAAGCCCATTTCGTGCGTCACCACCATCATGGTCATGCCTTCCTCGGCCACCGCGACCATGACGTCGAGCACTTCGGAGATCATCTCGGGATCGAGGGCCGAGGTCGGCTCGTCGAACAGCATGATCTTGGGGCGCATGCCGAGGCAGCGGGCGATCGCCACGCGCTGCTGCTGGCCACCAGACAGCTGCGCCGGATAGGCGTTCACCTTGTCGGCGAGGCCGACCTTGGCGAGCAATTCGCGCCCGGCCTCCTCGGCTTCAGCGCGCGGGATCTTGCGGACATGGATCGGCGCCAGGGTGACGTTCTCGAGCGCCGTCTTGTGCGGGTAGAGGTTGAACGACTGGAAGACGAAGCCGATCTCGGTGCGCAGCCGCGTCATGTTGGTGGCGGGGTCGCCGAGGCGCTGGCCGTCGACCGTCAGGTCGCCGTCCCGGATCGTCTCCAGCCCATTGATGCAGCGGATCAGGGTGCTCTTGCCCGAGCCGCTCGGGCCGCAGACGACGACCACTTCGCGCGGCTCGACGCTCAACGTAATATCCCTGAGCACGTTGAGCGTGCCGAACCATTTGTTGACGCCGCGAAATTCGATCATGCCGGTTTTGGTCATATTGCCGGACCCTTGAGGTTCGATGTCACAACTGCACCTCGCCATGCGCCGCGCCCATGCGTTGCTCCAGCCGGCGTGCCAGCATGATCAGGGGGTAGCAGACGATGAAGTAACCGAGCCCGACGAGGAAGAAGACCAGCAGGCCGTTCGGCACACGCTGCACCACCAGCCAGCCGACGCGGGTAAGGTCGGTGAGGCCGATGGCCGAGACCACCGAGGAATCCTTGATCAGCAGCACATATTGCCCGACCAGCGGCGGCAGCACGATGCGCATCGCCTGGGGCAGCACCACCTGGCGCATGCGCTGCCAACGCGACAGGCCGGACGCCAGCGCCGCCTCGACCTGGCCGGTCGGGACCGAGCGGATGCCGGCGACGACGATCTCGCAGATGAAGCAGGCGGCCAGGTTGGTCAGCGCGATGATGCCGGCGGTGAAGGCGTCGAGCTCGATGCCGAGTTCCGGCAGAATGAAGAAGATCAGGAAGATCTGCACCAGGAACGGCGTGCCACGGATCAGGTCGACCCAGGCACCGATCGCGCCGCTGATCAGCCGGTTGCCGCCGGTGCGCAGGATGCCGAGGCCGAAGCCGAGCAGCGTGCCCAGCACCAGGCTGATCAGCGACAGCACCACGGTCATGCCGAGGCCGCGCAACGCGAGGGGATAGCTGCCGGCGATGCTTTGCAGCTGCTGCCAGATCATGTCCGTGCCCCCGCGAGGCCGAGCCAGCGCCCGGAGAGCGCCGCCAGTCCCTTCAGCCCGTAATAGAGCAGGAGGTAGAAGGCGGCGATGGTGATGAAACCTTCCGCCGGCATGAAGCGGTCGGAGGCGAGCAGTTGGCCGGCGCGCGTCAGCTCGGCGACCGAGATCAGCGACAGCAGGGCGGAATCCTTGACCAGCACGATCGCCTGGCCGAGCAGCGGCGGGATCGTCACCTTGAACGCCTGCGGCAGGATGACCAGGCGCATGCGCTGGACATAGGTCATGCCCGAAGCGACGCCGGCCTCGACCTGGCCGCGCGGGATCGACAGGATGCCGGCACGGATGATCTCGGCGACATAGGCGCCGCTGTTCAGCGACAAAGCGAGGATGCCGACGACGAACTCGGGCAGGATGAGGCCGAGCCGCGGCAGGCCGAAATAGAGGAAATAGAGCTGCGCCAGTAAGGGCGTGGCGCGCACCGCGTCGATATAGGCCTTGGCCGGGACGCGGAACAGCCGGCCGCGCTGCAAATTCATTGCGGCGAGCACGATGCCGACGGCGAGCGCGCCGGCAAAGGAGAGGACAGACAGCCACACGGTCGTGACGAGGCCCTGCCCGAACAGGGGCAGATATTCGACGATGGTGCGGAAGCTGAAGTTTTCGAGCATTTTGGACGGTGAATGGTGAATAGTGAATAGTGAATAGTGAGTAGTGAGTAGGGCGTACGCGAGTAGCGAGTAGCGAGTAGCGAGTAGCTCTTCTCTACTCCCTACTCCCTACTCCCTACTTACTATTCACTATTCACCATTCACCATTCACTCTACTCAGTGATCCTTCTTCCAGGCGTCGGAATTCACCCAGTAATCGAGGTTCTTCTGCAGGCGGCCGTCGAGGCTGACCTGGTCGAGGAACAGGTTCATCCAGACCAGCAGGTCCTGCTCGTCATAGCGCGTGGCGAAGGCCAGTGGCTCCTTCGACAGCATATCCGGCATGATGGTGAAGCTGCCGGCTGGGTAAGCGGTCGACTGGCCCTTGACCGCCGAGACGTCGTTGACGCCGCAATCGGCCTGGCCGTTGTTGACGGCGTCGAGCAGCAGTGGGCCGCCGCCCTTGTAGCTCTTGATATCGGCATCGGGGAAGGCGGCCTTGGCTTCCTTCTCGCCGGTGGCGCCGAGCAGCACCGCGATCTTGGTTCCCTTGGCCTTGCAGTCCTCGGTGGACTTGAAGGCGGTCCCAGCCTTGGTGAAGACGGTGCTGCCCGTGTACATGTAAGGCTTGGTGAAGGCGACCTTCATGCCGCGCGCCAGTGTCGGCGTCATGTCGGCGACCAGAAGATCGGCCTTGCCCGACAGCAGCGCCGGGATCAGGCCGTCCCAGTCGAAGTCGAGGAAGGTGATCTTGACGCCCATTTCCTTGGCCATCAATTCGGCGAGTTCGACCGAACTGCCGGTGCGTTCGCCGGCAGCACCCACCAGCGAGAAGGGCGGGCCTTGCGTCTGCACGGCGACGCGCAACTCACCGCGCTTGGTGATCTCGTCGAGCGTTCCCGCACTGGCGGCAGCGGTAAGGCCGGCGAGCGCAAGGCCGGCGATGAAAAGCTTGGCAATCTTCATTTGGGCATTCCTCCTTGTTGTCGTTTGTTGTTCCACTTGTTTGCTTCACCCCATCGAGGTGCTTTTTGAGCGGCAGCGCCGTTGCCGGCGGCAACCACCGTTCGAAAATCTTCAATCCCAGCTCACCGTTTCGGCGACATTGATGGCGCGCCTGGCGAGCTCATCGAGGAAGCGGCCATCCGGCACATGCAGCAGCGGGTTGAGCAGGCCGGGCGTGGCGATCTCACGCCGTGCCAGCATCTGCGCCACGATACTGGCGGGATAGCCGACGCCAAGGCTCATGCCGAACAGGCCGGAGGCGAGGTCGCGTTCGATGACCAGCTCCGAGGTCACCGTCTTGCGGCGGCCGCCTTCGCTGCCGACAAAGACGTTGCGCATCACGCAAAGGTCCTTTTCGTCCGCGCCATATTGCAGTTGCGGGCCAAGCAGCCGGCCGAGGAATTCGCGTGGGCTAACGCCGGTGCCGGGCACTTTGTCCTCGGACAGGAAGCCGAGCTGCTTCAGCGGCGCCCAGAACGCCGACCAGCCGGGCCAGCGCAGCGAATAGCGGCCGGAGCGCTGCAGCTCCTTGGCGGCGGCGAGCATGCCGGCATAATGCGGCGCGTCGCCATTGGGGAAGGCTTCCAGCCTGCCCAGCCCCGCCACCTCGATCTCGTGGATGAAACGATTGTCGTGCTGGCGGGCGGCCGGCACATCGACCCGCTTGCCGTCCTCGACCAGCACGCTGTCGCGATTCTGGCTGGCCAGAACCATGTCGAAATTCCAGCTCACCTTGTAGCGCAGCGGCTCGACCACCGCGTTAGGCTCGGGAATGCCGCCGCAATAGGAATCGATCGCGGTGATGGTGTCGAACTGGCCTGCGGCGCGTGCGTAGAGCACAAGGTCGATGCCGGGGTCGAGCCCGCATTCGGTCACGATCGAAACGCCGGCCTTTTCGGCCTCCGGCGCGAGGTCGGCGATGGCCTTGCCGTAATTGGTGGTGACCAGCGGCGTGCGCGTCGCGATCGCCGCCTGCACCGCCTCGCGCATCAGCGGTTGCGGCAACAGGTCGATGACCGCGTCGACGTCCTTCATCACATCGGCCAATGCTGGGCCGATCGCGCCCTCCGGCACGACGAAACGCACCCGGGCAAGGTCGGTCAGGCCGCCAAGCCGCGCAGCGCCGTCGGTTGCGGTGTCGAGGCAGACCACTTGCTCGACGCCGTCGCTGGCAACGAGATCGGCGATCGCCGCCCGGCCTTGCAGGCCGAGGCCGCCGAGAACCGCGATCTTCATGCCATTTCCTTCCGCGTCTCGTCCGACCAGCAGCCTTCCGGCAGGCTGACCCATTTGTTGCAGGACGCCATGACGACGAAGGTCTCGCTGCGCACGACTTCGCCCGGCTCACCGGCGCCGGGGATCAGCTCGCTGGTGACGCGGTAGAGATCGGCGACATCGCCGGCCACGGTTACGTCGACGATGATGTCGAAGCGCCCGGTGACGACGGCGGCCGAGTTCACGAAAGGCAGTTCGGAGATGCGCTGCGCCAGTTCCCGGGCGCGGCCGCGTCCCTGCGCATTGATGCCGACGATCGCCGAGATCAGCTCGGGGCGTTCGGTCAGGTTGAGCAGCCCGACGATCTTGAGCAGGTTGCGGTCGAGCAGGTTGCGCAGCCGCATGCGCACCGTCGGCACCGAGATCGCCATCTTCTCGGCGAGGCGGTTGACGCCAAGCTGCGCATCTTGCGACAGCAGCTTGACCAGTCGCCGGTCGGTCTGATCCAGATGTTCCCGCAAACGCTCAGGCTTTCATAAAAGGAAAGAAACTATCGTATTTTCTTTCTGATATGAAAATACCTTATGAGAGATTTTTAATAACGGCAAGAGCCATGTCATCCGCCGTGCCGCTGTGCCTATCGGCAGTTTCGTCGATGTCGCCACATTTTGTTCTTGCTTTGTGCCGGCAGCTATGCTACTAATTTGGGTATGGTGCTGATTCACACCGACGACCCGCCCGCCGAGGCGGTTTTTTTGTGTTCAGGACACCTTTGGAGGTTCAGCGCCGCCGGTTTGAGGCTGGCGGGACAGCGCCGTTCGGGACGCGCTGTGTTCGAGGGTGCGCAAGAGGTGCAACGCACCTCCATAGCACGCCGACCAAGTTGGTGGGGGCGCAGCAGCAACTCATTGCGCCTTCACCTGATGGGCGGAACGGCTCATCCGCGATATGGCCAAAAGCGGCTTTTCAATAAAACTGTAGCTGGCCAGGCAGACGGCAATGCAGGCGGTGACAATAACCACGCCTGCAAGCCATGGTGACAGATTGGCGCTTGCAACGACAGGAGCGGTCGCAAGCAGCACGATAGGATGCGTCAGATAGAGAGAGTAGGAAGCATCGCCCAATATTGCCAGCACGCGAGGAGCAAAAAGCCGGAAGTAGCTTTCCAGGCTGATGCAAGCCGCGACAAGGATCAACGCCGGGATTCCCTGAGCAAGGGTTCGCGGCAAGTCGAAGCCAAGTACCATCACCAGCACGGACATGATGGCGAACACGATTGCCGAGGCACCCAAGACGACAGGCAAGCGCGCCAGCCTGCCGACCAGGTGGCCGAGAGCCATGCCGGCAAGGAACTCAAACAGGATTGGCGTGGTGTAGAAAAACAGCACAGTGTCGGCGGCGGGTTTGAAGATGATGCGTGCAGCAACGGCGATTGCAAAGACAACGCCGACCGCGGCCATTTGCGTCAACCTGCCAAAACCCATAGTCGCCGCGAACAGAATGTAAAACAGGATTTCCAGATTGAGCGTCCAACCCACGCCAAGCACCGGTTGGACATAGCCTGTGACCGTATCGAGATAGGGTATGAAAAGCAGGCTATTGGTGGTCTGCTCAAGAGACACTGCACGACCGGCAAACAACCAAAGTGCGGCGACCATGAGGAAGGTCATAACCCAATAGAACGGAACGACGCGCGTGAACCGCTGCATCAAAAAAGCACGGTGGTCACGACGTCTGTTCTCCGTCGAGAGAACCATGACAAAACCGCTGATGACGAAAAACAGGTCGACGCCACTGTTTAGAATGGGAATACGCAGATCGAGCATGCCCAGTGCGGCCGGAAGATGATAGACAACAACCATGAGAGCTGCCAGCCCGCGCAAGACCTGTATCGATGTATACTGTTGAACCCGACGCGGCGCAGCGTGATCATTCTCTGGAATGATGTTCATTAAAAAATGGTCCCCGAAGCAGGAGAACATTAACATACGGGATCGTTGATGTGCTGATTAATCGCCGGTTTAATTAATACATAAAGTTTTATATAAGATTTACTGACATTATCGTGCGGCTGCACTCTAGATCCGCCTGACTTCGGCCGGGGCTTTTCGGGTTTGGTCCGGAGCGTCAACGGGCAGGCCCCTCGTGCTGCCCTCCTTGCCAAAACTTGGCATCTCCCCTGTGAAGAGGAGAATGGCCGTCATCAACGCTTTCCTCGCGTTACCGGCTGGTCTCGAAGATCGCGACGGCTGCCGCTGTCAGCGCGGCGTTACCGGATGCCACCGTTCCATCAGGAAGCTCCTTGCCGTCTTCCAGTCCGACGCGCGTCGACCAGTTGCGCTCCGCCGCCCGGTGCACGAAAGGCCAGACCGTGGCGTCGGCGCCGTGCAGTAGGATCGCCCGGCGCATCCCGGCGCCGTCGAGCACCGCGGCGATGCCGTCGCAGACCTCCAGCGCCGCGTCCGGCTCCTGCTCGGAGATTTCGATCAGGATGCGCAGCACCTGGCTGCTGTGGTCGAGGCGGACCAGGCGCTGGGCATCGGCGACCGAGGCGAGGCCGGCCTCGATGCCAATACCGCGCCGTCGCAGGCTTTCCATGACGGCGGGCGCTGCATTCTCGCTGAGATTGACCGAGGCATAGTCGGGCAGCTCGCTCCAGGCGGCGATCGCGGCCAGCGTCCGCTGGTCGTCGTTCTCGATCCAGGCACCCGTCGACACGCCAATCAGCGTCCCCGGGCAGGCGCGGCGGAGCGCCAGCACCGTCCGGTCCATCGCCGCCGGAGCCAGGCTTTCGCGACCGTCCAGCCCGCGGGCATGAACATGCAGTTCGGCGGCGCCGGCGGCGATGCAGGCCGCGCCGTCACGCGCCATGGCCTCCGCCGTCAGCGGCAGTTGCGGATGATAATCGGCGCTGCGCGCGCCATTGATGCAGGTCTGGACGATCATGGGGGTGGCGGCCCGTTGAAGTGGAACAAGTTTAGCGCACAACAACGAAATGGGAAATTGGATGGTGTCCCATCCCGCGAGGCTCACCCGGCAAGAAACGGGTGGTCCGCGCGCGCCGTTTCACCCATCTCAATGACACGGAAGCCACAGGAGGCGAAGCCATGACCATCCTTTCGATAGGCGCGAAAGCGGCGGTGAAATCGGCGGAGGTGCGCGTTGCCGGATATGACTGGCGGACGCTGGCCGATGAGCTGAGCGGCTATGGCTGCGCGGTGATGGAAAAGCTGCTGACGCCGCAGGAGTGCCGGCATATCGCCGGACTTTATCCGGACGAGAGCCATTTCCGCAGCCATGTCCATATGGCGCGGCATGGTTTTGGCAAGGGCGAGTACCGTTTATCCCTTGCCCGACTTGATCGGCGGCTTGCGTACCGCGCTCTATCCGGGCCTGGCTGCGGTCGCCAACGACTGGAACGAGCGCATGGGTATCGCGCAGCGCTATCCCAACGAACACGCCGCGTTCCTCAGGCAATGCCACGAGCAGGGCCAGACGCGGCCGACGCCGCTCCTGCTGCAATATGTTCCCGGCGACTTCAACTGCTTGCATCAGGATCTCTACGGCGATCTGGCGTTCCCGCTGCAGGTGGCGATCCTGTTGTCCGAACCCGGCAAGGATTTCACCGGTGGCGAGTTCGTGCTGACCGAGCAGCGTCCGCGCATGCAAAGCCGCGCCGAAGTGGTGCCGCTGCGCCAGGGCGATGCGGTCGCCTTCGCGGTCCACAATCGACCGGTCCAGGGCACACGAGGCAATTACCGGGTCAATCTCAGGCACGGCGTCAGCCGGCTCCGTTCCGGCATGCGCCACACCGTCGGCATCATCTTCCACGACGCCAAGTAACCGGGCCGCCCGGTCAAGCCCTGGCGACGATTACCTCGAAAAATCGCTGCGCACGATGCCGTGGCGCTGGAGCTTGTCGTAGAAAGTCTTGCGCGGAATCCCCAGCGCCTCGATCGTGCGCCTGACGTCGCCCTCGTTGCGGCCAAGCGTCTCGCGGATGATGTCGGCCTCGTAGCGCTCCAGCCGCTCCGGCAGCTTCACGGCGGTGTTCGATTCGGTCAGGGCAGGGGGTTGTGCTTCGGCGCCTTCCTCCAACCCAAGCACGAACCGCTCGGCGAAATGCGCCAGTTCGCGCACATTGCCCGGCCAGTCATGGTCGCTGAGATGGCGATGCACCGAAGCCGGCACTGCCGGCACCTGGCGGTGGAAACGGGCGGCGGCGCGCTCGGCGAAGTAGAAGAACAGCAGGGCGACGTCGTCGCGGCGTTCGCGCAGTGGCGGGATCGAGATCGTCACCACGTTGAGCCGGTAGTAGAGGTCCTCGCGGAAGGCGCCGCGCTGGCGCGGATCGCCGAGATCGACCTTGGCGGCGGCGACGACGCGCAGATCCACCGGCCGCACCTCGTTGGTGCCGAGCGGGGTGACCTCGCGCATCTCCAGCACGCGCAGCATCTGCACCTGTGTCGAGACCGGCATGCTTTCGATCTCGTCGAGGAACAGTGTGCCGCCGCTGGCGTGCTCGATGCGGCCGATCCGTTTCTTCTGCGCGCCGGTGAAGGCGCCGGCCTCATGGCCGAACAACTCGCTCTCGATGACGGTCTCCGGCAGCGTGCCGCAATTCAGCGCGACGAAATTGCCCTTCGCGCGGCGGCTCCAGCGATGCAGAAGGCTTGCCACCACCTCCTTGCCAGAGCCGGTCTCGCCGGTCACCAGCACATCGACGTCGGTGTCGGCGATCTGGCGTAGTGTGCGGCGCAGCCTGTCCATCGCCGGCGTCTGGCCGATCAGCGGCAGGCCGTCCTGCGCCTCTCCGGCCGCCTCGCGCAAGGCGCGGTTCTCCATCACCAGGCGGCGCTTTTCCGCTGCGCGGCGCACGCTCTGTACCAGCCGGTCGGCGGCGAAGGGCTTTGTGATGAAGTCGTAGGCGCCGTCCTTGATCGCCTTGACGGCCATGGCGATGTCGCCGTGGCCGGTGACGAGGATGACGGGAATGTCGGCATCCAGCCGCAGGATGCGATTGAAAAGCTGCAAGCCGTCGATCTGAGGCATGCGGATATCCGACACCACGACGCCGGTAAAACCGGCGTCGAGCCCGGCCAGCGCCTCGGCCGCCACCGCAAAGGCGGAGACCGAGAAGCCGGCAAGCTCCAGCGTCTGCACGGTGGCCTTGAGGAGATCGCGGTCGTCGTCGATCAGGATCACCGGCGCGGCATTATCGTTCGTCATGATGGCTTACGCTGCTGTCTGGAGATGAATGGTGAAGCGGGTGCCGCTGTCGTCGCTTGAGACCTCGATGCGGCCGCCATAATCGGCGACGATGTCCTTCGAGATGACGAGGCCAAGGCCAAGGCCTTTTTCCTTGGAGGTGTTGAATGGCGTGAACAGCGATTTGAGGATCGCGGGTGGAATGCCGGGTCCGTTATCGGACACGCCGACCGTCACGCCGTCCGCGGTCTCCTCGACCGACACCTGCACATGAGCGTCGTCGCGGCCGTCGAGTGCTTCGAGCGCGTTCTGGAAGAGGTTGATCAGCACCTGTTCTAGCCGCACCCGATTGCCCATGACCTTGAGGCTCGGCGGCGGCAGGTCGATGGCCAATGCGTCGAGCCGGCCGGCAAAGCGGCTTCTCAACAGCATGACGGCGCCCTCGACGACGCCGCGCAATTCGACAGGCTCGGCGGCGGTGCGGCCCTTGCGGGCAAATGCCTTCAACTCCTCGGTGATTGAGCCGATGCGTTCGGTAAGGGCTGCGATAGCGCCGAGGTTTTCCTCGGCCGGCCCGGTCTGCTTGCGGTCGAGGAAGGTGCGGGCATTGTCGGCATAGGCGCGTATGGTGGCGACCGGCTGGTTGATCTCATGGGCGACACCGGCCGCGACCTGGCCGAGGATGGCGAGGCGGTTGGCCTGGACCAGATCCTGCTGCACGATTTGGAGCTTGGCTTCCGTGCTGCGGTGGCCTGTTATCTCGGCCTGCAACCGGTCGCGGGCGCGGCTCAAATCCTCGGTCCGTTCGACGACGCGGCGTTCGAGTTCGGTGCGGGCCGCCTGTTCAGCGGCAATCCGCATCTGCGCCGACTGCCGGCGCCACAACAGATACGCGGCAAGGCCGAGCAGCGGGACGACGACGCCGAGCGCAAGAAGCCGCATTTCGCGGACGGCGGCGGCGATCGGCGCTTCGACCGGGACAAGATAGTCGAGCCGCCAGGGGGTCGAAGGAACCGTCGTGGAAAGGCTGAGATACTCCGCGTCGCTGCCGCCGGGTGTCACCGCGTGGACGATCGACACATCCGGGCTGAGCGCCCGCGGGTGCTTGATCGGCAACGGCACAAGCGGCGCGTCGCCGAACTGTTGGCTGTCGCGGATCGCGGCTTGCTTAGGTGCGGCCAGCGGTGCGGTTGTCATGAAACGCCAGGACGGCACGCTGGTGATCAGCACGACGCCATTCTCGTCGCTGACATAGGCCGGGCGGTTTGCCTCGCGCCAGTCGGCTTCGAGCTGGTCGAACTCCATCTTGACGACGACGACGCCGAGCGGTGCGTCTGTGTCGCCGACGCGCCGCGAAATGTAGAGGCCAGGGCGCTTGCTGACATTGCCGAGCGCAAAATACTCGGCGGTTCCGGCCTGCATCGCGCCGGAGAAATAATCGCGGAAACGGTAGTCATTGCCGACGAAGCTGATCGGCTCGCGCCAGTTGCTGGAGGCGATCGCCAGTCCATCGGTGCCGACGACATAGAGTACCGACGCCTTGGTGCCGGAGACCAGCCCCTCGAGCTTGCGGTTCAGCACATCGATTGCCGCGGCATTTTTCTGCGTCAGCGCGTCACGCACTTGCTGGTCTGCGGACAATAGCAGGGGCAGGGCACGCGGGCTTTCGAGCACGGCGCGCAGCAGCGCGACCTTCAGATTGGCGTCGGTACGCCCCTGCGCCGCCAGGGTCTCGACCTCGGCGGTGCGGCCGTAGAGGCCGGCGCCGTAGAGCGCTGCGGTGACGATCAGCAGGGCGACGGCCGCAAACAGCAGCCAGGCTCGGCGCGCCCGCCTGGCGAGTTGCTCGGGCGTCGAAGACAAGGCACCGGCGGGGCGTTGCAGCATCGCCCATTTGTGCATGAACTCGCACAAAACACAATTCGACCTATGCGGAGAGTCGCACTTGACCATGCGTCCGGCAGTGCGGACGTTTGCGAATGCTCAATAAAATCAATGCTGAAGCACTCTTCTGCGTATCTGGCACGGCTGTTGCAAACACGAATTCAGCAGTCGCGAGGCTGCTGGTCTCAAAACAACTGCCCCGGGGAGTCGAGCTTTCGATCGGGGCGCCATGGAGGACGTCATGCAGACAGCAATCGCTGCCGCCGAGCCGCGCGGCAAACTTCCCTTATACCGGCATCTTTATGTGCAGGTGCTCGCGGCGATCGCCGCCGGCGTGCTGCTCGGCCATTTCTATCCCGAAACCGGCGAGGCGATGAAGCCGTTCGGCGACGCCTTCATCAAGCTGGTGAAGATGGTGATCGCGCCGGTGATCTTCCTGACCGTGGCGACCGGCATCGCCGGTGTTTCCGACCTGCAGAAGGTCGGCCGCGTCGCCGGCAAGGCGATGATCTATTTCCTGGTGTTCTCGACGCTGGCGCTGGTCGTCGGCCTGGTCGTCTCCAATGTCGTCCAGCCCGGCGCCGGCATGCACATCAATCCAGCGACGCTCGATACCGCCAAGGTGGCGGCGTATGCCGAGAAGGCGCACGACACAACCATCGTCGGGTTCCTGATGAACATCATCCCTGACACCATCACCGGCGCCTTCGCGCAGGGCGACATTTTGCAGGTGCTGTTCTTCTCGGTGCTGTTCGGCGTCGCCCTGGCGTTGGTCGGCGATCGCGGCCGTCCGGTTGTCGATTTCCTGCAGGCGCTGACCACGCCGATCTTCCGCCTCGTCGCCATCCTGATGAAGGCCGCACCGATCGGCGCGTTTGGCGCCATGGCCTTCACGATCGGCAAATACGGCATCGGCTCGATCGCCAATCTCGCCATGCTGATCGGCACGTTCTACTTGACCGCGCTGCTGTTCGTGCTGGTGGTGCTCGGCGCGGTTGCCCGCTACAACGGCTTCTCGATCCTGGCGCTGATCCGCTACATCAAGGAAGAGCTGCTGCTGGTGCTTGGCACCTCGTCCTCGGAAGCGGCATTGCCGGGCCTCATGGCCAAGATGGAGCGCGCCGGCTGCAACCGCTCGGTGGTCGGCCTGGTCATCCCGACCGGCTATTCCTTCAATCTGGACGGCACCAACATCTATATGACGCTGGCGGCGCTGTTCATCGCGCAGGCGACCGACACGCCGCTCACCTACGGCGACCAGATCCTGCTGCTCGCCGTCGCCATGCTGAGCTCCAAGGGGGCCGCCGGCATCACCGGCGCCGGCTTCATCACCCTGGCGGCGACGCTTTCGGTCGTCCCCACCGTGCCGGTCGCCGGCATGGCGCTGATCCTCGGCGTCGACCGCTTCATGTCGGAATGCCGGGCGCTGACCAACTTCATCGGCAATGCGGTGGCGACAGTGGTGGTGGCACGCTGGGAGGGAGAACTCGACCAGACGAAGTTTGCCGCCGCCATGGCCGGCGACTTGCCGGAGGAAGTCGACCTGTCGCTGCCGGGTTTGCAGGCCGCCTGACCGTCTAGGCCACATGACCACAAGGCCCCGGAGGCGGTTCGCCGGCTTCGGGGCAACAGCGGCGGCGGTCGCGGCATGCCGCCTGAAACGCAACCTGAAGTGGCGCTATTTTCGATGCGGGGCTTGTTCCAGCCGCATTTGCAGGCCAGTATCCGCCGTGCCTTCATGGCACCGTCCGCTTCGCTCCCGACCTGATCGCGAGGCGAGACATTTCCGTCGGGCTCGGTTTGCAACATCATCCTTGCCGAACCGTCGGAGCTTTTGCTGCCGACCGCGTTCTGACTATGGCGGCAGCCCTCGAAGGCAATGGCGGCCTCACTGCGAAGTCGCAAGCGAAACGTGACCCGTCTCCTGGTGGAAAGCGCAAGCTTTTCTGAGGGGAACTCGTCGCGCCTGAAGAGGGGCACTTGAAGAGGGGCAGGCCCATGAGGGCCTTTGCCGAACCAAAGCAAGATGCGAGGTCAAACGCGATGCAGCCTGTCATTCCGGTATCCATCATCATCCCGAACTACAACTATGCGCGGTTCCTCAAACGCAGCATCGACAGCGCCCTCGAGCAGGACTACGCGGATGTCGAAGTCGTCGTCGTCGACGATGCATCGCAGGACAATTCCACGACAATCATGGAATCCTATCGCGACGAGATCCTCGCATGCCCGCGGGCGCAAAATGGCGGACACGCGGCGGCGTTCAACACCGGCTTCGCGGCGAGCTCGGGCAAGATCGTCCTGTTCCTCGACGCCGACGATTATCTTTATCCAACCGCCGTCTCCACCATTGTCGAAACCTGGGACGAGGCAACCGCTCAGGTCCAGTCCAGACTGCATATCGTCGACGAGGGGCAACGCATCAAGGATGTCTTTCCGCCGCCCGAATTGCCTTTCGACAGCGGTGACGTCATGCCGAAACTCCTGCACAAGGGCCGCTATCAGACGACAGTGACCAGCGGGCTGGCCTTTGACCGCGCAACGCTCGAATCGATCATGCCGATACCGGAGCCGGAATTCCGCCAGGGCGCCGACGGCTATCTGGCAACGCTGGCGCCGATGTACGGGCATGTCCAATCGATCGACGAATGCCTCGGCGCCTACCGGATCCACGGCGCCAACCATTCAGTCTTCGGTGAAAAGCTCGCCGAGCGGGCACGCTGGCGGGTAACCCACGATTTCCGCCGCATGCAGGCGCTGTCGGACCAGGCCTCGGGGATCGGCCTGACCATCGTGCCGTCGGATGCTGTCCGCCACGATCCGGTCCACCTGGAAGAGCGGCTGGCGTCGCTCTGCGCCGACAGCGGCCGACACCCCGTGGCCGATGATTCCCGGCTGGCGCTCGGGGCGGCCGGCGCCGTCGCCAGCCTCGAAATGACCGCATCCTTGCGGCGGCGCGCCATCCTTGCCGCCTGGTTCCTGTCGGTCGGGCTGTTGCCGCGGAAAATGGCGACGGCAGTGCTGTCGTGGAAGCTCGACGCATCGTCGAGGCCGGCATTTTTGAGCCGCCTGTCCAAGACTATTCGCCACGCCATGGGATAGCGGATAATGCCGTGACATAGGTCCGCCAGGTATTCGGCTGGCCCGGCTCAGCATCCAGCGGGCGTAGCTATTGCCTCCGATTGGCTGGACCATTCTGTAAATCATTTGCTTACACCTGCTTGACCCGCGTCAGCAATATGCTTACATGTTGCATGATCAAGTCGTTCAAGCACAAGGCGCTGGCGGACCTCTTTCAAACCGGAAAGACCGGAAAGATAGACGCCAAGATGCATAAGCGCATCCTTGTCCGTCTTGACCGCTTGGAAGTCTCGGAAAGGCCTGATGACATGGACCTGCCCGGCTTCGACTTCCACGCTTTGGAGGGCTTTAACCCGACCCGCTACACGGTGCATGTCAACGGGCCGTGGTGCATCACATTCGAATTCGACGCCAATGATGCTGCCCGCGTCGATTTCGAACAGTACCATTGAGACGGCTTAGATTGGAGAATCGATTATGAGCGTGTATGAGCCGATGCGTCCGATGGAGCGCTGCCCATCCCACCCTGGGGCGCTGCTCGACGACATTATCCCGGCAACCGGAAAGACCAAGGTGGAAATCGCCAATCTGCTCGGAATCTCGCGCCAGCAGCTTTATGACATCATCCGCGAAAAGAAGCCGGTGTCGCCGGCTGTCGCTGCCCGTCTTGGAAAGATGTTCGGCGACGGCGCCGCGATCTGGCTCAGGATGCAGGCTGCCTATGATGCCTGGCATGCGGAGCGCGAGGTCGACGTCAGCGCCGTTCCAAGGTTGCATGCTGCCTGAGATGCAATAAATCCGCCGGACCACCGAGCTCTCAAAAATCGATCACGGTCCTGCCTGCCTGGACCGGTTCTCCGGTTCGACGGCGCGCTCGACCAGGACATGCGCCTCCCGCGCGGCCTCGACGAATGCGTTCCGGGCGGCTTCGGTCCAGCGGTCGTCGCTCATGGCGCGGCGGCATGTGCGCAGTGCCACCCCGTGTTTGGCGCTGCCGGTGTCACGCCAGTGGGCTTCCAGCAACGCGACAGCCTGCCGTGCGTTGGAAATGTTGCGGATATCTCCCACGATGCCGACCGCAACCGCAACCGGCTTGGCAAACCATCCTTGGTTCATGGCGGGGCCTTCGACCTGTTGAACCATCTATAACGAAAATCGTAGCCCAAGGTTTCATTCGCGCCAGTCACCACGGCGTGAGGCGGCGTCTACCGCGCCGCGCGCAGCCTGACCACGACGCTTCGCGCCACAAGCACCAGCACGGTGATGACGATCAGGATCACCGAGAGCGCTGCGATCGCCGGGTCGATGTTGTCGCGCAGGCCCATCCACATTAGCCGCGGCAGCGTGATGGCGTTGACCGAGGTGATGAACAGGGTGACGCCGATCTCTTCCCAGGACAGCACGAAGGACAGCAGTGCTGCGGTGACGATGCCGAACTTGATGTTGGGCATGATGATGCGGGTGGCGCGCTCCCACACGGTCGCGCCGAGGCCGCGGGCTGCGAGGTCGATGCGGCGGTCGAGCTGGCTAAGCGACACCAGGATCAGCACCGTGGCGAAGGGCACCGTCATCACCGCATGCGCCATGGCGACACCCAGCCAGGTGTCATAGCCGAAGAACGACGAGAACCCCGAGATCGAGGTCAGCAGGAAATAGAGCGTGATTGCCGAGACCACCGGCGGCACCACCATTGGCAGCAGCACGAAGCCGACGAGAGCGGCGGTGAAGCGCGGCTGGAACATCCAGACGCCGAGGCTGAAGCACAGTGCCAGCACCGTGGAAAAGGCGCTGCTGACTATGCCGATCCTGATCGAGAGCAGGATCGAATTGATCCAGCGCGGATCCTCGATCAGCGCCTGGTAATGGCGCAGCGACAGGTCGCCCGACGGCATCGCCAGCATGCGGCTCGGCGTCAGCGATACCGGGATGACGGCGAGCAGCGGCAACAGCAGGAATAGCGCGACCAGGGCGGCGAGGATCAGCGAGACGG
Source organism: Mesorhizobium sp. LSJC280B00 (assembly GCF_000502835.1). Taxonomy (GTDB): domain Bacteria; phylum Pseudomonadota; class Alphaproteobacteria; order Rhizobiales; family Rhizobiaceae; genus Mesorhizobium. The sequence goes on from NZ_AYVL01000011.1 coordinate 127,248, forward strand.
GACCGGGGCGGTAGGTCGGCATCGCGCTACACCAACTGCTTCGGCCTGATATAGCGGAAAAGCAGCGCCATCAGCGCGCCGACGAATAACACCAGCACCACGCTGATCGCCGCGCCCAGGCCCCAGTCTGGGCTCTGGAAGATGCGGAGATAGATCAGCTCAGCGATCATCACGCTGCGGCCGCCGCCGAGAATCGCCGGCGTGACGAAGAAGCCGAGCGAAAAGACGAAGACGATCAGCGCCGAGCCGATGATGCCGGAGCGGGTCATCGGCACGAACACCGACCAGAAGGTGCGCATGCGGCTGGAGCCGAGGCCGCGCGCCGCCAGCAGCACACGGTCGTCGAGGCTGCGCATCGAAGAGGCCAGTGGAAACACCGCGAAGGGGATGAGGAAATGCGTCATGCCGACGATAACGCCGAACTCGTTGCGCACCAGCGCCAGCGGCTCTGAGATGAAGCCGACCGCCTGCAGCCAGGTGTTGATCAGGCCGCGATTGGACAAAAGCGCCACCCAGCCGAAGGCGCGCGTCAGCACCGAGATCCAGAACGGCACCAGGATGCAGAACTCGGCCACGACGCGCTGCACCGGCGTGCCGCGTACCCAGACAACGGTGATGGCGTAGGCGGCGACAACCGAAACGATCGTCACGATCGCGGCGATACGCAGCGTGCGGATGAAGACCGACTGCACCAACTGATCCGTGAGCAGCGCATTGTACTGCCCCAGCCCCGGCGTGGGCAGGGTGAAGCTCCATTTAACCACGCCAAGGAATGGCCAGGCATAGGCCAGCACAAGAAAGAGGAGCAGCGGCGCCATCAACAGCGCCGCGCCCATCCTGTCGGAGAGGTATGCTCTCATCCGGTTATCCCGGCTTGTCAGGCGGAGATGATCTTCGTGTATTCGTCGAGTGCCGCCCCGTAGTTCTTGGCGTACCAATCCATGTCGAGCGGGATCTGCTTCTTCATGTTCTCGGGATCGACCGGATTGATGCGCCTCTTGTCGGCGGGTATCAGCGCATCGGTGGCCGGGTTGGCCGGACCCTGGCCGAGCTTTTCGAACATGATGAGTTCCTTCTCCGGGTCCTGGGTGCTGGCGATGAACTTCATCGCCGCGTCCTTGCCGCCGGGATTGCCCTTGAGCACGGCGAGCGCGCCGGGCGAGATCAGGCCCTGGTCCCAGATGAACTTGATCTTGCCGCCGGAATCCTGCTCGATGAGCGAAGCCCGGGTCGACCAGACGATCGCCATCGAGGCCTCGCCATTGAGCAGCACGCTCTGGCTTTCGGCGCCGCCACCCCAATAGGCGACGACGTTTTCCTTGAAGGCGGCGATCTTGTCATGCGCGCGCTTGAGGTCGAGCGGGTAGAGCGATGCCGGTGCGATGCCGTCGGCGAGCAGTGCCGCTTCCCAGCTCGACACGCCCCATTTGTAGAGCGAGCGCTTGCCGGGGAATTTTGCCACGTCGAAGAAGTCGGCCATGCCGGTTGGTGCCTGGCTGCCGTATTTCTCGGCATCATAGGCGATGACATAGGAGAAGAAATAGGTTGAGGCGGCGTATTCCCAGCCGAAGCCCGGCCGCATCTTCTTCTTGTCGACGACCGCATAATCGATCGGCTCGAGCATGCCTTGGGCGCCGAGCGTGATGGCCGAGAACGGATCGACGTCGACCAGGTCCCAGGTCGGGGCGCCGCTCTTGAACTGCGCCGCGATCGCGCCTTCGGTCGGGCCGGAGCCGTCCATCTTAACGACAATGCCGGTTTCCTTGGTGAAGGCCTGGCCGTAAGCCGCGTCATAGGCGGTAATGGCGTCGCCGCCCCAGTTGACGAGCACCAGTTCCTTAGCCGCGGCAAAGGCGCCGGTCGAGCGCAGCAGCATCGGCGTGCCGGCCAGCACCAGTGCGGCCAGCTGCGTAAACTGCCGGCGCGAGATCTCGCCGCGCACTGCCCTGGCGGATAGCGCCTCGATGGAATTTTTCTTGGTTTGGTTTGTCATGTCAGTTCCCCTTTTTTGTCGTTGATATTTCCTGAAAGTCAGCTTGGCGAATTCGCCGCGCCGATCGTCATTGTCCTCCGTTCGGAAGGAGGAAGCCTTTCTCCGCCGGCCAGGTCAGCCAGACGGAATTGCCCTTGCTGAGCGCGGAAGCGGCGACCTCGTTCGGCACAGAGATCGTCACCTTGGCGCCTTGCCGCGTCGTCAGATCGAGCCGCGTCGCAGCGCCGAGATAGGTCGAGGCGACGGCAGTCGCGGCAATGCCGTTCTCGCCTGTCGCGGCTTCGCGGGCGATCGACATGTATTCGGGCCGGATCGCCAGGATGGCGTCGCCCCGGACCTTCTCGGCCTTGCAGCGCATGCTGATCGCGCGGTCTTCGCAGAGGCCCGTCGAGCCATTGTTGGCCGGGCGTACGCCCTTCAGCGGCAGCATGTTGATCTCGCCCAGGAACTCGGCGACGAAGCGGTTGTCCGGCCGGTCGTAGACCTCGTCCGGCGCGCCGACCTGCAGCAATTTGCCGTGGTTGAAGATGGCGACGCGAGATGACAACGCCAGCGCCTCGCTCTGGTCATGGGTGACGAAGACGAAGGTGGTGCCGGTCTCCTGGTGCAACCGCTTCATCTCGGCCTGCATCTGGCCGCGCAGGCCCTTGTCGAGTGCTGAAAACGGCTCATCGAGCAAAAGTACGCCCGGCTCGAACACCAGCGCCCGCGCCAGTGCGACCCGCTGCTGCTGGCCACCGGACAATTGCGACGGCAGTTTCTTTTCGTGGCCCTTGAGCCCGACGCGCTCGATCATTTCGCCGACGCGGCGTTTGATCTCGGCCGCCGGTTTCTTTCGCACCTTGAGCGGAAAGGCGATGTTGGCCTCGACGCTCATATGCGGGAACAGCGCATAGCCCTGGAATACCATGCCGGCGGCACGCTGCTCGGCCGGCCGCTCGGTGATGTCGACGCCGTCGCTGTAAAGGCGACCGTCGGTCGGCTGAATGAAGCCGGCAAGGATCATCAGGAAGGTGGTCTTGCCGGAACCGGAGGGGCCGAGCAGGGTGAGGAACTCGCCACGGCCGATATCGAGCGTCAGATCGTCCAGCGCACGGAACGAGCCGAAGCTCTTGCCGATCCCGATTGCCTTGATCTCTGCGGCCCGGCCGGGTTGCTGCATCCTGCCCTTTCCTTAGCGTAGCCGAAATCGTAGGCAGGGCGGCGGCTCACCGCAACCGAATAGTTTTCGCGTGATCGGCAAATTTGATTCATCTATGCGCCAATCTCCCCCTCAAGGGGGGAGATTAACGCTGGTTCTCCGACAGCTTCGACCGCAGCCACCGCCCAAACGCCTCCAGCACCGGATGCGCCGCCTTGGCGTGCTCGGAAACCAGAAAATACGAGCGCGGTGAATTGATCGCTATGTCGAAGGGGCGGACCAGCCGGCCTTCGCTCAGTGCCCGGCCGCTGGTCAGCTCGTCGCCCATGGCGATGCCCTGGCCGGCGATCGCCGCCGAAAAGACCAGGTTCATGTCGGAAAAGAAGATGCCGCCTTCCGGGTCGGGGTTCTCGACCTTGGACAGCGCCAGCCAGCGCGCCCAGTCCTCGGTATCGCCGAGATGCAGGAGATTGGCGCGCAGCACGTCGGCCGGCTTGGAGAAGCCGCCGATCTTGTTGAGCAGCGTCGGGCTGCACAGCGGCGTAAAGGAGATCCCGCACAACAGCTCGACCGCGCGGTTCGGCCAATTGCCGACGCCGAAGGCGATGAAGGCATCGGCCTCGGCATTGCTCACGTCGTCGAGACGGCGCGGCGTCAGGATGCGCAGCGCGACATCGGGGTACATCTGCCGGAACTCGCCGATATGGGTGCACAGGAACAGCGAGGCGAAACCCGGCGTACAACTGACGCTGAACGAGCCGCCGATGCCGGTGCCGGCATGGCGTGTCACCGCGTCGCCCAGCACCGTCAGCGCCTTGCGCACGTCGCTGGCATAGCGCTGGCCGCGCGGCGTCAGCGCCACGCCCTTGCCAATGCGCTCGAGCAGGTCGAAGCCGAGATCGCGTTCGAGCAGGCGAAGCTGATGGCTGACTGCGCTGCGGGTCAGATGCAGTTCGTCGGCGGCGCGCCAGACGCTGCCGTGGCGGGCAAAACTGTCGAGGGCGCGCAGCGCCTGCGTCGAGGGAATTCTCAAGAGGTGAACCGAATTTGCATGAGCCGGGAAAACATATCACTTTTTGGCGGAGCGCTTCACTGCTTTCTTTCCACCATGGAGAAACCGGTGACCTCCGCGCAAGCGACCGCACTTGCCTGTCTGGACGACATCCAGCCGTCGCTGTCGGCGTGGACGCGGACAATCTTCGACTTCGGCGAGACCGCCTGGCGCGAATACCAGTCGGCCGCCTGGTATGTCGAGCATCTGAAGCACGAAGGCTTTTCCGTCGAGGAAGGTTCTGGCGGCATGCCGACCGCCTTCTGCGCCCACTGGACCAATGGCGCGGGGCCGACCATCGGGCTGTATGCCGAGTATGATGCAGTGCCCGGCAATTGCCAGGATGCTGCGACGGTGAAGCGACCGCGCCCGGGCCTCGGCGAACAGGCTGGCGGCCACACCGATCCGCATTCCGGCCTCGGCATTGCCAGCCTCGGCGGGCTGCTGGCGACCAAGGCGGCGATGCAGCGCCACGGCATATCAGGCACGCTGCGCTTCACCGGCGAGCCGGCGGAGAAGGTGCGCGGGTCGAAGCCGATCCATGCCGCGAAGGGCTATTACGATGGGCTAGCGGGGATGGTCTCCTTCCATCCTTTTTATATGCTGCCGCTCTGCAATACCGCGCGCTGGGATACGCATTGCGGTGCGGCCTATGCGATGATCTACCGCTTTGTGTGCGACGAGCCGGAACATTGGGCGAGGGCGGCAGGCGGCGCAGCACCCATCCCGCAGGCGCATTCGGCAGTCAGGGCGCCCGGCGCCAACGACGCGCTGATGATGATGTACATGGCGTCCAAGGCGCTGCGCGATTCCATGCTGCCGCATCAGGGCGGCTGGTCGATCAGCGAGGCGATCCTGACGGCGGGCCAGGCGACCGCCGACAATCTGCCGGCCGGGCTGGCCGAGATCCAGTACATGATCCGCGTGCCGACGCTGGCGATGGCCGAGCAGGTCACCGCCGTGCTCGACCGCAATGCGGAAGCCGCAGCCAGGATGAGCGGCTGCCGCCATGAGCGGCACTGGGTGTCGAAGTCGCGGCCGGGGCTGGCCAATCACGTCATGGCCGGTATTGCCTTCGACGCGCTGGCGGCGGTCGGGCCGCCGTGCTGGGACGGGACGGCCAAGGCGATCGCCCGCGAAGTCCAGCTCAATGCCGGGGGCGAGGCGACCGAGGAACCATTCATCGACGAACTGGACCGGCTGATTGCACCACAGGCGGCCGAGGCGCTCCTGCGCCGCGACCTGCCGCCTTGGCAGCTCAATTCCACCTCTGACGATTACACCGACATGTCGTGGCATACACCGACGGCACGATTCTACGTCGCCCGGCCGGCGCTGCGATCCGAGAACGGCCACGCGTTTCCGTCCTGGGCTATGAATGCGCTGGGCGGCATTTCTGCCACCATCGACCCGATGGTCATCTGCGCCGCAAAGACGGTCGCGCTGGCAGCACTTCGCCTGTTGGAAGACGAGGCTGCGCGCGACGCGGCGATGGATGAATTCGTCACCCGCACCGGCGGCGGCATCGGCGGCTCGGACTGGATCGCGCCGCTCTGCGACTACGATCCGCCAATCGGATTTCGCTGGCCGGAATACATCACCACCCCGCGCGGACGGGATTGGTGGATACCAGGCAACCAAGCCGCATGATCAACCAAGCCGCCCTTCACGAGGAGAAACCCCATGACCGTCCATGACCGCATCGTCGCCGAGCCGTTTTCGCTGCAGCACCGCAACCCGGCCGGCGGAACCAAGCCGCTGACCGCCTGGGGCTTCGCCAACGAGACCGACGTGCTGACCGACGTGCTGCTCGGCTCGCCGAATTTCCTGCGCCATCTCTCGACCAGCTCGCTGTCGCGCAAGCACCTGCGCGAAGCGCCATGCAACGTCCAGATCGCGCAGGCGCAGCACAAGGACCTGGTCGCCGCCTATGAGCATTTCGGTGTCAATATCCACTGGCACGAGCCGACGCCGGAACTGCCGATGCAGGTCTACTCGCGCGATTCCAGCGTCATGACGCCGTACGGCGCCATCATCACCGCCATGTCGCAATGGTGGCGGCGTGGCGAGAACTACGCGGCGATCCGCACCTATGAGAAGCTCGGCATCCCGATCTATGATATGGTCACCGCCGGCACGTTCGAGGGCGGCGACTTCAACGTCATCGAGGACGGCGTCGTGCTGATCGGCTGCGGTGGCGCCCGCACGCAGGAGGAGGGCGCGCGCCAAGTGCAGGCCTGGTTCGACAAGGAGGGCTGGGAGACCCGCATCGCCTTCATCGACGAGTATTACGTCCATATCGACCTGATGGTGGTGCCGATCGCCGAAAAGCTGACCGCCGTCTGCCTTGCCTGTACAGAGCCCGGCATCGTCGACTGGCTGAAGGGCAAGGGCCACGAGATCATCGACGTGCCGTTCCAGGATACTATGGCGCTCGGCTGCAACTTCATGTCGCTGGGCAAGGACAGGGTAATCGCCCCGACCTCGAGCCAGACGCTGATCGGCCAGCTCAAGGCGCGCGGCTTCGAGGTGGCGGCCATCGACATGAGCGAGATCTCGAAGACCGGCGGCGGCATTCACTGCATGGCGCAGGCGCTGAAGCGCGAGCCGGCCTGAGGGGCCGGCCTTTAGCCCGGCCGCTTGCGCGAAAGCGCCATTGTCAGCACCGTCGATCCCGCCTGGCGTGCGGCGCGCCCCTACAGCACGATGAGCTTTCCCTTGCGCAGACGCCGGGCGCAACGATAGACGAGGTCGGCAGCGACCATGTCTTCCATCGCAATGCCCATCGCCTTGTAGGTGGTGATCTGTTGATCCGAAACGCGGCCCGGCGCGCGGTCGAGCAGCATGGCGCCAAGCTCGGTGCCGAAATCCGGGTCGAAGCCGGCAAGCTCGCAAGATCCGACCGGGGTCGGTTTGAATGCATCCTTGGTTTCGACAAAAAGACTGGATCTGCCGATGAGCTCGATCGGCATTTCACCGCCGGGCGGCGCCACCCCGACCGAGGAGACATGCGTGCCCGGCTGGACCCAGCCTGCGTCGATCACCGGCTGGTAGGAGTGGGTCGCCAGGCACACCACGTCGGAACTGCGCACTGCCGTCTCGAGATCGGCGACCGCCACCACCGACGGATGCAGCCGGGCAAGCGCTGCCGCATCGTCGAAGCTCTTCGAAGCGACACGGATTTCGGCAAAGTCGCGCACCAAGGGCAACAGATGCAGGTGCTGGTTGGCCTGCACGCCGGCGCCGACCACGGTCGCTATCCTGGCGTCCCTGCGGGCAAGCGTGCGCACCGACAGCACGGCGGAGCCGGAGGTCCGCACCGCGGTTATGAAGGTGCCGTCCATGATACAGACCGGCAGGCCGGACAGCGGATCAAACAGGGTGATGGTGGCGAGGTGGCTGGGCAGGTTCTTGGCCAGGTTGCCTTCGAAGACGTTGACGATCTTGACGGTCAGGTTCATGCCCTCCATCCAGGCCGGCATGGCGAGGCTGTAGCCGGCCTCGGGGATGTCGAGCTGTGGTCGGGGTGGATTGACGACCTTGCCTTGTGACAGCGCCTTGAGGCCGTCTTCCAGAACATCGAGAAGCTGACTGAGGTCGATGCATTCCATCACGTCGGTTTCGCTCAGCACCAGGATCTCGGTCGCTCCCTTGCTGATTTCTGCCGCACTCTTGCCGGCTGGGCTGAACGCTTGCTTGGTCATCCTGCACTCCTGTGTTCGAAATCGGCTCACCACGTTTGCTTTCAGCGGTGAGGGAAGCGCAGGCTATTGCGAGGTTTTATGTTGTGAAATACGTTGATTTCGGTGTCTCTGCGTGAAATCAACACGCAAATCCCTTAGATAGCGTGGATTGTGAAATGAGCGACCTCGACCAGATAGACCGCAGCCTGCTCCGGCTGCTCCAGGAAGACGGACGCCGGACGACGCTTGATCTTGCCGGGCGTGTCGGGCTGTCTCCGACCGGAACCAGCCAGCGGGTTAAGCGCCTGTTCCGCGACGGGTTCATCACCGCGGTCAGGGCCATGCTCGATCCGCGCAAGGTCGGCCGGGGAACGCTGGTGTTCATCGAGGTCCGGCTTGACCACACGGCGCCTCATGTCTTTGACCGCTTCGCCGAAGCCGTGGCGAAAGCTCCGGAGGTTCTGGAGTGCCATATGGTGGTTGGCGGTTTCGATTATCTGGTCAAGGCGCGGATCGCCGATATGGCGGTGTTCCAGGATTTCCTGCAGCGGGTCATCCTGCCGCTGCCCGGCGTGCGCGAAACGCACACGTTCGCTTCCATCGCCGATGTCAAGCCGAACGCCCTCTTGCCGGTGTGATCAGGTGGAGGGAATCAGAGCGACCTGCATCGCATCTTGGCCCAGGTGCAGAGATGCCGGAGACCGGCTCTAGCCTTGCTGGGTCAGCAGGTTTGCGTCGCGTGCGAGCCGCCACTCACCATCCGCCTCCTTGCGCAGGAGCGTCAGCGCATATCCCGATCGATGGACCGGCTCGCCATTCGGCGGGGTCGCGGTCATATTGATGCGGCTGCGGATGAAGGCCCAATTGCCGAGAAGCTGTAGTTCCACGATATCGCTCGTGCCGTCGATATGAACGCCGGCCGTCTCCCGCGCGGCTGCCGCGAAGATCTCCTTGTCGAAGGGTTCCCGGCCGGGAACCATGAAGATTGCGTCGTCCGTCATCAAGCTGAGGACGGTCGCGATGTCTCCACGCTTGCTCGCGTCCATCCACGTCTCGACCAGCTTTCGGATTGCTTTTTCGTCGCCCGTCATCCGTTACCTCCCTGGCATCTCGCCGTCATCGATGGCGCACGGCGCTCCTCCCTCGCTACTACATAGGGCTTAGATCGCTCTCGTCATCGATTGCAGTGCGTCGCGCCGCGGGTAGCACGGTCCGCGAGCCGGCAGGTTCGCGCCCTCCATGCCTATCGCCAGCCACCGGAGGCGGTGATGCGCTCGCCGGTCAGCCATGACGCTTCGTCGGAGGCGAGGAACACCGCGACGCGGGCGACGTCGTCGGGCAGGCCGAAGCGACCGAGCGGCGTCATGGCTATAATCTGCTTCTCGAATTCGCTGCCGACGATGCCGATGCGCGCGAGGCCCTCGGTATCGATGCCGCCGGGCGCGATGGCGTTGACGCGGATGTTGCGCGCGCCGAGCTCCCGCGACATCGACAGCGTGATCGTGTCCACCGCACCTTTGGTCGCGGCATAGACGAGCGAGTTCGGCTGCGGATTGCGGCTGGCGACCGAGCTTATGTTGATGATGCTGCCGCCGCCCGCGCCAAAATGGTTCACTGCTGCTTGCGTGGTCAGAATGATGCCCAACACATTGGTGTCGAACTCGCGGTGAAACTCGGCCTCGGTAACCGCTTCCAGCGGCTCGAATGCGAAGACTCCGGCATTGTTGACCAGTATGTCGAGCCCGCCAAACTCCAATTTCGCCGCCTCGAACAGGCGGCGCACATCAGCCGCTTGCGACACGTCGCCCTGGACGGCGACGGCGCGGCCGCCACGGTCCTCGATCTCGGCGACGACGCGGTCGGCGCCTTCCCGTGACGAGGCGTAGTTGACGACCACCGCGGCGCCGGCCGTGGCAAGACTCTTGGCGATGGCGGCGCCGATACCCTTGGAGGCGCCGGTGACGATGGCGACCTTGCCGTTCAGCTTGCTCATCAAATCTCTCCTTTGTTGACGATGAGCGGTATTTAATCATGATCGAAATGCGTATTAGGATCATCATGATCCATTCTTTCATGCCTGGAATTCCGGAATGACCACCATCCTCGAAAAGACCGCCGGTCTCGTCGCCTTCGTCCGAACCGTCGATGCCGGCTCTTTCCATGCCGCCAGCCGGCTGGTCGGCTCCAGCCCGTCGGCGGTGTCGAAAAGCGTGGCGCGGCTCGAGCGCCGGCTCGGCGTCAGGCTGATCCAGCGCTCGACGCGTCGGCTCGGGCTCACCAGCGAAGGCCTCGCCTACTACGAGCGCGTGGCGCCACTGCTAAGGGCGCTGGACGATGCCGAAGACATCGTCCAGATGGCCGATACGGCGCGCGGCCTGCTGCGCGTTACAGCGCCGGTCGAAATCGGTCGCGGCCTGATCGCGGCATGGGCGCAAGCGTTCCTTGCGCAGCATGGCGAAGTGAAGGTCGAGCTCAGCGTCACCGACCGTCACGCCGATCTGATCCGCGAAGGCTATGATGTTGCCGTGCGCATGGGGGCGCTGTCGGACACGGGGCTGGTTGCCCGCAAGATCGCCAATCTGCCGATCGTGCTGGTGGCCTCACCGGCCTATGTCGAGCGGCGCGGCCGTCCGGCATCGGTCGAGGATTTACGGGATCATGAATTCGTCCGCCACCAGATGGCTGGCCGGCCTTATCCGGTCACGTTTGCCGACGGTACGATGATCGTGCCGGATGGGCGGCTCGATACCGATGACGGCGGCGCCATCCGCAATGCAGCACTTGCCGGCGCCGGCATCGCGCATCTGATGCGGTTTGCCGTGCAGAACGATCTCGACACGGGTCGCCTGGTCCGCATCCTGCCCGAGGTGGCGATGCCAACCATGCCGGTGCACATCGTCCATGCGTACGGGCGACAGCTGCCGGTCCGGGCGCGGCTGTTCGTCGATTTCCTTGCAGGCCAAATGGCTGCGCTGACGCGATAGGGCAGATTCGGTCTGACGCAAGCACCCAGGTTTGGCAGAGACCAACCGTGCCGGCCGGTGCGAACCACCTTTACCGGAAGCTAGAAGGTGATCTTCACTGAATCGGCGCTGCGGCTGGCCGGGCCGTGGTGGACGGCCTCGATATTGTTGCCGTCGGGGTCGAGCAGGAAGGCGGCGTAATAGCCGGGATGGTAGGATCGCTCGCCCGGCGCACCATTGTCGGTGCCGCCGGCCTCAAGCCCGGCCCTGTAGAAGGCATCGACCATCGCACGGTCCTTTGCCTGGAAGGCCAGGTGGTGGCGGCCGGTCAGCTTTCCCAGGGCCGCCGGGCTGTCGGGGCTGGAGATGAACAGCTCGTCGGCCCAGAAATAATCATTGCCGGCGCCACCGATCGGGATGCCGAGCACGTTGAGAACCGCCTCGTAGAAACGGCGGCTGGCCTTGAGATCCCTGACCACCAGCTGGAGGTGGTCGATGAGACGGCCGCGATGAAGTTCCTGATTTGCCATGCTTGACAGCTCCTGATCGCCGGTTGGAAATCTAGCTTCGAATGGTGCGCGGTCAATCCAGAAAGCCGTGGAATGGCGCCATCGCGCCGACTGGATAAAAAATGCAACCGGATTGTCGGATTCAAGACATCTCCAACGTCCTTCGGACGCAAGCGGCTCGGCGAAGCTCGAAAAGGTCGTGCCGTATCAACGCTTCCGACATGGGAGAAAAGTGAAATGAGCCTTCCCTATCGTTGGGTTATCGTCGCGGCTGGCGCGCTGATGACCTGTGTCGCCCTCGGGGCGATGTTCTCGCTGGCGATCTTTCTCGAACCGATGGCGCTCGATACACAATGGTCGCGCGCCGGCATATCGAGTGCGATGACGCTGAACTTCCTGGTAATGGGCCTCGGCGGCTTCGCCTGGGGCGCCATTTACGACCGCTTTGGCGCCCGCATCGTCGTCATGACCGGCGCCGTGCTGCTTGGCCTGGCGCTGGTCCTGGCCAGCCGCACCGGTTCGCTGCTCGTTTTCCAGTTGGCCTACGGCGTGCTCGTCGGCCTCGCGGCAAGTGCCTTCTTCGCGCCGATGATTGCGCTGACCTCCGCCTGGTTCGACACGAACCGCAGCCTTGCCGTCTCGCTGGTCTCGGCCGGCATGGGCGTGGCGCCAATGACCATCTCGCCGTTCGCCCGCTGGCTGATTTCGGCCTACGACTGGCGCACCGCGATGTTCGACATCGGCATAACCGCGTGGGTGCTGCTACTGCCGGCCGCGCTTCTGGTGCGCCAGCCGCCCAAGCCCGCTGCCGACGGCGCTGCCCCAAACGTTGCCGCCGAGGGTGCCGGCATGACGGTTCCGCAGGCGCTGCGCTCGCCGCAATTCATCGTGTTGGGACTGACCTTCTTTGCCTGCTGCGCGGCGCATTCCGGGCCGATCTTCCACATGGTGAGCTATGCGATGCTGTGCGGCATAGCGCCGATGGCGGCGGTCAGCATCTACAGCATCGAGGGCCTGGCAGGGCTGGGTGGCCGGCTGCTTTACGGCGTGCTTGCCGATCGGCTGGGCGTCAAGCCGGTGCTGATCACCGGGCTGGCCATACAGGCCGTGGTCATCGCCGCCTATCTTGCGGTCAGCGAGCTTGGTCAATTCTACACGCTCGCCGTCATCTTCGGCGCCACCTATGGCGGCGTCATGCCGCTCTATGCGGTGCTGGCGCGGGAATATTTCGGCCAGCGCATCCTCGGTACGGTGTTCGGTGCGGTAACCATGCTGTCCAGCCTCGGCATGGCTTTCGGCCCGCTCGCCGGCGGCATGGTGTTCGATGCCTATGCCAGCTATTCCTGGCTGTTCATCGGCTCGGCCCTTGTCGGGCTTGGCGCGATGGCGATTGCGATCGCCTTCCCGCCGCTGCCGCGCAGGGAGTTGCAACCGGCTTAAAGCAGGATCGGCGGAAAAGGGCGGCCGCTTGGATGGCAAGCGGCCGCGATCCAAAAATAGCTGGCAGTGTTCGGCATTATGAAACGCGAATTGCTATGCCCGCAGAGGCACCACCTCGGCGCCGTCAAGCGTGTAGCGCGCATAGCGGAAATCGCGAATTCTCGCCAATCTGTCGCCGGCCCATTCCAGCAGGATAAAGTATTTTAGCCCTCCGGCCGAGTCGTCCGGATCGATCACCAGAATGGCTGGGTGCCGATCCACCAGGCCTGGAAGCAGCCGCCAATCGTGGATACCCGCGTAATTATGGAAGTACCGGCCCACTTTCGTGCGGCCGCTCGCCCGGAACCGGTTGACGAGGTCAAGCCGGACGTCTTCGGCCAGCATGTCGCGGATCGCATCGAAGTCGCGGGCGTTGAACCGCTCGACATAGGCTGCCAGACGCGCCCGTTCGGGCTCGGCCAACACCGGCACAGGCCGATCGTCAGGCTCGCCGGAGACTTCGCGCAGGCGCAAACGGCCGCGATGCAGTGCGGCTTTCACCGCCGGAACGCTGCTGTCGATAATGTTGCCGATCTCTTCGATCGTATAGCCGAGCACATCCATGAGGATGACGCTGCTACGCTGCGCCGCGGGCAGGCGCATGAAAGTCTGCAGGCTTGCGGCTGCAGTGTGTCGACCCTCGGCCGACATACCGGGGTCAGGGATCATATCGATATCCTCAACGACATGCGCGGCATCCAACCTGGCACGACGGCGTAGGTGGTCGAGCGCGGCATTGTGCGCGATGCGAAACAGCCAGCCCTCGACATTGGCTATCGGCCCGGTCCCGGGGAACGCCTCGAGCGCCTTGACCGTAGCTTCCTGGACGACATCCTCGGCATCGATCACCGAACCGGTCATGCGGGCACAATAGCGGTGCAGTTTCGGCCGTAATTCGCCGAGCAGCCGGTCAAATGGCTCCCGTCCTTCTGGGGTGCCGGTTGCGGATCCGGTCATCGCACAAGGATCAATTTCATGCGTATCTCCCAGGCAGGCGCCCGTCATCAGGCGCAGCGTCTTATAGACGCTCGACGATGGCAAAAGGATTCGGTCGAAAAAACTTTCTCTTGCTGGAATCCTTTGATGGTTCCTACGCGTCTCTGGATCACGGGTCCGTAACCTGGCGGGCCCTTTGTTCAAGCCGGAGGCGCCATAGTCATGAGCAAACAAAATGCGGGATCAACGAAGGTCTGGGTTCTCGCCCTCACGTCGATAGGCTCCTTGATGGTCGTTCTCGATGCGATGGTTGTGGCGACGGCATTGAGCACGATGCGGGTCGAGCTCGATGCCTCGCTGGAGACGCTGCAATGGACGATGAACGCCTATAATTTGAGTTTTGCCGTCCTGCTCATGACCGGGGCTGCGCTCGGTGACCGGTTCGGCCGCCGCCGTACGCTCGTTGCCGGATTGGCGTTGTTCGTCGCAGCGTCGGTTGCCTGCGCGCTCGCCGGCAATGCCGGATTGCTGATTGCGGCCCGTGCGGTCCAGGGCGCAGGTGCCGCAATGGTCATGCCGCTGGCCATGGCGCTGCTGAGCGTCGCTTTTCCCCCCGAGGAGCGAGGCAAGGCGCTGGGTATCTTCAGCAGCATCACCGGCCTGGCCCTGATCATCGGCCCGATGGCGGGCGGTGCGATTTCCGAAGGCCTCTCCTGGCACTGGATCTTCTGGCTCAATGTCCCGGTCGGTATCGTTCTCATTCCGCTGGTGCTGCGTCGGATTCCGGAGAGTTACGGGCCGGGCACGGCAATCGATGTCCTCGGCGTCGTGCTGGTAACTGCGGCGGCATTCGGAGTGGTCTGGGGCCTCATGCGCGGCAACATTGTGGGCTGGAGCAGCTCTGAAGTGCTGACGGCGCTGACGGCCGGGCTGCTTTTCGCCATCGCGTTCGTCCTTTGGCAGCTGCGTACCCGCGAGCCCATGCTGCCTTTGCGGTTCTTTCGGGCGCGCGCATTCTCCTCGGGCGTAGGGGCGAACTTCCTGCTTTGCGCCGCCATGTATGGCCTCGTGTTCCTGTTGCCGCAGTTTCTGCAGTTTGCCCAGAGCCGTGGGCCGCTCGGCGCCGGCATGGGATTGCTGCCTTGGACCGCCACGCTTTTCGTGGTCGCACCGATCGCCGGCAGCCTGATCAACCGCGTTGGCGAGCGCTGGCTTGTCGTGGCCGGATTGATCCTGCAAGCGGCTGGAATGGCCTGGCTGGCGCAGATCGCAGCACCTGATCTGCCCTATATCCAGCTAGTCGCCCCGCTGATCATTACCGGTGCCGGCGTGTCGATGGCCATGCCTGCCGCGCAGAACGCGGTTCTCAATGCGGTCGCCCGGCCGGAGGTCGGCAAGGCTGCCGGCACGTTCAACACATTCCGCTTCCTCGGTGGCGTATCCGGGATCGCGATCGCCGGTGCGGTGTTCGCCGGCACTGGAAGCTTCTCGTCCACCGACGCGTTCAGCGATGGCTTCACCTCGGCAATCGACGTCTCCGCTCTGCTCTCGCTCGCCGGCGCGCTCGTCGGATTGGGGCTCCCGGAGCGTCGCGCAGTGGTGCTCGCGAATGCCAGCAAGGAGGCGTAACTCGGAGGCGGGAAGCTTGCGCTTGCTCCCACTGTTGTCGCGTTAACAGCCGGCCGCGCCAGCGCAGCAAAAAGGTCGCCGAGCGTCGGTTGCCGGCCGGTCCTGTGGGGGGCATCTGTGTCCAGACCCAGATCTTGCGCGCCCGTGATGGCGGCGAACATGCTGCATCGCAGCACCATGCCGCCGATATCGGCGGGCCAAGGGAGTGCGAGAAAATCGTCAAAAATGGACAATTCGGGCTGGTTCTTGCTGTTTTTGGCTTTTATTAGCCGTGCCTCACGTTCCTGTTTCAAATGTGTCAACTTTTTGTGTTGCGTTGCACAATGGTGGTCCTATTCTGCGCAAGGGGGGCGCTTCCGATTGGAATGCGCCGTGAACGAAGCCGCTATATTGACCGATTGGCAGTTTCGCCGTCCCGCCGGCGTACGTCACTAATGGGAAATGCGCGCGACACCCAATTGGACGCGCTGAGGGCCATCGCCGTGACGATGGTGCTGTACTCCCATTTCTTCGCGGCTGGAGGGTCCTCGTTCTGGGGCCATATCGGCGTGCGTCTGTTCTTCGTGCTGAGCGGCTTTCTGATCACCCGCCTGCTGCTCGAAGCCCGCTCGGCCGCCGAATTCGAAGCCGGACCGGCGCTGAGATCCTTCTATATCAGGCGGGCGCTGCGGATATTCCCGCCCTATTTCGCCGTGCTGGGTTTCGTCTGGTTGGTGGACCTGGAGCAGTCTAGAGGATCACTGGTCTGGCATGCGTTCTATCTGTCGAATTTCTGGTACGCGGCGCAGAATGAATGGACGCCCTGGCTGCTCTGCCATTTCTGGAGCCTGAGCATCGAGGAGCAGTTCTATATCGTCTGGCCGCTGATCGTCCTGCTGGCGCCGCGCCGGCGCCTCGAATCGATCTGCATCGGCGTTATCGTGCTGTCGCTGGCCTATCGGTTTTATTGGCCGATCGCTGGAACGCCGGGTTTGGCACGCGACCTGCTGCCGCCGGCGTCGATGGACGCATTGGCGTCAGGCGCGCTGCTTGCCGCCTACCGGTCAAGAACAGCCGGCTTGCCGCAATGGCTTCGAAATGGCTGGCCGGGGCTCGCGGCGGCGTTTTTCGTTCTGCAGTGGTTTGCGCCGGCGCCGGCAAATCCGGTGCAGGAATGGGGCCTCTGGCTGCTGTTGCAGATCCTGCCTCTCGTACCGCTGGTGGTCATCGTTGCAAGCTGTTCGACAGGGGTTGGCGGCTATATCGGAAAACTTCTCGAACTGCCGCCGCTGCTTGGCCTTGGCCGCATCAGCTACGGCGTCTATCTCTACCATCCGATAGTGCTGGCGCTGGTCGTCAAATCGCAGCCGTGGATCCCGCTCAACGTCTCGGAGCAAGGGCCCGGGCGGTTTCTGGTGGCGGGAACGGCAACGCTCATGCTGGCTTCGGTCTCGTGGCTGCTTTTCGAGAAGCCGCTCAACAGCCTCAAGCGCCACTTCCCCTATGTTGCTCGAAAAGGCCGCGGCGCCATCCCGGCAGGCATTGACGTGGGCAATGCCGGATGGCTCGCGGCGGGAGCATATCTGGGCAGGCCGCTTGATGGTGGCACTTCACCGTTGCCACGCAAGCTGCGACGAACCGATCGGAGCTGATCATGGCTGCTCCCTTGGTGTCAGTTCTGCTGCCGATCTACAATGCGGGACCTTATCTCGCCGCTGCGCTGGGCAGCATCCTGCGGCAGGATTACGATCGTCTGGAGGTCATCGCCATCGATGACGGCTCGACCGACAACTCGCTGCAGATCCTGCAGAAATACCGCCAGGCCGACAATCGCATCTCGATCATCTCACGCGAAAACCGTGGCCTGATCGCAACTTTGAACGAAGGCCTGGCCGTGGCGCGCGGCGATCTGGTCGCCAGGATGGACGCCGACGACATCGCCTATCCCCAGCGCCTGTCGCGGCAGGTCGCGCTGTTCAACCAGCAGCCTGACCTCGCTCTATGCGGCGCGGGTTTCGATACCTTGCTCGGCAACCGCGTCGTCAGGGGTTCGCCCGATCCGATATTCCAGGACAATCCGCTGCGTATATTGTCGATGTTCTTCACGATCTTCATGCATTCCACCGTGGTATACAACAGGAATGTCATAGAAGAAGATGTTCTATATTACGATACCAGCTACAAGCATGCCGAGGATTTCGACCTGTTCAGGCGGCTGACCGACCGCTACCCGGCGGCCATGATCCCCGAAAGCCTGATCGCCTATCGTATCCATGACGACAGCGTGACCAACAGGCACAAGCGCGAAATGCGCAGGACGCATTTGAAGATCGTCGCCGAGAACCTCGAGCGCGAAGGGCTCGTACAAGAGACGCAGGACCTCCGCGGCATCGGTGAAGTCCCGTCGATGGACACGGTTCGCCGTGCCGCCGAATGGATCCTTGCGCTTGAAGAAAGGATTGCCGCGCTGCCGGCCGAGACGAGGCCGAGCTACCAGGCTGGCACGCTGAACCTGTTCTATTTCCTCTACCAGCTGATATCGGGGGAAAGGCAGCCGCAGCTGATGCACGAATTCCTGACGCGGACGGCGAAATGGAAACTCATCCGGCGGCGCGAGCAGTACGTGTTTCGCACCGGTGCCTTCGCGCCGCGCTTCAGTCTCGCCTCGATGTCGGTCACCAGGCAGGTGGATGCCTTGTCGCGGTATCTGCAGTCCGTGCCGGCCGCGGCGGTTTTGCCTTCGAACCAGTTGAGCTAGCAGCGCATGTTCGTCAAATCCCATCAGCTCCAGCAGCGCGGCCGCTCGACGGTGCCGGCGGCCATGTCGCCCCGGCCGCAGCACGGGCCGGCACCGGAGGTCAGCTTCATTGTCTGCACACGCGACCGCGTCAACGTGCTCGAGCCTTGCATAAAGTCGATCCAGGCCGCGTGCCGCGCCTACGCTGCCTTCTCTGCCGAACTGGTGGTTGTCGACAACGGTTCGACCGACTGCACAGCAGAGCGGCTGGCCGGCATAGCCGAACTTTCGGACATTCCGTTCACGGCCATTCGCGAACCACGACCTGGACTGGCGGCCGCGCGCAATGCCGGGCTGGAGCGGGCGCGGGGCCGCGTGCTGGTTTTCGTCGATGATGATTGCGCAGTCCACAAGGATTATCTGCGCGATCTGCAGCGGCACTATGCGGCCGGCGAACGGGTCATCCGCGGTGGCCGCGTCGAGATCGGCGATCCTCGCGACCTGCCGTTCACCATCAAGCGGTCGCCGGTGCGCGCGCGGCTTACGCCGGATGTCCATCCCGGCGGCTTCGTGCTTGGCTGCAACATGACGATGCACCGCGATGTTGCCGCCCGCATCGGCCGTTTCGACGAACGGTTCGGCGCCGGCGGCCCGCTGCGCTCCGCCGAGGATACGGACTATCTGGTGCGGGCGGTGCTGCTTGGGATTCCGGTCGAATATGTGCCCGACATGACCATCTATCACCATCACGGCCGGCGCGACCGCAAGGCCATCGAAAAGCTGCACCGCGACTACAGCATGGGTAATGGCGGGCTTTGCCTGAAACATATCCGCCACGCGCCGTGGCTGCTTCGGCATTGCTACTGGTCGATGAGGGCGGCCTTGCGCGAACTGGTGAAAGGCCCTCTGTTCGACCGTGAACTCAAGCTGTCGCACTGGCCGATCGTCGGCATGAATTTGCTCGGCGCAGCCAAATTCGCGGTGCTTTTGCTGGCGAAATCGCCGCAGCCGGCGCAAATGCGACAGGAGCAACAGGCAAATGCCGAGGCGAGGTGATCCGCCACCATGCGATTGATGCCGCCCAGCCTGCCGATGCTGCGCCGCGCGCTCGGAAGAAAGCAGTTGCGCCTGCTTCCTGCCGTGGTGGTGCTCGGGCTGCTCAGCGCCGCGCTTGAAGGCTTCGGCATCGGCCTGATCATCCCGTTGCTGAACATAATCATGGGGCAGCAGGGGCAGACCGGCATGGCCGGCTTTTCCGCCGTCTTCCAGCATGTCGGATCGAGCCTGAGCGAGCGCGACCGCCTGATCGTCATATCCGTCGCGATTCTCGGCTCGATCGTGCTGAAGAACCTGTTCGCTTTCGCCAACACGCTGCTGACCACCTTCATCTACGGCAAGGCGAGCCATTCGATCCGCAGCGCGCTGTCGGAGCAGCTGCTGCGGGTGGGCTACCCGTTCTTCCTGCAGCAAAGCCCCGGACGGCTGCTCAACATCATCTCCAACGAATCCTGGCGGGCCTCGGATGCCATCCAGATCACGTTGGGGGCAATCGTCAATGCATCGGCCGCAATCATCCTATTGGCCTTCCTGCTGCTTCTGTCGTGGCAAATGACGCTGCTGGTGACGCTGGGGCTGGCGCTGGTCCAGGTCGCGCACGCCATGCTGTCGGCCAATCTGAAGGCGCCGAGCCGCAGCGTCGCCTCCCGCAACAGCCAGCTCGCATCGCAGATGCTGCATCTGGTGCATGCCGGGCGGCTGATCCGCATTTTTGGCCAGGAGCAACGCGAGAAAGCGGCATTCGACCAGGCATCGGATGCGGTGCGCCGGGCGGCGTTCGTGCTTTTGACGCGTCAGGGAGCTTTGCCGCCGCTGACCGAGGTTCTGCATGCCATGCTGTTCCTGGCGGTGGTGATCGGCGCCTGGTTCGCCAATGTTTCCTTTCCGCTGATCGTCGCCTTCGTCATCCTGCTCTACAGGCTGCAGCCCTATATGCGGTCGCTGCAAATGGCCTGGAGCCAGCTGCAGGGCCTGAGCGGATCGCTGGAAGAGGTGACGTGGATGCTGGACCCGTCCGACAAGCCCCAGCCGCCGCAAGGCAGCGCAGCGTTCCCCGGGCTCAGCCAAGGCATCAAGTTCGAGGACGTCACCTTTACCTATTCCGGCTCGGAGCAGCGCGCGGTGGTGCTGCATGCGGCGAGTTTCGATATCGGTAGCGGCCGCTCGACCGCGCTGATCGGCCGCTCGGGCGCCGGCAAGACGACGATCGTCAACCTTTTGTGCCGCTTCGTCGAACCGGATAGCGGCAGGATTCTCGTTGATGGATCGCCTCTGGACCGCATCGACCCCAGCCAATGGCGAAAGCACATCGCGCTCGCCAGCCAGGAGCTGGAGCTGGTCGACGGCACGATTTTCGACAACATCATCTACGGCCAGGACGCGGCCTCGGCCGATGACGCCGAGCGCGCGGCAAAACTGGCCGAAGCGCATGGCTTCATCGAGCAACTGCCGCAAGGCTACCGGACGGTCGTCGGCTACCGTGGCGTCAATCTCTCGGCGGGACAGCGGCAGCGGATCGCGCTGGCCAGGGCGCTGGTGCGCGATCCCGATATCCTCATCCTCGACGAAGCCACCAATGCGGTGGACGGCCTGTCGGAAGCGGCAATCGTCGAGACGCTCAAGTCGCGCGCCGGCCGTCGCACCACCATCGTCATCAGCCATCATCGCAGCACCATCTCGTTCTGCGACGACGTCGTGATCCTGAGCCACGGCCGCGTGAAAAAGCAGGCACCCTTCGCCGCCCTGGCGACGCTCAGCATGGACGAGCTTTACCAGCACGAGGCGCTGGAAGGCTGAGGGCGACCCCGCTGCATGCGCGCGCTGGGAGGTCGTCTCGGATGTCAAGCCAGGTCAAGCATCTCAGGGGCGAGGAAGACCTCCGCCATACGTCTCTACGGGATTTCTGGGATGATGAGTGATCCCGAGCTTACCCGCTTTCCATCTGGAGCGTACCGAACCAAGGGTCCGCCTGCCAAATCCAGCAATGGCAGGCGGACCCTAATCAGCGCATGAAGGGACTGATTCTGCGCCGATGTCTCCTCGAGGAGGTGACGCCATCAACTGAAGACGGGCGCAGTTGTTCCCGACGCCGGCCGTACACAAGACCATTGCGCAGGCAGGTCAGACTTAGGTCCCTGTAAACGCGCATCGCTGGCTGGAGTGAACATCGGATCGGCTCGGTGGTAGCGAAACTTCGGCCGGAGATAGATGCAGCCATTGGGTTCCGGGGCATGACCGGCTCGGCGCTGATGATGGGCGGCGATCGATCCCCGCACGACTGATGCCGAGGGGCGCTTGCAGTCCTGCGGAATACGCATCCACCGGCGCCAGTGAAGTTGTCCAAGCGGTACGGGCTCAGCGGTCGTCAAGCTGTTGCTAATATGCAGCACAGGCAGCGCTCTATGAACGGGGTCGCTTGGAACCGCTACCTCCGACCAACCGTTAGTGTCACAATGACAAACCAAAAAGTGAGGCTGATGATGGACCCGCTGCAAAACAACACGTTGGAGATCTGGTGTCTTGCGGCCGTTCCGCTGTCGCTGCTCCTTACGGTGTTATTAGCCGGATTTATCCTTTAGCCGGACCCAAAGAGGCCGGCTGCGGACCGGGGCCTGGAAGATGAAAATGCCGGCCATTTAGGCACGCTAGGCGTCGCGGACACCTCGTAGCACCAGGCCGTGGCAGCCTTTCCAACATTGCCATCATAATCGGCTCTTTCGACCGGTCCGGTCGGCGGCGATTGCTCGCAGGCCCGTTGCGAGGGCGAGCATGCGAGCTCGTACGTTTTTTACACAATCTGTGATTGGTGGACTCGCCCGCCGCCATCGACGTTAATTTTGCGTTAGCGACAGGAGGGGGGAGATCGCTAACGGGAGGAAGAAAATGAAAGAAAACTACGATCTGACGATCGATTACGACGAACCTTACGACAACAAGCCTTACGATCTAGCCACATTCGCAAGGAAGCACGGGCTCAACATTCGAGCCGCCGAGCTTCTTCTTTTCGCCAAAGGCCCGTCTCGAGCGGCCTGCGATGCCGCGGCGAGGGCTTTTCTCGCGGCGGTCGCCGCACAAGCTATGAGACAATCGGCGCGGTAGGTCTCACAAAGCCATTGCTGACACGGCCTGCCGTGTCAGCAACCCAACGGACAGCGCTGGAAATTCCGGGCCGTTTCCAACAAGATGCCTGAGCATCCGGGAACGGCCTGAAAATGTGCAATCTCTACAACATCACGACCAGCCAGGAGGCCATCCGCCAGTGGACCCGCGCCTTGCGCGACATCCTCGGCAATCTCGAACCCTCCATCGACATCTATCCCAACCAGCCCGNCATGTGCAATCTCTACAACATCACGACCAGCCAGGAGGCCATCCGCCAGTGGACCCGCGCCTTGCGCGACATCCTCGGCAATCTCGAACCCTCCATCGACATCTATCCCAACCAGCCAGGCCCGGTGGTGCGCAACGCGTCGGACGGCGAACGCGAACTGGCCAATCTGCTGTGGGGCATGCCGACGCCACTGGAGCGGGTCAAGGGCAGACTACGGCACCACTAATATCCGCAATCCGCAATATGGCCATTGGCAGCAATATCTCGGCATCGAGAACCGCTGCGTGGTGCCTGTCACCAGCTTCGCCGAGCCCAGCCCGACGCCCGGCGACAAGGACCCCGAGACCGGCATTCAGCGCAACTACTGGTTTGCACTCGGCGAGGACCGCCCGCTATTCTTCTTTGCCGGCCTGTGGACGCGCTGGCAGGGCATTCGCAAGATCAAGGACGGCCCCGCCGATCACCAGGTCTATGGCTTCATGACGACCCAGCCCAACGCGCTGATCGCGCCGATCCACGAGAAGGCGATGCCGGTGATCCTGACCACGCCGGAAGAAACCGAGACCTGGCTGACGGCGCCATGGTCCGAGGCAAGGCACCTGCAGCGCACGGCGCCCGATGATGCGCTGGTGATCGTCGAAAAACCGGCGACACAGATCAAGTTTCCGCAGCAGGCGCCGGCGCAAGGCTCGTTGTTTTAGCGCTTGAATTTCTGCAGCACCCAGATGTAGCCCTTGGGTGGATGGTCCTGNAACCGGCGACACAGATCAAGTTTCCGCAGCAGGCGCCGGCGCAAGGCTCGTTGTTTTAGCGCTTGAATTTCTGCAGCACCCAGATGTAGCCCTTGGGTGGATGGTCCTGGTCGATGAACTGCGTCTTCACCGTCGTGTCCTTGCGGCTGCATCGTTTGCACCTGAACCTGATCGCTTCCAGCGGCTTGTTCCAGCCCACCACCTGGGCCACGTCATTCGCCCTGAACCGTCCGACATGGTAGCAATGGCCGCACTCCACGATGAGCAGCATGTTGGCCTTGGCGGCACGCCCAACGCTGTCCATCGGCCCGGCCATGGCTCATTTCCGGGTCGAGTAATCCTCGGGCAGCGGAAGCAGGCCAAGCTCCGCCATCCGGTAATCGGGCTCCTTCTCCGCGACGCTGGCCAGCACCTCGTGCAATTTCTCGACAAGCCCGCAAAGCTGCCAGAACAGCTCGCCATGCGCCTTCAAATGCAGCTGCGACGACAGCACCGTCTTGCGCAGGCTCAAAGCGTCCCTGATGATCGCCTCCGCATCCCTCGCCGACAGCCTGTCGAACCGGCTTTTTCGTCTGCCCATCGCGGCTCTCCTCGATTTGTGAGCAACCGCCCCACCTACGACAAATAGGAAGGCATTCCTCGCAGAGTCAATTCGCTCTTGACATTTTTGTTCCCGCTTTGTTCAATTTCAACAGGAACACTGGAGGCACCGCCATGCACCACATCGTGACGCTGGACAGCCGCCAGGAGGCTGCGCTGCAGGCGCGGCTGCCTGGGAAGCGACAGCACGCCCCTCAATGCCTCTTGAAATACTGCACCTCGCGTTCGTGCTTTTCGGCGGCCTCGCGGGTATCGAAGGTGCCGAGATTGCGGCGCTTGCCGGTCTTTTCGTCCTTCTTGCGCGAATAGAGGCGGTATTTTCCGTCTTTGAGTTTTCTGATCATCTGTCACTCCCCGAGCCGCTGCTTCCCCTTAAGGTTGCGCGCGGCTTGTTCGATAGCCGCCCTGTCGTTTCCCAGCCTGTCGATCAGCTCCTGCGCCTGTTCGCCCGATATGCCGGTGCGCACCGCCAGGGCCTCCACCGTCAAAACGTCGGAGCTCGCGACCTCGCGGGTTTCCGGCAGGGCATCGCCTGCCGTCAGTGGCAGGGCTGCCTCCCTGTCGATCTCGGCCTCGGCCTGGTGCCAGTGCCGCTCGGGATCGCCATGGATCCCGCCTTCGCGTTCCCAGATCTGGTATGCGCGCTCACGAATCTTGTCTTCCCGGTCGTCGCCCATGTTGATTTCTCCTTTGGGTATCGGATGAACGCCGCGCCAACCCGAACGATCCAAGAAATCTGCGTGATCGTTGGGTGGGGTCGCACAAGGCGCCATGCACTGCGGGCGCCAGCCACTCCCCGGCCTGCCTACTCGCACTGCCTGCGCGGCCCGCCGGAATACGGCTGATAGCTGTTGTCCTCCGGTCGATATGACCGGTAGCGGCTGAAGCAGTATTGCACGTGATCGGATGAGAGCTCGGCGGCGCCGGTTTCGTCCGATGGCGGGTAGCCCTCCAGTGACGACCTATCGCTCGCCTCGAAATAGCTGCCGTCATCGGTGATGTCGAGATAGGGCGAGATGCAGGGGCGCTGTTGTCCGCTGTAGGACGTGTAGCGGTTGTCGTCCGGCCGGTAGGAGCGGTAGCGGCTGGCGCACCATTCGACATGGGCGGCGGGTAGCGTCTGCTGCTCTTCCGCTGGTGGCTGGGTAGAGCCGGTCGCGGTGATGTCGGTTGTCGACGCTGCGGCATCGGCGGGTTTCGAGCTGCGATCAACTTCCGAGGTGCGAACGGGGACCGGGCGGGCCGGGAGGCGCTCGAGGCGCTGCGAGGCCGGGTTCACCGGTCGCGGGTCCTTGGCCCACAGTTCGGCGACGCTGGAGACCGGGGCGGCCGGCCGTACCGGCTTGGCTATTAGAAGCCAGGTGGCGAAGGCGAGGCCGCTGGCGAATACGGCAAGCGTCAGCACGAAGCCGCCAAAGATTGCGAACAAAGCTTTCATGCCGCGCTCCTTCGCCTCCCGGTTAAGGAAATGCGGGGGCGGGGAATCCGGTTCCAGGAAAGCGCGGGGCAGGGGCACTCAAAGAGGGGCCTCTCTCCGTCTCGGCTTCGCCGAGACACCTCTCCCGCTTTGCGGGGCGAGGACCACGGCCCCTTAGGCGGCTTTCAGCGCAGGCCGAATTCGCGCAGCAATTCTTCGCGGTAGCGCACGAAGCGGCTTTCGCTGCGCTCGCGCGGGCGGGGCAGGTCGATATCGATAAGGCGCGCCGCGCCGCCTTTCTCCTTGGGCAGGATCAGCACCCTATCGGCGAGGTAGATCGCTTCCTCGAGGTCGTGCGTCACCATCACCATGGTGACGTTCTCCTCGCTCCAGATGCGCGCCAGTTCCTCCTGCATGCCGATCTTGGTCATCGCGTCGAGCGCGCCCAGCGGTTCGTCAAGCAGCAGGATTTCGGGCTGCACGGTCAAGGCGCGGGCGATGCCGACGCGCTGTGCCATGCCGCCCGATAGCTGCCGGGGAAAGGCATCGCTGAATTCGGCGAGGCCGACGAGCGCGATATAGAAGCGCGCCCTTTCCTCGGCCTCGGCCTTGGGCACGCCGCGCACTTCGAGGCCGAAGGCGACATTGCCGAGCACGGTCAGCCAGGGCAGCAGGCGCGGTTCCTGGAAAATCACCGCACGCTCGGCACCGACGCCGTGCACCGGCTTGCCGTCGATGGCGACGCCGCCGCTGTCGGCAGCCTCCAGCCCGGCAAGGATGCGCAGCAGCGTGGTCTTGCCCGATCCGCTGGCGCCGACGATGACAAGGCATTCACCCGAGCGGATGTCGAGGTTGAGGGTCCTCAACACGGCGAGCGAGCGCCCACTGATGCTGAACGATTTGGACAGGTCGCGTATGCTGACCTGACCGCCGCTTGTGCTGCTCATCGCGCTCGTCTCCCAACTGGTTGGTCGGTTGCTTTTGTCAGTTGGTCTTGGTTTCGCCCGGCCGGTAGAGGATGTCCGCTGCCTTCAGCTTACCCTTTGGCAGGCGGCCGTCGCGCTCGAGCACGCTGACCCAGAAGTCGATGTCGCGGTCCGTCGCCTTGGCGCCATGGCGCAGGCCGAAGCCGGTCCAGTAACGCGCCAGCTCGCCGTTTTCGCCGCGCTTGTCGAGGATGTTTGCCAGCACCTTGCGCGCTTCGTCGGGGTTCTGCAGCGACCAGTCGGAGGCGCGCGCCGATTGTTCGACGAAATTGCGGGCGGCGTCGGGATGCGCGGCGATGAAGTCGCGCCTGAGCACGACGAAGCCGCCGGCCAGCTCGCCCAGCACGTCGGTGTCGTTGAACACGCCACGCACACCGCCATTGTCGACCAGCGCCCCGGCAAACGTCGCCTGCCAGTAGCCCAGCGCCGCGATGTCGACCTGGCGGGAGCGCAAGGTCTGCTCGAGCTGCGGTCCGGGCACGACGACGAGATTGGCGGCATCCGGCGACAGGCCGACGCTGTGCAGCGCCTCGCGCACGGTATAGTCGAGATGGGCGCCGAGCGTGTTGACGGCGATGGTCTTGCCGGCGATGTCGGCGATCGATTTGATCGGGCTGTCGTCCAGCACGTAGAAGACGCTACGCACCTTGCTGTTGATGCCGTTGCTCGGATAGGCGGCGACGAAGTCGTTGCCGCCGGAGATCGAGTTGATCACGGCTGCGGTTGCAGCCGAGCCGATATCGACGCTGCCGGAGGCCAGCGCAAACAATGATTCCGGGCCGCCGCCGGAATAGCCGACATTCTCGACCTCGATACCGAGGCCTTTGAAATAGCCGAGCTCGGCGGCCAACTCATGCGGAGAGATGCTGCCACGGCTGGCGAGGGAGCGGAACTTGACGGGTGCCGCTTCGGCAAAGGCGAAGCGCGGCAGGCCGGCGGTGAGAAGGCCGGCGGCGAAGGGCGCGCCGGCAAGCAGGGAACGGCGGGAGATTTTCATGGTCCGGGTCTTTCCTGATTTGAGTTCTGGCCTGGTTGAGATTGGTAAGCGCGGGTGGTCAGTCGACGGCATTGCTCCAGCGGCAGAGCCGCCGCTGCAGGCTGACCAGCGCCTGGTTTGCAATCAGGCCGAGGCCGGCGAGGATGACGATTGCCGCAAACATCAGCGGGATCTGGAAATTGTATTGCGCGTTCATCACCTGGAAGCCGATGCCCTTGTTGGCGCCGATCATTTCGGAAGCGATCAACAGCAGCAGCGCCGTGGTGGCGCTGAGCCTAAGCCCAACGAAGATCGACGGCACGGCGCCGGGCAGCACGACGCGACGGAAGACGGTGAGCTGCCTGGCACCATAGACGCGGGCCATCTCCAGCAGTTTCGGATCGACTTGCTTGACGCCGCCGATGGTGTTGAGCAGCAGCGGGAACAGCGTCGCCCAGAAGATGACGAACACCTTGGAGGCTTCGCCGAGCCCAAGCAGCAGGATGAAGACGGGATAGAGCGCCAGCGCCGAGGTCTGGCGGAAGACCTGCAGGATGGGATCGAGCGCGGTCTCGACCGCCCGCACCTGGCCCATGAACAGGCCAAGCGGGATGGCGACCAGCACGGCGGCCGCGAAAGCGAGACCGGCGCGCTGCAGGCTGATGGCGATGTCGCCGAGCAGAGTGCCGCCGGCCAGCCCCTTCCAAAGTGCTGCGACAATCATGTCGATCGGCGGCAGCACGGCCGCGTTGACCCAGCCCGCGCTGCTCGACACTTGCCAGATTGCGAGGAAAGCGATGAGGACGCCGTAGCGCGACAGGAAGCGGATGCCCGCCCGGCCACCGAGGCGCAGGAAGTCCGTGCCGAGGCTTGTCGTGCTGTCAGGCGTGCCGAGGCTGGCGGCCTGTTCGATGTGCTGCAAGGTCATCGTCTTGCCTCCTGCTTGGAAAATATCGGGCTTCTCGGGATTATTCGGCGGCCAGCACCGCCGAGCGGGCGGCGGTCCAGGGGTTCTCCGGCCGCCTGAGGCCGAGGTTCTCGCGCAACGTCCTGCCTTCATAGGCGGTGCGGAACAGGCCACGGCGCTGCAGCTCGGGAATCACCAGCTCGACGAAGTCGTCGAGCCCGCCGGGCAGCCAGGGCGGCAGGATGTTGAAGCCGTCGGCGGCTTCGTTGCCGAACCATTCCTCCAGCTGATCGGCGACCTGCGTGGCGCTGCCGATGACGGTATAATGGCCGCGGGCCGTTGCCACCCATTGGTAGAGCTGTCGGATGGTGAAGTTGTGCTCGTCGGCAATCTGGCGGATCAGCGCCTGGCGGCTCTTCATGCCTTCGGTCTCCTTGCTCGGCGGCAGCGGTCCATCGAGCGGATAGCCGGTGATGTCGAGCGTCTGGCCGGCCAGCCCGTTGAGCAGGGCGACGCCGTCTTCGGGCAGGATGAGATCGTTCAGCTGCTGGTACTTGGCGCGCGCTTCTTCTTCGGTGCGGCCGACGAAGGGTGCCACGCCCGGCATGATCAGCACCTGCTCGGGATCGCGGCCGACGGCCGTCACGCGCGCCTTGATATCGCGATAGAATTCCTGCGCCGACGCCAGGTTCTGATGGGCGGTGAAGATGACTTCCGCCGAGTGGGCGGCGAGCTTGCGACCGTCTTCCGATTGCCCCGCCTGCACCACGACCGGGTGCCCCTGCACCGGGCGCGGCACGTTGAGCGGACCCTTGACGCTGAAATGTGGGCCCTTGTGGTCGATGTCGTGGAGCTTGTCCTTGTCGTAGAAGCGCCCCGATTTCTTGTCGCGGATGAAGGCATCGTCCTCCCAGCTGTCCCACAGCGCCTTGACCGTCTCGACATGCTCATGCGCGCGGGCATAGCGCTCGGCGTGGGCAGGCTGCGTCTCGCGATTGAAGTTGCGCGCGGTTTCGTCGCCGGCCGAGGTGACGACGTTCCAGCCGGCGCGGCCATTCGACAGATGATCGAGCGAGGCGAATTTGCGGGCGAGCGTGTAGGGCTCCTCGTAGGTGGTCGAGGCGGTAGCGATGAAGCCGAGATGCGTGGTGAGCGGCGCCAGCGCTGCAAACAGCGTCACTGGCTCGAAGCCGGCGATCTTGGCATTGCCGCCTTCGCGGGCGCCGAGCCCGACCGTCAGATTGTCGGCGAGGAAATAGGCATCGAACAGGCCGCGCTCGGCGGTCAGGGCGAGCTGCTTGTGGAACTCGAAATTGGTGGCGCCGTCGGCCGGCGCCTCGGGGTGGCGCCAGGCGGCGATATGCTGTCCGCCGCCGGGCAGGAAAGCGCCCAGTTTGATTTGCCTGGATTTGGTGGATCTGGTCATCGCGGCGTGCTCCTGGACGGATCGGAAAGGGGATCTCGGGTCAGCGGTGCGTTCAGGCGGCAAGGCCGACGCCGTAGGGCACCCCGGTTACACGGCATGCCTCGGCGACCGCCTGCCGGGCGCGGGCGTGGATGGCTTCCGACACCAGCACGCCATTGGCAAAATCCTTGTCGGAGGCGTAGATCGCGGTCGGCACGGTCAGCGCCTCGAAGAAGCCGAACAGCGGCCGCAACTGGTGCTCGACGATCAGCGAATGGCGCTCGCCGCCGCCGGTCGCGGCGAGGATGACGGGCTTGCCCCTCAGCGATGACGGATCGAGCAGGTCGAAGAAATGCTTGAAAAGCCCGGTATAGCTGCCTTTGAAAGTCGGCGAGCCGGCCACCAGGATGTCGGCGCCCAGCAGCCGTTCGACGATGTTGCGCGCCGCCGGGTCGAGGTCGCCGAGGCGCCTTGCCTGCGGCAGGGACGCGCCGAGATCCTCGATGTCGAAGACGGCCGAGGCCGCGCCGATGCTTTCGGCGGCCTGCCCGACAATGTGGCTGACGAACGCCTTGGTCTTCGATGGCCGGGTCAAGTTGCCCGACAGCCCCACCACGAGCTTTTTCGACATTCCTGGCTCCCTCTCAAGCGCTCTATTTCAAGATCTTGGGTCTAGCGATCTATTTTAAGTCTAGAGAGTTTGTAGAATTAAAAGAGCGAGAAAATTTCAAAAGCTGGGTGATGAGCGAACTGAGTTTGCGGCACATCGCCCGCAATTGGTTCATTCAACGCGCCGCAGCGCGTTGCAAGATCCGCCGCAGCGCCTTCAGCCGCGATGGCGCAGCGCGTCGGATAGAGCGCATAAACAGCCGGCCGGACATATCAGGCAAGTCGCCCTCGGGCGCTCCCGGCGAGACGTCGGGGAACCATGTGCCTGTGGTACAATCCCTCGACGGCCTAGCGGTCCTCGGGGAGGATGCAAGCAAGGCACAGGCCACGGCGCTGGAGTGGCTCCGCGGCTGCGGTGAATCAGGTCAATTTGATTTAAATCCGGCTGTGGATATTTGCTTTTGGCTAAATCGAGGCGGTCATCTTGCCGGCGGGCGGGCAACAGGGAGATGCCTATGACAAGCGACTTTGCCGCCGCACACCTGCACCTTGAACGAGCCTGCCACTATTTGAGCGGCGAGGACGAGACGAGCCGCACGGCTCGTGCGGCTCTGGATCTCCTGATCGATGCAATTGTCGCAGCGCAATACAAGCGGCCGGTGGGAGATGTTGTGGAGTTTCCAAGGTCGGCAAAGCTGGGGCAATCCGCAAGCGGGAACGGGTAATCCAACTAGCGGCGTCCCTTGTCCTGCCGGATTTACATGAACCAGGTGGCCACCAGGCCGATCGTCGCCGAGAAGATGGCGGCGGTCGTTGCCCAACCGAGTATGTTGGTGCTGCGGCTGTTCACCTGCTCCCCCATGATCCTGCGGCTGTTCGTCATCAGCATGATGAGCAGCAGCAAGGGCGGCGTCGAGAAGCCCTGAACGATGCCGGACCAGACCAGCGCCTTCATCGGATTGAAGCCGAGGAAGTTGAGGCCGGCGGCGATCGCCGTAAAAAATCCGATGGCGAGATAAAATTTGGGCGCTTCTCGAGCCCGGGCGTGCAGGCTGTTTTTCCAGCCGATGGCTTGTGCCACGTCATAGGCAGCGCCGGTGGTCATGACAGGAACCGCTAGGAAACCGACGCCGATCACGCCTGCGGCGAACAGAACGCTTGCGGCCTGGCCGGCGAGTGGGCGCAGCGCCTCCGCGGCTTGCGCGGCCGTGTCGATATCGTGATGCCCCGCCTTGTAGAGCGTCGCCCCGGTCGACAGGATGATGAAATACATGATGAGATTTGAAAACGTCATGCCGATGAGGATGTCCCGGCGCGAGCGGCGGAGTTCGCCGGCGGTGGCGCCCTTCCTTTGCCTGAGCGTCGTTCGCCCTTGGGCAATCTCCTCCTCGACCTCCTCATTGGACTGCCACGTATAGAGATAGGCGGACAGCGTCGTACCGATGATGGCGACCAGGATCGACAGGAACTCCCGGTTGAATTCGATCCTGGGAAGCAGCGTTCCGCGCAGCACCGCCGCGGCATCCGGCTTGGCCAGAATGGCGGCACCGACATAAGCGAGCAGCGCCAGCGCCAGCCAGCGAAAGATGTTGCGGATCAAAGTATAGGAGCCGAAGACCTGGAGGGCGAAGATGAGGGCGGCGACGAACAGCACGATCAGCGGAATGGGAAGCGGCACGAATATGTTGATCGCCGCCGCCATTCCACCAAGATCGGCCGCTGCCTCGATGGTGTTGCCGACGAGCACACCCAACAGCACCGACCAGAGCAGCCACCGCGGGTAGAAGTCCTTGATGACGTGGAACAATCCGCGCCCCGACACCTGGCCGAGCTTCGACGACAGGTAGACGACCGCGTACATCATCGGCAACGTCACCGGAGCCGTCCAGAGCAGGTCGGGTCCGAAACGGGCGCCGGCACTGGCATAGGTGCCTATTGCGGAACAATCGTCGTCGGCCGCCCCTGTTATCAGTCCGAGGCCGAGCGCTCGTCCTATGCCACCTTTGCCCTCCTTCGGTGGGATGGAATGATCGGAACCGGCCTGCCTCATTGCGACCGGACCGGGTTGCGAACGAAAGACGCGGCCTGCCATGCAATAATGGTAAGGATCGGTCGCGGCGCTGGTCTCATTTTGCTTCCTTCACAACTTGCCCAAACCCGGCGTGCCATGACTTGTTCCGCGACGACGGGACAGGGGTTTTGTCTCAGGCAAAAAAGTTCGGGTTGACCGCTTCCGAACGCGAAGCGACTATTCGTTCGAGGCGAAGATCGCAGGAGGAAATGCAATGGACGAGCCCGGTCAGTGGCGCCACATGTCGAGCGCGCCAAGGGACGGCAGCAGAATCCTTGTCACGGTTCGGCCGTCCGAACAGGGTCCGGCCGAGGTCGACATGGCTTACTGGGCCCGCGCCGATCAGTTCGGCAGCGAAGGCTGGCGCGCCTCCGACTCGTCTCCAGGACGCATCGTCGAATATGCCGAACCCGAACTGAAGTGCTGGATGCCGCTGCCGTCGGCCAATCTCAGCAAGGGATCGATGCCGAGCCCCTGGGAGGGCGAAGATGTGCCGCTGGTGGATGGCTCCGGGATATGAGCTAGCGGGAAGGGTAGTTTTGATCGCTGCCGGGACAGCGCCCCCCTCTGTCCTGCCGGACATCTCCCCCACAAGGGGGAGATTGGCCCTCATCGCGGCCTTCGCTAATCTCCGACGCTGCAAGAAGGGCGCGGCTATTGAAGCTGCCGATCTCCCCCCTTGAGGAGATGTCCGGCGGGGCAGAGGGGGGTGTGAAGGAATGCCAACGTCCGGGTTGGCCCGCCTCGTTAGAACAGGAATGCGGCCGTGGCGGGGTTCGGGCCGGTGCGGCCGTCGGGCGAATCCATGCCCCGGATAAGCTCGAGGTCCTTCGCTTCCAACTCGAAATCGAAGACCTCGAAATTGGCGGCGATGCGGTCCTGGTGGATCGACTTTGGAATGACGATCAGCCCTTCCTGAAGGTGCCACCTGACGATCGTCTGCGCCACCGACTTGCCGTGTTTCCTGGCGATGGTTTCAAGCGTCGGATTGCTCAACAGCCGGCCGCTGCCCAGCGGGCTCCAGCTCTCAATGCGGATGTTGTGCCTGTCGTGGAATTCACGTTTGTCACGCTGCTGGAAGCGGGGGTGGAGCTCGATCTGGTTGACGGTCGGCGTGACGCCGGTCTCGCCGATGATCCGTTCGAGGTGGTTCTGGTTGAAGTTCGAAACGCCGATCGACTTGATCCGGCCTGATTGCCTGAGTTCGATCAGCGTCTTCCAGGCCTCGACATATCTGTCCTGGCTGGGCACCGGCCAATGGATCAGGAACAGGTCGATCTGTTCGATGCCGAGCTTGCTCATCGTCTCGTCGAAGGCGCGCAAGGCGGCGTCGCGCTGATGTGCGCCGTTGCGCAGTTTCGAGGTGATGAACAACTCGCTTCTCGGCACGCCGGCCGAGCGGATCGCCTGCCCGACACCTTCCTCGTTCTGATAGCCTTCGGCGGTGTCGATCAGCCTGTAGCCGGCCTCGATTCCCCAGCGCACCACCTTGGCGGTGATGGCTGGATCGACCTGCCATACGCCGAGGCCGATTTGCGGAATGGCGGAGCCGTCGTTCAATCTGATCTGTTCAGGTCTATTCAGGGTAATCTGTTCAGGCATGTTCAGGTCCTTCTGCATCGTTCCGCCCGGCGCAGGCTCTATCTAGTCTGAATGGCCGCCAAAGCCAGTCGATATCAGGAGAATGTGAGGAGACGGACGTGAAGCGCTGATCCTCCGCTTCGGGCCGACAGCTCTCTGTGACCCACGGGCTCCAGGGAACTCAATGCAGGACGACCCCACTATCGCGGATTCTGTGGTATTCTGTGAACTATCCGAGGAGGCGACTGCGTTGACCAACAGCTTGGAAGCCGAAGGGGCAAGAGACTGGTCGCCCCTGCTGGTCGCGGCAGAACAAGGCGATGCGGAGGCGGTTCGATCGGAATTGGCGGCTGGCGCCGACATCAATCAGTCGGACGACGGCGGCTGGTCTGCACTTCACCTTTCAGCCCTCAATGACCGCACAGCTGTGGTGGAGGCGCTGATCGAAGACCCGGAAATCGACGTGAATTCCAGAAACAAGTGGAAGAGCACGCCCTTGAGCCTTGCGTCGGCCAAGGGACATTACGCGTGTATCTCTGTCCTCGTGAGACACCCCCAAATAGAGATCAACGCGCGAGCTGACTACTACGGCAGAACGGCTCTTATCGAGGCGGCGAAGAACGGGCATCTCGAAGTCGTCAAGTTGCTCGTGGTGAATGGCGCGGAAGTAAATCTGACCGACAAGACGGGGAGAAACAACGCGCTCATCGAGGCTATCAAGGGGCGGCACTACGAGATCGCGGAATACCTGCTGGATTCTGGGAAAGTGAGCTTTATCAACAAAGNGCTATCAAGGGGCGGCACTACGAGATCGCGGAATACCTGCTGGATTCTGGGAAAGTGAGCTTTATCAACAAAGAGATGAGGCTAAACGCCCTGATCTGGGCTGGCAGCTGCCACAACCCTCAGCTTATCGAAAAGCTGGAAGCCGCGATCCACAGTTTCTTCGACGGCAAATAAGGGCCTCGCCCTTGCTGTCGCGGGGCGCGTCCGTATCTCCCGTCACGTCGACACGCTCGATGGCGCAAACGGCCCCGCGGCGCTTCACAAAAATTATTCAACCAAACGGTTGACTATCTCAAAGCGTGCGTCTATATTCAACTACATGGTTGAATTAGAGACACCCCAGATGGACGCGGTTTTTCACGCCCTTGGCGACGCCACCCGGCGGCACATGCTTCGCGATCTCGCCGATGGCGAGAAAACGGTAAGCCAGCTGGCGGAACCCTTCGTGATGTCGCTCGCGGCGGCCTCCAAGCACATCAAGGCGCTGGAGAACGCAGGGCTTATTCGTCGAGAGGTGAGGGGCCGCACGCATCTGTGCCGACTAGCCCCTGGACCGCTGGCCAGCGCCCATCAGTGGCTCAGCTTCTACGAGCGCTTCTGGACCGGTCGTCTCGATGTTCTCGAACGCCTTCTTCGCGAAGAGGACGCACGCAAAGCCCAGGATGAGTCCAGGAAATCGCCCAACCCGAAAGAAGGAGACGAGCAATGAACCAGATGAGAACCATCGACGCCTATGGCGAGCTGAGCGAGCCCGCCACGTTCACCATCCAGCGCCTCTTGCCCGGCCCCATCGAGCGCGTCTGGGCCTATCTCACCGAGAGTGACTTGCGCCGGCAATGGATGGCCGCGGGCCAGATGGAAATGAAGGCCGGCAGCTCGTTCGAGTTGGTCTGGCGTAACGACGAGCTGACGGACCCGCCTGGCCAGCGACCCGCGGGCTTTCCCGAAGAGCATCGGATGGAGGGCCGGATCACCGAACTCGATCCGCCGCGCAAGCTTTCCATCACCTGGGGAAACACCGGCGGCGTCTCCTTCTTGCTGGAGGCGAAGGGTAGCGATGTGCTGC
The DNA here is from genome assembly GCF_000502835.1 of Mesorhizobium sp. LSJC280B00. GTDB lineage: Bacteria > Pseudomonadota > Alphaproteobacteria > Rhizobiales > Rhizobiaceae > Mesorhizobium. The sequence goes on from NZ_AYVL01000011.1 coordinate 162,891, forward strand.
TCACCGTCGTTCATCGCCGCCTGCCGGAACGTGCAATCCAGCTCAACATCACGGCCGGCTGGCACATACACCTCGACCTGCTGGCCGCCCGCCTGGCGGGCAAGACGCCGACCTCGTTCTGGGACGGCTGGAGCCGCCTGCGGGAAGAATACGACCGCCGCCTGCCGGCCTGATGTAACTCGCGGCGGCCATCCCTGAGGTCGCCGCCAGCAACACGAAGCAACGCTGAAACGATGAAACGTGCTTGCATCCCGCAAGCCTGATGGAGGAAGTCATGCGCAAATTGATCGCTGGAATGAAGATTTCCATCGACGGCAAGATGGAGGGGCCCGAGGGTTATGCCGATTGGGTCGACGCGTGGTCGGACGAATACGGCCTGACGCCGCAAATCGACGCTTGCCTGCTTGGCAGCGTCATGTATGCCGGCTACGAGCGCTACTGGAGCGCCATCCAGAACGAGCCCGACAAGCCGCTGCCGATGACCGGCAAATTGCCGAAGCCGGCCGAGCTCGAATGGGCCCGCTTCGCCGCGCAGACGCCGCATTATGTGCTGTCGAACACAATGACTTCGGCGGCCTGGCCAAAGACGCGCTTCGTGCGGAATTTCGAGGATATCGCTGCGCTGAAACAGCAGCCCGGCAAGGACATCTACCTTATGGGCGGCGCCCGAATTACCGCGAGCCTTATCGATGCCGGGCTGGTCGATGAACTCAGGCTGATCGTCTATCCGCTGCTCGCCGGTGACGGAAAGGCACTGTTTGGAACGGCGAAGAATCGTCGTGGGCTCGAACTGCGCAAGGTCGAGCAGCTTTCGGACGGCCGCGTCGGGCTGGTCTACGGGATCGGCTAAAGCGCGTCGCGTTCGATCGGCCTCATGCGACGCGCTTTTTGCGCGGCATGCATTAGCGCCAAGGTCAGGCAACGACGCCGCGGCAGGCCCAGGCGACATTGGCAAAGGACCTCGGGCCGTCGGGCCGGCCGGCCTCATAGGCGTCGCGCATGGCGGCGTCGGTGCGCGCCCGCTCTTCCGGGTCGAGCGTGGCCACATACTTACCGAGCGGCCCTTCGCCGGCGGCAATCGGCGCCCAGTAATCATCGAAATTTTGGTAGTCCATGCGGATCATCAACTGGGTTTCCGTAACGTCGCGGAGACCCTGTTCGACAAAGGTCCGTTTCATTTCACCCGGCTGCATCATCGGCTGCGTGCAATAGCGGGCACGCAGCTGGCGTCCGCCTTCACTGAGCACCGCCACCGTGTCGATCATCATGCGCATCCCCGGCATGCCGCCGAGATGGTCCCATACCGTCGCCGCGACGACGCCGCCCGGCCGCACGACGCGGCGCATCTCGGCGACTGCCTTGCCGGCTTCCGGCACGAAATGGAGCACGAGCAGGGCTAGGGCACGGTCGAACGCGCCATCCTCAAAGGGCAGGGCGCAGGCATCCGCCTGACGGATTTTTATCCGCGGATCGGTGTTGCGCCGGATTGCCTCCTCGACGAAAACGGCCGAAAAGTCGATCGCCGCGACCTCGCCGAGGTCAGCGGCCTTGACGAGTGCGAAGGTCAGGCTGCCGGTACCGCAACCGACGTCGAGGATCTTTTCGCCGTCCTTGAGGCCCGCGAAGCCGATGAACAGCGGCGCGAGCTTTTGGCTCCAGCGGCCCATGAGCTGCTCATAGCCGGCAGCATGGTGAACGTTGAAACTTGAAGTCATCGAAGCCTCCTCCCAAAGCCGTATGCTAGACTTCGGCGGCCGCTGACGAAAGCCACTTTTGGCGCGTGTTGGTTCGGCAGCCCGGAGCGCGCGAAGACATCGCCGGCCGGATTTGATGGCGCCGGCCAGCCAGCCTCCGTGGCCTCGACCACCTATTCGGCGGGCAACCCGCGGCGCTTCCATTCGCTGCGCGGCACCGGATTTCCAACACGAAAGGCAAACGAAACGACTCTCGTCGCGTCCGGATCGACCTCGCAGCGAAAGCTCAGATCGTACCACTGCCCGTTTGCAGGGAACGGCGCACTGGCGACGTTCATGACCGTGCCGGCCTTCAGCCGATACTCAAGCAGGCTGTTTGGGAAATAGGGGGGCGACGCGTGCACCAATTGCTGTGCGAGTTCCGTGTTGCAGAGCTGACCGATCCGCTCGGCGCGCGGCACATTTTTCATCGCGGTTGTCGCCACCACCGGATCACCGGTTGCTGATTTCGAGAACAATCTCTTCGCTTCCTGAAGCTTCAAGGGCCTTTGCACTTTGGCGACATCCGCTGGCTTGGGCTTCGGCGGCGGTGATGCGCCAGGCGACGGAGCCTGGTCTTTCCCCTCGACCGCTGTCACGGCAGGTGGCTGTGCAAGATCCTGGTTACTGGGAACTTGCGGCGCTGGCGGTTGTTCCGAACCATCCTCCGCACTGTTGCCGTCCAGAGACTTGCGAGGACCGGCGTCCTTCTCACCGAATTGGAAGACAGGTCTCTGCGCGGTGATCTCACGGCTCGTCGGCGTCTCGACCTTGGCTTCCGGCTGCTTTTCCGGCTTGGGCGGTTCAGCGGGGGACGGAGGTTTGGTTTTTTCCGGCGGTTTAGGCGGCGGCACGATATCAACTGCGATGGGCTGCTCCTTCTGCGGCTGCGGGGGCGACAGCGGCAGTGCGGACAAAAGAAGCGCGGCGGCGAGCAAATGCACGACCGCGGAGGCAGGCAAGGCCCACCCGAATACCCGGCGCTGATCCCGTATGTCGTCTCTCATCGTGACCGGTGTGTGGAATGAAATATTGGCGGCATCAAGCATCGATACCGCCGGACGTCGAAATAACCCGTTGCGAATCGATAGTCGGCGGCTGCAACACGGCGCGTCATCCAATTGTCCGGCGTCGGCGTCCGTGCAGGGGACCGGGCCAGCAGCGGATGCGGCAAGTCGTCATTTCAGGCGGCTAGCAGGCACGCCCTGCCGGCACGGTGTCGCCGGTTGAAATCACAGGGAAACCGATAGCCCGCCGTCAACCGCCAGCACGTGCCCGTTGACGTAAGCGGCAGCGTCGGAGGCGAGAAACACCACCGCTCCGCCGAGCTCCTCAGGCTGGGCCCAGCGGCCCGCGGGGGTTCGTGCCTCGACCCATTTGGTGAAGGCCTCGTCGCGCATAAGTGCGGTGTTGAGCTCGGTGGCGAAATAGCCGGGGGCGATGGCGTTGACGGTGATGCCGTGACGGCCCAGCTCAGCGGCAGTGGAGCGTGTCAGCCCGTGCAGGCCCGCCTTTGCCNTTTGCCGCCACATAGGCGTGAATGGTGGGGCGGCCAAGGATCGCTGCGACCGATCCGGTGTTTATTATGCGGCCGAACTTGTTTGGCAGCATCAGGCGCACCGCGTCGCGCATCATGCGGAAGCAAGCCGACAGATTGACGGCAACCACATGGTTGAAATCCTCGTCCTGCCATTCGACCAGCGGTTTACGATGCTGGATGCCGGCGTTGTTGACCAGAATGTCGAGGCGGCCGTGGCGTTCGACGATTCCTTCGAGCGACGCCCTTGAGATCGCCGCGTCGGTGACATCGAACGGCAGGGCTTCTGCACCGATCCTTTCGGCCGCTACGGAAAGGGCGGCCACGTCGCGGGCATTGACGATCACCGTCGCACCGTTTTCGGCAAGTGCCTTGGCCATGGCGAAACCAAGACCACGCGAGGCACCCGTGACCAATGCGACACGGCCCTTGAGCGAGAACAATTCCGGCATTGAGATCCCCTATGAAATGGGCGGGAGTTTCCTCCCGCCCAAAAGCACTATTTGGCGACGCAAGTGTCGGCTGTCTCCGGAGTGCAGACATCGAGGCCCGTGTAGGTCGGGTCGGCCGGCGGAGCCTTGCCCTCCTTCATTTCCTTCAGCGCCATCATCGTCTTGTAGCCCATCTCGAACGGCCGCTGGCCGACCTGGCCAAGGGAGAAACCTTCCTTCATCTGGTCGATCTGTACCGGAAGCGTGTCGGCAACGACAAGGGCCAGGGCTTTCGAGGCGATCTTGTCCTTGTACGGTGCGACCGCGGCGCGGTTGGCATCGGGAATGAACTGCGGGAAGCCACCGGTTGGGACGAATGCGTCGAGGTTCGGGTTTTTCGCCATGATATCCTCGAACTGTTGCACCGAAAGCGGAAAATCATCGTTGGTGTAGAGCGGACAGCCTTCGATTTCGGTCCAGCCGTTCTGGCCCGTCAGCCGATCCCCGGGCGAAGCCGCCGATTTGGTGCCCGAAAGTGTATCGCGAATGCCCTGCATGCGCTCGTTGTGGTTGGCCGCCGCGGCGCCGCCGGACTGGATGCAGATCGTGCCGCCTTTGGGCTTGATCTGCATGACAAGCTTGGCGAGGTTCTCGCCGATCTCATAATTGTGCGTGCCGATATAGGCGACGCGAAGATCTTTGTTCTCGGGCAGGAGGTCGGAATCCCAAGTGAGGACCGGGATGCCGGCTTCCTTGGCGGCCTGCAGCGCAACCGCCATAGCCGCGGCGTTCGATGGCGACACGGCGATGCCGTCCACCTTCTTGGCCACGAGATCCTGTACGATCTGTACCTGCTCGTCGCCGCCGCCATGCTCGCCGGGGCCAATATACATGCACTCCACGGCGCCATTGGATTCGGCCTCGGCCTTCTTGCAGCCGTCGCGTGCCTGGTCGAAGAAAGGATTGTTCATGTTCTTCGGCACCAGGGCAAAGGTGTATTTCGCCTGGGCGCCGGAAACGGCGAGCACCATTGCGCCAAGCGCCACGGCGGCCGTCAGCAGATGTTTTTTCATGTGACGTTCTCCTCCTGGGTGTGATCCCGCAAGCCTCCCGCCGGCGGGTTTCTAGCGACGTTTTTTGGGCATCAAGACTGCCAGCGACGCGGCGAGAATCGATTTGCCGCCGGTTTGCATGCCCAAAAGAACCGCAAGAACGATGAAGGCGCCGACGAAGGCACCTTGCCAATTTGAATCGATGCCGGCCATCAGCAGCGCATTCCTGATCACCTCGAGGAACGCCGAACCGATGATCGCACCGAAGGCCGTGCCGGCGCCGCCCATGAGGCTGGCGCCGCCAATGACCGTCGCCGCGATCACGCGCAGCTCGTAGCCTTGGCCCATGGCATTGATGGCCGAGCCGTTATAGCCGAGGAGCAGGAGCGAGGCGAGCGCGGCGGTGAAAGCCGAGAAGACATAGGCCTGGAATTTAATCCAGTTGACCGGAACGCCGGTGAGCCGTGCCGCCTCCTCATTGCCGCCGATGGCGAAGAGATGCCGGGCCCAGGCTGTGAAGTTGAATACGAAGCCGACAATCAGGGCCAAGATCACCATGGTCCAGAATTGTGACGACAGTTCTGGTATCCAATGCGGTGCCCAGTCGTTCGGACCATGCCGCGGCCATTTCCACTGACCGATTGCCTTCACGATCGGAGCATCGGGCCCGAACTGGTAGAGCATCTGGTTGGCCGAGAATACGACCGCCAGCGAGCGCGCGACGGACAGCATACCGAGGGTGACCACAAAGGACGGCATCCCGACATAGGCGACAAAGAATCCGTTGACCGCGCCACAGGCCAGACCGGAGAAAAGGCCCATGGCGAAGGCGACGTACCAGGGATAATGCCAGGTGAGGAACAGGCCGGCGACGATGACCACGAGACCCATGACGGAGCCGACCGACAGATCGATACCGCCGGTGATGATGACGATCGTCATGCCGAGGGCCATGATGCCGAAAGGTGCGAAATTGCGCGTCACATTGGCGACGTTTTCAGAGGTGCCGAAGCTCGGCTCCATCGCAGTCATCAACATGACGAGCGCGATGAGCGCGATCGTCACCCAGAAGGGCTGACTTGAAATCACACGTTGGAGAACTGTTTTTTCCTTGGTCGGGACGAAATCCGACATGGCCGGCCGGCCATGTTCTTCGACTGAGCCCTGAACGCCAACTGACTCCTGAACACTATTCGCCACGGATGGCCCCCGTTATCAGTCCAGTGATTTCCTCGGGCGATGTTTTGTCAGCTGGCTTGTCGGCAACTTTCGAGCCCCGCCTGAGGACGATAATGCGATCTGCCACGGCGAACACGTCAGGCATTCGGTGACTGATCAGCATGACGCCGACTCCTTGTGCTTTGAGGCGTCGGATCAGTTCGAGTACTTCCGCCACCTGGCGCACGGAGATGGCGGCCGTTGGTTCGTCCATCAGCACCAGCTTAGCATTTGAAAGCCGGGTCCGCGCGATGGCGACCGCCTGGCGCTGCCCACCCGACATCTTCCTGACGAGGTCGCGCGGCCGGGTTTCCGATTTGAGTTCCTTGAACAGCGCTGCCGAGCGATCGATCATCGCCTGCTTGTCAAGAATCCTGATCGGCCAGAAGCCTTTCTTGATCTCGCGCCCCAGAAAGACGTTCTGCGCGGCCGTCAGATTATCGGCGAGCGCCAGGTCCTGATAAACAACTTCGATCCCCTTGGCGCGGGCCTGCACGGGCTGGTGGAAGTGGCACACCTCGCCCTCGACTACAATTTCGCCGTCGCTCGGAGGAAAATTCCCGGCCACAGCCTTGACTATCGTCGACTTGCCGGCCCCGTTATCCCCCATCAGACCAACGACTTCGCCTCGCTCCACCTGGAAGCTGACGTCAGTCAGGGCCTGGATAGCCCCGAAATTCTTGGAGACGTGGCGAACCTCAAGCACCGGCATCGCGGTCCTCCCGGGACAACATTTATCGGTCTTGTCCCTGGTCAATGCACAGCAGCTAATCAGCGAAACGTATTCAACACAATCATTTATTAGGTCAGGCCTCCCGGCCGTAACGCGCCTCGTCCGAGTGTGACTTGTAGCTGCTGCAGAGCACCGAGGCGCTCGGCCGATCCTTACAACAGTCACCAGGCGATCCTCAGGCTTGCGCCGCTTCATATCCGTTTCGGGTGAAATGAGTGGGCATTTTGCGAGCGGTGCCAACGCCTCGGGTATGGAGCGCGGCAGAACATGTCATTCAAACACACGAGGACAGTGGCCAAGCCTGTCCCTAGCGTGCGTCGGCCAGAGCGCACGTCAGGAGATGAACCCGCATTCGGGGGAGGCGAGGGTCAAGTGTTGAAAGTCCGCTCCTTAACGGCGCTGCACGAGAGGGATATTCGGTCATGAATTTCAAAGGTTTGATCAAGCGTGCCGAGACTGTGGAGAGAGCGTTCAAGGAGCTCGAAACCGATTTGGCGGATGCGTTTAGCGAATGTCTCAACGTGGACGATCAGTCGCCGTTGAACGACGTCACTGTGCCGGATGAGACTGTGTCGGATGAGAATCTCGCGGCAACGGATGACAGCTCGCAGCTCGAGGCCAATGCGGACGCCTTCGAGACCGCACGACGGCTGTCCCCCCATACGCAAACCCGGCTGGCTGCCTTAAGTGCGGTCGATGGGCTCTTTCACGACGCGCAGGAGTATCTGGGGGAGATCAATGCGAAACTGTCGGAGATCGCGACCTCGCATCATCTGACGGGCGAATTCCTGAAACTGCTCCACGGCGACATTCTTCGCGCCAACGAATTGGAGCTGGCAAATACCGGCCTGACCGCGCAGCAAAGAGTGCTGTCCGAACAGCTCCACGAAGCGACCAGAAAGCAGCGCGAGCGCGACAGCGCTATCGAGGCCCTGCAGCAGCACGAGGCGAGCCTGGTCGAGGACAAGGAAGCACTTCGCGGCGCGCTGGCTGCAGCAAGGCTGGAACTCGTCGTGGCAGGCAATGCGAGCGCAAAACGCGAAGCCGAGTTCGGCGAGCTTGTCAAAACGCTCTCGGCCAGAGCGGTCGAGGCCAACAGACGCTCGCGCGAGAACGAGATGCTGCGGGAGAAGCATGTCAGTCTGTCGATCGATCTCGACAAGGCGCTGAAACGGGAGGCCGAGGCGCGGCACAGGCTGGACGAACTCTCGACTATCCATGCCAATGACGCCGCGCAGGTTTCGGAACTGCTGGCCGCGCTTGGCAAGAGCGAGAAAGAGGAAATGCGGCTGCAGAAATCGCTCGATATGGCGCAGACGAAGCTGTCGGAAATGACGGAAGCGGCCCGCATCAGGGACGGTGACAGGGAAGCCGAACTTGCACGCGGTGTCGCGGAGATGACCGGCTTGCGTTCTGAAATCGAGGACCTTCGATCGCGGCTGGAGGCCGCCTCCAACCAGAACAGCGAAGCCGCCAGCGAGATCGCCAGGCTCAAGGCCCAAGCGAGCGACGCGGTGGCCGAAAAGCAAATTGTCGAGCAAAAATTGTCTGCTCTCACGAAGGAGAGCGAAAACGACAAGATGACCCTTTCCGCGGTCAGCGCGAATTTTTCGCAGCTTTCCCTGCAGCAGGCTTCCGAACAGATACAGTTCGACGTCCAGAGGCAGGAATGCGAGGATCTGCGAGCCGAAGTCGCGTCGCTTCAAGCCCGGGTCAAGGAACTGTTGCCCTACGAGCGGCTCCACAAGGTCACCAACGCCAGACCGCGTGAAGACGGCGTGGTCGAGATCACCGCCGCGGTGGCGGAGAAGGCCCGCGCCAGCAGACGGCGCCTCCGCATGCGTGCCGCATCCTAGCTCAGGCGCGGCTGTCTGAATTTCGACTGGTGTGAAGCGGACATCCGTCAATGGATGGCGGGTCGAGCGTGAGGCTGGCCTTCCCTGCGTCGGCCTGCGATAGTGCACGCCGGTGAAGCGGAGGGGCTGAGCATGCGGCTGTTCACAAACCGGAATCACCTCCGGTGGAGGATGTTGGCCTTCATCGCAATCATGGTGCTTTTGCCGAAGGCGGCGTCGGCCGATACCATTCCACCCGACAGGATCGCCGCGGCCCTTGCGAAGCTCGAATTGCTTGCCGAAGGCGTCGTCGCGGATGGTAGCGTGCCCGGTCTGGCCATCGGCGTCGTGCACGGCGACGAGGTGATCTTCCTCAAGGGATTCGGGCATCGCGAAGCCGGAAAACCGGAGATCGTCGACGCTGACACAGTCTTCCAGATTGCCTCGCTCTCCAAGCCGGTCTCCGCCACCGTCGTGGCGGCGCTGGTCAGCGACGGGATCGCTTCGTGGGATTCCAAGATCGCCGACCTCGATCCGGCTTTCCGGCTCGCTCAGCCCTATCCGACCAGCGAACTCACGGTCCGCGACCTGTTTGCGCACCGCAGCGGGCTTCCCGGCACCGCCGGCGACGACCTCGAGGACATCGGCTATGACCGCGCGGAGATCCTGCGCCGCCTGCGGTTCGTGTCGCCGTCATCGAGCTTTCGTGCCGGCTATTCCTACAGCAATTTCGGACTGACCGAGGGTGCCGTCGCGGCCGCGAAGCCGACGGGCAAATCATGGGAAGAGGTCGCCGAAGAGAAGCTCTACCGGCCGCTTGGAATGGCCTCGACCAGCTCCCGCCACTCGGACTTCATCAAGCACGCCAACCGCGCCGAGCTCCACGCCAAAATCGATGGCGCGTGGACCGCGAAGGTCCAGCGCTATCCGGATGCGCAGGCGCCAGCAGGCGGCGTCAGCTCCACCGCACGCGACCTCTCGCAATGGATGCGCCTTGTGCTTGGCAACGGGGCCTATGCCGGCAAGAGACTCATTGCCGCCGATGCGCTGGACCAGACACATATTCCCTTGATGGTTCGCGGCAAGAATCCCGTCTCCGGAGGCGAGGCCTTCTACGGCCTCGGCTGGAATGTCGAATTCGGCCGACACGGGCCGATCTGGGGTCATGCGGGCGCCTTCAGCGCCGGCGCCCGCAGCCTGGTGATGCTCTTCCCCGAGGAGAAGCTTGGCATCGTCGTTATCGCCAACGCCTTTCCGACAGGCGTGCCGGAGGGGCTGTCCGACAGCTTCGCCGATCTCGTCTTCGATGGAACGCTGGGCAAGGATAAGATAAAGGCATGGAATGATATCTATGCGAGCATGTTCGGCCCGGTGATTGCGGCGGCCAAGGCCACCTATGCCGCGCCGCCCTCTCCAGCAAGTCCGGCCGAGCCGGCCAGTGCCTATGCAGGCCGTTACTTCAACGACTTCTTCGGCGAAGCTATTGTGTCGGGCGAAGGACACACTCTTGTCCTTAAGGTCGGGCCCGCCGGCGCGCGGTCCTATTCACTGAAGCATTTCGACCGCGACCTCTTCGTGACCTTCCCCGATGCCGAGATGCCGGACAGGCCCTCGGCCGTAAGCTTTGCGGTCGGCCGCGACGGCAAGGCGTCGGCCATGACCGTCGAATTTCTCGACGACAATCATCTCGGCACGCTGCGGCGCGTGGGGGACTAGGGGTCAGCACCCAACCAATCCGAACGACCGAGTTCGACCCCATTGCGGACATCCAGTAATTCCGGCAAACGTCAGCCGGAACTGTCGTGCGCGGAGGTTGTGAAAGTTCCATGATGTTGAGGGTATGTGCTCTCTATGCCGTCATAGCTCTGTCCCTCGCTGGTTGCGCGGGACTCGGCTCGTTGAAATACCAAGGCGTGGTGGAAGGAAGACCCCCGACCAGTCTTGGCAAGCAGCTTCCATACGGAGAGTATTTCAAGGTGGAGGTGTCATCTACCATCGACATCACACAATATTTGGAAAGGTCGAGCAGAGAGCACGTCTATCTGCTCGCACGGCTATGCCCTGCCTCCGGCCAAAAGGACTCGAAAGTCATCGCATTCGGGCCGTTTGAAACTCGTCAGCGCCAACAATACGACATCTATCTCGTGGCACGACATCCTGAATCCGGCATCCGATACAGCGACACCTTCCTTGCAGAGTTCGGCGCCTACGACCTCAAGAGGGACAAGCGCGACGTCTGCATCAAATTTTCCGCTCCAGGGTATCCTGCCGCCGTACAATCCGAGGAGTTGCGAGTTCCTGCCGAGGTGTTCAGTCGCAATGCGAATGCCGAGTAGGTCCGCTTTCCATCCATCTCGGCCATTTGGCGGCAGCCAGTTGATCGAGTTTTGATCCCAGGCCGCCGGACTCAAATTGAACCGTGCCGCCGGCGCGTTCTCAACTCACGACGCCGCGCTCAACTCAAAGACGCTGGACCGTACTGAAGCAATTTGAAGCAATCGCCGCTGCCCGATGTCGCCTTCGTCAGGAAGGGTTTCGACCGGTCGAGCCATTCCTGGTGCGATCTGGCATCGGCTTCGATTTCATTGGCCGGTGCAAGCTTGACGAAGCCGCGCCCGTTGCTGAAAAGCCAGCACGCGCGGCCGAGAAACCGCCTGCTGCGCTGGCGCAGCAGATCGGCATCATAAAAGACGTCGAGCACCTCCCGCTTGATCTTCCGCTCCTTTTCGGGATTGGCGATCGCAACCTCGATCGGCTCGCCGCCGATCGCATCCTGCAGGTCCTTGTAATCCAGGGCGATCTGGGTAGTGGCATATTTGATGTCGCTCTCGTCCCGGACGATGTTGAACCATAGCATTGGGTTGAGCTCGTTGACGACGAACGATGCTTCGAAATCGCGTGACAGATTGAGAATATCGAACCCCTGAACATCGACGTCGCGCTCGACCAGAAGGATCTGCGAAACCTGCTTGGCGAGCGCCGTTCCGTGGGCGCTGACGGCGGCATTGTTTCCGCCGTGTTCCGGACTGACATAGGCGCCGCCATCATCCAGCAGCGCGTCGAATTCGCCGAGGGCCTCCACGACAGCGCTGCCGCGGGCAACACGCGCCGCCAGTTTGGCGAGAACCTGCTGGAGCTCCGTTTCGCGTTTGCGCTGGTCCTGATAATTCTGCTGGAAAAAGAAGATGAACAGGGACACGCCAATCCCGATCAGGATCACGCCCAGCTGCGAAAAGATATTGCGATAATATTCCAGCAGCTTTTCACGATGGCGTACGTCGTCACGCACACTGTGCGCCACGCGAAGATTGACGATCAGCGAAACGACCAGGAGACCGGCACCGACCAGGATCAGGCCGCCGATCAGCAGGTAGCCATAGCCCGAGTTCAAATCCATTCTTTTGCCGCGCTCCCCGAAACCCCAGACAGCGCAGACTAATACCATTCCGCTTCAACACCTACGTTTTCATAGGAGCGCCGGCGACAGATCCCCGCTGGTCGGCCACTGTTCTTACAGCCAGGACTATGCTCGCCATCCGCCTCGTTTCGTGGCGGTCTTCTCGCGGCCGGAATTCAGGCCGCGTGCTTGGAACCAATGACGGGCGAGACTGTTCAGCTATGACTTTGATATGACGCCGACGTGCCCGGCCGGCTGGGCATGCGGCGATCTTGAGGAGTTCTCATCATGAAGATTTCGTCCAGATTTCGTTCAGTCGCAGTTGCCGTCATCGCTGCGGCGGCAGTTAGCTTTGCCAGCGTCGCGCATGCCGACAGCGGTACGATCCGCTTCGCCATCTACAAGGCGGCCTTTTTCATCGGCGGCTCCGGAGGCGAGGGCACACTGACCTTCCATGGTCGCCGATATCCCATCTCGGTCGGCGGCATCTCGGGCGGCCTCGCCTTCGGCGCCTCCAAGACCTATTTCAAAGGTACCGTGCGCCACATACGCCGCGCCCGGGATGTGACGGGGGTGTACGGTGCAGCGGGCGGTGGCGGCGCGCTCGGCAAAGGAGCCCAGGTGATCGTCATGACCAATGACAAGGGTGCCCAACTCGAACTCACGGGCAGGCAGGTAGGCCTGCAAGTCAATGCCGATCTCAGCGGTATGAGCATCTCGCTGAAATAAGGACAGTCACTGCATTCGTTATTCCTTGGATGGGCCGGATTTGGCCGCTCCAAACCGCAGCCCATCCATCAGCAGCGACACCAATCGGCGCGAGCGGTCGCGCCAGTCCTTGGTGTCCGGGGCCGAATAGATGCCGCCCAACGCATGCAGCACGTCGGAGGCATCGACATCGCCGCGGATCGAGCCGTCGGCGACCGCGGCATCGATCAGCCGCCGCAAGGCGAGCGTCACCCTGCCCGAAACGTCGGAGAACAGGGTTGAGTTGGTCGTGAGCAGGATGCGCAGGCTTGTCGACAGCCCGCGCTTGGTGGCGATGTAGTCGACGAAGCGCTGCATCCATTGTTCGAGCGCCATGTCGGGCGCATGATCGCGGGCGAGTTCGTCGGCCGCCTGGCACAGTCCTTCCACTTCGCGCCGATAAACCACCTCGACCAGGTGCTCGCGGGTTGGGAAATGCCGGTAGAGCGTGCCGATGCCGACGCCGGCCTGGCGCGCAATCTCCTCCAGCGAGGCATCGACGCCTTGGGCGGCAAAGGCTTTTGCCGCGACCTCGACCAGCGCATCGCGGTTGCGCTGCGCGTCGGCGCGCAGCGGCTTTGCAACGGCGGCTTCGGTTTTGTCTCCAGAAATGACGGGCGGCTCCGCGGCCAATTTTTTCTCCAGTGTTGATCCGAAGCATAACCGAACAGGCAGGCCCCGTTTCAAGAACGCAGACGCTTCCACCTTCGTTACGTCTCCGACAAATATAATCGCAAGTAAATATAATCACAGGATCGAGTCTGGGCCGGCGTTCCGGCAGGCGGAGGCATCTTGCCCGCCTCCGGTGCACGGCCGGTGGATGACGTCCGGTGGATGACGACGGAGGATATTTCCTCGCGGCCGGCACTCGTCATCTGTTCGGCCGATGCCGTGGGGCAAAAATGAGCCCACGTTGAGCACGATCCCCTCAGGATCATTGGACTGTCCTGCCCCTACAGACAGTTCAGAGAGCACCACCGGCTTGGGCCGGTGGTGCTTTTTTGTCTCCAGGCATGACGGCCGGCTGCCCTGCCAATTTCCTCCAATTTTGATCATTTTCGATCCTGGGCTTGAACAGGGCGGAGCAGGCCCTTAGGTAATAAGCGGAGGCGCCTCCGATTGTGGAGTGCCTTTCTCATGTAATCACGGGATCGGGTATGTCACGTCTTTCGACCTCCCAAGCCGCAGCCCTCCCGGAGCTCGCGCCAAGTCGAACCGACCCCCTCTGCCCTGCCGGGCATCTCGCCCGCAAGGGGGGAGATTAGCTCACCCAGCCATAAGCTGATCTTGCCGCTCGCCGGCCGGGCACCAGATCATCCCCTCCCGCGTCAAGCAACCGGAGCCAGACGCCCCATGACAAGCAAAACCCGAACTCCAATCCAACTTCGAATCAACGGACATCGACATGAGCTGGAGGTCGAACCGCGCGTTACCCTGCTCGACGCCTTGCGCGACCATCTCGGCCTGACCGGCACCAAGAAGGGCTGCGACCAGGGCCAGTGCGGCGCCTGCACCGTTCATATCGACGGCCAGCGCGTGCTGGCCTGCCTGACGCTCGCCACTCAGGCTGAAAGCAGGGACATCACCACCATCGAAGGGCTTGCCGGGGAGGATGGCACGCTGCATGCGGTGCAGGCCGCCTTCCTCGAACAGGATGCCTTCCAGTGCGGCTATTGCACGCCGGGCCAGATCATGTCGGCGGTCGCCTGCATTCGCGAAGGCCATGCCGGCTCGGATGAGGAGATCCGCGAATACATGGCCGGCAATCTCTGCCGCTGCGGCGCCTATCCGCATATCGTCGCCGCCGTGCGCCAGGCGGCCGTGGAGGCCGCGTCATGAGGGACTTTTCATATCTCCGCGCCAGCTCCGTCGATGCAGCCCGTGAGGCAGCAGCACTTCCCGGCGCCATGCTTTTGGCCGGCGGCACGACGCTTGTCGATCTCGCGAAATGCGGCGTTGCCGAACCCGAGACCGTGGTCGACATCACCCATCTCAAGGGACTGGACACGATTGCCGTTGATGACCGGGGCGCCACGATCGGCGCGCTGGCCAGGATGAGCCGCGTCGCTGACCATGCCGATATCAAGAGCCGGTTCCCCGCCGTCTCGGAAGCATTGTGGCAGGCGGCGTCAGCGCAGCTGCGCAACATGGCGACGATCGGCGGCAATCTGATGCAGCGTACGCGCTGCCCCTATTTCCGCGATCCGGCGAATTTCCCCGCTTGCAACAAGCGCTGGCCCGGCAGCGGCTGCTCGGCGATCGGCGGGGTCACCCGCGGCCATGCCGTGCTCGGCACCAGCGAGGCCTGCGTCGCCACCTATCCCGGCGACCTGGCGGTTGCACTCGTCGCCTTCGACGCGATCGTCCATCTCGGCGACCGTCAGATCGCCGTCGATGATTTTTTCCTGTTGCCGGGCAGCACGCCCGAAAGGGAACATGCGATCGAGCCCGGCGAGATGATCACCGCGATCGGCATTCCCGCTTCGGCGGCCGCCCGCCGCTCGACCTATCTCAAGGTCCGCGACCGCCAGTCCTATGAATTCGCCGCGGCAAGTGCCGCCGTCGGCATCGAATTCGAGGCCGACGGAAGGACAATTCGCGATCTGCGCGTCGCGCTTGGCGGCGTCGCCACCAAGCCATGGCGCGCCCGTGCCGTCGAAGAGGCGTTGAACGGCAAGGTGCTCGAGCCGGAGGTCGTCAGGCAAGCCAGCCTGCTCGCCGTCGAGGGCGCCGTCGACCGTGGCGCCAACCACTACAAGATCGAACTGGCGCCGCGCGTCGTCGCCCGCGCCATCCTCAAAATGGGAGAAACGGCATGACCGTTCACGAGTTGAGAACAAGACCCGGCGATGCCAAACGCGGCGACGCTTCGGACGGTGCCGTCCTCGCCGATCAGGTTGGCGGCCGGCTGTCGCGCGTCGACGGCCCGGCCAAGATCACCGGTGCCGCCAAATACGCCGTCGAGCAGCAGCTCGAGGGGCTTACGCATGCGGTGCTGGTCGAGAGCACCATTGCCGCCGGCCGGGTGCGTTCGATCGACACGGCCGCGGCCAAGGCGTCGCCCGGCGCGCTGCTGGTGCTGACGCCCGACAATATCCTGCCGCTGAGAACCGCAACGGACTGGCTGGGTACGCCGCCGCCGGATGTCGCCTATTGCCCGCTGGCGCGCGACATCACCTTCAGCGGCCAGCATGTCGCGGCGGTGGTGGCCGAGACTTTCGAGCAGGCGGTCGCCGCCGCGGCGCTGGTCAAGATCGCCTATGACGAGGCGGCGGCGATCGTCGACCTCAGCGATCCAAAGGCCGGCGACGGCATCCCGGTCGATGCGATGACCAAGGAATGGGGCGAGGCGGAGACAGCGTTCGCCTCGGCTCCGGTCAGGATCTGCAACGCCTACAACACGCCGCGCGAATACCAGGCGCCGATAGAGCCGCATGGCCTGATCGCAAAGTGGCAGGGCGACCAGCTGACGGTCTGGGAGCCGAGCCAATGGCTCGACGGCATGGCGCGGACCTATGCCGAATGGTTCGGCGTGCCGTTCGAGAATGTACGACTGGTCTCGCCCTATATTGGTGGCGGCTTCGGCTCCAAGGCGTTTGCCTATGGCTACGGCGCTGTAGCGGCAGTCGCCGCGAAAATGCTGGGACGGCCGGTGAAGCTGGCGGTCACCAGGCCGCAGACCTTCACCGCCTATGGCGGACGGGCGGCGACGCGCCAGACCGTGGCGCTCGGCGCCAACGCGGAGGGCCAGATCCAGTCGATCGTGCATCGCGGCGTCAACGAGACCTCGGTCGACGGCATGTGGGTCGAGCCGCTCGGCTCGGTCACCTCGGTCATGTACGCGACGCCGAATTTCTCGTCGCGGCAGAACGTCGTGCGGGTCAACACGGTGGTGCCAGGGGCATTGCGCGCGCCGGGCGAGAACCCGAGCGCCTTCGGCATCGAAAGCGCCATCGACGAGCTCGCCTACGAGGTCGGTATCGACCCGCTGGAAATCCGTCTCAGGAACTATGCCGAGCAGGACCCGCATGCGAAGAAGCCGTGGTCGACACGGCAACTGCGTGAGGCCTTCGCGGCCGGCGCCGAAGCCTTTGGCTGGTCGAAGCGGAACCCCCGGCCGCGTTCGATGCGCGACGGCAACCAGTTGATCGGCTGGGGTGTCGCGGCAGGCACCTACCCGGTCCGGCGCGCCTATGGCGAGGCGGTCGTGCGCATTCTCGCCGACGGCTCGGTCGAGGTCGAAAGCTCATCGATCGACATGGGGCAGGGCACCTACACGATCCTGGCGCAGACCGCCGCCGAGGTGGTGGGCGTGCCGGCGGAAAACGTCGTCGTCAAGCTTGGCGATTCCCGCTATGCCCGTGCCGGCGTCACCGGCGGTTCGCGGCTGGCCGGGGTGATGACCGGCGCCGTCCACAAGGCGGCGAGTGCCGCGCTCGACCAGCTGATCGGGCTCGCCATCAGCGATCCGGCTTCGCCGTTCCATGCGCTGCAGGCCAACACGCTCGTCGTCGCCAATGGCCGCATCGCTTCACCGCGCGGCAACGGCCCGGAAGTTTCGATCGCCGAATTGCTCAGCAGCGTCGGGCGCGAGCATATCGAGGCGAAGGGCGACACCATGCCGGCCAATTCGACGGTCGAGGACCGCTACAAGAACTACACCACCATAGCCATGGCGCTGCCGCACACCGAGGGCGACTATTCCCGCCACAGCTGGTGCGCGCATTTCATCGAAGTCCGCGTCGACGAGGACTTTGGCACGGTTCGCGTTTCCCGCGTGGTGTCGGCGCTGGATTCGGGCCGGCTCTACAATCCCAAGCTCGCCGAAAGCCAGTGGAAGGGCGGCATCATCATGGGCATCGGCCAGGCGCTGCTCGAGGAAGGCATCGTCGACCGCCGCCACGGCCGCATCGTCAACAACAACCTCGCCGACTATCTCATCGCCACCAATGCAGACATTCCCGACATCGAGGTGATCTCGGTCGGTATTCCCGATCCGCATTCCTCGGTGCTGGGCGGCAAGGGGGTCGGCGAGCTGGGCATCGTCGGCGTGGCGCCGGCGATCGCCAACGCGGTATTTCACGCCACCGGGAAAAGGGTGCGGGATCTGCCGATCACGCTGGAGAAGCTGATTTAGGGGCAGACGGTGAGGCTGCCAATCTCCTCTCAAGACTTGGGTTCCTCGCCCACCGCGAGGCGGGGGAGAGGTGGCCGCCCACGGGTCTTGCCTTCGGCAAGCCCGAGGACAGGCTCCGCGCCCGGAGAGGGGTCCTTCGTAGAGCGCGGTTTCCCCTCTCCGTCTCGGCTTCGCCGAGCCACCTCTCCCCACTTTCGTGGGGTGAGGAACCCAAGCTGGAATGAAGCCGCGCTCTGCCTTTCCAGGCTCACCACGTCAACGTAAACGCAAGCTTGCCGAAATGCCGGCCGCCGGCTGCCATATGGGCGTAGGCCTCGGTCGCCTGGTGCTGGCCGTAGACCGTGTCGATGACCGGATCGATACGGGCGGCGCCGATGGCGCGCGCCGCGTCGCGCAGGTCGGATACTGAACCGGTGTTGTTGCCCACCACCTTGAGTGCCTTGATGATGATCGGCAGCAGGTTCGTGGTGGCCTCGGCGCCGGTGACGAAGCCGATGGCGAACACCGTGCCGCCGGGCGCCGCGGCATTGATGGAGCGGGCGAAGGTGGCCGCGCCGCCGGTTTCGACGATCAGATCGGCGCCGAGCCCGTCGGTCAACTCGAGCACCTTGGCGTCCCAGTCCGGCGTCTCACGATAATTAATGAGATGATCCGCACCCAAGGCCTTGGCGCGCGCCAGCTTTTCGTCAGACGACGAGGTGATGATGACCGTGGCGCCGGCTGCCTTGGCCAGCTGCAGGGTCAAGATCGAGACACCACCGGTACCGAGCAGGACGACGACCGACCCCGGCCCGGCATCGGCGGCGCGAAGCGCATTCCACGCGGTGGTGCCGGCGATCGGCAGCGTCGCTGCCGCTTCGAAGGACAGATGCGCCGGCATCGGCACAACGGCATTGGCCGGCAGCGCGACATATTCGGCGAGCGAGCCGGGCAGTGTCAGCCCGCGCATCTCTCTGGTCTCATAAGGCCGCGGACGGCCGCCGATCCAGCGCGGTTTTGCATGGGCGATGACGCGGTCGTTGATGGCGAGCCTCGACACGCCCTCGCCGATACCGACGATCTCGCCGGCGCCGTCGACGACGGGAATGAGCGGAAAGCTCGGACCTGGATAGTTGCCGCTCGCTATCGCGACATCGACAAAATTGAGGCTTGCGGCGCGCAGGCGGATCAGCACTTCGCCGCGCTGCGGTTCAGGCGTGGGAACGGTGGCCGCGCGAAACGCGTCCAGTCTCGGGGCAGTCAGTTCGATCGCTTTCATGTCTCACTCCGGTTGATGGCCGATTGACGGGCCGGGATTGAGTGAAACTAGCTGCTGCGCTATTGGTATATAATCCTTGTGTTTTACATTTGAGCTCTGCGCCTGATGCAGCAATCGCACGAACCGGCAGCATTGGTCGAAATGGCCGCCTTCGCGGCAATCGCCGAAGCACGCTCCTTCACCAAGGCGGCTGCTCGCATCGGCCGCGACGCGACGATCCTGTCGCGGCGCCTTGCCTCGCTGGAAGAGCGGTTGGGCGTGCGCCTGCTGCACCGGACGACACGAAGCGTGTCGCTAACCGAGGCGGGTTCGGAATTTCTCGTTCGCGTCCGCGCCATCCTGGCTGCGGTCGACGAGGCCGAGGCTGCCGCGTCGGCGCATGCCGGCGGCGGGCCGCGCG
>NZ_AYVL01000012.1 GCF_000502835.1 Mesorhizobium sp. LSJC280B00
CCGTCGCCGCTGCCGGCGCGGGCACTGCGGCCGCGGTGTCTTGCGCCGCCAGGTCAGCAGGCGCCGCGGAAGCCGAGGGCGCCGTCGATGTCTCGGCTGCCGGTGTAGCGGGGCCGGTTTGCGCCGCCGTGTCGTCCTTGGTCATCGATGCGGATGGCTCTGCCTGCCTGACGGTGGGCGACGGCGCGCTCTCCTGTGTTGTCGTCTGCGCGTCCGCCTTCGGCTCGCTGGCAACGCTGGCCAAAGCGGTTTCCACCGGCTGTACGGCCACGGCCGGTGCCGCCTCATTGTTGGTGACTTCGACCGGGTCGGAGAAGAAGGCTTTGCCCAGTTGCAGGCCGGCAAGCGCCAGCATGATGGCGATTGCCCCCATCAGGATCGGCTTGCGCCGCGCCTTGAGCAGGTCGCCGATCCTGAGTGCCTTGACCGGGCCTTTCATCGTCGACTGGCGCTTGAGGGCGTCCGCCTCGGCGGCCGCCGCTTGCGCAGCCCGTCTGGCTGCCGCGATGAAGTCCGATTTCGCCGCCTCAGCGCCGCCTTCCCGGGTCGGCTGCCCGCGCTCGTCGCGCACGCGCTTCATGATGGCGCTGAGGTCGGGTGCGCCGGAGCCGGGTTCCAGTGGCCGGTTGGCGAGCTTGGGGTCGAGGGGCTCGTCGAGATCGACGCTCGGTATCTCGGCGCTCTGCGCCGAGCCTGCAAGCGGCGGCATCTCGGCGTCCTTCTTGCCCTTCAAGGCGCGCGCCAGCCCGCCTAACATCGATTTCCTGCCGCCGCCTTGCTCGGTTTTTTCACGCGTCGTGTCTGAACCGAGAGCCGCCAGGGCTGCTGCGGCGGCGGCCTCGGCTGGCGTACGCGGACCTGGCTCGTCGCGCACGAGCGCCGCGGCGCGGCCGTCGAGATCGGCCATGCTGCCCGTCAACGGCAGCGGCTGGTCGAGGTCCATCGACGGTGCGTCCTGCACCGAGATCTTGGATGGCCGGCCGAAACGCTTGCTCAACTCCGCGCTTGCCGGTTCGCCCGTCTCCAATGAACCAAGCCTGTCAACGATCTTGAGCAGCGTATCGTGGATAGCCTCGAACGTTCTCGAATTGCGCTCGTCCGAACGGCGCGTCAGTGCCTCGAGCGTCTTCAGGTCCTGGGCGAGGCCGGTAACGGCCGCCGTGTTGGCGCTTGATCCGGCCAGTGAGCGGACGGCGCTCTCAGCCGCCTCGCGCGCCGCGCCGAGGATGGAATCGCGGGTTCCGGCCAGCGACTTCTCGATTTCGTTGAGACGCGGGCTGATGTCGTCGAATTCCGGCAGCGGCGTGCCGGGCTTGGAAAGATGCGCCGTCAGGCCGGCGACCTGCGCTTCAAGGCTGCGGATCAACGCCGGGTCGATGCTGGCGACCTGCGCCGCGGACGAATCCAGCCGGCTTGAGATGTCTTCGAGCCGGCTCTCCAGGCCACGGATCGCCGCCTCGTTGGCGGGATCTGGAACGCGCGTCTCAATCCGCTTGGCCAGCGCGGTGAAGCGGGCGTCGATAGCATCCATAATGCCGGCGCTATCGACCTGCGGCATGCGCTGGTCCAGCCTGTCGGCGACCTCGTCCAACCGGCGCTCAAGGTCGCGAAACAGCATGTTGCCTTGTTCGATTGCGTCGCCCTGGCGACGTTCCATCATGCTGGACAGCACGTCGAAGCGCTGCTCGAGCCCCTGGAAGATGTAGTCGGCGTCGGGCATGGCAGGCGCGTGGTCGATCTTGTCGGCAATAAGCGCGACTTGCCTGGCAAGGCGCTCCATCGCCTGTTCCGGCAGATTGGCTCGGCCGGCCAGTTCATCCACGCGGCTCGACAATGTGTTGAGACGGTCGATGACCTCCCGACCCGGACGATCCTGCGACACTTCTTCGATTTGCTGGGCCAGTGAATCGATCCGCTTCTCGATGCGTTCGAAGGGCTCGGGGTCGAACGAATTGGCTTGCGCGGCAACCGTCGAGGCGACGATCGCGCGGGAAATCTCGTCGAGCCGCTCGTCGATCTGACTGAATGTGTCGCCGCCGCGATTGTCCTGCTGGCGGGCGAAATGGTCGACCGCTCCGGCAAGCGTGCGGACCTTTTCCTCGAGCGAGCGCAGCGACAGCGATTCCGGCAGATTGCTGACGGCATTGCTGATCTGTTCGAGCCGCTCCGTCAGCGCCGACAGGCCGGGTGCATCGGAACGCTTGCGCTGATCGGCCTCGACGCGATCCTCGAAAGCGTTCCAGCGGCGGTCGAAATCGTCCCAGCGGCGTCCGACCGCCTGCACGCTCTCCTCGCGCGCCAGCGTATCGAGCGCGGCTTTGACCTGCTCAAGCTCGAGCCGCAGCATATTGACGCTTCTGTCGTCGCTTTTTTCGGCCAGTGTCTGGATGGCGCCGGAAAGCCGCTCGAATTCGACGCTGAGTTCGGCGCTGCCTTTGCCGCCGCCATTTGACTGGAAGGCTCGCCCAATATTCTTGCGCAGTACCTCGAACTCGCGTTGCAGGCCGGAGGTCATCTGCTGGCGCAAGTCTTCGCGCAGGCCGCGCAATTCCCCGGCGATCTTGCCGGCTAGGGCGACGCTGTCCTCCTGGCCGCGTACCCGGTCGATATCGCGGGCGATCGCCTGGTAATTCTGGTCGAAAGCCGCTGCTGGACCTTTCGGCCGCTGCGCGCGTGGATCCTCATACCGGCGCTGCTGGCCATAGGGTTGGGCGCTGGGATAGCGTGGTTCTGCCGCTGGTCGGCGCGGATCGGGGTGGCTTGCCGTCTCCTCGCGCGTCCGCTCCAGCCGCTGCTCCAGAGTTTCCAGGGAGCGGTTGAGCTCTTCAAGCGTCGTGTGCGGCCGGCGTTGCCTGCCGGCGTTGAGTGTATCGAGGTAGGACCGCTTGCTGTTCATCAATGCGCCCGTTTCAGAATTGCTGGCTTTCACCAGGTTCCCAAAGTCCTGCCGGGACGAAGGCGACTGCTTGGCTTGTTGCAGTGGAAGACGAGCTTCCCGGGTCTCATCCGCGCTCCGAAAAACCGTGAAAAATTCAGTACAGGATAGACACGGGTAACCGACATGCGCACATTTCGCCCCAACGTGGTAAACAACGCGTTAACCAAGCTTAAGAAGTTGCAACTTTGTCGGCTGGCCGCCGACGGCGCCGGGTGTCTTTTTTGGACGCGCAAAAGACGTTGTAGAATTTTGATCAGCCGCATGATCGCTCCCGAAATCGGCAACGACCTTTTAGGTTGTCCGCTGGTGCTGCGGCATAAAGTTGCAAGACCAGAACGCTCTTGCGTGGTGAGGCGGCTATCGATATAGAATTGACGTAAACGTAAATGAGCGGATTACGCCGTTTGCGATTTGTTTGTTGAAACCACGAGTGGAAGCACGCCCCCGCTTTCACTCAGGCGACGCAAGGTCCGCGACCGCGACGCCACCAGACGGGGAAAGCCAGTGACCATGAAACTTATTTCGCCCGGCCAAGCCGCGGCCAACACCAACGATATGTCGAGCGAAGCCGGTGAAGAGCTTGTCCGCATCGGCGAAATGGCCAAGAAATACGGAGTGACGCTGCGTACGCTGCGTTTCTATGAGGACAAGGGTCTGCTCAACCCGCAGCGCGACGGCTCGACCCGTCTCTATACACGCCGCGACAGGGCCCGGCTGAAGCTGATCCTGCTTGGCCGCAAGGTCGGGTTCTCGCTGCGCGACGTCAAGCAGATGATGGACCTCTATGATCCGAACGGCTCCAACACCAAGCAATTGCGGCTGGCGCTCGACAAGTCGGAGAAGCAGCTTGCCCGTCTGCAGAAGCAGCGGGCGCTGATCGACGACGCCATCAGCGAACTGAGTGCTTCGATGTCGACCGTCCGGCAAATGCTGATCGAGCGCTCGACGCCGCAGGCCAGCGTAGCGAGCTAAACTAAGCTTTCGATTTGTGACGAATAAGAGCCGCGTGGCTTTCGCTGCGCGGTTCTTCGTCGTTTGCCGTGCTTTGTCGTTTGTCGTCCTGGCGCGCGGGGAAAATTTGACGCACCGCCGAATTGACGTTTACGCAAACGTCAATATTTGTTATCTCGACCACAACGTTGGTCCGTCTGCCATCCTCATATGCTGGGGCTGATTTCGGGGCCAAGACCGCATGGTGGAGGAAACGCATGCCGATCTACAGAGCGCCGGTCCGGGACACGCTGTTCGTGCTGAACGAAGTGCTGGGATATCGGCGTTATTCCAATCTTCCCGGATTTTCCGACGCGACGCCGGATGTGCTCGAGGCCATCCTTGCCGAGGGCGCGAAGCTCGCCGAAAACGTGATGCAGCCGCTGAACCGCGTTGGCGACGTGGAAGGCTGCATGCGCCATGACGACGGTTCGGTAACGACGCCGAAAGGCTTCAAGGAAGCTTTCGACCAGTATCGCGAAGGCGGCTGGATGGGGCTCGCGGCACCTGTCGAGTTTGGCGGGCAAGGCTTGCCCTACGCGGTGCACACTGCGGTTGCCGAATACATGGTGTCGGCCAATATGTCGCTGATGATGTATGCCGGCCTGACGCAAGGCGCGATCGCTGCGATCATCACCCATGGCACCAAAGAGCAGAAGGCAACATGGTTGCCGAAGCTGGTCGAGGGCGCCTGGACCGGCACCATGAACCTGACCGAGCCACACTGCGGAACCGATCTTGGCTTGCTGCGCACCAAGGCCGTCCCAAATGGCGACGGCACCTACAGGATCTCCGGTCAGAAGATCTTCATCTCGGCCGGCGAGCATGACATGTCGGACAATATCGTCCACCTGGTGCTGGCCCGTATCGAGGGCGCGCCGGATGGCGTGAAGGGCATCTCGCTGTTCATCGTGCCGAAGCTCAAGCTCGATGCCTCAGGCAATCCGGGCGAGAAGAACACCGTCTCCTGTGGCTCGATCGAGGAGAAGATGGGTATCCATGGCAACTCGACCTGCGTCATGAATTACGACGACGCTGAAGGCACGCTGCTCGGCGAGGCCAATGGCGGGCTGAAAGCAATGTTCACCATGATGAATGAGGCGCGGCTTGGCGTCGCCCTGCAGGGACTTTCGCTATCTGAGGTTGCCTACCAGAATGCGGTTTCCTACGCCAAGGATCGTCTGCAGGGCCGCTCGCTGTCAGGGCCGAAGGCGCCGGACAGGAAGGCCGATCCGATCATCGTCCATCCGGACATCCGCCGCAGCCTGATGACCATGAAGGCTTTCAACGAGGCCGGCCGCGCGCTGGCGCTGTGGACGGCGATCAAGTCCGACATCGCTCACCGCTCCGGTGACGACAAAGATCGCCAGGTCGCAGACGACTACACCGGCCTGATGACGCCGGTGGTCAAAGGCGTGCTCACCGACAAGGGGTTCGATCATGCGGTAATGGCGCAGCAGGTCTTCGGCGGCCACGGCTATATAGAAGAGCACGGCATGAGCCAGTTCGTCCGCGATGCGCGCATCGCCATGATCTATGAGGGTGCCAACGGCATCCAGGCGCTCGACCTCGTCGGCCGCAAGCTGGCCTTGAATGGCGGCCGCGCGGTCCAGGCTTTCTTTAAGGAAGTCGGAGAGTTCTGCGAGGAAAACCGCACCGACGAGACGATGGCGCCCTTCACCAAGGCGCTGAAGAAGGGCCTCAACGATCTGCAGACGGCGACGATGTGGCTGGTGCAGAACGGCATGGCCAAGCCCGATAACGCCGGTGCCGCCTCGACCGATTACATGCATCTCTTCGGCCTGGTGGCGCTGGGCTATATGTGGGCGCAGATGGCCAAGGTGGCCGCAGCGAAATTGGCGAACGGCGCCGACGGCGCTTCGTCCTTCTACGACAACAAGCTGGTGACGGCGCACTTCTTCATGGAGCGGATCATGCGGGAGACGTCGGCGCATCTTGCCCGCATCTCCAGCGGCGCCGACACATTGATGGCACTGCCGGCGGAAGCGTTCTAGGTTCGGCGTCTCCCTCCCGCTCGAGGGGATGGTGGCCCGAAGGGCCGGGAGGGGTCCTGCGTGCAGTGCGCCGACCTCCATTCTGGTGCATGCCTTGGAGGAAAATGATCGCAATGCCGTGGCACATGGCGCAGGTTGTAAAAGGTAAGGTCGAGCAAGTCATCGGCGACCCCCCCCGGCCGCTTCGCGGCCACCCTCCCCTCGAGGGGGAGGGGAACGTCGGCGCGAGGGAGAAACCATGACCCACCCCGCCGAAATCCTTGGCCTTCCCAAGCCCGCCTGGGCGGCGGACGAGGTCGGCATGCTTTACGACATGGCGCACCGCTTCATGTCGGAAGAGATCGCGCCGCGTTACGACGAGTTCGAGAAGAACGAAATGGTCGACCGCGAGAGCTGGCTGAAGGCGGGTGCTGCCGGCCTGCTCTGCGCCTCTATGCCGGAGGAATATGGCGGATCGGGCGGCACCTTCGCGCATGAGAGCGCCATCATCGAGGCGATCGGCCATGTCGGCGTCGACGGGTTCGGCATTGGCCTGCACAATTCGATCGTTGCCCCCTACATCCTCCATTACGGCTCGGACGAGCAGAAGAAGAAATGGCTGCCGAGGCTGGCGACCGGCGAGCTGATCGGCGCCATCGCCATGACCGAGCCCGGTGCGGGCTCCGACCTTCAGAGCGTCAAGACGCGCGCCGAAAAGGACGGCAACCAGTACAAGCTCAACGGCTCGAAGACCTTTATCACCAACGGCCAGCTCGCCAATTTCATCATCGTCGTTGCCAAGACCGATCCTGAGAAGGGCGCCAAGGGCATCTCGCTGATCGTCGTCGAGACTGACGAGGTGGAAGGTTTCGAGCGCGGCCGCAACCTCGACAAGATCGGCCTCAAGGCCAACGACACGTCGGAACTGTTCTTCAACGACGTACGTGTGCCGACCTCGAACCTGCTCGGCAACGACGAAGGCCAGGGCTTCGTCCAGTTGATGCAACAATTGCCGCAGGAGCGGCTGCAGATCGGCACCACTGCTATCGCCATGGTCGAGCGGGCCTTGGCGCTTACCATCGACTACGTCAAGGAGCGCAAGGCCTTCGGCAAGCCCATCATCGAATTCCAGAACACCCAGTTCAAGCTTGCCGAATTGAAGACCGAGGCGACCATCGGCCGCGTCTTCTACAATGACTGCGTTGCCCGTCACATTAACGGCGGCCTCGACCCGGTGACCGCGTCTATGGCCAAATACTGGCTGTCGGACCTGCAAGGAAAAGTCGTCGACGAATGCCTTCAATTGCATGGCGGCTATGGCTACATGAATGAATATCCGATTGCGCGCATGTTCCGCGACGCCCGCGTCCAGCGCATCTACGGCGGCACCAACGAGATCATGAAATTGCTGATCGGGCGCTCGCTCTGAGCGAGTTTCAGCAAACCCAAGGAGCAGGAAAATGGCCGAAGCTTATGTCTATGATGCCGTGCGCACGCCGCGCGGCAGGGGCAAGAAGGATGGCTCGCTGCACGAAGTGCCGGCGGTGCGGCTCGGCGCCAAGGTGCTCGAGGCCATCCGCGACCGCAACGGGCTGGACACCGGCACCGTCGACGACATCATCTTCGGTTGTGTCGATCCGGTTGGCGAGGCGGGTGCGGTCATTCCACGTGCCGCCGCTTTCGAGGCCGGCTACGACACCAAGGCGCCTGGCATGCAGATATCGCGCTTCTGCGCCTCGGGCCTCGACGCCATCAATTTCGGCGCCGCCAAGATCGCGCAGGGCGCCGACGAGATCGTCATTGCCGGTGGCGTCGAATCGATGTCGCGCGTCGGCATGGGCGCCTCCGGCGGCGCCTGGTTCATGGACCCATCGGTCGGCCTGCCCGGCTGGTTCGTGCCGCAAGGAATCTCGGCCGACCTGATCGCCACCAAATACGGCTTTTCGCGCGACGACGTCGATGCCTACGCGGTCGAAAGCCAGAAGCGTGCCGCCAAGGCGTGGGGCGAGGGCCGCTTCAAGAATTCGGTGATCTCGGTCAAGGACCAGAACGGCCTGACCATCCTCGACCATGACGAACATATGCGGCCCTCGACCGACATGCAGTCGCTGGCCGCGCTCAACCCGTCCTTCGTCATGCCCGGCGAAATGGGCGGCTTCGACGCCGTCGCCGTGCAGAAGCATCCCGAGGTGGAACAGGTCAACCACGTCCACCATGCCGGCAATTCCTCCGGCATCGTCGATGGCGNTGCAGAAGCATCCCGAGGTGGAACAGGTCAACCACGTCCACCATGCCGGCAATTCCTCCGGCATCGTCGATGGCGCGGCGGCCGTGCTGCTCGGCTCGAAAAAGGCGGGAAAGACGCTCGGCCTCAAGCCGCGCGCACGCATCCGTGCGTTCGCCAACATCGGCTCCGAACCGGTGCTGATGCTGACCGGCCCCGTCGACGTCACCGAGAAGCTGTTGAAGCGGGCGAAGATGAAGCTGTCGGACATCGACCTGTTCGAGCTCAACGAGGCCTTCGCTTCGGTGGTGCTGCGCTACATGCAGGCTTTCGACATTCCGCATGACCGGATCAACGTCAATGGTGGGGCCATCGCCATGGGCCATCCGCTCGGCGCCACCGGTGCGATGATCTTCGGTACGGTGCTGGACGAATTGGAACGCCGCGACCTCAACACCGCGCTGGTGACGCTTTGCATCGGCGCCGGCATGGGCACTGCAACGATCATCGAACGCGTCTGACGGAGAGAGATGATGAGCTACACCAATTTCACCCTCGACATCGACGCCGACGGCATTGCGCTGGTCACCTGGGACATGCCGGACCGTTCGATGAACGTCTTCACCGAGGAGGTGATGCTCGAACTGAATACCATCGTCGACAAAGTGGCGAGCGATGCAGCGATAAAGGGCGCGGTGATCACCTCCGGCAAGGATACGTTCTCGGGCGGCGCCGACATCACCATGCTGCAGAAGATGCTGGCGACCTTCGCCGCCGACAAGGCGAAGGACCCGGAGAAGGCGACCAAGGCGCTGTTCGACAATGCGGGCACCATGAACGGCCTGTTCCGTAAGCTGGAAACTTCGGGAAAGCCATGGGTTTCGGCGATCAACGGCACATGCATGGGTGGCGCGTTCGAATTGTCGCTCGCCTGCCATGGCCGTGTCGCGGCCGATTCAGACAAAGTGAGGATGGCGCTTCCCGAAGTGAAGATCGGCATTTTTCCGGGCGCCGGCGGCACCCAGCGCGTGCCACGGCTGACCGACCAGCAGCAGGCGCTGCAAATGCTGACGTCCGGCCAGACGCTGTCGCCTCAGAAGGCCAAGTCGATGGGCCTGATCCATGAGATTGCCGAGCCGGACAAGCTGGTCGAAACCGCCAAGGCGATGATCAGGAACGGCTTGAAACCGGTGGCGCCATGGGATGAAAAGGGCTTCAAGCTGCCCGGCGCCCCGATCTATTCGGTGGCCGGTGCCAATCTGTGGCCCCCGGCCATCGCCATTCTGCGCCGAGAGACCTATGGCAATTATCCCGCCGCTGCCGCCATCCTGAAATGCGTCTATGAGGGCCTGTTGGTGCCGTTCGACACCGCCTTGCGGATCGAGCAACGCTATTTCACCGAGATCATGCAGACCAGGGAAGCGGCAGCGATGATCCGTTCGCTGTTCGTGTCGCTGCAGGAACTGAACAAGGGCGCGCGCCGCCCGGCCGGTGTGCCGGAAACGAAGTTCAAGAAGATCGGCGTACTCGGCGCCGGCTTCATGGGCGCTGGCATTGCCTATGTGACAGCCAAGGCCGGCATTCCGGTGGTGCTGCTCGACCGCGACATGGAGTCCGCCGCCAAGGGCAAGGCGCATTCCGACAACCTGATCTCGGATCAGGTAAAGAAGGGCCGTGCCAAGCCGCAGGACAAATGTCAGTTGCTGTCGCTAATCACGCCGACGGCCGACTATGCGGATCTCGCCGGCTGCGATCTTGTGGTCGAGGCGGTATTTGAGGATTCGGCCGTAAAGAAGGGTGCCACCGAACAGGCCGAGGCTGTGCTCAAGCCGTCGGCGATCTTCGCCTCGAATACGTCGACCATACCGATTACATCGCTGGCCAGGAATTCGGCGCGGCCGAAGAATTTCATCGGCATCCATTTCTTCTCGCCGGTCGACAAGATGATGCTGGTCGAGATCATCCTCGGCAAGAAGACCGGCGACAAGGCGCTGGCAACCGCGATCGACTTTGTCCGTGCCATCAAGAAAACGCCGATTGTCGTCAACGATACGCGCGGCTTCTATGTTAATCGCTGCGTGCTGCGCTACATGTCGGAGGCCTACAAGATGCTGATCGAAGGTGTTCCGGCGCCAATGATCGAGAACGCGGCCAAGGCCGCCGGCATGCCGGTCGGTCCTTTGGCGTTGACCGACGAGACGGCGATCGACCTTGCCCAGAAGATCATGAAGCAGACCATGCGCGACCTCGGCGACAAGGCGGTCGATCCGAAGCAGATGGCGCTGATCAACACGATGGTCGACACGCATGGTCGCTTGGGCCGCAAGAACGGCAAGGGCTTCTATGACTATCCGGCAAAACCGGCCAAGAAGAAGCTGTGGCCAGGCCTCAGGGATCTCTACCCGCAGCTGGCGCCGGAGCAGGTCGATTATGAGGAACTGAAGCAGCGGCTGCTGGTCACCATCGCGCTTGAGGCGGTACGGGTGATGGAAGAGGGCATCGTTACCGACCCACGCGAGGCCGATGTCGGCTCGATCCTGGCCTTCGGCTTCGCGCCCTATACAGGCGGTGCACTGTCCTACATCGACGGCATCGGCGCGAAGAAATTCGTCAAACTCGCCAAGCGCCTGCAGAAGAAATACGGCACCGAGTTCAAGGCGCCGAAGCTGCTGCTTGATATGGCCGAGAAGGGCGAGACCTTCTACGAGCGCTTCGATCCCTATACCAGGGACGAGGCCAAGGAGGCAGCCTGACGCCGTCTTCGGCGGTGGACAAGATGGCGGCCAAGGGGTAAAACAGGGAAGGTATTTTTTCCTGTTTCGAAGGAAGAGCAAGGTGCTCTCGCACGACCGCGTTTGGGCCGCCATCGACGCTCTTGCCGAGCGTTATTCGCTTTCGGCCTCTGGGCTGGCCAGGCGCGCTGGCCTCGACTCGACCGCCTTCAACAAATCGAAGCGGCTGTCCTCAGATGGACGGCCGCGCTGGCCGTCGACCGAATCGCTGGCCAAGATCATCGAGGCGACCGGCGCCTCGCTGGATGAATTTGCGGGGCTGGTCGAGGGTCGGGGTAATTCCGGCGCACTACCCGTGCAGAGATCGTCGGTGCCGCTGCTCGGCTTCGCCCAGGCGGGCGCCGGTGGCTTCTTCGACGACGCCGGGTTTCCAGCGGGGCAGGGATGGGACCTGATCGAGCTTCCGGCACGGGCAACCGAAACCTCCTATGCCTTGAAGGTCCAGGGCGATTCCATGCTGCCGCTCTATCGCAATGGCGATGTCCTGATCGTCGAGCCAGGGGCTACCATACGAAAGGGTGATCGCGTCGTCGTCAAGACCAATGCCGGCGAGGTGATGGCCAAGGTGCTCGACCGCCAGACACCGAGGTCGATCGCGCTGGTCTCCCTCAATCCCGATCACCCGGACCGCGACATCCCCATGCGCGATGTCGAATGGGTGGCGCGGATTGTCTGGGCAAGCCAGTAGGCGCGGGGCCGGTGCGTCTGCCTCACCTTGCCTTGGCTGTTCTGGCGATCCCGGCGATGGCCACGGCAATTGTCGCCGGCGGCCGCGCCGTCCAGAGCGAAAGCGGCGGCCCCTGGGAGCAAATCCAGGTCGGCGCTGAACCGCAGCCCGCCGCGCCGGCTACGTCGGCCATCCCGAAACCAGTGCCGGCCAAGCAGGCGGCGCATTCGAGGGCAATCGATCCAGAAATCGTGGTGCCGCCGCAGCTCGGTTCCAACGAGCTTGAACGGATAGAGCCGCGCGCCCCGTTGAGCGATCTGGCATTGGCCGGACCGCCCAAGCCGCCAAAAACGAAAATGCCCGACGACTGGAAAGGCACGAAACTATTCCAGCCCGTCGCGTCGGCCGCCGGGGTCATCGAAGCAAAGGGCTATTCGATTGCGGTTTCCGGTATCGACATCGTCAAGCAGGAGGAGACTTGCACCGACGGCGGCGAGTCCTGGAATTGCGGCATTCGGGCGCGAACGGCCTTCCGCGCCTTTCTCCGCAGTCGTGCGGTGGTCTGTGCCGTGCCGCCCGAAGGCGGTCCTGATCTGATCGCCGCCGAGTGCCGGATCGGCAATCAGGATATCGGCCAATGGCTGGTCGAAAATGGCTGGGCGCGCGCCGCCAAGGGCGGCCCTTACGTAGAAGCCGGCGAGAAGGCGCGTGCAGCAAAAAAAGGCGTCTTCGGGCCGCCGCCGAGCGTTTCAGGCCTGCCGCCGCTCCCGGCTGCTGCGTCGCGATCCGCGCCTGTAGCGCCTAGCTCGATCCTGGAGGAGCAAGACGGCGTCCTCATGCCGCCAGCTGACCAGCCAGCGCCCGCTGAATGAGCTCGCGCGTTTCGGCGATGCCGTAGAGCGCGGCGAAGGAGCCGAAGCGCGGCCCGCGTTCCTGACCTATCAGCACCTGATAGATCATCTGGAAGAAGGCGACGGAGACACCGGGTCCGCCCTCCGGGCTCTGCTTGGAATGATCCTGGTAGCGCTCGATCTTGCGCGCAACATTGAGGGCAGCGTTCTGGATTGCCTCGCTGTCGGCATCAGCCGGCAGCGCGGCGAGCGCTTCCGAAAGCTTGGTCAGCGCCTCGCGCTCGACCGCGTCGGCAGCACGGTACACTTTCGCCGGCTTCACGAAATCGTCGAAATAGCGGATGGCATATTCGGCCAGCCGGTCGAGCTCGGGATGGGTTGTCGGCGTCACACCCGGCGCGTGGCGCGAAATGAAACCCCACAGCACGTCCCTGTTCTGCGCATTCGAGGCGCTGACCAGGTTGAGCAGCAGCGAGAACGGAACCGGCAGGTCGACTGCCGGGGGATTGCCGTCATGCATGTGCCAGACCGGATTGCCCAGCCGCTCCTTCCAGTCCTGCCTCTGATAGGCAGAGAGGAACGTGTAATATTCGTCTACCGCCTTCGGGATGACGTCGAAATAAAGCTTCTTCGCGGTTCGCGGGCGCTGGAACATATAAAGGCTAAGGCTCTCGGTCGGCGCGTAAGTCAGCCACTCGTCGATGGTCAGCCCATTGCCCTTCGACTTCGAGATCTTCTGGCCGTTCTCATCGAGGAACAGCTCATAATTGAAGCCCTCCGGTGCCGGAGCATCGAGCGCGCGGCAAATCTGCCCGGCGAGCTTGACGGAATCGATCAGATCCTTGCCGGACATCTCGTAATCGACGCCGAGTGCTGCCCAGCGCATCGCCCAATCTGGCTTCCATTGCAGCTTGGCATGACCGCTGGTCACCGGCGTCTCGAAGCGCTCGCCGGTGTCCGGGTCGCGCCACACGATGGTGCCGGCGTCGAGCTTGCGCTCGTCGATCGCGACTTGCATGACGATGCCGGTCTTGGGATGGATCGGCAGGAAGGGCGAATAGCTCAGCGCCCGCTCCTCGCGCAGCGACGGCAGCATAATTGCCATCACCTTATCGAAGCGCTCGAGCATCTTGAGCAGCGTCGCGTCGAAGCGGCCGGAAGTATAATAGTCGGTCGAGGAAGCGAATTCGTAATCGAAGCCGAAACGGTCGAGGAAAGCGCGCAGCCGTGCGTTATTGGCGGCGCCGAAGGACGGATACTCATTGGAGAACGGGTCCGGTATCCTGGTCAGCGGCTTGCCGAGATAGGCGCGCAGCATGTCCTTGTTAGGCACATTGTCCGGCACCTTGCGCAATCCGTCCATGTCGTCGGAGAAGCACAGCAGCCGCGTCTTGACCTTGTCTTCAGTCAGCACGCGGAAGGCGTGGCGCACCATAGATGTGCGCGCCACCTCGCCGAACGTGCCGATGTGCGGCAGGCCGGACGGGCCGTAGCCGGTCTCGAACAGCACCGTTTCCGGGTAGCCGCTGCTCGCGTAGCGGGCGACGATCTTGTTCGCTTCCTCGAATGGCCACGCCTTGCTTTCGGCGGCGGCGGCGAGGACTTCCGGGCTGAGATCGATCGGCTGTTGTTCGGCCATGATGCTATTCCTGCAACTTTGCCAGCATCCATGCCGGCAGCCGCATGCTCTAGACCATGATCCCGAAAAGTGGAACCCGGTTTTCGGGCAGCACCGTGATCAGGCAAGAAGATTAAGAGCCCCCGTCCCGATAGTCAGGATGGATCAAGTTCCAAGGCGTGATCGGAGCGCCAACGATCGCGGCTGTTTTTCCTTGCGGCGCCGGTCCCTCGTTCCTAACTTCGGGACCGTCTCAAGGAGTTGTAAATGCCATTGTCGCCACACGAAGCCATGATCTACCTGATGGTCATCACCTCGGCGTCAGACCGCGACATGACCGACGTCGAACTGGCGCGGATCGGCGACGTCGTTCGATCCTGGCCGGTGTTTGAGGATTTCAACCAGGAGCGGCTGGTCGAGGTCGCCCAGGCCTGCCAGAAAATGCTGCATGAAAAGGATGGGCTGGAGGGCGTCCTGGCGCGCGTCGCCGAGGCGCTGCCCGAACGCCTGCGTGACACCGCCTATGCCGCCGCCTTCGAGGTCGCAGCTGTCGATCTCGAAATGCGCCTGGAGGAGGTGCGCGTCCTGCAGCTCGTCCGCCGGGAACTCGACCTCGATGCGCTGACGGTCGCCGCCATTGCGCGAGCCGCCAAGGCCCGCCTTCGCACGCTGACCTGAGCCGGCGGCCAAGCTCAGAAAAAACTGACGGGAAAATAGCGCAGATAGAACTCGGCGAACGTGCCTTTCACCGAGATTTCCTGCAGCGCGTAGTCGAAAGCGGCGGCCAGTGCCGGATCGTCGGCCCTGGTGGCGATTGCCATGCCTGAGCCGAGATATTCGGGCGCCAGATAGGGGCCGCCGGCAAAGCGGCAGCAGCCCGCTGCATCCGAACCGCCGAGCCAGAAGGCGAAACGCATGCCGTCGCCGAAGGCGGCGTCGATCTTGCCGGCTTTCAGCTCGCCATAAAGCTCCTCCGGCTTTGCGAACGGGACGATTTGGACGTCGCCGAAATAATCGCGCAGCATCCGCTCGTGCGCGGAGCCGGCGATCACGCCGACACGCTTGCTGCGCAGCTTGTCGAACATTGGTTCGGTCAGCGCCTGTGTCTTCAGCATGATGAAGCGTGCCGGAAATTGCAGGTAGGAGCGTGAAAATGCGTATTTCGACCGCGACTCCGGCGTCGCGGCGATGCCGGCAATGATCGCTTCGCCCTCGCCTTTCCCGAGCGCACCTTCGAGCTCGGCCCAGGGCAGCGCCTGGATCTGGCATTTTTCGGCAATGCCGAGCTCGGCGCAGATGGCGCGCGCCAGGTCGACATGGAAGCCCGACAGCCGGCCTGCCCCATCGAGGAAATTGAACGGCGGGAAATCCGTGGTGGTCAGGAATCGCAGCCGCGGCAGCATCGAAAGGTCCGGCTTTGGCAGCCGCTCCTTGGCGTCCCAGAACACCGGCACCTGCGGCTCCGCGGCGAGCGCAGCAACCGCAAGCGATTGCGCTCCGATCAATATCGAGATCAATGAAATGGATATGCGCCGAAACGCCACGCGACGACTCCGTCCGGTCTTGCCCCGGCTTTCGTACGAAATAACAGGTTTTTGTACGAAAAAAACACAGGTACGACGGTTTTTGGTTTCATCATTGCAATTTAGGGATATTGTTTAGTGAGTTTGCAAGTGACTGCGTGATGCCGGCTGAAGAGGAGCAGTAGGACGCACAGGGGAGGCAGCTTTGCAGTCCGGGGTTGATGGCGTGGTGCGGGTTGATCACTGCCATTGGCGTCAAGAGCGGAAGGCAACATGGGGTAGATGTTGCGATGGGTCATTTCGATCGTACGCTGGAGTTGATAGATCAGTTGCAGCACGCCGGCACAGCCGCCGCCGTCTGCGAAAAGCTGCTGGGGGTAACAAGCGGGTTCGGGCTGACGGCGCTGATGGCCGGGACGGTTCCGCAACCTGGCACGCCGAGAAACCAGCAAAAGGACCATGTGCTGCTCTGCGACTGGCCGGCTGAATGGCTTGAGCGCTACGTCGCGCGCAACTACGTCGATCACGACCCCGTCGTCAGCCACATGAAGCAGCTTCAAGCGCCATTCCAGTGGCGGGAAGCATCTCAGGGCATCCGCATCGGCAAGAGCGGCGGCGAGGTGATGGGCGATGCCGGCGAATTCAAGCTGCGCGACGGGTTGGCCTTCCCGCTAATCACGCTCGATGGCCAGATCGTCATGGTGTCGCTAGGCGGCGAGGCTGTCGAATTGTCGAGTGCCGAGTTCGGGTTGGTGTCGCTGGTCTCGACTTATGCGATTGGCCGCGCAATGCAGCTCCACACTATGGCGGGCAAAACCATCGATCATGTCGAATTAACGCCGCGTGAGCGCGAATGCCTGCAATGGGCTGCTGTTGGCAAGTCCGAATGGGAGATTTCACAAATTCTCGGCATTTCGGAACACACGTCAGAGAAACACCTTCTTAACGCCAAAAGCAAACTCGGTGCTGTTAACCGGGTCCAGGCCGTCGCGGAAGCGATAAGGCGCGGCTATATTAACTAGGTCGGCCGCGCCGGCCTAGAAATTCTTGCTTGCGTGATCGCGTAATTTTTTTGGGAAAGCACGGCCGTATCTTCCTATTGAAACTAGGAGACGGCAAATGCTTTTTTCCCTCACGACCCAGGAATTGATGGAACGGCCCGACCTCTGGGAGGCAGTTCATCGTTTGCGTTACAGAGTTTTCGTCGAAGAGATGGGATGGACCGATCTGCAGCGCCCTGATGGCCTCGAGATCGATCAATTCGACCACGACGAGGCAGTGCACCAGATCGTCATCCGCAATGGCGAGCTCGCCGGTTATCAGCGGATGTTGCCGACGACCCGGGCACATCTTCTAACCGATGTGCTGGCGGACCTTTATGAGGGAACCCCACCGTCGGGCCCGAATGTCTATGAACTGACCCGCTATGCGGTTGCGCCGGGATTCCGCGACGGTCGGCGCGGCGTGTCGACGGTCGGCACCGAGCTGATCGCCGGCTTCGTCGAGTGGGGACTGAAGCGCAACGTCAACCAGGTGATCATCGAATTCGAGCCGATGTGGGTGCTTCGCGCGCTGCAGCTGCATTTCCTGGCAACGCCGCTCGGTTACCAGCGTACCTATGGCAACCAGCAGGTGGTTGCCACACTGCTCACCTTCAACGAGCACACGCTCGACGTGGTGCGTTCGCGCCGCAACCACTTTGCGCCGGTGCTGGCCAGAGGGTACCCGGACATGCTCGGACAGAGACGCGCCTCGTGAGATTGGAGAAAGGCCATGAACGTTCACTCAAAAGCAGAATTCCGCAATCACACGCTGATCGTCACGGTATCGTCGGGTGACGGCCGCCCGGTGCTGGACAGGCGGGCCTATGAAAGCCTGGCCAGGACATTCCACGAAGCCGCTGTCGACGACGACGTCCGCGTCGTGGTCCTGCGCGGCTTGGCCGGGTGCTTCTGCCTCGGTGCCGATTTCTCCGAATTTCTCGACGCCACCAAACATCGGCGACTGATCGCCGCCGTCACCGATATGTTCCGCACGCTGGCGACGTTCCCGAAACCGGTCCTTGCCTGTGTCGACGGCGACGCCGTCGGCGTCGGTTGCACCATCCTGTTCCACTGCGACATGGTGATCGCCTCGAGCAAGAGCACGTTTCGGGTGCCGTTCGTCGATTTCGGCCTGGTGCCGGACGCGGCGACCAGCATTCTGGCGCCGCAGAAGCTCGGCTATGCCGGGGCGTTCCGCTTCTTCTGCCTGGGCGACACGCTCGCCGCCGAAGATGCCAGGGCACTGGGCCTTGTCGGCGAGATCGTGACGGACGGCAGCGTCGAGGAAGCCACGTTGGCAAGAGCCAGGCAACTCGCCAAGAAGCCTGTCGCGGCGCTGCTACAGACGCGCGACCTGCTGAGGGGCGACACCGGCGCGCTCTGCGACCGCATCGACCAGGAGATCTCGCTTTTCCAGCAGGCGCTGCAGGACGACACCACGCTGAAGCGACTGCAGCGGATTGCCCGGCTGGCGGCATGAGAGCCGCGTATCGATGAGGTGAGCTTATTTTTCGAGGAAAGTCGGCCCTTCGCCGATGATCTTCTTGTCCTCCTTGCCGATGACGTCGAGGTCGCGGCCGTCATAGGGAAGCGAAAGGAGAATGCGCTGCATGACGGCCAGCCGCGCGCGCCGTTTGTCGTTCGCCCGCACAATGATCCAGGGCGCGAACTCCTTGTGCGTGCGCTCGACCATCAGGTCGCGCGCTTTGGTGTATTCGTCCCATTTGGTGATGCCGGCGATGTCGATTGGCGAAAACTTCCAGCTCTTCAGCGGGCTCCAGCGGCGGTCGTGGAATCGCTCGAGCTGCGTTTCCCGGCCGATGTTCAGCCAGAATTTGAAGAAATGTATGCCCTCGTTGCGGATCATCCGCTCGAAATGCGGAACCTCGTCCAGAAATTGCTCGTGCTGCTCGGGCGTGCAGAATCCCATCACCGGTTCAACGCCGGCGCGGTTATACCAGGAGCGGTCGAAGGTGACGAATTCGCCCGACGTCGGGAAGTGGTCGACGTAGCGCTGGAAGTACCATTGTCCAAGCTCGGTGGGCGTTGGCTTGGTCAGCGCCACGTTGCGCGCCGTGCGAGGGTTCAGATACTGGCGCAAAACGAAGATCGTGCCGCCCTTGCCGGCAGCGTCGCGCCCCTCGAACAGCGA
The DNA here is from genome assembly GCF_000502835.1 of Mesorhizobium sp. LSJC280B00. Taxonomy (GTDB): domain Bacteria; phylum Pseudomonadota; class Alphaproteobacteria; order Rhizobiales; family Rhizobiaceae; genus Mesorhizobium. The sequence goes on from NZ_AYVL01000012.1 coordinate 18,793, forward strand.
CATTACCCGCTTGCCCGTCGACTGCAGCCACGCCTGCGCCTTGACCAGCTCGATCTGCAGCTTCTCTAGCCTCTCGTCATACTCCTCGCTCTTCATCTTCTTGTCGTAAGGGTAACCGCCGGCGGTGAGCTTGCGGTCCTCGACCCAGTCGGGAAGCGCGGGGGCCTCGATGTCGAACGCCCTCTCCTTGCCGTCGATCATGATCTTCAGCGGCCCCGATGAGGGTGCGGCGGGGCTTTCCTTAGCGTTTTTCATCGAGGCGAACCTTTCCAGCTTCCGGACTCGTGCTATTGGGAGCCTTACTGCATCGGCCCGAAAATCGGAATCGATTTCGGAAAGAACGATGCAGCAGATAAAGTGGTAGAGCGTCCTTTGTGCGTCCAATTGGACGCACTGCGCTCTAGCGCCGGTCCAGCAAGAAGTTCTTGAAGTGGCCGCAGACGGAGCGCAAATGGCCGACATCGGCACAGAGCGGAGAGGCAGGGCGCAAGCCGTCGCCATGCGGCTGTGGAACAGCCGCTGGCTGCTGGCGGCCGGCCTCGTTGCGGTTCTGATGGTCTATGGTTTTGCCGGCATGTCTGGCTATGTGGTGCTGCTGGCTGGCGCCGTGCTGGTTGCCGCTGCGATGCTGCCGGCCGGCATCGCCCGCCAATCGACCGAAAATGCCGCGGCCATCGAGTCGAGCGTGCAACAACTTTCCGGCGAATATCTCGCGGCGGCGGTTGCCGATCCGCTGATCATTTTCGATCGCTCCGCCGCCATCGTCCATGCCAACGCCGCTGCCTTTGCCGCCTTCGGCGGGATTGCCCCCGGCATGTCGCTGTCGCTGAAATTCCGCGCGCCGGAAATGCAGGGCTTGCTGGATAGTATCTTGGCGGGCAACGTCGCTTCGGACAGCGTCGACTACATAGAAAAGCTGCCGGTCGAACGAGCCTATCGGGTGAGCGCGTCTTCAGTCGGCCATGCCACGGATCTCTACGTACTGGTGTTCAAGGACCAGAGTGAGGCGCGCCGGATCGACAGAATGCGTGCCGACTTCATTGCCAATGCCAGCCACGAGCTGCGCACGCCTCTCGCCTCGATCGCCGGCTTCATCGAGACGCTGCGCGGGCCGGCCCGCAACGACCCCGCGGCGCGCGAGCAGTTCCTGCAGATCATGCAGAACCAGACCAGCCGCATGGCGCGCCTCATCGACGACCTTCTGTCGCTGTCGCGCTTGGAGATGAAGCCCTATCTCAAGCCGGGAACCGAGGTCGACCTGCGCCAGGCCATCGACAGCGTCATCGATTCGCTTGGGCCGCTCGCAAAGGAAAACGGCGTCGTCATCGAGCGTGATTTCGCGGAAGGGCCGCTCGACGTGCCCGGCGATCGGGACGAGCTTTTCCAGGTCTTCGAAAACCTGCTGGAAAACGCCTGCAAATATGGTCAGTCGGGCGGACGCGTCGTGGTGTCGATCATACGCAGCGACAGCGATCCCGAACCAGGCATCGACGTCACCATCAGGGATTTCGGCCCCGGCATCCCCGAAGAGCACATCCCGCGCATCACCGAGCGCTTCTACCGCATCGACGTCGAGAACAGCCGAACCCAGAAGGGCACCGGCCTTGGCCTGTCCATCGTCAAGCATATCCTGACCCGCCACAACGCCAGACTCTCCATCAGGTCGGAGGTCGGCAAGGGTGCGGCGTTCACGGTCCATTTGCCGGCTCGCTAACGTAGTACTATCTCTAGCACATAATGGGCCGTTTCTTTTTTCTGTCATCCGGCTAGCGTATCAGCGGGGATTCGAGGGAACGACTCAACCACGAGATCCCGGGAAGGCATTTCGTCCATGCAATCCGTGCATATCGTCAGCGCCTATGACGAGGAGCTGAAATATCTGTCGAAGCGCATCGCGGCGATGGGCGGGCATGCCGAGCGCATGGTCGAGCAGGCGGTCGCGGCGCTGGTCAATGCGGATCCGGGGCTTGCCCAGAAAGTCATTCGGGACGACCTGGTTCTGGATGAGGGACAGCGCGAGATCGACGACAAGGCGATCATCATCATCGCCAAACGCCAGCCGATGGCGACGGATCTGCGCGAGATCGTCGGCGCGATCCGCATCTCGGCTGACCTCGAACGGGTAGGCGACCTCGGCAAGAACGTCGCCAAGCGGGTGGTTGCCGTCGCAGACGGGCGCCAGCCGAACAGCCTGTTCCGCGGCCTCGAGGCTTTGGCCAATCTGGCACTGACCCAGCTCAAGGAAGTACTCGACGTCTACGCGTCGCGGTCGGTGGAGAAAATCGGTTTCGTGCGCGACCGCGACGACCAGATCGACGCCATGTACACCTCTCTGTTTCGCGAATTGCTGACCTACATGATGGAAGACCCACGCAACATCACGCCCTGCACACATCTCCTGTTTTGCGCCAAGAACATCGAGCGCATCGGCGACCACGCTACCAACATCGCCGAGACGATCTACTATATCGTCACCGGCGATCAGATGCCGGCCGATCGTCCGAAGGGCGACAAGACGGACAAGATTATTCTTCCCGCAACCCAACCAGCGAAGTGAGTTCTCTCAGAACTGATGCGAATTTCGGATTCGCCACCTGACAGAAAATTGCGCTAAGCTTTCGACGCGCCGACTTCTCAGTTCCGCGATGAAGGCCCCGCCTTCAGGAGGCTGCGATGGAATACGTCCGCGAGTTTGCTCCTGCGCCGCCGATGTCGGGTATAATCGCTTGCGGCGTCTATACGGCTGGGCGGCGCATCGCCGACATTCCGATCGAGGAAGCCGGCGAATGGGCCGGGAAGCCGGGCCACGTGGTCTGGATCGGACTGCTGGAGCCCGACCGCAATTTGTTGCTGCGCGTCCAGGCGCAATTCCATCTGCATGAGCTGGCGATCGAGGACGCCGAGCATCCGCACCAGCGACCGAAGATCGAGCAATATGGTGATGCCCTGTTCATCGTTGCCCGCACGGCGCAGCTGATCGACAGCCGCGTCACCTTCGGCGAGACGCATCTGTTCGTCGGCGCGGGCTACATTGTCAGCGTCAGGCATGGCCCGTCGACCTCCTACGCGGCCGTTCGCCAGCATTGGGAAAGCTGCCCGCATTCGCTTGCCAAGGGCGAGGATTTCGTCCTCTACGCCATTCTCGATTTCATCGTCGACAACTATATGCCGGTGCTTGAGCAGATCGAAAACGAGGTCGAGGCGATCGAGGACAAGGTTCTGCTGAAACCGATGACCGGCTCGGATATCGAACGGCTTTATATGCTGCGCCGCGATCTCTTGCGCCTGCGTAATGCGGCCCTGCCGCTGGTGGAGGTCTGCCGGCGGCTCACCAGCGCCGATCTGCCGCAAATCCACACAGCCATGCACCCGCTGTTTCGCGACGTCACCGACCACATCCGCACTGTCCAGGAAAAGATCGACAGCCTGCGTGAGGTTCTCGCCTTCGCCTTCGAGGCGAGCCTTCTGGTCGGTCAAAGCCAGGAGACGGCGATCTCCAAGAAGCTTGCCTCATGGGCCGCAATCTTGGCCGTGCCGACGGCATTCGCCGGCATTTACGGCATGAATTTCAGCGACATGCCGGAACTGAGGATGGAATATGGCTACCCGGCCGTCCTGGCGGCAATTGCCCTGATCTGCACGTTTCTTTACTGGCGGTTTCGCAAGAATGGGTGGCTTTGAAGCGAGGGCAGTAGGGCAGGAGGGCAGTAGGGCAGTAGGGCAGTAGGGCAGTAGGGCAGTAGGGCAGCAGGGCAGTAGGGCAGTAGGGCAGTAGGGCAGTAGGGCAGTAGGCTATCGCTTCGGGAGCGCGCTTCTCTACAATTCACCTACTGCCGTACTGCCTTACTCCCCTATTCCCCTAACTATCTGCTCCGCCGCCGCTCCGATGCCGGCTGGAACGCCACGCGGGCGTGGTACTTGCAGTAGGGGCCGGTTTCGGCGGCGTCGTTGCCGCAGAAATGGAAGTCTTCCGAAAGCGGATCGCCGTTCGGCCATTTGCAAGTGCGCTCGTTGAGTTCGACAAGTTGCAGATGCCGCGAGATCGGCACGACGACGTTCTCGACCGGGCGGATATAGTGGCGCGCCACCGGTTCGGCATCGAACTGCGCCTTGAGCGCGGTCGCACCGATCGACATCGAGGTGGTGGCATGGCGCGTGGCGCTTGCTGCCCGGGACACCGATTTCTGGATCGTCGATCCCTGCACCGTCTTCTTCTGGCGTGCCGGTGAGGCGGTCGTGCGTCCGCGACCGGACAGTTTCAGCCGGTGCACTTTGCCGATGACCGCATTGCGGCTGACCCCGCCAAGCTGTGCGGCGATCTGGCTGGCGCTGAGGCCCTCCGACCACAATTTTCTGAGAAGTTCGACTCGCTCGTCAGTCCAGTTCATGAGACCGCGCTCCTGCTGAAACGTGCGGCAATCGGAATCCATTCCCGACCCGGCTTCTGCCGGGCAGACACCACATATATCGGGTGATTAGGTCCGCCGCACGAAATCTAGTTATTTCTCTACTACAATTACCTTATGCGCTGACTCGGTGACAAGAGTCCCAAGGCCAACACGAATCGGTTTTTTCGGTTTTCCCCAACTTGCCCGGTCGCTTATGAGCCGGCGTTATGCTGGGGGGCTTGCCGCGCGACCTTGCGCGACCTTTTCGTTGACTTCACGGCCGAAAAACACGATAAGCCACAAGGGCCGCCGCTTTGGCGGCTTTTTGATTTTTCCGGTTCCGGAGACGCATATAATGAGCGGTTCGGCGCTTTTCGAGACCTTTGTTCGCGCACCCCTGGCTTTCGACCACGGTGAAGGCACCTGGCTGGTCACCGACAAGGGCGAGCGATATCTCGATTTCGCCGGCGGCATCGCCGTGAATTCGTTGGGCTACAGCCATCCGCATCTGGTCGCGGCCCTCACCGAGCAGGCCGCCAAGCTCTGGCACGTCTCCAATCTGTACGAGATTCCTGGACAGAGCCGGCTCGGCGAGCGGCTGGCCGACGCAAGCTTCGCCGACAAGGTGTTCTTCACCAATTCCGGCGCAGAGGCGCTCGAATGCGCCATCAAGACGGCGCGGCGCTACCACTTCGTCAAGGGCCATCCCGAGCGCTACCGCACAATCACCTTCGAAGGCGCCTTCCACGGCCGCACCCTGGCGACCATCGCCGCCGGCGGCCAGTACAAGTATCTGGAAGGTTTCGGCCCCAAGGTCGACGGCTTCGACCAGGTCGGCTTCGACGATGTGGATGCCGCCGAGAAGGCGATCACGCCTGAAACCGCGGCGATCCTGATCGAGCCGGTGCAAGGGGAGGGCGGCATCAGGCAAGTGCCGACGCAATCGCTGAAGCGGCTCAGGCAGCTCTGCGATCAGCACGGACTGCTCCTGATTTTCGACGAGGTCCAATGCGGCGTCGGCCGCACCGGAAAGCTGTTCGCGCATGAGTGGGCGGGTGTCACACCCGACCTCATGGCGGTGGCCAAAGGCATCGGCGGCGGCTTTCCGATGGGTGCCTGCCTCGCCACCGACGAGGCAGCGGTCGGCATGACCGCCGGCGTGCACGGCACCACCTTCGGCGGCAATCCGCTGGCAATGGCGGTCGGCAACGCCGTGCTCGACGTGGTGCTGGAAGACGGCTTTCTCGAAGACGTCCGGCGCAAGGCACTGCTGTTGAAGCAGGGGCTCGCTGGCGTCGCCGACGAATTTCCGGATGTTATCGAAAGCATCAGGGGCACCGGCCTGATGCTCGGGCTTAAATGCGCGATGCCCAACACCAAGGTCACGGTGGCACTGCGTGACCAGCATCTCTTGACGGTTCCGGCCGGCGACAACGTTATCCGCCTGCTACCGCCTCTCACCGTCACCGACGCCGAGATCCACGAAGCGCTCGAGCGCATTCGTGCCGGCGCCAAGAGCCTGGCAGATGCCATCGTCGCTGCCGCTGCGAAGTAATCCTGGAATTTCTGATGTCCCTTCGCCATTTCACCGATCTTTCCGCCGTTTCCGAAGGCGATCTGCGCTTCATGCTCGACGACGCAGCGGTGCGAAAGGCAAGGCTCAAGGCCGGCGAACGCAGCAAGCCGCTCGAAGGCAAGGTGCTGGCGATGATCTTCGACAAGCCGTCGACGCGCACGCGCGTGTCGTTCGACGTCGGTATGCGGCAGTTGGGTGGCGAGACGATCATGCTGACCGGCACCGAGATGCAGCTTGGCCGCTCGGAGACCATTGCCGACACGGCCAAGGTGCTGTCGCGCTATGTCGATGCCATCATGATCCGCACCACCTCGCATGACCGGCTGCTGGAACTGACGGAAAACGCTACGGTCCCCGTCATCAACGGGCTGACCGACGAGACCCATCCCTGCCAGCTGATGGCCGACATCATGACCTTCGAAGAGCACCGCGGTCCGGTGGCCGGTAAAACGATCGCCTGGACCGGCGACGGCAACAACGTGCTGCATTCGCTGCTGGAGGCATCCGCGCGGTTCCATTTCAAGCTGAACGTCGCCGTGCCCGAGGGCAGCGAACCGGCCCAGAAGCATGTCGACTGGTCGAAAGCCAATGGCGGCAAGCTGAAATTCAGCCGTTCGCCCGAGGAGGCCGTTCACGAGGCCGACTGCATCGTCACCGACTGCTGGGTGTCGATGGGCCAGGAGCACCGTGCCCGCGGCCACAATGTCTTCCTGCCCTATCAGGTCAATGCGGCACTGATGGCGAAAGCCAAGCCGGACGCGCTGTTCATGCACTGTCTACCGGCGCATCGCGGTGAGGAGGTTACCGACGAGGTCATCGACGGTCCGCATTCGGTGGTGTTCGATGAGGCCGAGAACCGGCTCCATGCCCAGAAGGCGGTCTTGGCCTGGTGCCTGGGCGCTTGATACGAGCCGCGGTGATCCGGGCCGGCCTGATCTGCGCCGCCTTGATCTGGGCCGCCTTGATCCGGGAGTTGGTGGTGCCTATCTCAGGCGCATCACGCAAATCGAGCGCGTCTCGTCGCATGCGCCCCGGAGGGCGGCATCGCCGCGCCCCGGAGCTTTGTCATGTTGGAAACTCATCAATTGGCTGAACATAAACCCAAGCTCGGCGAATTCGGCTACGCCGGCGACGACCATGTCGTGCCGTTCGAGGTCGGCCCGCTCGACGTGCGCGGTCGCACCGTCCAGCTCGGGCCGATGCTCGATGCTATTCTCAGCCGCCACGACTATCCCGAGCCGGTCGCCCGGCTCCTGGCTGAAGCCTGTGTGTTGACGGTATTGCTCGGAACTTCGCTGAAGTTCGAGGGCAAGTTCATTCTGCAGACCCGCACCGACGGGCCGGTCGACATGCTGGTCGCGGATTTCTCCACGCCGCACGCGCTGCGCGCTTATGCCCGCTTCGATGCCGACCGGCTGCAGGCTTTGACTTCTGCCGGCGAGACGTCACCGCAGACGCTGCTCGGCAGCGGCGTCCTGGCGCTGACCATCGACCAGGGCGCTCACACACAACGCTACCAGGGCATCGTCCAGCTCGACGGCGTCACACTGGAAGATGCCGCACGCACTTATTTCCGCCAGTCGGAGCAGATTCCGACCGACCTCCGGCTTTCGGTTGCCAAGCTTCTGACGCCCGGCGTCGGCGGTGCCCGCGAGCAATGGCGGGCCGGTGGCCTGCTGGCACAATTCCTGCCGCAGTCGGCGGAGCGCATGCGCGTACCCGACCTTCCCGGTGGCGACGGCGATCCGCGTGAGGAAATCCACGACCCGACCGACAATTCCTGGCAGGAGCTGCTGGCGCTGGTTGGTACTATTGAACCGACCGAGCTGATCGATCCGACGATCGGCGCCGAACGGCTGCTTTACCGGCTTTTCCACGAGCATGGCGTCCGCGTGTTCGGCGGGGTGCCGGTCGCCGACCAGTGCTCATGCTCGAGGGAGAAGATCCACGGCATCCTCGAAGGCTTTTCCGCCGAGGAGATCAGGGACAGCACCGAGGATGGCAGCATTCACGTCGCCTGCGAATTCTGCTCGAAGCAATATGACTTCGACCCGGCGGAGTTTGCAGCGGCCGGATGACGGCCGTCAATTGACGGTGCGCCGCATTCCCGGCAAGTCGAGCGAGAAGGCGGGGATGGCGACGTCGAACGTCTCGCCCCGCTTGTTGCGCATGGTGTAGTGCCCGACCATGATGCCGGACGGCGTCGAGAGCGGGCATCCAGACGTATACTGATAGCTGTCGCCGGGGTTGAGTCCGGGTTGCTCGCCGACGACCCCGGGGCCGCGCACTTCCTCGACCTTGCCGGTGCCGTCGGTAATGTGCCAGTAGCGCGACAGAAGCTGCACGAACTCATCCGACTGATTGTCGATGGTCACCTGATATCCCCAGACATAGCGGTTTTGCGGCGGGTCGGAGTGATCCTCCAGATAGAACGGCCTGACCTGCACTTCGATGTTGCGGGTGACGGCGCTGTACATAAACTGCTCCAAAGCAATGTAGATGGAACTTCGACGCTCAGCGCAGTTTGATCAACGATGCGCGTCATCTCCTTGCCCGACTCGAGCGCAGGTGCCGAAAAACAATGTCATTTAAGTGACACATGACAATGATGGTGTGCAGGCTTGTGCCGGGCGACTCAGCGTTCTGTCGAATTGTTGAAAACGGCCGTCATGCGGCCGGCACTTCTGGAGTGACCAGATCTCGATGGAACCGACATTCGCAGCCGCCCTCCTTTCCATAGCCCTCCTTCTTTCAAATCTCGCCAGCATCCTGTTAGCTTCGCTGAAGCTGAAGCGACCAGGCAGGATCGCACCGCCCGCGGCCAACGCGCCGCCGGTATCGATCGTCATCCCGGCGCGCGGCGTCGAGCCGTTTGCCGAAGAGACGCTGGAGCGCGCCTTCTCACTCGACTGGCCGCGCTACGAACTCATCTTCTGCGTTGCCCATGCCGACGACCCGGTGGTCAAGCCGATCACCGCCGCAATGGCGCGCTTTCCAGCTATTCGCGCCCGTCTTCTAGTCGGTGACGACCGCATCAGCGGCAATCCAAAACTCAACAATTGCGTGAAGGGTTGGGAAGCGGCGCATTATAGCTGGGTCATCCTTGCCGATTCCAACGTGCTTATGCCGAGCGACTACGTCCAGCACCTGATGGCGGCGTGGCGGCACGACACCGGCCTCGTCTGCTCGACGCCGATCGGCTCGCGGCCGGACGGCTTCTGGGGGGAGGTCGAATGCGCCTTTCTCAACACGCTGCAGGCACGCTGGCAGTACGCCGGAGAGGCGCTCGGCCTCGGCTTCGCGCAGGGCAAGAGCATGTTGTGGAATAAGCCGATGCTCGACGCCAATGGCGGCATCTGCGCGCTTGCTGCCGAGATCGCCGAAGACGCCGCCGCGACCAAGCTGGTCAACGGGTTCGGACTGCGGGTCAATCTTGTCGCCTCGCCCTTCGAACAGCCGCTCGGCCGGCGCACGTTTGGCGAGATCTGGTCGCGGCAGGCGCGCTGGGCGCGGCTGCGCCGCGTCACCTTCGCGCTGTTCTTCGCCCCCGAGATCCTGATCGGCGCAGCGCCGCCGCTGGTGCTTGCGCTGATCGCGGCGGCTGACGCCGGCGTCAGCCTGCCGGCAACCGCCATCGCCGTGCTGGTCGCGGCCTACCTGCCGGAATGCGCCTTGGCCTCGGCCAAGGGATGGCACCTGTCGCTGCGCACCATCCTGGCGATGATGGCGCGAGACCTGATGCTTCCCGCCATTTGGGCGCGCGGATGGCTGAGCGGCGCCGTCGACTGGCGCGGCAATGTGATGACTATCCAGACCAAGCCCGTCGCGGAGCTGGAAGAGACCCCGTCCGGCGCCTGATCGGCGCGTCCCCGCTCGCCTCTATTCGGCCAGCCCTTATCCGGCAACTCTCAGTGCCTGCTCGATGTCTTCGAGCAGGTCGTCGGCGTCCTCAAGGCCAACTGACAGCCTGAGCGTTCCCGGTCCGATGCCGAGCTCGGCGCGGGCCTCATCGGTCAAGTTCTTGTGCGTCGTCGTCGCCGGATGGGTGATCAGGCTCTTGGCGTCGCCGAGATTGTTGGAAATCAGCACGACGTCGAGTGCGTTCTGGAAGGCAAAGGCCGCCTGCTTGCCGCCCTTCACATCGAGGCAAATCAGCGTCGAGCCACCCGACATCTGCTTCTTGACCACCGCCGCTTGCGGGTGGTCGGCACGGCCAGGATAGATGACACGGGCGATTTGCGGGCGCTCGGCGAGGAAATCCGCGATGCGGCCGGCACTTTCCGTTTGCTGGCGTACGCGTAGCGGCAGCGTCTCCAGGCCTTTCAGCAGCGTCCAGGCATTGAAGGGCGAGAGGCTTGGGCCGGTGTGGCGGAAATAGTCATGCAGGTTCTCGTCGATCCATTTCTTGTCCGACAGAACGATGCCGCCAAGACAGCGCCCCTGGCCGTCAATATGCTTCGTGGCCGAATAGACGACGATGTGGGCGCCGAGCTGCAGGGGTTTCTGCTGCAAGGGCGTAGCGAAGACATTGTCGACGATCAGCCTGGCGCCGATCGAATTGGCAAGTGCCGCGACGGCGGCGATGTCGATCACCTCCAGCGTCGGATTGGTCGGGCTTTCCAGAAAGAACAGTTTGGTGTTCGGCTTGACCGCCTTTTCCCAATTGGCGATGTCGGTGCCGTCGACCAGCGTTGCCTCAATGCCGTATTTCGGCGCCAGCGTCTCGACCACCCAGCGGCAGGAGCCGAACAGCGCGCGCGCCGCGACGATATGGTCGCCCGCCTTGGCGCTGCACAGCAGTGCTGCCGTCACCGCCGCCATGCCGGATGCCGTGGCGCGCGCGTCCTCGGCTCCTTCCAGCGCGCACATGCGTTTCTCAAACATGTCGACCGTCGGATTGGCATAGCGCGAATAGATGAAGCCCGGCTCCTCGCCCTTGAAGCGGGCCTCCGCCGCTTGCGCCGTCTCGTAGACATAGCCTTGGGTGAGATACATCGCCTCGGAGGTCTCGCCGAAGCCGGAACGCAGCGTCCCGGCATGCACGAGTGCGGTCTGAGGCTTCCAGTCGCGCTTCTTGGTCATCATTCCATCCAAACACCAAAATTGGTCCAAACAACAAAAAACCGGTCGCGAAAGTCGCAACCGGTCCATATGGCCTTGCGGCCCGACGGTCCTTTAGCGACTTGTTTAACGTGGCTGCAAGCCGACCGGCCAAATCACCACGGGATAACGAGCTTTAGACCCGCGCCACGCTTGCGTCAATTGCCGGCATGATTAAGAGGGTTGTACCAAGCAGGTGCCAAAGGCGTCCACGGTCGGACCTGCGACAGAACAAGACCTCGCCCGGCGTTCGAACGGAGCCAGACCCTTGCGGCAGACAGGCATTCTTCCCGATCAGGATATTTCCGCGCTGTTCCAGACGGGCGCGCTGAAATCGCCGCGCACGCTCGATTCCGATCAGATCCAGCCGGCCAGCCTTGACCTCAGGCTCGGCGACAAGGCCTGGCGGGTGCGTGCTTCCTTCTTGCCCGGCCCGGACTACAGGGTTGTCAACAAGCTCGACCGGCTGAAGCTGCACGAGATCAACCTCGCCGAAGGTGCCGTGCTGGAAACCGGCTGCGTCTACATCGTGCCGCTGCTCGAAAGCCTGGCGCTGCCCGCGCATATTTCCGCCTCGGCCAACCCGAAAAGCTCGACCGGACGGCTCGATATCTTCACCCGGGTAATGACCGACCGTGGCCACGAGTTCGACAAGATCGCCGCAGGCTATGAAGGTCCGCTCTATCTGGAGGTCAGCCCGCGCACTTTCCCGATCGTCGTGCGCACCGGCTCGCGGCTGTCACAGATCAGGTTCCGCACCGGCAATGCGCTCTTGTCAGAAAGCGAGCTGCACGAGTTGCACCGCGCCGAGATGCTGGTCGCCACCGAACCACCCAACATCTCAGGCGGCGGCATCGCGCTGTCGATCGACCTCGACGGCGACAAGGATGGGCTTGTCGGCTATCGCGGCAAGCACCACACCGGCCTGGTCGACGTCGACAAGCGCGCCGCGCAGGATGTCGTCGATTTCTGGGAGCCGCTCTACAAGAGCGGTGCCGGCGAGCTGGTGCTCGATCCGGACGAATTCTATATTCTGGTGTCGCGCGAGGCGGTGCATGTGCCGCCAGTCTACGCCGCCGAAATGACGCCTTTCGACCCGCTGGTCGGCGAGTTCCGCGTCCATTATGCCGGTTTCTTCGACCCGGGTTTCGGCCATTCGGCGTCGGGCGGCACCGGCAGCCGGGCGGTGCTCGAGGTGCGCAGCCACGAAGTGCCGTTCATCCTCGATCACGGCCAGATCGTCGGACGGTTGGTCTACGAGCACATGCTGAAACGGCCGCAGGCGCTCTACGGCACAGATCTAGGCTCGAACTATCAGGCGCAGGGCCTGAAACTGTCCAAGCATTTCCGCGTCGCCCGCTGATCTTGTTCGCAGGCCATCAGCCGCGAAACAGATATTCTTTCGCGGCGCCAAGGCAGCCATGAAACTGACCGACAAAGAGCAGTTCTCGCACTGCCAATCGCTTCTTCCCCCAAAAACCTCTGGTTTGCTTCTCGTCGTCAAGTGAGGCGCTTGAGCTGGACTGCAAGGGGAACAACTGCTTGCCGAGACATCCCAGCACATGGGCTCTGGCGGAGTCGATACCGCAGGCTCTGCCATTGTCGTTCAGTCTGTCAGCGCGGAGTGCGGACGTCATGCGATCCGCGTTGCGCATCAGAAAGCTCACTTGCGATTTCGAATAGCCGGTGGCCAGAAGCCGGTCAGTCATCGACATTCGGGCTTCGCGATAGGATCTTGCGCTGCATTGTCCGGCGCTGTAAGCCGCTGGGGAGAAATAGGCGAGGAACAGGACTAAACTTACGAACACAGTGCCAATCCGCAGGCCGTTCATTTCTCGCCCCTGAATTATGTCACCAGTTTACAACGCCTTCACCGCCACCTTCACCGGCTGCTCGATTTCAAGCGGGTTGCGCAGAGGCAGGCCGAAATCCTGCGCCTCGATTTCGAATACGTCACCGGCCTCGGTCCTGATGCCGTCGGCGAAGGACAGCGTCGCCGTGCCGAACATGTGTACATGCACGTCACCCGGCTGGCGGAAGGCCGAGTATTTGAAGTGATGATGCTCGAGATTGCCAATGGTGTGCGACATGTTCGCCTCGCCCGACAGGAACGGCTTTTCCCAAAGCAGCTTGCCGTCGCGTAGGATGCGTGAAGCGCCGCGGATGTCGGACGGCAGGTCGCCGATCAGGATCTCCGGGCCGAACGAAGCGTTGCGCAGCTTGGAATGGGCGAGGAAGAGATAGTTCACACGCTCGGTGACGTGGTCGGAAAACTCGTTCGACAGGGTGAAGCCGACACGGAACGGGGCGCCGTCGTCGCCGATCACATAGATCCCGGCGATTTCCGGCTCCTCGCCGGCATCCTGGGCGAAGGCCGGCGACATAAGCGCCGCACCGGGCGCCACCGCCATGGTGCCGTTGCCCTTGTAGAACCATTCCGGCTGCACGCCGGTCTGGCCCTTCGCCGGCTTGCCGCCCTCAAGCCCCATGCGGAACATCTTCATGGAATCGGTCAGCTGTTCCTCGCCGTCCGTGCTGAGCTTCTTGTGCATGGAATCGCGGGTCGCGGCGGAGCCGAGATGCGTCAGCCCGGTACCGGTGAGATGGAGATGCGCCGGATCGGGATGGTTGATCGGCGACAGCAGCCGGCCCTTCTTGTAGGCTGCGTCGAGATCGACGGTTTCGCCGAAGCCCTTGCGCTCGATCAGGGCGACAAGCCCGCTGCCGGTACGCGCGGCTTCCATCGCCAGCGAATAGACGCTGCGGGCGCCGTTGATGACGCGGGTCTTGCCGCCGCTGCGGGCAACGACGCGGATCGTCTCGGCGTCGTCGAGGATTTGTGAGATCAGCATGGTAACCCTCTCTGAATTGTGGGCTTGGCGTGCCTTTCTTGGCAAACCCTGCCCTGCGCGGCCCGGACCCTGTCCGCGCCTCGGTTGAAATTCTTCGTCCGGATTGCGCTCGCGGATCAGGTCCCTCGGGGGACTTCTTTGCGCCGCCCGGCAGCGCCGCGATGTGACCCGTATGCCTCCTGGTTGCCTCTCAAGCCTTGTTCTTGTTGTAGACGTCGAAGACGACGGCGCCGAGCAGCACCAGGCCTTTGACCACCTGCTGCCAATCGACATTGACGCCCATGATCGACATGCCGTTGTTCATGACGCCCATGATGAAGCCGCCGACCACCGCGCCGATGACCTGGCCGACGCCGCCCATCGCCGAAGCGCCACCGATGAACACCGCGGCGATGACGTCGAGCTCGCTGCCGAGGCCGGCCGCCGGCACAGCCTGCCCCAGGCGCGCTGCGATAATCAGGCCGCCGAGTGCCGACAGCACGCCCATATTGATGAACACCATCAACGTCAGCCGTTCGGTCTTGATGCCCGATAGCTGGGCTGCCTTGACATTGCCGCCCATCGCATAGATGCGACGGCCGATCGTCATGCGTTTGGTAACGAAGACGAACAACGCGATCAGCACGCCCATCACCATGAGAACGATGGGGAGGCCCCTATAGGTGGCGAATTGGTAGACGAGAAACAGCGCCAGCGCGCTGATCACCAGGGTCTTGACGACGAACAGCGAGAAGGGCTCGGCTTCGTAGCCATGTTTCTCGCGGGTGCGCCGTGCCCTGAGCCCGAAATAGGCATAGGCGAGCACGGCGACGAGGCCGATCACGATCGTCGTCAGGTGCAGCGTCAGGCCGCTGCCGACAATGGTTTTGCCGGCGGCGTTCACGGTTGGCGGTATCAGCGTCAATGGGCCGATCAGGTCCGGAATGAAGCCGGAACTGAGCGCCTTGAAGCCGACGGGAAGCGGCCCTACGGAAGACCCGCCACCCAGCAGCGCCTGGCAGATGCCGCGGAAGATCAGCATGCCCGCCAGCGTGACGATAAAGCTCGGTATTCGGTGATAGGCAATCCAGTAGCCTTGTGCCGCGCCGATCGCACCACCGACGATCAGGCAGATGATCGACACCACCAGCGGATTGCTCAATGGGCCAAGCGGCCAGATGACCATCATCATCGCCGCCAGTGCGCCGATGAAGCCGGCGACGGAGCCGACGCTGAGATCGATGTGACCCGAAACGATCACCAGAAGCATGCCCAGCGCCATCACGATGATGAAGCTGTTCTGCTGCACGAGATTGCTGAGGTTCACCGGCTTGAACAGCGTTCCGGACGTGGTGAACTGGAAGAACACCATGATTGCGATCAACGCCAGCACCAACCCGTATTCGCGCAGGTTGGTGACCAGCGCCGAGACGGCAATGCGAGGTCCCTGTTGTAGATCCTGGGCAACGCCGGTCTGCGGCCCGGGAGCGCTTTCGGTGCTCATGATGCTTTTCCTTCTCCGCGGACGATGGCGCGCATTATCTTTTCCTGGCTGGCGTCGCTTGCCGCCATTTCGCCGACGATGCGTCCTTCGTTCATGACGTAGATGCGGTCGGTGATGCCGAGCAGTTCGGGCATTTCCGACGAGATGACGATGATTGCCTTACCCTCGGAGGCGAGACGCGCGATGATCGTATAGATTTCATACTTGGCGCCGACGTCGATACCGCGTGTCGGCTCGTCGAGGATCAGCACTTCCGGATTGGCGAACAGCCATTTCGACAGCACCACCTTCTGCTGATTGCCGCCAGAAAGGTTGCCGGTCATCTGGTAGACGCTCGAGGCGCGGATATTGGTCCTGCCGCGATAATCGTTGGCGACCGAAAGCTCGCGCAAATCGTCGATCACGCCGTGGCGCGACACGCCGGGCAGGTTGGCCAGCGTGATGTTGTGCTTGATGTGGTCGATCAAGTTGAGACCGTAGGTCTTGCGGTCCTCGGTAACGTAGGCAATGCCGTGTTCCACCGCCTTGCTCACCGAAGAGACGTCGATCGGCTTGCCGTTGAGGAACACCTCGCCGGTGATGCGACGGCCATAGGACCGGCCGAACAGGCTCATGGCAAACTCGGTCCGGCCGGCGCCCATGAGCCCGGCAATGCCGACCACTTCGCCCTTGCGGGCGTTGAGGTTGATACCCTTGATGACCTGCCGCTCGGCATGGATGGGGTGGTAGACCGACCAGTTTTTCACTTCGAGAACGGTCTCGCCGATCTTCGGCTCGCGCGGCGGATAGCGGTCGTCGAGCGAACGGCCGACCATCGAGGTAATGATGCGGTCCTCCGAGATGTCCTTCTTGGCCAGCGTCTCGATGGTCCGCCCGTCACGGATGATGGTGACCTTGTCGGCGACCCGGTTCACCTCGTTGAGCTTGTGCGAGATCAGGATCGAAGTGATGCCTTGCCGCTTGAATTCGAGCAGCAGATCGAGCAGCGCCTGGCTGTCCTTTTCGGACAGGCTCGCGGTCGGCTCGTCGAGAATGAGCAACTTCACTTCCTTGCTGAGCGCCTTGGCGATCTCGACCAGCTGCTGCTTGCCGACGCCGATATTGGTGATCAGCGTGTTGGGGTCCTCCTTGAGGCCGACCTTCTTGAGCAGGGCGCTGGTGCGCGCCTCATTGGCATTCCAGTCGATGACGCCGTATCTGGCGTGCTCGTTGCCGAGAAAGATGTTTTCGGCGATCGACAGCATCGGCACCAGCGCAAGCTCCTGGTGGATGATGACGATGCCCTTGCGCTCGCTGTCATGGATGCCTTTGAAATGGCACTCATCGCCGCGATAGATGATCTGGCCGTCATAGGTGCCGGACGGATACACACCCGACAGCACCTTCATCAGCGTCGACTTGCCGGCGCCGTTCTCGCCGACCACGGCATGGATCTCGCCTTCCTCGACCATGAGCTTGACGTTCGACAGCGCCTTGACGCCGGGAAACGTCTTGGTGATGTCGCGCATCTCCAAAATCGTCGATGCCATTGAGAATACCACTCCTGCGAGGTCCGCAAACAATACCGGGCTGGCTCGCCAACGAAAAGGGGCCCTGCCTGCGCAGGACCCCAGGCTTTGTAACCGCGATTACTTCAGTTCTTCGGCCTTGATGTAGCCGGAGTCGACCACCAGGGCCTGGTAGTTCGACTTGTCGACGTCATGCGGCGTCAACAGGATCGAGGGAACGACCTTGACGTCGTTGTTGTAGGTCGTGGTGTCGAGGCCTTCCGGCTTGCCGCCCGAGAGCACCTTATCGACGAGTTCGACCGTCGCCTTGGCGAGTTCGCGGGTGTCCTTGAACACCGTCGAATACTGTTCGCCGGCGATGATCGCCTTGACCGAAGCGGTCTCGGCGTCCTGTCCGGTGACGATCGGCCATGGCTGATCGGCGGTGCCGTAGCCTACGGCGCGCAGCGAAGCGATGATGCCGCGCGACAGGCCGTCATAGGGCGAGAGCACGCCATCGACGCGGCTGCCGTCCGAGTAGTTGGCGGAGAGCAGATTGTCCATACGGGCCTGGGCGGTTGCCGCCAGCCAGCGCAGCGTGCCGACCTTGTCCATGCCCATCTGGCCGGACTTCACGACGAGGGTCTTGTCGTCGATTAGCGGCTGAAGAACCGACATGGCGCCGTTATAGAAGAAGAACGCATTGTTGTCGTCCGGCGAACCGCCGAACAGCTCGATGTTGAACGGGCCCTTCTTCTCGGGATAACCGAGACCCTTGAGCAGCGATTTGGCCTGGATGACGCCGACGCCGAAATTGTCGAAGGTGGTGTAGTAGTCGACATTTGGCGTCTTCTTGATCAGGCGGTCGTAAGCGACGACGACAACGCCGGCGTCATTCGCCTTCTGCAACGCATCGCCCATCGTGGTGCCGTCGATCGAAGCGATGATCAGCGCCTTCGGGCCCTTGGTGATTTCGTTTTCCAGCTGGCTGAGCTGGTTCGGAATGTCGTCCTGCGCGTACTGCAGGTCGACAGTGTAGCCCAGAGCCTCGAGCTGGGACTTGACGGCGTCGCCGTCGTTGATCCAGCGCTGCGAGGTCTTGGTGGGCATCAGCACGCCGATCAGGCCTTCGCCCGCCTGCGCCGGCAGCGTCATGGCCGCGATGCCTAGGGCCGCGACGGCGGCCAGTGTCTTGACAATCTTCACATTAACTCTCCCTGGTTGATGGACGCGTACCCTTGGGTTTCGTGGGCCGCGCAATCGTGCAGGAGCGCCAAACGCGCCGCTGCCGTCAATCGATCTCCGGTATCCTCCCAATCGGCCCCGAGACTCTGGTTTCAATCGATACGAGTTTTCCCTCGTCACCGACCGTCAAGCCTCAGGACGCGCGAAGGGTGTGTCGCTTTGCCATAACTGTCAAATGCGATCTTTGATGGTTGCTATATCGAGACTGATATGGCTTAGGCTAGTGACGACGCTGCCGGATCCAGCCAGGGCGCCGGGCGTAAGAGTAGGGAAGAATCATGGCGGCGCTGCGAAATCCTGACGGAATATCAGCCAGTTACGATGAAATTCCGGGTGATGGCGGAACCTTGCTGCGCAGCGGCTTGAGCCTGCGTCACATGCGCATGATCGCAGCCCTCGACGAGCACGGCCGGGTGAGCGCCGCGGCCCAGGTCATGAACATCTCGCAGCCGGCGGCCTCGCGCATGATCGCCGAGATGGAGGCCGTGCTCGACGTCAAGCTCTGCGAAAGGCTGCCGCGCGGCGTCACGCTGACACCCTATGGCAAGGCGTTGGCACGGCGCGCGCGATCGATCCTGCTCGAGATGCGCGAGGTCGATCGCGAGATTTTCGAGCTCAAGGCGGGCAAAGGCGGCTCGGTGTTCCTGGGCGCGGTGACAGCACCGGCGATCGAGCTGGCGGTGCCGGCGATCCGCGAGATCCGGCGCCTTTATCCGCGCATCGAAATCACCATGCAGGTCGAGACATCGAACGTCCTGGCGCGCGAGCTGATCGCCTCGCGCCACGATTTCATCATCGCCCGCATCCCCGACGACCTCAATCCGCGGCTGTTCGAAGCGCGCGTCATCGGCGTCGAGAAAGCCTGCCTGATCGTGCGCCGCGGCCACCCGCTGACCAAGGGCAAGGCGGTGCGGCTGGAAGACACCGCCGCCTATGACTGGGTTTTCCAGTCGGGCGGCTCGCCGCTGCGCCAGGCGATGGAAAGCAACTTTTTGAACCGCAACATCGCGCTGCCGGACCGCATCCTCAACACCAGCTCGCTGCTATTGACTCTGGTCATGGTCGCGCAATCCGACGCCATCGCGCCGGTGTCGATCCAGGTCGCGAAGTTCATCCAGAACCCCGAGGGCCTGGCCGGCGCTATCGATGTCGTCCACACTGAATTCGACATCGAGGTCAGGCCGTACAGCCTGATCACGGTGAAGAACCGCGCGCTGTCACCGGCAGCCAAGATGCTGCACGATTTTATTTTGCGAGAGGTGGGCTGAGGGTTGGAGCGGGTAGCGGGCGCATCCCGTGGCCGGCCAGACGACCAGACAGGCCCGCCAGCAGCGGCGCCGATGCACGTCGGCCACTACTGCCTGATGCTCAAAAAAAGCCCGCCAGCAGAAGCCAGCGGGCCAAGGGTAGACTTTCCGGTTGGGGTCATTCGAGGCCCCGCCGACCCTCAATGTGAGATATTCCACGAACTGGCACATCGGCCAAACAGATGAAAGACGGCCAGCCGGGCTGTAAAACTGCCTATAAATCCGCTGGTTTTCAGCTTGGCCAGAACAAGTGCAATGCACCGGGGGCAAAAGCTGGAGCGGGTAGCGGGAATCGAACCCGCGCGTTCAGCTTGGGAAGCTGACAAGCTACCATTACATCATACCCGCGCTGGTTCCTCCGATATCATGGCCCGGCGCCGATGCGCAATCCGGTTTGAGGGCTCGGCTTGATGCAGGGCTATCAACTGCGTATTTCTAGGCATGTGCCCGAATCGCGGCACCCGACTGTGGAGACAGGCTTGTCCGCACTGAACCGCTTTCTCGGCGATACGCCGCTCCGGGTGATCCTGAAGCTGCTTGTGGTGTCGTTCCTCGTCGGGCTGGTCATGAATGCCTTCGGCTGGTCGCCGATGGATGTGCTTTACGGCATTCGCAAATTCTTCATCGACCTGTGGAATTTGGGCTTCCACGCCATCGACCGTTTCCTCGGCTACATCCTGCTCGGTGCCGCGATCGTCGTGCCGGCCTTCATCCTGCTCAGGATCGCTAACTACCGGAAATGAATTTTCAGGCGTAGCCCGCCGCCACCTCGAACAGGATGGCGTGCCGTGCAGCAAGTGCTGCGACATCCGTCGAATAGCCTCCGCCGATAACGCCGCATACCGGTATGCCAAGCGTGCGGAAATGGCGGATCACCATATCGTCGCGGGCACGCAGCCCGTCATCCGTGAGCGACAACCTGCCGAGCCGGTCCTCGACATGGACATCGACGCCGGCATTGTAGAAGACGAGGTCCCAGCGCCTTCGCGCCGACAACTCCGGCAGGATGGCGTCCAGCCGCTCCAGATAGGCTGAATCGCCGGCGCCGTCGGGCAGGGCGACATCGAGATCGGAGGCGATCTTGAGCGCGGGGTAGTTGCGGTCGCCATGCATGGAGAAGGTAAACACGCGCGGCTCGTCGTTGAGGATATCCGCCGTGCCGTCGCCCTGATGCACGTCGAGGTCGACGACCAGGATGTTTTGGACAGCAGCTTCGGCGAGCAGCACCAGCGCGGCAACGGCTACGTCGTTGAAGGTGCAGAAGCCGGCGCCTTGCGCGCGCCGCGCGTGATGGCTGCCGCCGGCGGTGTTGCAGGCGATGCCGTTCAGCAACGCCAGCCGCGCTGCCAGCACCGTGCCGGCCGTTGCGAGCTGCGCCCTCAGCGAAACCCGCGGTCCCACGGGAAAGCCGATCTCGCGCTCGATCGCCACCGGCACTTCGCAGGCAAGCACCTGGTCGACATAGTCGACCGCGTGGGCAAGCTTCAGCCATGATGGCCGCGCCGCCTCCGGCATGTTGAGCGCTTCGGGCTGCGCCAGGCCGCGTGCCCGCAAGGCATCCATCAGCAGCGGATATTTGCTCATCGGGAAGCGGTGGTTGACGGCGAAGCCGGCGTCGTAGTCGGGATGATGAACGATCTGCAAGGGCATGGGACGGGCGGTGCGCCAGAGGCGGGTTTCGGTTGACCATAGCGGGGTGGATGGTTGCGCGAGGTCCGCAAACTGGGGCACATCGGCTAGCCGATCAAGCCGCAACAGGAAGCAACACGCGTTTGGAGCAGGCTTTACCCACCGAAGTCCACGCCACCGAAGCCAGGGCCTTCGTCGTCACCAACCGCTCGGTGCTCGCCATCGCCGTGCCGATGACGCTTGCCTATCTGACGACGCCGTTGCTCGGAATTGTCGACACGGCGGTGATTGGGCAGTTCGGCGACGCCGCCCTTCTCGGCGGCCTGGCGGCCGGCGCCCTGATCTTCGACGTCGTTTTCACCACCTTCAACTTCCTGCGCTCCGGCACCACCGGCCTCGTCGCCCAGGCCTTCGGGCGCGGCGATGCGCTGGAGGAGCAGGCGGTGTTCTGGCGCGCCGTGCTGATCGCGGTCGTCGCCGGCGTCGTGCTTGCCGCGCTTGCGCCGCTGGTCTCCACCGCCGGGCAATGGTTCATAGGCGCCGAACCGCGCGTCAGCGCGGCGATGGACGTCTATATCCGCATCAGGATGCTCGCCGCACCGTTCTCCCTGATCAATTACGCCATCCTCGGTTACGTGCTTGGGCGCGGCGAGGGCGGGCTCGGGCTGATGCTGCAATTGATACTGAACGGCATCAACATCGCCCTCTGCTTCCTGCTTGGCCTGGAGTTCGGCTGGGGCGTCGCCGGCGTCGCCTGGGCGACGCTCACCGGCGAATTCGTCGCCATGCTGCTGGGTCTCGCCATCGTCGGCCGGCGCTTCTGGGCGGCACCCAGGCTGCCGCGCCACCGCGTCCTCGATCTGCCGGCATTCCTGCGCATGATGTCGCTCAACCGCGATATCATGATCCGCTCCTTTTCGCTGCTCGCCGCCTTCGCGCTGTTCACGCGCCAGGGCGCGCAGTTCGGCACGCTGACGCTGGCCGCCAACGCCGTGCTGATGAACCTGTTCCTGGTTGCCGGCTATTTCATCGACGGTTTCGCCACTGCCGCCGAGCAGCTCGCCGGCCGCGCCATCGGAGCGCGCGCCGCCACCGCCTTTAACCAGGCGGTGCGGCTGACGCTGCTTTGGGGACTCGGTCTGGCCGGCGCGGCGACACTCTTCTTCCTGCTGGAGGGCACGGATCTGATCGCCCTGATCACGACCGCGACGGACGTCCGCGCCATTGCCGACATCTACCTGCCCTGGGCGGCGTTCACCGCGCTCAGCGGCGTGCTGGCTTTCCAGATGGACGGTGTCTTCATCGGCGCAACATGGTCGCGCGACATGCGCAACATGATGCTGTTGTCATTCCTGGCGTTCAGCGCCGCGCTGCTGATCCTGGCGCCGGCCTTCGGTAATCACGGCTTGTGGGCGGCGTTGCATGTCTTCCTGCTGGTACGCGGCTTCAGCCTGCTCGCCATATTGCGGCTGCGGGTGCGCGCGGTCTTTGGCTGATCGCTAAAACGGTTTCGCCGCCCAGTGATCGAGGCGGCTGTCGCGAAGCTCGCGCAGCGACTTCAGCCGTTGACTGTCCATGAAACGGGCCATGCCGGAAAGAATGCGCCCCGGCAGCGCGGGCCCGGCATAGATCATGCCGGTATAGAGCTGGACGAGATCGGCGCCGGCACGGATCTTTTCCAGCGCCGTCTCGGCGGAATCGACGCCGCCGACGCCGATGATGGTGGGATCCGGGCCAAGCAGTTTTCGCATCCTTGCCAGCACGATAGTCGAGCGCTCGAACAAGGGTTTCCCCGAAAGCCCGCCGGTCTCGCCGGCAAGGCCGGCGCTGCTCAGGCCGGCTCGCGCGATCGTTGTGTTGGAGACGATGACGCCGTCCATTTGCTTGTCGCTGATCTCGGCGGCGATGTCCTCAAGCTCGGCCTCGACCAGATCCGGCGCGATCTTGAGGAACACGGGCGGTTTTGCCGGTGCTGCCGCACGCGCGGCCATGACCCGCGACAGAAGTTCGCCAAGCTGTTCGCGTGCCTGCATGTTGCGCAGGCCCGGCGTGTTCGGCGAGGAGATGTTGATTGCCAGATAACTGGCATATCGCGCGAACCGGACCACGCCGCGTTCATAGTCACTGACGCGGTCGGTGCTGTCCTTGTTGGCGCCGATGTTGACGCCGACGATGCCGGCACGGCCCATGCGGGCGGCAAGGCGCTTTTCCGCGGCGGCGTGGCCTTCATTGTTGAAGCCCAGCCGGTTGATCACTGCCCCGTCCGAAGGCAGCCGGAAGATGCGCGGCTTCGGATTGCCGGTCTGCGGCAGCGGCGTGATCGTGCCGACCTCGGCGAAGCCGAAGCCGAGGCCGAGCAGCGCGTCCGGCACTTCGGCATTCTTGTCGTAACCCGCGGCCATGCCGAGCGGGTTCGGGAAACCGAGCCCGCAACGGCTGACCTTTAACCTGTTGTCCTGCGGCGGACGACCGGCGACCGGCAGCCCGCATCTCAGCGCGGCAATCGACAGCCCATGCGCGGTTTCCGGATCGAGCGTGAACAGCAGTTTCTGGCCGATCCGGTCGAACGCGCTCATTCGGCCTCCAGCGCCGGGAATTCATGCCGGCCGTCAGCGCCGAGCGGCAATGCCTGCACCGAAACGACCGCATCGAGGCCGAGCCCGCCATAGAGATGCGGGAACAGGGCGCCGCCGCGCGAGACCTCATATTTCAGCGCATCGCCGAGGCGCGCGCTATCGACGGCGACCAGCAGCAACCGGCTTTGGCCGGCGAAATGTTTGGCCGCCGTTTCCCGAACCTGCCCGGCGGTGGAAAAATGGATGAAGCCGTCGGCGACGTCGATCGGCGCGCCGGTGAAGCCGCCTTCTCTTTCAGCCTCGCGCCACAGCGCCTCGGGAACTATCTTGTAGATGATCTCGGACATCGTTGCGCTATAGTCCGAACCGACCACGCGGGGAAGGGCAGGCCCGTGTTCTTCCCCATTTCAGGTTCATCCCCATTTCAGGCGCAAACTGTGATAGATTGCGCTGACTGGCTCATGGAGGAAAACATGCGTCTGAAACACGTCTTGATCCCCGCAGCACTGGTGTCGCTTGTCGCGGCGTCGGCCTTTTCCGAGGAAGCCGATCGCTACCGGTTGGAGAAATCGGCCAATGGCTATGTCCGCATGGATACGCAAACCGGCGCCATGTCGCTCTGCGAGGAACGCTCCGGCCAGCTCGTCTGCAAGACGGCGGCCGACGAACGTGCCGCCCTACAAGATGAGGTCGACCGGCTGCAAAGTTCGGTGAAGGCGCTCGACGAACGCGTCGCCAAGCTCGAAAATTCGCTTGCCGCCCGTTTCGAATCGACTTTGCCCAGCGAGGAGGATTTCAACAAGACGATGGGCTACATGGAGCGCTTCCTGCGCAGCTTCATGGATATCGTCAAGGACATGGACAAGGACGACGACGGCGCCAAGCTCAATTCGCAAAAGACCTAGGCAATTCGCAAAAGACCTGGGGCGGGAATAGCAAGCCGCCCACGCCGGACGGCAGGCGTAGCGTTACAATCGTTCAGATCCTGCAAGGCGGAACATCGCCAACGGGATTCGGGGAGGGATATCACCGTTGGGCTACACATTCGTCATTGCCGATGATCACCCGCTTTTTCGCGGTGCATTGAGGGAGGCACTCGCGGGTATCGGAGATGTTGCCGCCATTCACGAGGCTGGCGATTTCGAAAGCGCCAAGGCGCTTGTCCTGGCCAATGAGGATGTCGATCTGGTGCTGCTCGATCTCTCGATGCCGGGGGCAAGCGGTCTTTCCGGCCTGATTTCGCTGCGCGGCATCCATCCGGCGGTGCCGATGATGGTGGTCTCGGCGCATGACGATCCGGTGACGATCCGGCGCGCGCTCGATCTCGGCGCCTCCGGCTTCATCTCCAAATCGGCCAGCATGGAGGAGATCCGCAATGCGGTGCAGTCGGTGCTCGCAGGCGATATCGCGGCTCCCGTCGGCATCGATCTCGGCGTCGAGCGCGATCCCGAGATTTCCGACCTGATCAAGCGGCTGCAGGCGCTGACCCCGCAGCAGACGCGCGTGCTCGGCATGCTGGCTGAGGGACTGCTCAACAAGCAGATCGCCTATGAGCTCGGGGTCTCCGAAGCGACGATCAAAGCGCATGTCTCGGCCATCCTGCAGAAGCTCGGCGTCGACAGCCGCACGCAGGCGGTCATCCTTTTGTCCAAAATCGGCAGCGACCCGCTGCAGACGGCCGGCTGATTCCTATTCGGCCGCCGGCGCCAGCGGCCTGACCCTGGCCATCATCGAGCGCAGCATCGCCGGTTTCAGTGGTTTGCTGATCACCGGCACGTCGAGCCTGCCGGCGGCGGCGCGAACCTCGCTGGAGCGGTCGGCGGTGACCAGCACGGCCGGCAGGTCCTCGCCATGGATCGCACGCAACTGGGCGATCAATTCGAGGCCGGTCCTGTTGTCGAGATGATAGTCGGCAAGCACGAGGTCCGGCCGATGCATGCCGGACCTGTCGAAATCCTCCGCGCCGGAAAGCGTGTCGACGCTGCAGCCCCAACCCTCGAGCAGCAGCCGCATGCCGTCGAGGATGCGGGCGTCGTTGTCGATGCAGAGCACATGGAGCCCGGCAAGCGAGGCCGCGGCACGGGCAGGCGGCTTCGCCTCGGCCTCGCGCCGCGGTGCCTGCACGGCCACCACCGGCAGCAACACGGAAAAGCGTGTGCCCTTGCCTGGGTTGGAGAAGATCCGGATTTCGAGGCGCAGGACGCGGGCGATGCGGTCGACAATGGAGAGCCCAAGGCCGAGGCCTTCCGCCTCGCGTGCGCCCTCGTCGAGCCGGGTGAATTCGCGGAACACGGTGTTGAGCTCGTCGCCGGCAATGCCGATGCCGGTGTCGATAACCTGGATCTCGGCCAGTTCGCCGCGCCGCCGCGCGCCGACCAGGATGCGGCCACGGCGCGTATACTTGATGGCGTTGGAAACCAGGTTCTGGATCAGCCGGCGCAGCAGATTGCGGTCCGTCATGACGCTGAGCGACGACGGCATGATCGAGAGTTCGAGCTTCTTTTCGGCGGCAAGCGGCCGGAAGTCGTTGCCGATCTGGCGCAGCAGCCCGTCGAGGCCGAAGCTCGTATCGTCCGGCTTCATCGCGCCGGCATCGAGGCGCGAAATGTCGAGCACCGCGCCGAGGATGGTCTCGACCGATTCCAGCGACGATTCGATGTTCATCGCCGCCTTGCCGGCAGGTCCCTTGCCGGTCTTCTCGATCAGCGACGAGCAATAGAGGCGGGCGGCGTTCAGCGGCTGCAGGATGTCGTGGCCGGCGGCAGCGAGGAAGCGGGTCTTGCCGAGATTGGCCTCCTCGGCCAGCATCTGCGCCTGCGCCAGCTCCTCATTGACGCGGGTGAGCTCGGCGGTGCGGCTCTTCACTCGCTGTTCCAGGGATTCGTTCGCGCGCTTCAGCGCCAGATCCTGCTCGACACGTCCGGAAATGTCGGCGTAGGTGGCGACGATGCCGCCGTCCGGCATCGGATTGGAGCGCAATTCCAGGATGCGCCCGCTTGTCTTCAGCTCCATCTGCCATGGGCTGACGAAGCTGGTCAGGCGGTTGAGCATGGTGACGCGCTGGTCTGCCGGTATGTCACCGCGCTCGGCAAGGTGGCGCAGGATACGATCGAGTGAGACGCCGACCTGGCCCATCTCGTCGGGCAGGTCGAACAGCGCCCGGTACTGGCGGTTCCAGCAAATCAACCGGAAATCGCGGTCGAAGACAGTGATGCCCTGTTCCATCTGGTCGAGTGCGATCTGCAGCAGGTCGCGATTGTGCTGCAGCGCCTCGGTGGCGTCATCGAGCAGGCGGAAGGCGTCCTTGGATTCGCGGTCGTTGCGGCGCAGCAGCAGCGACAGGATCAGCCGCGCCGAAGAGGAGCCGACGGCACTGGCCAGAAGCTGCTCGGAGAAGCGGATGACATCCATGCTGGCCTGTTCGTTGCCGAGCAGTGAAGTGCCGCTGCTCTTTTCGAACGACTGAAAGGACCGCTCGGTCCGTTCGACACCGAGATAGCGCGCGATCGTGTCCTTGAGGTCGTTGACGGTAATGGTGGTGCGGAAGCGGCGCAGGCTGGGCAGCGGACCCGCTTCGCGCGGCACGAAGATCGACGCCTGGATGCGTTCCAGCGGCACAGAGGCGCGCGATAGCGAGCCGAACACAAAAAACAGCGTGTTGATCGACAGGCTCCACAGCACGCCATGGTTCAGCGGCTCGGCGACGGTGCCGAAAAGAGCCTGCGGCCGCAATGCATCGAAGCCGAACAGGCCGTGGACGAGGATGCCGGTATCGGGCGCGACGAGCGAGGGAAGCAGCAGCGTATAGCTCCAGACGACGATGCCGGCGACCATGCCAAGCGCCGCACCCCGGCCGTTGGCGCCGCGCCAGACCAGGCCGCCGATCATTGCCGGCGCGAACTGTGCGATCGCGGCGAACGACATCAGGCCGATCGAGGACAGCCGCGCGCTGTTGGTGCTCTCGCGGTAGTAGAGAAAGGCGATGAACAGCATGATGAAGATCGCCGCCCGCCGTACATTGAGGATGAGCGTCGACCAGTCCTCGTTCTCNCTCGGATGTCGTGGTCCGCAGAAGCCGGCGCACGAACAGCGGAATGACCAGGTCGTTGGAGATCATGATCGACAGCGCGACGCTTTCGACGATCACCATTGCGGTCGCCGCCGACAGCCCGCCGATGAAGGCGGCCATGGCCAGCACGTCGTGGCCGCTGAACAGCGGCAGCGACAGCACGTAAAGGTCGCTGCTGGTCCTGGGGCCGACCAGTTCCAGGCCGGCCAATGCGATCGGCAGCACGAACAGGTTGATTGCCACCAGATAGAGCGGAAACACCCATGTCGCGGTGCGCAGCTCGGCCTCGCTGCGGTTTTCGACGATGGTGACGTAGAACTGGCGCGGCAGCATGAGGATGGCAAAGCCGCTCAGGCATGTCAGCACCAGCCAGGTAGCGAGCGAGGTGTTGTAGCCCATCGCCTTGCGCACCTGCGTGTTTTCGGCGAGCTGGTCGAACATATCGCCTGGCCCGCCGAAGATCAGGAACGTGACCATCAGGCCGATCGCCAGGAAGGCGGCGAGCTTGACCACGGTCTCGACCGCCACAGCCAGCACCAGCCCGTCCTGGTGCTCGGTGGCATCGGCATGGCGCGTGCCGAACAGCACCGCAAACAGCGCCAGCAGCATGGCCACGACCAGCGAGATGTCACTGACGAACGGATCGAACGACGGCGGCGAGCCGGTATAGTGCTCGACCATCAGGCTGACCGAGCCGGAGATTGCCTTCAATTGCAGCGCGATATACGGCACGGCGCCGATGGTCGCGATCAGCGTGGCGATCGCCGCGACAGCGAAGCTCTTGCCGTAGCGGGCACCGAGAAAGTCGGCGATCGAGGTGATCTTCTCGGTCTTGGCCAGCCTGACGATGCGCTGCAGCAGCGGAAAGCCGAACACGAACACCAGGACCGGTCCGATATAGATGCCGAGGAACTCCAGGCCGCGCTCGGAGGACAGGCCGACCGAGCCGAAGAAAGTCCAGGAGGTGCAGTAGATCGCGAGGCTGAGCGCATAGATGAACGGCCGGGCGCGGCCGGGCCCGGTTGAAGTCGAGCGGCGGTCGCCCAGGCTGGCGATGACGAACAGCAACGTCACATAGGCGATCGCGATGATGACGATGAACCAGCCTTGCACGGCTCGAACTTCCTCCCTGCGCCGGCTTTTTCATCCGGCCTTCCAGACGCAATCACAGCTTGGCGACCGAGTCCATCGCGGCTTTCGGCGTATTATATCGGCTGCGTCGGGCAATCGTGACCGGCTGAAACCAGCTTTTGCTCCTGTTGCAACCGCAGGTTTTTGCTATTCTGCCTGCCGGTCGATGCCGGAGGAGCGGCAGAACGGCCGGTCAAGACAAGGAGGCGTCGAATGCTGAAAGAGTTTCAGGAATTCATTTCCAGGGGCAATGTGATGGACCTGGCCGTCGCCGTCATCATTGGCGCTGCCTTCGGCAAGATCGTCACCTCGCTGGTCGACGACATCATCATGCCGGTCATCGGGGCGATTTTGGGCGGATTGGACTTCAACAACTACTTTCTGCCCTTGTCCTCGGCCGTTAACGCCACATCGCTGGCTGAGGCAAAGAAACAGGGCGCGGTCTTCGCCTATGGCAGCTTCATCACCGTGGCGCTGAACTTCCTTATCCTCGCCTTCATCATCTTCCTGATGGTCAAAGCGGTGAACAATCTGCGCCAGCGGCTGGAGCGCGAGAAACCGGCCGCCCCGGCCGCTCCGCCGCCGGCCGATGTCGCGCTGCTCACCGAAATTCGCGATCTCCTCGCCAGAAAGTAGCGCCTGCGGTAACTTTCTGGACCAAAACCCCGGTCGCTTGCGGCCGGGGTTTTCTGTTTTCGTCCGCCCTGAAACACGCTAGCAGTCGAGCAAACGAAAGCGGACCATCCATGACCCTGATCGATACTCTGCGCGCCGAAGCGCGGGCGGCGCCTGAAAGCGGCATTGTCGCCGTCATGAATCGCGGCCGCGGCCGCGACGGCATGATCCCGCTCTGGGCCGGCGAGGGCGACCTGCCGACGCCTGCCTTCATCACCGATGCCGCCGCCAAGGCGATGGCTGGCGGCGAAACCTTCTACACCTGGCAGAGGGGCATTCCTGAACTCAGGCAGGCGCTCGCCCGCTACTACACCAGGCATTTCGGCAAGACTTTCGCCAACGAGGAATTCATCGTCACCGGCTCCGGCATGCATGCCATCCAGATGGCCATCGATGCGGTGGCCGGCAAGGGCGACGAACTCGTCTACCTGTCGCCGGCATGGCCGAACTTCGCCGCCGCCGCCGGCATCGCGGGCGCCGTTCCAGTCGCGGTCACGCTCGATCAGTCGGGCAATGGCTGGTCTTGCGATGTCGACAAGATCGCAGCGGCGATCACGCCACGGACCAAGGCGCTGTTCGTCAACACGCCGTCCAACCCGACCGGCTGGACCGCCGACAAGGAGACGCTGCAGGCGATCCTCGATCTCGCCCGCGAAAGGGGCCTGTGGATCATCGCCGACGAGATCTACTCGCTGTTTCATTACGGCCATGGCCGCGCGCCGTCCTTCATCGACATCATGGCCGATGAGGATCGCATCCTGTTCGTCAATTCCTTTTCCAAGAACTGGGCGATGACCGGCTGGCGCATCGGCTGGATCAAGATCCATCCCGCCTTGCAGCAGGTGTTCGAGAACCTGGTCCAGTATTCGACTTCCGGCGTTGCGCAGTTCATGCAGCGCGGCGCCGTCGTCGCCCTCGACGAAGGCGACGCCTTCATCGTCGAGCAGGTGGAGCGGGCGAGGGCGGCGCGCGACCTGGTCTGCGGCATTCTCGCTACCACCGGCAGGGCGCGGTTCACAGTGCCGCAGGGCGCATTCTATTTGTTCTTTGCGGTCGACGGCATCACCGATTCCCGCGCTGCCGCCTTCGACATGGTCGACCGCGCCAATGTCGGCCTGGCGCCCGGCACCGCCTTCGGCCCCGGCGGCGAAGCCTTCCTCAGGCTGTGCTTCCACCGCCGCCTCGACCAGCTCGAGGAAGCGGCAAATAGGCTGGCGAAATGGATGAAGACTGTCTGAGCGACTTCGCTCTGACGACCAAATGGTTCTCGGCGTAGAGTTTTAAACGACCTTCAGCCGCCCGACTTCGGCACCAGCAGCGGAATGACGCGATCGCTTTTGGCGACCGACGGTCGGCCGGCGGACCCGTACGGAATCCCCAACGCGTCCCATGTCTCGACCAGTGCGTCCTGCAGCGACGCGATCAGCGCGTCCGAATGGAACGGTGTCGGCGTGATGCGCAGCCGCTCGGTGCCGCGCGGCACTGTCGGGTAGTTGATCGGCTGGATGTAGATGCCGTGCACACCGAGCAGGCGGTCGGTGGCCATCTTGCAGAGCTCGGGATCGCCGACCAGAAGCGGCACGATGTGGGTAGGCGACTCCATCACCGGCAGGCCGGCCGCGGCCAGCACTTGCTTGGTCCGTGTCGCCTGACGCAGCTGCGCATCGCGCTCGGCCTGCGAGCGCTTGAGATGGCGGATCGAGGTGGTTGCCGCGGCAGCGATCGCCGGCGGCAACGCCGTGGTGAAGATGAAGCCCGGCGCATAGGAGCGCACCGCGTCGATCACCGCAGTGTTGCCGGCGATGTAGCCGCCAAGCGTGCCGAACGCCTTGGCCAGTGTGCCCTCGATGATGTCGATGCGGTCGGCCAGCCCTTCGCGCTCGGTGATGCCGCCGCCGCGCGGCCCGTACATGCCGACGGCGTGGACCTCGTCGATGTAGGTCATGGCGTTGTAACGCTCGGCGAGATCGACGATCTGCTTGATCGGCGCGATGTCGCCGTCCATCGAATAGACGCTCTCGAAGACAATCAGCTTGGCGCGCTCGCGGCCGGCCGTCTGCAGCAGGCTTTCGAGATGCGCGACGTCGTTATGACGGAAGATCTTCTTCTCGGCGCCTGAGCGCCGCACGCCCTCGATCATCGAAGCGTGGTTGAGCTCGTCCGAGATGATCAGGCAATTGGGAAGCAGCTTTGCAATGGTCGAGATCGACGCCTCGTTGGAAACGAAGCCGGAGGTGAAAACCAGTGCGGCTTCCTTGTCGTGCAGGTCGGCCAGCTCCAGTTCGAGCTCGACCAGCGGGTTGCTGGTGCCGGAGATGTTGCGGGTGCCGCCGGCCCCCGACCCCATCTTGCCTGCCGCCTTCTGGAACGCGGCAATGACGTCGGGATGCTGGCCCATGCCGAGATAGTCGTTGGAGCACCAGACGGTGATTTCCTCGGCGCGGCCATTGGCGCGCCAGATGGCGCGCGGGAATTTCCCGACAATACGCTCAAGGTCGGCGAAGACGCGGTAGCGACGCTCCGCATGGAGCTGGTCGATCGCTTCCTCGAAAAACCGCTGATAGTTCATGTCGCCTTCCCAGTTTTGCGCGGGATCATAGTCATTGGCCCATTCGTCGTCCACCTGGCCTTTTTGGTCAAAATGCCACGCCCCGAGCCTGTTCCTAACGACCACGGAACGTGGCCTATTCCCTTGATGTGGATCAATCTTGTTTCACGACAATGCCACGCGCCGATGAGACTGGTTACCGCAGGTTTTAATGGCCTGGCGGCGAGTTTTCCAGTACGGCGACGATTGAGACAGTTCCGATAAATCATGAATAGCGAGGATGCGGATGACGGTTTTGGTGACAGGCGGTGCCGGCTATATCGGTAGCCATATGGTCTGGGAATTGCTGGACACGGGCGACAACGTCGTCGTCCTCGACCGGCTTTCTACCGGCTTTGAATGGGCGGTGGCCCCGGAAGCAAAGCTCGTCGTCGGCGACGTCGCCGACAGGGAACTGGTCGCCTCGATCATTCGCGACAATAAGGTCGACGCGATCATCCATTTCGCCGGCTCGATCGTGGTCCCCGAATCGGTCGCCGACCCGCTTGCCTATTACGAGAACAATACCTGCAAGACGCGCACCTTGATCGAGACTGCGGTGCGCGAAGGCGTGCCCAATTTTATCTTTTCCTCGACCGCCGCCGTCTATGGCGGCGCCGGCCTGGAGCCGGTGCGCGAGGATGCCCGGCCTGCGCCGGAATCGCCCTATGGCCTGTCCAAGCTGATGAGCGAATGGATGCTGCGCGACGCGGCAATTGCCCATGGGTTGCGCTATACGGCGCTGCGCTATTTCAACGTCGCCGGCGCCGATCCGAAGGGCCGCACCGGCCAGTCGACGCCCGGTGCCACGCATCTGATCAAGGTCGCTTGCGAGACGGCGCTCGGCAAGCGCCCCTTCATGCAGGTGTTCGGCACCGACTATCCGACGCCGGACGGTACCTGCATGCGCGACTATATCCACGTCAGCGACCTGGCGGCGGCGCATCGGCTGGCGCTTCAGCGGCTGCGTGCCGGCGGATCGAGCCTGGTCGCCAATTGTGGTTACAGCCACGGCTATTCGGTGCTCGAGGTCATCGACAGCGTCCGCCGCGTCTTCGGCCATGATTTCGAGGTACGGATGGGCGATCGCCGCGCCGGCGACGCCGCCGCGGTCGTCGCCAATTCGGAGCTGGCGCGCGGCGAGCTCGGCTGGACCCCGCAGCGCGACAACCTCGACCGGATCGTTGCCGATGCGCTTGCCTGGGAGCGCATCCTGACCAGCAAGAATTCGGCTCTGGGGTGAAGTGGGCTCTCCGCAAAGGTTGGTTCAGCGCGCTGGGGGCGGAATGAAAATCCTGGTGCTTGGGGCGGGCGTCGTCGGTACGGCGGCGGCCTATTATCTGGCCAGCGACGGCCATGAGGTGACGGTGATCGAGCGCCATCCGGCGGCGGCACGCGGCACCAGCCGGTCGAATGCCGGCCTGGTGTCGCCCGGAGACGCCACCGCCTGGGCCTCGCCAGCCGCGCTGAAGACGTTCCTGCGCGGCCTCTACAACCACGATCTCGGCATCAAGGTGCGGCTGCGCTTCGATCCGTATTTTTTCGCCTGGAGCCTGCGCTTCCTGCGCCAGTGCACGCATAAGCGCATGCGCGCCAACACCGACGTCAAGCTGCGTCTGGCGCTCTATTCGCGCGACTGCATCAACGCCGTCTCGGCCGAAACCGGCATCCACTATGACGAGCGCAAGAAAGGCATTCTCTATTTCTTCCGCTCGCAGCAGAGCTTCGATACCGGCACCGACAATTATCGCTATCTCGGCGAACACGGCCTGCCGATCGAGATCGTCGGCCGCGACCGGCTGGTCGAGCTCGAGCCCGGCCTTGCCGGCGCCAAGGACAAGATAGCCGGCGGCGTCTATTCGCCGATCGACCAGACCGGCGACTCCAGCCAATTCACGCAGCGCCTCGCTGCCTATGCCGCCGAGAAACTCGGCGTCCAATTCCTCTACGGCACCACGGTTGAAGGCCTTGACATCGACGGCGACCGGGTGCGCGCGGTGATGACCTCGGCCGGCCCGGTGGCCGGTGACGCGGTGGTCATTTCCATGGGGCCGGAGAGCGGTCTGCTCGGCCGCCGCTACGGCATCGACCTGCCCGTCTATCCCGTGAAGGGCTATACCGTGACTGTTCCGCTGGAAGATGAAAGCAAGGGGCCGATCATGGGTGGCGCCGACGAGGACCGGCTGATCGGCTATTCCAGGCTGGGAAATCGGCTGCGGATGTCCTCGACGGCGGAGTTCACCGGGTTCGACCGCACGTTCAAGCCACGCGATTTCAACTCGATCCTGAACACCGGCAAGGACCTGTTCCCCGGCGCTTTCGACGAGAGCAAGGCTGAGCTCTGGGCTGGACTTCGCCCGATGATGCCTAACTCCGTGCCGGTCATCGGACGGGCGCGGTACGACAATCTCTACCTCGACACCGGCCACGGCCATCTCGGCTGGACCATGGCCTGCGGTTCGGGAAAATTCCTTGCTGACGTGGTCGCCGGCCGCAAGCCGGAGATCGATCCGCAAGGATTGCTCTACAGGAACTAGGCATCTCCAGACATCAGGGCGCCATGAGCTCGGCGGTCAGGTTCGTTCGTCGACCGCCGAACGCCAGGAGCGCACGTAACTTGTCCAGAGTGGATCGGCCGACGGTTCGGTCCTTTCGCCTCTGCCTTGCGGTGTCCCCTGGTCCGACGCCAGCAAGGCGGCGCCGATGCTGGTGCCTGTCGCAGCCTCGGAGGCAATGACGGCGCGCGCCGCCGCCGCAGCCAGCATGCGGGTGAACAGCCGGTTGCGGGCGAAGGGTCCTTCGACGATGGTGGGACCGTCCGCGCCGATCAGGTCGAGGCAGGTCGCGGTCATCAGCGCCAGGTAGAACGAGATGGCGACAAAGCGCTGGCCGACGCTCATACCGTCCGCGTTAAGCCATGATGCGGTATGATGCGGAAACGGCCCCGAACCCTGTTGGGTCGAGGGCAATAGGGACGTCTTGCGCGCCAGCACCGTGGCAACATCGTCTTCCGTCCAGTTCTCCGATTGGCCCTCGGTCAGCACGGAAAACTCGCGGCCACCCATGAAGCGCGCCGAGGGCACGGGATCGCCGAGCGCGTTGACATTGACCAGCGTATCGCGTGCCGGGTCGAGCGCGATCTTGTTGCCGCCAATCGCCATCGACACCACCCAGGTGCCGGTCGAGACCACGGAGAAAGGCGGTCTGTCGGACAGGAGATGCGGCAGCAGCGAGGCGTTGGAATCGTGCAGGCCGCAAAACACCGGCGTTTGCGGGTCGAGCCCGGTCCGTGTCGCAAGCGCGGGCAGGATCGGCCCGAGGCGGTCCTTCGCCGGCCGCACCGGCGCCATTAGCCGGCGCCATTCCAGCCGGTCGACCAGCGACGAAAAATCCGCTTTCCACGGGTTCCACAGATCGGTGTGGCAGCCGAGCGAAGTCACCTCGCTGGCGGCGACGCCGGTCAGGCGCAAGGCCCAGTATTGCGGATACATCAGGATCGCGGCGGTTCCGGCGAAATCCGCCGGAAAGCGCTTCTGCTGCCAGAACAGCTGTGCGCCGAGATTGAGGCCGGCCGGCAGGCGCGGCGTGCCGGTCTCGGAGAACGCCGGACGGATCGTGTCATAGTCCCCGGCAAGGGCATCCGGCCCGTCGAATTCGTAGTCGAGCACCGGCAGCGCCAGTTCGCCTGATGCGTCGACCAGCACGCCCGTTGCGCCATGGGTGGTGATCGATATCGCATCGATGCGCTGCTCGCGATCGATCTCGGCCAGGCTGCCAAGGATAAACGCCCATAACCGCTCGACGTCATGGTGCGGGTATGGGCCTTGCCGAACCGGCTCGTTCACCATCCTGCGCAGCGCGACTTCGCTTGCTGCGGCAAGATCGACCAGCGCCACCTTGGCGTTGGTCTTGCCGATATCGATGACGGCGACGTGGCGGGTCATTCCATATGGAACATTGTTTCCAGCGGCACCGCCACCGGCTCGTTGTTCGGCTTGGTCTCCATGATGTCCGCCATCTCGGCCCACCAACGCTGCATCACCGGATGCTTCGGCAATTCGTCCATGCCATGGTCGTCACGGCGCCACAGCACGCCGAACAAGGTGTTGGTCTCCTCGTCGAGGTGGATCGAGTAATCAGATACGCCGGCCTGCTTGAGCAGCGCGACCAGCGACGGCCAGATGTCGTCGTGGCGCCTCTTGTATTCGGCCTTCATGCCCGGATTGAGCTTCATCTTGAACGCGTATTTCTCCGGCATCAGGCAAAGCGCTCCCGCCGTACTCGCCGCCACAGGATCGGCAGCGCGATGACGATGATCAGCAGCAGGCCGATGAAGATCGACATAACGATCCCCGGCACGTTGAGCAGGCCGAGGCCGAAGGTCACCAGTCCCATGATGAAGGCGGCCAGCATCACACCCAGAATGCTGCCGGCGCCGCCCAGGATGCTGACGCCGCCGAGCACCACCATGGTGATGACTTCCAGCTCGTAGCCCTGTGCGATGGACGGCCGGGTCGAGCCGAGCCGCGATGTGATCAGCACCGAGGCGATGCCCGCCATCAGGCCGGTCAGGCAAAACAGGATGAATTTGATACGGCCGACGCGTACGCCGGAAAACTGCGCCGCGACCGGGTTGTTACCGATGGCAAAGACCCGGCGGCCGAAGCTCGTCCGGTGCAGAAGGAACCAGTAGACGACTGCCGCGACCAGGAAAAGCGTCAGTTCGAACGACACCACCCACCAGACATAGCCCTGGCCGAAGAAGG
This sequence comes from Mesorhizobium sp. LSJC280B00, assembly GCF_000502835.1. Lineage (GTDB taxonomy): Bacteria > Pseudomonadota > Alphaproteobacteria > Rhizobiales > Rhizobiaceae > Mesorhizobium. Next base: position 55,664 of record NZ_AYVL01000012.1, read on the forward strand.
CGAAGCTCGCGGGATAGCCCTTGTAGGCCCGGTCGCCCAGGATGATGAAGGCAATGCCGCGAAACAGGCTCATCGTGCCGATGGTGACGACGATCGACGGCAAGCCGAGCCTGGTGACGAGCAGTCCGTTGAAGGCGCCGCAGCCGAGCCCGACGACGAGGCCGATTGCCACCAGTTCAGGCATGCCGGCGCCGGCCTGCACCGCCATTCCCATCATTGTTGACGCCAGCGCGATGATGGCGGCCACCGACAGGTCGATTTCGCCCGAGATGATCAGCAGCGCCATGGCCAGCGCGATCAGCGCCTTTTCCGTAAAGTTGAAGGTCAGGTCCGACAGCGACCACGCGTCGAGGAAGTAGGGCGAGGCAAAGCTGTTGACGGCAAAGATGGCAACCGCCACGACGACCAGCAGCGCCTCCCATGAGAAGATCGCCGACGTCAGCGGCTTGTCGAGCCGATCGGGAATGTGGCGTGGGGCAGGGGTGTCGGTCATGCCGCTTCCGCCTTTTTGAGAATGATGCGGCCTTGCCGGCGTTCGCCGCGCGCGTTGAGCACCACGGCCAGGATGATGGCGCTGCCTGAAATCGCCATCTGCCAGAAGGGCGAGATATTGATGACCGGCAGCGCGTTGGAGATGATGCCGAGGAACAGCGCGCCGAGCACCGCGCCGCCGACCGAACCGATGCCGCCGGCAATCGAAATGCCGCCGATGACGCAGGCGGCGATGATATTGAGCTCATAGCCATTCGCGACCTCGACCGAGGCGATGACGTAGCGCGAGATCCACAGATAGCCACAGAGGCCGCCGATCATCCCCGAGATGCAGAAGACGATGAATTTCGTCCGGCCGACATCGATGCCGGCATAGATCGATGCGGTCGGGTTGACGCCGATGGCATAGATCGAGCGGCCGAGCGCGGTGCGCGTCATCACGAGGAAGAACAGCGCAATAACCAGCAGGGCGATCCACGACAGTACCGGAATACCGAGGAAAGCCGCGCGCTGCAACCCGATGAACTCAGCGCTCATCTGGTCGGCGTTGACCCAGGCGCCGCCTGAAATGACGAACGTGGCGCCGCGGTAGATGGTGAGGGTGCCGAGCGTTACCACGATCGAGGGAATGTTCAGCCGCCATACCAGCAGGCCGTTGATGGCGCCGAGCACCAGGCCGACCAGCAGTGCGATGACGATCAGCAGCGGGATCGGGATCGCCGGATGCGCGGCGTTCAGCATTGCCACCACCATGCCGGTGAAGCAGAGATTTGAAGCCATCGACAGGTCGATCGAGCGGGTCAGGATGACGACCATCTGGCCGAGCGCCAGGATCATCAGGATCGACGTGTCGTTGAACACCTGGCGCAGGTTGGCCGGATCGGCAAAACCTGGAAACCGCGTGGAGATCAGCCCGATCAGCACGACGATTGCCGCCAGCAGCCAGACCTCGCGATATTTGAGAAGAGCCTTCATGCCGCGATCCCCGCTGCCGTCCTGACCAAGGTTTCGGCGTCGAGCCCTTTATTGTCGTAGACCGCGGCAATGCGGCCCTCGCGCATAACGACGACGCGGTCCGACATGCCGAGGATTTCCGGCAATTCGGACGACACCATGATCACCGACAGGCCTTGCGCGACGAGCTCGGCCATGAAGCCGTGCACGGCCGCCTTCGAGCCGATGTCGATGCCCTTGGTCGGCTCGTCCAGGATGATCACCTTGGGCGCGGTCGCCAGCCATTTGGCGATGACGATCTTCTGCTGGTTGCCGCCCGACAGCGTGCCGACGTCCTGGCTGAGCGAGGAGGCGCGCAGATCGAGCCGCTCGGTATAGGAGCGGGCCAGCGCGAACTCTTCGGCCAGCCGCAATATGCCGGATTTGGATGTCCGTTTGAGCGAGGGCAGCGAGACATTCTGGAAGATCGGCAGGCCGATCACCACGCCTTGCTTGCCGCGCTCCTCCGGCACATAGACGATGCCGGCGTAGATCGAATCCGCCGCCGATTTCGGCGCGATTGCCTTACCCTCCAGCGTGATCGTGCCGCCGCTGGTGCGGGTGATGCCTGATATCGCCTGCATCACCTCGCTGCGCCCGGCGCCGACAAGGCCGTAGAAGCCGAGGATTTCGCCCCTGTGCAGCTCGAAGCCTATGTCGTCGAACTCGGTCGGGTGCGACAGGCCGGAGACGGCCAGCACCGGCGCGCCGATCTCGGCCTTGCGCTGCGGAAAGATGTGATCGACCGAGCGGCCGACCATCATGCGCACGATCTGGCTCTGGCCGGCATCCTTGATCAGGCCTTCGCCGACCATCTCGCCGTCGCGGAACACGGTATAGCGGTCGGCGATGCGGTAGATCTCATCGAATTTGTGGCTGATGAACAGGATCGCCTTGCCGTCGCTCTTGAGGAATTCGATCAGCAGGAAAAGCTCTTCGATCTCCTTCATCGAAAGCGCTGCCGTCGGCTCGTCCATGATGACGATCCGCGCGTCGATGGACATGGCGCGGGCAACCGCGACTAGGTGCTTGTTGGCAATGCCGAGATCCTTCAGCCTGGCGTCGGCGTCGATATGGCCGGCGCCCATCGTGTCGAGCACCTCGCGGGCATTCTTGCGCATGGTGCGCCAGTCGATGGTTTTGAAACGCGTGCGCGGCGCATGGCCGAGGAAGATGTTTTCGGCCACCGTCAGGTCGTCGAACAGCACGGTTTCCTGGTGGATGGCGGTGATGCCATGCCCGAACGCGGCGTGGGCGCTGGGCAGTGTGACCGGCTGGCCGTCGATGCTGATCGTGCCAGCATCCGGCTGGTAGATGCCGGTCATGATCTTGACCAGCGTCGACTTGCCGGCACCGTTTTCGCCGATCAGCGCGGTTACCTGGCCGGGATAGAGCGACAGGCCGACATTGTGCAGCGCCCGCACGCCGGGAAAGCTTTTCGAGATGCCGGACAGCGTCAGGCGCGGTCCGGATGACAAAGGCGCTTCATGTGCCACTTCGTGCTGGGCTGTCGTGTCCATAATCGTATCAAGCCCTGTAGCAAGGTTCGTTTGAAAGCGCGGCGGAACGTGAGCCCCGCCGCACCGTTTCGAAGGCTCCAGGATCAATAGATCTTGGAGAACTTTTCGATGTTCGACTTGTCGAACTGGAAGGGCGGAGCCATCGCAGCCGAGTTGGTGTCGTCGAGCGTGACCTTGCCGACGCGGCCGATCGACAGCGTAGCACCGGGCTTGGCCTCTTCCTTCTTCACCGCCAGGTCGTGGGCGAGGTAGACGGCGGAGTAGCCGAGATCGATCGGGTTCCACAGCGCAACCGCCTGGCTGGCGCCATTGTCGATGAACTTCTTGAACTCCGACGGCAGCGCCAGGCCGGTGACGTTGACCTTGCCGATCAGGCCTTCATCGGTCACCACCTGCGCGGCGGCAACGACGCCGACCGTGGTCGGTGCGATGATCGCCTTGAGGTTCGGATAGGACTTCAGCAGGCCCTTGGCTTCGTCCGTGCTCTTGGCCGAGTCGTCGTCGCCATAGACGGTGGCGACGAGCTTGATCTTGGGGAACTTCTCCGGCAGCACCTTCTTGGCCGCGTCGATCCAGGCATTCTGGTTGGTCGCGGTCGAAGAAGCCGACAGGATGGCGACATCGCCGCCTTCCGGCAGGTAGTCGGCGGCCAGCTTGATGATGGTCTCACCGATCAGGTTGGTATCGGAGGGGTTGAGGTGAAGCTGGCGTCCTTCCGGCGCGACGCCTGAATCCCACGAGATGACGGCAATGCCGCGCTGCATCGCCTTCTTCAGCACTGGCACCAGCGCGTCGGCGTCGTTCGCCGAAATGGCGATGGCATTGACCTTCTGGGCGATCAGCGAATTGACCACTTCGATCTGCGCTTCGGCGGTCGCCTTGGTCGGGCCGGTGTAGATGATGTCGACATCGCCGAGCTCCTTGGCCGCCTCTTCGGCGCCCTTGTTGGCGGCGTCGAAGAAGCCGTTGCCGAGCGACTTCACCACCAGCGCGATCTTGACGTTTTCGGCGTAGGCGGCATTCACGAACATGGCGGCGGAGAACGCCGCCGTAACCATCAATTTCTTCAGAAAGCTCATCGAATATCCTCCCTTGAGCGTTGCATTCCATCGCCGCTGCGGGCGTGAGTGGTTCTCAGGCCTGCAGCGAAGATTCTTCCTTGTTGGTTGCCGTTGTGCGGGCGATGATCAGCGTCACGCCGGCGGTCTCCAGCATCTTGGCTTCGCGATCCTCGATGGCGTCGTCGGTGATCACCGTGGCGATGCGCGACAGGCCGCACAGGATCAGGCTCGAGCGTTTGCGGAACTTCGAGGAATCGACCAGCACCACCAATTCGTCTGCCTGGTCGATCAGTTTCTGCTCGGCCTGGATCAGCAGCGGGTCGCCTTCCATAAGACCGAGCGGCCCCAGCCCTTGCGCGCCCATGAACATGCGGCGCGCGTAGAAATTGCGCGTCACGTCATTGTCGAACGGCGACAGGATGATGTTCTGCTCGCGGTAGATGGTGCCGCCCGACAGCATCACCGTGTTCTTGGAGTGCCTGAGCAAGTGCTCCGCGATCGGGAAGGAATTGGTGAAGATCGGCATGCGGCGGCCGGTCAGGAAATGCACCATCTGGAAGGTGGTGGTGCCGCCATTGATGATGATCGGCTCGCCGTCCTTGCACAGATCCACGGCTTCCCGCGCGATTGCCCGCTTCTGCGAAGCGTTGATGGTCTCGTTGACGGAAAAGGGCCGGCCGGCAAGGCCGATGAACTGCGGCGGCGAAAGCGCCTCGGCGCCGCCGCGCACCCGGCGCAGCCGTTTTTGCACATGCAATGCCGCGATGTCGCGCCGGATCGTCGCCTCCGACGACTCCGTCAGGTCGACCATCTCCTGCACCGTCACCACAGGCTTTTCCTGGACGGCGGACAGAATGATCCTGTGGCGCTCTTTCTCGTGCATGGTTCCTCCCTGCCTGAGCATCTAGGCACCCAAAGCGCGCAGTGTCAATCATTTCCGATCAGATAATTTCATTGTGCAATGCAATATGATTGATGTTGATCGTTTGTGATTGACAAGACCGCCGCTTGCGTAGAAATTCGTACAAAAGGGACCCGCGCCGTTTGCGTGTCCCAAAGGGAGGATACCTATGCTCGACAAGCGCTCCGGCACGCGCCTCGCCAATCTTTGGGATGACGCAAAAGCGCAAGCAATGAGCGAGCCCGAACGTCTGGTCTATCGCTCGAATGTTCTTGGCTCCGACAAGCGCGTCACCAATTATGGCGGCGGCAACACCTCCTCCAAGATCTGGCAAAACGATCCGCTCACCGGCGAGAGCGTGGAAGTGCTGTGGGTCAAGGGCTCGGGCGGCGACAGCGCCTCGATCAAGCTCGACGGCTTCGCCACGCTCTACATGGACAAATTGCGCGCGCTGAAAGGTCTCTATCGCGGCCTCGAACATGAAGACGAGATGGTCGGCTATCTGCCCCATTGCACCTTCAACCTCAACCCGCGCGCGGCTTCCATCGACACGCCGCTGCATGCCTTCGTGCCGAAGCCCTATGTCGACCATATGCATCCCGATGCCATCATCGCCATTGCCGCCGCCAAGGATTCGCAGGCGCTGACCAAGGAAATCTTCGGCGACACGATCGGCTGGCTGCCATGGAAACGTCCGGGCTTCGAGCTCGGCCTATGGCTGGAGAAATTCTGCCGCGAAAACCCCGAAGCCAAGGGTGTCGTACTGGCCAGTCATGGCCTGTTCAGCTGGGGCGACACGCCGAAGGAATGCTACGAGACGACGATCTCGGTGATCAACCAGGCGATCGACTGGTTCGAGCGCAAGAGCCATGGCAAGCCGATTTTCGGCGGCGAAGTCGTCAAATCCCTCGATGCGCCTGCGCGTCGCGCCGTGGCCGCAAAACTGATGCCGAGGATCCGTGGCCTGATCTCGGAGAACAGCCACAAGCTCGGCCATTTCGACGATTCCCCTGCCGTGCTCGAATTCGTCAATTCCAGGGATTTGCGGCCGCTGGCGGCACTCGGCACGTCCTGCCCGGACCACTTCCTGCGCACCAAGATCCGGCCGCTGGTCATCGAGTTCGACCCCCAAAATCCCGACGTCGATGCCGTCATTGCCCGTCTTGCCGATGATGTGGCGGAGTATCGCGTCGGCTATCAGGCCTATTATGACCGCTGCAAGCACGCCGACTCGCCTCCGGTGCGCGACCCTAACGCGGTGGTCTATCTGATGCCGGGCGTCGGCATGTTCACCTTCGCCGGCGACAAGGCGACGGCGCGCATTTCGGGCGAATTCTACGTCAACGCCATCAACGTCATGCGCGGCGCCTCGACGGTCTCGACCTATGTCGGCCTGCCCGACCAGGAAGCCTTCGACATCGAATACTGGCTGCTCGAAGAGGCAAAGCTGCAGCGCCTGCCGAAACCAAAGGCTCTTGCCGGCCAGATTGCGCTGGTCACCGGCGGCGCCGGCGGCATCGGCCGGGCCACCGCCAACCGGCTGCTGCGCGAGGGCGCGTGCGTCGTGCTGGCCGATATCGACGAAGCAGCCCTTGCCAGCGCCAATGACGAGCTTGCCAAGGCCTATGGCAAGGATTTCGTGCGGCCCGTAGTCATCAACGTCACGTCCGAGGATCAGGTGATCTCCGGCTTTGCCGAAACGGCGGTCGAATTCGGCGGCATCGATATTCTGGTCTCCAATGCCGGCCTGGCCTCCTCGGCGCCGATCGAGGACACCACGCTGACGCTGTGGAACAAGAACATGGACATCCTGTCGACCGGCTATTTCCTGGTTTCGCGGGAGGCGTTCCGGCTGTTTCGGGCGCAGAAGATCGGCGGCAACGTCGTCTTCGTCGCCTCCAAGAATGGGCTTGCCGCATCGCCAAACGCCGCCGCCTATTGCACTGCCAAGGCCGCCGAAATCCATCTGGCACGCTGCCTGGCGCTGGAAGGCGCGGAAGCGCAGATCAGGGTCAATGTCGTCAACCCCGACGCTGTGCTGCGCGGCTCGAAGATCTGGACCGGCGAATGGAAGGAACAGCGCGCCGCCGCCTACAAGATGTCGACCGACGATCTCGAGGAGCACTACCGCTCGCGTTCGATGCTGAAGCGGTCGGTGTTCCCCGAAGACATCGCCGAGGCGATCTATTTCTTCGCCTCCGATATGTCGGCCAAATCGACCGGCAACATCATCAACGTCGACGCCGGCAACGCACAGAGCTTTACGCGATAAGCAGTCGTTTGAGGGTTGGCGCCGACGCCGGAGCTTTACCTTCTCCCCGTCACCATACGGGGAGAAGGTGCCGGCAGGCGGATGAGGGGCAGCGCCAACCGAACGCATTTGGGAGGAAACTTTAGTGTCCGAAACCATCATCTCCGCCGATGTTGTCGAGAAAGACAATGCCGCGCGCAACGCCAATCTCAAGCGCGACTACGAGTCTCTCGGCGAGCGCCTCGACCGCCGCGGCATCGCCATCGACGCCATCCGCGACAAGGTCGAGAAATTCGCCGTCGCCATCCCGTCCTGGGGCGTCGGCACCGGCGGCACCCGCTTTGCCCGCTTTCCCGGCGCCGGAGAGCCGCGTGACATTTTCGACAAGATCGAGGACTGCGCCGTCATCCGGCAATTGACGCAGGCGACGCCGACCGTCTCGCTGCATATTCCCTGGGACAAGGCCGATCCGAACCGGCTGAAGCAGGCGGCATCCCGCTTCGGCCTCGGCTTCGACGCCATCAACTCCAACACCTTCTCCGACGCCAGGGACCAAAAACTTTCCTATAAATTCGGCTCGCTGTCGCATGCCGATGCAGCAACACGCCGGCAGGCGGTCGAGCACAATCTCGAATGCATCGAGATCGGCAGGACGCTGGGCTCCAAAGCGCTGACGGTATGGATCGGTGACGGCTCGAACTTTCCCGGCCAGGTCAATTTCGCCAAGGCATTCGAGCGCTATCTCGACGCGATGAAGGAGATCTATGCCGGACTGCCGGACGGCTGGAAACTGTTCACCGAGCACAAGATGTACGAGCCGGCCTTCTATTCGACCGTCGTGCAGGATTGGGGCACCAACTACATCATCGCCAAAGAGCTTGGCGACAAGGCGTTCTGTCTGGTCGACCTTGGCCATCACGCCCCCAACGTCAACATCGAGATGATCGTGTCGCGACTGATCCAGTTCAAGAAACTTGGCGGCTTCCATTTCAACGATTCGAAATACGGCGACGACGATCTCGACGCCGGCTCGATCGATCCCTACCGGCTGTTCCTCGTCTTCAATGAACTGGTCGATGCCGAGCTTTCAGGTGCAGAAGGGTTCGATCCGGCTCACATGCTCGACCAGAGCCACAACGTCACCGACCCGATCGAAAGCCTGATGCTGTCGGCAATTGAGGTGCAGCGCGCCTATGCTCAGGCGCTGCTGGTCGACCGCAAGGCGCTCGAAGGTTTCCAGGACGCCAATGACGCGCTGATGGCGACGCAGACGCTGAAGATAGCCTATCGCACCGACGTCGAGCCGATCCTTGCCATGGCGCGGCTGAAGACCGGCGGCGCCATCGATCCGGTCGCCGCCTACCGCGCCGCCGGCTACCGAGCGAAGGTCGCAGCCGAACGGCCGGCGGTGGCGAGCGTCGGCGGCGGGATTGTTTGAAGGTGGCTGCGAAATGAAAAACCCGCCACGAAGGGGAAGGGCGGGTCGTGGGAGCCAATTAGCACCACCGCCAGATTAGTAGCATAGCTGCCGGCACAAAGCAAGAACAAAATTGCCTGTCGGCGTTCAGCTTGGCTTCCTCTCCCCCATGAATGGGGGCGAGGAACCCCAGGTGTTGATAGAAGGCGCGAAGCCTCGTCGAATCTTCCCATCATCAGCAGTGGACTCAGCCTCCCCAAACCGCTTTCCTAGGCCTACCCCACGCCTCGGAGGACGGCCATGCACAACACCCGCCGAACCCTAATCGCCGTAAGCCTTTCCCTCACCCTGACCTTCGTACCCTTCCTCGCCTATGCCGCCTCGCCGCAGCCGGCGAAGGGCGAGCACGGCATGGTGGTGACCGCCCAGCACCTTGCGTCTGAGGTCGGCGTCGAGGTGCTGAAGCAGGGCGGCAACGCGGTCGATGCCGCCGTCGCCGTCGGCTATGCGCTGGCCGTGGTCTATCCGACCGCCGGCAATATCGGCGGTGGCGGCTTCATGACCATCCGCTTCAAGGACGGCCGCTCGACCTTCCTCGATTTTCGCGAGCGCGCGCCGCTGGCCGCGACCAAAACCATGTATCTCGACAAGGACGGCAAGCCGGTAAAAGGCGCCAGTCTCGACGGCTATCTGGCGGTCGGCGTGCCGGGCTCGGTCGCTGGTTTCGAAATGGCGCGGGAGAAATACGGCACGCTGTCGCGGCAGGACTTGCTGGCGCCGGCCATCCGCTTTGCCAAAGAAGGCTTCGTGCTGGAGCAGGGCGATGCGGCCTCGCTCCAGGGCGGCGCGGAGCGGTTGGCCAGGGACCCAGCGGCGGCGGCCATTTTCCTCAAGCCGGACGGCAAGCCTTATGCTGTCGGCGAGCGCCTTGTTCAGCCCGATCTCGCGGCTTCGCTTGCCGCCATTTCCGAACGCGGGGCGGATGCCTTCTACAAAGGCGCGACCGCCGACGCCATCGTCAAGGCGAGTGGCGAGAAGGGCGGCATTCTGGCCAGGGCTGATTTCGAAAACTATGCGGTGCGCGAGCTCAAGCCGGCGACCTGCAATTACCGCGGCTACGAGATCATTTCCTCGCCGCCGCCGAGCTCCGGCGGCGTCATCATCTGCGAGATCCTCAACGTGCTTGAGTTCTATCCGTTGTCCTATCTCGGCGCCGGTTCGGCCGAGACGGTTCACGTCATGGTCGAGGCGATGCGCCACGCCTATGTCGACCGCAATTCGGCGCTCGGCGATCCCGGCTTCATCGACAATCCGGTCGCAAAACTGCTCGACAAGAATTACGCCAGGGAAATTCGCGAAAAGATCGATCCGTTCCGGGCCGGCGTCTCGCAGGAATTGATGCCGAAGGGCTTTGGCGAGAGCAACGAGACGACGCATTTTTCGATCATCGACAATGACGGCAATGCCGTCGCGGTAACCTACACGCTGAACGGCTCTTTCGGCGCCGGCGTCGTCGCCGCCGGCACCGGCATCCTGCTCAACAACGAGATGGACGATTTCACCCAGAAACCCGGCGTGCCCAATCTCTATGGCCTCGTCCAGGGCGAGGCGAATGCGATTGCGCCGAAAAAGACGCCGCTGTCGTCGATGAGCCCCACCATCCTCGCCAAAGACGGCAAGCCGTTCATGGTCATCGGCAGCCCCGGCGGTTCACGCATCATCACCATCACGCTGGAGGCGATCGTCAACGTCGTCGATCACGGCATGAACATCCAGGAGGCCATCGACGCGCCGCGCATCCATCACCAGTGGCTGCCTGACACGGTCTATATCGAACCCTTCGGCCTGTCGCCCGATACCGAAAAGCTGCTTACCGGCATGGGCTACCGCCTCGATCTTGCCGACACGACCTGGGGCCAGGCGGCCGGCATCCTGGTCGGCGGCAAGAGCCTGGCGGAAATCGAGAAGGGTGGCGGCGCCCGCTACAATGGCGCCATCGACAGCCGCGCCGCAGCCGGCAAGGCTATCGGGTATTAAACCCCAAAAAGTGGGAACCGGTTTTCGGATAAGATCATGGTCAACAAGAAGATTGCGCCTTGCTTCAGGTGACCAGCGCGATCGTCGACGCTATCAGCATCAGCGCCGCGATGCCGACGAACAGGGCGTAGATGCGCGGCCGGTCGAGCAGAAGCGCATTGCCGGATATCCATGCTGCAGTGGCGCCACCAAGCGCGAAAAAGAAGGTGCTGCGGCGCCCGAAGCTCAAGCCGGCAGCCATCAGGCCACCGATGATCAGGGCGCCGAACACGNAAAAAGAAGGTGCTGCGGCGCCCGAAGCTCAAGCCGGCAGCCATCAGGCCACCGATGATCAGGGCGCCGAACACGATGATCACGGCGACTGCGTATTTTTCGAAATCGTTGCTGCCGGCGCTCGGGCCGATTGCGTTCAACCTCGACAGATCGTCCGGATCGAACGGGCTGGTCGACCCATATTCGTCTTGACCGACAGGCTCATGCATTATTCGTTCTCCGCAAACCGACAGCAAATCATCAAGCCTCGTCGAGCGCAACCGCTCGCCGAATGTGATCGGCACGGTGTTCAACACTTTCTGGCGACGGCTTGCCAGAGATTTTTGAATTCGCGCTTGGATCGCCGCCCCGCTGCGCGGCCTGGTCAAGCGCTTTGCCCGAGCTGAATCTTCATGCCGCCCTGGCCAAAGACTGCGTTGCCTGAACGGAAGCCCCAAGCACCGCCTGTGCGGTGTCGGCCTGCCTTTCATCGACATGCGCCAGCACCAGGATCACACCTGGTGCGGCATTCGTCTGGTCTGGCTGCTTGCCGATATCGGACAATGTGTCGAAAAGTCTGCCGGCAACACAGCCCAAGGCTGCACCGACGAGGGCCGATGCCAGCCATCCCGCGCCGAGGGGATCGATGCCGGGGATATCGAACGCGCCGAGGCCGGCCAACAAACCGGCTGCCGCGCCAAGAGCGGCACCGGTGCCTGGACCGCGCAAGACGGCGCCGATTTCGTCGTCGTAGGGTCCGATGATACTGATCTGGTGGCGCGCAATTCCTGCCGCCTGAAGTGCTTCGACGGCACGCGCCGCCTGGTCATGGGAATCAAAAAGTCTGCTGATTGTTCGCATTGAAACTGCCTGTGAGGCCCCCCGGCCCTCGACGGTACGGCGGGTTCCTGCTGAGCGACGACGCCGAGGAACCGCCTAACGCATACGTCGCCCGCCGCTCATTTCCGAGCGGCGGGCGACGACTGCCCGAGCTTTCACGTCACTCGATGATCTCGACGATCTTGCGCGTGCCTGGGTCGACGACGACGGTGCGGTTGTCGACGATGACATAGCGGTATTTGACACTGGGGACTTCATGAAGCTCGACGGTATCGGGGAGCGCCGAGCCGATGTTGAGCTCCACCCCAGGGATTTTCACCGAGGCCAGCGGCTGCTTTTTCACATACTCCTTGATGACCGTTTCCTGCTGCGGTTCGATGACAACGTCTTGCGCTGCAGCGGCGCCGATGCCTGCCAGCAGCAAAAATCCCGCCACCGCGGTGGAAAGATGCATTCTCATGGTCGTCTCCTTTGCGAACTCGGTCCGCTCTTCGCGCCAAGGCTCATTCGAACGGAAGGCAGCTGAAAACGTTCCGTCGACGGGCTTCGGTCCCGCCCGGCAGGGACCAACCGACGTGTTGCCGCAGGACCTAAGTCTGATCCTTGCGCGCAAAGGGCGGGTTTGCCGCGTGACCCGGAACCGCCGCGGCACCTAGCCGTTGCTGGCTGCACGTGCCGGGAGGATTCTTTGGAAAATATCGATGGCGGCTCGCACCGATCCTGGCTGTTTCCATTTCGATCGAATACAGCATCTGCGCAGCCTTGTCCCTTCCTGCGCCGATAGGGTTCGCGCGTCACTTTGGTGGCGGGCGAACCCTCGATTGCAGCGTGCGTCAGTCCAAAGTTGGCCCTGAGGCGAGGAGAACAGAAATGGCCGACGACAAGACCAAGCGAGACTTCAGCGACCGCAATCGCGTTTCGGCGGATGAATATTATGAGGTCGAACATTTCGCGCGGGAAAATGGTGTTTCGCCCAGCCAGGTGAGCAAGTTGATCAAAAGGACCGGCGGCGACCGGATGATCCTCTCGCAGGCGGTGAAGGCATTGCGCGAGCGCAAGTGAGCTGGCGGCGAAGCCAACGGTGGAGAGGCGCTGATCGCGATCGGCCGAGATCTGGCCAGCAATCGACAACGTGCTCGGATGCCGCCGCTTCGGCCAAGCGCAATGCCCCGCTACTTCTTCGATTCCGATGAAGACGGAATCGTCTATTCCGACGATCAGGGAACGTTATATGACGATCTCCCGCTGCTCAGGAAAGAAGCCCTTCGCACATTGGCCGAGATGGCCAGGGATGGCCTTCCTCATCGCAGGATTGCAGTCAAGGTCCGGGACGACCGTGGCGGTCTGGTCCTTGAAGTGGCTTTGACCTTTGCCGTTGAAACGCGGCACTTCGACGAGCGGATTTTCCAGATCGACTTGCGCACGAACTGACGGCTCGATCATCATCGCGCCGACCATCATCAGATTTCTGGTGCAGCGGCATCTTCCCCTGGCGCGGAACATTAGAAGTCTCTAATTGTTATCTTAAGCAGCGGGAACCTCCCAGGATTCTGCTGCAGATCGGGTGCAACCCGGTCGGCCCGCGCCCTCCGCCAGAGGCGCGGGCTTCGTTTGTTTAGCCGATGCGCAACGCCATGCGGCGGCAGCATATTGGAGACCTGCGGGAGCACTAGTAACATCAGTCGCTACCGCGGCGCCCTGGCGCCCAGGCAACGGAGCCCGTCGTCCGACAGGGCGGCGGGCTTTTTTGACGCGGGTCGGTCATCACGCAATCGATGGAATTCTGGCCGGCGCTGATTCGTGTGGCATGGGGTAAGGTGCCCTGACGCAGCGCCGGCCAAGCGGAAATCAGGTCCGCCGCAGCCAGATAGTAGCCGCGCTGGCGCAGCAGGTAATTGCGTGATCGCGGAAGCCGCACCATTGCAGAGCCCTCCCCAGCAGTTCGGCCTGCCCAGCGGCTGACCCGAGGCATTCATTCATTCTGACGATGCACCGGACGCCCCGACGGCGGAAATTGGACGCAGCGCTCGCTCTCGATTCAGCGGCCGGTGTTCCCTGCAGATTTCGGACGAAAGGCCATTCTATCCTTGTTGCGCCTGGATTCTTATCAGATCGTGGCAAGGATTGCCTTTCCGGCCGCGTTTGCCGGCGTTCTGCTGTTCGCCCTTCTGCCGGAGCAACTCCTGCAGGGTCTTGGCCTGGCTTTCACGTTTGATCACGACAAGCTCAATCACGCCGCCGCCTTCGTCGTCCTGGCGGCTCTCGGAAGTCTCGGCTGGCCGGAACGCAAGGCGAAGCTGATCGTACTCCTCGTTCTCACGGGTGCGGCGATCGAGGGGCTTCAGGCCGTGCAACTGATAGGGCGCGACCCGGATTTATTCGACTGGGTGGCCGACTGCGCGGGAATCGCGTGCGGACTGATGGTTGCAGGCTGGACAAAGCGGCTCGCCGGCGGATTGCCATAGCTCGAAAGCGCATAACGGAATCGGCGCGCCCATGCCCCAATAAGGGGAAAATGGCCGGCGCCACTTGGGGGGCGCGTTGGGGTAAGTTGCCTGATGGGGCGCCGGCCAGGCGGAAAAATTACGTCCGCCGCAAAGTAACATAGCAGGAACGGCAATGCGCGGCAGTAGCGTGATCGCGGAAGGTCCGCGCTCGCGCCTCCGGTGCGGTGACCCGTTTTGGGTCAACAATTCTGGCACCTGAATTGCACTGTAGGCAATGCCGGGGAATCCCGGCAATCGTCCCCGAATATGGGGCCTCGCCGCTTCGCAAATGGAGCGGCGGGCCTTTTTGCCGGATGTTGAAAAGTAGGCCGATCAGCGGCTTAGCCGATCACAGTGTGCTTAGCCCGATTTCCCCTACCAAGTGCTTATTCTCACAAGAGAAATTCCAAAGCGCCCAAGCATCGGTGCTTGACACAGGTTTCGAGAACTGGATAAGTGGATACACAGATACGCTCTGATCGGACCCAAGACATGGCAGCTGACGCAATCGAGCCGTTGGGCATCACGACCGCCGAGGAGGAAGCTTATCGCCACATTCAGCGGGCCCTGAGGATGGGGCGTTATCGGGCCGGGGACCGGCTGATCCCGGAAGAGATCGCGACGGAAATCGGCATGAGCCGCATGCCGGTTCGCGAAGCATTCCGCCAACTGGCCGCGGAAGGTCTTGTGCTCATTCGCCCGAACCGTGGCTGCATCGTCGCCGGGCTTACCCTCGATGAGATCTACGAAACATTTGAAATACGCTCGGTGCTCGAAGGGCTGGCGGTGAGGCTTGCCATGCCGCACATCGATGTCGAAGTGCTTGAAGAACTGGAACGCCAGCTCGACCGGATGGAGCGCGCCAGCCAGACCGGCAGCAGCGACTGGGTCGTGCGCCATCAGGCCTTCCATTTGCAGATTTGCCAATTGAGCAACCGGCCCAAGCTGGTCCGGCAGATCGCCAGCCTGCACGTCGTGATCGAGCCCTACCTGCGCATCTGGTTCGACTATGTCGACAAGCCCGCCAGCGCGCGTGCCGAGCACGAGATCCTGATCGACGTGCTGCGGTCAGGTGATGCCGGCAAGGCTGAGATCGTCATGCGGGATCATATCGTCGAGACGGCGCCGCTTCTGGCCAACTTCGCAAGTCCCGGCCGCCGCTAGGGAATACCATCTAACTCGTTGAAGCCGGAAGATAATCCGGCACGACGAAAGGGAACTGCCATACCGGCAAAAAGAGGAGAATGATATGAAAATTAGCCGCATCGCAGCCATTGCGTCGGTCCTGTTCGGCCTGGTCCAGGCCGCCGTTGCACAAGAAACACCAAAGGCAATTACCATTGCCACCGAAGGAGCCTACGCGCCCTGGAATTTCACAACAGCCGACGGCAAGCTGGACGGCTTCGAAGTCGATCTCGCCAATGATCTGTGCGGGCGAATGAAGATCGAGTGCAAGATCGTCGCACAGGACTGGGACGGCATGATCCCCGCGCTGACCGTCGGCAAGTTCGACGTGATCATGGCGAGCATGTTCATCACTGAAAAACGTCTGAAGATCATTGAGTTTACCCAGCCATATGCGGTGGATCCCTCAGGTTTCGCGGTCGCCAAGGATAGCGAACTGGGCAAGCTCGGCATTTCCAACGAGCGGTTCAAGCTGGAGAATGAAGCCTCTGCGCAGGCGGCAATCGACAAGCT
Organism: Mesorhizobium sp. LSJC280B00; assembly: GCF_000502835.1. Classification (GTDB taxonomy): domain Bacteria; phylum Pseudomonadota; class Alphaproteobacteria; order Rhizobiales; family Rhizobiaceae; genus Mesorhizobium. Next base: position 71,612 of record NZ_AYVL01000012.1, read on the forward strand.
CAAGCCATTGCTGAAGGGAAAGATCATTGGAGTTCAGGCTGCAACGGCGAACCTGGAATTTGTGAAAAAATACTTCTCGGACGTCGCCGAGATTCGCGAATATAAGACCACCGAGCAACACGATCTCGATCTCGCCGCGGGTCGCATCGACGCGCTCTTCGCGCAACAGACAGCGCTGGCCGCCACGCTGAGCAAGCCGGAGTTCAGCGACTATACGCTTGCAGGACCAGGATTTGTCGGGGGTCTCTTCGGTCTTGGCTCCGGGGCCGGTATCCGCAAAGAGGACACCAAGCTGAAAGACATGCTCAACGGCGCCATCGACGCCGCGACCGCCGACGGCACGATCAAAACCCTGTCACTTAAATGGCTCAAGAGCGACGTCACTCCAGTCAAGTAAGCGCTTGCCGGCGAACGGCCATTCCTGACCACGTTCCGGAGCTGAGCCGTTCGTCCTGCCGGGGGTATCAATGCCGGGGGTATCAATGGTTGACGCATTCCGGCTGCTTGGTTTCCAGCACGGAGGTTGGGGGGCTGCTCTTCTCATGGCGGCCTCGGTCACAGTGCTCCTGTCTGTGCTGGGCTTTGCGCTTGGCGCTGTCTTTGGCGGGCTGGCAGCGGCCGGGCGTCTCCGCAACTCCAAGGTATTGAGGTTCTTGGCCCTTGGCTATTGCACGGTTTTCAGGGGCGTGCCCGACCTTCTGACCATTTATCTGCTTTACTACGGAGGAAGCGTCGCCCTGACCTCGCTTGGTCATAGCCTGGGCGGGTCCGGATTCGTCGGCGTTCCGGCCTTTGCCACTGGAACCTTGGCTATCGCGATCATCTCGGGCGCCTATCAAGCCGAGGTCTATCGAGGGGCTTACCTCGCCATCGACCAGGGACAGCACGATGCCGCTTGCGCGCTTGGTCTCAACCGGCTGCAGCGACTGCGACAGGTTATTTTTCCCCAGCTCCTGAGATACGCGCTGCCAGGTCTCGGCAATGTGTGGCAGTTGGTTCTGAAGGACTCGTCGCTGATATCGGTAATCGGCCTCGTTGAACTGATGCGCCAGGCGCAGATCGCTGCAGGTTCGACCCGTGAACCGTTCATCTTCTACATTGCTGCAGCCTTGCTCTATCTGGCTATCGCTTCCGTCACGGGCCACGCCTTTTACCGTCTGGAACGGAAGGCGCCGTGGCGCGTCCGGTCGGCATGATAGATTTCAGTTTTTTCCTCGAAATCCTGCCGAAGCTACTCGCCGGCCTGCCGCTCACGATGGAACTGGCCCTGACTTCCATCGTTGCCGGCTTCGTTCTTGCCGTCACATTGGCGCTTGCCCAGCAATCGGAATCGCCCTTCGTCGTCTTGCCGATCCGTGGCTTCGTTGCCGTGTTCAGGGGCACGCCTCTGCTGGTGCAGATTTTTCTGACCTATTATGGCCTTGGTCAGTTCCGGCACCAACTGTCGGCAATTGGATTATGGGCCGTTTTCCGCGAACCCTACTGGTGCGCAATCATCGCGCTGACACTCAACACCACCGCCTATGGCAGCGAAATCCTCCGCGGCGCGATTCAATCGGTGCCACGCGGCCTTGTCGAGGCGGCCCGGTCTGTCGGCCTGTCCACCTATTTGACCTATCGGCACGTTATCCTGCCGCTGGCCTTTCGCCAGGCGCTGCCGAGTTACGGCAATGAAATCATCCTAATGATCAAGGGCACGTCTCTGGCTTCCATCGTGACCTTGATGGAGGTGACTGGAATTGCCCAGGGATTGATCGCCCAGACCTACCGCGCCTTTGAAGTCTTCATCTGCGCGGGCGCCATTTATCTCACTTTGAACTTCGCGATCATCCGTGCCTTGGCGGCACTCGAATACTGGATGTCGCGGCATCTGCGGCACCGCCCCTCGACGATGAGCGACGCCGCCTCTTGAGCACGATCAGAAGGGCATAGCATGCGAAATTTTGAGAAACCAACGCGCTCGGTCGTCGTTTCACGCGAGGCCATGGCCGCCACCTCTCATCCGTCGGCGACCCTGACGGCGGTGGAGATCATGGCGGCCGGCGGCAACGCCATGGATGCCGCCATCGCAGCCTGCGCGGTGCAATGTGTCGTCGAGCCAGCCTCGACCGGCATCGGGGGCGACTGCTTCGCTCTTCTGTCGCGAAACGGATCCGGCGAAGTCATCGCCTACAACGGATCGGGCAGGACACCCGCCGCCCTCACGATTGACTGGTTCCTCGAACGTGGCATGGCGGAGGTGGCCCGCAATTCTCCTGGCTCCGTCACCATCCCGGGAGCGATCGATGCCTGGACCAGATTGCACGCTGATCACGGGCATATGCCTTTCGATCAAATCCTGGCCCCCGCTATACGTTTCGCCGAGGAAGGCTACGCCATTTCACCGCGGGTCCATCGTGACTGGGCGTTGGAAGAAGAACTTCTGGCCTCCGATGTAGCCGCGAAACGGATTTTCCTGCCAAACGGCCGCGCGCCAGGCGTTGGCGAAGTGCATCGCCAGCCTGAGTTGGCTGCAACGCTGCGGCTGATCGCCAAGAAGGGACGAGAGGCCTTCTACACCGGCCCTGTGGCCGGAGACATGGTCGCCTATCTTCGTGGGCTCGGCGGATTGCACACACTCGAAGATTTCGCCTCGGCAACAGGCGAATACGTGACCCCGATCAGCACCGCGTTCCGAGGCTGCGATGTGTTCGAATGTCCGCCGAATGGCCAGGGTGTGATCGCGCTGCTCATTCTAAACATCCTCTCGCGCTTCGAAGCGCACGGCGACCCGCAATCCGCGGACCGGCTTCACCTGGAAATCGAAGCAACACGCCTCGCTTACGCCGCGCGTGACCTGCTCGTCGCCGATCCTGATGCGTCCGAGGTCCCGGTGGCCGACATGTTGTCGAATGCCTGGGCCGATCGTCTGGCCGGCATGATTGACCTAAAGCGCGCCCGCGCGGACCTGCCGGCGTTCGATATGCCGCTGCACAGCGACACGGTCTATATTTCCGTTGTCGACAAGGATCGCAATGCGGTCAGTTTCATCAACTCGGTCTTCGACAGCTTTGGCTCGGGCCTGGTCTCGCCACGCTCCGGTGTCGTCTTGCACAATCGCGGGCAAAGCTTTTCGCTTGACCCCAGGCACCCCAATGCAGTGGCGCCGAACAAGCGACCTTTGCATACCATCATACCCGGGATGCTTGCGAGAGGCGGCCGGGCAGAAATGCCTTTCGGCGTTATGGGCGGCTACTACCAGGCAATGGGCCACGCGCACCTGCTGACGAAGGTGCTCGATTTCGGGATGGATCTGCAGGAGGCGATTGATCTGCCGCGGGTCGCCCCCGTCAGCGGCACCATGAACGTCCAGGCCGAACACGGGCTCGCTGGCGAAACCGTAGCTGAACTTAGCCGACGCGGTTTCGAAATCATTCCCGCCACGGACCCGATCGGCGGTGCGCAGGCCATTCGCATCGATTGGGCAAACGGGACCCTGCTGGGCGGTTCTGAACCGCGCAAGGACGGCTGCGCCCTCGGTCTGTAGAGCGGTTATGGCCAGAGCGGGAGCCAAGATGCCGAAGATGCTCTTCATCGACATTTGGCCGGCGAGCAGGAGCCGCTGGCGCCATGGTCCAGATAATTCTTGCACGCCATCGACAATCCGATCGGCGCGAGGTTGTCACCCATGTCTTAGGTACAAACTGTTACCCATATCTCCGGGCCGTACAGGGAAAAATGGTGCCCAGAGGCGGATTCGAACCACCGACATGCGGATTTTCAGTTCGCTGTCGGTGATTGATATTGTTCAAATTTTAGGCCGAATGTCGCGTTTGTGTCGCGTCAAGCCAAAAGCGCCCGCTCGGCCTGAACTCGTTGCCCTGTTCAGCGCCCAAACACGCGTGCCGTGGTGCCGACAGTCATTCAGATGGATGATGGTATGGTTCGGCACTCCTAGTAAGCTCCGATCACCAGGCAATTTAGAGACTTTCTGAGGTCCATGTTCCTATGGGCGCAAGCGGCGCGACGACGGAGGTGTTGGCGCAGGCGGCGGGGTCGGCGTCGTCGAGGCTCGCACGCCTGGAAGCCACGACGACCGACGTCGACCAACGGGCAACCGTGGGGCGCTCGATCGATCAGGAGATGGCACGGGCGACGAGCCAGTTCGACAGCGACAGGCGTGTCAACCAGCCGCAAGCGCAGGCGATCGAGAAGCAATTGCAAGTTCTCAAGTCAACCGGCAACGCTGTCGCGGCTCGACAGGCGGGACTGCACGCCATGGAAAGGCAGTTCCCGCCGCATCGCATCTCCTCCAAATCTTTTTGCGGCGTCAGCAGGATGCCAGCGAGCGGGGTCAACTCGGCCAGGCGGATGCCAGAGTGTTTACGCTCGCCACACGGCCGGAGCGGGCGAGCTCGCTTCATCCGATCTTTCTGTTTCCTGTTCGGGAGGTCCCTACATGATTATCGAGTTGTTCGGTCCGCCTGGTGCAGGCAAGACGACCCTTCTCCGCGCCCTTTGCCGTGAGCTGGCGAAACGCGACATCCGTGTGAAGACAGTCAATGGCTATCGCCGGATTGATTTTGTGTCTTTCGGCAGCGAAGTCGATTCGGTCGAGGATGAAGGCCCGGAGACACGCCATGGCATCCAGCGTCTGGTGCACAAGCTCGCCACCGCGAGTCCGGTCTTGTTCTCGACCCCGCCGAGCGAGGGGGCCGCTGCGCGGCTTTTGGCATCGATCCCTCCAAAAAGTCGAATATGGGCGTTGCGTCTGAAGATCGACGTCGTTTTGCTCTTCGAAGCCTGGAATACGGCGCAGGCCTCAGAAGGGTACTTCATTTTCGAAGAGGGCATCGTTCAGGCGTTGTGTGCGCTCGTCCTGTTGGCACGAAATCCAAGTATCGACATGGTTCGTAATTGCATGACGTTCCTGCCGCGACCGGATCTCCTCATTCAAGTCGACGCGCCCGGGGAAACGCTGCGCCACCGCCTCATTGAGCGGTATGCGCGGCAGCCGTACCTCGAGCGCCTTCTCGAAGTCGGAGTGGTCAGGGGCCTGAAGCAAGCGGATATCGCGAGGGAGATCGGCCAATGCCTGCAAGACAAATGGCCGCTGATGCGTGTCGACGGCCTCGACCCACGCAATTTCGAACAGGTCGTCGCGCGCATCGTGGGGCACGGATTGCCCGCGACGGCATGCGTCGGGCCAGACTAGAGGCGCGAGTTGCATGGTGCTCACGGTGAGATCGTTCGTTGGCATTCGCAGATTTCTACGGGCGCAGCGGCGACCGTTAGGCAGCGTCCATGAGAACCGTGCACCCGCTCGTCGGGATTACCGAGCAAGCCACCAGACGGATGGGTACGGTGCCCATTACTCCGACACGTTCCGGTCCGGCTACTATGCAGCTCTGTGGTCGGGTATCGAAAAGCCCTTGGTCGAACGTACTCTCCTGCCTGTCGGCGGGCCGAACCGGAAATGCCTGGACTTCGCATGCGGCACAGGCCGCATAGCAAATATCGCAGCTCAATTTTTTGGTGAAGTCGTCGGCGTTGACATCTCCCAATCTATGCTGGCTAGCGCACGGGTTCCGAAGAACGTGAAATTGGTCCGCGCTGATATTACGCTCTCTCCGCTCGCCGAAAGGTTCGACGTGGTCACGGCATTCAGATTCTTCCTCAATGCTGAAGATGAGCTCAGGAAGGATGCACTGTCGGCCATCAGCGCGCATTTGAACGAAGGTGGATTGCTAATCTCGAATATCCACATGAATGCGACCTCGCCAATAGGGCTGGTCTGCCGCATTCTGAACCGTTATGCAGGAGGGACAGTCCGCCACACTTTGAGCATTAAAGGATACGAGCAGACGCTCATTGCAAACGGCTTTATTGTCGAGCGGATAGTTGGGTACGGTTTTTTGCCGCGACCCGGGAAATTGCTGCCAAGACTCTGCGAAATATTGATCGTGCCGTTTGAAAGGATCTGCGCAAGTGCCAGGATTCCGGCGGAGCTTGCGCAGAATTTCCTGGTGGTTGCCAGAAAGCGGTAAAGCCGGCGGGCACATGAAATTTGAAACCGAGCATTTGCCATGAGGCTGGTCTTTGTTGAAGCTATTGGCAGGAAAGTATCGAGTGTCGTTTTTGGCTGCGCTTCGCTTGGCTCAATCAGACAAAGCGCTGCTCGCCTCTGCTCATCAGTGCGTTTGGCGACGGCGCTCGCCGGTGACCAACGATGCACTTGCCCTTTTGAGGCAGGACGATCGCAAGCATCCCGACGTCGCGAGGTACTTTCGTAGGTTGGGGGATTCCGGCAACGTAACGCGGGTTCGCGCCGTAATTTCCAGACGTCTTGAGGTTCAAGTATCTCCCTGCCGATTGCGGGACGCGAATTCCTCGTAATGCCTGCGTATGAACTCCGGTTTGGCCCGATGCCGCACCTGCCGGCCTGTAAGCCTCTCGCAGACAGTGCCCACGCATCTCGAACCATAAAGACGCATGAGAGAACGTCTGAAAGCGGCTACGGCGCGCTTTACGCGTGCCCATGTCGCGTTCATGTCGCGTGGAGTTGCCGACAGTCGCAGGAAACCCTTGAAAATCAACGGTAACAGTTCGCAACACGGCGCGACATGAAATGCCGTAAGTCGCCAAGTTGGCGACACCGCAAGCCATTGAGTGATTTTATATGAGGAAGTAGTGGTGCCCAGAGGCGGATTCGAACCACCGACACGCGGATTTTCAGTCCGCTGCTCTACCAACTGAGCTATCTGGGCCTGCTCCGGCGGGCGGCAATCTGCACACCGGGTTCATGAAAGCGCCGTCGGCACCCCTTGAAAGCGCGTGGGTTATAGCACGGGAATTCGGCCTGTCCAGCGCTTAGAGCATGATCCCGAAAAGTGGAATCCGGTTTTCGGAAAAAGATCATGCTCAGACAAAAAGCATGATCCCGAAAAGTGGAATCCGGTTTTCGGAAAAGATCATGCTCAAACAAAAAGCATGATCCCGAAAAGTGGAATCCGGTTTTCGGAAAAGATCATGCTCAAACAAAACGCCAGAACCTGTTCCGTCCGACAGTGCCCGGATGGAACAAGTTCTGGACATTGATTTCAGGCGGGAAACGACAGGCAGTCCGCAAGGCCGATCATCGGTCACGATCGCGGCTGCGAAACCGTCCCAAGCCTGTGGAAAACCGCAGGTGGACGGCGCTATTTCTGGTCGTCGTTCTCGTCTTCGTCGTCGCGGCCCGGGATGACGTAGACCCCCTTCAGCCAGCGGTTGAGGTCGATGTCCTTGCAGCGCGTCGAGCAGAACGGGTAGGTTTCGCGCGCCGATGGCTTGCCGCATTCGGGGCAGGGCCGCTTGGGCCGCAACGGCGTGACCTTGTCGTCCGGGCTCATATCCGCGCACCCGACAGCCAGTTGGCGTGCACCTTAAACCCTTCGCCGCTCAAAAGCGCTACCGTCTCGTAGAGTGGCAGGCCGACGACGTTGGTGTAGGAGCCGACAAGCTTGACGACGAAGGCGCCGGCAAGCCCCTGGACGCCATAGCCGCCGGCCTTGCCGCGCCATTCTCCGGATGCGATGTAGGCCTCGATCTCCTCGCGCGGCAGCCGCTTGAAACGCACCCTGGTCTCCACCAGCCGCAAGCGCTGCTTGCCGCCCGGCGTGATCAGGCAGATGCCGGAATAGACCCGGTGCGAACGGCCGGACAAAAGCCCGAGGCAGTTGGCGGCGTCGTCGAGCGTCTCGGCCTTGGGCAGGATGCGCCGCCCGACGGCAACCACCGTGTCGGCGGCCAGCACGAAGCTCGGCAGGTAGTCCGTCTCGGTCTTCAGCGAAGCCAGCGCCTTCTCGGCCTTCTGTGTTGCCAGGCGCTTGGCCAGCGAGCGCGGGTGCTCGGCGCGCAGCGGCGTCTCGTCGACATCGGCCGGCAGCACACGGTCCGGCTCGATGCCGGCCTGCTGCAGCAGCTCGATCCGGCGCGGCGAACCCGAGGCAAGCACGAGCTTCTGCAAAATGCCCATCGCGATCCCGGCCGGGTCCTTGAACTTACTTGAAGCGGTAGGTGATGCGGCCCTTGGTCAGGTCGTAGGGCGTCATCTCGACCAGGACCTTGTCGCCGGTCAAAACGCGGATGCGGTTCTTGCGCATGCGGCCGGCCGTATGGGCGATGATTTCATGTTCGTTTTCGAGCTTGACCCTGAACATCGCGTTGGGCAGCAGTTCCGTCACGACACCCGGAAACTCGAGGACTTCTTCCTTCGGCATTCGATACCTTTGCTTGGATGGGTACTTCCAGCGCCCCGGCCGGAAAGTTGCGCGGAACCTATATGATAAACGTCCGCTTGTGAACATGCTTAATCCGCGGCGTTTTTAGCCCCGTTGCCGAGAAAACGGCGGCCGATCCGCGCCTTCAGCCGCTCGCGCACGTCGCGGTAGGCGGCCATGATCTGCTCGCGCGTGCCGCTGACGCCGGTCGGGTCGGGCATCGGCCAATACTCGACCTCGACGGCCAGCGAGCGGGTGAGCTCGAGCGCGGTGTGGTGAGCTTCCGGCGCCAGCGTCACGATCAGGTCGAAATAATCGTCCTCGAGGTCGTCCATCGTTCTCGGGTGCCGTTCGCCGAGCGACAGCCCTTCTTCGGCCAGCACGGCATCAACGAACGGATCGCGTTCGCCGCCGCGCACTCCCGCCGAGGCGACGAAGGTGGTGGGCGGAAGCACCTTGCGCGCCAGCAATTCGGCCATCGGCGAGCGCACGGCGTTCATGCCGCAGACAAACAGGATCGAGCGGGGCAGGATCGGGCGGGGCAGCGGGGCGGCCAGTTCAGCCTCGCCAGTGCAGCACGCAAACCAGCGTGAACAGCCGGCGCGCCGTGTCGAAGTCAATCTCGATCTTGCCGGCAAGCCGGTCCATCAGCGTCTGCGAGCCTTCATTGTGCAGGCCGCGCCGGCCCATGTCGATCGCCTCGATGTGGCTGGGTGTCGCGGTGCGGATGGCATCGTAATAGCTTTCGCAGATCATGTGGTAATCCTTGACGATGCGCCGAAGCGGCGTCAGCGACAGGATGTGGGTGACCACGGCTGCGCCGTCCTCGCGCGCCACCGCAAACACCAGCCGGGATTCGGCCAGCGACAGTTTCAGCCGGTACGGGCCGGCGCCGTCGTCATTGACCGGCTGGAAGCGGTTCTCCTCTATCAGGTCGAAGATCGCCACCGCCCGCTCATGCTCGACATCGGGCGTCGAGCGGCCGATCGTCTCGTCGAGCTCGACATCGATCAGCCTGGCGCGGGTTTGGTCGTAGTCGGACATTTCTACATGTTCAGCCGGATGGCGACGGAGCGCCCATGCGCATCGAGGCCTTCCGCCTTGGCGAGCGTGATCGCCGCCGGCGCCAGCGCCCGTAATTGCTCCGGCCCGAGCTTCAGGACCGAGGTGCGCTTGACGAAATCGAGCACCGAAAGCCCGGACGAAAAGCGCGCCGAGCGCGCCGTCGGCAGCACGTGGTTGGAGCCGGCGACATAGTCGCCGATGGCTTCCGGCGTATGACGGCCGAGAAACACCGCACCGGCATTGCGCATCCGCGCCAGGAAGGCCTCTGGGTCGTCGATGGCAAGCTCGACATGTTCGGCCGCGATGCGGTCGACCAGCGGCAGTGCTGCCTCGATCGTCGGCACCAGGATCACGGCGCCGAAATCGCGCCAGCTCGCCGCCGCCGTTTCTCCGCGCGGCAGGTTCTGCAACTGGCGTTCGACCGCCTGTTCGACCGCCGCGCCAAAGGCAGTGTCGTCGGTGATCAGGATCGACTGCGCCGACACGTCGTGTTCGGCCTGGGCGAGCAGGTCGGCGGCGATCCAGTCCGGATCGTTGCTGCCGTCGGCGACAACCAGCACTTCCGACGGCCCGGCGATCATGTCGATGCCGACCGTGCCGAACACCTGGCGCTTGGCCGCCGCGACATAGGCATTGCCGGGGCCGACGATCTTGGCGACGGGCTTTATCGTTTCGGTACCATAGGCAAGGGCCGCGATCGCCTGGGCGCCACCAACGCGGTAGATTTCGGAGACACCGGCAAGGTCGGCTGCCACCAGCACCAGCGGCGGCACCTCGCCGCCGGAGGCCGGCACCACTATGGCGATGCGCTCGACGCCGGCGACCTTGGCCGGTACCGCGTTCATCAGCACCGAGCTCGGATAGCTCGCCGTGCCGCCCGGCACGTAGAGCCCGACGGCCTCGATTGCCGTCCAGCGCGAGCCGAGCTCGACGCCGGCGGCATCGGTGTAGCGGTCGTCCTGCGGCAGCTGCCGCTGGTGGTGGGAGCGGATGCGCTCGCGCGCGAATTTCAGCGCCTCGACCGTCTGCGGATCGGCGGCCTCATAAGCCTTGGCAATGTCGTCCCTGGAGACGGCGATGCCGAGCCTGGCCAGGTCACCGCCGCCGAATTTCTGCGTGTACCCGACCAGCGCCGCGTCGCCCTCGGCACGCACCTTGGCGATGATCTCGCGCACCACGGCGTCGACATCGGCCGAGACTTCCCGCTTGGTCAGCAGGAACGCGGCAAAGCGCTGCTCGAAATCGGCGTCGGACTGGCGAAGCGTGATGGCCATCGGCTCAAACCCTGTGGACCGGGCGCGACGTCGCTTCCCAGGCGCCGCCGACATCGGCAAGCCGTGCCTCGATGCATTCGACATCGAGCATGATCGCGCCGCCGCCCGAAAAGATCAGCTCGACGATGCCGGCCGGCTTGTCGAGCGCGAGAAAGCTGATCGCCAGCAGCGACAGCACTTCGTCCGGCTTGTCGCGGGCAATGCCGCTGGTCTTGGCGCCGAGCACCCGGTCGAAATGCAGCACGGCCTGCCGCCGCTCATTGTGCTGGCGCAAGAAGCCGGATTTCGCCTCCCACACGAAGCGGTTCATGGTCAGCACGAAGCGCTTTACCGAAGGCAGGTATTCGAGATCGCTGACCTTCATGACGGCATCCTGGAGATGCGCCGAGATGATGCTCAGATCCTGATCGTCGAGCGCGACAAGCTTGAGGCCATTCATGCGGAATTCGCACCTGCGAGTTGATTATTCGACCTTCTGTTAGGCGGTCTTTCCGGCTCGTGCAACCGCGCCGGAGGTCTTGGCCAGGCAATCGCTCCGGTCGGCGCCGCCCCTCATCCCCCTGCCGGGACCTTCTCCCGTATAGGGGACGGGTGTAGGGGCTGGCCGCAACCTCGGCACCCTCTCCGCAACGCCGGAGATTGGCGAAATTCTTCGCGAGGCGGTCCTACTTCCCGTCCCTATACGGCGAGAAGATGCCGGCAGGCAGGCGAGGGGCAGCGGCGACCTGAGCCTGCTATCGTTACCCCGAAATGCGCTCGATTTCCGCGCCGCAACCAGACAGCTTTTCCTCCAGCCGCTCGAAGCCGCGGTCGAGATGGTAGACGCGGTTGACCGTGGTTTCGCCTTCGGCAGCAAGGCCGGCAATGACCAGCGACACCGAGGCCCGAAGATCGGTCGCCATGACTGGCGCGCCCTTCAGTTTCGCTACGCCGTCGACGATCGCCGTCTGGCCGGACAGCGTGATGTGGGCGCCTAGCCGGGCGAGTTCCTGGACGTGCATGAAGCGGTTTTCAAAGATCGTCTCGGTGATGCGCGACTTGCCCTTGGCCATCGTCATCAGGCCCATGAACTGCGCCTGCAGATCGGTCGGGAAAGCCGGGAAGGGCGCCGTCGTCACGTCGACCGGCGAAATGCCGGCGCCGTTGCGCCTGACGCGGATGCCGGAATTAGTCTGCGTGATCTCGGCGCCGGTCTGCGAAATGATGTCGAGCGCCGTCTGCAACAGGTCGGGCCGCGCGCCTTCCAGCACGACGTCGCCGCCGGTCATCGCCACCGCCATCGCATAGGTGCCGGTCTCGATGCGGTCGGGGATCACCCTGACGCGGGCACCCGACAGCGCCTCGACGCCGTCGATGGTGATGGTCGCCGTGCCGGCGCCCGAGATCTTCGCGCCCATGGCGTTGAGGCATTCGGCGAGGTTGACGATCTCCGGCTCGCGGGCGGCGTTTTCGAGCACCGTCTCGCCCTTGGCCAGCGAGGCCGCCATCATCAGCACATGGGTGGCGCCGACCGAAACTTTCGGGAACACATAACGGTTGCCGACAAGCCGGCCGTTCCTGGTTTTGGCAATGACATAGCCGGTGTCGACGTCGATATCGGCGCCCAGCGCCTGCAGGCCCTCGAGGAAGAGGTCAACCGGCCGTGTGCCGATGGCGCAGCCGCCGGGCAGCGACACCTTGGCCTCGCCCATGCGGGCCAGCAGCGGGCCGATCACCCAGAACGAGGCCCGCATCTTCGACACCAGCTCGTAAGGCGCCGTCGTGTCGACGATGTTGCGGGCGGAGAAAGTGATGGTGCGCGAATAGCCTTCCTGCTGCTTTTCGCGGCGGCCATTGACCGAATAGTCGACGCCGTGATTGCCGAGGATGCGGATCAGCTGCTCGACATCGGCCAGATGCGGCACGTTTTCCAGCGTCAGCGTGTCATCGGTCAAAAGCGCGGCGATCATCAGCGGCAGCGCAGCGTTTTTCGCGCCCGAGATCGGAATGCTTCCGGCAAGCTTGTTGCCGCCGACAATTCTGATGCGATCCATGAAGAGCGTCCCCTCGGCGCCAAGGCCGGTTTAAATCGGTTGAGTCTGTTGCGGCCATCTAGACCATTGGCCGGCTTGGTTCAAGAAACAGGCTACTCCCCACTTTGGCCCACGCCGACTTGGCCAAAGTACCGGCGACCAACATAGCCGATTCGCGTTAATCTTTTTTCATCGCCGCCTGCAGCCCCTCCGGCCGCTCGTCGGCCTCGCCAGCGCGCCGCTTGTCGGCGTCGCCGGTCCTTCGTGAGCGCGATTGCGCCTTGCGCTTCTGCAGGTTGGCGCGCAACTGCTCGGCCAGCCGGTCCTTGCGGCCCGTTCCGGGCTTTTTCGGTGGGTCATCCTTTTTTGGTGAAAGCGTCTTGTCGTTCATCGTCCCGTCTCCGGCCGGCGACCCGCCAGCTGCTATCAAGGGATAGCCAACATTGTGGCACGGCCATGTCCGGAACAATCGCCGGTGCGGCCTTTCAACCCGTCTTTGTCTTGGCCTTGCGCTTGCCGGTTCGATATGGCAGAAGCCCCGCCATCGGCGGCTGCGGTAGCTCAGTGGTAGAGCACTCCCTTGGTAAGGGAGAGGTCGAGAGTTCAATCCTCTCTCGCAGCACCAGATTGTTTTCGCTGGCGCATCTTCCAAGGCCTCTTTGACCTGCTCGATGATGATTGTGCGCGGTTGGCGAGGTTGCCGAAAAATATGACGCCCCGCGATCTGCCGAGTGCCACGCGCACAAGCTCGTCGAAACAGTGGTCTTGCACGCGCACCTCCCGGCGCTCGCACGCGCCATGATGCGCGCGGGGAAAGCGTTCTAGTCTGCCCTGCTGCAGGCGGCTTAACAAAGCTTGCAGCCGGGAACAATCGCTCAATGACTCGCGTTTCTTGCGAAGACCCGCTTCTTTTGCACGGGCAGCGGCCTCGAAGGCTCGCAAATGTCGCGCCGGCGTTTCAATCGCACTCGCCTCAGCCCTCACGATTTGGCTATTTGTGAACGCGTGTTTGATCAGGTTTGCGCAGATGAGCACATTGACCCTCTAAGCCTGGATGCCGAAGCCTTGGCGGTGATGATTGTCGCAATCTTCCGAAACGTGACTACCAATGAGCGCGAACTGCTGGAGGAAGTTAGGTCTCTTCGTCGCTCAAAAGGTGCAGAGAAGGCGCACTAGCTTGCCAGCGTTCCGGGGCGAATTGGTCTGGTCCCGCATTGGCACAATCGGATTGGCATCTGAATTGCCCATTGATGATCGCCAGAGTGTAGCCACCGAGCTTGCGAAGGGGATAGAAATGGGTTTGGCCGAAGACTTATCTGATGTCGCGCTCACATTCGAATGTCCGGATTGCTCACACCCGGCGGTAAGAAAGGGCTCCGCACTAAGAACAATCGCGCACTTCAGATGCGACGGGTGCAACGCCAAGGTGCGGATGACCTATCCGCAGAAGCTCGCGATCTTCGAAAAGCACAAGCTATTGGCCGCAAGCAGCCGGCAAAGCCGCGGGAAGCGATTGTACGCCCCCTACCGGGGCTGATTGCCGCCGACAACACGACACAGAAGGAAAATGCCCAAGGTCAGGGGCACAGATGCGGCCGAAGTGGCTTCGCGACCTCTGCCGCGTGCAGCGACGCCTGCTAAGCCTTCCTCATCCGCGCGGCCTTCGCCCCTTTTGACGCATGTTGACCATGACAATGCGCCCAATCGGACTAATTCGGGCGAACGGCTCGTTAGTTCGTTAGACGGTGCTAAAATACGGCAAAGTGTCCGAATGTCATCTCATGAAGCCCGCCAGACAGGCTGCGGCTCGCTCTGGCCTAACCGCGAAGGGAACCAGGAATGAAAACGGCTGTTTCGACCTCTTTGACAAGACGAAGTGTTGTCGCCGCGCTGGCGCTGACCGCGGCATCGACGGCGGTATTGCCTGCCGACAACGCGCTCGCCCAGGCCAAGAAAACCACAGCTGAGAAAAGTCTGTATGAGCGGCTGGGCGGCGTGTTTGCCATCGCAGCGGTGATCGATCACTTCAGCGACGCCGTCGTGAAGAACCCGATCGTCGGCAAGAAATCCAAGAATCCGCAGCTGCGCAAATGGCACACCAAGAACCTGGAAAGGTTGCCCGGCCTCAAGTTCATGCGCACGCTGTGGGTCTGCGACGTTTCTGGCGGGCCCTTCAAGTTCGTCGCCACCAAGCCCGGCACGACGCCGCTCGGTCTCGAGGAGGCGCATCGCGACCTGCAGATTTCCCCCGCCGAATTCGATGAGGTCGCAGCCGAACTCGGGCGGACCTTGGATCATTTCAAAATTCCGAAGCCTGAGAAAACCGAAGTCCTGGAAGCTTTCGCCGCCCACAAAGACGAGGTCACCGCCGGCTACGTCAAGCGGGGCTGAAGCGCTTATATCGCGCGGGCATTCGTTCTGAGCATGGCGCGCATCGCCGTGACTATGCGGCGCGGCCGCAGCTCAGCGCGCAATTATCCGATGGTTCCTACTCCGAACCTGCCCGAGCTGTTTCCACACTGAGCGACCCTTCCGGCAGTGGCAGCATGAGTTCAGCCTCGGACTTCGTCAGATGGATCCATGCCGCCCAGTCCGATGGCCGCAGCACAACCACTTGCCGGTTGTGATATGGCGCCACGTCCGGCCCTGGCTCGCTCGTCAGCATCGTGAACGTCGGCGGCTTGTTTCCGACACCCTCGCGCCACAGCCCGGCAATCGCCATGAACGAATGGCCATTCAGCGTGAACCTGTGCTTGGTTTTTGGATATTTCGTTCCCGTGAATTCGAAGAATGCCGACGCCGGAACGAGACAGCGCTTGCTGTTGCTGAACTGCCGGCCCTCCGAGCGAAAGTTGAATACAGGTCCGCCTTTTGGCCCGGCCGGGGGAAAGCCGAACGTCATCGACGCCAGTTCGATTGCGTCGCCAGCGGCGCGCATTACAGGCGCGGGGTCGTTGATGTGGATGTCATCCGCCTGCGGCAGATCCAATTCGGTTTGATGGCTGGGGATTTTGAGCGCCAGCGATTCCATCATCCGGCAGTATTCGGCCCAGGCGATGTGCTGCTCGTAGTCATTGCACATGGAAAGGCTCCGTACGCTCGACTGAGGCCAGTTCAACATAGCGTTTATCGGTTGGCGCCGATTGCTGGCGGATTTGATATAAGCCTATTTGGGCCGGCGTGCGGCAGCGATGGCCTGCAACAGATTGATGCTGTTCACGTCGGGTTCGCTGGATGCGGCAACGGCAAGTGCGGCGGCTTCGGCTATTTTCGCGACGTCGTCGCTGCTGATCGTTCCACGCTTTTCCAGCAGATTTACGAGTTCGACAACGAGAAGAAAGGCGTTCACACCATATCGTTCGGCTCTGAGCTCGAACTCGCCTCGAGCCAATTTCTCCGCGTCTCCTTCAGCCCGTTTGTCCACGTTGGCGTCCTCTCCTATGGCTACAAGCTATTAACGCTTAGCACGAATGGTTTAATCCTTCGAACTGGCCACAACCTTCGCCAATTGCCGGGCATAGTGTCGCCGGTGGCAAGGGCATGGGTTCAGCCAAGGATGAGACCAACCAACAGAACGGTAAGAATAAAGGACAACACGACGGCAAGTAGCCCGCATGCTTCCAAAGTGTTGGTTTGCCAAGCTTTCGTCGGGCGCCTCCGGTTTGAATTCCCGTTTCGCGAAACAAACTTCATCGGGCACCAGATCGGACGCGGAGCCGGCTTGAATTTGGCAAAGCGCTCCTCTTCATCGGCCCGGAAGGCATCTCCGCGAAACTCCGGAGCACCGTATGCGCGGCGCCGGCCTGCCTTTCATCGACGCGAGCCATCACCAGTACGACACCTTCTGCGATCTTCGGCTTGCGCGGCTTCTGGGCGAAATTGGCGAAAGTTCCGAGAAGCACGCCGGCAAAGCCGCCCCACGCCGCACCGACCAGGGCCATGCCGGTCATCCCCGCAGGATCAACGCCTTGAACTCCAAAAGCGCTGAAACCGGCCAACAGACCAGCCGTGGCGCCAAGTGCGGCACCAGCAACCGCACCCCGCCAGAGAGCGCTCATCTCATCGTCGTAATATCCAGCAACGCTGATCGGTTCATCATTGTCATTGTAAGATCCGACCACGCTGATTTGCCGGCGACGAATCCCGGCAGCCTGAAGCCTGGCAACGGCACGTGCTGCCTGGGCATGGGAATTGAACAGCCTGCTGATCGTTTGCATTTACGCCCAGGCCCGCCGCCCGTTCGGAGCGTCGGGCCTCTCCTCCCTGGCTTGAACTCTTCCGCCCGGACGCATCTTCGTCGCGCCAAAGCTCACCACAACGTGAGCCAGCCGGCTACGTTCCCAGCCGGGGCTTCGGTCCAATCCTGGAGTATCTTGCTTGGGACCTAAGTCTGACCTGCTTGAATGCAACGGGCAGTGAGGCCACGCCGAGAGGGAGCCGTTGCTGAATCGAAGAGGTCGAGGAGAGGGCTAAGGCCTATCGCAGACCCAAAAAGCTCAAAATGGCGATTACGATCACGATCGCGCCGACCAGCCAGATAATGTTGTTCATGATTGCACTCCTTCGCCTCCGGGTGGGGTGCACGCCGAGGCGAAGCCCGCCACGCAAGTAGAACATTAGATGCGGCTAAAGGTTCCTCGCTCGCCTCGCTGTCGAAAGAGCCCACCGCACCAGTCGGCACGGCGGGCGACGCAGAGTTTCACCCCGGTGGTGGGGCAGCAAACGGCGTTGCGCCCAAGGCTCAGCTGATGCTTCGGGACCAGTCATCTACCTGGCGCTCTGCCTCTTCCTTGGCGATGCCATATCGCTCCTGGATACGTCCCAAAAGCTGGTCTCGGTTGCCCTCGATGCGATCAAGATCATCGTCGGTGAGGTCACCCCACTGCTCTTTCGCCTTGCCTTTGAACTGCGTCCATTTTCCCTTGATTTGATCCCAGTTCATATGTTCCTCCTTGCTTCCTGGGCCCGCACTGAAGCGGAGCGCGGACCGATCGGCATTTCAATGTTGGTGACGAATGAAGATTAGCAGCCGCTAAAAGTTCCGGTGCCGACGCAAAAAGCCCGTCGTGCCCGTGCCGGACTGCGAGCTGATGTTGATGATGCCCGGAGCTTGATGCTCTTTCGCGGCACTATCTTATGCCGTTGAAGGCGCTGAGCTTCTTGCTGGTTGGCCTTGGCTGGCAAGCCTCGAAAGGCTGCCCGGCAGCATTGTTCTGTCCTTGCCGATCATGAGCACGCCGCTGTCGGGCGCCAACAGTGCCGAGAACGGCAGCATCGCCGCGCCGATCGGCGAAGCCTCGGGGCCGAATTGTCCCGACACGATTTCCGGCGCCACGATGCCGATGGCGCTGATCCTGTTGAACTGGGTCTGCACCTTTGCCAACAGCTCGAGATGAATCGGCCGCGGCAGGATGCTGTCGAGAACGATCGCCTCGATGTCGATGACGGAGGTGATGGCGATGATCGCCTCGACCAGCGCATTGGCGCAATCGTCGATCCATTCGGACAGCGGCTCGCGCGCCCCCGGCGGCAAGGGATCGAGTTCGCGCACACGGTTGATCTCGATGCCGCGCGATTTGAGATGATTGACCAGCACATAGATCGAAGCGCGATGCAGCAGGCTCTGGTAGCGCGCCGGCTTGGCCGCCACCGAATCGAGGCTTGAAGGCGAGACCGGCAAAGGACCGAGCGCGGCGCTGTTGCCGTGCGGCCCGGTATGGACCTTGCCGCCTTGCACCAGTCCGCCGCCGACAAAGGTGTCGATCGAGATATGCATGAAGTCGCGGAACCGTGCGCCGGTCCCCTGGATGAGTTCGGCGAGTGCGGCCGATGATGCGTCGTTTTCCACGAAGACCGGGGTCTTCGGCTTTGTGGCGAAGAACGTCGTCAGATCGATTGCTTCCCAGCGGCTGCCGAGATCGTCGGGAAAGCCGAGCTCTTCGCTCCAGCCGCCGAGGAAATATGGCGAGGCGATGCCGACGCCGACGATGCTGGCATCGCCAAGCCCCTCGACCAGCTTGTCGAAATTGGCCAGCGACATGTTGCCGGCCTTGAGCACCATGTCGGGATCCGGAAAGCGATATTCGTGCGACTCGCGCGAGCGGACCTCGCCGGCAAAGTCGACGAGCACGGCTTCCAGCGCGCGCCGGCCGATCTTGATGCCGACGCTGTAGATACGCTCAGGTGCAAGTCGGTAGAGAGTGGATGGCGATCCGCGTTGCCCGAACCTTTTCCCCACTTGCTTTACGAATCCGGACGATTCCAGCCCGTCGACAATGGTGGCGACCGCGGCCGGCGTCAGATTTGCGGCGCGCGCCAGATCGGACTTGGATGCCTCCTTCAGGCGGCGAATGGCATCAAGCACGAAGCGCTCGTTATAATGCCGAACCTTGACCGAATTGCTGCCTTTTCCGGACAAAACCGGCGCCTCCCCATTCATTCCCGCAGAGCCACTCCAGCCGCTTGCAGCTTTGAGGCTGCCGCGGGGTCGAGCACTCCAATCGCACCCGTGCGCGACGCGACAGTGCCCTTCGCGGCCATGGAAGTCAATTTTCCAGTTGCGGCATTCGGCCATTTAATATAGCAAATTGAAAAAACAGGACCAGGGAGGAAAGGTGCTGCACTTGGTCGCATTAGGCGAAGCCGACGCCATGGTGAAGAGCGACGCGGCTGTCCCCGTTGCCCTGGTTCAGGCGACAAAAGCCTTCGGCGGCACGATTGCCCTCAAGGACGCGTCCTTCGAATTGCGCTCAGGCGAGGTGCTGGCTCTGCTTGGCGAAAACGGCGCCGGCAAGAGCACCTGCGTAAAGCTGCTGGCCGGCGTGTATCTCCCGACCGGCGGCCATGTCGAAGTCGATGGCAAGCCTGTGGTCTTCCATTCGCCGCACGACGCCCAGGCTGCCGGCATCTCGGTCATGCACCAGCACCCCGGTCTTTTCCCTGATCTTTCGGTGGCGGAGAACATCTATCTCGGCCATATGCCGCGCGACCGCTTCGGCGGCATCGACAACGCCGCCATGCTTGCCGGCGCGCGCAGGGTGTTGGCGACAGTCGGCCTCGACATGCCGGCCGAAACCCGGCTCGGAACGTTGCGCACCTCCGAACAGCAACTGGTCGAGATCGCTCGCGCCCTGTCGCTCGACGCGCGGGTGCTGATCATGGACGAGCCGACGGCCGCCCTGTCGCAGCGCGAGGTCGAGCGGCTGTTCACCGTCGTCGCCGACCTGCGGCTGCACGGCGTGGCGATGATGTTCGTCGGCCACCGCATGGACGAGATCTTCCGCATCGCCGACCGCATCGCGGTGCTGCGCGACGGGCGCCTCATTGGCGTCAAGCCGAAGGCCGAGCTTGGCCGCGCCGCTGCCATCGGCATGATGGTCGGCCGCGAGGTCACCGACCTCTATCCGCAACGAAGCCACGCCACCGGCGCACTGGTGCTGGAGGCGAGGGGGCTTTCGCACGCCGGTGGCTTTTCCAATATCGACCTCAAGCTCCATGCCGGCGAGGTGCTCGGGCTCGGCGGCCTGGTCGGCAGCGGGCGGACCGAGATCGCCCGCGTGCTGTTCGGAATCGACCAGCCCGATGCCGGTGAAATCCTGATCGACGGCGAAGCTGTGCGCTTCGCGTCGGCACGCGACGCCATGGATGCGCGTATCGCCTATGTCTCTGAAGACCGCATGGGCCAGAGCCTGGTGATGGATTTTTCCATCCTCGACAACGCGGTGCTGCCAGTCCTCGACAAGGCAGCCCGCTCCGGCTTCTACGGCACGAACCGCGCGATCAATCTGGTTTCGGACTGGCTGAAGCGCATGAAGCTTCGCTTTTCCGGCTATGCGCAGCCGGTAAAGGAACTGTCCGGCGGCAACCAGCAGAAGGTAGTGTTGGCCAAATGGCTGCGCAGCGAACCGCGCCTCCTCATCCTCGACGAGCCGACGCAAGGCATCGACGTCGGCACCAAGGCGGAAGTGCATGCGATGATCGCCGACCTTGCCGCCCAGGGCATGGCAATCATCCTGATCTCCTCCGAAATGCCCGAGCTCATCGGCATGTGCGACCGCATCATCGTCCTGCGCGAAGGCCATCGGACGGCCGAATTTGCCAGGGGCGAAGCCACTCAGGAAAAGGTGCTGGAAGCAGCGACCAAGGCCGGCGAAAGCGCCGATGCGGCGGCACAGGCCACCGGCGAGGAGAAGAGAAGAGGACCGCTCGACATACTGAAGCGGCGGGAGTTCGGTCTGCTCGCCGCGATGCTGGCGGTCGCCATCCCGGTCACCGTCATCAACCCGCGCATGGTGAGCGCTGCAAACCTGACCGCCGTGTCGATGGATGCCGCCTTGCTCGTCGTTGCAGCACTCGCGCAGATGCTGGTGCTGATCACCCGCAACATCGACCTTTCGATCGCTGCGGTGATCGGCCTGTCGGCTTACATGGCGGCCAGCATGGTCCAGGCCTATCCAGGGCTCGACATCGGCATTGGCCTGATAACCGCATGCGCCGTCGGTGGCGTCGCCGGCCTGATCAACGGCCTCGTCGTCACCAGGGGAAAGATCCCGGCGATCGTCGTCACGCTGGCCTCGATGTCGATCTTCCGCGGCTTCAACTCGATCTGGGCAGCCGGTGACCAGATCAGCGCCGACGAAGTCACGCAAGCCTGGCTCGACATGACCGGCCTGAAGATCGCCGGCGTGCCGCTGATCGTCGTCATCGCGATCGTCATCCTGTGCCTGGGTTATGTGCTGCTCTATCGCACGGCCATCGGGCGCGAACTGTTCGCCGCCGGCTCCAATCCCGACGGCGCGCGTCTTATCGGCATCCCCGTCGACCGCCGCATTCTGTTGGCCTTTGGCATGGCCGGCCTGCTCGGCGGCCTGTGCGGCGCGCTGTGGGCATCGCGCTATGCGACCATCGATGCACGCGTCGCGCTCGGTTTCGAACTCACCGTGATCGCGTCGGCGGTGGTCGGCGGCGTCGCCATCCGCGGTGGTTCGGGCACGCTGCTCGGTATCATCCTCGGCGCGCTCACGCTGCTCGTCATCAAGAACGGGCTGACGCTGGTGCGCGTCGACCCGCTGTGGCTGCAGGGCGTCTACGGCCTCGTGATCCTGGTCGCCATCGGCATCGACACCTTCATCGTGCGGCGGGCCGAGCAGGCAAGACAGGCGAGGGCGCGGTGAAAAAGTTCCTCCGTTCGATCGACTTCTGGGATCTGCTGCTGGCGACCTCTTGCGTGGCCATCTTCCTCTATGCCGCGATCTTCGTGCCGAATTTCGTTTCCGGCTTCAATCTCTCGCAACTGGCCGCCAGCGCCTCGGAAAAGGCATTGCTGATCCTGCCGATGACGCTGCTCATCATCACCCGCGAGATCGACCTGTCGATCGCCTCGGTGCTGGCGCTGACGTCCGTCGTCTTTGGCTTGCTGGTCCAGGCCGGTGTGCCGACGCTTGCCGCAATCCCGCTGACGCTCGTCATCGGCGGCCTGCTCGGCGCCTTCAACGGCTATCTGGTCTCGGGCCTTGGACTGCAGTCGTTGGTTGTGACGCTCGGCACCATGGCGCTCTACCGAGGCATTGGCTACATCCTGCTCGGCACCGGCTCGGTCAACATCCTGCCGCCCGCGCTCGTCGATTTCGGCATCAACAACCTGCCTGGCACCGAGATACCGTGGACCATCGTGCCCTTCCTGGTGCTGGCGCCGGTGTTTGCGGTCGTGCTGCAGAAGACGCCGACCGGCAAGCGCATCTACGCGCTCGGCGGCAGCCCCGAAGTGGCGCGCTATTCCGGCATAAACACGCGCCGGATGGTGCTGAACCTGTTCGTCGTCTCGGGCGTCGTCGCGGCGATAGCCGGCATCGTTTATACCGCGCGCCTTTCCAACGCCCGCGCCAACAATGCGCTCGGCATGGAGCTCGACGTCATCACCATCGTGCTGCTCGGCGGCGTCAGCGTCTTTGGCGGCAAGGGCCGCCTGACCGGCGTCATGCTGGCACTGGTCCTGATCGCCATCATCCGCAACGTGCTGGCGCTGAACCAGATCGGTGGCGACGCGCAGGGCATGATCATCGGCCTGCTTCTGATCGGCTCGCTGCTGGTCGGCAATTACTGGCGCTCCACACAGGAGATGCTCAGCAGATCCCGCGCAATGCGCGAGACAAAGGGGTGATCTCGGGCCCCTTCCTTCAAGCCCGAATTTTGACGGAGGAGTCACAATGAAAGCGTTTAGATTAGCCCTGCTCGCATCCGCGGTTCTGCTTGCGCCAAGCTCGCTGGCCTTCAGCCAGGAGTGCGCCAAGGAACCCGTAACGGTCGGTTTCCTGCCCAAGCTCGACACGGATCCCTACTTCAAAGTGGCCTTCGGAGGCGCACAAGAGGCAGCCAAGGAAATTGGCGGCACCGCTACGCAGGTCGCCCCATCGCAGGCGACCGCCGAGGCGCAGATCGAATTCATCAACAGCCTCGTGTCGCAGAAGGTCGGAGTCATCGCAATTGCCGGCAACGACGCCAATGCCGTCGCGCCTGCGCTGAAGCGCGCCGTTCAGCAGGGGGTCAGGGTGATTTCGTATGACTCCGATGTGGCCGCCGATGCGCGTGCGGTGTTCGTCAATCAGGTGAAGGGCGACAGCCTCGCCGAGATGATGCTGGAAAGTGCATTCGCCCTCAGCGGCGGTGAAGGCGAATTCGCGATCCTGTCGTCGACGCCGACGGCAACCAACCAGAACGCCTGGATCGACTTCATGAAGGCGAAGATGGCGGCCGAGCCGAAGTTCTCCAAAATGAAGCTGGTGCAGGTGGCCTATGGCGAAGAAAGCGAACAAATCAACCAGCAACAGGCGTTGGCGCTGGTCCAGGCGTTTCCCGATCTCAAGGTGATCATCGTCCCGGCTGGCATCGGCCTTCCGGCGGCCGCGCGTGCACTCGAGGAGGCGGGCATGATCGGCAAGGTCAAGCTGACCGGTCTCGCGCCGGCCACTCTGATCTCGAAATACATCAAGGACGAAGCGGCTCAGGATATCTGGTGGAACGTCACCGATCTTGGCTATCTTACTTATCAGACGGCCCAGGCGTTTGCGCAATGCAAGATCACCGGCAAGGAGGGTGAGAAGTTCACGGCAGGCAGGCTCGGCGAATACACGATTGGCGCCGGCGGCGAACTGATCCTTGGCCCGGCTAAGATCGTGACTCCCGAAAATCTGGCCGAGTTCAAATTCTGATCCTATAGAGCTTGAGTTCTAGGGGGCGCCGGTCCATCCGGCGCCCTTCCCAAAAACCTCTCGAAATGAAAACAGTGCGGGGCGGCAATGAAGATATTGCTTGCAGGCGAAACCTTTGCAGCGACGACCTCGGTTGCCATCGGCAGCGACGTGCTTACAAGTGCGGCCTCGACAAATGGTGCGACGGCCTTCAATGCCGCGCTGGCCACTGAAGGCATCGCGGTCACGCAGATCGGCGGCGAGCGTTGCAGCGCGGCGTTTCCCTATGACCTCGATGGGCTCGCCCAATATCAGGCGGTGGTGATCTCCGACGTCGGCGCCCTGACATTGCTGGTGACGCCGGATGCCCGCGCCGGGCGTGTCGGCGTCAACCGCCTCGATGTGCTCAAGGCCTATGTCGAAGGTGGCGGCGGGCTGATGCTGGCCGGCGGTTACATGGGCTTTCAGGGCATGTTCGGGACGGCGCGTTTCCACGACACCCCGGTCGAGGACGTTCTGCCGGTCCGTTGCCTACCCTACTGCGACGGCATGGAGGTGCCGCAAGGCGTGCAGGCCTCCATCCTGCAGTCGTCACATCCGATTTTTTCCGGGGTGGAGGGGCCTTTGCCGCCGATTCTCGGCATGAACAAGCTGGAATTCAGGCGCGACGGTTCGTCCCGGCTTCTGGCGACCTGCCACCATCGCGGCACCGACTGGCCGCTCCTTGCCGTCGGTAGCCATGGCCGCGGCCGCACGATTGCCTGGGCAACCGATATCGGCCCGCATTGGCTCTCGCAGGATTTCCTCGGATGGCCGTTCTACGGAAGACTGATGGCGAACATGGTCGGTTGGCTCGCCGGCGATGGATGAGAAAGCTGGTTTGACCAGTGCGGCTGCCTGCCGCTGCCTCCGATGCCGCGCGAGGCCCCGGTGACCAGCACCACCTTGCCGGCGAGGTCGAATTTCGGCGTGAACTCATTTGTCATGCAATTCCACCTTGTTCTTCAAATCGGACCGGCTGCCGTGTCGAACCGAATAGGCTCGCGTGAATTCGGCGCCCAGCAGAAATATCTCGGCCGAATAATAGACCCATAACAGCACGACGAGCAGGGCGCCGGCCGCGCCGTATGACGATGAGATGGCGCTGGTTCCGATATACCAGCCAATTAGCGACTTGCCGATGGTGAACAGAAACCCGGTGACCACGGCGCCGATGCCGACATCGCGCCATTGCAGGCTGCGGTCCGGCAGCACCTTGTAGATTGCGGCAAACAGCAGCGTGATCAGGGCAAACGAGACGATCCCGTTGATCGCGCTCAGGATGATGGTGCCGAACGGCAGGTAGGCGTTGATGACGTCTCCGAGCGCCGAAATTGCAGCGCTTACGACCAGCGACACCAGGAGCAGAAAGCCGAGCGCCGCGACGAGGCCCAGGCTTGCAATGCGTGCCCGAACCATTCGTGAAATCGTTGCCCCGCTCGGTTTGACTTTCCAGATTTCGTTCAACCCCAGCTGCATCTCGCCGAACACGCCGGATGCGGCGACGAACAGCGTGACCAGCCCCAGAATGCTGGCGAGGGTTCCGGCTTCCTTCTGCGAGGCGTTTTCGATCGTAGCTCGCAGCAGCTCGGCACTTTGCGGCCCCATCAGGCCAGCGATCTGTGCCGAAAGGGCGAGTTGCGCCGCCTCGTGCCCGAAGGCCATGCCGGCAATAGCCACAACGATGAGCAGGATCGGCGCAAGCGAGGTCGTGGCATAAAACGCTATCGCCGCCCCATGGCTCAGCGCATTGTCGTCGATGAAGCCGATGACGCTCTGCTTGAGGAGCCTCCAGCCCTCTGCTGCCAAATTCCACATGTAGGCCTCGCATGCCTGTCAACAAACAAGTAGCGGCGGCGCAGCGCTGGGCGAGGGGTGGGCGGCTCGGCCGGAACAAAGCCGGCAACGGCGCGCTGTACAAGGCGATCGCCTATAAAGGCGGCGTGCAGCGAACATCCTGCGAAAGGTGCCGCTCGACTGGCCGGGGACGTGCTCACGATGCAATCAGGGGAACTGTGACAGTTGTCTGATAATTTATCGGATATCGGTTGAAATACGGGAACTCGATCACGAACGCATATTGGGCGGTCAGATGTGCCATGCGAAAGCCGCCGCTGGGGGCGTCGATTGCTATTGTTACATCGACGTCTTTCAATCCCAAATCCAGTAATTTTTCCGTGGCAATGGCTTGGATCTGGGCCTGCGTCAGCGAGTTCTTCATTTGCAGCGCACGTGACGACGTTTCCAGCGTGTACCGAACACTCGACATAGCATTCAGAGCCCAGCCGAATGCAAAGATGCCGATCAAAAGCATTATCAGAAAAGGCGCGATCAGCGCGAACTCTAATGCAGCTCCGCCTGATGCATCCCCCGTGAAAGCTCTCGACTTAGCGGACACGAATCACCTGTTGATGACTGAGTTCGCGCGAGAGGGAAAACGCACCAAAACTGAAGGGCGGTGACCAGGTGGCTGTCGCCTGTATTACGAGGAAGACCGAGGGGGCTTTCAAAGTGTCGCACAGGACCGATGGATCGGCCACGATGTTCCCGCACATGTATTTCCGGCTCACTGCCACCTGCGCGCCATCAGGATGGTTTTCCCAGCTCGAAAGAGCGACAGCTTGGATGGTCGTATCCTCGACTGCTCCTTGCATCACGAGGTTCGCCGCGGTTTTGACGCCTGCACGCATCGACAATGCGCTCGAGACAAAAGACCAGCCGTCGATGATGCCAAGAAGTACCAGGCAAAGGGCGGGCAGAACCAGCGCAAACTCTACCGCGGCAACACCCGAATCACTCCGGAACATCCGGACTTGTAGCCGATCCACGAAAACTACTCGACAAGCTGAACGGTTTGCGTGGCCGGAATGTCTCGCATTCCAAGGCTCGTGCAATCCTGAATGATGTTTGCGTTGCCGGACCATTGCACGGTACTTGCGACGACCTGCGTGCAACCACCTTTGCCCGAGAAATTGCCGAGATAATTGACGCCCTGTGTTGGAAAATACAGAGCGCCGGTCAATAGCGAATCCGCCGTGCCATTAAACGTGTTGGATCCCGCCAGGTTGGCTCTGTCGCCATAGAACAGCACACCTGAATAGGTGCCCGACGTCGGTGCGCTGAGCTTGACGGTCGCCGTGCCGTTCATGCTAACGCCGGAGGTATCGGCCAGATAAATGACGACACCCTCGCCGGAAATATTTGCATTCGAGCTCGCTTTGAAATCGCCTCCCTCAATGACGTATATCCCGGGCGAGAGGGTTACATTGCCGCTCAAGCTGAGCCCCTTGCAGTATGTTCCAGGTTGCAAGGTTGACTGATTGCCGTTTTGACAAGGGTTCGTGGCCGGCGGCGCCGGCAGGTCGGCAAAAGGATCAGCAGCGGGCAGCGCCTGAGTTATCAGGCTGGCGCAAACGGTCTTCACGACGTTGCTCAACGAAACACCGCCTGCCGATATCAGGCAATCGACATCAAGGCTTGCCGATCCCTGAAGTTTGATGGCGTCCGGAGCTATCGAATTCGACATGACGGAGCAGCCTGTCAGTTTTGTGGTCGAACTGCCGGAAAAGAGCGCCGCTTTCGAAGCGGAAGGATCGACCGTCAAAATGCAGGCTTTTGAAGCATCCGTAATAAGAGCCACCGCCCTTGCTTGTGCGCCAACTGCGTTTTGCGTGAATATCGACGTAAAGAACCGATCGAGGTTCTGATGAACGACTACCTCAACCGCCTTTTTTCCGACATTTGGACCGGCTGACGGAGGCGAGAAGACCTCTATTGTACCTGCTGACGGTCCCCAGCCGTTCGTGGTCGCTGACGCTGTCGCTGCGGAGACAATCTTTGGCGTGTCGGATCCCGAAACCTTTTCCAAAGCGCCAGCATAGGCGGCCGCATCCGCCACCGCTTGTAGCTTCAGGCTGCTGTAATACCAATAGGAAGTCTCGATACCGAGGCCCGCACCGCCGACGACAATCGGCAAAGACAGAGCAAAAATAGTAGCAACGTTGCCGCTCTCGCCGATCGGTCGCATAGCGCGGAAAAAACACCTAAAAATGCGGGCACGCCAGTCCATTTCCCTATTAAAGCAGGATTGCATAAAAGAATGACTAAGAATTTCCGTACATTTCTTGGCTGCGATCCATCCAGGCTTAACGGCCCGTTCCGCCGCTTCAACGCGGGCCTTTGGCGCCACAGGACCCTCGTTAGTCCTTCGGCCGGGTGCATGTCTTCATAGGAACAATTCTGGTTTCCGGGGTCATGCGCAAGAAAAGACCGCCGCGGCCGGTTTCGATTGGCAATGGGTTGCCGTTCCCTGCTATTCCCGCTTCAAATCAAAAAGCAGTGGACGTTCCAGTATGACCAATGTCGCCTTGACCGGGCTTGCCCGCGATCTTGCCAAGCGCGCCGCGGAAGGCCGCCCGGTGCGCATCGGCGTTATCGGTTCGGGCGAGATGGGCACCGACCTGGTGACGCAAGGCATGCTGATGCCGGGCATTTCGGTTTGCGCGATCTCGACGCGCCGCCCGCATACGGCGCGTGAGGCCATCCGCATTGCTTATGGCGACCAGGCGATGGCAGCCGAAGCGGACAGCGCTTCGAAGGTCAGCCAGGCGATCGAAAGCGGCAAGATCGCCGTCACCTCGAACGAAATGCTGGTCACCAATCCGCTTATCGATGTCGTCATCGATGCCACCGGCAAGCCCGGGGTCGCCGCCGATTTCGACCTGATGGCGATGCAGCACGGCAAGCACCTGGTGATGATGAATGTCGAGGCCGACGTTACCATCGGCTGCTATCTAAAGCAGCAGGCCGACCGGCTCGGCGTCGTCTATTCGGTCGGCGCCGGCGACGAGCCGTCGAGCTGCATGGAGCTGATCGAGTTCGCCTCGGCGCTCGGCTACACCATCGTCTCCGCCGGCAAGGGCAAGAACAACCCTCTCAACCACGACGCCGTTCCCGACGACTACCGCGAGGAGGCGCTGCGCCGCAACATGAATCCGCGCATGCTGGTCGAGTTCGTCGACGGCTCGAAAACCATGGTCGAGATGTGCGCCATTGCCAACGCCACCGGGCTGGTGCCCGACGTTCCCGGCATGCACGGCCCCAAGGCCGATCGCGACGAGCTGGTCAAGGTGCTGATCCCGCGCGAGCAGGGCGGCATTCTGTCGAAGAAGGGCGTCGTCGACTACACCGTCGGCAAGGGCGTGGCGCCCGGTGTCTTCGTCATCGTCGAGGCGACGCATCCGCGCATCATCGAGCGCATGGACGATCTGCATATCGGCCACGGTCCCTATTACAGCTTCTTCAGGCCCTACCATCTGACCTCGCTGGAAGTGCCGCTGACGGCCGCTCGCATCGCGCTTTACGGCAAGCCCGACATGGTGCCGCTGCCGCGGCCGGTGGCCGAGGTCTGCGCCGTGGCCAAGCGCGATCTGGCGGCAGGCGAGGTTTTCGATGCGATCGGCGAGACCTGCTACCGCTCCTGGACCATGACCGTCGAAGAAGCCCGCGCCCATCGCGCCGTGCCGGTCGGTCTGCTCGAAGGCGGCAAGGTGCTGAAACCGGTGAGGAAAGGCGAATTGCTCACCGCCGACAATGCCGCGCCCGACCCGACGACCAGGCTATTCGCCTTGCGCCGGCTGCAGGACGAGATGCTGTATGGGCGTGACGCTGTCGACCGGTGAGCTGTCGCGGTGCCTTTGGCCGGGCCCACTGGCATTGTCATTACAACTCTCTATATTGTATTGACGATGAAGGCGGAGGCGATCACATGAATCTTCAGATCAGGGACCCGCGCGCACGCGAACTGGCGCGAGAGCTTGCTGCCAAACGCAAGATTTCGATGACCGAAGCGGTCATCGAAGCGCTTGAATCCGAGTTGAAGCGGGAGAGCGGACGCATTCCCCTGGCTGAGCGGCTTGCTGCCATTGCCAACGACTTCAAGGCCAAGGCAGGCCAAGGTGGTCGGGCTGTGACGAAGGATGAGATCGATGAGATGTGGGGCCATTCCTGATGTTCATCGACACCTCCGTGGTTGTCGCGATTCTTTCAGGCGAAGAGGATGCCCGCGAGTTGAGTAACCGCATTGAGGCAGCGCCCGCGAGGATAACTTCGGCGTTGGTGGTGCTTGAAGCGGCGATGCGGCTTTCGACGATGCTTGCCGTGCCGCCGGTTGTCGCCGGAGATGCGATAGAGGCGTTTCTTCGCGAAGCCGAAATCGAAATTGTGCCGATCGACGCCAGCGATGCCAAGCTCGCGATCCAGGCGTTTTCAGACTACGGAAAGGGGCGCGGACATCCCGCCCAGCTCAACTTAGCCGACTGCCTTTCTTATGCCTGCGCAAAAAGTCATGGCTCCGCACTGCTCTACAAGGGCAACGACTTTTCGCATACCGACCTCGCGTAATCCGCAACCGGCTGTTACTTCCCCAGCTCTATCGACCGCAGCCGCGCCGCTTCCACCGCCTCGGTGAGCAGGCGCGTCAGCCGGTCCTCGCCCATCAGTACTGCAAGGGCCGCAGCCGTGGTGCCGTTGGGGCTGGTCACCTGCTGTCTGAGCACGCCCGGCTCCTCGCCGCTTTCGGCGGCCAGCGAGGCGGCGCCGTAGACCGTCTGCATTGCCAAGAGCTTGGCAGTCCTGGTCGGCAGGCCGGCCTTCTCGGCTGCCACCGTCAGCGCTTCGATGAAATGGAAGATATAAGCCGGCCCCGACCCGGAGACTGCCGTCACCGCGTCCATCAGGCCCTCGTCATCGATATCGGCCACTTGCCCGCCCGCCGAAAGCAGGTCGGCCACAAAACGCTTGGTGTCCTCGGAAACCAGCCTGTTGGAAAACACCACCATCATGCCCTTGCCGATTGCCGCCGGCGTGTTGGGCATGCAGCGCACGATCGGCGCGCGGTCGCCGAGAATGCCTTCGAACGTGGCGACCGGCGTCCCGGCGGCGATGCTGAGGAAAGTGGTTCGGCCATCGTTGAAGCGGATGTAGCCAGCCGTGACGTCGCGGATCACCTGTGGCTTGACCGCAAGGACGACGAGGGCCGGCACGGCGTTGGCCGGTATGGCGCCAGCATCCGCGCCGGCAGCGCAGCCCAGTGCTTCGGCACGCTTGCGCAACTCGGCATTGGGCTCGACCACGAACACCACCGCCGGAGCCAGCTTGCCGGCTTTCAGCCAGCCCGAGAGCATGGCGTAGCCCATATTGCCGCAACCGGCGAGAACAAGCCTGACCGTCATCGAAAGCCTCCCATATTGAGATGGCTTCCCCATAGACGTTCGCGGCAGGGCGGGGAAGCCCTGTTGGGACCGTGATCAGGCGGAAACCCCGACCTTGCGGTTGGGATGCGTATGTAGTCGCGCAGCCGCGCGGCGACCAAATTAACCTTTTATTTCCTATGCCTGTTTAGCATCGCTTAACCAGTGGCGGTCGCTACGTCCCAGCCCGAGGGGAAGGCTCCAGAAACCATGGCTTATAGGAAAAATCGTGAACACTGGAGGAACGAGCAGTCCTTGCTGTCGCTCGTCGAGGCGGTGCGCGGCGAGGACGAAGCATCGCTGGTTTTGCTAGAGGACCGCGCAGGCCCGTCATGGCGCGAGGATGCCGCCACACGCCATCGTCTTGCCCGCTCGCGCCGCGAAGCGTGTGCCAGTCCGATCCTGTTGGCAGCCGCCGGCATAAGCCAGCCCGATCCTGATGAGCCAAAGGCCGGCACCATACTGATGGAAGAGGCTGCAGCTGCCGATGGGTTTTTCGACCCCGCTGGCTCCCTTGGCGGCCCCGATGCCGGTTCCGCCGATCACGCAGCATACCGGGCAGCGCCGCCTCCCGCTCAGCCGGTCGAGGTCGCGCGTACCAAACGTCCTGGTCCGATCGGTGCCGTGTTGTCGGCGCTGAGCCGGCTCATGCCTGGCAGAGCGCCGGAGGAGATGGCGTCCGGTGAGACTTCCGCCGCGACAAATTCCACCGCAGCGATGCCACCTGCGTTCCACCCGCAGCCGCTCTATGCCGGTCGGGCACCTTATCCGCAGCAACCCACGCCGCCGCATTCGGCCCATACTCAGGCCTGGTCGAGGAAGGCAAATCAGGCCTCGGAAGCCGCCGATCAGCAAAGCCAGATCGAGGAAATCCGCGCCAGCCTGCGCGAATTCCGCGAGGTCGTTCGCGAGCTCACCGAAAACCGCGCGCGCCGCCGCTATTTCTGAGCGTCGAATAAAACATGCCGGTTTCGAGTTAACGGCATGGGACGGCGCATTGACGGGATTGCCCGGCTCGATTTTCGTGAAAATGCCGCGCTGCATGTCCGCCCGCAGCGCATGGTTCTGGGCAACGGCCTGCATAAAAGATATCTGGAGCGCGCCGCATGGATGTTTTAACGCGGCAGGCTTACGCGATAGGCGTCGAGGGTGGTTCATGGCTGAGTTGATTGACGGAAAAAGCGTCGCCGAAGACGTGGTGCGGCGGGTCAAGGCCCTGACCGCCGAACTGGCGGAAAAGGGCGGACGGCAGCCCGGTCTCGCCGTGGTCATCGTCGGCGAGGATCCGGCGAGCCAGGTCTATGTCGCCTCCAAATCCCGCACCGCCAAGGAATGCGGCTTCCATTCGGTTCAGCACACGCTGCCGGCCGAAACCTCCGAGCCGGACCTGTTGAAGATCATCGGCCAGCTCAACGCCGATCCGGCCATCAACGGCATCCTCGTGCAGCTTCCGCTTCCCGGCCATATCGATTCCGGCAAGATCATCCAGACCATCGCGCCGGAGAAGGATGTCGACGGCTTCCACTTCATCAATGTCGGCAAGCTCGGCACCGGCGAACTCGAGACCGCCTTCGTGCCTTGCACGCCGGCCGGCTCGATGCTGCTGATCGAACGCGTGCGCGGCAAGGACCTGTCCGGTCTCAATGCGGTCGTCGTCGGGCGTTCGAACATCGTCGGCAAACCGATGGCCAATCTTCTGCTTGCCGCCAACTGCACCGTCACCATCGCACACAGCCGGACCAGGGACCTGCCGGCGCTTGCCCGCACCGCCGATATTCTGGTCGCCGCCGTCGGCCGGTCTGAAATGGTCCGCGGCGACTGGGTCAAGCCTGGCGCCACTGTCATCGATGTCGGCATCAACCGCGTCGCCGCACCTGAAAAGGGCGAAGGCAAGACGCGCCTCGTCGGCGACGTCGCCTTTGCCGAAGCAGCGAAGGCGGCCGGCGCCATCACGCCGGTGCCTGGCGGCGTCGGACCGATGACCATTGCCATGCTGATGGCCAACACGCTAGCTTCCGCCTATCTCGCAGCCGGATTGAAACGGCCTTCCTTCTGACCAGAAAGCAGCGTCCTTGCCGAACCTCACTGTTCCCTTAGAACGGCCGGTCACCAATGATCCCGTTCAGGGCGGGCGGCAGTTCGGGTTTCTGTTGGTCGACAAGTTCTCCATGTTCTCGCTGGCCGCGGCAATCGACACGTTCCGGTCGGCGAACCGGCTGCTCGGCCGCGATTTCTATGGCTGGACTACGGTGTCGGCCGACGGCGACGCCGTCATGGCGTCCAACGGCCTGCCGCTCAAGATCGACTACGCGGTTGCCGATCTGCCGCCGGTCGATATCCTGTTCGTCTCGGTCGGGCTGACGACGGAATTTCCCGGCAAGAGCAAGGTGCTGGCAGCGCTGCGCAGTTGGGGCCGGCGCGGCAATGCGCTCGGCGCGCTTTCGGTCGGTTCCTATTTGCTTGCCGAAGCAGGCCAGCTCGATGGCTATCGCTGCACCATCCATTGGGAAAACCGCGCCGGCTTCCTCGAACGCTTTCCGGACATCAACTGCACCGGCAACGTCTTCGAGATCGACCGCAAGCGCTACACCTGCGCCGGCGGCACCACATCGATCGACCTGATGCTGGAGATCGTGCGCGGTGATTTCGGCTCGAGCCTCGCCAATGGCGTCGCCAACCAGTTCCAGCATGAGCGCATCCGCTCGGCCGGGGACCGCCAGCGCGTCGGCCCGGAACGCGACCTGACCGGCAAGTCGGAGAAGCTGCGCCGCATCGTCGAGCTGATGGCCGACCATCTCGACGAGCCGCTGTCGGCGGTGCAGCTCGCCAAGTCGGCGGGCCTGTCGGTGCGCCAGGTCGAGCGCCTGTTCCTGCGCCATCTCAGTGTGACGCCCGGGCGCTATTATATGCGGCTCAGGCTCGAGCGGGCGCGCGAATTGCTGCGCCAGACCAACATGCCGATCCTCGACGTGGCAATCGCCACCGGCTTCACCTCGCATTCCTATTTTGCCCAGAGCTACCGGCTGCAATTCGGCCGGCCGCCTTCCGAGGAACGCCGCACGGCCTATTGAGGGTTTGGCAGAGAGGCGACGCAGCTTCGTACTCCGTCCGGGCTTGTGTCGCGACCCGGCGTCAAATAGCTTTCCGGCGCCGAGCGGCGGCGACTGACGGGGGAGATTTTTGATGGCGGGATTTGTGCAGAGCGTCGCTGCGGCGGCCCTGTTGCTGCGGACGACGGGGTTCGGCTTCGCCGCCGATCGCGTCATCGTCATTCTCGATGCCTCCGGCTCGATGTGGGCGCAGATCGACGGCAAGCCCAAGCTCGAAATCGCCCGTCAATCACTGCGGAACGTGCTGCAATCGGTCCCGGCCGAGGAGGAAATAGGCTTCATGGCCTATGGCCATCGCGAGAAGGCCAGTTGCGACGACATCGAACTCATCGTGCCACCGCAGGCAGGCTCGGCAAGTGCGATCTCAGCCGCGGCCGACAGCTTGAAATTTCAGGGCAAGACGCCGCTGACCGCTGCGGTCAAGCAAGCGGCGGAAGCATTGAAATACACCGAGGACAAGGCGACGGTCGTTCTCATCACCGATGGCATCGAGACATGTAGCGGCGATCCCTGTGCGCTCGGCAAGGAACTGGAGGCTGCTGGCGTCGACTTCACCGTCAATGTCGTCGGCTTCGGCCTGACGGCGGCCGAGGGCAAGCAGGTCGGTTGCCTCGCCGACAATACCGGCGGCAAATATATCGAAGCGTCGGATGAAAACGCATTGCAGGACGCCCTCGTCGAGACCGTTGCGCCTCCGCCACCCGCCCCTGAACCGATTCCCGCCCCGCAGCCTGCTCCCCAGCCGGCGCCCGCCCAGCCGGCGGAGTCCAATTTCGTGCCCACCGTCGTGCTTGCCGAGGGTGGCGATCCCGTCACCGACGGCAACGCCTGGGAGATCTACAAGGCGAATTCCGACGGCACGCGCGGCGATCCCGTCACCACCGAATATGGCACCTACAAGGGCAATCTGGAGCCGGGCGACTATATCGTCGTCGCGCGTGCCGGCGAGGCCAGGGCCGAACAGAAGATCAAGATAGAGCCTGGCCAGGTCGCCAAACCGCACTTCAACCTGAATGCCGGCACGCTGGTCATCCACCCGCGGCCAAGCGAAGGAGCGGACGTTGATGACGGCGCGGCTGTCGTAATCGGCTATCCCGGCGTCGACACCCCGCCGACCTATTACGGTGACACCAAAGTCGTGCTGCCGGCCGGTGACCAGAAGGTGACGGTCACGATCGGCCAGGGCATGGTTATCGAGACGATCCCGCTTGCCGCCGGCAGGGTCATCGACAAGGACATCATCGTCGGCGTCGGGAGTATCGTCGCCAACGCCTATTATGCTGCCGGCGGCGACAAGGCCGAGGGTTCGGGCGTCGGCTTCAAAGTGCTCCAGGCGAAAAAGAACGTCGACGGAACCAGGCAGGAGGTGACTTATGCCTACGGTCCGGACAGCAAGTTCGATCTGCCGCCCGACGATTATGTAATGGTCGCGACGGTCGACCTTGCGGTGGCCGAGCAGCCGTTCAGCGTCAAGGTTGGCGACCATCAGGATCTGAAGATCGCGATGAACGCCGGCATGCTGACGATAACCGCGCCAGGGGCCTCGAAGATCGAGATATTCGAGGCCAGGAAGGCCATCGACGGAACCCGCAAGTCGGTCGGCTACGCCTACGACCAGAAGTATCAAGCCACCCTGTCGGCCGGCGACTACGCGGTGGTTTCGGAGAAATCGGACAACAGCTCGAGGGAAGGCACGGTAACGGTCAGGGCCGGCGCGCGAGCCGAGCTGACCGTTCAGTAGATCTAAGGGAGAGCGGCCACCAGCCGCTCTTCCATGGTCGAAAAGTCATGCCGTACCGAAGGCGCTGGCGCCATGGTCGGCGCGTCCCACCAACTGCCGGAACCCGGCGAAAAGCTCGCGGCCGAAGCCGAATTCATTGCCTATGAGGTCGCTGTCCGCGGGGCGGCGCAGTGCGAAATCGCCGGCTGGCACCAGTACCTCCAGCGTCCCGGCCTCGGCGTCGAGCCTGATGATATCGCCGTCATGGATCCTGGCGATAGGCCCGTCCTCCGCCGCTTCCGGCGTCACGTGGATCGCCGCTGGCACCTTGCCTGAAGCGCCCGACATGCGGCCGTCGGTGACCAACGCCACATGCTGGCCGCGGTCCTGCAGGATGCCGAGCACGGTGGTCAGCCTGTGCAATTCCGGCATGCCGTTGGCCTTCGGTCCCTGGAACCGAATGACGGCGATGAAGTCGCCGGTCAGCGACCCCGCCTTGAACGCCTCGTTCAGGCCTTGCTGGCTGTCGAACACCTTGGCCGGCGCCTCGATGACGCGCCGCTCCGGCTTGACCGCCGATGTCTTGATGACGGCGTGGCCGAGATTGCCCGAAAGCACTTTCAGACCGCCGCTCGGCTGGAACGCCTTCTTGAACGGCGCCAGCACCTTCTCGTCCCCGCTCTCGCGCGGCGAAGCCTCGCGCACGACGCCGCCGTCCGCACCGAGCTTGGCCTCGACCGCGTAGGGGCGCAGCCCTTCGCCCCACACCGTCTGCACATCCTCGTGCAGGATGCCTGCGTCGAGCAGTTCGCGGATCAGGAAGCCGAGCCCGCCGGCGGCGTGGAAGTGGTTCACATCGGCAAGGCCGTTCGGATAGACTCGCGCCAGCAGCGGCACGGCTTCCGAGATGTCGGAAATATCCTGCCAGGTAGTGGCGATGCCGGCCGCCGCTGCCATGGCGATCAGGTGGATGGTGTGGTTGGTCGAACCGCCGGTGGCGTGCAGGCCGACGATGCCGTTGACGATCGAGCGCTCGTCGATCATCCGTCCGACCGGCGTGTAGGCGTTGCCGAGCGCGGTGATCGCCAGCGCCCGCTTCGTCGCTTCCCTGGTCAGCGCGTCGCGCAGCGGCGTGCCGGGATTGACGAAGGAAGCGCCAGGCGTGTGCAGGCCCATGATCTCCATCAGCATCTGGTTGGAATTGGCGGTACCGTAGAAAGTGCAGGTTCCCGGCCCGTGATAGGATTTTGATTCGGCTTCGAGCAGTTCGGCCCGCCCGGCCTTGCCCTCGGCATAGAGCTGGCGGATCTTGGCCTTTTCGTCGTTCGGAATGCCGGTCGTCATGGGCCCGGCCGGGATGAAGACCGCCGGCAGATGGCCGAAGGTCAGCGCCGCGATCACCAGCCCGGGCACGATTTTGTCGCAGACGCCGAGATAGACGGCGGCATCGAACATGTTGTGCGACAGGCCGATTGCCGCGGCCATGGCGATCACGTCGCGCGAGAACAGCGACAGCTCCATTCCGGGCTGGCCCTGGGTGACGCCGTCACACATCGCCGGCACGCCGCCGGCCACCTGGGCGATGCCGCCGGCCTCGCGCGCCGCATCCTTGATCAGCGCCGGAAACGTCTCGAAAGGCTGATGTGCCGACAGCATATCGTTATAGGAGGTGATAATGCCGAGATTCGGCACCCGGTCCCCGCCAAGCGCTACCTTTTCGGAAGGGCTGCAGACGGCAAAGCCATGGGCCAGGTTGCCGCAGGACAGCACGGCCCGGTTGGCGGTGCGGTTCGAGGCTTCGGCGATGCGGCCGAGATAGGCCTCGCGACCGGGCTTGGAGCGCTCACGGATGCGCTGGGTGATGGCTTCGATATCGCGTCTTGCGGTCATGGCGGTCGGTCCTTTCAGGCGAGGTCCCGCAAACACCTTCCGGCTATTGCCGGGACCTGCAGCCAAGTTGAGATCAGGGTGCCCAGAAAACCTCTACGGGCTTTTGAGTGGCATCGAGCACGGCGCGAATGGGCTTTCGTGCTCCAGTTCCAAGCGCGGCCTCGAATGCGGTGCGTTTTTCCGCGCCCTCGATATGCAGCGCGATGAAGGCGGCATTGATGATCCGCGCCAGTGATAGCGTCAGCCGTGGCTCGCCGGCGCTTGCCGCGTGAACCGGAAGCACGATCTTTTGCGACGACGGATCGAGCAATCTTGCCAGGTTGTCGGCATCCGGAAAGAACGAGGCGGTGTGGCCATCAGTTCCCATGCCGAGCACAACAACGTCGAGTGGCCAGGGCAGCACTTGCAGCGCCTCACTGTCGGAGACCGCTGCACCCTCGATCGTTGCCGCGGCGTGGTAGAGCGGCACGAAATTCGCGGCGGCGGCCGCGTTCTGCAGCAGGTTGGCGGCAACCAGGCCGGCATTGGAGCGCGGCGATGAGGGCGGCACGAAGCGCTCGTCGACCAATGTTATCGTCACCTTTTCCCAGGCGATCGGAACGGTCGAAAGCGCCGCGAAGAATTTCGCCGGCGTCGTGCCGCCCGAGACCGCAAGCAGCGCCATGCCGCGCTCGGCGATCGCCTTTGAGAGACGGCCGGCGACGTGGCCGGCAAGCGCTGTCGCCAACTCCTGGCGTCCGGCAAATTCGTGCCAGTTGTAGGCGCCGCCTAATTGCTCTCGTGCCATGTCCGCCCGTCGCGTTCGATCAGCGCAATCGAGGCCGAGGGGCCCCATGTGCCGGCGGTGTAGCCTTGCGCCTCTTGCCTGCCGCTTTCCCAGGCGTCCTGGATCGGGTCGATCCATTTCCACGCCGCCTCGACCTCGTCGCGGCGCATGAACAGCGTCTGGTTGCCACGGATGACGTCCATGATCAGCCGCTCATAGGCATCGGGGGCGCGGCCGTCGAAGGATTGCGCAAAACTCATGTCGAGCGGAATCTGGCGCAGCCGCATGCCGCCCGGCCCCGGATCCTTGATCATGATGAACTGCTTGACGCCCTCGTCGGGCTGCAGCCTGATGACCAGCTGGTTGGCGGAGATCGGCCCGGCGCTCTCGCCGAAGATCGAATGCGGGATCGGCTTGAATTCGATGACGATCTCCGAAACGCGCGTCGCCAGCCGCTTGCCGGTCCGGAGATAGAACGGCACGCCCGCCCAGCGCCAGTTGCCGATCTCGGCTTTGAGCGCAACGAAAGTCTCGGTGTTGCTGTACTTGCCGAGCTCCTCGACATAGCCTTTCACCGGCCCGCCGGCCGAGGCGCCGGCACGGTATTGTCCGCGCACCGTGTGCTTCGGCGCTTCGTTGCCGTTGATGCGCTTCAGCGCCCGCAGCACCTTCAGCTTTTCGTCACGGACGGCATCGGCGTCCATCGACGACGGCGCCTCCATGGCGACGAGGCAGAGCAGTTGCAGCATGTGGTTCTGCACCATGTCGCGCAATGCGCCGGCCTTGTCGTAATAAGTGACGCGGTCTTCCAGGCCGACTGTCTCGGCCACGGTGATCTGCACATGATCGACATTGGCGGAATTCCAAAGCGGCTCGTAGAGCGCGTTGGCAAAGCGCAGCGCCATCAAATTCTGGACCGTCTCCTTGCCGAGATAGTGATCGATGCGGAAAATCTGGCTTTCATGGAAGTCGTCGCCGACCAGGTCGTTGAGCGCGCGCGCCGAAGCTAGATCGCGGCCGATCGGCTTTTCCAGCACGATGCGCGAATTCGGCGTGATCAGCCCGTGCTCCTTCAGCTTGTGCGAGATGTCGCCGAACAGTGCCGGCGCCACCGCCAGATAGAAAGCGCGGATGTGTTCGCTGTCGCCGATCGCCTTCTTCAGCCTGTCGAAGCCGGCACCTGTGGTTGCATCTGCCGGGACATAGGAAAGCCGTGCGAGGAACGTCTTCAGTTCCGTGGCGTCGATATCTTCCGGCTTCACGTGGTCGGCAATCGCCTGCCTGGCGAAAGACTGGAACTCCTCGTCTGTCATCTTCGAACGCGATGTGCCGATGATGCGCGTCGGCTCGGAAAACTGGTGGTCGCGCTGGCGGTAGTATAGCGACGGCAGAAGCTTGCGTTCCGACAGGTCGCCGGTGCCGCCGAAAATGATGAAGTCGAAAGGGTCGACGGGAATGATCTGGCTGGTCATGGTCTGTCCGCTCTGACGCCGGTCGCGATAACGCGGCTGATATAATCTAATCGATTTAAACTTGCCAGTGCCATTGCGTCACATCCGCGTGTGCTCTTGACACCGGCGCTGGCCGGCGGCTTGTCGGCAAGCGATGCTTCCGGGAGCGTTCGCAGGTGCAGCATAGAGCGGGATCAAGGCGAAAGCCAAAGGAGAAATCGGCAATGGACGCACATCTTTCGATGGCCTGGCCAAACGCGTCATCGATCGCTTTCAACGATGAGTGAGAAAAGCATGCGCCTCAAAAACAAGGTCGCCATCATCACTGGCGCTGCCTCGGGCTTTGGCGAGGGCATGGCCAGGCGCTTTGCCGAGGAGGGCGCGCGCGTAGTCGTCGCCGATCTGAACGCCAAGGGCGCAGAGCGCGTTGCCGGCGAGATCGGCGAAAAGGCGATCTGGACCCAGACCGACGTTTCGCTGCGGTCCGAATTCGACGACATGGTCCATGCCGCAATGAGCGCCTTCGGCCGCATCGACATCATGGTCAACAATGCCGGTTACACCCATCGCAACGGTGACATGCTGGAAGTCGACGAAGCGACCTTCGACCTGATCACATCAGTCAACATGAAGGCGATCTACCACGCAGCGCTTGCCGTGGTGCCGGTCATGGAACGGCAGGGCGGTGGCGTCATCCTGACGACGGCCTCCACGGCCGGTATCAGGCCGCGGCCCGGCCTCACCTGGTACAATGCATCGAAGGGCTGGGCGATCACCGCGACCAAATCGATGGCGGTGGAACTCGCGCCGAAGAACATCCGCGTCAACTGCCTCTGCCCAGTTGCCGGCGAGACCGGCATGCTCGCGAAATTCATGGGCGCCGACACACCCGAGATCCGCGAGAAGTTCCGCGCGTCGATCCCGCTCGGCCGGCTTTCGACGCCGCTCGACATAGCCAATGCCGCGCTTTGGCTCGCTTCGGACGAGGCGGCTTTCATCACCGGCGTGGCGCTGGAAGTCGACGGCGGGCGTTGTATTTGAACGGTCCGGTTATCCGGCGGAGGACCGGCTGATGGCGAGCGACCCGCAATCGCTCTGCCGGCCCTACGCCCCGGTTTTGACGTAGCTCTTGTAGATCCAGCCGCGCTTGCCGTTGTAGACGATCTGGCACCATTGCTTGCAGCTCATCACTTGCACCGATGTCTTGGCCGGCACGGTGAGAATGGCGGCCGCATTCTTTTTTGGGCCGGTGCGCATGGTGACGGATCTCAGGATGTGTCCGGTACCGGCAGTATTGGCTTTTCCGGATTTTGCCTTGGTGCTGTTGTCGTCTTCGCTCGCGGTCTGCGTCGGCAGTTGCGGCTTGGGCGTTGGGATGGCGGCGGTCTGCGCGCCATCGGGCCCGCTGTTTTTCGTCGAGCTGCCGGGAGCCGCGACCTTGGCAAACAATGCCGCAGCGTCGGGTTTTGCTGCCGGGTCGGCGAATGCCACCGAAGCAGACGATTTATCGGTCGCCTGCTCGGTCTGGCTTGCCAGCTGGTCGGATGCTGCCGTGGCGGCGGCCGATGCCGTCTTTGGCCCCGTCCAGCGCGGATCGTTGGGAGCCAGCGCTGGTATCTCGGCTTCCGCTGCGGCCACCGCTGGGGAAACCGCATCTGCCTTGCCCGTCGTCCGCGGCGCCGCAGCAAGCTTGGCAGGCATGATCTTCGTCGTCTTGACCGGGATGGTCGGAACGATCTGCTCAGGACTTGCGGCCGCTTGTCGCTCATTTGCCGGCAATGCCAGCCACAGTGCCACCGCGGCAACGCCGAGCAGTGCGGCCGTGCCAAGCGCGGCTATCACCAGATGCGCGTTCGACCGGACCCCGTGCCAGAACGTCGGCCGCATATCGTAACCGAATTGCATCGCAAGGCGCCGTCGTTCCGGCGCGCCGAAACTGAAGGGCTCTCTCACACTTGCCACCTCCATTTGCGGGCCGATGTTCTTACGACCCATGCCGGAGAGCCGGCATTTCGATCGGCATCGGTCCCAAACCAAAAGCGGGCAGGCCCGCAAAAATTCCCCGTTCAGCTGCCCACGAGCATCATCTTTCGCCCGCGATTGTGGCATCACTGCGCCCTTGGCTGGAATTCTGCGCCCTGGTTAAGGATTCTGCAACGTCTGGTTAAATCCTGTCCCGCAACGCGTACCAGTTGAGCGCAAGAAAGAGCAGTGGCGCGCGCAAACGCCGGCCGCCGGGGAAGGGTGGAATTTTCAGGTCCTCGATCAGCTTCAGCCGGTCGCGGTTGCCGGCGACCGTCTCGGCATAAAGCTTGCCGAAAAAGTTCGACAGCATGACGCCGTGGCCGGAATAACCGCCGATCGAGGTCACATTGGGCATCACTTCGCGCACGAACGGCTTTCTCGGCATGGTGATGCCGACATAGCCGCCCCAGCCATGGGTGATCTCGACGTCCTTCAGTGCCGGATAAATCTCGGCAATCTGCCGGCGGATGTGGATGTGGATGTCCTTGGGATCGTTGACCGCATAGATCTCGCGCCCGCCAAACAGCAGCCGCCCATCCTTCGATTTGCGGAAATAGCGCACGACGAAGCGCGAATCGTCGACCGCCTCGCCACCTGGCAACACTTTGGAATCGGCTCCCAGCGGTACCGTCGCGCCGATGAACGAGCCGATCGGCATGATATGCGCGGCACTCACCGGTTCGAGCGTGCCGCCATAGGCATTGACCCCGATCAGGCATTTAGCGGCGGCGATCGTGCCCTTCGGCGTCACAACCCTGACCTTGCCGCCGCCGGAGGTGATGCCGGTTGATGACGTCTGCTCGAATAGCTTTGCGCCGGCCTCTGCCGCCACCTTTGCGGTGCCGATGACCAGTTTCAGCGGATGGATGTGGCCGGTGCCGGTGTCGCGGGTGCCGCCGAAATAATGCGTCGAGCCCAGCCGCTCGGCTGTCTCTGCGGCATCCATGAATGAGATGTGCGGATAGCCGAAACGGCTCGCCACGATCTCGGCATGCGCCTTGTAGTCGTCGACATAGCGCTTCTTGTGCGCCACCGACATCTGGCCGGGCATATAGTCGATCTCGATCTGGTGCATCGCGGCGAAGTCGAGGAGATGCGCCTTGGCCTCTTCGGCCAGGTCGAACAGCGCCTTGGCGCGGGAAAAGCCGTATTCCGCTTCCAGTTCCTCTGCCCAGGCCCGTTGTCCGGTGCCGAGCTGGCCACCATTGCGGCCCGATGCGCCGTCACCGAAACGATGCGTTTCGATAAGCACGACATCCGCGCCTGTCTTGGCGAGATGAGCCGCCGCCGACAGACCGGTAAAGCCGCCGCCGACAATCACGACATCGCATGTCCGGTCGCCGTCGAGCGTCGGATATTCGGGCCTTGGCCCGGCCGTGTCTTCGTACCAGGAGCGGCCGGGGGAGATTGGGGATTGGTAAGTCATGATGCTCGGCTAGGGCAGTAGGGCAGTAGGGCAGTAGGGCAGTAGGGCAGTAGGGC
Organism: Mesorhizobium sp. LSJC280B00; assembly: GCF_000502835.1. GTDB lineage: Bacteria > Pseudomonadota > Alphaproteobacteria > Rhizobiales > Rhizobiaceae > Mesorhizobium. Next base: position 115,122 of record NZ_AYVL01000012.1, read on the forward strand.
AGTAGGGCAGTAGGGCAGTAGGGCAGTAGGGCAGTAGGGCAGTAGGTGTCTATTCAGCCGACAGCTTGCGGATCAGAAGCCGCAAGAGCTTTCCTACGCTCTCGCTGTGGGGCATCAATGACTCGACCGCCTCGCGAGAGGTAATTCCAACCCTTTGCGCGATTAAAAGGTGTGTCTCCAGTTCCTTGAGTGATCCCTGGGCGATCCTGAGAAACTGCTGGTAGGAAGCTCGGCTTTCTCGGCCGTAACCCTCGGCGATGTTGGCGGGCACCGACGTTGCTGCCCGACGCACCTGACTCGTCAGCCCGTAGATCTCGTCTTTCGGCCAAGTCCTTGTTACTTGGTAGATTGCAACTGTTAGGTCCATGGCTTGCTGCCAAACGATCAGATCCCTGTACGATGCGATCTTGTCCGTCATCCTTGCCCTACTGCCCTACTGCCATATTGCCCTACTCCCCTACTCCCCTACTCCCCTACTCCCCTACTCCCCTACTACACATTCAGCAGCAAATACTCCCTCTCCCACGGGCTGATCACTTCCATGAAGGTCTCGAATTCCGCTCGCTTGATCGCCGCATAGGTGGCGGCAAATGACTTGCCGAGCAGCGCGCCGAGTTCTTCGTCTGCCTCGAACAGGTCGACGGCTTCGAGCAGGCTGCGCGGCAGGTCGATCTGGTCCTCGTTGGCGGTCGTCAGAACCGGCGGCTCGGCCTTGATCTTGTTGGTCATGCCGATCAGTCCGCAGGCAAGCGATGCCGCCAGCGCCAGATAGGGGTTGGCGTCGGAGGAGGGGATGCGGTTTTCGACGCGCCGCGCCGCCGGGTCGGAGCGGGGCACACGGAAGGCCGTGGTACGGTTGTCGTAGCCCCATTTGTTGTTGACCGGCGCCGAGGCCGACTGCGTCAGCCGCCGGTAGGAATTGACATAGGGTGCAAACATTACCAGCGCGTTGGGCACATGTTTCTGCATGCCGCCGATGAAGTGGAAGAAGGCGTCGGTCTCCGAGCCGTCCTCCGCCGAAAAGACGTTCTTGCCGGTCTTCTTGTCGATGATCGACTGATGGATATGCATGGCCGAACCGGGCTGCCCTTGGATCGGCTTGGCCATAAACGTGGCGTAGATCTCGTGCTTGAGCGCCGCCTCGCGGATGGTTCGCTTGAACATGAACACCTGGTCGGCGAGCTCGATCGGATCGCCGTGACGCAGATTGATTTCGAGCTGGCCGGCGCCCTCCTCGTGGATCAGCGTGTCGATCTCCAGGCCCTGGCTTTCGGAGAAATGGTAGATGTCGTCGATCAATTCGTCGAATTCGTTAACCCCGGCAATCGAATAGCCGGCGCCGCCGCCGATCGGCCGCCCCGATCGACCTACTGGCGGGGTCAGCGGATAGTCCGGATCGGGGTTCTTGCGCACCAGGTAGAACTCGATCTCGGGTGCCACGACCGGCCTCAGCCCACGCTTGTCATAGGCGGCAAGCACGCGCTTCAGCACGTTGCGCGGCGTGAACTCGACCGAGCGGCCGTCCTGGTGGACGAGGTCGCAGATAACCGCCGCGGTAGGGTCCTCCTCCCACGGCACCACCGTCAGCGTCGAGAGGTCAGGCATCAGCTTGAGGTCGCCGTCGTCCTCCGGATAGTGGAAGCCGTTGCCGTCCTCCGGATAGCCGCCGGAAATCGTTGTCATGAACACCGCCGAAGGCAGCGCCAGCGAGGTGTTGGAGGTGAACTTCTTCGATGGCATCATCTTGCCGCGCGCAACCCCGGCCTGGTCGGGTGTGATGCATTCGATATCTTCGATGCCGCGCCATTCCAGCCAGGCGCTGACTTCCTTCCAGTTCTTGACGCCACGTTGGTTTTTCACGAAGGCAGGCGTGCGGGCGCGTCCTCCGCGGCTCGACGGACGGACTTCCTTTTTTGCAGGCGGCATCAATCACCAGATTTGTTGCAGATTGTGGAGTATAGCCGTTGCCGGCGACGAAAGGGAAGGGGAGCCGGCTGGCGTCCGCCTCGATTAACCGGGGGAACACAACGACTTCCGGATAAAAGCCTCCTGGTCTAGGGTCGGCCTCCCGCAACGCTGCAATTAATGGTCCCCATGCAACACAGCCGCAAACTGACGACGATCGGCTTCGACGCCGATGACACGCTGTGGCAGAACGAACAGTTCTTCCGCGTGACCGAGAAGCGCTTTGCCGCACTGCTCGCCGATCACGCCGAGGAGGACCGGATTTCAGCAAGATTGCTGGAGGCCGAGAAGCGCAACCTCGCGGTCTACGGCTTCGGCATCAAGGGGTTCACGCTGTCGATGATCGAGACGGCGATTGAGGTCACCAACGGCCAGGTGCGGGCCTCGACTATCGCCGAAATTCTCGCCGCGGGCCGCGAGATGCTCAGCCATCCGATCGAGCCGCTTCCGCATGCGCGCGAAACCGTGGAAAAGCTGGCCGGCGCCTACCGCCTGGTGCTGATCACCAAGGGCGACCTGTTCGACCAGGAACGCAAGCTCGCGCAATCCGGGCTGGGCGAGCTGTTTGATGCCGTCGAGATCGTCAGCGACAAGAGCGCGGCCACCTATAGCCGCATCTTCAGCCGCCACGGCGACGGCCCGGAAAAGGGTATGATGGTCGGCAACTCGCTCAAATCGGACGTCGTGCCGGCCATCGAAGCCGGCAGTTGGGGCATCCACGTTCCGCATGATCTGACCTGGGTGCTGGAACATGTCGAGCCGCCGGTCTCGGCACCACGCTTTCGCCAGATAGCCAATCTCGGTGAACTGCCGGGCTTGATCGAGCGTATCGGCGAGATTGATTGATCAGGTCTGCAGCCGAGGCATCACGGTAGGCGTCAATTGCGGCTAATTGCGATCAGCCGGTCGATCACCGGCTGCAGCCGTTCGGTGGTGATCGGCTTGACGACCACTGCATCGATGACGCTGGACAGGCCCAGGCTCTCCGGCGTGCCGGTCTTGACTGAAAGCAGGATCACCGACGGAAGCGATCTGCCTGACGCCCTTCGCAGTGCATCGATACCCGACAGCAAGGCGTCGCAGTCCCCATTCTCCGCACCGCCGTCGAGAACGACAGTCCCGGGAATCAGCGCGTGCAAGGCCTTTGCCGCGGTTTCGGGAGTTTCCGAGATCGGTTTGAGGCCGGACCGCTCCACGATTTTTGAAACCACGACGCGGTTGATCGGTGATTTTCCGACCACCAGCACCCGCGAGAAATCCGGGAGCATCCGCGTCTCCATGTCCCGGCTAACGAAAGGCAGCTGTTTTGCAGTCTCGATATCGCGATTCGCTGGGCACATGGCGGGGCAGGCCGTTGTTCAATGTTTCAATGCAGGGTTGAAACTCGAGAGGTAATTGGCGTGAGATCACTGCTCATGTCAAGCTCAAATGGCGTATCAGGAGAATATCGCAAGAAACATTAAAATTAAAATTAAGTGCTTTTCTTTGCCGCCGCCCGAAGAAGAAGTTGCCACCACAACCGGGCAGGCTCAGCTAAGTTTGGCTTTGCAGCGCGAACGCACCAACTCGCAGCCGTAGCCGGGTTGACGTAAGGTTGGACGAAGGCGAGTCAGGCCTGTCGCGAGCTTGTCGTATCGCCTCGCCGAACTACCCTTCCTCGTTGGCTAAGCACGTCTCTTTGACCGACGGGAGATGACGATGGAACTCGTGACTCACAAGAAATTCAAAAATGGCCGGTTGATGCCATGGGGAAAGGGTACGATCGTTACCGGCGCAAAGGGGTTTATCTACCTTTCCGGAAACACCGCGACGGCCGAGGACTACGATCCGATCGGCAAAAGCGGCGGCGCCGCCATTGGCGATGCAGCGGCACAGTGGCGCGCAATTCTCACCAATATCAAATCAGATCTGGAGGAGCTTGGCAGTGCGCTCGAGCATCTCATCCGGCTGACCTTCTTTGTTAAGGGGCCATTTCCAGATGGCGGCGTGCTGAGCTCGCCCAATTTTCGCTTGGACGTCTTGGACGAATTCTTTGCCGTGCACTGCCCGAAGCACTGCAGCTACAACAACCCGCCGCCCTCGGAAGTTATTGGCGTTGCAGCGCTTGCGCAGCCTGATCTTGTCATTGAAATCGTTGCATTAGCGGCTCTGCCGGATTAGGCAAAGCCGCGGCCTGCAAGGTGCGATAGCATGCGCTCAAAAGAGGCGCGGTGCTATCGAGTTTGTCTGTCGTGGCTCCGCTGTGTGACGATGACCGGGATCAGCAGATCGCCCCAGTTGCCGTCGCCGCCATGGTGTCGTGCCGAGCGCACCAGTTCGACCGAGACGCCTGCCTCGACCGCCTTCATCACCGACTGATTGAGCCTGTGCAGATCGTTCGCCAGCATGCGGATGGTCGCCTGCTGGTCGACATTCATGCTGGTGGCCTGCTCTTCGGCCCGTTCCTTGACGCGGCTTATCGAAGCCATTGGTCTTCTCCCTGTGTTGCCATGACTGTTGTGTTGCCATGCCCGTTTGGGCGTTCCCTCTGTTTGTCTGCTATTCCGCCGCCGGCCTGAATTGGGCGCGCTCGGTCGATCCCTGCATGGCCGTGGTCGAAGACTGGCCACCGGTGATCGCCATCGAGACGGCATCGAAATAGCCGGTGCCGACCTCGCGCTGGTGCTTGCTGGCGGTATAGCCATTGGCTTCCGCGGCGAATTCCGCCTGCTGCAGTTCCGAATAGGCGGCCATCTGCCGCTCCTTGTAGCCGCGGGCGAGCTCGAACATGCCGAAGTTGAGCTGGTGGAAACCTGCCAGCGTAATGAACTGGAACTTGTAACCCATGGCGCCGAGTTCCTTCTGGAAGTTCGCAATCGTCGCGTCGTCGAGATTCTTCTTCCAGTTGAAAGACGGCGAGCAATTATAGGCAAGCAGCTTGCCCGGATGGTGCTTGCGCACACCCTCGGCAAACGTCCTGGCCTGCGCCAGATCGGGCTTGGAAGTCTCGCACCAGATCAGGTCCGCATAGGGCGCATAGGCGACGGCGCGGGCGATGCAGGGCTCGATGCCGTTGCTGACATGGTAGAAGCCCTCCGCCGTGCGGCCGGCGCCATAATCGACGAAGGGCCGGTCGCATTCGTCGATGTCGGAGGTCAAGAGCTTTGCCGCTTCAGCGTCGGTGCGCGCCACGACCAGCGTCGGCGTGCCCATGACGTCGGCGGCAAGCCGCGCGGCGTTGAGGTTGCGGATGTGTGCGGCGGTCGGGATCAGTACCTTGCCGCCGAGATGACCGCATTTCTTTTCCGAAGCCAGCTGGTCCTCGTAATGGACGCCGGCCGCACCCGCCTCGATGAACGCCTTCATGATCTCGAAGGCGTTGAGCGGCCCGCCGAAGCCGGCTTCCGCGTCGGCGACGATCGGCGCGAACCAGGTGTCGACCGACAGCCCGTTGCCTTCCGAAGTCTCGATCTGGTCGGCGCGCTGTAAGGTGCGGTTTATGCGCTTGACCAGTTCGGGCGCGGCATTTGCGGGATAAAGCGACTGGTCCGGGTACATGGCGGAAGCGGTGTTGGCATCGGCGGCGACCTGCCATCCTGACAGATAGATCGCTTTCAGCCCGGCCCGCACCTGCTGCATCGCCTGGTTGCCCGACATGGCACCCAGCGCGTTGACGAAATCCTCTTCATGGATGAGCTGCCACAGCCGGTTTGCCCCCATTTCGGCGAGGCTCTGCCGGATCTGCACCGAGCCGCGCAGCCGCTTCACGTCGTCCGGCGAATAGGGCCTTTCGATGCCATCAAAGCGGCCTTGCGGCGCCGACGGGACGAGGTTGTAAAAGTCGGTCATTGATCACTCCAGGCGGTTTTGATGCCGGTTTAGGAAGGCGTCGCAGAGGGAAAATATGTGCGCCATATGTGTGACACCATTTACACGTCGGCACGACGCAAGCGAGGTAAACCTCCTGATCAGTCATAAAATAAGGGAAAACCTGTGTTGTGTTTGACTGATGAGAGCTGTAAATCTGTCATGATTGTAAAGGCAGCCATGCCATCGGCGGATGTAAATTTCTGTCAAGGAAACTCGATTGGCCGACCACAAAATCTTTGCCGGGCCGCGCATTCGTCGCATCCGCAACGCCAAGGGGCTGACCCAGACGGCGATGGCCGAAGGGCTCGGCATCTCGCCGTCCTATCTCAATCTCATCGAGCGCAACCAGCGGCCGCTGACGGTGCAACTGATCCTGAGGCTGGCATCCGTCTACAAGGTTGACCCGCACGAACTGCAGGGCGAGGCGCGGGGATCGGTCGCCGATTTGAAGGAAGTGTTTTCAGATCCGTTGCTGGCCGGCGAACTGCCGGGCGACCAGGAACTCATCGAGCTTGCCGAGGCGGCGCCCAACGCTTCCGCCGCTGTGATAAAACTGTTTCGCGCCTATCGCGAGCAGGCCGAGCGATTGTCGGATCTCAACGAGCTGCTCGCGCGTGAGGGCAAGGCCACCGCACTCTCCGGTGCCCGGCTGCCGATCGACGAGGTGCATGAGATTTTCGAACGCCGGCCGAACCATTTTGCCGCGCTCGAAGAGGAAGCCGAGGCATTCACGTCGGTGCTCGATCCTGGCGACGATCTGTTCAGTGCGTTGAAGGTTTGGCTGCGGCGTGAATTCGGCATCGTCGTTAAGGTACTGCCGGTCGCTACCATGCCCAACTGGCGGCGTCGCTATGACCGTCACTCGCAACGCCTGTTCCTGTCCGAGCGCCTGTCGCCATTCGATCAGCTGCGCGAGGTGGCTATGGAGGCCTGCCTGATCCGCATGAGCGTCGCTGTCGCCGCCGAGATCCAGGCGCTGAAGCTGACCACGGACGAAGCCCGCCGGCTGGCGCGTTTCGAGCTCGGCCGCTATGCCGCGCACGCTCTGATGATGCCCTATCAGCCTTTTCACGCCGCTGCGGTCCGCACCCGCTACGATATAGACATGTTGCGGTCGCGCTTCGGCGTTTCCTTCGAGCAGGCGGCGAACCGGCTGACCACGCTGCAGCGGCCGGGTGCGTCGGGTGTGCCGTTCTTCATGCTCGAGGTCGACAGTGCCGGCAATCGGTTCCGCAAGGCGGGCAGCCACGGCTTTCCGCAAAGCCGCTTCGGCGGCGGCTGTCCGAAGCTGCCGGTCCATGCCGCCTTCGCCCAGCCCGGCCAGATCCTGGTCGAGGCAGTGGAAATGCCCGACGGCGCGGCGTTCCTCTGCATGGCCCGCACGCTCGAAGGGCCGCAGGGCTCGTTTGCCGAGCGCCCGCGGCGCACCGCGCTGCTGCTCGGCTGCGACATCGGTTTTCGCGACGAGGTCGTCTATGGAGCGGCATTGCCGGGGCCGGCCGCCATCGGCAAGACCGGACAGAGCGCCGCTGCGCTGGCGACGCCGGTCGGCCCTGCCTGCCGGCTGTGCGAACGCATCGGCTGCCTCGCCCGCGCCGAGCCACCCGTTACACGCCCGCTCGGCCTCGACGAGATGGTCACGGGACTGTCGGCGTTCGATTTCCAGTGATTCGGCTCCAGCAATATTGCGGCTGAATCTTCGACCAAAGGACCTCATCTGTTCCTGCGGCGGCAACCAGTAAGCTGGTTCGCGGTTGCCGGCCAAAATATTGGTTCAGCCAAAATATTGATTCAGCCGAATATTGATTCAGCATTGACGGTACGGTATCAAAAAAAGAACTGCGCAACGGTCGGGGGATCAATGATGGGCAGGACAGTTTTTTGGCTTGGCTTGGCGCTCGCGTTTTCGGCCGATCCCGCATTGGCTGAAAAGTCCTCGGATTTCTTCAATTCCTATCAACACTACAATGATGCCGGCAAGGCGTTCCTGGACAAGATCGATCCGAAGACCGGCGCGATAAATCTTGCCGAAGGCATCCATCTCGACCTCAAGGACAAGTTCTATTTTCTGGACAAGAAGGACACGCTCTCCGTCCTCACCGAAGCCTGGGGCAATCCGCCCGACTCTGGTTCCGATGCCCTCGGCATGATCTTTCCAGTCTCCCATGATCCCATTGCCGACAACAATTGGGGGATAGAGCTGCGCTGGGAAAAGATCGGTTACGTCGACGACAGCGACGCCGCGTCCATCGATTACAATGAACTGCTGCGCAACATGCAGTCAGACACTCTGTCCGGCAACGATCAGAGGGTAAAGGATGGCTATGCGCCCATTACGCTGATCGGCTGGGCGTCGCCGCCCGTTTATGATGCGGCCCACAAGCGCCTGCACTGGGCCAAGGAGCTGCAATTTGGCAACGATGCCGCCCATACGCTCAACTACGACGTCCGTTTCCTTGGCAGGGAGGGCGTCTTCGTGATGAGCTATATCGCGACGGTGGAACAATTGCCGGAGATAAGGCAAAGCCTGGATGAAGTGCTTGGCCTCGCGGACTTCAATACCGGCAAGACATACGCCGATTTCGTGCCGGGCGTCGATACGGTTGCGGCGATTGGCGTCGGTGGCCTGATTGCCGGCAAGCTGGCGGCGAAAGCAGGTTTTTTGCTCGTGGCGCTGATCGCGCTGAAAAAGTTTGGCCTGCTCCTGCTGATTCCGCTGGCCGGTCTCTGGCGTTTTATCCGCGGCAACAAGAGCACCTCGTAACGCATCATCGACAGGTCGCCTCGGATCATCGCCGGGCGAGGGGCGAGGCGCCCTCATCAGTGCGCCAAACGGAACATCGAACTGGATCACGCCCGGCCTTCTGCTTTGCGTTACGCGAATTAGGCACGTCTCTGTCGTCCATTGCACATCGTGCTGCTCCGAATTCGCCGACAGTCGTACCCATGACCGATACCGCATCATCTCCGGTTGCCGCTTCGCCGATCGTGTCGCCGCAAGGGGAACGCGTCGGCTTCCTGCTGGTATTCCTGTCGGCGTTGATGTGGAGCTTCGGCGGCAGCATTGCGCGCTTCATCGACAACGCCGACAGCTGGACGGTGGTGTTCTGGCGCTCGGTCTGGGCCGCCGCCTTCCTGCTCTGCTTCATGGTCTGGCGCGACGGCTGGCGTGGCACGCTGAAGCTGTTTCGCGGCATGGGCCTGGCCGGCCTTGCGGTGGCGTTCTGCTTCGCCACGGCGTCGACCTCTTTCGTCGTGGCGCTTGCCTATACCACGGTCGCCAACATCCTGTTGATGCAGGCCGGCGTGCCGCTTCTGGCGGCGCTGTTTGCCTGGGCGCTGTTTCGCGAACGGGTGGCGGTGGCGACCTGGGTGGCGATCGCCGCCGTCATTGTCGGCGTCGCCATCATGGTGTCGGAATCGCTCGATGGCGCGGTGTCGCCGATCGGCGACGGGCTGGCGCTGCTCATCGCTGTCATGTTCTCGATCGCCACCGTCATCACGCGCCGCTTTGCCCATGTGCGCATGACGCCAGCGACCTGCCTCGGCACGATGCTGGCGGCCGCCTTTGCGGCATCGCAGGCGTCGGCGCTGGGCGTCTCCAGTCACGATATGGGCTTCCTCTTTGCCTTTGGCGTGATCAATCTGGGACTCGGTCTCGCCTTCTTCGCCACCGGAGCCCGGCTTGTTCCGGCCGCCGTCGCGGCGCTGCTCGGCACGTTCGAACCGATCCTTGGCCCGATCTGGGTCTGGCTCATCCATTCCGAGGTGCCGTCGGCGCGCACCATCGTCGGCGGTGCGGTCGTGGTCACCGCGCTGCTCGTCCATATCGGGCTCGAGTTCAAGCGTCAGACGCGGCCCGCGCGAGCGGGCGTCACCGGTGTGCCGTCACCTAATTGATGCAGTGCGCGCGTCAAAGCGAGATGAACCATTGACAACGTTGCAGCCGCGCGGGCAGGCTGCGATCACGGCAACAACAAGACAGGCGTATCTTGCCAAGTCTCCATGCCGGCCGCATCGAGGCCGGACAATATCGTCGTCTCCCTGCCCGCGCCGTAGCGAAAGCTTCCGACGGCGTCGGAACACCACCAACGCCACGCCAGGTCTTCGCTGTCGGCTCGCCGCCGAACGATAATGGCGCCGGCAATTCGCGCTTGTCGCCTGCCTGCAAGCCCAATACCTTGAAGCAAATGCCCAGCCGCGCGGACGCCGCGACGAGCTGGCGACGGAACACTCATCAAAGGAGAATAGCATGACCCGCAAAGCGCTCTGGCTTTCGGCGACTTCGGCGTTTCTGGCAGTTTTCACCTTGGGCGCGCATGCCGAGGATCGCGTCGTCAACGTCTTCAACTGGTCGGACTATATCGACAGTTCGATCATCGACGACTTCACCAAGGAAACCGGCATCAAGGTCGTCTACGACACTTTCGATTCCAACGAGATCCTGGAAACGAAACTGCTCGCCGGCGGCAGCGGCTACGATGTCGTCGTGCCCAGTGGCAATTTCCTTGCACGCCAGATCCAGGCGGGTGTGTTCCAGAAGCTCGACAAGTCGAAACTGCCGAACATTTCAAATATGTGGGACACGGTCATGGAACGGACCGCCAAATATGATCGCGGCAACGAATATTCGATCAACTACATGTGGGGTACGGTTGGCATCGGCTACAACATCAAGAAGGTGCAGGCAGCGCTCGGCACCGACAAGATCGACAGCTGGGACGTGTTCTTCAATCCCGAAAGCCTGGCCAAATTGAAGGACTGCGGCGTCTATGTGCTGGATTCGCCGGCCGACATCATACCGGCGGCACTGAAATATCTGGGCCTCGATCCAAACAGCACGTCGCCCGATGAGATTGCCAAGGCCGAAGAAACCTTGCTGAAGGTCCGGCCCTATATCCGCAAGTTCCACTCTTCCGAATACATCAACGCCCTTGCCAATGGCGACATCTGCCTGGCGGTCGGCTGGTCGGGTGACGTCTTCCAGGCCCGCAACCGCGCCGACGAAGCCAAGCAGGGCGTCGAGATCGGCTACTCCGTGCCGAAGGAAGGTGCCCAGATGTGGTTCGACCAGATGGCGATCCCGGCCGATGCGCCGCATGTCGCCGAAGCCCATGAGTTCCTGAACTACATGATGAAGCCCGAAGTGATCGCCAAATCGTCGAACTATGTGCTCTATGCCAACGGCAACAAGGCTTCGCAGCAGTTCATCGACAAGGCGATCCTGGAAGATCCGGCGATCTATCCGGATGCAGCCACCTTGCAGAAGCTCTACACCGTATCGCCTTACGATCCCAAGACCCAGCGCATCATCACTCGCACCTGGACCAAGATCGTCACCGGCCAATAGCAATCTGACCAGGCCCGGCAGCCGTTGCCGGGCCGCTTTCTCATGGGGCAAGCAGCAGGACGGAGTGGGACATGAAATCGCTTGGCAGCATCCGCAGGGATTTTGCGCCATGGAACGATCCGAACGCCAAGCCATACATCCAGTTCGACAACGTCACCAAGAAATTCGGTGAGTTCACAGCGGTCAACAACCTGTCGCTGACCATTTTCGAGCGCGAATTCTTTGCCTTGCTCGGGGCCTCAGGCTGCGGGAAATCGACGCTGCTCAGGATGCTCGCCGGCTTCGAGGAGCCGACCGCCGGCCGCATCCTGCTCGATGGCCAGGACCTGCGCGGCATTCCGCCCTACCGGCGGCCGGTCAACATGATGTTCCAGTCCTACGCCTTGTTTCCGCACATGACGGTCGAGAACAACATCGCCTTCGGCCTCAAGCAGGAAGGCATGGCCAAGGCCGACATCGACAAGCGCGTCGCCGAGATGCTGAAGCTGGTCAAGCTCGAGCAGTTCGCCAAGCGCAAACCGCACCAATTGTCGGGTGGCCAGCGCCAGCGCGTCGCGCTCGCGCGCTCGGTGGCCAAGCGGCCGAAAGTCCTGCTGCTCGACGAGCCGCTTGGTGCGCTGGACAAGAAGCTGCGCGAGGAAACCCAGTTCGAGCTGATGGACCTGCAGCAGAACCTCGGCCTCACCTTCGTCGTCGTCACCCATGATCAGGAAGAGGCGATGACGATGGCCGACCGCATCGCCATCATCGACAAGGGCGAGGTGATGCAGGTGGCGACGCCGGCGGAGGTCTACGAGGCGCCGGGTTCCCGCTTCGTCGCCGGCTTCGTCGGCAATGTGAATATGTTCGACGGCAAGATCGCGGCTGGCGAGGCCGGCAGCGCGAGCATCGATGCCGGCAACGGCATCACCATCCGGACCGAAAATGCCGGCAGTGCCGCCGCCGGAACATCCGTCACCTTCGCCATCAGGCCGGAGAAGATCAAGGTGTCCTCCACGAAACCGGCCGGTGCCGTCAACGCCATCGAGGGCGAGGTCTACGACATAGCCTATCTCGGCGACATGACCGTCTATCACGTCAGGCTGGACGACGGTCAGGTGGTGCGGGCGAGCACCATGAACGCGGCACGCCTCACCGAGGACCCATTGACCTGGAACGACCGCGCCTGGGTTTCTTTCCGCCCCGACGCCGGCGTCGTCCTGACACGGTAGGGACTGATCATGTCCGCTGTCACCGCCGCAACAAGCTCTCCGGCAAGCGCTGCCGGCAAATCCGGCTTGGTCAGGCTGGGAGCGGCCTTCGTTAGCCGGCTCGTCATCATCGTCCCCTACCTCTGGCTGCTGTTCTTCTTTCTCGTGCCTTTCATCATCGTCTTCAAGATTTCGCTGTCGCAGACTGCGATCGCCATGCCGCCCTACACGCCGGTGCTCGATTTCCGCAGCGGCATTTCCGGGTTTATCTCGGAATTCGGCGCGCTGAATTTCGACAACTATACCTGGCTGACGCAGGATGCGCTTTACTTCAATGCCTATGTGACGAGCGTCATCGTCGCCGCCATCTCGACGGTCCTGACATTGCTGGTCGGCTATCCCATAGCCTATGGCATGGCGCGCGCCCCGGCGACGATTCGCCCGACCTTGCTGATGCTGGTGATCCTGCCGTTCTGGACCTCGTTCCTGATCCGTGTCTACGCCTGGATCGGCATCCTCAAGCCCGAGGGCCTGCTCAACCAGCTGCTGCTCGCCACCGGCATCATCAGCCAGCCGCTGATCATCCTCAACACCTATACGGCGATCTTCATCGGCATCGTTTACTCCTATCTGCCGTTCATGGTGCTGCCGCTCTATTCGTCCTTGGAGAAAATGGACCATACGCTGATCGAGGCCGCCAAGGATCTCGGCTGTCCGCCGACCAGCGCCTTCTGGAAGATCACCTTTCCGCTGTCGCTGCCCGGCGTCATCGCCGGCTGCCTGCTGGTGTTCATTCCAGCCGTAGGCGAGTTCGTCATTCCCGACCTGCTCGGCGGCTCGCAGACGCTGATGATCGGCAGGACGCTGTGGAACGAGTTCTTCGCCAACCGCGACTGGCCGGTGTCGTCCGCCGTTGCCGTCATCTTGCTGCTGCTGCTGATCGTGCCGATCATGCTCTTCCAGCGAGCCCAGGCGCGCGCCCAGGAGCAGGACCAATGAACGCGACCTGGAGCCGCTTCAACATCATTTCGATCGTGCTCGGCTTTGCCTTTCTTTACCTGCCGATCGTCCTGCTCGTTGTGTTCTCTTTCAACGAATCGAAGCTGGTCACCGTCTGGGGTGGCTTCTCGACGAAATGGTACGTGTCGCTGTTCCACAACCGGGGTCTGATGGACGCCACCTGGGTGACGGCCCGCGTCGGCGTCATCTCGGCAAGCGTGGCGACCGTGCTTGGCACGCTGGCGGCGCTCACCTTGACACGCTACACGCGCTTTCGCGGCCGGCTTCTGTTTTCCGGCATGGTGTTTGCGCCGCTGGTCATGCCGGAAGTCATCACCGGCCTGTCGCTGCTGCTGCTCTTCGTCGCCGTCGGCCTCGACCGCGGCTTTCTGACGGTGACGCTTGCCCACACCACGCTAACCATGTGCTTCGTTGCGGTGGTGGTTCAGTCGCGCCTGATCACGTTCGATCGTTCGCTGGAAGAGGCCGCGATGGACCTCGGTGCGCCACCGGTGAAGACCTTCTTCCAGATCACGCTGCCGGTTATCATGCCGGCTATCGTCTCCGGCTGGATGCTGGCCTTCACGCTGTCGCTCGATGATTTGGTTATTGCCAGCTTCACCTCGGGACCCGGCGCCACGACGCTGCCGATGAAGATCTACAGCCAGGTCCGCCTTGGCGTGACGCCGGAAATCAACGCAGCGTGCACCATCCTGATCGCGGTCGTCGCAGTTGGCGTGATCATCGCTTCGCTCGCAAACAAACGCCGCGAGGTGCAGCGCCAGCGCGACGAGCAGGCCGCGCAGCGAGGTTGAAGGCTCGCTACTCTCCCGAAACGCCGCGGCTTATCGGCGAGATGAACGGCGTGCTCCACGTGCCGCCGACGAAGAACGACGACTGCTTGGGCGGCTGGCCATTCGTCTGCGTGGCAGCCTGGCTCGGCTGGACGATGCCGCCGGACAGCGCCAGCCCGCGTCCGGCATAGGATGCGATGCCGGAAAGCCAGATCTTGTATTGCGCGGAATTCACCTCGGCCTTGTCGATACGCGCCACGCCGTTCGAAATGCTCGCCTTGAGCTCGGCCCCGTCGATCGGCAGCGTTCCGTCCGAGACGTCGTCCAGCGCGAAGAATCCGCCCTGTTCGGTGTGCTTGAGGAACGCCGGCAGGTTAAGCCGGCTCAGCGCACCCGCGCCGAACGTCGCGGACAGCGAGCCATTGGCGTTTTCGAAAATCGAGTCCCAGGTTCTGCCAGGCCCCTTGAGGATGACCGAAACGGTTCCAGTGCCGATCGGCACCAGCCGCGTCATCCCGGCCGCGGTGCCGAAAGCGCCGCCGTCGATATCGGAAGCAAGCAGCCGGATCTCGACTTCCGTGCCGGCGGGCTTGCGGTCGAAACGGACGCTGCTCTGGACGTTGCCGCCAAAGGCGGATGCATCCGAGATGTCGAAGGCGGCAAGGCCGTTCTTGACCTGGGCAGTGGCAGCGACGTCGGCAAGCTGGATGGCGCCGGCGGTGGCATGCGCCGCCGACAGCCTGAGATCGAGATTGATCCGGTCGGCGAAGCTTGTGTCGATTTCGCCCGGGCCGGTGCCGCCGGCGGATGGTACCGGCGTAAAGGCGGAGAGAAATGATCTGAGGTCGAGCGTATCGAAGGCAAGTGTGCCGGAGATCACCGGCAGTGCCTCACCATAGGTGAAGTCCAGCGCACCCATTCCCGGGTTGTTGTCGAGGGTCAGGGCCGTGTTTTCAAATTTGACGCGCCCGGCCGTCGCCGTGATCTTGCTTGAAACCGAGATCGAGCCGATTGCGGCACCGGGCGCGATGCCGGCCTGCGACCATTCGAGCACGCGTCGGAGCGAAGGTGCGGCGAATTTTGCCTGGCCGTCGAAATAGCCGTTCTCCGACATGCTGGCGCGGCCGTCGAACGAAAAACTGGCCGGTGCCGCCTTGAAGGAAAATGTAGCCGGTGCTGTGCCGCCACCAAACAGCACGAGCGGGTTCGGCGATGCGGCGTCGATGGCAACACTTTCGCCGCGCCATATCCCGGTCGCCGACAGCGTCGCATTGCTGTTCATCGCGGCCCAGTTCGCCTGGCCGCTCAGGCTGCTCAATATCTCCTGGTCCTTGCCGCCGATGGCAGCCACTACGCGGCCGTCCCTGAACTCGACTGTGCCGAACGGATCTGTCGGCAGCTTGCCGAGATCCGGCTTGGCGGGATTTGTGTTGATCACCGCGCGGGCAGCATCGATCGAACGCGTAATGCGCCCGCCGCTGGGAATCGCAGGCAGGAAAAACCCGCTCGCGGTACGCTGAACCCGGATCGTCGGTCGTACCAGCCGCGCCGTCGAAAACATCACATCGCCACGCAGCGCCGCCATCGCTGAGAGGTCGACCTCGACCCGTTCGGCCCAGACCACGGGCGGCGCATCCGTCTCTGTCCATTGCGACAGCGTCACGTCGCTCAGGATCGCCCGGAAATTCGGCCAGACCTCGATACGCGGCGCGCCGTCGATGGTGACCCGGAAACCGCTCCACGCGCTCATTTCCCACGCGATACGGTCGCGTACGATGCGGGTCGAGGCGATCAACGGCAAGGCTGCGACAACCAGCGCGATGACGATGACGGCTGCGCCGATCGCCCATATTCCGCGTCGGATCAAAGGTGATGGCATATCGCCCCGTATGCTTCCATTCCGACAAAATCGCCCGACGGGTGTAACCGACGGCTGACGCATTTCAAGTCTTTATGGCCCGGCGATGGCATTTGCGCACACCCTGACCGGCGCGGTCCAACAAAATCTTGCTCTGCTGCATCGCGATATGCATAAGCGATGCCAATGCATGTCGCCCAAAGTGCGCAGCGGTTTTGGGATAAACGACATGCATAAAGACAAAAGTTTAAAGCGCGTCGCGTGAATCTCTTCAAACGTGACGTGCTTTAAGGAGGAACAATGATGGCTGACGACGCACCGCTCTGGATCCCGACGCAAGAGCAGATCGACGCAGCGCCGATGACCGCCTTCATGAACGCCGCGGCGAACATGGCCGGCAAGGTTTTCTCCTCCTATGCCGACCTGCATCGCTGGTCGATCGATGATCGCGAGACCTTCTGGAGCCTGGTCTGGGACTTTTGTGGCATCGTCGGCGACAAGGGCGAACGCGTGCTGGTCGATGGCAACAAGATGCCCGGCGCGACCTTCTTTCCTGAGGCAAAGCTGAATTTCGCCGAGAATCTCCTCAAGAAAACCGGGCTTGGCGACGCAATCGTCTTTCGCGGCGAGGACAAGGTCGAGCGGCGGCTGTCCTGGAACGAGCTGCATGCGCTGACCTCGCGGCTGCAGCGGCTTTTCCTGTCGCTCAAGGTGAAGAAGGGCGACCGCATCGCCGCGATGATGCCCAACATGCCGGAGACCGTTGCTGCGATGCTGGCGGCCGCCTCGATCGGCGCGGTCTGGTCGTCCTGCTCCCCAGATTTCGGCGAGCAGGGGGTTCTCGACCGGTTCGGCCAGATCGAGCCTGTCGTGTTCATCGCGCCGGACGGCTACTGGTACAATGGCAAGGCGATCGAAGTCGCCGACAAGATCGCGGCCGTGGCGGGCAAGCTCGCCACCGTCCGCAAAGTCCTCATTGTCGACTATCTCGGCACCTCGCTCGACGTCGCCGCGACCATCGGCAAGGCGGCTGCGCTGGAAGAGGCGCTGTCACCCTTTGCCGCAAGGCCTGTCGCCTACGAAAGGCTGCCGTTTTCGCATCCGCTGTACATCCTGTTTTCATCGGGCACGACCGGCATTCCCAAATGCATTGTCCATTCGGCCGGCGGAACGCTGATCCAGCACGTCAAGGAAGAACGGCTGCATGCCGGCCTGCTCGACGGCGACCGCTTCTTCTACTTCACCACCTGCGGCTGGATGATGTGGAACTGGCTGGTGTCGGGCTTGGCATCGGGCACCACCTTGCTGCTCTACGACGGCTCGCCGTTCTACCCGGACGGCAATGCGCTGTTCGACTTCGCCGATGCCGAAAAGATGACCTATTTCGGCACCTCGGCCAAATTCATCGATTCCGTGCGCAAGGCCGGCCTGAAGCCGATCCGCACGCATGATCTTTCCAGCGTGCGCACCATCTCATCGACCGGCTCGCCGCTATCGCCGGAAGATTTCCGCTTCGTCTATGAAGGCATCAAGAAGGACGTGCATCTGGCTTCGATTTCCGGCGGCACCGATATCGTCTCCTGCTTCGTGCTCGGCGTGCCGATCGAACCGGTATGGACCGGCGAGATCCAAGGGCCCGGGCTCGGCCTTGCCGTCGATGTCTGGGACGATGACGGCCGCCCGCTCCGCCAGGAGAAGGGCGAGCTCGTCTGCACCAAGACGTTTCCGGCGATGCCGATCGGCTTCTGGAACGACCCTGACGGCAGGAAATACAAGGCCGCCTATTTCGAACGTTTCGACGATGTCTGGTGCCACGGCGATTTCGCCGAATGGACCGTCCATGGTGGCCTGATCATCCATGGCCGTTCCGACGCCACGCTCAATCCGGGCGGTGTCAGGATCGGCACGGCGGAGATCTACAATCAGGTCGAGCAGATGCCGGAAATCCTCGAAGCGCTGTGCATCGGCCAGGATTTCGACAATGACGTGCGTGTCGTGCTGTTCGTGCGGCTGGCGGCCGGCGTTGAGCTCGATGCCGAGCTGGAAAAGCGCATCCGCGCGAAAATCCGCACCGGGGCGAGCCCGCGCCACGTGCCGGCCAAGATCGTCGCCGTCAGCGATATTCCGCGAACCAAATCGGGCAAGATCACCGAGCTCGCGGTACGCGACATGGTGCACGGCCGCGCCATCAAGAACAAGGAAGCGCTCGCCAATCCCGAAGCGCTCGAGCTGTTCCGCAACCTGCCGCAGCTTGCCGACTGACCCTGGGATCCAAGGTGGGAGCCGTTTTGAGGTCAGGTATAGTTAACAAATTATCTCTTCGGAATTTACCTAGATTTCATGAGTGGTACACATTGGTAAATTTTCCGGCGTGCCGGTAAGGATTTGTTAAGGCCCGGCATCAATAGTCGTGCGTAACTTGAGGGAGAAATCCCGTTCCTCTTAGCCCCGAGAGGATCTGATTCGCTCAAGCCCCGTTGTGACAGCAATTCCAATTTCTCAAGGCGTCCTGTTGGACGCCTTTTTTCTTTGCGCAACCATAGCTAACCGGCGAGCACGCGGGTCGAGGGAAAGGCGACTTCGACCAGGGTTCCCTCGCCGGGCGTCGAGTTGATGGTGAACCGGGCCCGGTTCGCTTCGACCATCGCCTTGGTCAGCGGCAGCCCAAGACCCGTGCCGTCGCCACGGCCGCGCTTCAGCGCATTGATCTGCTTGAACGGCTTCAGCGCCTGCTCGATCTCGGACTGGCTCATGCCGATGCCGGTATCGCGCACGCGCATGACGACATCGCCGGAGAGCTCGTAAGCCGTCGACACGATCACCTGGCCGCCAGCCTGCGTGTAGCGGACGGCGTTCGACAGGATGTTGAGCGCGATCTGCCGCACGCTGCGCAGATCGGCCACCACTTCCGGCAGCCGCGAGGCGAAGCTGGAGCGGATGATGACGCGTTCCCGGTTGGCTTGCGGCTGCATCATCGCCACGGTTTCGGCCAGCGTGTCGTTAAGCGACACCGCCTCATAGGCCATCTCCTGCTGGCCGGCCTCGATTTTCGAAATGTCGAGCAGGTCGTTGACCAGATCGAGCACGTGGTTGCCCGAACGGTTGATGTCGCGCAGATAGTCGCGATAGCGGTCATTGGCCACCGGCCCGAATTTCTCGTCGACCATCAGCTCGGAAAAGCCGATTATGGCGTTGAGCGGCGTGCGGATCTCGTGGCTGATGCGGGCCAGAAAATCGGTCTTCTGCGACGAGGCGCGTTCGGCGACCGCGCGCGCCTGGGTCAAGTCCTCTTCGGCCCGCTTCCACTGGGTGATATCGCGCACCACCGCACAGAAGCCGCTGTCGTTGGGCAGCCTGCCGATGGTCATGAACAGCGGAATGAAACGCCCCTGCGCCTCGCGCCCGATCACCTCGCGGCCATCGTTCATCACGCTTGCAACGCCGGGCTCCGACAACCCCTCGAGATAGTCACGCGCCGCGCGCTGGCTTTCGATCGCAAACAGCGAGACGAACGGTTTGCCGGTCACCTCGTCGCTGTCGAAGCCGAACAGCGCTTCCGCCGGACGGCTAATTGAACGGATCGTTCCGTTACGGCCGATCAGCACGACGCCGTCGGTGGCGGTGTCGATGATGGTGCGCATTTCGGCAATGCGTGCCTTGAGCTCGGAAACATCCGGCTGCGTTTGGTCTTCGGCGGCGCCATGCGGAATGGCTGCTGCTTCGTCGTCGCCGGAACGGCGTACGACCAGCATCAGCGCCTTGCCGTTACCCCAGGGCACGGAGCGCAAAATCGCGTCGATCGGAAATTCCTGACCGTCGCGCGTCTTCAGCCGCAGAGCGCGGTCGCCGCCGTCGGAACTGCCGTCGTCGGCATAAGGGTCGGCAAACAGCGCGCCGAGCCCGCCGGCCTCGTCCAGGGCATTGAGCGTCGCATAGCCGGTCAAGCCGAGGAATTCGTCGTTCGCGTAATGCAGCTGGTCGCCGGAATGGATAAGCACCGGCACTGGCAGCTTGCCGAGGATCGAGGTATCCGGCCCCTTGTTGTCCTCTCCGGCAAACGCCGACGGCACGAAGCCGTCGAGTTTGAGCGGTGGTGCCTGCAGCCGCGCGATGGGCGGCACCTGGCCGGCAAC
Organism: Mesorhizobium sp. LSJC280B00; assembly: GCF_000502835.1. Taxonomy (GTDB): domain Bacteria; phylum Pseudomonadota; class Alphaproteobacteria; order Rhizobiales; family Rhizobiaceae; genus Mesorhizobium. The sequence continues at coordinate 135,260 of NZ_AYVL01000012.1, forward strand.
GTCGGCTGCGGCTGCGCTGTCCTCGGACCAATCCTCGCTGTCCTCGGCGTCACGGAAATCTTCGGCCGTCATGCTGTCGTCGTCGCCATCCCGCGGCGCTTCGGCGACGATCGTTCGACGGTTCGTGCTGGGCTCAATGCCTTCCTGCGCTTCGTCGCTGGGTTCGCGGTCGGCATAGTCGAGCAGCGATCCGGAAACAGGGCGTGTGACGGGTTCGCCGGCTTGCGCCTCTGCTTCCGCCTCATCGGGCTGCTCGCCGTCGAGCCGGGCGAGATCCTTCTGGTCTTCGGCATCGGCCTCGGGCGGTTCGGCGGCAGCCGCCCCGCTTTCCGGACCTTGCGCCGGCATCTCACCCTTGTCCGCCAGCCCGGCTTCTTTCAGCTTTGGCTCGTCGGCCTTGCCGGCTGCCTCGACTTTCTCAACCGGCTTCTGCTTTCCGGCGCTGGGCTGTTCTTCGGCCGGGGTGCTGTCCCTCTTGAGACGCTCGCCAATCTCGCGAAACGCGCTGCGTTCCAGCGTCGACAGGCCCTTGTCGTTGGCCGGCTGCCGGTGCTCGGCCAGCCGGATCACCTTGTCGGCAAAGCGCCGCTCGGGTTTTGGCACGATGGTCAATGCCGGCACTTCGCCCCTGAACGGATCGGCGGGTTTAGGTGTCTCGGGGAGAGGTTCGACGGCTTTCGGCCCGATGGTCGCGGCAGGTTTCTCCTCGGCGACAAGGGCCATGCCGACGGCATCCGGATCGACCACCGCATCGCCGCTCCTGGCCACGCCGAAACCGCGAAAACCTTCGAAAACCCGGCTGCGGCTGTAAACCGGGAGCGCCGCCAGATCGACGGGTATCTTCAGATCGGTGCCGGCGACCGGCCACAGCACGGAGCGGCCGGACCAGGTGTCGCGCCGTTCGAGCAGGCCGGCAATCTCGCCAGAAGCATCGAGGCCATAGGCGGCCGAAACATCCTCGAAACGGCGGCCGATCACGTCGGCGGCAGGCTTGCCGACGAGCTCGGCAAATTCCGGCGACAGGGCGCTGAAATGGCCCTCCGCGTCGGTACGCCAGACGAAACGCATGGGCGCGGCGGTGCGATCGATCGCCGAAGCGCGGTGTTCGGCCGGCGAGGCGGCTTTGGTGGCTTTTGCGGCGCTTTCCGGCGAAGTATCCGGGCTGGCTGGGGTCTCGACTTCGCCGGACACAGCTGCCCCGGGCGAGATCTGCGTGTCGTCGCCGGCATTGAAGTACCAATGGTCATGCTGCGTCGGCGTTTCGCTAGCCGTGCGGTGATCGCCGGCCGCGTCGGCAGGTTCGTGCTCCGCCGATGCCGAGGTTCCTTCCATCGCTGCAAGGTCGATCTCCGCCGCGCCGGTGCTGGTGATTGGCTGCTCGTTGTCCTGGTTCGTTGGCTGGGGAAGATCGCCACCGCTCGGTGCCGCTGCCCCCTCGGTTTCCCCGCCGGCGCGCTCGCCATCGGGGGCCTCGCCGTCAAGCCGGTCCTCGTCGATCACCACCAGCAGGTGCCGCTCTTCCGTCAGCCGGGCAAGGCCCGCGGGATAGGAGCTGGACCCACCCGGAACCAGGCGCTTGACGATGCGGTCGCTCTCGTTCGCCACGTCGGCGACAAGTGCGGCCAGCGTCTCAGGCCGGATGCCGAGCGCCGAAAAGCCGTCCGATGCGGCGTCGATATTGCCCTTGGCATCGACAAAGGCGATGTAGTGGCCGTCTTCGGTAAAGCCACCGATGGCGCGGTCGGCGATCTCGGCGGCGCTGCGCGAGCCGGTCTGCGCCGCCGGCAGCGCCAGCATGATTGCTTCCTCGCCATCGGGCATGGTCACTGCGCTGGCCAGGAAGCCGACCGCGCGGCTGGTCAGGCCAGTCGCCAGCCGGACCGTGATGGCACGGTCGCGGCCGATCTGCGGAAAACCGCTGGTTGCCATGATCTGGCGCCTGGCGATCAGCGGCAAACCTGCCGAGGCGCCGATGATCGCGCCGATGTCGGGATAGCCGAATACCGCTGCGCCGGGGCCGTTGGCCCAGATCACCTGCTCGAGATCTGCCGACAGAATAGCGATCGCGTCGCCTGCGGCGAAGCGCAGGCGGACGGCGTCGAGCACGGCGACATCGAGGAAGGAGTAGTTTTCAGCCGGCATGCGCTTGGCGACCCTCACAGAGCGGGCAATTTGCGGTTAACGCTTTGTTAATAAAAGCCGACGGCGCGAAGGTCCACAAGTCATAGCGTGCAACCAGCGGAATCTCTAGGCGCGTGGTTAACGCCGCGAACCAAATATTTTATGGTGCGATGCAACAAACATGTTGCAATGCACAAAATTTGCCTTTATATTGCCATGATAGATGAACGAGACGGCATTTTGTCAAAGCCGCTGCCGCTGAAAAGGATGGAAAATGTCCAGGACCAAGACTGCTGAAACGATTGAAAACGTTGAATTCCCGAGCTTCGACGCTTCCAAGGCCACCGACCAGATCCGCGCCTTCGCCGAAAAGGGCGTCGAGCAGTCGAAAGAGGCCTATGCAAAGCTGAAGACCGGCGCCGAGGAGACCCAGAAGGCGCTGGAGTCGACCTATGAGACCGCCAAGACCGTTTCCAGCGACCTGTCGCTCAAGACCATCGCCGCCTTGCGTGCCAATGCCGAAGCCGGCTTCTCGCATTTCGAAGCCCTGATCGGCGCCAAGTCGCTGTCGGAAGTCGTCGAGCTGCAGACAGCATTCGTGCGCAAACAGGTCGAATTGACCGTCGAGCAGGCCAAGGACTTCCAGGCGGTTGCTGTCAAGGCGGCCGAGGACGTATCCAAGCCGATCAAGACCGCCTTCGAAAAGGCCGTGAAAGAAATCAAGATCGCCTAATATTTGCGCACAGTTTGACGATGCATCAAAAGGTCGCATTTCGTCAGACAAATAGATGTGCGATATAATTGTTTCAAACGAATACCCGGCGGGTGGAACCTCCTCCCTCTGCTCACCGGGGTGACCAGCCAGCACCTCCTCCCGCTGGCTCGTAACAGGAAAGGCCGGCACCTCCTCCCGCCGGCCTTTTCTTTGTCCGGCGAAAAATGACGCGATGCCGGAGCGATCTTTTGCTTTGCCAAAAGCCTTGAATTAAACTCCGATAGCCCGTATGGACGCATCGCCGAACGACAGAGCGGGTCCCGGAGAATGAACGTTCCGTCTGGATCTCGCTCGGGCAAGCGTGCCGTTGTAGCTCAGATGGTTAGAGCGCCGGATTGTGGATCCGGAGGTCGCTGGTTCGATCCCAGCCAACGGTACCATTCAGCTTTCAGCCAGGTTTCTGACCAATAGCGCCGAGCGTTCACTACGATCCCGTAGCGCTCACCCACGGTCCCGCGCCTGACGCGCGCCGCGCAGGTGGTCCACGAGGGCCCTCAGCTTCGGCGCGATATTCCGTCTGCTGGGGAAATAAAGATAGAAACCCGCAAACGGCGGAAAATAGCCGTCGAGGATTGGCACGAGCTCGCCGCGGTCGAGCCAGGGGCGGAATGTATCGGCCATGCCGAACGTGATCCCGGCGCCCGCAACGGCCAGCCGGATCATCAGCCACATGTCGTTGGTCGTGATCTCGGGCGCGACTGCCACGTCGAACTCGCGCCCATCCTCGCCGAACTCCCAGCGATAGGGCGAAACTCCCGGCGCCGGCCGCCAGCCGATACAGCGATGAGCCACAAGCTCACGCGGATGGGCGGGTGCTCCGAACTTTTCGAGATAGCGCGGGGCGCAGACGGCCATCTGTCGCTGATCGCCCGATACCGGCACGGCAATCATGTCCTGCTCGATCAGTTCGCCGAGCCTCACTCCCGCATCATAGCCTTCGGCAACGATGTCGAATTCCTCGTCGGTGACCACAATATCCAGATGCACCTCGGGAAATCTTGCTGCAAAGGACGCCAGCAACGGTCCTGACAGAAGGGCCTCGGCGATCGACGAAACCGCGATCCGCAGGCGGCCGCGCGGGCGGTCCAGCAACTCAGTGGTGGCTTCGATTGCCGCGTTCACGTCGGCGATCGCCGGTGCGACGCTCGCCAGCAGGCGCTCGCCCGCTTCGGTCAGGTTGACGCTGCGTGTCGTGCGCTGCAGCAATGCGATGCCAAGGCGCTGTTCAAGCCTGAGGATGCTCTGGCTGACCGCTGAGCGCGTCACGCCCAACCGGTCTGCCGCAGCGCGAAAATTGCGTTCCTCGGCCACGGCGACGAAGACGGCAATTGCATTGAGATCGATGTCCCATTGGTTAGTCAAACTTACCATCGAGGTTAACGGCAGGCGGGTTATCGCGACAATGCCATGGCTCTATCTCTGTCGCAACGGCAAGAAGGCTTGATCCTCCCGATCCAAGCCGAAGCCGACCGACAAGGAGATATCCCATGACATCACTCCCTTCCTCCTGGGACCTGGATGGAAAAGTCGCCCTCGTGACCGGCGCGGCACGCGGCATCGGCCGCTGCACGGCGGAACTGCTGCGGGCGCGGGGCGCCCGGATCGTGGCAAGCGATCTCAGCGACAGCGTACGCGAATTGGAAGCCGAGGATGTGGCGACCCTGGTCGGCGATGTCGCCGACGAGGATCTGGCCAGACGCTCGGTCGAACTCGCCGCGAAGCGCTTCGGTCGACTCGACATCGTCGTGAACAATGCCGGTCGCACGCTCAACAAACCACTGACTGAGACCTCGGTCGAAGACTATGACCGCATCCTGCAGATCAACGCGCGCGGCAGCTTCGTCACTGCCCGTGCCGCAGTGGAATTGATGGCCGCCGGCGGTAGCGGCGCGATCGTCAATGTCTCGTCGATCTCGGCCGTCGCGGCCTTCGAGACGCAGGCGGCCTATGCCTCCTCCAAGGCGGCTGTCGCACAGCTGACCAAGGTGATCGCGATCGAATACGGGCGCATGGGCATTCGCTGCAACGCCGTTGCCCCTGGCGTGATCGAAACCGACATCATGGAAGGCGTGGTGGAGAATGGCCGGGAGATGCTGCGCAGCTTCGGCGGCGCGCATCCAATCGGCCGGATCGGCCAGCCGCAAGAAGTTGCCGAGGCCATCGCCTTTCTTGCCTCGCCGGCATCCAGCTTCATCACCGGGGCCTTGCTTCTGGTCGATGGCGGCTACACCGCCCAGTGAGCCCCCCAATAGGGCCGGCGCGCCGCGGGAGCTCACCCGCACCCAATCCCTTCACATCGTGAAAATAATCATAGAACCAAAAGGATCATCTCGATGACGATGAACAGAGTTGTTCTGATCACCGGTGCCTCCAGCGGCATCGGCGCTGGCATTGCCCGCGAGCTTGGCGCGGCAGGTGCGAAGCTGATGCTCGGCGCACGCCGCACCGACCGCCTTGAAGCGCTTGCGGCCGAAATCGAGGCAGGTGGTGGAACGGTTCGCGTGCGAGCGCTCGACGTCACCAGGAGGGCGGATGTCGCAGCATTCGCCGATGCCGCCCGGACCGAATGGGGCCAGGTCGATGTCATCGTCAACAATGCGGGCGTCATGCCGCTGTCGGTCATGGCAGCCATGAAGGTCGACGAGTGGGAGCTGATGGTGGACGTCAACATCAAGGGTGTTCTGTACGGCATCGCGGCGGTGCTGCCTGAGATGACGGCACGCGGCTCCGGGCATATCATCAATATCGGTTCCATCGGCGCACTGGCCGTCTCGCCCACGGCTGCCGTTTATTGCGCAACGAAATACGCTGTCCGCGCGATTTCCGATGGGCTCCGCCAGGAGAGTGACGATATCCGCGTAACCTGCATTCATCCTGGCGTGGTGGAAAGCGAGCTGGCGAACACGATCTCCGACGAAGCCGCTGCCGCCGCCATGAAAACCTGGCGTGCTATTGCCCTGCAACCCGATGCCATCGCCAGGGCAGTGCGCTACGCAATCGAACAGCCCGACGATGTCGACGTCAACGAGATCGTCGTGCGTCCGACGAAGGCGGCGCATTGATGCGATCCACTTTGGCCGCAGTGCTTACGCGTATTGCCGTTGCTGTAGCTCCAACCGGCCTGACCCTTCCTGCAACTCCAATCCTTGCGGAGGAACAACTGACGCACCAAGATCATCCCTATGTCGGAATGTGGGTCACCGAGGATCGCCATATCAGGCACGAACTCCTGCCGAACGGCCGTTATGACGAAGCGCGCGGTGACCGCGAGAGCGCCTACCGGGGACGCTATGAAGTGCACGGCAGCCACATAGAATACTGGGACGATACGGGCTTCACCGCGGATGGTGAGTTCGTCGAAGGCGTCCTCTATCATGCCGGCATGATCCTTTACCGCCAGCGGTAGAGAGCCACCCTAGACAAGCACTTCAGGGTTCCACAAGACGCTATTGCACGCCTTGCATGAGACGCTCGGCAGCTTGCACTGCAAGGCCCGTCACACCACATATCTCCCAGCAAGCGCGGCGGAAAGAAGCAGGACCGCGACATTGCAAATGGTTGTCACTATATAGCGGCGGCTTTGACGGCTCGCCTCTTACATGGTGCCGGCGAGAGCGCGGTAAATGTGCTAGTCATTGCGACATCTATTGTGATCTAAAACGGCTTGAAAACCGAAAAAAAGCAAATAGAAACAATAGCGCGGGTCGAACGAGTTTCGTCGAGAGAATCAGTCCTCAAGAACTAGAACGTGCTCCTTGAACCCTCCATTCCCTTCAGCTCTGTGGACCTCGGACAAGTTCGGCTTGCCGGGCGAAGCCGACTCGGCTCGAATGGCAGCACGCATCTTTTCGAAGATGCCGACGTTTATGATTACCAACCGGCATAGCCGCTAGGGAAACAGCAGTATGAGTGAACACGCGATCGAGTTCTTGCGCGGGTGGATCGGCGAAAAAGTCCACTGCCAGCCCTCGCCAGCCAGAATCGAGAAGCAGGCCGAGACCCTCGCCAGGGAATGTGCGGCCAAGGCTGCCGAAGCCGGCATACCCCTGGAGGATATCCAGGAAGAGGTCGGCGACATTCAGGAGCTCATTGCTTCGAGGCTCGAAGAGGCGGCCGAGGCCGATCAGGACGAGCGGAATTCCAACAAGCCTGCCGGCTGACGGATCGCATCCGGCAAAACCTGCCGGGCGAACATTGCCTGTCTGATGCAGTTGCGCGGTCTTATCGCCGCGCAGCCTTGCCAAATCTCTCCTCGGGCCATGCTTCCGGCAACGCCGGCACGAAATTGCCGTCGCGCCCGGTCATGTCTTCATTGGCGACCAGAGCATTGAGGATTGCTTCTTCCACGCTCTGAACGACGGCGTCGAAGAACGGGTTGATGTCGGCATCCGGTATATAGCCGGCGCTGACCAGCTTGCCGGCCGCGCCGCGCGCCGCGTCGGCATTGGCCGTGCTGAAGGCCAGAAAGATATCGCCGGATGAATTGTATCCATAGCCGCCGGTCAGCGCGACGCCGAGCGGCACGCGTTTCGCCAGCCGTTTCAACTGGTGCGGCATGAATGGCGCATCGGTGGCGACGATCGCGATGATCGAGCTCTTTTCCGCTCGCGGCGTGTTGTCCCGGGTCGCCGGTTCGGCGAGTTCCGCTCCGGCTCTGATGCCACGGATCACGAGGTTTCGCCGTGCACCGAAATTCGACTGGACGAAGCAGCCGATCGTGAAACGCTCTCCATTCCAGTCGACGCTGCGCGAGGATGTGCCGGACCCTGCCTTGAAGCCGAAGGTGATCATGCCTGCGCCGCCGCCGACGCTGCCCTCTTCGATCGGCCCGCTTTCAGCCGTTTCGAGCGCGGAAAACACGTGCTCGAAGCTCACATGGTGGCCGTTGATATCGTTCAGGAAGCCGTCGTAAGTCTCGCCCGCCACCGGCAGCGCCCAGGCGCTGTCGAGCGATTGCGGCAGCACCGTCTGCATCCAGCGCAGCGTTGCGTCGCGGCTGACGCCGCAGGAATGCGTGTTGGTGATGGTGATGGGAAGATTGAACGCTCCGAGCTCCTCTATCAGATGCGAGCCGGTCAGTTCGCCATTGCCATTGGCGCTGAACATCCCGGCAAACGCCGGGACGGCCAACTCGTCTCTGGGCCGTGGCAGGATCGCGGTCACGCCGGTGCGTACCGGACCCTTGCCGACGACGAGCGGCCCATCCCCTGAGATCAGCGTGGTATAGCCGACCGTCACGCCGGGCACATCGGTGATGGCATTGAAGCGGCCTGGCGTGCCATCGAATGGGATCGCGAAGGCGCGGGCGCGCAGTTTGCCCGAGGGCGTCGCGAGATGCGGGTCGGTCATTTTTTCCTCAGAAAAGCGAACCTTGGCCGCCCGGCGCCTTGAGCTTGGCCGCGGGCTTGGCAACCGTCTTCGGCCGCGCCGTGCCACTGATGGCGACTGCATCGGCGGTGCCGTCGGCGAACTCCAGCGAAAGCGCCATTCCCGACGCCACTTCCGCCGCATGCTTGACCACCGCGCCGTCCGCATCCTTGACCAGCGCGAAGCCTCGCGCCAGCACGGCCTTGTGCGAGANGAGAGCGTCGCCAGCAGCCGGTCTGCCTGCGTCAGTTTTCCACGCAGACGGTCCAGCCGCCGCGAAATTGCCTGGTCCTGCCGCCGCGTCAGTGCCAGCAGTGCATCGCCTTGCAGTTTCTGCCGTCTTGCGATCGGCGCCGGTGACAGTCTGGTCGCCGTGCGTGAAAACCGCGCTCGACGCTCGCGCACGATGGCGAAGAACGCCGCTTGCGCACGGGCGAGGTCGCGACGGGTCAGCGTGCGGGCTTCGTTCATGCGCCGCGACAAAGTCGCCGGCGTCAGCCGCTGCCCCAGAAGCCTGGCTCGCTTGCGCTCGACGCTGACCGACAGCGCCCGGCCGAGCCGGCTCGTCGCC